>NZ_JADBEG010000001.1:7362500-8612500 GCF_014873755.1 Amycolatopsis lexingtonensis
CGAGCTGCTCGCGGAGGTCGGCGAGGCTCTGCTGCCGCGCCGGCCCGGCGACGACGTCCTCGCCGTTCATCCGCCGTTCGAAGGCGACCATCGACTCGGCGGCGTTGGTCCGGAAGCCGTTCTGGAGGCCGTCCGGGCTGTAGTGGTTGCGGGTGTTGACCGCCCCCAGCTCGGGAACGGCGTCCCGCACGAGCCGCGCGTGCTGCTGCGGCGTCTCAACCGACCCGGCGTGCAAGACGGGCTGCCCACCCGGCGTCAGCGGCTCGGCGAGCTGCGACCAGCCCCGGTCCGGCTCCCCGGTCGCGGGCGGCGGCCGCTCGGGCAGCGGCGCCGCGTTGGGATCGTCGAAGGCGGTCAGCTTCGACATGTCGCCCGGACGTAGCTCGGGGTGCTCGGCGTAGAACTGCTCGAGTTCTTCGTCGGCCTCGCGTTGGAAGCGTTCTTCGTCGGCGCGCTCGTCGGCCCGCCGCTGTTCGATGGCCTGGCGGGCCTCGTCCGGCCCGAGGTGCCGCGGATCCCCGGGCGGAATCTCCTCGGCGTGCACGACGTAGTGCGGCTGCCCCGGCTCCGGCCGCGGCTTGTGGTTGGGGTGGCCCGGCCCCTCCTCGACACCGGTGATCGCGAACTGCGTCCCGGCCTTGAAGAGGACCTCGCGCTCGTGGCCGATGCTGGCCATCGACTCGACGTCCCGCCCGGTCTTGGACTGGATCCGCATCTCGACTTCGCCGGGGAACCTGCTACGCGGCTGATCGGCGTCGACCTTCGAGGAGCTGAGGAACGACGGTTCGGTGATGTGCGCCCCGTCGTGGAACCGCGCGACGAAGGCCTCGAGGCGCGAAACGTTGCCGCCGAAGTCCACCCGCCGCGAGACGGTCCCGACGTGCGGCGGGAGTTCGTTCAGCCCGGAGACGAGCGCACCAGCCTGGGGCGCGAGGTCGACGAGCTCGGGGCCACCCATCCGCAGCGCCCGGTTGAGCGGCCCGACCATCTCGTACCGCGTGTAGGCGTGGACGGCGAACGCCCCGTCGTCAGACATCCCGGGGTGGTGCTCGTCGCGCTTGGCGAGCGCCTCGCGGCGGACCTGTTCGTGCCGCCACTCGCCGTCTTCCAGGCTCTGGCGCCCGGAGTCCATGAAGGTGTCCTCGACCCGCCGGATCCCGGCGGGATCATCGGTGTGGAAGTCAGCGTCGCCGAGGTAGGGCTCGTGCGGTTCGGCGTGCCCGTAGTCGTGCGTCCGGTTTTCGGTCCCCGGCGGTTGCTGCTCGGCCCCGTCCTGGGCAGCCGGCTCGTCTTGCTTGGCCGTTTCGGGTTCTGCCGGGTGCTGTTCGTGCGTGGCCGTTTCGGGTTCTGCCGGGTGCTCGGCGTGCTGGCGTGCCGGGTCGCCATCGGTACGCGGTTCCTGCTCGCGTGGAGCAGTTTCGGACTCCGTTGCGCGGTTCGCTTCTGGCTCGGCTTGCCGCTCTCCGGCGGCGTGCTGAGCCGTCGGGTCCTCGCCGGCGCGCGGTTCTTGCCCGGCCGAGGCCGGTTCCTCCGTGCGCTCGCGTGGGGTCGTTTCCGGCTCCACCGGGCGCTGTTCGTCGCGGGTATGCGTCTCGTGCGCGGCAGGCGGCTGCTGCTCGCCCGGCACCCGGTCCACCGGCCGAGGCGGCTCGAACGGCCCACGCGGTAAGTGCTCCCGCGGCGGCCCGAACCGAGGATCGTGCGAAGGCATCGGAGGACGCCCACCCGGCGGAGGCGCCATCGGCGGACGCCCACCGGGATGCGGCCCAGGCCCCTGCGGCCCCCGAGGCTGAGTCGGGTACCCGGCAGGCCGCTGCCCACCCACCGGCGGCGGCACCCGCCGCGGATCATGAGGAGCCAACCCACCTTGCGGCGGCTGCCCGCCAGGAGACTGCGGTCCCCGAGGCTGCAACGGCCCCCCATGCTGAACCGGCGGTTGCCCACCCTGAGGCCCACCATTGTGCGGCGGCGCGCCTTGAGTCCCACCGCTGTGCGGCGGCCCACCCTGCAGTCCGCCGTTATTCGGCGGTCCACCTTGAGGCCCAGCGTTGTGCGGCGGCCCACCCTGCAGTCCGCTGCTCTGTGGCTGCCCACTCTGAGGTCCGCCGTTGTGCGGCTGCCCACCCTGCGGCTGCCCACCACGAACCACCGGCCCACCCGGCAACGGCGGCTGCCCCCCATGCAGCAACCACCGCGGATCCTGCGGCACCGGCCCACCCTGCCGCGGCGGTCCCCCGGGCTGCCCACCCTGCGGTGGTCGCCCGCCTTGCTGATGCGGTTGCCCAGCAAGTTGTGGCTGACCGCCGGACTGAAGCGGTTGCCCAGTGTGCGGTGGCTGACCACCCCGCGGAAGTGGCTGTGCAGTGTGTGGTGACTGGCTGCCTGCCGCGAAGGGGTGTCCGCCGTGTGGCGGCTGGCCACCCTGCGGAAGTGGCTGTGCGGTGTGCGGTGGCTGGCTGCCTGCCGCGAAGGGGTGTCCGCCGTGTGGCGGCTGGCCACCCTGTGGAACTGGCTGCGCGGTGTGCGGTGGCCGGCCGCCTCCCGGAAGCCGCTGCCCTGTCTGCCCACCGGGGTGAACCCCTTGTCCGCCCTGCGTCGGCTGACCTCCGCGTGGCGGCTGGCCGCCGGGTGGAAGCTGTCCGCCCTGCGGTCGGCCAGTCCGTTGGCCACCCTGCAACCCAGGTGGCGGCCCACCCAGCGGCGGCTGCCCACCCTGCATCATCCGGCGCGGATCCGGCATCCGCGGCTGCTCTCCACCGCGAGACGGCATCGGACCCTGACCACCGCCCGGCATACCCGCCGGCGGGGGCGGCGTGAACCCGCCCGGAGACTGCGGCGACCCACCGCCCTGAACCGGCGCCGGCCCGGCATCCGCCGCGAAGGGCTGGTTCTGGCCGCCCGTGAAACCCGCTGCCCCGACGTTGTCCTGCGGACGTCCGGCGTTCTGGCGTCCGAGCTCCGGGCCCGCTCCTGGGGGCGGCGCCATGCCGTAGCCGCCCTGGGATTCCGCTGCCGCTCGATGCGATTCGGCTTGGTGCGCGACCGGTGCCGGGTTCGGGGCGCTTTCCGCGCGTTGCCGCACTTCAGGCTCCGACGCGGCATCTGCCCGCGCCGCGGGTTCCGACGGCGCCTCCCGCCGCGGCTCCTCGGTCCGCGACTCGGGCGCGGACGATGGCTGCTCCTGGCGCACCTCCGGTTCGGAACTCCGCGATTCAGGCGCGGACTCCTGCCGACTCTCAGGTTCCTCGGCCCGCGATTGGGGTGCCGACTCACTCCGCGTCTCAGGCGCCGCCTCACGCCGAGCTTCGGGCTGCTCGCCTCGCGATTCGGGCGCCGATTCACGCTGGGGCTCGGGCTGCTCGCCCCGTGATTCGGGTGCTGACTCGCGTCGAGTCTCGGTCTGCTCGCCGCGCGTTTCAGGCGCCGACTCATGCTGCTCGCCGCGCGATTCCGGTGCCGACTCACCTCGACCCTCGGCCTGTTCGCCGCGCGACTCGGGCGCCGACTCACCTCGACCCTCGGTCTGCTCGCCGCGTGATTCCGGTGCCGACTCACCTCGCCCCTCGGGCTGCTCGCCCCGCGACTCAGGCCCAGACTCCTGCCGACCCTCAGCCTCCGAACTCCGCGACTCAGCCGAATCAGACCCGGAATCCGACTCCGACCGCGGAATGTTCGCCTCGTGAACCGAGTGCAGCTGCTCCTTCGCACCCCCGACGGCACCCCCGACCGCCCCGCTCGAAGCGCCCATCAGCAGCTGCTCCGGCGTCAATGACCCGAGATCCCCGGTAACCGCCGCCTGCCCGACCGTCTGCGCGACACCCTCGACCGCGCCCCGCGCCCCCGCCCGCATGGCGGCGTCCGCGACCTGCCCACCAGCACTGTGCGACAACCCCTCCGTCGCCCCGCGCCCGATCGACCCCGAAGCCGCACCCACGACGCCGCCGACCGCGCCCGAGATCGCCGCGTCGGACGTCTTCGACCAGTCCCAGTCCTTGCGGTCGCCCTTCGCCATCTGCAGGCCCTGGATGCCCGCGTCCATGCCGAGATTGATGGCCTCGTTCTTGAGGACCTCCATGCCGATCTTCTTGAGGCCCTGCTTGAGCAGCTTCTCCAGCAGCTCCTTCGCGAGCTGCTTGAACCCCTGCTGAGCCAGCTTCTCGAGCAGCTGCCGGAACAGCATCTGCACGGTCATCCGGGTCGCGATCTGGGCCGGCGCGATACCCGCCGTCGACCCGCCGAACGTGACCGCCGCCGCCGCGATCATGGCCGCGATCTGGGCGGCCAGGATGATCAGCGAGATGATGATCATGTACTTCGTGTACTCGACGTCCAGTGCCGTCTGATCACACGAATCGCCGAGGGCTTTCGCCGCGTCGGCCAGTTGCTTGAAGTACGCCTCGTCGCCCTCGACGAACTTCTTCCACTGCTCGGCGAACGCGTCCGCGCCGTCGCCGGTCCAGTTGTCGCGGATGCCGGACGCCGCCTGGTTGCCCGCTTCGGACGCCGGCCCGATCGCCGTCGACGCCGTGTGCCACGCGTCGCGCAGCGCGCGCAGCTTGGTCTCGTCGCCCTCGGGCCAGCTCTCCCCGACGACGATCGGCAGCAGCCACTTGACCGCGTCGGGCATCTCCATACCCACGCGTCATTGCCCCTTGCTCAGCTGGGACGTCACGTCTTCGTCGGCGCCCGAGAGGGCCTTCATCGACTTGGCGACGTTCTGCTGCATCCCCCGCAACCCCTGCACGAGGTTGGTGAACCCCTCGACGGCGCCCTGCGCGCCCGGCACGTAGTCCTTCGCGAACTCCTTGCCGGAGTCGTCGTTCCCCCAGCACTCGCCCTGCGCGGCGAGCGCGCTCTGCAGCGCCTTGACCGCGTTGTCGAGTCCGTCCGCGGCCGTGACCAGGCCGTTCGACGCGCGCAGGACCGCGTCGGGTTCCGCGGTGAAGCCGGATCCCCCCTCCGGCATCAGTCGCCCCTCGTCATCCAGGACGACGGCGGCTCCTCGTCCACGTCGTCACGCGGCGGGCGGACGCGCTTGGGCGCGGGCTTGGGGGCCGGCATCGGCGGCGGCGGAGCCTGCTCGTTGCGCAGGATGGACCCGCCCTCTTCGAACGATTCCGGGCGCGGCGCGGGCGCTTCTTCTTCGACGAATTCGGGGATCTGCGGCACGAGCCCGGCCAGCGACGGCGCGCCCTCGACCAGGTCGGCGAGGTCGGGCAGGCCTTCGGTGATCGGCGCCATCAGGTCCGCGATCTTCTGCTTGACCTGCAAGGACCCTTGCCGCACCAGCGTCTGGACGGTGGTGGCGAGCTGGGCGGGAGTCGTGCGCTCGAAGGTGGTCGGGGCGAATTCGAGCTTCGCGAGGCTGCCACCGGCGTCGATCGTGGCCCGGACCAGGCCGTCGGGCGAGCTCACCTGCGCGGTGGTCTCGGCCGCCGCGGCCTGGGCGTCGCGCAGCTGCGCGGTCTGCCGCTCGAAGTTCTCCAGGAGGGTGTCCATCTGGTCCTTCATCGCGGCATTGCGTGCTTCGAGCCGTGCACGGTCGTCGCCCGCGGTGGTCACAGGTGCCCCCGATGTCCCTCGAACCTACTAATGATTGCTCGTCACCCTAATGCCAATGGAGCAGTCATCGTGACCGGTTCGGGTCTTTGCGTCAGCGAATCGCGCGCCGCCGGGCCAGCGCGTACCCGGCCCCGCCGACGAGGTAGCAGGCCGTCGCGGCGATGAGCAGGCCCGGCGCGCGGCCGTCGTCCGGCACGACGAGCGCGCCCAGCGAAACCGCCGCCACCTGCGTGATGTTGAAGAGCGTGTCGTACAGCGCGAACACCCGGCCGCGCGCCTCGTCGGCGACGTCGAGCTGGATCGACGAGTCGACGCAGAGCTTGAGCACCTGCCCCGCCCCGGTGATCACGAACGACGCGAGCAAGGCCAGCGGCAGCACCATCGGCAGGCCCAGCGCGGCCTGCGCGATCGCGGCCAGCAGCAGCGAGCCGAGCACCGCGCGCAGCCGGCCGAACTTGCGGACGATCCGCGCGGTCAGCAGCCCGGCCAGCAGCAGGCCGGTGCCGGCGAGCGCGGCCATCTGCCCCAGCCCGGGCAGGCCGGCGCGGAAGATCCCGTGGTCGGTGAAGTAGTTCCGCATCAGCAGCACGGTGACCAGCAGCGACACCCCGAACGACGCCCGGTGCGCGAACAGCGCGATGAACCCGGCCGTGACGCTGGGGGCCCGCCAGGCGTGGCGGGCACCGTCCGCCAGCCCGCGCGCGACGGCCAGCACGGGGTTCGGCGGCTCGTCGACCACGGACGGTCCGAGCACGCCCCTGGCGAAACCGCGCGCGATCAACGCCGAGACCAGCGTGCCGAGGACGGCGAACGCCGTGGTCTCGGCCGAGCCGACGTCGTTGCTGCCGAAGAGCGCGCGCAGGCCGATCGCGCACCCGCCGCCGATGACGGCGACCACCGAGCCGAGCGTCGTCGCGAAGGCGTTCGCCGTCACCACGCTCTCCGCGCGCACGACGTGCGGCAGCGACGCCGACAGCCCGGAGCCGATGAAGCGTGAGATGCCTTCCGCGGCCAGTGCCAGCGAAAACAGGCCGAGCCCGCCGAAGCCGAGCCCCACGGCCGCCGACGCAGCGACGATCGCCAGCCCGCGAAGCAGGTTCGCGAAGATCAGGACGCGACGGCGGTCCCAGCGGTCCAGCAGCGCGCCCGCGAAAGGCCCGACGACCGAGTACGGGAGCAGCAGCGCGGCGAACCCGCCCGCGATGGCCAGCGGGTTGGCACCGCGCTCGGGGTTGAACAGGACGGCGCCGGCGAGCCCGGCCCGGAAGACGCCGTCGCCCCAGCTGGCGGCGAAGCGGGTGAAGAGCAGACGTCGGAAGTCCGGGTCCTTCAACAGCTCCCGGGGGCCCTGTCGGCTGGTCTCGGCACCGGTGCTGATCGTCACGGAGCCAGCGTAGTAGGTGGCCGGCGCACTGAGGTCGCCTCTCGGCGGCTATGCGCAGTGTGGCTCCAGCCGGACGGTATTCCACAAAGGCGGTTCTTCAGTGAGCCCGGGGGACACGGAGTGCGCCGGCCACATGTTTCAAACGAGGCTGCTGGGGCGATTGTTCCCGAGCCGAAGTAATTCGCCGGGCCAGAGGTGAGATCATGGGTCGCGTGCCAGCGGACGCCGAGGTTGAGCCGGGAACGCTCCTGGTCGCCGCCCCCACGATGGTCGACCCCAACTTCAAGCGGACCGTGGTGTTCGTCATCGATCACCGTGACGAAGGCACGCTCGGCGTGGTCCTGAACCGGCCGAGCGACGTCGCCGTGCACGACGTGCTGCCCAACTGGGGCGGGCACGTCGCCGAGCCGCAGGCGGTGTTCGTCGGCGGGCCGGTCGAGAAGAAGACGGCGCTGTGCCTGGCCGCGCTGCGCACCGGCGAGACGGCGGCGAGCGTGCCGGGCGTGATCGCGGTCCGCGGGCCGGTCGCGCTGGTCGACCTGGACACCGACCCCGAGGCGCTGGTGCCGAAGGTCCGCGGCGTGCGCGTCTTCGCCGGCTACGCGGGCTGGGACTCGGGTCAGCTGGCGGGCGAGATCGAGCGCGACGACTGGGTCATCGTGCCCGCGCTGCCGAGCGACATCCTGGCCTCGCCCAACGGCGACCTGTGGAGCCAGGTGCTGCGCCGCCAGGGCATCCCGCTGGCGCTACTGGCCACCCACCCGGGCGACCTCCAGCGGAATTAGGCCTCTTCCTTCTTGAAGACGCCGCAGCCACCGGCGCCGCACGCGCATCCGCTGCAGCCGGCGGGCGCCGCCGGAGCCGGTGCGGGCACGGTCAGCGCGGCCCGGCTGCCGAGCACGCCGCCGCCCATGACCAGCACGAGCATCGCGAGCACGCCCGCGAGCGCGGCCGAAACCAGCAGACCGGTCGTCGGCATCGCCAGCCCCGCCAGCCCGGCGAGCACGGCGATCGCGCCCCCGGCCATGGTCGGCAGTCCCGCGACGCGGTTGGCCAGCTTGAACGCCTCTTCACTGCGCAACGCCGCCTGCGTGCGCACCCCGGTGCCGCCTTCGCGCGTCAAGCGCTCTCGGAACCCGAGGAACCCACCAAAACCGACGAGCAGACCCAGCACGACCGGAACCAGCGCGATAGCGAACACGGGTCAAGGATAAGCGTGACGTCCCGGCAACCTGCCGGATACCCTGATCGACTGTGCTACAGGCCATGTCACCGCGTGTACTGCCCACCGTCCTGGCCGCTGCCCTGATCGGGGGAATCCTCGCCGCCGCGCCGGCGAGCGCCACCGAGAGTCACCAGCGGCCCATCCGGTTGCTCGGCGAGACGATCGTCCCGAACGCCCTGCAGTTCCAGGGCACGACGGTCGGCGGCCTGTCCAGCATCGACTACGACCCCCGCACCGGCGGTTACGCGCTGATCTGCGACGACCGGTCGGCGATCAACCCTGCCCGCTTCTACACCGCGACCTTCCCGGTGTCCGCGAACGGCGTCGGCCCGGTGACCTTCACCGGCACGAAGCCGTTCCTGCGCCCCGACGGCACGCCGTACCCGCCGCTCGCGCAGAACGACCCGGCGAAGCCGCAGAACGAGCAGACGATCGACCCGGAAGAGCTGCGCGTCGACCCGTGGACCGGCGGCTACTACTGGTCGCAGGAGGGCGAGCGCACCGCGACGACGTTGATCGACCCGTCGATCCGCGAGGCGCGCCGCGACGGCGAATACGTCCGTGACCTGCCGATCCCCGCGAACGAGAAGATGACGCCGACGGCGGGCCCGCGGCAGAACCTCGTCCTCGAGGGCATCACCTTCACCGGGTACGGCTCGCTGCTGGCCAGCGAGGTCGAGGGCCCGCTGCTGCAGGACGGCCCGGAGGCGACGACGACCACCGGCGCGCTGTCGCGGATCACCCTCCAGTCGCGGTTCGGCCCGGTCCTGGCGCAGTACGCGTACCCGCAGGAGCCCCTGTTCGCCGCGCCGGTGCCGCCGACGGCGTTCGCGACGACCGGCGTCTCCTCGGTGCTGGCCGCCGACCAGGCCGACCCGACGAAGTTCCTCATGATGGAGCGCTCGTTCAGCACCGGCGTCGGCAACAAGGTGCGCGTCTACGAGATCGACACGTCGGGCGCGACGAACGTCCTGAACGTCAAGTCCCTGGCCGACGCCAAGCACGTCAAGCCGGTGAAGAAGCGTTTCCTCTTCGACGCGGCCGACCTCGGCTTGTCCACAGTAGACAACCTCGAGGGCATGACCTGGGGCCCGAAGCTGCCGAACGGGGAGCGCAGCTTGATCTTGGTCAGCGACAACAACTTCTCCGCGACCCAGGTCACCCAGTTCGCCGCACTGGCGGTCCCCTCCGAACGGCTTTGACCAGCAAGTTACGATGTGCACATGAACACGGCTCGGCTGCTCCTTAGCCTGCCGCGCTGACCGGGCCCGGCCCGGCCGGTGCGGCGACCCCTCATGCCCTGGTGGCTGAGGGGTCGAGTTGTTTCTGGAGCGGCTCGAAACGAAGGAAGACGTCATGACTGAGGCGACAGGGACCGACGTCCCGGCGCACCGCTACACGGCCGCGCTGGCGGGTCAGATCGAGCAGCGCTGGCAGGACCACTGGGCCGACCAGGGGACCTTCCACGCGCCGAACCCCGTCGGGCCGCTCGCCGTCGAGGGGCAGCCGGTGCCCAGCGACAAGCTGTTCGTCCAGGACATGTTCCCGTACCCGTCGGGCTCCGGCCTGCACGTCGGGCACCCGCTGGGCTTCATCAGCACCGACGTCTTCGCCCGGTACCACCGGATGATCGGGCGCAACGTGCTGCACACGATGGGCTTCGACGCCTTCGGCCTGCCGGCCGAGCAGTACGCGGTCCAGACCGGGCAGCACCCGCGCAAGACCACCGAGGAGAACATCCGGACCTACCTGCGCCAGATCCGGCGCCTGGGCCTGGGCCACGACGAACGCCGTCGCATCTCCACGATCGACCCTGAGTACTACCGCTGGACGCAGTGGATCTTCCTGCGGATCTTCAACTCCTGGTACGACACCGAAGCGGGCAAGGCGCGGCCGATCGCCGAGCTGGAAGCCGCGTTCGCGGACGGCTCCCGGCCGACGCCGGCCGGCCGTGAGTGGGCGGCGCTGAGCGCGTCCGAGCGGAAGAAGGTGATCGACGACCACCGGCTGGTGTACATCTCCGAAGCGCCGGTCAACTGGTGCCCGGGCCTGGGCACCGTGCTGTCGAACGAAGAGGTCACCGCCGACGGCCGCAGCGAGCGCGGCAACTTCCCCGTCTTCCGCCGCAACCTGCGGCAGTGGATGATGCGGATCACCGCGTACGCCGACCGCCTGGTCGACGACCTGGACCTGCTGGACTGGCCGGAGAAGGTCAAGTCCATGCAGCGGAACTGGATCGGCCGCTCGCACGGCGCGCGCGTCACGTTCAAGGCGGGCGAAGACGCGATCGAGGTCTTCACCACCCGGCCGGACACGCTGTTCGGCGCCACCTACATGGTGCTGGCGCCGGAACACCCCCTGGTCGACAAGCTGACCGCGGCCGCGTGGGCCGAAGGCGTCGACGAGCGCTGGACCGGTGGTGCCGCGACGCCCGCCGAGGCGATCAAGGAGTACCGCGTCGCGGCGTCGCGGAAGTCCGAGCTGGACCGGCAGGAGAACAAGGAGAAGACCGGCGTCTTCACCGGCGCGTACGCGACGAACCCGGTCAACGACAAGCAGATCCCGATCTTCGTCGCCGACTACGTGCTGATGGGCTACGGCACCGGCGCGATCATGGCCGTGCCCGGCCAGGACGTCCGCGACTGGGAGTTCGCCGAGAAGTTCGGCCTGGAGATCATCCGGACCGTGCAGCCGTCGGAAGGCTTCGACGGCAAGGCGTTCACCGGCGACGGCCCGGCGATCAACTCGAGCTTCCTGGACGGCATGGACGTCGCCGAAGCCAAGAAGACGATCATCGACTGGCTGGCCGAGAAGGGCGCCGGCACCGGGACCGTGCAGTACAAGCTGCGCGACTGGCTGTTCTCGCGCCAGCGCTATTGGGGCGAGCCGTTCCCGGTCGTCTACGACGAAAACGGCGAGGTGCACGCCGTTCCGGAGTCGATGCTGCCGATCGAACTGCCCGAGGTCGCCGACTACTCGCCGGTGACGTTCGACCCGGAGGACCGCGACTCGATGCCGTCGTCGCCGCTGGCGCGCGCGACCGACTGGGTCGAGGTCGAGCTGGACCTGGGCGACGGCCCGAAGAAGTACCGCCGCGACATCAACACGATGCCGAACTGGGCGGGCTCCTGCTGGTACCAGCTGCGCTACCTGGACCCGACCAACTCCGAAACGTTCTGCGCGCCGGAAAACGAGCAGTACTGGATGGGCCCGCGGCCCGGCGAGTACGGCGCGGACGACACCGGCGGCGTCGACCTGTACGTCGGCGGCGTCGAGCACGCGGTGCTGCACCTGCTGTACTCGCGGTTCTGGCACAAGGTGCTGTTCGACCTGGGCCACGTGACGTCCAAGGAGCCGTACCGGAAGCTGTTCAACCAGGGCTACATCGAGGCGTATGCGTACACAGACGCGCGCGGTGTCTACGTCCCGGCCGAGCAGGTCGAGGAGCGCGACGGGAAGTACTTCTTCAACGGCGAAGAGGTCACCCAGGAGTACGGCAAGATGGGCAAGAGCCTGAAGAACGTCGTCACGCCGGACGAGATGGCCGAGAACTACGGCGCCGACACGTTCCGGTTCTACGAGATGGCGATGGGCCCGCTGGCCATGTCGCGCCCGTGGGCGACGAAGGACGTCGTTGGCGCGCACCGGTTCCTGCAGCGGCTGTGGCGCCTGGTCGTCGACGAGCAGACCGGCGAGCTGCGAGTGTCCACTGAGGACGCTTCGGAGGCGGACCGCAAGGTGCTGCACAAGACCATCGCGGGCGTCCGCGAGGACTACGCGGAGATGCGGTTCAACACGGCCGGCGCGAAGCTGATCGAGCTGAACAACCACGTCACCAAGGTGTACGGCGCGGCCGCGTCGACGCCGCGCGAGCTGGCCGAGCCGCTGGTGCTGATGCTGGCGCCGCTGGCCCCGCACCTGGCGGAGGAGCTGTGGCACCGGCTGGGCCACGTGGATTCGCTGGTGCAGGGCCCGTTCCCGGTGGTGGACGAGAAGTACCTGGTCGAGGACTCGGTCGAGTACCCGATCCAGGTCAACGGCAAGGTCCGCTCGCGGGTCACGGTCGCGGCTTCCGCGTCGCAGGACGAGGTCCAGGCGGCGGCGCTGGCGGACGAGAAGGTGGCGGCGATGGTCGGCGACGGCGCGCCCCGCAAGGTGATCGTGGTGCCGGGACGGCTGGTCAACATCGTCCTGTAGCGCCGTGTCGGAAAGCCGCCGGTAGTTCGCGGTCATCCCCGATTTGATTGAGCAGTCAACGAAAACGGCTCGATCGAAGGAGAACCGGGGATGACCCTCGACGGCAAGGTGGCACTGGTGACGGGCGGCAGCCGCGGCATCGGAGCGGCCACGGCACTGCGGCTCGCCGAGGACGGCGCCGACGTCGCGCTGACGTACGTGAACAACGCCGCGCGGGCGGCCGAGGTGGTCGACGAGATCAAGGCCCTCGGCCGCCGCGCGCTGGCGATCCAGGCGGACTCGGCGGACGTCGCGGCGGTTTCGGCCGCCGTTTCGGCTGTGGTGGCCGAGTTCGGCCGGCTGGACGTGCTGGTGAACAACGCGGGCGTGGGGTTCGTGGGCGCGTTCGACGAAACCGCGTTGGAAGACGTCGACCGCGTGCTGGCGGTGAACGTCCGCGGCGTGTTCGCGGTGACCCAGGCCGCGACCGGCGTCCTGAGCGACGGCGGCCGCGTGATCACGATCGGCAGCTGCGTCACGGACCGCGTGCCCGGCCCGGGCATGGCGCTGTACGCGACCAGCAAGGCGGCGATGGTCGGCCTGACCAAGGCACTGGCGCGGGAGCTGGGGCCGCGCGGCATCACGGTCAACCTGGTCCACCCGGGCCCGACGGACACGGACATGAACCCGGCCGACGGCCCGTACGCGGCCGACCAGCGCGCGCTGACGGCGTTCGACCGCTACGGCAAGCCGGCCGAGGTGGCAGCGGCGGTCGCCTACCTGGCCTCACCCGGCGCCGAGTACGTGACGGCGGCGGTGCTGTCGGTGGACGGCGGCCACGCGGCCTAACCGGAGTAGAGCCCGATCTCCCGGGCGAGGTCGATGAGCATGGCCTCGAACAGGACGTCCGGCTTGGACATGGGGATCGGGTAGTTGCCGAAGACCTCGAGCGTGACGTGCCCGTAGAGCCGGGCCCAGAACTGGATCATCAGGTACGTCACGCCGAGGTCGATCTTCTCCACCGGCACGCCCTGGTCGGACTCGACGAGCACGGTGACCAGCGATTCCTGGAACGTCTTGAGGTCGTCACGCAGCTCGTCGGGCACCCCGCTGGACGACGGGAGAACGATGTCGTGCCGCGCGAGCACCCGTCCGGCGGCGGCCAGGAAGATCCGCCCGAACGGCTCGTCGACCCGGCTCAGCGCACTCCCGGCGGTCGATCCCACGCCCCCGGTCGGCGAGGCGAAGACGAGGGTGAATTCCTTCGTGTGGGTGAGCGCCCACCGCCGGAACCCCTTGCAGATGGCGAACAGCTGCAGCATCCCGTCGTCCGGCAGCTCGGCGATCTCCTCGGCGAGGTCGTCGGCCAGATCGGCGCAGACGTCCAGCCGCAGGTTCTCGACGAGGTCGTCACGGGACTCGTAGTACCGGTAGAGCGCGGGCGCGGTGATCCCCAGCTCCCGCGCGATGGCGCGCAGGGTGACCGCCTCCGGCCCCTGCTCGACGAGCAGCTTCCTGGCGGTCCGCCGGATGTCCTGTTCGGTAGCCGCACGCGCGCGACCCCTCCGCGTGGGGTGGCTCATCCGAACAGTCTAGGTGCTTACTACGACAAGTCTTGCATTAACGCGATCTCCGTCGTAACGAAAAGGTGCAGCTCAGGCCCGCGCCTTGAGGTTGGTCAGCACCGTGTCGGCAACACCGCGCCCCAGCTGGCAGGCGTCCTTGCCGGCTTGAACCGCGGAGTCACCGATGCTCAGCGAGACCGAGTACGCCAGCTCATCGGAGATACCGACGACGATCACACACGTTCGGTTGTCGGTCGACCCCACGTCCACGTAGCCGACCGCGGGGTAACCCTGAACCGGCTCGAGGTCGTCGACCCAGCGCTTGGCCTTGGGCTTTTCGTTCTTGTAGGTGAGGCTGAGGCCTTCGTCGTTCTTGGTCTCGTAGATGACCAAGATGCCGGCGCTGCTCCCCGAGGTGCTGCCCCAGTCGCACATGGGGCCCAGCTCCGAGTCCTTCGGTTTCGGCGAACCGTGTTCTCCGAGGTAACCGGTCAGTTGGTCGGCGGTGAAGGCCGAATCGCAGGGACTGCCCTCCAGCACCTTGGCGGGCAGGGGGTCCGTCACCTTGGGAGCACCGCTGTTCGGCAGTTCCGTGCTGCTGGTCGGCGCCGCCGACGCGGTGCCGGGTGTGCGCCGTTCACCAGTGCACGCTGTGAGCAACGCCGTGCCGACGACCACCGCGGTGGCACCGACGAGAACCCGTCGAATCATTCGAGCGACCCCTTGATCGTTTTCGTCGAATCCGCGGCTTGCTGGTCAGCCGCTTCGGTGATGCCGAGGGCTTGACTCAATCGCCGGATCAGTTCCTTGTAGTAGTCGAGCTGGTATTGCAGATGGCCCTGGTAGTAGCGCCCGGCTTCGTTGACCCCGTTCGGGCCGAGCACCGCCTGCCGGCTGACCGGCTCTTCCGCCGGCGGTTTCGCTTGGCTCAACCCTTCGGCGGCTCGCATCTGTTCGACGACGGTGTCCTTCTGCGCCTCGGCCTTCTTAAGCATCGCGCGCATCTCCGAGCTGCTCATCGCGAACCCCTGCCCACCAGCAGGCCGCGCCGCCGCGCCACTCGGCATGTCCGTCGCCCAGAAGCCGATCCCGCTGAAAAACGAACCCGTCATCGTCCTCCCCCCAACCCGTTCAGGGTCGCGTACAGCACTTCGGTCAGCGCACCCCGGGTCCCCGGCTGGAAGGTGACCATCCGCTCGCGCCCCGGATACACGTACGTCAGCACCCGCCCGGTCCCGGCGACGTCCACCGCGGTGATCGGCGCGCTGCGAGAACCGCGATTGACGGCGTAGCACTGGTGCAGCCCCGTCCGCCGCGCGGCCATCAGCCGGCGGGCCCACGGCAACGGGTCCCGCCCCCGGTCGGCGGTCGGGTCGTCGAGGTCGTACGACTCCTCTGTCGCCCGGCCCGAGAACCGCGCCTCCGGAATCGACACCGCCGAAATCCGCGCCGGCGGCACCGGCGGCAGCACGTCCACCAGCGACTCCGCCAGCCGCGACGGTTCCACGACGTCGATCCGAATCGTGTCCTCCTTCCGGACGAGTCGGAGCGCGTCCGGCCCGGAGGCGGACACGAGCACCGAGCCCGACTCGTCCGCTTCGATGTCGCCCAGCCACGCCGTGAACTGGTGCGCGCCCTTCGCCAGGACGCGCAGGACGTCGCGGAACTCCCGCGTCAACGTGCCGCCCGCCGCGAGCCGGAGGGATGCCAGGACGTCGAGGACCTGCTCCTCGAGCCGCTTGCGGGTCTCGTCGCCGAGCCAGAGGTTGTCGGCGCCGAGGACCGCGGGCGGTGGGCCGTGGCGTTCCCACTCCCACGCGGTGAGCAGGGCGGCCTTGGGCAGGAAGATCACAGCCCGATCACCGGGGGCACCGTCCGCTCGTCGGAGCCGCCGAAGATGCTCTCCGGATCCGCCTCCACCAGGTAGGACGCGCGCTGGTGCTCCGCGTCCTCCTCACCCTTGCCGCCCTTGGCGCCCTGGCCCATGCCGCCCATCCCCGGTGAGCCCGGCTTGCCCGCCGCGCCACCGCGGACGCCCCCGGCCGCGCCGGGACGTCCTTCGCCGGGGAGGCCGGCTCCGGTCGCCGCGCCCGGACCGCGGGCACCCGCGCCGGTGCCGCTGCCGCCGCCACTCGCACCGGACGACGAGCCCGGCCCGAAGCCGCCGCCACCAGGGCCGAACCCCGGTCCGAACCCCGGCCCGAAGCCGGGACCGGATCCACCGCCGGGACCCGAGCCGGGGCCGAAGCCCGTCCCCGGTGGCTGGTAGCCCGGCGGGTACTGCGTCGACGGCGGCACGAAACCCTGCGCCCGAACGCTGTCGTCCACGCCGGACGGGTGCGATCCCGGCGGCGTGACCTGCCCCGGCGGTATGACCTGACCCGGCGGTGGTGGCTGGACGACCGGCGGGTGGACCGTCGGCGGCGGCTGCACCTGGGACCCGATCGACCGGTCGTCGCCGCCACCGGTCGTCGTCCGCTTCCGCGGCGGCGGTTCGACGGGCTTCTTCGGGTCCTGCACCGTGAAGTCGCCGCCGGTGTACTCGCGGAGCTGGCCGTAGTCGATCGTCCGGGCCGCGGTGTTCGAGCTGGACTGCTGCGAATACGCGGTGTACCGCTCGACGTTCTCCTGGGCCTTCTGGTTGTACTGGTTGATCTTGTCTTCGGTGTCGGTGTCCCACGGCGTCGCGACGTCCCAGGCGCTGCGCGTCGGCGGCTGGTCGGTGACGTCCTGGTGCAGCGAGTTCTTCATCTGGTGGAACTGGTCGATCTGCGTCTGGGCCAGCGTCGAGTTGCGGTCCAGCGTCGTGGACGCCGAGGCCGCCGACGCCGTCAGCGGCTGGAGCCGCTCGCGGGCCGCGTCCGAAGCGCCGCCTGTCCACGCGGACTCGAGACCGGAAGTCAGCTCGCGCGTGCCCTGCTCGAGCTGCCGCTGGTAAGCCGACTGGTCGACGCCCGCCTGGTGCACCTTCTGCAGCGACTCGGTGCCGGGACCGGTCATCACGGCCTGGACCAGCTGGCCGGGTGTCAGCCCGGAAGCCTGCGGGTTCGCCGCCCCGGTGCCGGTCTGCGAGCCGACGTAGGCACCCGCGACCGCGCCGGGAATGCCGCCCGCGAGCAGGCCGACGCCCGCGCCCTCCAAGACGTTGCCGAGCCGCTCGCCGCCCGACTGGACGGCGTGCGCGATCTCCGACCCGACGTGCTTGGCAGCGTCGAGCATGTCGCCGAACAACCCCACCGAACAGCGCTCCCCTCGCGTTCGATCTCCCCTCTTGCGTCACGGACAATACCCCACCGGTTACCGGCTGTGCGAAGAATCGACCAGGTCAGGCGATCGCACCTACCGGCGCGCCAGCGGCCGCAGCACCCACATGCACACGACGGTCATGCCGAGCGCGGCGAAGAAGTGCACGACCCACGCCCCGATCAGCGAGGGCCCGCCCCAGGACCCGGCGGCCCCGGCCTCGGTCCAGAAGAACCCGAAGGTCGCGATCCGGCCGACGAGGTACCAGATCAGCAAGGCGATCGGGAACGACGCCACGCAGGCCGGCAACGCCCCCGGTTTCGGCTCGGCGCCGAGCCACCGCCGCGCGAGCCGCGTCCGCGCTTTCGGACCGGCCAGGTACGCGGGCAGCGCGAGGAGCCCGTAGATCGTCCGCTTCCAGTCGGAGATGTTCATGGAAAAGCACGCTACGAGCCGCTGACCAGCGTGAACACCGGGCTTACCGCCCGGAAGGGTGGGGAAAACCGGAAGTCCGCCGAATCTGTCGGACCGGTGTGCCACACTCGGTCGCCGTACGGTTACCGACGTGAACGGGGAGGTTCGCGTGTCGAATCCTGAGCAACTGATCGCGGACTTCGAGTCCCGGATGGCGGAGTCCCAGCGCAAGGCCGAGCGAATGGTCGGCGAGATCGAAGCGGTCTCGGTTTCCGAGCGCAGCAAGGACGGCCAGATCGGGGTGAAGGTCGACCACGCCGGGAACCTCGTCGATCTGGAGATCGGCTTGAGCGTGCGGGACAAGCCGGACCTCGCCGGAGAGATCCTCCGCACCGTCAAGGCGGCCCAGAGCAAACTCGCCGCGGCGATGCGCACCGGCGTCACCGACCCGGTCGGGCCCGAGGTGATGAACCAGCTGGTCAGCCGCCTCGAGCAGGCGTTCCCGGCACCTGAACCGGAAGGCTTCACCCCGCCACCGGCTTCGCCTCGCGACTATGGCGACCGGTTCGTGCCGGAAGAGGAGCGGCAGGCGGCTCCGGCACCGAAACCGCCGCCGCGCGCGCCGCGCCCGTCGTCCGAAGGTCACGACGACGACTACTTCAGCGACGGCGATTATCTGCGCTGACGCGCGGGCGAGGGAGGGGGAATCATGGCCGGACCAGGCGGCCCTGGCTTCGCGGTCGACCCGCAGGAGCTGCAGAAACACCGCGAGAACATCGAGGCGATCACCGACCGGATCGACAAGTGCAAGGAAGCCGCCCGCGCGACCGAGCATCCCGAAGCGTTCGGCCTGCTCGGCATCCCGCTCGCGGCGATCTGCGCGATCGCCCAGCAGGTGGCGGAGATCGCGATCGAATCGGCGTCGACGTCGTCGTACGACCATTCGACCCGCATCCAGCTCTGGCAGCAGCTGAAGGAAGCCGACGAAGCGGAGTTCAAGGACCTGTTCAAGGTGGAGGACTGAGCTGTGGCCGACAACCCGTTGATCAAGACGGACGCGGCGGACGACCGCAGTGCGCTCGAAGGCGCCGGTCTCTTCCAGGACTTCTGGGACGCGGGCACCGCCGTCGCCGACGGCAACTGGACCGAAGGCCTGGTGAACGCGGCGTTCGGGGCAGGCGGGATCGCGGAACTCGTCGCGGATCCGATCGGGACACTGGCTTCGGCCGCCGTCGGGTGGGCGATGGAGTTCTTCCCGTGGCTGAGGGAGCCGCTCGACTGGCTCACGGGCGATCAGGTCGCCCTGGAGAACATGGTCGGGACCTGGGAGAACGTTGGCAAGGAACTGGAGAAGATCAGCACCGACCTCCAGGACACCGTCAAGAAGGACAGCGCGGGATGGGAAGGCGCCTCGGCGGACGCTTATCGCGCCTTCGCCGAAGATCGCGCGGCGACGTATGCCGGCGTGGCGACCGGGGCCAACGCGATCTCGAAGCTGGTCGACATCTGCAAAACGATCTTGAGTGTCGTGCGCTCGATCGTGCGTGACCTCATTTCCGAATGCGTCGGGAAGCTCATCAGCATCGCCTGCCGCTACCCCGGTCCGGCCCTGCCGGCGGGTATGGCCACCGAGGGCACCGCGGAAGCCGTCAAAACCGGCAGCAAGTGCATGGAGTGGATCAAGAAGCTGCTGAAGGCCTTCAAGAAGGCGCAGGAGCTGTTCCACCGCATCAGTGACATCTTCCGGCGGGTCAAGGGCGCGCTGAAGCGTGGCGCGGAAAGCCTGCCCGGCCCGCTGAAGAAGGTCGGCGGACTGATCAAGAACGAACCGCGCGATACCCGGACGTTCCTCGACAAGGTCCGCGAGGAACGTCCCGATCGCCGGAAGTGGAAGGACATCGTCTCGTCGGACAAGTCGATCGGCGAGAACCTCAAGGACGTCGGCAAGGAGTTCCGGGACGACGCCCGGGAGGAGTTCGGCGAGAAGTTCGGAGAGAACTTCCGCAAGGACTTGTGGGACGACGCCAAGAAGGAGTGGGGCAAGGAGTCACGGAAGAAGAAGGCCGAAGGGATCGACGACTGGACGAGCGGGGACGACGACGAGTCGACGGAGAAGCAGACGACCGTCCAGCCGCCGGTGTTCGAACAGCCGGGTTCGCAGCGGATTTCGGGGTCGATCGAGTGACCGCGCCGGACAGCGACCGTTTCGTCGTGTCGCGGACAGCCGGACGGCACTGGGTCCAGGCCGGGGTACTCCTCGCCATCGGCGCCGGGATCGTCTGGCTGGGTTTGTCGGCGTCACAGCAAAGCCCGCGAGTGGCCGGCTGCATCTTTGGCGGGGGCTTCGGGCTGCTGGGTCTGATCTTGGTCTTCCGCTCGCTACCCGAACCCGTGGTGAACGAGCTCGTTTTCGACGCGTCGGGAATCTCGCGCATCGTCGGCGGCGTCGTCTGGGCAGCGCGCTGGGACGAACTGGCAGCCGTCGCCGTTCCGGCCGAGCCGGGCCGCGAACACTCCTTCCGGGTCGTCCTCGAGCCGGCCGATCCCCGGTTCGCGGAGCGCCACCGAGGACTCACCCCGGTGGCCGGGGGTCAGTGGCTGGTACCCGGGATCACGCTGTCGGACACCGAAGCCGGCCGCGTCCGCGAGATCGCCGGCAAGTTCGCCGGAGTCGTCGAACGGCCGGTCACCCCGGTGGTGCCCGAGCCGGCACCTCCGTCGACCCGGGTGGACCGGTTCGTCCCCGTCGCGGCGACCGTGCCCGAGCTGGACCACGTGAGCATCCACGTCAACGGCTGGGACCGCCGGAAGGTGTGGTTCTTCGACTTCGCCATGGCCATGCTCGGCATCGGGGCGTACGTGGCAGCCGAGTTCGGGCCGCCCGGCTTCCTGCACACCATCTGCCGGATTCTGGGGGGCGCGGTCATCGTGCTCGCCGGTGTCGTCCACGCCTTCGAGTTCAACAGCCGCAAGCGCGAGCACCGAGCTGATCTGCGGCTGTCGAACGTGGGTTTCCGGTGGAAGACGTACTACCGGAAGTTCGAATTGGGCTGGCGCGAAGTCGCCGAACTCCGGCTCGCGAACGGTCACCTGGAGTTCCGGCCGACCGACCTCGATTTCCCGCTGCGCCACGGCGACGCCGAGGACCTTGCCCTGAGCGATGGCTGGTACCGCCTGCCGCGGCCGTTGAGCCCCGCGGCGGCGCGGAAGTTCGGCAGGTGCGCGCCCACCTTGCTGCCCCGCGACGTCGTGTTGACCGTCGGAGGGGGCGGGGCGCCGCCGACGCCGATCACTCGGGGGGCTACGTGATCGGCGCCGGCGACCCGATGCCCTGCCCGGCTCGCGCCGGTTGGGGCAACGTCACCACCACGTCGAGCGTGATGACGCACCTGGAGAGCGGGACCGGTCCGCGAAGTGACGGCCGGGGGACGGACATCCCCCGATCGAGTGACGGGCATCCGCTGCTCGCATGATTGTCGCACTCAGCCCCGGATAAGTTACAAAAACCTTCACTTTCCCCTTGCCCGCCGGTCCTGACCTGGCCCGGACCGGTTTCGTGGCACAGTGCGGACATGAACTCCGACGTGCTCGTTGTGGGATCCGCCAACGCCGACCTCGTCGTCGCGGTGGATCGGCGGCCGGGCGGTGGGGAGACCGTGCTGGGCGGGGACACCGTGCTCTCGCCGGGTGGCAAGGGTGCCAACACCGCGGTCGCCGCCGGCCGGCTCGGCGCGGACGTAGCGCTGCTCGGCGCCGTCGGCGACGATCCCTACGGCCGGTTGCTGCTCGGCTCGCTGCGCGCCGCCGGCGTCGACACCGGGCTCGTGCGCACCAGCGACCGGCCGACCGGGATCGCCTACATCACCGTCACGCCGGACGGCGAGAACTCGATCCTCGTCTCCCCCGGCGCCAACTCGAGCCTGGAACCCGGCGACGTCGACGCCGTCTTCGACGGGGTGGAGGTCGTCGTCCTTTCCCTCGAGGTGCCGTTGCCGACCGTCGAGCACGCTGTTGCGCGGGCCGCCGAACACGGCGTCAAGGTGCTGCTGAACCTGTCACCCGCGGCGAAGCTATCGCCCGCCACGCTGGCCAAGCTCGACGTCCTGCTGGTCAACGAGCACGAAGCCGCGTGGCTGACCGGGCCCGGCGGTGACTTCGGGAAGCTGCTCGGTCTCGGGCCACGGGCCGCCGTCGTCACGCTCGGGGCGGCCGGCGCGGTCGTCGTCGAAGCCGGCGGGCTCACCGAGATCGCGTCGCCGCAGGTCGAGGCGGTCGACACCACCGGCGCGGGGGACGCGTTCGCGGGTGCGCTCGCCGCGTCCCTCGCCGAGGGCGAAGACCTGGTCACGGCGGCCGGGCGCGCGGTGCGGGTCGCCGCCTTCAGCGTGACGCGGCCCGGTGCCCAGCCGTCCTACCCGACCGCCGCCGACCTGGGGGAATGATCGCGCCGCCGCGCGTGTTGCCCGTCACATGGGCGATTCGTTCGGTTCGGCCTGGTGGCGCGGCTACGCCGCCCAGCTGAGGGCGATCGCCGAGGCGAGACGGCCGGACCGCCTCGCGATCATGCCGCTCGCCGAAACGCTCCAGGCGCTCGGCAAGCAGACCGAACTCGACGAAGGCGTCTGCGACGTGCCGCTGGAGGGCGTCGTCGGCACGGTGGCCCGCGCCGGGGATTTCGACCGCGAGTTCCGGCCGCGCAACCGCGCGCTGCGCGAACGCTGGGAGCACCTGACGCGGACGTCGGCGGACCTGCCGCCGGTGCGGCTCGTGCGGCTGTCCGACATGTTCTTCGTCGAGGACGGCCACCACCGCGTCGCCATCGCGCGCGCCCGCGGTGCCCGGGTGATCCGCGCGCGGGTCCGCTGGATCAGCACGGTCGCCTGCGCGCTGCGCTGCCTGACGCTCGCCGACCTGCCGTCGAAGACCGCCGAGCGGATGTTCCTCGAGCGCGTGCCGCTGCCCGACGACGTCCGCCTCGGGCTGTGGCTCGACGACCCGGCCGACTGGTTCCGGCTCGCCGACTCGGCCGAGGCCTGGGGATTCCGCCGTATGCTGGCCGGACGGCCGGTCCGCAGCCGCGGCGAACTGGCCGAAGCGTGGTGGCGCGAGGAGGTCGGGCCGGTGCTCGAACAGGTCAAGCAACGCGGTTTGTGCCCGCCACCACGAGATATTCAGACGTATCTGAGCTATGGTCTAGACCATGTCTGACTCTCTGTCCGGGGTCGCCGTCAGCCCCGGCCGTGCCAGTGGTCCCGTCGTCCGCGTCGCGGAGCCGCTCGGCGAGCCCGCCGCCACCCCGGCTCCGGCCGATCCGGCCGCCGAGGCCGCCCGGATCGCGCCCGCCGCCACCGTCGTCGCCGGCCGCCTGGAGAAACAGGCCGAGACCGCGACCGGCGAAGCGGCGACGATCCTGATCACGACCGCCGCGATGGCCGCCGACCCCGCGCTCGCCGCACAGGCGGAACAGCTGGTCAAGACGCAGGGGCTGCCCGCCGCGCGCGCCGTCTACCAGGCCGCCGAGGGCTTCGCCGAAGCGCTGGCCGCGGCCGGCGGGTACATGGCGGAACGCGTCCGCGACGTCCGCGACGTGCGTGACCGCCTGATCGCCGAGCTGCTCGGCATCGCGCCCCCGGGCGTGCCCGAACTGACGTCGCCGGCCGTGCTGGTCGCCCGCGACCTCGCCCCGGCCGACACCGCGGGTCTCGACCCGGACAAGGTCCTCGCCCTGGTCACCGAGGAAGGGGGCCCGACCAGCCACACCGCGATCCTGGCGCGCGCGCTCGGCATCCCGGCCGTCGTCGCGGTGCGCGGGCTCCTGGCACTGGACGCGCAAGCGCTTGCGGTCGACGGCGACACGGGCGTGGTCGAGGTCGCGGACCCGTCGGCGCCGGTCGTCACGGCGACGGTCGCCCAGCTCGCCGAATGGAACGGCACGGGCGCGACGGCCGACGGCCACCGCGTGAAGGTCTACGGCAACGTCGGCTCCCCGGCCGACGCCCAGGCCGCGGCGGACGCGGGCGCCGAGGGCGTCGGCCTGTTCCGCACCGAGTTCTGCTACCTCGACGCCGCGGACGAGCCGTCGGTCGCCGACCAGCGCGCCGCGTACACCGCGGTGCTCGCCCCGTTCCGCGGCAAGCCGGTGATCGTCCGCACGCTGGACGCGGGCGCCGACAAGCCGCTGGCCTTCCTTTCCCCGGAAGCCGAGCCCAACCCGGCGCTCGGCGTCCGCGGGCTCCGCGTGGCGTTCGACCGCCCCGAGGTCCTCGACCGCCAGCTCGAAGCGATCGCGGGAGCGGCCGAAGACTCGGGCGCCGAGGTCTCGGTGATGGCCCCGATGGTCGCGACGGTCGAGGAAGCCGCCTGGTTCGCCGACCGCGTCCGCGCGGCGGGCATCCCCCGGGCGGGCGTGATGATCGAGATCCCGGCGGCGGCGCTGAGCGCCCGCGAGATCCTCGAGGCGGTCGACTTCGTCTCGGTCGGCACGAACGACCTGGCCCAGTACACCTTCGCGGCGGACCGTCAGCTCGGCGCGGTCGCGAAGCTCAACGACCCCTGGCAGCCGGGGCTGTTGCGCCTGCTGAAGCTGATCGGCGACGCGGCCAAGGCCACGGGCAAACCAGCGGGCGTCTGCGGCGAAGCGGCCGCGGACCCGCGCCTGGCTTTGGTCTTGGCGGGGTTGGGCCTGACGAGCCTGTCGATGAACGCCCCGGCGATCCGCACGGTCGGCGCCAGCCTCGCCGCGACGACGCTCGCCGAGTGCGAAGCCCTGGCCGAGGCCGCACTGGCCACATCGGACCCGGCCGCAGCCCGCGCGGCCGCTCGCCCCTGATCGGCGGGTAGCGAGGCGGCTCAGCAGCAGCTCGCCCGGTGGAGTGCGCGACTTCGCCGAGGCGAGCTGGCCCAACGCGCCCACCGACGTCCGAAACGCGCCGCGGCTCGCACCAGCCAAAAACCAACCAGACCCGCAGGGGCGCCCCCCACTTTCAGTTTATCGGTCATCACCGACCGTGCCGGGTTGTGCGAACCTGGGCGCACGGGGTTGTCCACATTGTTCGAGGGGTGTGGACAACCCCGGCCTACAAATCTCCCCGGGAATGTCGATCCCGGCTCCTCCCGCTCGACGAACAGGTGAAGAACCCAGTCGAGCCGAGAGGACCTCTCATGACCGCCACCATCTCCGCTCCGGTCGCCGAAGTCAGGGCCGGGCGCCGGGAGTGGGTCGGGCTGGCCGTGCTGGCCTTGCCGGCTCTGCTCGTCTCGCTCGACGTCTTCGTCCTCGTTCTCGCGCTGCCGAAGCTCGCCGTCAGCCTGCACGCCGACGGGACCGAACAGCTCTGGATCATGGACACCTACGGCTTCATGGTCGCCGGGTTCATGGTCACCATGGGGACGCTCGGCGACCGCATCGGGCGGCGGAAGCTCCTGCTGATCGGCGCCGCCGCCTTCGGTGTTGCCTCCGTCGTCGCCGCCTTCTCCACCAGTGCCGGGATGCTCATCGCCGCGCGGGCCGCGCTCGGGGTCGCCGGGGCGACGCTCGCTCCTTCGACGCTTTCGCTGATCGGGGCGATGTTCGTGAACCCGCGGCAGCGGGCCGAGGCGATCGGGATCTGGGCCGGGTGTTTCACCGTCGGGGCGATCGTCGGGCCGGTGGTCGGGGGCTTCATGCTGGAGCACTTCTGGTGGGGCTCGGTCTTCCTGCTCGGCGTTCCCGCCATGGTCCTGCTGCTGGTCATCGGCCCGAAGCTGCTGCCCGAATACCGCGACGAAACCGCCGGACGACTCGACCTTCCCAGCGTCGGGCTCTCGCTCGCCGCCATCCTGCCCGCCGTCTACGGCGTCAAAGAACTCGCTCGCGACGGCGTCCACCTCACCCCCGTGCTCGCCCTGATCGCCGGCGGCATCGTCGGGTACGTCTTCGTCAAGCGGCAGCGGATGCTCGAAGAGCCCCTCGTCGACTTCAGCCTCTTCGCGTCGAAGGCGTTCTGCACCGCGCTCGGCGGGATGCTCCTGTTCAGCGTGCTCGGCGGCACCACGATGCTGTTCGTCGCGCAGTTCTTCCAGATCGCGCAGCAGCTCTCGCCGGTGGGGGCCGCGCTCGGGCTGCTGCCGGGGATGGCCGCCTCGACCGTCAGCTTCCTCGCCGCGCCCGTGCTCGCTCGCCACATCAAGCCGCGGGTGCTGATCGCCGGTGGGGTCGCGCTCGCCGCGGCCGGGATGACCGTTCTGGCCTTCGTCGAGCCGGGCGGGGGTCCCGGCTGGCCCGCGCTCGGGTTCGCCGTGACGTCGCTGGGGGTCGGGCCGATGGTCGCGCTGGGGACCGATCTCGTCGTCGGCTCGGTTCCCGTGCGCAAGGCCGGGGCCGCTTCCGCGCTCGCGCAGACCGTCAACGAGTTCGGTTACTCGCTCGGTCTGGCGACCGTCGGGACGCTGGGCAGCGCCGTCGCCCGGTCCTACGGGCTCGCCAGCGGGCTGCACGTCGTCGCCGCGCTCGCCGCCGTCGCCTTCGCCGTGCTCGTGCGGTTCGTCGCGAAGAACCTGCGGACCGCCTGACTGACAAAGCGAAGGCCTCCCCGCCCGATGCCTGGGCGGGGAGGCCTCCTTGACGCCGGGGGCAGAGGGACCCCGGCTAGCCGAAGAGCCCGCGCCGCGGGTGCCGGATGACCAGCGAACCGCCGTGGACGCGGCCGCTCAGCACGTAGCGCGGGTTGCCCATGCGGCCGTTGCTGCGCGTCTTGTCCTCCATCGCGCCGAACTTGACGTCGCTGATCGAGTTGAGGTCCACCGCCGCGTGCTCGGGGATGATGATTTCGACCGAACCCCACTTGGCGTCCAGCTCGATGTGCACCACCGGCGACTGGACCTGGGCCTCGGTGAAGTCCAGCTTCGTCGACCCGTACTTGTTGCGGACGACCAGCTCGGACGGCACCACCCACGGGCCGCCGCGGTGCAGCGAGGAGTACTTCGCGTTGAGCTCGAACCGCCGGCCCGGCGCGTAGCCCACCGGCGGCGGCGCGTACGCCGGAGCGGCGGCGACGGCCGCGGCCGGGTGGTACAGGCCCGCGAGGTCGGCCAGCACCGCGTTCAGCTCGCCGCGTGTCCTCGAAGCCAGCGCGCGGTCGGTCCGCTCGGTGAACTCGTCGAGGTCGATCATGCCGCGGCCGATCGCCTTCTGGAGCACGCCGACGACGTGTTCGCGCTCGTCGTCGGAGACCCGCAGATCGCGCTCGCTCAACGGCTTGGTTTCGGTGGCCCGCTCGGCCGCCGCGTTCTCTTCCTCGCCCATGGTCCTGATGGTAGAACCGGTTTTCACCGCGCAGATCGGGGGAAAACCCTGAACGGACCCGTAGTTCGCGGTGCCGCCGTCTGCGCGGCGCTGGTCCTCCTGTCCGGGTGCACCGGCGAAGACGCCCCGCCGCCACCGCCGTCGACCACGGCCACCCCGGCACCCACGACTCCTCCGCCGCTGCCGGAAGGCCTCACCGGCGTGCGCGCGACCGGCGGGATCGGGGTCACGGCGCTGCTCCCCACCGCCGGCCCCACCCTCTTCGACGCCGACCGTGGTACCGCCGCCACGCCGCCCGGCTACCCCGGGGGTGACGTCGGGCTGAGCGTGCTCCGGGTCGGGAAGAGCGCCGTCCTGACCGCGTACCCGCTCGACACCCACAACACCGAGCCGTTCGAAATCCTCGGCTACACCGGCCCGTCGACCCCGCCGCGGTCCCTCGGCCGCGCCTGGTCGGTCGCGCCGGACGCCGCCGGCGAGGGCGTCTGGCTGATCCGGCAGGACGCGCCGGACGACTGCCGGCTCGAGCACGTCCCACTGGCCGGTGGCGAGCCCGACCGGGGCCAGTCCGCCAGCTGCCGCACCCAGGTCCGCGCCGAAACCGCGCACGGCCTGCTGATCACCATCAACTCCGGCACCGCCGAGTCCACCGACGCGCTGATCGACCCGGCGACCGGCCGCACGGTCGAGCAGGCGCCGCGCATCCTCGCCGTCGCCGGGGACCGGATGCTGCTCGACGGCCTGACCGACCTCACCCTCGTCGACCTGCGCGATCGGGGCCGCAAGCAGCTGAGCAGGCCGTCGATCGGCGGCCAGCCGACCGTCGTCGCTTCGCGTGAGGGCAGCTTGATCGCGGTCGACTTCGCGAACGCGGCCTACCGCGGCACGAGCACGCAGGTCCGGGACGTCTGGCTGCTCCGCACGGAGACGCTGACCTGGGAACACGCCCCGGGCATGCCGTACGTGACCGAGCACCTCAAGCGCAACGGCGGTCTCGACTGGACCGAGCACGGCGACCTCGTGCTCGCCGACGGCGTCATCGGGGCCTGGCACCCCGGCGAGCCGCGGTGGCGCCTCGGCGCGGCCACGCTCCCGTCGAGCGACTGGTCGGGCCTCGCCGTCCTCCCGTGAGGGTCACTCCCCGTCGAGGCCGTGCTCGATCGCGTAGCGGGCCAGCTCGACGCGGTTGTGCAGCTGCAGCTTCCGCAGCGTCGACTGCACGTGGTTCTCCACCGTCCGGTGCGACAGCACCAGCCGCTCGGCGATCTGCCGGGCGGTCAGCCCCTTCGCGACCAGGCGCAGGACGTCGGTTTCGCGTTCGGTCAGCCGGGGCGGCTCGGCCCCTGCAGTGTCGCCGGCGTCGGCCATCCGCCGGTACTCGCCGAGCACCAGCCCGGCCAGCCCGGCGGTGAACACCGGGTCGCCGGCCGCGGTCCGGTGCACGGCGTCCACCAGCTCCGCGGCGGACGCCGACTTGACCAGGTAACCGGACGCGCCGGCCTTCACCGCCTCCAGGACGTCCTTGTGCTCGCCGCTCGCCGAGAGCACCAGCACCTTCGTCGACGGGAGCGCCGCGGTGATCTCCCGGGTGGCGTCCACGCCCGAGGTGGTGCCGAGGTTGAGGTCCATCAGCACGACGTCCGGCCGGACGGTCCGCGCGATGCGCAGCGCGGCGTCGGCGTCCGGCGCGGTCGCCTTCACGTCGAAGCCGTGCTCGGTCAGGTCGCGGGCCACCCCGTCGCGCCAGATCGGGTGGTCGTCGACCACCATGACCGAAATCCGCGGCTCGCTCATTTCGCACCCCTCGTGCTCGGCACCCTGACCTCCCACTCCGTGCCCTGCCCGGGCGCGGTGTCGAGGGTCGCGCTCCCCCCGAGATCGCGGACCCGCCCCCGGATGGATTCCACCACGCCGAGGTGCCCTTCCGCTGCCGCTCGCTCGAGAACGCCGTCCGGAATGCCCGGTCCGTCGTCGCGGATGCTCACCACGACGTCACTGCCGAGGTCCTCCAGCAGCACCCACGCGTGCGCGCCGGGGCCCGCGTGCTTCTCGACGTTCGCCAGTGCTTCGCGGGTGACGGCGACGAGCTCCTCGGTCACGTGCGCGGGCAGCTCGACGTCGTCCGCCGGCGTCGAGACCTGCACCGACGACGTCGCCAGCAGCTGCAGCGCCGCGCGCAGGCTCAACGTGCCGCTGTCGTTCGGCGTCAGCGGCTCGGTCGTCACCAGCGACCGCAGCGCGATCTCCTGCTCACCGGCCAGCCGCGCCAGCTCCGCCGCTTCACCGCCGACCTCGTTGCCGCGCTTGCGGACCCGGGCGAGCACCTGCAGCACGCTGTCGTGGATCGACCGGGCCAGCCGTTCCCGCTCGGCCGTCGCCGCTTCCTTCCGCAGCGCCTGCTCCAGCCGCGCCGCGGACCGGCGGCCCATGGTCGCGGCCATGCCGACCAGCAGGCCGGCGGCGGCGAGCAGGACGCCGTCCCGGGCGACGTCGAGGTCGAACTTCTCGCGCGCCAGCCCGGTCGCCACGCCGACGACCAGCCCGGCCAGCACACCCCCGCTCGCCCCGAAGCGGGCGCCCGCGGCGACCGGGGGCACCGCTGCCCAGACCGTCGTGATGAGCGGGACGTTCAAGGCGAACTGCGCGTCGCTGAGCACCCACGGCGAGGTCAGCAGCAACGCCGTCGTGAACACCAGGTCGAAGACGACCAGCGCCGGCGGCCGCGTCCGCTCGCGCAGGTAGAGGAAGCTGCTGACGGCCGACCACAGCGCCATCACGCCGACGATCGCCCACGCGAGCCATTCGCGCTGGTAGTGACCACTTTGGACGATCACGGTGCCGCAGGCGAACGCCCACGTGAGCCAGCGGAACGCGAGCACGCCCCGCCACATGGGCGTGATCGGATCGGGGGTCCGCCGGACGGTCACGGCTTGTCGTCGCGCTTCGGCGGTTCGGCCGTCGAAGCGGCGGCTTCCTCCTCGCCGACCGTCGCGATTTCGGCGTTCGGGCCCCCGGGTTCGGCGTCGTTCGGCTGCGCGGCCTGGTCCTTGAGGACGTCCACCTCGGCCGGGTCCGGGTTGGTCTCGTGCAGCAGCGACCGGACGCCGGCGTTGAGCACCGCGAGCAGCGGCACGGCCAGCAGCGCGCCGGCGATCCCGCCCGCGACCAGGCCGGCGGTGATGGCGAGCACCACGGCCAGCGGGTGCAGCTTCACCGCCCGCCCGAGCAGCAGCGGCTGCAGGATGTGGCTTTCCAGCTGCATCACGCCGATCACGATGGCCAGCACGATCACCGCGCCGATGAAGCCGTTCGTCACCAGCGCGATCAGCACCGCGACACCGCCGGTGATGACCGCGCCGATGATCGGGATGAACGCGCCGATGAACACCAGCGTCGCCAGCGGGATCACCAGCGGGACACCCATGATCCACAGGCCGACGCCGATGCCGACGGCGTCGACCACGGCGACCGCCGCCGTCGCCCGCACGTAGCTGACCAGCGACGCGAACCCGCGGCGGCCGGCGACGTCCACGCGGGCGCGGACCCGGCCGGGCACGGCGCGCACGAGGAACGTCCAGATGCCGTCACCGCCGCTGAGGAAGAAGATCGTGATGAACAGCGTCAGCAGGAAGCCGGTGAGGATCTCGCCGACCGTGCTCGCCGTGGTCAGCGCGGTCGTCGTGATGGACGCCTGGTTGTTCTGGATGAACCCGATCGCCTGGTTGATGAAGTCCTGGATCTGCTCCTGGCGCAGGTGCGGCGGTCCGTTGAGGAGCCAGTTCTTGATCTGGTCGAGGCTCGCGTTCACCTGCTGCTGCAGCTGCGGCAGCCCGGAGGAGAACTGCGTGATGACGAACGTCAGCAGCCCGCCCAGCACGGCCAGCCCGGCGATCAGCACGATCGCCGTCGCCAGCCCCCGCGGGAACTTCACCGCCACCAGCTTCTGCACCGCCGGCGCGAGGAGCGCCGAAACCAGCAGGGCGATGGACAGCGGGATGACGACCACCGAGAGGTAGCCGATCACCCAGACCACGGCGTACAACGCGGCGATCACGACGATGAACCGCCACGCCAGTGCCGCGCTGATGCGCAGCCCCCGGGGGATCAGCCCGGTGATGTCCTCGTGCTCCGGCAGGAACGGGTCTTCGCGTCGCGCGTGGCTCACCGGATCACCGTACTGGCAACGACGTCCGATTCGGCCGCTTTCCGCGAGCCGAGTCCGACACGCTGGACGGCCAGCCGTGATCACCCGCCGTGAAAGCCGATCGCACGCTGTGTTCTTCACACGATGGGGGCATCAAGTCGTGTCGAGGATGCGGGCGGCGTGGCGAGTTTGATTAGGTCACTCTCGCAACGGCACATCGCCGGACTTCCACCGAGCACCAGGAGACGCACCAGTGGCCGACCACGCGACGAACGAGGGGCAGGGCGCCAAGCGCGCCGGCCGCTTCGTGTCGCGTGCGCTGCTCGTGCTGGGCGGGGCCGTCGCCGGCACCGCCGCCGCGTGGCTCATCTCCGGTGCGACCGCCTCCGCGGACACCGTCGAGGTGGGCACCGCCCCGATCACCGACGCCGCGGCCGGCAGCCTCGGCGACGTGAACACCGGCGCGACGGACGCGGCGAACGACGTCTCCACCACGAGCTGCGCGCAGGACGCCACTTCGTGGAGCCAGCCGTGCGCGGGCACCCTCCAGCACGAGGTCTCCGACCGCGTCGGCGACTCGGTTTCGGACCTCGCCGACCAGGCTGTCGTGAGCCCGGCGCAGCGCACCCTCGGCGCGGTCGAGCACATCGTCCGCGAGCCGCAGGACACCCGCGAGGTCCTCGAGCAGACCTTCACCCCCGAGCCGGCGCACGACGTGCTGCAGCTGCTCGACCCGGCCGGCCACGGCGACCTGGTTCCGCTCCCGGGGCTCACCCCGGTGAAGCAGGAGCCGGTCACCACCGGCGTCGGCCAGACCACGGACACGGTCGCCGTCTCGACCGTCCAGCTCCCCGCCGCGCTGCGAGCCCCGCTCGCGATGCCGACGGGTCTTCAGCACGACGTCACCGGTGCGGCGGGCGAGTCCCGCGATTCCCACCGTGATCTGCCGTCGCCGCTGACCCCGGTGCAGCTTCCGGTCGCACCGTCCGTCCCCACCGCCCCGGGTGGCAGCACTGCTCCCGGTGGTCACCTCGACGGCCTCAACTTCGGCGTCCCCTTCTGGACGACCGAAGCCGTCGACTCCGCCGTCGCGGCCATGAGCCGCGCCGGCCTGCGCACCGCGATGCGCACCCCGGGCGAGCAGCCCGGCGTCACTCCTGACTGAACACCTCCCTTCACGGGTCGCTGACGCGCCCGAGTCCGTCCTCAGCTGACGGTCCCTGCGTCCGCGGAATACCCGTGACACGGCGGTGCGCTTTTGTGCGCCCGCAAGAAGTTCCTTCCCCCTCGGGTGCGACTCGGACCCCGTTTCGACTTCGACGAGCGCACCCCCATAAGCCCGCAAGGGAACCCGAAATAAAGGAGAAAAACCCCATGCAGACGTGGGCAAAGCGCGGACTCCAGACCGCACTTGTCACGGGTGGGTTGCTGATGCTGGGTACCGGCATCGCCTCGGCCGACGAGAACGTCAACCCGGACGCCCCGGCATCCCCGCTCGACCTCAACGTGACGGCTCCCATCCAGGAGGCCAACAACGCGGTCGGCACCCCCTTCGGCCAGCTGGACCTGCCCGCCGGGCAGACGGAGCTGAGCACCAAGCCGGTCACCAACGCGGCGAACGAAGCGGCGAAGCAGCTCGACGAAGCCAGCCCGATCAGCCAGAGCACCCTCGGCGGTGTCACCAAGGCCGACGGTGCGGGCGCCTTCACCCCGAGCCACAACAACCTCAAGGGCAACAAGGTCACGGGCGACGTCGTCGTCCCGATCCAGATCGTGGACAACGCGGTCGGCGTGATCGGCGACGCGAACGTCCAGGGTGGCGACCACAGCCAGACCTGGGAGCACAACCAGGACATCGCGACGACCGGTGAGGACTCCAGCCTCGCGGGCAACGCGGTCGCCCTCGACTGGGCCCTCCCCGTGCAGATCGCCGGGAACGGCGGCGGCGTCGCCGGCGGCACCGGCCGGGTGACCGGTGGGTCGGCCAGCCAGAGCACCACCGAGACCGGGAACGTCGACACCAACGGCGACGGCTCGGCCCTCTCCGGCAACGTGGTGGCCGGCCAGTTCGCCACCCCGGTGCAGGTGACCGGCAACGCCGCGTCGTACCTGCTCGGCAACGGCCAGAGCCACGGCTACTCGGCCGACACGGTCGCCACCTCGGGTGGCTCGCTGTTCAGCTCCGGCGACAACAGCGCGGGATCGGGCAACGTGGTCGGCGCGCCGATCGCCCTGCCGGTCAAGTTCAACTGCAACTCGGGCGCCGTGTGGGGCTCGCTGTCGAACTCCGACGGCTGCAACACCTCCGCCGACGCCACGGCCGGGGACACGCGCGAGGGCAGCCTCGGCATCCCGACCTACCTCGAGACGAGCGGCAACGACTCGTTCCTGTCCGGCAACGGCGGGGCGGCCTCGCTGTCCCCGATCGCGAACGTCGCGGGTGTCGCGGGTTCGTGGATCGGCAACGCCTCGGCGGGCATCCCCGAGACCGGCAGCTCCTCCAGCACGGTCGACTCGGGCGGCTTCGTCAAGACCGCCGGTGACAACGCGAGCGGCTCGGGCAACGTCCTGAACCCGTCGGTCGCGCTGCCGGTCGAGGCCTTCGGCATCGGTGGCACCTACATCGGCCAGGCCAACGCCGCACACGACAACACCACCGACGCCAACGCGGGCAACGGCAGCTACACCCGGGGCAACGACTCCGTGCTGGGTGGCAACATCGTCAACACCCAGACCGCGGGCGCGCCCGAGGTCTTCGGCATCGGCGGCAGCCACATCGGCAACGCGACCGGCACGGCGACCGAGGACAAGACGGTCACCGCCGGGGCGTACGACGGCACGCAGGGCAACGACTCGTCCGGCTCGGGCAACGTCGTCCAGGTGCCGGTCGGCCTGCCCGCCGAGGTCTTCGGCGTGGGCGGCTCGTTCATCGGCCAGGGCTCCGGCTCGGCCGAGGAGACCAAGGTCGTTTCCGGTGGCGGCGGTGGCTCCACCCACGACGACAACGGCTTCCTGAGCTCCAACCTGGGCACCGTGCCGGCTTCGCTGCCGGTGCAGGTCGCCAACATCGGCGGCGCGTTCGTCGGCCAGGGCCACGGCAAGGGCTCGACCGACACGACGTCCAACGCGGGCGGCGACGTCACGGCGAACGGCCCCGCGGGCGCCGGCGCCGGCAACATCATCGAGGCCCCGGTCTCGCTCCCGGTGCTGGCCGCCGGCAGCGGTGCCGCCCTCGCGGGCATCGGCACCGGTGAGAACGACAACATCACCGACTCCTCGGCGGGCGGCGACGCCCTCACCGACGGGCAGGACGGTGCGCTGACCGGCAACATCGTGAAGGCGCCGGTCGCCGGTGTCGCGCAGGTCTTCAGCGACGGCGTCGCGGGTGCGGCGCTGGGCCACGGCCTGGGCACCAACGACACCTCGTCGGAGGCCGGCGGCGACGCCACCACCAACGGTGACGGTGGCGCGGTGGCCGGCAACATCGTCGGCGCGGACGCGCTGCCGGTGGCGCAGGTCTTCGGTGACGCGGTCAGCGCCGCGGGTGTCGCGACCGGCACCGGCACCAGCATGACCCAGGTCGAGAACGCGGGCGACGACACCACCTCCGGTGTCGAAGGCGCGATCTCCGGCAACATCCTCGACCTGCCGGTGACCGCGATCGCGCAGCTGTTCGGCGACGCGGTGACCGCGGGCGGCGTCGCGCACGCCGTCGGCGACAACACGCTGACCACGGAGAACGGTGGCGAGCCGACCACCGAGGGTGACGGGTCCAGCCTGTCGGGCTACAACTTCTACCACGACATCGTGGCGCCGGTGCAGATCTTCGGGGTGCCCCTGGAGCTGCTCGGCGTGGCCACCGCCGACGCGACCGACATGACGAGCATCGACGGCGAGGCCACGGAAGCGGCCGACACGATCGCCAACCCGGTCGAAGGTTCGGAGCTGGGCGCGGGCGAGCTGCCCTCGCTGACCGGGCTCGCCAGCGGCCTGCCGACGGCGGGGCTGCCCACCCAGGGCCTGCCCGCGCTGCCGACCGCCGCGCCGCTCGGCGCCGAGCGCGCCGACCTGCCGACCGGTGGGAACCCGCTGGCCGGGCTGACCCAGCTGGCGCACCTGGGCGCCGTCCCGGCGATGCCGAAGCCGGCCCTGCCCAACACCGCGGCGCTGCCCGCGGTGACCGGGCTGTCGGCGCTGGGTGGGGCCCTGCCGGGTCACACCGAGCGGGCGGACCTGCCGACCGCCGGCCTGCCGATCGCGGCCCCGGCCCTGCCGGCCGTGCCGGCCCTGGGTGCCCTGCCGGGTGCCGAGCGTGCCGACCTGCCGACCGGTGGCCTGCCCGTCGCGCTGCCGGCCCTGCCCGCCCTGGGTGGCGTCCCGGCCCTGCCGGTCGCCCTCCCGGTGACCCCGGCGCTGCCGGCCGCCCCGGCCCTGCCGGTGAACGCCAAGCTGCCGGTGCTGGACAGCGCGGCCCCGGCCGCGCAGGTCCCGGCCATGTCGGGTCTCGACTCGACCGGCTTCCTCGCGAAGCTGCTGGGTCTGGTCAAGCGCAAGTAGTTCGGTACTGCCGGGCGGGTTCGGTCAGAGCCCGCCCGGCCACTGACCCCGCTGTCACGGGCAGGCGTTCCACCGCGCCGCGAGGGTGACCTCGCACGGAACGCCCCCACCCGCGATCGCGGTCATCGAAAAGGCTCTCCTTCCCTGGAGAGGACGAACCCCAGGAGCCGACCCGGCCCCTGGGGTTCGTTCGTGTCCGCGGGAAGTCAGGAGAACTGCAGGGAGCGCTTCGCCAGGCCGTGCCAGAAGCCGTCGATCACGGTGCGGCCGGAGCCCTCGTCCGAGCTGGCGCCGAGCGAGACGAACAGCGGCGCGAAGTGCTCGATCCGCGGGTGCGCGAGCGCCGCCGCGGGTGCCTTGTGCCGGAAGTCGAGCAGGGTGTCGACGTCTCCGCTGCTCAGAACCTCGTCGCCCCAGTGGTCGAACTCGGCCGACCACGCCGGCGGGGTGCCGTCGGTGGCGCGGGCCATGCCGCTCAGGTTGTGGGTGAAGAAGCCGCTGCCGACGATCAGCACGCCTTCGTCGCGCAACGGCGCGAGCTTGCGGCCCAGGTCGAACAGCTCCCGCGGGTCGAGCGACGGCATCGAGACCTGCAGCACCGGGATGTCGGCGTCCGGGTACATCTCGACGAGCGGCACGTAGGCGCCGTGGTCGAGGCCCCGCTCCGGCGCGTCGTGCACCGGCGTCTCCGTCGAGCGAAGCAGCTTTCGGACCTTCGCGGCCAACTCCGGTGCGCCCGGAGCCGCGTACTTCACCTGGTAGTAGCGCTCGGGAAAGCCCCAGAAGTCGTACACGAGCGGCACGGTCGTCGTCGCGCCGAGGGTCAGCGGCGCTTCCTCCCAGTGCGCCGACACGACGAGGATCGCGCGGGGCTTCGGCAGGTCAGCCGACCAGTTCGCGAGCTGGTGGGTCCACGTCGTGTCGTCGGCGAGCGGCGGGGCGCCGTGGCTGAGGTAGAGGACCGGGGTGCGGGTCATCGAGCGCTCCAGTTATTTGAAAGTTCAACTACTAGAGTACTCGACGCCGGACGTGCCCGGGATATTCCTCAGGCGAGGTTGGCCGCGCACCGCTCCAGCGTGCGGATTGTCGTGCGGTAGTCGTCGTCGCCGATGCCCGCCATGGACTTCGCGCGGAACTCCTTGATGCGTGCTTCGACGCGGGCGTGGGCCTCGCGGCCGGCCGTGGTGAGGGCGCCGTCTTCGGCGACCCAGCCGCGGGCGCGCAGGTCGGCCACCTTCGGGGCCATCGAGCCCTCGGCGGCGACGAACGGCGCCATGGCCGCGTCGACCTCCTCCGGCGTGCGGGCGCCGAGGGCCATCGTGTTGAGTACCTGCCAGTGCCGCCGGGTCAGCGATTCCGCTTCGAGGACCCGGGCCATGGAGGACTCGAGGAGCTCGTCGAGGTGGCGCAGCCACCAGCCGAGGGGTTTCATGAGGACTCCGATATGTCGTTGAACAACTACATGTAAAAGTACATGTAGTTCGGAGGTGGAGCAACCATGACGGACGCGGTGGCCGACGTCGAGCGCGCCATGATCGCGATCCGCCGCAGCCAGCAGCGGCGGGCCCTGAGCCGGATCGGCAAGGCCAGGGGCCGGGGCGCGCACGATCCGGTGCACGAACTGCTCGACGTCGTCGAGGAGCTCGGCGACCGCGGCGAGCCCAGCACGGTGACGGCCTTGAGCGCGGCGATGGGCGTCGACCAGCCCCGCGCGAGCCGCCTGGTGGCGCGCGCGGTCGAGCAGGGACTGCTTCGCCGCGAAGCCGATCAGCGAGACGGGCGGCGTGCGGTGCTCGTGCCGACCGAAGCCGGCCAGGCGCACCTCGACGAGCTGCACGCCTTCCGCCGCTCGGTGTTCGCCGAGGTCATGGCGGATTGGCCGGACGAGGACCGCGACACCTTCGGCCGCCTGCTCACCGCGTTCGTCCGCGGGTACGGCGCCCTCGGTTAGTCGTGCGAGAGGTCGACGAAACGGCTGTAGTGCAGCTGGTGCGCGACGGTGATCGTCGCCGTCGGGCCGGCACGGTGCTTGGCGATGATCAGGTCCGCCTCGCCGGCGCGCGGGTCGTCGCGCTCCCAGGCGTCCGGGCGGTTGACCAGGATGACGAGGTCGGCGTCCTGCTCCAGTGAGCCGGACTCACGCAGGTCGGACAGCATCGGGCGCTTGTCCGTGCGCTGTTCGGGACCACGGTTCAGCTGGCTGATCGCGATCACCGGGACCTCGATCTCCTTCGCCAGCAGCTTCATCTGCCGCGAGAACTCCGAGACTTCCTGCTGCCGCGACTCGACGCGCTTGCCGGAGGTCATCAGCTGGAGGTAGTCGAGGACGACGAGCTTCAGGTCGTTGCGCTGCTTCAGCCGCCGCGCCTTGGCCCGGATCTCCATCATCGTCATGTTCGGCGAGTCGTCGACGAACAACGGCGCCTCGGAGACCTCGCTCATCCGGCGGGCCAGCCGCGTCCAGTCGTCGTCGGACATCTTGCCACCGCGCATGTCGGCGAGGCGGATCTTCGCCTCGGCCGAGAGCATGCGCATGACGATCTCGGTCCGGCTCATTTCCAGGGAGAAGATGACGCTGGTCAGGCCGTGCCGGATCGACGCCGAGCGCGCGAAGTCCAGGCCCAGTGTCGACTTGCCGACACCGGGACGGGCGGCGACGATGATCATCTGACCCGGGTGCAGGCCGTTGGTCAGCTCGTCGAAGTCGGTGAACCCGGTCGGGATGCCCTGGGACTGGCCGCCGCGCGAGGCGATCGCGTCGATCTCGTCCATCGTCGGCTGCAGCAGCTCTTCCAGCGCGACGTAGTCCTCGCTGGTCCGGCGCTCGGTGACGTCGTAGATCGCGGCCTGCGCGCGGTCGACCACCTCGTCGATGTTCGCGCCGTCGGCCGCGGCCGCGCCGTAGCCGTACTGCACGATCCGGGTGCCCGCCTCGACCAGCCGGCGCAGCACCGCCTTCTCCGAGACGATTTCCGCGTAGTACCCGGCGTTGGCCGCCGTCGGCACCGTCGCGATCAGCGTGTGCAGGTAGGGCGCGCCGCCGACGCGGCCCAGCTCCCCGCGCCGCTCCAGCTCGGCCGACACCGTGATCGGGTCGGCCGGCTCGCCGCGGCCGTAGAGGTCGAGGATGCAGTCGTAGATCGCCTGGTGCGCGGGCCGGTAGAAGTCGTCGGGGCCGAGGGCCTCGATGACGTCGGCGACCGCGTCCTTGGACAGCAGCATGCCGCCGAGCACGGACTGCTCGGCCGCGATGTCCTGCGGCGGCTGGCGGTCGAACCCGCCGCCACCACCACCGCCACCGCCGTCGGGCGGCGGCTCGTTCGGACCCGGGTCGGACTCCGCGTACATCGGACCACGGTCGTCGGTCAGCGCCACCGCCCCGGACACCTCCTCATCGTGTCGAACACCCGTTCGATTATGCCGGATCTTCGCTCTCGAAGCACGCGGCTCGTCCCGTGCTTCCCCATCACCCGGACCTCGTCACCCGATGATCGACGACAACGTCGACCGGCTGGTGCAGACACGCGGAGCGCCACGGTGAGTACAGGCCCGAGGCGGCACGCTAGATCCCCCAGGAGGCGGATGGCAATTCCGGGTGGGGACCCTTCTGTGGACAACCTGGGGATGAATGGGGGTAACCAATCACAGGTGCCGCGAGAGCTGTGGACAAGTTGGGGACAAGCGTGATCGGCTTCGCGGAAACCGCAGGTCAAGGGCTGTGTACAAGCTGTGGAGAAGTGACGCAAAACTCGTGCGGCGTGTCGCGCGAAGTCCGTCGTTCGGCGTGTCGTGGACCAGCTCGGACCCATTGAGCCCCACGGCCTGTGGATGAATATCACGGACAGTAGAGCGGCCACCCGGTGGGCTGAACGGCGCCGGCGTCAGGCCGCGGTGAGCCGGCCCTGTGCGCTGCGTAACCGGTCAGCGAGAACGCGCTGGTCGGCCGGGGTGAAGGCGATCCGGTTCTCCCCACGCCCCGGAATCTCTTCGGTCAGCCACCGGCCTTCCGACGTATCGATGTAGTTCACCGGGCGTTCGATCCGGTGGCGCGCGCCCGTCCGGTTGCGCGCCGCGACGTAGAGGCTGCCGCTGCCCATTCGGCGCAACGCGAGGATCCGGCGGAGCTCGTCGGCCTCCTGCGACCCTTCGGCCGGGCGGTCGTTGCGGAGCACCGCGAACTCGCCTTCGTCGCCCCGGGCGGTTCCTTCGATCTGGCTCTTCGGCACCGCCAGCGGCGTCCCGCGGCCGGGTGCCAGCTTCGGGATCTGGCCGAGGAAGTCGTCGAGCAGCTCGCCGGGCCGGGACGACGCCAGCACGACGGCGTCCAGCTCCTCGTGCTTGGCCAGCACGAACGCCTCACCGCCGGCACTGCCGCCGAGCAGCCGGTAGCTGACCGGCTTGCCCTGGAAGCCGCCGTCGATCCAGCCGTAGTACTCCAGCTGCGGCCGCGCGATCGCCTCGACCGTCGCGACGAAGCCGGGGTGCATGCCGCGCGGGCCGAACAGCCCGGCCTTGGCGAGCTCGGCGTTGACCCGCTCGTCCTCGGCGCGCTGGGCCTCGTCGCTGTACCAGGTCGGCGTTTCCACCAGCACCGTGTGCGGCTCGCCGCCCCGGCGCCGGATCAGGTTGACCAGGGTGCCGGTCGAGATGGTGACTTGCCTGTCCAGCACCGCACTTCCCCCATTGAAGACAGTTGGTGAACCCGAAGGAGCCGGGCGCGCTCATCTTGGCACGCGCCCGGTGCTCCCGCGTGCGCTACTCGCCGATGACCGGCGGCGCGGTGAGTTCGTCGGTTCCGAAGATGTCGTTCGGGTCGTCGCCGAGGAGGTACTTCGACGTGCGTTCCTCGTCGCCGCCGCCCTGGCCCTTGGCGCCGTGGCCCATGCCGCCCATGCCACCCATCCCGGTGGCACCGGCCCGGCCGGCGCCCGCACCGCCCGCGCCCATCGCGCCACCACCGGCGCCGGCACCCATGCCGCCCCGGCCCGCGCTCGCGCCACCGGGCTCGGCCGCACCGGTCGAGCCGCCGGGCCCGAAGCCCACGCCGCCCGGCCCGAAGCCCGACGGGTCGCCGATCCCGCCCGACCCGCCGGGGCCGAAGCCCCCGCCGCCGGGGATCGAGAAGTCGCCTGCGCCGCCCGAACCACCCGGGCCGAACCCGCCGGCACCGGGGATCTTCGGCGGCGTGAAGCCGGACGAGTGGGTGCCGTCGGAGAAGTTCGGCGGGGTGTAGCTGCCGCCGGGGATCTGGGACGGGTCGAACTTGCCGCCGGGGACCTGCGAGGGATCGAACTTCGGCGGGGTGTAGTTGCCGCCGGGGATCTGGGACGGGTCGAACTTGCCGCCGGGCGTGGTCGGCTGGCCGCCGAAGGAGGGCACGCTGCCCGCACCTGGCATGTTCACGCCGGGCATCGAGCCGGTACCGGTGCCGGTGCCGTTGCCAGTCCCGTCGCCGTTGCCGTCGCCGCCCGGCTTCTTCTTGCCGTCCTTGCCGCCGTCGACGTTGACGTTCTCCTGCTGCCCCTTGAGCGCGGAGTACGTCGGCATCTTCTGGCCGTTGTCGTTGCTCGCCTTGTAGTAGGTGTTGAAGGCGTCGACGTTGGCCTGGCCCTTGGCGTTGTAGTCGCGGATCGCCCGGTCGGTGTCGGTCGTCCACGGCGTCACGGCGTTGAGCAGGTTGTTCTTCGGCGGGTCCTTCGGGACCTCCTGGACCTGCGTGTGCACGGTGGTGAAGGCGGTGTGCTGCTCGCCGAGGTACTTGTCGGACTCGGTGAGCTTGGTGCCCGAGTCCTCCATCCACACCCGCAGCGGGTGGGCGCCGGCGTTCTGCGCCGCCTCGGAGCCGCCGCCCGTCCAGGCCGCGTCCATCTCCTTGGCCAGGCTGTCGATGGTGCTGAGCCGCTCGGCGTAGGCGCCCCTGAGCCGGTTCGCCGCCGACTGGCCGTTCGCGATCGAGCCCGCGCCGGGACCGTTGGTGATCTTTTCCCAGATGTCGTAGCAGTCGATCTTCCGGTCGCCCTGCGTCGAGGTGTGGTCGTCGGAGTGCGTGGTGGCCATGTTGTAGGCGGCGAAGCCGCCCAGCAGCACCAGTTCCAGCATCTCAGCCTCCCAGGGTGTGGATCATCGACTCGCCGAACTTCATCGCGACCGAGCACGGGTCCGAAGCGCCGGCGCCGTTGTCGTACTGCACCAGGATGTTGACCGCCAGCTCGTCGGTCACCGCGACGAACAGGCCGCACTTGCCGTTCTTGCGGTCGTCGACCGCGGCGGCGTAGACGCCCGGGTAGCCGGCGGCCTGGGTTTCGCCCCAGTACGCGTCGTTGGCCTTGGTGTCGTAGACGTCCTGGAGGCCGTTCTTGTTCGCGGTCACCGTGGTCACGTCGATCTGGTTGCCCGGGTCGGCCGCTTCGGTGAACGTGCAGCTCGGGCCGTTGCCGGTGGTCCGCGGTTCGCCTTCGCCGAACCCCAGGTCGGAGCGCGCCGACGCCGAAAGCGTCGCGCAGGCGTCCGAGGTGATCGCACCGGTGTTCAGCGGACTGGGCACCCGCGGCGCGGTGTCGGCCACGGAGCGGGTCTCGCTGCTCGATTCGGCGGTCGACGGCGCGGCGTTGGCGGTGCCCCTGGTCTTGCCGGCGCACCCGGCGACGGCGAGCACGGCGAAAGCCAGTGCCGGGACGGCGAGCAGTCGTCGGTTCACGTGGGCTGGTTCCCCGTCTTCGCCATGTCGGCCTGGGTGTCCGACTCCTTCGTGGTGATCTTCTGCTTCGCGGCGGTCAGCGCGTCGATGTAGTTGGTGACGTATTCCTGCATCTTGCGGTTCTGCTCGAGGAAGGCCTTGCCGGACGGGTTCGCGAGCTTCTCCCAGTCTTCGCTGGCGAACTCCTTGCCGGGCGCCTTCACGTTCGCCATCAGGTTGGCGTCGTCGTAGTCGCGCTTCAGGTCGGCCCGCAGATCCTGCCACTTCTTGATGACGGCGTCGATCTTGTCGGCGTCGAACGTGAAGCCACCGCCACCGGCCGGTGCTGACATGTTGACTTCATTGGCCATCCGGATCCATCCCCTTCGCGTCCCCGCCCATTCTCCTCCGACGCCGCCCGCCTGTCCGGGGTTCCCCCCGAAACGCGTGAAGGCGGGCCGCCCACCAGGGACGACCCGCCTTCCAACGAGGTACTGCCTTACTGCGCGACGGCCTTGACCTCGAGCCGCACGTCGACCTTCACGTCCGGGTGCAGCCGGGCGCCGACCGAGTGCTTGCCCACGGTCTTGATGTGGTCGCGGAGCTCGATGACGCGCTTGTCGAGCAGCGGGCCACCGGCCGCCTTGATCGCGTCGACGATCTCGCCGGCGGTGATCGAACCGAAGAGCTTCTTCGAGCCCTCGGCCGCCTTGCCGGTGAGCTGGATGGCACCGAGGCCCTCCAGCGTCGCCTTGATCTCCTTGGCGTGGTCGAGGTCGCGGATGCGACGGCTCTCCTGCGCGCGCTGGATGGTGCGCACGTTCTTCTCCGCGCCCTTGGAGGCCACGATCGCGTAGCCCCGCGGGAGCAGGTAGTTGCGCGCGTAGCCGTCCTTGACCTCGACGATGTCGCCGGGGCCGCCGAGGTTGGCCACGTCCGTGGTGAGGATGATCTTCGCCATTTCAGTGCCCTCCCTTAGCGCGCGGTCGAGGTGTAGGGCAGCAGCGCCATCTCGCGGGAGTTCTTGACCGCGATGGCGATGTCACGCTGGTGCTGGCTGCAGTTGCCGGTGACGCGACGGGCACGGATCTTGCCGCGGTCGGAGATGTACTTCCGCAGCAGGTTGGTGTCCTTGTAGTCGATCAGTTCCGGGCGGCCCTTCTTCTCGGCCTTGCAGAACACGCAGACCTTCTTCTTGGGCTTCCGAATGGGTGGCTTGGCCACTGTCTACTCCTGGAAATTCAAATCTGGTGGATGTGTGCGAGATCAGAAGGGGGGCTCGTCCGAGAAGCCGCCGCCACCGCCGCCGGCCGGCGGGGCCGAACCCCACGGGTCGTCGGCCGGTGCGCCGCCGCCACCGCGGTTGCCACCGCCTCCGCCGCCGCCGCCGAAGTCACCACCGCCGCCGCCACCGCGGCTGACCTTGTTGACCTTGGCCGTGGCGTAGCGCAGCGAGGGGCCGATTTCGTCGACCTCGAGCTCGACGACGGTGCGCTTCTCGCCTTCCTTCGTCTCGAACGACCGCTGCTTGAGGCGGCCCTGCACGACGACGCGGGCGCCGCGGGTCAGCGACTCGGCGACGTTCTCCGCCGCCTGCCGCCAGATGTTGCAGCGCAGGAACAGCGCCTCGCCGTCCTTCCACTCGCCGGACTGCCGGTCGAGGGTGCGCGGGGTGGACGCGACGGTGAAGTTCGCGACCGCCGCACCGGACGGGGTGAAGCGCAGTTCCGGGTCGGACGTCAGGTTGCCGACCACCGTGATGACGGTGTCTCCAGCCATCGGGGTTCCCCTCGGGCTCAGGCCTTGGCGGCAGCGGGCTTGGCCGCGGCGCGCTTGACCTCGCGGCGCATGACCTTGGTGCGGAGCACGGTCTCCTGCAGCGACAGCTGGCGGTCCAGCTCCTTCACCGCGTCCGAGGACGAGTTCAGGTCGAGCAGGGCGTAGATGCCCTCCGCGTGCTTCTTGATCTCGTACGAGAGGCGACGACGGCCCCAGACGTCGACCTTCTCGACGCTTCCGCCCGAAGTGCGGATCACGTTGAGGAACGTGTCGAGGGTCGGGGCGACCGTGCGCTCGTCGAGCGTGGGGTCCAGGATGACCATTACCTCGTAATGGCGTGACACAACCACTCACCTCCTATGGGCTCGCGGCCACGGACTGTCCGTGGCAGGAGGGTTTGTCCAGGTAAGGCTACCTGGGGGTACCGGCGGGACCGGACGGCGGGGTCAGCTCGCGCGCCGCAGGACCCAGGTGCGGACGAGCCCGGCGGTGACGCCGGCCAGCACGATCACGGCCAGCAGCATCGGCAGCTGCACGTCGTTGGAAGCGCCGTTCGAGGCGAGCGACTGCGCGTTGCCGGCGTCGCGGATGTCCGCGCCCTGCCCGCTCTGGTCGCCCGGCCCCGCCTGCGGCGCGGCGGCGTCACCCGGCAGGGTGCCGTTCGCCGGGTACCGCACGCCCGGGGCGACGGCCGTGCCGGCGGTCGCGGTGGGGATGCCGCTGTAGTCGCGCATCGGCGCGCTGCCACCCGTACCGCCGGTGGTGCCGGGGTTCAGGTTGGAGAGGTTGCCCGAGGTGCCGCCGGGGACGGTCCCGGTGCCGCCGCCCGGCTGGGTGCCGGTGCCGCCCGCGCCCGGCGTGCTCGGCGGGGCGTAGTTGGTGGCGACGGTGGTCAGCCCGCAGTTCTTCGCGACGTTCGCCGAGACCGCGTTGAGCACCTCGGTCTTGGTGCTGTCCAGCACGCCGAGACCGTTGGAGCCCTTCAGCGCGGTGGCGACGGCGCCGCCGATCGCGGAGCCCGCGATCGTGCCGCCGGCGGAGTTCGGCACCTGGCCGACCGCGAGCGCGCCCTTGCTCGCGATGGTGTCGGCGATGGTGTTCGGCCACACCGAGAGGGCGGTCCAGAGGTGCGAGTTGACGTAGTCCTGCGCGCCCTTGCGGACGAACTCCTTCACCGACGTGCCCTGCACGGCGACGGTGTCGCCCATGCTGCCGTTCACCGCGCCCGAGCAGGTGCCCGCGAGCGTCGTGGCGGCCGAAGCCGTGCCCGAGGAGAGGAACGCTCCCCCGGCCACGAAGGCGGCGACGGCGGTGACGGTCAGTGCGCGGCGGGTCGTCTGCCAGGTGGGGATCTTCCGCACGAGCACTGTCCTCCAAAGGGGATTACGGGGGCGTCGTTCCGGGCAACACCAGGATCAACGAAGGAGATACGCGAAAGATACTCGGCAGTCGGGTCAATTCGCAGCGGCCATTCGGCGGAGCACCCAGGTGCGGACGAGACCCGCGCTGACTCCGGAGAGTGCCAGGACCGCGATCAGCAGCGGCAGATTCGACCCGTTCGTGAAACCGTCCGATGCGGACGGTAGCGCCTCGGCGCGGCCCGCCGTCTGGACGCCGGAACTGCCGTCGGCCGCGGTGCCGTCCGGGCCGGTGAGGCCGTACTGCGGGGCGTAACCCGGGATCTGGCTGCCGTACCGGATGGCGGGCGAGGGCGTGAACAACCCGGCCGTCGCGAAGGGGATGCCGCTGTAGTCGCGCATCGGGGCGTAGCCGGTGCCGATGCTGAACGGGAAGCCGCCGAACGCCGGGCCGGCGCCGCCGCCGGAGAAGCCGGGGAGCAACGGGCTGTTGGCTTCCGGGATGCCGCCGGAGCCCTGCGGGGTGCCACCCTGCGGCGCGCCTCCGGTGCCGCCGGACGGCGGTTGCTGCGGGTTGCCGCCGGTACCGGGCTGCTGGGGGGCGGGCTGGCCGCCGCCGCCGCTCAACGCCGTCAGGCCCTGCTGGGTCCCGCTGGTCACACCCTGGACGCCCTGGTTGATCGCGCTCGCCGCGGGCGCGCCGACCACCGGCACCGGGGAGACGACGGTGTTCACCACGTTGACCGTGACCTGGCAGAGGGTGCCGAGGATCGCGTTGATGGTGCCGGTCAGGACCTTGGTGCCCTCGGTGACGACGCCCAGGTTGAGCGGAAGCCCGAGCAGCGGGGTGGTGGCCTGGATCGTGTCGCCGGGCTTGGCGCTCACGGTGCTGCCGCACGCCACGGTCTTCGTCTCGGCCGACGCCGTGCCGGGCAGGCCGAGCACGGCCGAACCAGCGAGCACGAACGCCGTCGCACCGACCGCCGTTGCCCTCCGTGTCCGCTCCTGCATGCGCGCCGCCCCTGGTGTCGTGGCCTCTTTCCCAGGACAACGACGTTAGGGCAGACGAGTAACGCCCGCTCGCTCAGAAATGTCCGGCATTCGAGTGGAAGCGGGCGTCACCCTGAGTCAAGATCAGGCGGGCTTGCGGCGGATCCAGGCCCGGACGAGGGCCGCGGCCACGATCGCGAGCGCCAGTACCGCCAGCAGCATCGGCAGTTTCGCCGGCGGCGTGAGTCCCGGCAGGGCCTCCGCCGTGCCGGACCGCTGCGCGTCGACCGTCGGGACCTGCTGGCCCGGGATGATCTGGGCGACCACCGGTGCCTGCACCAGGGTGCCCGGCAGCAGCGCGGCGTTGGTGAAGATGCCCGAGATCGCGTCGCCCGGCAGGCCCGCGTTGCCCGGGCCGGTGGTCACCGGGCCGGTGCTGTCGCCCGGCGGATTCGGCCCCGGCGGCACCGGCGACGGCGGCGCGGGCTGCGGCGGGTTCGGTGCCGGCGGGAGCGGCAGCGGCGGCAGCTCGTCGGCGACGCCTTGGGTGATGTTCCCGACCGTGTTGACCGTGCCTTGCGCGACCGGGCAGACGCCCTTCGCCGCGACGTCGCCGACCACCGGGACGTCGCCGATGCCGAGGGCGCGGACGGTGTCGCCGACCGGCAGCGTGAGCAGCGGCGCGGTGCCGTTCGTGTTCCGCGAGGTCGAGTCGAGCCCGACCGTCAGCTGGTTCGGCGAGTTCAGCGGGGCGCCGGCGTCGAGCACGAGACCGGTCTTCGCGTCGCGGGCCTGGCCGTTCTGCAGCGTGGCCGCGCAGTCGCCGCCGAGGGTCGGACTGGTGTCCGCGCTCGCGACGCCCGGCATCGCCAAGGCGGCCGTGGCGGCGAAAGTGAACCCCAGTGCGGTGATCCGTGCGAGCTGCTTCCCCATCGATGCCCTCCGGCAGTCGGACCGATTCTGGATCACGGAACGCGCTCACGGTACTCCACGAGCGTCACCAACCGGTCCCGCAGGGGAAAGGAGAACCCGGAGTAGCGTGCTCGGCATGCTGATTGGCGCCCATGTCCGTGACGACGACCCGTTGACCGCGGTCGCCGAGCGCAAAGCCGACGTCGTCCAGTTCTTCCTCTCGGACCCGCAGGGCTGGAAGGCCCCGAAGCCGCACCCCCACGGCGAGGCCATCGCGGCCGACCCCGTCGAGGTGTTCATCCACTCTCCTTACCTCATCAACGTGGCTTCGCCGAACAACCGGATCCGGATCCCATCCCGCAAGAACGTCACCCAGCACGCGGACGGCGCGGCGGCGATCGGCGCGAAGGGCCTGATCGTGCACGGCGGGCACGTCGGCGCGAACGACGACGCCGAGACGGGCCTCGACAACTGGCGCAAGCTCTTCGAGCGCGAGCAGGAAAAGGGCGGCTTCAAGGTCCCGATCCTGATCGAGAACACCGCGGGCGGCGAGAACGCGATGACCCGCGACCTCGACGTCATCGCCCGGCTGTGGGACAAGGTCGGCGAGTTCGGTGCCGGGTTCTGCCTGGACACCTGCCACGCGTTCGCCGCGGGCTGGGACCTCGAAACCGCCGTCGAGAAGGTCAAGGCCATCACCGGCCGGATCGACCTGGTGCACCTCAACAACTCGCGCGACGAGTTCGGCTCGACCCGCGACCGGCACGCCAACGTCGTCGAGGGCGAGGGCACGATCGACCCCGAGGTGCTGGTCGAGGTCGCCCGCGCGGCGGGCGCGCCGGTCGTCGTCGAGACCCCGCCCGACGGCCAGGCCGCCGACATCGCCTACCTGCGGGAAAAGCTCGGCTAGACGGCCACGGCCTTCCGGCGGCGCCGCGTGGCGTTCGGGATGATCACGTCCCGGGCGCCGTCGAGGAAGCCGCCGGCCGGGTCGTCGTCGCCGTCCATCCGGACCAGGTCGGCCGACGGGCGGTAGATCTCCCGGACGACCAGCACGCACAGCGCGGCCACGGCCAGGTCGCGCACCACGACCGTGCCGAGGAACCAGCCTTCGGGCAGGCCCTTGTGGTCGACGCCGAGGTAGTAGAACATCCGCGGCACCCAGACCAGCGCGTCGAGGAGCATCCAGCCGAGCAGCAGCCGCCAGCGCGGGATCGCCAGCACCGCCAGCGGCACCAGCCACAGCGAGTACTGCGGGCTCCACACCTTGTTCGTCAGCAGGAACGCGGCCACGACCAGGAACGCGAGCTGCCCGACGCGCGGCCGCCGTGGCGCCGCGAGCGCGAGGTACGCGATGCCCGCGCAGCACGCCAGGAACAGCACGGCCACCGTGAGGTTCAGGTACGCCGGCGTCTGGTTCTTCTGCAGCACGCCGTCGAAGCCGGCCCAGCCCGTGGTGTACGAGAGGACGTTGTACAGCGAGTCCGGGTCCATCGGCCGCAGGGTGCTCATCCGGAAGAACTCCCACCAGCCGCGGGTGGCGGTGAGGATGAACGGCGCGTTCACCGCCAGCCACGTCACGACGGTGACGCCCGCGGTCTTCCAGAACGGCGTCAGCTTCCCGGCGCGCAGGCACAGGAAGAACAGCACGCCGAGCAGGAACAGCGGGTAGAGCTTCGCCGTCGCGCCGAGGCCGAGCAGGAGCCCCGCGAGCAGCGGCCGCTTGCGCGCCCAGGCCAGCAGGCCCGTCGCGGTGAACGCGGTCGCGATCGCGTCGAAGTTGGTGAACGCGTGCACCAGCACCAGTGGCGAGATCGCCACCAGCACCATGTCCCACGGCCGGCGTTTCATGGTCCGCCCGGTGGCCCAGACGGTGACGAGCCAGGCGAGCGCCAGGAAGAACGCCGTGATGTCGAAGTAGATGGCCACCGGCAGCCCGCCGGGCAGCCAGCCGGCCTCGGCGACGTGGTACCAGCCCGCCGCGAGCTTGGCGTTCGCCCACTGGAAGAGGCCGGTGAGCACCGGGTACTCCATGTACCGGGTGCCGTTCTCCGCCGTCTGCGAGTTCTCCTTCCACGACGTGTAGTACGGGAAGGTGCCCGGCCGGTCGAGCCGCTCGGAGCTGTAGAGCGGCACGATGTCGGAGTAGCACATCGCAACGAACGGGCGGCCCGCGCGCCAGTCGAGCTGGGTGGCGCCGCTCGAGTCCTGGTACTGCTGGATGCAGGAGCCCTTGCCGAACCAGCAGAGCATCAGCGCGAGCGTGGCGAGCAGCAGCCCGACGCGCTGGGGCGACCAGAACCAGTGCCTGCCGATCGCCGCGTGCTCACCGAGCGGGCCGCCGACGGGTCTGGTGACCGCCGCCGCGAGTGGCTCGTTCCAGCTCGGGACGACCCGGTCCGCCCGGGTCAGCGTCACGGGGCCGGGGTCCGGCTCGCGCGTGGTCTCCTCTGGCACGAGGCGGATCGTATCGGTGATCGCGGAGCACGGCGGTGAAGCCGGTGATCATGCCGGATTCGCGTAGTACGAGGCCAGGACCTCGGCGGCGGCGCCGCGGGTGACGAGCTCCTCGCCGGAGGTGTCTTCGACGACCTCGATCCGCTGCCAGTGCGGCAGCGGCAGCAGCTCCTCGAGCCGGTCCGAAACGGCGTCGCGGTGCACGCCCGGTTCGTCCCGCACGGCCCGCCCGGCCAGCACGATCCGCTCCAGGTCGAGCACCTGGACGAGGTCGGCGAGCCCGATACCGAGGAAGCCGGCCGCGGCCCGCGTGTCGGGTGCGCGTTTGGCCATGATCTCGACGCAGCCGTGCCGCCCGCAGGCGCAGACCGGCCCGTCGTAGGCGATCGTGGTGTGCCCGAACTCACCCGCGTTGGTCCGCGGGCCGCGGTAGAGCCGCCCGTCGATCAGCAGGCCGACGCCGATGCCGGTGCCGGCGAGCACCACCGCGGTCGCCGTCGGCTCGCCGTGCGGCCACAGCCGGGCGAACGCGGCGGCGTTGGTGTTCTTGTCGAGCGTCACCGGCAGCCCGGTGCGCTTCTCCAGCAGGTCGCGCAGGGGGACGTCGTGCCAGCCGGGCATGTTCGTCGCGTCGCGGACCACTCCGGCGAGGTGGTCCAGCGGGCCGACCGCGCCCAGGCCGAGGCCGAGCACGTCGAAGCCGTCGGCGAGCTCGAGCGCGGCGTTCCCGACGGCCTCGACGGCCTGCTCGGGCGTGAACCCGGGCGGCAGCGGGCCGCCCGCGGTCTCTTCGACCTCGCCGATGAGGTTGGTGCGCAGCACGCGGAACTCGTCGCGGTCGAGGCGGGCGCCGAGCGCGTGCCGGGCGCCGGGCCGGATGGTCAGCAGGGTCCGCGGCTTGCCGACGCCGGTCGACGGCTGGCGCTGTTCGTCCAGCAGGCCGGCGTCGAGGAGTTCGGGCACGATCTTGGAGACGGCCTGCTGGGTCAGCCCGGTGCGTTCGGCGAGTTCGACGCGGCTGAGGCCACCGGCGCGCAGGATGTGCGTGAGCAGCAGGGCGCGGTTGTGCTCCCGCACGCCGCGCAGGTTGACCCCGGTGTCCGCCATGGACAGGATCTTCGCACGTCTGGCCAATTACGCAACAGTGTTGTTTAATGGCGGGCATGAGTGACTTGCGCGTGGGTGTTCTCGGGTACGGCATCGGCGGCCGCGTCTTCCACGCCCCGCTGGTGGCGGCGACGCCCGGGCTCACCCCCGCGGTGATCACGACCTCGTCCAACGCCGCCCAGGCGCGCACCGACCACCCGGGTGCGGAGGTTGTGCCGGACGCCGACGCGTTCTTCGAGCACGCCGGCGACCTCGACCTCGTCGTGGTCAGCACGCCGAACCGTACGCACGTGCCGCTCGCGCTGCGGGCGATCGAGGCAGGCCTGCCGGTGGTCGTCGACAAGCCGTTCGCGCCGACCGCGGCCGAGGCCGAGCGGGTCGTGGCCGCGGCGAAGGCGGCGGGCGTCGGCCTGACCGTGTTCCAGAACCGGCGGCTCGACTCCGACTTCCTCACCGTCCGGAAGGTGCTCGAGTCCGGGAAGCTCGGCGAGGTCTTCCGCTTCGAGTCCCGCTACGACCGCTGGGTGCCCAAGCCGAAGGACAACTGGCGCGAGTTCGGCGACCCGGCCGAGGCCGGCGGCCTGCTCTACGACCTCGGCGCGCACATCGTCGACCAGGCGCTGCAGCTGTTCGGCCCGGTCACCCGCGTCTACGCGGAGACCGACCGCCGCCGGGCCGGCGTCCAGGTCGACGACGACGTCTTCGTCGCGCTGCACCACGCGAACGGCGTCCGCTCGCACCTGTGGGCGTCCGCGCTCGCCGGCACGCAGAACCCGCGGTTCCGGGTGCTCGGCGACCAGGCGACCTTCACCAAGTACGGCCTCGACGTGCAGGAACCGCAGATCAAGGCGGGCATGCGCCCGGGCGACGACGCGTGGGGCGTCGAGCCGGCGTCGGACGCGGGCCAGATCGGCGTCGGCAACGACGTCAAGACCGTCCCGACCGAAACCGGCCGCTACGAGCAGTTCTACGCCCAGGTGCGGGACGCGCTGCGCGGCGAAGGCGACTTCCCGGTCGACCCCGAGTCGTCGGTCGCGGCCCTGCGCGTGATCGAAGCCGCGCACCGCTCCGGCGTCGAAGGCACTGTGGTCGCCCTCTGACCGGCCGTGACCTCGGTGACCCCCAGCTCCGAGGTCACGGCCTCCTTCGGCCGCGCTGCTGGTCCTGTAGTTCCTGCAGCCGCTGCTGGAATTCGCGGATCCGGTCGAGCTGGTCGTTCTGCTGCCGGTTGCCGCCGTCGCCGAACTGGACCGAATCCCGCTGGTCCCGCTGCTGTTGCTGCGGCGGCTGCTGGACCTGCACCCGGTCCTGTGGCGAGCTGATGGCCGCGACGCGGTCGAAGCGCTCGCCCGGCCGTCCGCTCAGGTAGAGCTGCATGAACCGGTCCCAGATCGGGCCGGCGAGCGTCGAACCGAACAGCGGGGCGCCGCCCGGGCCGCGCAGGGCCTTGTCGCCGTCGCTGCCCACCCAGACCGCGGCGGACACCGAAGGCGTGTAGCCCACCATCCACGTCTGGGAGTTCGCGTTCGCCGCCGACGCGGGTTCGTCGTTCTGCGGCGTGTGCTGCTGCGTCCCCGTCTTGCCCGCACACTCGTGGCCGGCCGGGCAGCTCAGCTTGGAGAACGGGATCACCGGTGCCAGTGCCGCCGTCACGTTCCCGGCGATCTGCGCGCTCTTCTGCGTGTCGTTGTCGGCGAACGCGTCGATCGAGCGGAGCTTCGCCTCGTACGCGGTTTCGCCGTTCGCGTTGGTCACCTTCTGCACGAAGTGCCGGTCGCGCTGGACGCCGCCCGCGGCGAAGGTCGCGTACGCCGAGGCCATGTCGGCCGGCGTGACCTGCGTGCCGCCCCCGCCGATGGAGATGTTGTTGTCGCCGGTGAACAGCTCGCTGCGGCCGCCGTTGTCCTTAGTCCGGATGCCCGCCTCGCGCGCGGCTTCCGCCACGCCGCTCGGCTTCGTCACGTTGAGGACCATGTCGTAGAACACCGTGTTCGTGGACCGCTGCATCGCCTCGGAGACGGTGCACTGCTGCGAGCAGCTGCTGCTGTCCCCGGCGTTGCGGATCGGGAGGTCGACGCCGGGGAACGTGCGCGGGGACGTGCCGTCGAACCGCGCGTCGAGGCCACGGCCGAGCTTGAGGAACGCCGCCAGGTCGAACGGCTTCATCGACGACCCGGGGTTGTGCGCCTCGTCGGCCCAGTCGCGCCCGGCGAGGTCCTCGCCGTTCGGGCCCTTCACGATCGCTTCGCCGCCGTAGTAGGCGAGCACGCCGCCGGTCTTCGGGTCGACGGCCACCAGCGCGTTCAGGATCCGGTCGTCGGTCTGGTCCGCCATCCCTTCGGCCACGGCCTTCTCGGCCGACTGCTGCGCCTGCGAGTCGATGGTGGTGAAGACCTGGAAACCGCCCGAGTAGTACTGCTTCTCGTCGATCCCCTGCGCCGCCAGCTCGGCCTTGACCTGCTTCTTGAGGAACGGGTTGAGCGCGCCGGCCTGCTTGCTCTCCCGCAGCGGGATCGGCGTCGGGAACTTCGCGGCGGCGCGCTGGGCCGGCGTCAGGTAGCCGTTCTTGAGCATCCGGTCCAGCGCCGTGGTCCACCGGTTCGTCGCGACGGTCTGGTTTTCCGAGCGGCCCGGCTGCTGGATCAGCCCGGCGAGCAGCGCGGCCTGCGAGTAGTCGAGCTGACCGGCGTCCTTGCCGAAGTACGCCTGCGCGGCGGCCTGGATCCCGTACGAGCCGCGGCCGAAGTAGATGATGTTGAGGTAGGCGGTGATGATGTCCGCCTTGTCGTAGGTCTGGTTCATCTTGAACGACTTCGCGAGCTCGACCCACTTGCGCGTCAGCGTCGGGTCGTCGTCGCCGGAAGCGTTCTTGATGTACTGCTGTGAAATCGTCGAGCCGCCGCCGGGGCCGCCGGTGACCTGGTTGTAGGCCGCGCGCAGGATGCCGCCGACGTCGAAGCCGGAGTTCGTCTCGAACGACGCGTCTTCGGTGGCGATCACGGCTTTCTTGACGACGTCCGGGATCTGGTTCGGTGCGAGGATCTGCCGGTTGCCGCCGGTGGGGACGTCCTTGCCCATTTCGGTGCCGTCGCTGAACAGGTAGGTGACCGCCTGGCCCTGCGCCTGCGCGATCGTCTCCGGCGAGGGGACGTCGACGGCGAGGTAGGTGAGCGCGAAGGCGATCCCGGGGACGACGAAGAACAGTCCCGCGGCCACGTACCCCATCCGCCGGACCCGCCGCCACCGCCGTCGCCGCAGGTCCTGGGCGGTGAGCGGGCGCGGCCGGCGCGGCGGCTCACCGGCCCGCTGCCGGATGATCGGCACGGTCGGCGGCTCGTCCGGCTCGGTCCCGTTGTGCGCGTGGTGGGTGATCAGGTCGGGCTCGCTGCCCAGCAGTCCGGCACGCGGCACGGGCCGCCGGGCGCGACGACGTCGGGGTTCGGGCTGCCGGTCGTGGTTCACGGGCCGTCCTCCACGGTGGGCTGCGGACGCAGTCCTCTCGGGAGGCACACGTACCGCCGCCCACCGTGGTTCAGCCGGTTACGCCGATGGGTCCGGTGTATCGGTCGGAGTTTCCTTCGGGCTCGTCGTCGGCTTCGGGTGCTTCGGCGTGCTCTCCTTCGACGGCGGCTGGTCGCCGTCGTGCCCCGGGCCGTGGCCCTGGTCGCCCGGGTCGCCGTCGGGGTTCTCGTCGGTCGGGGCCGATTCCGTCGTCGTCGCCACTTCGGACGACGGCGGGGGTGCGACCTCGCCGCCGATGCGCTCGACCTTGTCGAAGCGCTCGCCCGGCTTGCCCGTCAGGTACAGCGAAAGGAACTTCTGCCACATCGGGCCGGCGATCGTGGAGCCGTAGATCGGCGAGTTGTTCTTGCCGTGCAGCGGCTTGTTGCCGTCGCCGCCGACCCAGGCCGCCACCGAGACCGACGGGGTGTACCCGACCATCCACGTCTGCGAGTTCGCGTTCGCCGCCCACGCCGGCTCGCCCGCGACCTTCGTGTGCTGCTGCGTCCCGGTCTTCCCGGCACACTCGTGGCCGTTCGGGCACTTCAGGTGCGAGAAGTCGATGACCGGCTTCAGCGCTTCGGTGACGTTGCCGGCGATCTGCCTGCTCTTGTCCGCGTCGCTGTCGAACACGGCCTTCGCGTCGGTGGCGGCCTCCCACGCGACTTCGTTCTGCGCGTTGGTCACCTTCTGGACGAAGTGCCGGTCGCGCTGCTGGCCGTTGGCCGCGAAGGTCGCGTATGCCGCGGCCATGTCCAGCGGGGTGATCTGGGTTTCGCCACCGCCGAGGGAGATGTTGTTGTCCTTGGTGGAGATGATCGACTGGCCGCCGTCCTCCTTGACCTTGACGCCGGCCTCCTTCGCGGCTTCCTTGACCGGGCCCTGCTTGGTGTCGTGCAGGACCATGTCGTAGAAGACGGTGTTCGCCGACCGCATCATCGCTTCGGACACCGTGCACTGCTGCGAGCAGGTGCTGCCCGGGCCGGCGTTGCGCACGACGCGGCCGTCGAAGACGCGGTTGTTGGAGCCGTCGTAGGTGGTGTCGAGGCCCTTGCCCATCTTGAGCAGCGCCGTGAGGTCGAACGGCTTCATCGACGAACCCGGGTTCTGCGGCGTGTCCGCCCAGTCGCGCCCGGCCTGGTCCTGGCCGTTGACCTGGATGATCGGCTTGCCGCCGTAGTAGGCGAGCACGCCGCCGGTCTTCGGGTCGACGGCGACGAGCGCGTTGAGCAGGTTGTCGTCGACCTGGTTCTTCATCGCGTCGGTGGCGGCCTGCTCGGCGGCCTGCTGCGCCTTCGGGTCGATCGTCGTCTGGACCACGAAACCGCCGGCGTAGTAGCGGTCTTCCGGGATGTCGTGCGCGGCCAGCTCGTTCTTCACCTGCTGCACGACGAACGCGGGCGGCGCGCCGGCCTGCTGTTTGCTGTCTTCCAGCGGGATCGGCGTCGGGAACTGCGCCGCCGCGCGGTCGGCCGCGCTGATGTAGTTGTTCTTCACCATCCGGTCGAGCGCGGTGTTCCAGCGGTCGTTCGCGACCTTGGGGTTCTCCGACCGGCCCGGCTGCTGGATCAGGCCCGCGAGCAACGCGGCTTCCGAGAAGGAAAGGTCCTTGGCTTCCTTGTGGAAGAAGGCCTGCGACGCCGCGCCCACCCCGTACGCCCCGCGCCCGAAGTAGATGATGTTCAGGTACGCGGTGATGATGTCCTTCTTCTCGTACGTCTGGTTCATCTTGAAGGACTTGGCCAGCTCGGTCCACTTGCGCGTGAGCGTGGGCGCGTCGTTGTCGGTGGCCTTCTTGATGTACTGCTGCGAAATCGTCGAACCACCGCCGGTGCCGCCGGTGGCCTGGTTGTAGACCGCGCGCAGCAGGCCGCCGACGTCGAAGCCCGAGTTGGTCTCGAACGAGTCGTCCTCGGTCGCGATCGCCGCGTGCTTCATGACGTCCGGGATCTGGTCGGGTGTCAGCAGCACCCGGTTGCCGCCGCGCGGGACGTCCTTGCCCATCGGCGAGCCGTCGGCGTAGAGGTAGGTCACCGCCTGGCTCTGGTTCTGCGCGACCTCGGTCGGCGAGGGCACGTCGACCAGGAAGTACGTGATGACGAACGCGATCGCGGGTACCACGAAGAACAACCCGAAGAACCCGTAGGCGACCCTCCGGATGATCTTCCAGCGGCGCTTCTTCTTCTGCGCCGGGGTCAGGACCGGCTTGCCGTCGCCTTCGGGCTCGACGTCGTCGTAGCCGGACGGCTCCTCGTACGCGTGGTGCGTCATCAGCTCGGGGCCGCCGCTCATCGGCGGCGGTTCGGGCCGGTACCCGCGCGGTGGCGGCTGCTGCGGGCGGCCGGGCGGCGGGGGCACCGGGCGCCGCGGGCCCTGACCGTACGGGCCCTGCGGTGCGGACGGCCCACGACGGCGCGGATCAGGACCCTGGCCCGGCGGCCAGGAGCGGGATCGATCGTCGGGCACGGGGCAGTCCTCCAGGTTCGCGGGCAGCGACAGCCGCCACCCCCTCGAGAAAGGACGCGTGTGACGCCGGTGGGTTGCCGGATGATCACCCCGAAAACGACTCAGGGCCCTCCGCGCGATCGCGGAGGGCCCTGCGGTCAGCCCGGGCCGGCGCCCGGTGGGGCAGCGAGCCCGCCACCACCACCCGCGGTGTTGCCCAGCGGGAACGTCGGGGTTTCGCCCGGTCCGGGCCTGCTCCGGCTCGTCCGGGGCGTGGTCGTCTCCGTGTTCGACGACTCGGTGCTGGGCGGGGTCTCGGTGGTGGACGGCGGCGTCGTCGTCGTGCTCGGCGCCTCCGACGTCTTCGTCGGCGTCGTGGTCACGTCGTTGACGTCCTTGCCGATCGGCGCGACCTTGTCGAACTTCTCCCCCGGTTTGCCCTTGAGGTAGAGGTTCATGAAGTTCTGCCACGTCGGACCGGCGATGGTGGCACCGAAGATCGGCTTGTTCTTCGGGTCGTGCAGCGGCTTGTTGCCGTCGCCGCCGACCCAGACCGCGGCCGACACCGACGGCGTGTAGCCGACCATCCAGGTCTGCGCGTTGCGGTCCTTGTACGACGCCGGGTCGTCGTCCTTGGCGGTGTACTGCTGCGTACCGGTCTTGCCGGCGCACTCGTGGCCGGTCGGGCACTTCAGCTTCGAGTGGTCGATGACCGGGACGAGCGCCTCGGTCACGTTGCCGGCGATCTGCTGGCTCTTGGCCGCGTCGTCGGAGAACGCCGGGTTGGTCTTGATGTTGTTCTCGTCGAACTCGACTTCGTCCTGCTTGTTCGTCAGCTTCGCGACGAAGTGCTGCTCGTGGTAGGTGCCGCCGTTGGCGAACGACGCGTACGCGGCCGCCATGTCCTCCGGCGTCACGGCCGTGCCACCACCACCGAGCGAGATGTTGTTGTCGTCGGTGTAGAGGACGCTCTTGCCCTCCGGCGCCACCCGGACCCCGGCTTCCTTCGCCGCTTCCGCGACCCGCGACGGCTTCGTCACGTTCAGGACCATGTCGTAGAACACGGTGTTCGCCGAGATCTCCATCGCCTTGGCGACGGTGCAGTCCTTGCCGCAGCTGGCGCTGTCACCCGCGTTCCGGACCGTGCGGCCGCCGAGCACCCGGTTGTTCGAGCCGTCGAACGTCTCGCCGAGGCCCTTGCCCATCTTGAGGAACGCCGTGAGGTCGAACGCCTTCACCGACGAACCGGGGTTGCGGGCCTGGTTCGCCCGGTCCTGGCCGATCTGGTTCTTGCCGTTCGCGTCCTTCACCAGCTCCGGCCCGCCGTAGTAGGCGATCACGCCGCCCGACTTCGGGTTGACCGCGACCAGGGCGTTGAGCAGGTTCTCGTCCGTCTGGCCCTTCATGCCCTCCTGGGCGGCCTGCTCCGCCGCGGCCTGCGCCGCCGGGTCGATCGTGGTGTAGATCTTCGCTCCGGACGAGAACAGCTTGTTCTCGTCGTAACCCTTCGCTGCCAGCTCGTCCTTGATCCGCTGCTGGAGCTGGTAGGTCATCTTCCCGGAGTTTTCCTCCTTGTTCGCGTTCTTCTCGATCGGCGTCGGGTACTGGGCGGCGGCGCGCTCGTCCGCGCGCAGCCACTTGTTGGCGACCATCTGGTCCATCACGTACGTCCAGCGCTGCTGGGCGTACTTCTGGTTCTCCGAACGGCCGGGGCCCTGGATCAGGCCGGCCAGCAGCGAGGCCTCGGACGCGTTGAGGTCCTTGGCGTCCTTGTTGAAGTACGCCTTCGCGGCCGCCTGGATGCCGTTCGCCCCGCGGCCGAAGTAGACGATGTTCAGGTAGGAAGTGATGATCTCTTCCTTGGACTGCTGGTTGTTCATCTTGAACGACTTCGCCAGCTCGGTCCACTTGCGGGTCAGCGTCGGGGCGTCGTTCTGCGTGGCCTGCTTGATGTACTGCTGGGAGATGGTCGAACCACCGCCCTGGCCACCGGAAACCTGGTTCCAGACCGCGCGCAGGATGCCGGTGACGTCGAAGCCGGAGTTGGTCTCGAACGTCGCGTCCTCGGCCGAGTACACGGCGTGCTTGACGACTTCGGGGACCTCGCCCGGCTTGAGCAGCTGGCGGTCGCCGCCCGGCGGGAGCTCGCGGCCCATCACCTGGCCACCGGCGTCGTAGTAGGTGATCGGCTGGTTCTGCAGCGACTTGATGCTCTCCGGCGTCGGCACGTCGACCAGGAAGTACGTGATGACGAACGCGATCGCGGGGACCACGAAGAACAGGCCGACGCAGGCGTACGCCACCCGGCGGACGATCTTCCAGCGGCGCTTCTTCTTCTGCGCCGGGGTCAGGACCCGCTTGCCGTCTTCGTCGAGCTCCTCCTGGGGCTCGACGTCGTCGGCGAACTCGTTGAACGCGGCGTCGTCGTAGCCGTCGTCGTACGGGTCGCGCCCGAAGTCGTCGGTGCCGTTGTGCGCGTGGTGGGTGATGAGGTCCGGTTCGCGGCCGGGAGGCGGCACGGGCCGGCCGCCGCGTGGCTGGCGGAAGCCCTCCGGCGGCGAAGCGGGCGGCGGGCTCTGCTGGGGACGCTGGCCGGGCGGCGGGACGGCCCGCCGCGGCGGCATGCCCTGCTGCCCGGCGGGACGCTGCGGCCGCCGGGGCGGCTCTTCGCCCGGCCACTGCGGCCCGCCCTCGTCGCCGGACGGCCACTCGGGCGCGCCACCGCCACCACGCGGGTTGCCGCGAGGCGGGGTGTTGCGCTGGGGGCGGCGGGGGGCTTCTTCGCCGGGCCACGCCGGTCCGGGGTCTTCCCCCGGCCACGGGCCTGACTGGGCACGGCGAGGTGCATCTGGCTCCTGGCCGGGCCAGGAGCGGTTGCGGTCGTCGTTCACGAATGGGCCTCCCAGACCGGCGCCCGGTGGGGCGCCGTTCTGCGCTCTTCAGCGGTTGTGATCCAGCTCACCGGCCTGCGGTCCTTCGTGGACCGGCCGGTTCCCCCGTGCCGAGGACGTACGACCGGACCAGGTGGTTCCAGTGACACGCGCGGCACACTTCGACGTCGTACACGGTGAACTCGGCGAACATGCCGGCCATCCTGGCCAGCTCTTCGGGTGTCCTCGCCGAACCCGCGACGTGCTTGAGTTCGTCACCGTAGACCCAGGACACCAGGGTCAGCGGCTCCTGGCGGCAGATCGGGCAGGGCAGGTCACCGGCCCGGCCGTGGAACTTCGCCGCCCGCAGCAGGTACGGGCTCGCGTCGCAGGCTTCGTAGCTGCCGACGCGCCCGGAGCGGACTTCGGCCAGCAGCGCACGGCGCTGCAGCGCGTAGTCCACGACCTGCCGCTGGTTAATCACCAGGACAGAGTACGGGCTCTTCCTGTGTCGTCCACGCCCCCTAGCGCGGCCGCCTGCCCGACCGGGGTGGACACGCCGGACGTTCGATAACTCTCCGGTGAATTTCGCCCACTGCGGAGTGACCGGGCTCGTTAGCTTCGCCACTTCGATGTATCGGCGCGATATAGTGGCTGAGTAGGTTGGATCGAGGCGACCCGTTCGGAGCAACGCGCGTCGTCCCGGTTTGTTCCCGGAAGGGGGTGCGGTGTGCTGGAGTTCGCGATCCTGGGTCTTCTGCACGAAGCGCCCATGCACGGGTACGTGCTGCGCAAGCGGCTGCACGAGACGCTCGGCACGCTCCGGACGTTCTCGTACGGCTCGCTGTACCCGACCCTGCGGAAGCTGCTGCGGGCCGGGTACCTGGTCGAAGAGCTGGACGAGGCCGACGACCGGGCGTGGTCGCGGCGCGGACGGCGGGTCTACAAGCTCACCGCGGAGGGCAAGGAGCGCTTCGGTGAGCTGCTCGGCGACGCCGGGCCGCAGACCTGGGACGACGAAGGCTTCGGTGTTCACCTGGCCTTCTTCTCGCGTACCCCGGCCGACGTGCGGATGCGGATCCTCGAGGGCCGCCGCCGCCGGGTCGAGGAGCGCCGCGAGGGATTGCGGGCGGCGCTGTCGCGGGCCGAGGAGAAGATCGATCGCTACACCCGCGAGCTGCACCGGCTCGGGCTGGAGACCAGCGAGCGGGAGGTGCGCTGGCTCAACGAGCTGATCGCGCACGAACAAGCCGAACGGCAGGGTCCGGAGACCTGAGCCGCTCGGCCCGGGCCGCAGCGTCGCGGCACCAGACCTACTGAACAGACACGGATTGAAGGAGAAACCCCCATGGGCGAGAACCGCCGCGTACGGGTGGCCATCGTGGGCGTCGGCAACTGCGCGGCGTCGCTGGTCCAGGGTGTCCAGTACTACCGCGACGCGGACCCGGCCACCCGCGTCCCCGGTCTGATGCACGTCGACTTCGGCGGCTACCACGTCCGCGACATCGAGTTCGTCGCCGCGTTCGACGTGGACGCGAAGAAGGTCAGCCGCGACCTCTCCGAGGCGATCTTCGCCTCGGAGAACAACACGATCAAGATCGCCGACGTGCCGCCGCTCGGCGTCACCGTCCAGCGCGGCCACACCCACGACGGGCTCGGCCGCTTCTACCGCGAGACGATCGAGGAGTCCGACGAGGCCCCGGTCGACGTCGTCGCCGCGCTGCGCGAGGCCGAGGTCGACGTGCTCGTGTCGTACCTGCCGGTGGGCTCCGAGGTGGCGGACAAGTTCTACGCCCAGGCCGCGATCGACGCCGGGGTGGCGTTCGTCAACGCGCTGCCCGTGTTCATCGCCTCCGACCCCGAGTGGGCGAAGAAGTTCGAAGACGCCGGCGTCCCGATCGTCGGCGACGACATCAAGTCCCAGGTCGGCGCCACCATCACGCACCGCGTGCTGGCGAAGCTGTTCGAGGACCGCGGCGTCCAGCTCGACCGGACGATGCAGCTCAACGTGGGCGGGAACATGGACTTCCTGAACATGAAGGAGCTCGAGCGGCTCGAGTCGAAGAAGATCTCCAAGACCCAGTCCGTCACCTCGCAGGTCGACCGCGACCTCGGCAAGGGCAACGTCCACATCGGACCGTCGGACTACGTGCAGTGGCTCGACGACCGCAAGTGGGCCTACGTCCGGCTCGAGGGCCGCGCGTTCGGCGACGTGCCGCTGAACCTGGAGTACAAGCTCGAGGTGTGGGACTCGCCGAACTCGGCGGGCATCATCATCGACGCGGTCCGCGCCGCGAAGATCGCGAAGGACCGAGGCATCGGCGGCCCGATCCTGTCGGCGTCGTCGTACTTCATGAAGTCGCCGCCGGAGCAGTACGACGACTCGACCGCGCGCGACGCCGTGGAGAAGTTCATCCGCGGCGAGGCCGAGCGCTGATCCTCCGCTGAGCAGAAGGCCGTCACCGCTGGTGGCGGCCTTCTTCTCGTGCTGGACTAAACCGGTGGGGCGGGGTGCGCGTTGGCGGGGTGTGAGTGCGAGCGTGGGCGAGAGCGCGCCGGGGGACCTGGGCGCGCCGACCTTCCACGACCTGTTCCGGGAGTACTTCGGCCAGATGACCCGGCTGGCGCACCTGCTCGGCGCGGACGACGCGGAAAACGTCGCCCAGGAGGCCTTCGTCAAGCTCCACCAGCGCTGGGACACCCTGACCGACCACAGCCGGGTGGCCGGCTACCTGCGCACGACCGTGGTGAACATGTCGCGGTCGCGGACGCGGCACCTGCGCGTGGTCCGGCGCACCCCGCAGGAGCGGCCGCCGGACGAGCTGTCGGCCGAGGTCAGGGCGGTGGCCAACTGGGAGCACCAGCAGCTGCGCGCGGTGGTCGAAAAGCTGTCGAGAAGACAGCGCGAGGTCCTCGTGCTGAGGTATTGGCTGGACCTCAGCACGGCGGCGATCGCGGAGACGCTCGGCATCTCGCCGGGCACCGTCAAGGCGACCACGCACCACGCGATGGAGAACCTGCGCAAGCACTTGGGGGACGACCTGGGAGGTGAGCGATGACCGACCTCGAACGCAAGCTGGCCGACGCACTGCGTGAAGAGGCCGACAAGGTCACGCCCAACCTCGACGCGGCGTGGGCCGAGCAGTTGCGCCGGCAGCACCGCCCCCGCCGCCGCCGGGGCGCGGTGTGGCTCGCCCCGCTCGCCGCGGCGTCAGCGGTCTTGATCAGCGTGCTGGTAGGTGACCAGCTGAACACGGCTTCACCTCCGACGCCGGCCTCACCCATGAGCCCCGCAACGACGACGGTAACTGTTGCGGCGCCTCAGCACGTCCCGTCTGCCGTACCCTCGATCAACGGTGGGCCGGTCGGACTCATGAGTTTCACAGGGCAGACAGACACCTGGAAGGCTTATGCGTTCACTAGTCACCAAAACCTGAACTGGCCGCTGTTTTGTGTAGCGGCGATGCCCGATGGTCAGCCATTCGACAAGAATGCTCCCCAATTCGGGTTGAGGTCACCGCTTTGTGCCCTCTACCGAACGGATGCAAATCAAGTTATTTTCGCGCAACAAGTAGGTGAAGAGGGGGGGCCGCTGCCGGCCGATCGTGCGATCTACCTCGCCGACTGCACGGTGCGGGAACTCCGTCTTTACAACTCGGAAGGGGATCTGTCCCAAGCGGCGAGGGTTGGTCAGATGCTCGGTATGTGTGTGTTCTTGGCCGACATCACCGCTGGTAAACCGCCGGTACGGTTCGATGCCCACAGTGGTCAGGTTGTCCGCAGCGGCAGTATCAGCGTGGGCTGAGTCCAAGCGCACCCGGCAAGCCGGTGATCTCCGGCACCACCGCCGTCGCCTGGGCGAGCACCTCGGGATCCGGCGGGAAGTGCGGGTTCGGCACCGCGTACACCGCCATCTTCGCCGCCAGCGCGGACCGCAGGCCGTTCGTCGTGTCCTCCACGGCGGCGCAGTCCTCCGGCGCCACGCCCAGCAGCTCGGCGGCCCGCAGGTAGACGTCCGGTGCCGGTTTCCCGGCGCCGACCTGCTCGGACGACACCGCCGCCCCGACCGGCAGGCCGGTCACGTCGAGGAAGCCCTTGATCAGGATCACCGGCGACGAGCTCGCGATCGCCACTGGCCACTTCGCCGAGACTTGCCGCACGACGTCCACCGCGCCCGGGATCAGCGGCGGCTCCGCGGCGTACCGGGCGGCCATCCGCTTGACCACCAAAGTCGCGATCTCCGGTGGCGTGAGCTGCGCGCCGAGCTCCTCCACCAGGTAGCGGGCCCATTCCGGGGTGCTCATCCCCTGCTGCGCGCGGGTCGCCTCCTCGCGCCAGGTGCCGCCGTGCTCGGCGACGACCGCGCGGCGCACCTCGTCCCAGATCCGTTCCGAGTCCACCAGTACGCCGTCGAGGTCGAAGATCACCGCGTCCATGCCCCCGAGCGTAGCTTGTGAGAGGAGTTACTTAGCCACCCTTACTAATTTTTGTTAGCCTGGCTAAGTGAATTCCCCGATCGCCGACCTCGCCCACCGGCTGCGGCCGCTGGTCTTCCGGCTGTATCACCAGGTGCGCCGCCAGACCCCGCAGCTGTCGCTGACCCTCACCCAGGGGTCGGTGCTGAGCGAGCTGGTCAACGGCGGGCCGCGGCGGATGAGCGCGCTGGCCGAGTTCGAGCAGGTCAAGCTGCCGTCGATGACCGACGTCGTCGGCCGCCTCGAACGGCTCGGCCTCGCCACCCGCATGCCGGACCCCGCCGACGGCCGCGCGGTGCTCGTGGACGTCACCGGCGAGGGCCGCCGCTTCTACGCCGAGACGGTGGCCGCCCGCGAGGAGTTCCTCCGCGAGCGGCTCATCGCGATGGACGACACCGACCGCGCCGCGATCGAAGCCGCCCTCCCGGCTCTCGCCAAGTTGCTTTTGGGGGGTCCAGGGGGGCTTGCCCCCCCGGCTGGGGTCTGGGGCCCGGCCCCAGAAGACACAGTTGCTCGTGGACACCAAGAAGGAGGAACTGATCAGCGATGAGCGCTGAACACCACTCGAGCCTGCTGGACGCCGTCAAGGGCCAGCCCAAGCAGGTGTGGATCACCGCGTTCGCCGCGGTCATCGCCTTCATGGGGATCGGTCTGGTCGACCCGATCCTGCTTTCCATCGCCAAGGGCCTGGACGCGACGCCGTCCCAGGTCACCCTGCTCTTCTCGTCCTACCTCGGCGTCCAGGTCATCGCGATGCTGGTCACCGGCGCGGCGAGCGCCAAGTTCGGCGCCAAGCGCACGGTGCTGGTCGGGCTGACGCTGATCGTCGCGGCCACCGCCCTGTGCGCGGCCGCCGGGTCGATCGAGCAGCTCGTCGGGCTGCGCGCGGTCTGGGGCCTGGGCAACGCGTTCTTCATCGCGACGGCGCTTTCGGTGATCGTCGGGGCCGCGACCGGTGGCCAGTCCGGCGCGATCCTGCTCTACGAAGCCGCGCTCGGCGTCGGCCTGTCGGTCGGCCCGCTGCTGGGCGCGCTGCTCGGCAGCATCTCCTGGCGCGGCCCGTTCCTCGGCACCGCGATCCTGATGGCCGGCGCGCTCGTGCTGTGCGCGGTGTTCCTCAAGAGCGACAAGCACGAGAAGCGCGAGCCGATCAAGCTGCTCGACCCGCTCCGCGCGCTGAAGCACACCGGTCTGCTGCGCACCTCCGTCGCCTCGGCGCTGTACACCGCCGCGTTCTTCGCGGTGCTGGCCTGGTCGCCGTTCGTCCTCGGCTGGAGCGCCATCGCCGTCGGGCTGATCTTCTGCGGCTGGGGCCTGTGCGTCGCGGTCGCCGGCGTCGCCCTCGCGCCGCGGCTGGCCGCCAAGCTCGGCGAGCGGCACGCGGCCGCGGCCGCCGTCTTCGGCTACGCCGTGCTGATGCTGGTGCTCGCGGTGCCGAGCAAGCCGGTCCTGGTCGCCGGGATCATCGTCTCCGGGCTGGTGTCCGGGCTGTTGAACACGCTGTTCACCGGTACCGCGATGTCGATCAGCGACGCGCCGCGCCCGGTCGCCAGCGCGGGCTACAACTTCTGCCGCTGGCTCGGTGGCGCCGTGGCCGCGACGCTGGTCGGGCACGTGGCCGAGTGGTTCGGTTCGCCGCAGGCGCCGTTCGTCGTCTCGGCCATCCTGTGCGTCGTCGCCGGTGCGCTGCTCTCGCTGCGGGAGAAGAAGGCCGACCCGCACACCGTGCCGCGGGAAGCGGTGCTCGTCGGCGAAGAGTTCTGAGTTCCGCACCCACCGTGACAGCCCCGGGATCCGTGTCCCGGGGCTGTCGGCTGTACACCCGTTGTTCACCCAGAAGTCCGGAAAGACTGGTTTTGGGCACTTAGGTTCGGTTCGTTCCCGAATCCCCACCATGGAGGCGCTGTGCCCGACCGCCTGCTCCCGTTGTTCGCCGCTCATCCGGGCGGCCGTTCCCCGATCACCTGCGAGTACCGCTGCGGCAACGCGTGCGCCCACCCCGAGGCGAACGACTCCGGGAACGAGTACTTCGGTGACGTCGTCAAGGACATCTCCCGCCGCCGGGTCTTCAAGGCCGGAGCCGTGATGGCCGCCGCCGCGGGCGGGTTCGCCGCGTTGTCCGGTACGGCCGCGGCCTCGCCGCTCGAGAAGCCCCAGCCGTCGCGCCCGGTGCCGGGCACCGACTTCGACCCGGTCCCGCCGAACAAGCTCGACGCGGTCAGCATCCCCGACGCCTACGCGCAGCGCGTCGTCGTCCGGTGGGGCGACCCGGTCGTCGCGGGCGCGCCGAAGTTCGACTTCACCAAGCAGACCGCCGCCGCGCAGGCGAAGCAGTTCGGCTACAACAACGACTTCGTCGGCCTGATCCCGCAGGACGCGCTGGGCCTGACGAACCTGCTCGTGGTCAACCACGAGTACACGACCGAGGTCCACATGTTCCCGGCCGACCAGTACGACCCGGCGAACCCGACCGAGGAGCAGGTCAAGATCGCCTGGGCCGCGCACGGTCTCTCGGTGCTGCTGACCCGCCGCGACCCGGTCCGCGGCGGCCTCGAGGTGGTCCCCAGCCGCTACGGCCGCCGGATCACGCTCGACACGATCTTCGAGGTGCGCGGCCCGGCCGCCGGCTCGAAGTTCCTCAAGACGTCGGCCGACCCGACCGGGCGCAAGGTCCGCGGCACGCAGAACAACTGCTCCGGCGGCGTGACGCCGTGGGGCACGGTGCTCTCCGGCGAGGAGAACTTCGACCAGTACTTCGCGAACTCCGACAAGGTCACCGACCCGGTCGAGGCGGCGCGGCTCAAGCGCTACTCCATCGGCAGCGGCACGAGCACCCGCAAGTGGGAGCGGTTCGACAAGCGCTGGGACGTCTCGCAGGAGCCCAACGAGCCGAACCGCTTCGGCTGGGTCGTCGAAATCGACCCCAACGACCCGGACTCGACGCCGGTCAAGCACACCGCGCTCGGCCGGTTCAAGCACGAAGCCGCGAACGTCAAGATCACCGCGGACGGCCACGTCGCCGTCTACTCCGGGGACGACAGCCGCTTCGAATACATCTACAAGTTCGTCTCGAAGGGCAAGTACAAGCCCGGCAAGAGCGCGCACGCGCGGCGCCACAACTCGGCGCTGCTCGACGAGGGCACGCTGTACGTCGGCCGGTTCACCGGTGACAGCCCGGCCGCGGAGATCGACGGCACCGGCAAGCTGCCCGCCGACGGCGAGTTCGACGGCCGCGGCGAGTGGATCCCGCTGGTGAGCGGCGACAAGTCCTTTGTGGACGGATTCACCGCCGAAGAGGTCTACGTCTTCACCCGCCAGGCCGCGGACAAGGTGAACGCCACGAAGATGGACCGGCCGGAGGACATCGAGCCGAACCCGGTCAACGGCCGGATCTACGCGGCACTGACCAACAACTCCGACCGCGGCGCGACCGGCAAGGCCGGTGCCGACGAGCCGAACCCGCGCGTGGGCAACAAGAACGGGCACATCCTGGAGTGGGAGGAGGACCGCGGCGACGCGGCGTCGACCCGGTTCTCCTGGCGGCTGCTGCTGGTCTGCGGTGACCCGAAGGCGGCCGACACCTACTTCGGCGGCTTCCCGAAGGACCAGGTCAGCCCGATCTCCTGCCCGGACAACGTGGCCTTCGACCGGTACGGCAACCTGTGGATCGCCACCGACGGCAACGCTCTCGGCGCGAACGACGGCCTCTTCTCGGTGCCGGTCACCGGGCCGGAGCGCGGGCACGTCAAGCAGTTCCTCTCGGTGCCGGTCGGCGCCGAGACGTGCGGCCCGGTCGTCACCGACCACCTCGTGCTCGTCGCGGTGCAGCACCCGGGCGAGAACGCGGCCAGCTCGGCGAACCCGACGTCGCACTGGCCGGACGGCGGCACCGCGCAGCCGCGGCCGTCGATCGTTTCGGTGTGGAAGAAGGGCCGCTTCGGGCTGCCCGGCCGCATCGGCGAGCGCTGACATAAACCGGCCCGCACCGGCCGATGTTCACTCTTAAGTGGACGGTTCTCGCCCGGTGCGGGCCGGTGCCACGCGCCATAGTCGAAGCATGGTCCGTTCGGCGCGCGTGGTGGCAGTGGCGGTGGTGGCGCTCTCGGGGACGGTCGTACCCACGGCCGCCGCGGAGCCACCTCCGTCGTGCGGCGGGGTGGCGGCGAACCCGAGTGTCGAGGAGACGGCGCGCAACGGCGCTCCCGACGGGTACGTGTTCACCCCGGCCGCGCCCGTTCCGCCCGGCACGCCGGCCGCGAAGGCGCCCAAGCTGCTGACCGACCAGGCGTACGCCGTCGACGGGCAGCGGTCGGCGGTGATCCAGACGCCGGACGGCAAGGCCAGCACCGCCGTCCAGACCGAGAAGTTCGTTCCCGGCGGCGTCTACACGCTGAGCGTCTGGACCGCTTCGCACGCGCCGGGCAACGGCGCGGCCACCGGCCTGCGGTTCTTCGACGCGTCCGGCGCGCAGGTGCAGGAGAACAAGCTCGCGGTCGACCACAACGCGAGCGACGGCCACCTCGCCCGGCAGGACTTCCCGGCGGCGACGGCCCCGGCCAAGGCCACCGCGGTGAAGTTCTTCGCCGGCACCAGCCTCGAACGGCTGCGCTGGGACTGCGTCGACCTCAAGCTCGCCGCGTACTCGGTGAAGAAGGAAGTGCAGAACCCGGCGACCGGCGCGTGGGGCTCGTTCGCGACGGTCACCGCCGGCGAGACCGCGCACTACCGGATCACCGTGACGAACGACGGCACCGAGGAGCTGACCGGGATCTCGGTGCAGGACCCGTGGTGCCCGGCGCCGTTCGAGCCGTTCGCGCTGGCCGCGGGCGCGAACAAGCAGCTGACCTGCGACCACCCGGACCTCACGGTGGCCGACAACGGGCACGTCAACACGGCGAAGGTCACCGGCGTGAAGTTCGCGGGCGGCACGCTCGGCGACAAGACGGCGTCGGCCACGATCACCGTCCTGCCGCCGCCCGCGATCGCGAAGATCGGCGACTTCGCGTGGAACGACCGCAACCGCGACGGGATCCAGGACCCGGGCGAGCCCGGCGTCGCGGGCGTGAAGGTGACGCTGAAGGACGGCGCGGGCGGCACGGTCGGCACCGCGACCACCGACGCCGGCGGGAAGTACGGCTTCGAGAAGCTGAAGGACGGCACCTACCAGGTCTGCTTCGCCGTCCCGGCGGACTTCACGGTGACCCGCAAGGACGCGGCGGCCGACGACCGCGACTCCGACGCGGGCCCGGACGGCTGCACCGCCCCGCGCACCCTGGGCGGCCCGGGGCGCGAGGACTTCACGGTCGACCTCGGGCTCGCCCCGCCGACCAACCGGATCGGCGACTTCGCCTGGGCCGACACCGACGGCAACGGCTTGCAGGACCCGGGCGAACCCGGCCTGGCCGGGGTCAAGGCCGTGCTGAGCAACGGCGTCAGCGTCGTCACCGGCCCGGACGGCGCGTACGCCTTCACCGGCCTCGAAGACGGCAGCTACCAGGTCTGCTTCAGCGCGGACGGGCGCAAGCCGACGAAGAAGGACGCCGGGGACGACGCCCGCGACTCGGACGCGGACCCGGTGTCGGGCTGCGCGGACCCGCGGACGCTCGGTCCCGGCGCGCGCGACGACCACACCGTCGACGTCGGCTTCGCCTAGTTACGGTGGGGGCATGACGGACTTGCCTCTCGCCCTCGTGACCGGCGCCTCCCGCGGGATCGGCGCGGCGGTCGCGCACCAGCTCGCGCCGACGCACCGCCTGCTGCTCGGCGGCCGTGACGCCGAAGCGCTGTCCGCGCTGGCGAAGGAGCTCCCGGGCGCGCAGCCGTGGCCGGTGGAGCTGACGAACCCGGCGTCGCTCGCCGAAGCGGTCGCGGGCATCGACGCGCTGGACGTCCTGGTCCACTCCGCGGGCGTCGCGCGCATCGCCCGGATCGAGGACGCCTCCGCCGAAGCGTGGCGGGACAACTTCGAGGTCAACACCCTGGCGGTGGTCGAGCTGACCCGCCTGCTGCTCCCGGCGCTGCGCGCGGCCCGCGGCCACGTCGTGGTGATCAACTCGGGTGCGGGCCTCAACGCCCGCCCGGGCTGGTCCCCGTACGCGGCCAGCAAGTTCGCCGTCCGCGCCTTCGCCGACGCCCTGCGCGAGGAGGAGCCGGACCTGCGCGTGACGTCGGTGTACCCGGGCCGCACGGACACCGACATGCAGCAGGAGATCTTCAAGGGCGAAGGCCGCGACTACGACACCTCGCACCTGCTGCGCGCGGACTCGGTGGCGACCGCGGTGGTGACGGCGGTGTCCGCCACCCCGGACGCCCACCAGACGGAGGTCATCCTCCGCCCGCGTTAGGCCCGCAGCCGGGCGGCGGTCTCGGCCACCCCGGCCTGCACCTTCGCCCGGTCCACCTTCACCGACTCGCCCTCGGCCACGACCTGCTCGCCCGCGACCCACACGTCCCGGACCCGCCGCGACCCGGCCGCCCACACCAGGTTCGACAGCAGCTGCACGTCCGGCACGTCCAGGCCGCACGCGAACGCCGGGTCGTCCAGGTCGATGTGCACCAGGTCGGCCCACCGGCCCGCCTCGAGCGCCCCGATGTCGTCGCGGCCGAGCGCCGAGGCGCCGCCGCGGGTCGCCAGCAGGAAGACGTCGGCCGCGGTCAGGACCGTCGAGTCACCCGTCGCCAGCCGGGCGAACATGGCCGCGAGCTGCAGTTCTTCCCACAGGTCGAGGTCGTCGTTCGACGCCGGGCCGTCGGTGCCGAGGCCGACCGCCACGCCCGCCGCGCGCAGGTCCTTGATCCGCGCGATGCCCGAAGCCAGCTTCGCGTTCGAGCCCGGGCAGTGCGCCATGCCGACGCCGTGCGCCGCGAACAGGGCGATGTCGGAGTCCGACAGGTGGATCGAGTGCGCCGCCAGCACCCGGCCGTCGAGCATGCCGAGTTCTTTCAGCAGCGCGGGCACCGAACCGTGCGATTCCCGGACGGCGGTGTCCTCGAGAGCCGCCTCGGCGACGTGGATCTGGATCAGCGCGCCGCGCGAAGCGGCCGACTCCGCCGTAGCCCGCAGGGCTTCCGCCGAGAGCATGTACGCCGAGTGCGGGCCGTAGCCCAGCTCGACGCGGTCGCCGTGGCCGAAGCGCAGGCCGTCGGTGTCGATCCAGCGCTCGATGCCGGCCAGCTGGGCCCGCCAGTCCAGGCCCGGCAGCTCCATCACCGGCGGCGCCACCAGCACGCGGCCGCCGGTCGTGAGCACCGCGTCGACCAGCTGCTCGCCTTCGAAGTACATCTCGGCGCTGGTCGTGACGCCGTGGCGCAGCATCTCGACCGAGCCGAGCAGCATGCCGGTGCGGACGTCCTCGGGCCGCAGCTTCGCCTCCGCCGGCCAGATGATCTCGTTCAGCCACGGCAGCAGCGGCAGGTCGCCGCCCATGCCGCGCAGCAGCGTCATCGGGCTGTGCGCGTGGGTGTTGACCAAGCCGGGCAGCAGGATGCCGGTCAGGGTGGTGACCGGAGCGGCGGACTCGGGGGCGGTGGCCGCCGGTCCGCAGTAGGAGATGCGCCCATCGGCGTCCACATCGACGACCGCGTCACGCAAAAGCGAACAAGACGCGTCGGCGGGGAGAACGACAGGGGCGTGGAAACGGCGTTGCATCTCTGGATACTACGCACCCTGGATTACGACACGACTCCACTCCGCCACGCCCACGCCGCGATCTCGACGCGGTTGCGCGCGCCGATCTTGCCCTGCACCGACGCCAGGTGCGTCTTCACCGTGGACAGCGACAGGAACAGCTCCGACCCGATCTCGGTGTTCGTCAGCCCCCGCGCGGCCGCCTGCACGACGTCCATCTCCCGCGCGGTCAGCGGCTCCGACGGCGGAGCCACCTGCGCCTTCGCCGCGCCGCCCCCGTCGAAGTGCTTGAGCAGCCGGATGGTGATCTGCGGCGAGACCAGCGCGTCGCCGCGGTCGGCCGCGCGGACCGCCTCGATCAGCAGTGCCGGGCCCGCGTCCTTCAGCAGGAAGCCGTGGGCGCCGTTGCGCAGCGCCGTGTGGACGTACTCGTCGAGGTCGAACGTGGTGACCACGACGACCTTCAAGGGATCGCTGACGTCCGGCCCGGCCAGCTGGCGGGTGACCTCCAGCCCATCGAGGCCGGGCATGCGGATGTCGAGCAGGCAGACGTCCGGGCGCAGCTCGCGGGCCTTCGACACCGCCGAGACGCCGTCCGCTACGTCGGCGACGACCTCGATGTCGTCCTGCGCGTCCAGGATCATGCGGAAACCCATCCGCACCATTTCCTGGTCGTCGGCGATCAGTACCCGGATCACTCGTCCCCTTCCCCGGCGGCCAGCGGCAGCCACGCTTCGACCCGCCAGCCGCCGTCCGGGCCGCGCCCGGCCGACAGCCGTCCTTTGAGCAACGCGACGCGTTCGCGCATCCCGACCAGACCGTAGCCGCCCGAGCCACCGGCCGGCCGGTGGCTCGGCTCGCGTCCGTCGTCCGTCACCCGCAGGTGCAGTTCGGGACCCTGCACCTCGGCCACGACGAACGCCTCGGTCGCGCCGGACGCGTGCTTGCCGACGTTCGTCAGCGACTCCTGCACCAGCCGCAGCGCCGAGCGGCCGACCTCGTGCGGCAGGTCCGGCGGCAGGTCGAGGTGCATCGACGTCGGCACGCCATGGTTGGCGCTGTCGACCAGTTTCCGTAGGTCGGCGCCGAGGTCCGTGGTGGCCTGCTCGCTGAACTCGCTCGACCCGGCCGGGGCGTCCCCGCGCATCGAGCGGACCAGCCGCCGCATCGCCGCGAGCGCCTCGACGCCGGCGTTCTCGATCCGGGCCATCGCCTCGACGGCGACCTCCGGCTTCCGCTCGGCCATCATCCGCGCGGCCTGGGCCTGCACGACGATGCCGGTGACGTGGTGGGCGACGACGTCGTGCAGCTCGCGCGCCAGCGCCATCCGCTCGGCCGTCTGCGCGTCGGCCACCGCGGACTGGACGACCGTGGTGCGCTCGGAGTCCCGCGAGCGCAGCATCAGGCCGACGGCGATCGAGATGCCGAGCAGCAGCGCGGCCGCGAAGGCCAGTAGCGACAGGGTCTGCGGGTCGCTCTGCAGGGCCGCGCGCCGGTTCGAGTTGAGGATCGTGCCGAGCGCGACGACCGCCGACAGGACGCCGATCCGCGGCCAGGACTGGCTCAGCCCGCGGGCGCGGGTCACGTTCACGATCACGCCCATCGCGGCGATGACCTGCACGAACGGCACGCCGCCCGGCATCGGGTAGTCGTCGCGCAGGTGCAGGAACGGCGTGACGACCGCGGACACCAGCAGGATCCCGGAGATGCCGAGCAGCGCGTCCGCCGGCCGCCGCGGCGACAGCACCGCGATCACGGCCGCGACGAGCGAGCAGAACAGGATCGGGAAGCCGCGGGCGTTGCTCGAATACGTGTAGCCGAACTCGAACAGCAGCGCGAAGCCGAGCAGCCCGATCAGCGGCCACTGCCCCATGGCCAGCTCGTTCGCCCGCCACAGCTTCCGCGTCCGCGGATCGGCCTTCGGCCGGCGGTCCCGGAGCGTGATGGCCGGCACGACCGGCCCGACGAGCAGCAGCAGGCCGAACACCAGCCCCTGGGTCGCGGTGCCGCCGTCGATGTCGTCGACCCCGCGATACCGGCCGAACAGGGCGACCAGGCCGCCGACGACCAGGAAGCTGACCACGCAGAACGCCACGCCCGCCCGCGCCCGCCGGGTGACGTAGAAGACCATCAGCACCCCGGCCACGACTTCGGTGATGGCGATCTTCGGCAGCACGCTGGAGTACGGCGGGATGTGGAACGCGTGGATGAAGAGGGTGGAGAACACCAGCACCCCGCCACCGGCCACGCCGGCGACGGCCGCGCGCTTCTGGGCCCACACCGCGCACGCCGTCATCGCGAAGAAACCGGGCAGCAGCCCGAAGTCGACGAACCGCGGGCCGTTGTCGTCGAGGGCGGCCTGGGTCGTGTAGACGATGTCGAAGAGCAGGGCGGCGAAGAGGACGGCCGTGGGCACGCCGATGCGCCGCACCAGGGCGGCGGCGCGGGTGTACAGCGTTTTCGGCGGGGGCGCGGCGGTCACAACGTGACGTTAGAGGATCCGGCCGCGTTCGCACCTTGGCCGACCGGCCCGTGCTCCCTCGGCCGATCGGCCGATGCGGGCCGGGCCGTGACTGGCCGTCTGCCCGAAGTGGACACCGCGTGGTTTCGGCGAAGCTCATCGGCACCAAGATCCGAACCGACAGGGAGAACCTCGTGGACCCGAACACTCCACAGTGGACCGGCGGACCGGTGCTGTCCGGCCGTGGGCTGGTGAAGCGCTACGGCGCGCAGTACGCCCTCGCCGGCATCGACATCGACATCCAGCCGCGGGACGCCGTCGCCATCGTCGGCCCGTCCGGCTCGGGCAAGACGTCGCTGCTGCACGTGCTGGCCGGCATCCTGCGTGCCGACGACGGGCAGATCTTCCTGGCCGGGCAGCGGATCGACCACCTCGGCGAGAAGAAGCGCAGCGAGCTGCGCCGCACCGAGTTCGGCTTCGTCTTCCAGTCGGGGATGCTGGTCGCGGAGCTTTCGGCCGAAGAGAACGTCGCGCTGCCGTCGCTGCTGGCCGGGCTCGGCCGCAAGGAGGCCATCGACGCCGGCCGCCAGTGGCTCTCCCGGCTCGGGCTGGCCGGCAAGGAGAAGCGCCGCCCCGGCGAGCTGTCCGGCGGCGAAGCCCAGCGCGTCGCGATCGCGCGGGCGCTGACCCACCGGCCGAAGGTGATCTTCGCCGACGAGCCGACCGGCGCGCTCGACACGCGCACCGGCCGCGAGACGATGGACGCCCTGCTCGGCGCCGCCCACGAAACGGGCGCCGCGGTGATCGTGGTGACGCACGACCGCGAGCTGGCCGAGTCGATGCCGAAGACCGTCGCCATCCGCGACGGGCTGATCGCGACGAGGCAGGCGGCGTGAACTCGCTCCAGATCGCCCTGCGGGTGTTGCGGATCGACCGGCGGACCCGGACGTCGGCGATCCTCACCGCGATCGGGGTGGCCGTCGCGACCGGGCTGGTGCTGCTGCTGGCGACGCTGCCGTTCGCCACGCAGAACCGCGAGCAACGCGCCCTCTGGCAGGGCGAGCACTTCTACAGCCGCGCGACCGACGCGCCGGTCAAGCTGCTGTTCAGCTCTTCGAAGGACTACTTCGACGGGCAGCAGATCACCCGCGTCGACGTCGCACTGCCGCCGGGCGCGACCGCGGCGGGCGTCCAGCTGCCGGCGGGCGTGCCGCAGCTGCCGGGACCGGGCGAGACCGTCGTGTCGCCCGCGCTCGGCCGGCTCCTCCAGGGGCACCCGGCCGACCAGCTCGGCGACCGGTTCGGCAAGCCCGTCGGCGCCCTCGGCGAGGACGGCCTCCGCTTCCCGGAACAGCTCGTCGCGCTCAGCGGGCACACCGCGGACGCGATGCCGGAGAGCGCCAACCAGGTGCCCGGCTTCCCCGCCGGGAAGGCGAGCGCGGACGCCCTGCTCATGCTGCTGTCCTGGGTCGGGATCATCGTGCTGCTGGTGCCGAGCCTGGTGCTGGTGGCGTCGTCGGCGCGGCTGACCGCGGCCCGGCGGGAACGGCGGCTCGCCGCGATCCGGCTGGCCGGCGCGACCCCGGGGCAGGTCACGAACATGGTGGCCGCCGAGACGACGTTGTCCGCCGGCATCGGCGCCCTGCTCGGCCTGCTGATCAGCCCGGCGCTGCACGGCCTCGCGTCGTTCGTCCCGTGGGCGGGTGGCACCTGGCTCGCGGCCGACTTCACGCTGCCGGTCGGCCTGACGGTGTTCATCGTCGTGGCCATCCCGGTGCTCGTGGTGCTGGCCGGCGTCCTCGGCCTGCGCCGCGTGCTGAAGAACCCGCTGTTCGCGACCGGTGGCCACACGAAGAAGCCGCTGCGCTGGTGGCGCCTGCTGGCGCTGCCCGCGGCCGGGCTGTTCTTCCTCGTCGCGGTGACGACGGCGAAGGACTTCGGCGGCATCGGGCTGGTCATGGCGGGCCTGTTCTTCCTGGTCGGCTCGGCCGCGATCGTCGGGCCGTGGGTGACCTCGGCGGTCGGCGGCACGTTCGTCCGGATCTGGCGGCGCCCGTCCGCGCTGCTCGCCGGCCGTCGCCTGCGTGACGACCCGAAGGGCGCCTACCGCGCGTCCGCCGGGATCGTGCTCGCGGTGTTCGCCGGCTCGATGGCGCTGACGCTGCTGCCGACGTTCGAGTCGATGGCCGGCGGCGGGCGGTCCTTCGTCGACTCGGTGCTCTACGTCGACACGGACAGCCACCACGCGGGCAAGATCGTCGACCAGGCCAACGCGTCCCTGCGGAAGTACGGGCAGGCCGACAAGGCGGTCGCGGTCGGCGAGGTCTACCTGGTCAAGGGCGAGGGGAACAACCGCACGGGCCACCGCGCGCTGGTGATGAGCTGCGCCGACGCGGTCAAGCTGACCCGGTTCGGGCTCACCGCCGACAACTGCACGGGCGGGCCGGCCGTCTTCGGTGACTCGGCGCTCGACCTGGCGCAGTACCAGCTCGCCGACACCTGGGAGGGGCAGGCGACGCCGGTCAAGTCGGGGACGCGGGCGGAAGCGATCCACCTGCCCGACTCGGACCTGTCGAGCACGTCGATCATCGACCCGGCCGCGCTGCCGGACGGCTTCACGCCGAAGTACGTCACCGTGGTCGCGCCGACGACCGACGCGAACCGCGAGATCGTCCGCACGGCGCTGGCCGGTCCGGCCGCCGGCGAGGAGATCGGCAGCCGGGACCAGTACCTGTTCAACCAGCAGACCGAGCTCGGCGACCTGCGCCGGGTCACGGTGATCGGGCTGCTCGCCGCCGGGATCCTGGCCGGCTGCAGCGCCGCGGTCGCGACCGCGGGTTCGGTGATGGACCGCCGCCGCACCTTCGGGGCGCTGATGGCGGCCGGCACGCCGGTCCGGGTGCTGGCGAGGGCGCTGCGGATGGAGGCCGCGCTGCCGGCGCTGGTCGCCACCATCGGCGCGGGAATCGTCGGGGTACTGGTCGGTGTTGGGCTCTACAGCATGGTCGACGAGCGGGGCATCGTGCTCAGCCCGTGGCTGCTGGCGCCGGTCGTGCTCGGCGTCGGCGTGGCCCTGCTCGGCGCGTCGGTCTGCACCCCCGCTCTCAAGCGGGTCCAGGCCGAGCCGCTGGCCGACGAATAGGGAGGACGTTCGCCCCTCTGTCGGGGGAGGGGCGAACTCCTACCGCTTTTCGAAGATCAAGTCGTGTGAGACGCGGCCTTCGACGTCCGCGCGCTGTTCGAACTTGGTCACCGGCCGCCACTCGGGCCGCGGCGCCCAGCCGTCGTACCGGTTTTTCAACGCGGGCTCGGCGGAGCAGACCTCGAGCATCTGCTCGGCGTAGTTCTCCCAGTCGGTCGCCATGTGGAAGGTGCCGCCGGGCGCCAGCCGCGACGCCACGAGCGCGGCGAACGACGGCGACACGATCCGCCGCTTGTGGTGCTTCTTCTTCGGCCACGGGTCCGGGAAGAACAGCCGGACGCCGTGCAGCGTGTCCGGCTCGACGTGCTCGGTCAGCAGCACGACGGCGTCGCCGTGCAGCAGCCGCAGGTTCTCGACGCCCAGCTTCTCGGCGCGCAGCATCAGCTGGCCGAGGCCCGGGTCGTAGACCTCGGCCGCGACGTAGTTCAGCTCCGGCGCCGCGGCGGCCAGCTGCGACGTCGTCTCGCCCATGCCGGAGCCGATCTCCAGCATCACCGGCGCCTCACGGCCGAACCACTCGGTGAAGTCCAGCTTTCCGTCGGGCAGCTCACCGACCGTGCGGCCGATCTCCGGCCACAGTTCGTCCCACGCTCGCTGCTGCCCGACGGTCATCCGGCCACCGCGCTTCACGTAACTGACGACGCTGCGCAGCCGGGGCTGGTCCTGGTTCTCCACCCAGCGAGGTTAACGAACGGCTTCGAGCTCCCCGAGACGAGACCGCAGCCCCGCCAGTCCGGCGATCGCGAGCGGGGCCGGTGTCCGGCCGGTGTGCGCCGGCAGGACGTCGATCCAGCCCGGGTGCCGGTCGGTGTTCATCACCGTCGTGGGAATCGCGTGTCCCGATTTCCCGCGTTCGGACGGCATGAACTCCCAGTAGCCGGATTCGCCGTCCGCCGCCCACGGGACGAATTCCCAGCCCGGGCGCCTGCCGAGGAGCTGGGCGATGCGGTCTTCGACGCGGAAACCCTGTTCCCGCGAATCCAGCTTCCCGTCCGCCATCGCGCGGAGCCACCACGGCGCCGGGATCGGCCCCGCCATCCCGGCGGAAGCGCGGAACAGGGCCAGGACGGTGTCTTCGGGCGCGCGGTGCACCCACGCCCGGCGGAGTTCGGCGGGCGACGTGGCCGTCATGGCGGCCTGCGGGAGCTCGATCGCCCGCGACCATTCGAGGTCCAGCATGGGTTCGAGCCGGGGAGCGTCGTCTTCGACGCGGGCTCGCGGAATCGTACTGCCCAATTCTTGACCGGTGTCCACCGTCAAGGATCACCTCCAGGGGAGCTCAGACGGGTCCGGCATGTTCTCTCTTACGAATATTGCCTGGTCATAGCAGTATGTCCGGTGGCTGTGAGAGAAGCCACAGCCGTTTCATCTTCTTTTAACAAAGGTTTTTGAGGTATTGAGACCACGGTCACGCTCAGGCATCACGCCGTGCCGTGACAAGGACACCGGCCACGAACAGGGCAACGGTGATCGCCGCGAAGTAACCGAGGTAGCCCCACGGGCCGAGCGGCGCGGACGGCAGCTGCAGCGGCCCGGCGGCGAACCCGCCCGCCCCGACGAACTCGTCGGCGGCGTGGAACGGCATCCACTGGTAGATGTGCCGTCCGGCGCCCGGGATGAGGATCACCAGGCCCTCGAGCACCTGGGTCCACACCAGCACCACGGTCAGCCCGAAGGCGACGCTGCGCAGCAGGAGCGCGACGCCGACGCCGGCCACCGCGGTGAACAGGAACACCAGGCTCTGGCCGAGCACCGCGCGCCAGTCCGCGGCCGAGTGCAGCGCGAGGTCGGCGTCCGGCTGCACGAGCGACGCCAGCCCCCACGAGCCGAAGCCGACGACCAGCCCGAGCACCGCGCCGAGCGCGGCGAGGACCGCGAGCTTCGCCAGCAGCGCGGGCACCCGGCTCGGCACCGCCTGGAAGGTCAGCCGCATGGTGCCCCAGTTGAACTCCGACGCCGTCGCGAGGATCGCGAGGACGAGCAGCACGGTCCGGCCGTTGCCGCTCGCGAGCTGGGTGTTGCCGACCGTCGCCGGGATCTCCGGCCCGGCCAGCGCGAAGAACAGCGCGGTGAAGCCGAGCGGCGCGACGAACGCGATCGCCAGGCACCACCAGGGCGCCCGGGTGCTGAAGAGCTTGATGCGCTCGGCGCGGAGGAGGTTGGTGATCATCGGGACGCCTCCGAAGCCGGGCCCGCGAACTCGACGGATTCGCGGGTGAGGTCGAGGTAGGCCTGCTCCAGCGAGCCGGTGATCGGGCTCAGCTCGTGCAGTGTCGCGCCCGCGTCGAAGGCGAGCTGCCCGATCCGGTCACTGTCCATTCCGGACACCACGAAGGCGCCGCCGGTTTCGGTGAACTCGGCCTGCCCGGTGAGCGCGGCCCGCAGCTCGTCGGCGTGCGGGGTGCGCACGCGCACGCCGTGTTCGCTCGTCCGCGCGACGAACTCGTCCATCGTGCCCTGGTAGATGAGCCGGCCGCGGCCGATCACCACGAGGTCCTGCGCGGTCTGCGCCATCTCGGGCAGCAGGTGGCTGGACACGAACACGGTCCGGCCCTCGGCGGCCAGCGCGTGCAGCAGCTGCCGGATCCAGGCCATGCCCTCCGGGTCGAGGCCGTTTACCGGCTCGTCGAACATCAGCACACGCGGGTCGCCGAGCATCGCGGCGGCGATGCCGAGCCGCTGCTGCATGCCGAGGGAGTACTGCAGGACGCGGGTCTTGCCGACGCTGGTCAGCCCGACCAGCGCGAGCACCTCTTCGACGCGCTTGTCGCCGATGCCGTTGGTGGCGGCCAGCCAGCGCAGGTGGTCGCGCCCGCTGCGGCCGGGGTGGCGCCAGGTGGCGTCCAGCATCGCGCCGACCGTCCGAAGTGGATCTTTCAGCTTGCGGTACGGGACGCCGTCGACGAGCACTGTGCCCGCGTCGGGGGTGTCGAGGCCGAGGACCAGCCGCATGGTCGTGGACTTGCCGGCGCCGTTCGGCCCGAGGAACCCGGTGACCCGGCCGGACCGCGCGGTGAACGTCAGCTCGTCGACCGCGGTCGTCGTGCCGTACCGCTTGGTCAGCGCCTTCGCTTCGATCATGTGCTCCCCCGTCCCGTCACCGGGAGCCTACTGCGAAACACCGGATCCGGGTCGCCCCCCGACAGCGCGACCCGGATCCGGTGTTTTCCCCTTGTACCCCCTAGGCGTCCCGCTTCTTCGCGACCCCGAGCGCGACGAGCAGGAACACGATCGCGATGCCGGCGAAGTACGCCAGCGCCCACCCCGCGCTCAGCGGCGAGTCCGACGGCGCCGGGCCGTTGACCAGCTCCGAGCCGCGGAGGAACTTGTTGGCCACGTTGAACGGCAGCCACTCGTGGATGGTGTGCCCGATCTTCGGGATCAGCTGCACCAGCTCTTCCACGGCCAAGTAGTAGATGAGCAGCAGCGCGATGGCGCCCGCGCTGTGCCGGATCAGGATGCCGACGGCGACCGCGAGCACGGCGCTGAGCGCGAAGACCGGCCCGATGCCGGCGACGTTCAGCCAGTCCTGCGTCGTGTGCAGGCCGAGGTTGTCGTTGGGCCGCATCAGCACGCCGAGGCCCCACGCCCCGAAGGCGGCGATCTCGCCGAGGACCAGCCCCAGCAGGCCGACGATGACGGCCTTGGCGATCAGCGCCGGCGAGCGGTGCGGCACCGCCTGGAACGTCGTGCGGATGGTGTTGAAGCGGTATTCGGTGGTCACGGCGAGGGCCGCGAGCACCATGACGACGGCGATGCCGAACTGGGAAGCGCCGAACTGGGTGGCGGAGACCGACAGCGAGTCGGCCGAGTCGGTCGCGCCGGCCAGGATGGCCGCGAAGCCGATGGACAGGGCCAGGGTGATGAGCGCGCACCACCACGGCGAGCGGGTGGAGAACAGCTTGATGCGTTCTACCGCGAGCAGGTTCATGGTCTTGGTTTCCCCGTTTACTTGGCGGACTCGAGCACGTGCTGCGCCTCGGCGTCGAGGCCGGTGTGGTACTCGACGGAGTCGCCGGTGATCTGCATGAAGGCCTGCTCCAGCGAGCCGGTCTGCGGGCTCAGCTCGTGCAGGACGATCCGGTTGGCGGCGGCGATCTCGCCGATCTTGTCGCTGTCCATCCCGGACACCACGAGCGCGTTCGCTTCTTCGACGACCCCCGCGCTGGCGCGCTGCAGGGCGTCCCGGAGCTCGGCCAGCTGCGGCGAACGCACCTTCACCGTGTTTTCGGCGGCGCGAGCGACGAAGTCCTGGGTCGACGACTGCGAAATCAGCTGCCCCCGGCCGATCACCACGAGGTTGCTCGCGGTCAGCGCCATCTCCGAAAGCAGGTGGCTCGACACGAACACGGTGCGGCCTTCCTCGGCCAGCCGGTGCATGAACTTCCGGATCCAGAGGATGCCCTCGGGGTCCAGGCCGTTCACCGGCTCGTCGAACAGCAGCACCTCGGGGTCGCCGAGCAGGGCGGCCGCGATGCCGAGCCGCTGCGACATGCCGAGCGAGAACCCGCCGGCGCGCTTGTTCGCGACGCTGGTGAGGCCGACGGTGTCGAGCACCTCGTCGACGCGGGCGTTCGGGATGCGGTTGGACTTCGCCATCCACAGCAGGTGGGCGCGCGCCGAGCGGTTCGGGTGCACCCACTTCGCGTCGAGCAGCGCGCCGACGGTGCGCAGCGGCTCCTTGAGGTCGTGGTACTTCTTGCCCCCGATGGTGACCTGACCACCCGTGGGGTTGTCCAGGCCCAGGATCATGCGCATGGTGGTGGACTTGCCCGCCCCGTTCGGGCCGAGGAAGCCGGTGACCTGACCCGCGGCCACGGAGAACGACAGGTTGTTCACCGCCAGTGTCTTTCCGTACCGCTTGGTGAGGCCGGTTGCCTCGATCATGACTGCTCCTCTTCCGCCCCTCGCTTACGACGCGTTCATCGTCGCGGGTCGGGGGCGGTTCGCGCGTCACCCTGCAGGCCTAACCGCTCCCCCTACCTGAGTAGTACCTTGCTGGCTCTTCGGCCGATGCGCGATCCGTGATGACCCTGAGGTGACCCTGATTCGCGGTGATTAATGAATTGTGGTTCAATAACTGGGTGGCCCGGCCGAGGAGCATCACCGACGAGCGGCTGCTGGGTGCGGCGGAGACCGTGATCGGCCGCTGTGGCCCCGGTTTCACGCTGGCGCAGGTGGCCGCGGAGGCGGGTGTCTCGGTCGGCACGGTCGCGCAGCGGTTCGGCTCGAAGAGCGGCCTGCTGCAGGCGATGAGCCGGCGGGCCACGCGGCGGGCGGTCGAGCAGATGCGGGAGCACGCCGAGCGGGCGGCCGACCCGGTCGACGGCCTGCGCGCCGCGGCGGTGTCGGTCTACGCGGTGCTCGGCGACGCCGAAGAGGCGGCGAACCACCTGGGCCAGCTCGGCGTGGACATCGGCGACCCGGTGCTGCGGTCGCTGCTGGGCGAGCACTTCACGGCGGTCGAGGAAGAACTGCGGCGGCTCGTGCGGGCGGCGGCTCCCTCGCTGCCGCACGCGCCGAGCGTGCCGCGGGCCGCGCGCGCGGTGCTCGGCGTGATCAACGGGGTGTCGATCGACTGGTCGATCCGGCCGCACGGGCGGCTGGCCGACCGGCTGGCGGAGGACGTCGACGCGGTGCTGACCGCGTGGCGGGGACGGGAGGACGCATGAGTTTGCAGGGCAAGGTCGCGGTGGTCACCGGAGCGACCCGGGGTTGTGGCCGAGCGATCGCGGTGGAGCTGGGCCGCGCGGGCGCGACGGTGTACGTCACCGGCCGCACGACGCGCGAAACGACGTCACCGATGAAGCGCCCGGAGACGATCGAAGAGACGGGCGAACTGGTGGAAGCGGCGGGCGGTCGCGCGGTCGTCGTCCGCTGCGACTTCACCTCGGTGTCCGATGTGGACGCTCTGAAAGCCCGCATCGAGTCCGAAGTGGACGGAATCGACATCCTGGTCGACGACGTCTGGGGCGGCGACATGTACTTCCACTTCGACGCGCCCTTCTGGGAGACGCCGCTGGAAGACGCGCTGACCCTGACGCACAACGCGCTGGACACGCACCTCATCGCGCTGCACAGGCTGCTGCCGCTGGTGGTCGCCCGCCGCGGCCTGGTTCTCGAGGTCACCGACGGCGACAACGACGACTACGTCGGCGCGGGCCTGCCGTATTACCTGGCCAAGTGCGGCATCCGCGCGCTCGGCCGGGCGCTGGGCGAGGAGCTGAAGAAGAACGACTGCGTCGGCCTCGCGGTGACCCCGGGCTTCCTGCGCTCGGAGTCGATGCTCGACCACTTCGAGGTCACCGAGGACAACTGGCGCGACGCGGTCGGCAAGCTCGCCCCGGTCGACTTCAAGATCTCCGAGACGCCGTACCTGCTGGCCCGCGGCGTCGCCGCCCTCGCGCAAGACCCCTCCGCGTCCCGCTTCGCCGGCCAAACCCTGGCCTCGTGGACGCTGATGAAGGAGTACGGCTACACGGACATCGACGGCGACCGCCCCGACTTCGGCCGCTGGATCACCGAAGTCCGCAACGCGGGCAAGGACCCAGCAACCACCCCACCGGACACCTTCCGCTAGGCGACCCGCCACTTTCTCTGTGAAAGAGCCGCCTCTGGGGCTCTAAGACGGCACTTTCCCTAGGAAAGATGCAGGGTTGTGGAGGGATTTCGGGGGATGTGGACAAACGGGCCGTAGTTGATCTCCAACGGGACTGGTTGTCGGTCGTGTGACGCAGGTTTGGTGGGTGTTCCGACTTCGTAGCAGTGACCTGGTCGACTTCGCCGAGCCCTTCATCGGGAGCCACGCCGTGGCCGAAGAGGCGTTGACGTTGTGCGACTTGCGGTCTCCGTCGTTCACCCGCTTGTTTCGGAACGTCTACGTCGCCTCGACGACCGAAGTCACGCACGCGATGCGGTGTCGGGCCGCTGCTCTGCTCGCACCGAGCAGAGCTGTCCTGACCGGGTGCTCGGCAGCGGCCATCTGGGGTCTCGACCTGGTCGGTCCGCAGGACTTGGTCGAATTCGTCGTGCCCGAGAACCTGAAGTTCGACCGGCAGGCCGGACTGCACATCCGGCGGACCAGCCGGGTGATCGACAGCGAACCGTGGGGTGACAGCCAGCTCGCCACGCCTCTGCGGCTCGCATTGGACATCGCCACGAACACCAGGCTGCATCGTTCGCTTCCCCGGACCGTCGGCTACCTCGACGTCCTCCTCGGCAGCGGGCTCGTCGACCTGGCCGAGCTGCACCGCTATCTCGGCCCGCGCCGTGACAACGGAATGGTGCGGGCCAGGAAGGCGGTCGCGCTGGTCAATGCGCGCTCGGAGAGTGTGCCCGAGTCCGAGCTGCGGGTGTGGCTCACGGTCGCCGGGCTCAAGCCAGAGGTCCAGGTTGACGTCGTAGCGGCGTCAGGCAGCTTCCTCGGTCGCCTCGACCTGGCATTTCCGGTGCAGAAGCTGGCTGTCGAGTACGACGGCGAGTGGCATCTCGACGGCATCCAGCCGCGCCTCGACGCGCAGCGCCGCGCCGCGATCGAGGCCGAGGGATGGCGCTTCGTGATCGTCACCAAGGCCGACTTGTACGGCGATCCGAAGCGAGTGGTCGCGACCGTCCGATCGTCACTTTCCCTAGGAAAGATGCGCGCGGAGGGCCTCCGCGCGCATCTTTCCTAGGGAAAGTGCAGCTTCCGTCAGGCGAGGCCGGGGCGGGCGAGGCCGGTTTCGTAGGCCAGTACCACGGCCTGCACCCGGTCTCGCAGCTCCAGCTTCGCCAGGATCCGCCCGACGTGCGTCTTCACCGTCGCTTCGGAAAGGAACAGCGCCTCCGCGATCTCCAGGTTCGACATGCCCTTGGCGATCAGCACGAGCACTTCGCGCTCGCGATCGGTCAGCACGTCCAGCTCCGCGGTGTCCCGCATCGGCGTGCCACCGGAGCCGACGAAGCGGTCCAGCAGCCGCCGGGTCACCGACGGCGACACCACCGCGTCGCCCGAAGCCACCGCCCGCAGCGCCGACACGAGGTGGCCGGGCTGGGTGTCCTTGAGCAGGAACCCGCTCGCCCCGCCCTGCAGCGCCGCGTAGACGTACTCGTCGAGGTCGAACGTCGTCATCACGAGCACCCGCGCGGTGCCGGCCGCGACGATCCGCTTGGTCGCCTCGACGCCGTCGAGGACCGGCATCCGGACGTCCATCAGCACGACGTCGGGGCGCAGTTCCTCGGCCATCGCGATCGCCTGTGCGCCGTCGCCCGCCTCGCCGACGACGTCGATGTCGGCCTGCGCGCCGAGCACCATCCGGAAGCCGACGCGCATCAGTTCCTGGTCGTCGACGACCACCACACGGATCACTTGTCCAACCTAACCGGCAGGGCCGCGCGGACCTGCCACCCACCACCCGGAGCCGGGCCCACGTCCAGGGTCCCGCCGTACACGTGCGCGCGTTCGCGCATGCCGATCAAGCCGTTGCCGCCCGGCAGGCGTTGCGAAGCACCGCTCGCGGCGAGCTGCGGGACGCGGCCCGCGCCGTCGTCGGACACCAGCACCTCGACCAGGTCGCCGGTCCGGTGCACCCGCACCGACGCCGTCGCGCCGCGGCCGGCGTGCTTGAGCGTGTTGGTCAGCGACTCCTGGACGATCCGGTAGATCCCCAGCGAGACGCCCGCCGGCAGATCGCCGAGCTCGTTCGTCTCCAGCTCCACCGGCACGCCGGCGGCCCGCATCCGCTCGGCCAGCTCGGCGAGGGCGTGCGCGTCCGGCTGCGGGACGCGCGGCTCGCCGTCCGCGTCGTCGCTGCGCAGCACGTCGAGCAGGCGCCGCAGCTCGCCGAGCGCGCCGCGGCCGGTCTCGGAAATCGTTTGCAGGGCCCGCCGGGCGAGGTCGGGGTTGCTCTCGATCGCGTAGGACGCGCCGTCGGCCTGCACCACCATCACGCTCACCGCGTGCGCGACGACGTCGTGCAGCTCGCGCGCGATCCGGCCGCGCTCCTCCGCCACCGCGATCCGGGTGGCCTGGTCCCGTTCGGTCTCGAGCAGGTGCAACCTGGCCTCCACTTCCACGTCGTAGGCGCGCCGGGCCCCGACGAACTCGCCGAGCGTCCAGCACAGGGCGATGCCGAACGCGAGGAACAGCACCGAGATGACCAGCTCGTCCGTCTGCTCCAGCGCCAGCTGCAGGGCCGACGAGACGACCACCGCGCCGACGAACACCAGCCCCTGCCGCCGCCCGGCGTAGACGACGACGGAGTAGATGCTCATCGCAAGGCCGGCGACGCTGGCGACGCCGAGCTGCAGCGTCGCGTGCACGACGCTGATCACCAGCACGACGTAGGCCGACCACAGCGGCGACTTCCGCCGGAACACCAGCGGCAGCACCATCGCGATGTTCACCGGCACGGCGATGTACCAGGGCGGCAGCTCGGCGATGTCGGCCAGGCCGTCGGCGACGAAGAGCAGCATGTCGATCAGGCCGAGCAGGACGGCCAGCACCGTGTCGCCCGCCATGGGGTGGGCACGCATCCAGAGGCTCAGCCGTCGCACCAGACAACACTAGGTCCCGGAGCGGAGCACGCGCGTCGGTCGGCGGTACCACCTTGGGTGCGACCTCCGGATGAGGGACATGGCACGATTCACGGGGTTGTCGCCTACGACGGGAAGGGCTGGGGGCCGTGACGTCACCGGAGCAGGGCCGGCTCGCGGGTCCGCTGTCGATGTCGGTGGCCAACCTGTGCCACCGCCTGCAGTCGCAGGTCTCCGCGCGCACCGCCGCCGGGTTCGCCGAGGTGCTGCGCCGGCTCGGCGCGCCGCTGCAGGTCGCTGTCGCCGGCCGGATCAAGTCCGGCAAGTCCACGCTGGTCAACGCGCTGATCGGGCGCCGGGTCGCGCCGACCGACATCGGCGAGTGCACCCGGCTGGTGACCCGGTTCCAGTACGGCACGGTGGACCGCGTCGAGATCGTCTTCACCGACGGCCGCAAGCAGGTGCTCCCCTTCGCCGCCGACGGGATGATCCCCGCCGAGCTCGGCGTCGACATCGAAAAGGTGTCGCACATCGAGGCCTACCTGACCAACGCCGTCCTGCAGGGCATGACGGTGATCGACACCCCGGGCCTCGGCTCGCTCGACGCCGCTTCGGTGTCCCGCACCGAGCAGCTCCTGGGTGCCGCGAAGCATGCCAAGGACGACGAAGGCTCCGACGAGCTCGACGACACCTCGCGCAACGCCGTCGCCGGAGCCGAAGCCGTGCTGTACGTCGTCACCCAGGGCGTCCGCGCGGACGACCAGCAGGCGCTCGCCGCGTTCACCGCGGCCACGGCGAGCCGCGAAGCCGGTCCGGTCAACGCGATCGCCGTGCTCAACAAGGCCGACACCATCACGCCCGAGTCGGTCGAAGGCTCCGGCGGCGACGTCTGGAAGGCTGCGACGCTCCTCGCCGAGAAGCAGGCCTCGACGCTGAAGCCGCGCGTCGCCGACGTGCTGCCGGTGATCGGGCTGATCGCCGAGTCGGCCGAGTCCGGCGGCTTCACCTCCGCCGACGCCGAGGCGCTGCGGCAGCTCGCCGGGCTCGACGACGACGTCCTGCAGACCATGCTGATCTCGGCTGACATCTTCACCAGCTGGGAGTGCGACGTCCCGGCGGGCACGCGGCTGCGGCTGCTGGAGAAGCTCGACCTGTTCGGCGTCTCCCACGCCGTCGAGGCCATCCGCAAGGAACCGGAGATCACGGCGGGCGCGCTGCGGCGGTCGCTGCTCGACGCGTCCGGCCTGGAAGCGGTGCGGCAGCGGCTGTCGATCGTGTTCGCCGCCCGCGCCGACGGCATCAAGGCGGCCGCCGCCCTCGCGTCGGTCACCGCGCTCGCGCACGCCTCGGCCGACCCGGCCGAGCGCCAGCGCGTCCACGACGCCATCGAGGTGCTGCTCGCCAAGCCCGAAGCCCACCAGCTGCGGCTGCTCGAAGCGCTGACGCTGGTGGCGTCCGGCGCGGTCGACATGCCCGAGGACCTGTCCGAAGAGGTGCTCCGGGTGGGCAGCAACGCCGACATCGGCGCCCAGCTCGGCAAGCCCGGCGCCCCGCGGCCGGAGCTGGCCGCGCACGCCCTCGAGCGCGCGGGCTGGTGGCGGTCCTTCGCGTCCTTCGGCGCGACGCCGGCGCAGAGCCGCGTCGCGCACGTCGTGCACCGGGCGTACTTCCTGATGTGGCAGCAAGTGCGCGAAGCCTGAGTTTGTTGCTGGTTGCCGACTTTCCCAGGTAGGACCCGTTTCCCGCGTACTGTGGAAAACGTGCGACTGGAAAACACGACATCCTGGCGAGCGGGGTGGAGCAGCGAGACGGACGTCGACGTCGCGCTGTACATCCGTGACGCCCTGGCCCTGTCCGTTTCCGAAGGACAGGTGCTGCCGCCGGTGGAGCCGCGGGTTCCGGTGCACGTCCCGCAAGGGATCGACCGGGCCGCGGTCCAGGAGCAGTGGGCCGCGTGGTGGACCGAGTTGCTGGCGTCGCTGCGCAGCCGCGAGGACCCGGACCCGCGAAGCCCGCGCACCCGGTACGGCCGGCCCACGCTCGAACAGGGCACGGCCATGCGGCAGGCGGTCGACCTGTTCGGTCCCGTCGCGGCCCGCCACTTCGCCAACGCGCGCGGGCCCGCCCTGCGCGGCGCGCACGAGCCGTCCGGCGGCACCCCGTGGGCACCCGGCTTCTACCGGCGCCAGATCGTGGCCGGCGAGCGGCTCGGCCAGCTGGTGCGGGAGGCCGAGGTCAAGCAGGGCCGGCGCGCCTACCCGTTCCGGCTGAACGTCATCGAGATCTCCGTCGCCGGGTCGATCTGGCTGCGCACGGCCGACGACCAGCTGCTGGTCTCCTCCCGGCTCGCCGAAGACGGCCCGGGCCTGGAGGCCGTGCTCCGCGACGTGATCGCCCAGCTGGTCTGACCCGGCTTTCATAAACCGAGCGCGCGGTCTGATAATAGGCGGCATGGAGACGACCGTCGACGAGCCGTCGTGGCTGCGCACCGGGTCCTGGGTCGGCTGCCCGCTGCTCGGGGCCGCGCTCGGTGTGGGCGGGTGGGCCGTCGCCGCCTGGGTCAGCGAGCTGCCCGCGTTCCCGTTCCAAGGCGTGTTCAAGGTGCTCACGAAGCTGCCGCAGCCGTGGGCGACGCTGGCCGCGGTCGCCGGCGGGCTGGTGCTCGGCCTGGTGTTCGCCGTCGTCTGGGCCCGCGATCGCCTGGTCGTCACGGTCTCGCCGACCCGTGTCACGCTGGTCCGTGACGACAAGACCCGCCGCATCGAGGCCGACCTCGACGCCGTCTACCTCGACGGCAAGGAGCTCGTCCTGCGCACCACCGACGGCCGGGAGATCGCGCGGGAGAAGACCGACCTCTCGGGGCGCGAGCTGGCCCCCGCCTTCGCCGAACACGGCTACCCCTGGCGCGACGACCCGCCGGTCGAGCGATGAGGACTGTCGACCCGGCCAAGCACGCGGCCAAGCGCCGCGCGATCGTCGACGCCGCGGCCGGCTGCTTCGCCGAGAAGGGCTTCGAGCGGACGACGACCGCGGACATCTGCCGCGCGGCGGGCATCAGCTCCGGCAGCCTCTTCCACTACTTCCCCAGCAAGCGCGCGGTGTTCACGGCGATCTTCACCGACGACGCCGTCGAGACGGCCGAACGCCTCGAGGTCGCGGCGAGTGCGGACGACCCGTGGACCGCGCTGCTCGACGTCGTCGCGGAGCTGGCCGGGCAGCTCGCGCACCCCGCGGTCGGCCGGCTGGTCCTGGAGGCCGCCGCGCAGGCCGCCCGCGACGACGAGTTCGCCGAGCTGATCCACCGCAACGACAGCGCCCTGCGTGACGGGCTGGCCGTCCTGGTCGACCGGGCGGTCGACGCCGGCCTGATCGACCCCGGCCTCCCTTCGCACGCGGCCGCGGGGTGGGTCGCGGGGCTGCTCGACGCCGTCATTTCGCGGGCGAGCCTGGACCCGGACCTCGATCTGGCCGCCGAACAAGCCATCCTCCGGACGATCCTGATCCGGTTCCTTCGCCCGGTTCCGCCCCCGGCCGGTGGCTGAATCCGCCAGACTGTGGTCATGGCGTGGTTTCGCAAGGACGGAACCGACCGCGGTTCCGTCGCGTCGGACACCGATGTGCACCCCTTGCAGCAGCAAGTAAGCGATCTCGAGCGCGCGCTCGCCGATCGCCAGGCACTGATCCAGATGTGCCTGTACGCCCTGGACCGCGCCCGCAGCGGCGGCGTCGTCGAACGCCTCGAAGAAGGGCTGGCCGCGATCGGCGTCCAAGCGCTTCGGCCCGATGGCGAGCGCTTCGACCCGGCTCGCCACGAAGCCGGCGGCGCGGTCCCGACCGAGGACCCGGCGCTCGAGGGTCTCGTCGCGGAAACCGAGGTCACCGGGTTCGCCGACCACGACCGCCTGCTGCGTGCCCCGATCGTCACCGTCTACGCGAAGAAGACCCCGTGAGCGCACCCACCGCGCCGAGCCTGCCCACGCAGGTCGCGGCGGCGCGAGACCAGCTGCTGACCGTCGTCCGCGACGCCGACCCGGCCGCCGCCAAGTGGGTCGAGGACATCCGGAAGGCCCGGCCGAAGAAGCCGGCCGTCGTGGTCGTCGGCGAGACCAACCGCGGCAAGAGCTCGCTGGTCAACGCGCTGCTCGCGCGGCCGGGACTGTCCCCTGTGGACGCCGACGTCGCCACCGCGACCTACCTGGTGTTCGACCACGCCGACGCGTGGGGCGCGCAGGCCTGCTACCCCGGCCAGCTCGCGCCGGTGCCGATCGACCTCGGCCAGCTGATCCACTGGGTCTCCGCCGCGCACGAGCTGCCGCCGGGCCAGATCCCGCCGCGGTACGTCGAGGTCACCGGGCCGGTGCCACTGCTCGAACGGCTTTCGCTGGTCGACACCCCGGGCGTCGGCGGGCTCGACTCGCTGCACGGCGAACTCGCCAAGGAAGCCGCCGCGGGCGCGACCGCGCTGCTGTTCGTCGTGGACGCCTCGGCGCCGTTCACCTCGACCGAGCTGCAGTTCCTGCGCGACGTCGGCGAGCGCGTCGAGACCGTCGTGTTCGCGCTGACCAAGGTGGACATGTTCCGCGGCTGGCGCGAGGTCATGGAGGCCGACCGGCAGCTGCTGCGCGAGCACGCGCCCCGGTTCGCCGACGCGGTGTTCCACCCGGTGTCGGCGCGGATGTTCGAGACGGCGGCGAAGGCGCCCAACGAGCAGATGGCCGCGATGCTGCGGGAGAAGTCCGGCGTCGCCGCGATCCAGACGGCGTTGCAGGAACTGCTCGTCGGCCGCTCGGCGATGCTCGGCGAGGCCAACACGCTGCGCGCGCTCTCCAGCGCGCTGGGTGAGCTCAAGGCGAAGCTGCAGGCCGAGAGCCGCGCGCTGTCCGCCGGCGAAGCCGAGGCCGAGCAGCTGCGCGAACGCCGTGACCAGCTGCAGGCCGAGCGCCGGTCGTCGACCCGCGGCTGGCAGCTCAAGCTGCGTGGCGAGGTGCAGCGCACCCGCGTCGAGGTCGGGCACGAGAGCAGCAGGCAGATGCGGGACGCGCAGACCCACTTCCGCCAGCTGATCGACGCGGCCAAGCGCGACGAGCTGGCCGCGCTGCCGCAGCAGGTCGACATCGCGCTGCAGACGACGTCGCAGCGCATTTCGATGCTGCTCTCCCAGCGCCTCAACCAGGTCACCAACGTCTCGCTGTCGGAGCTGTTCTCGCCCGAAGAGCTCGACGTCATCCGCGCCCAGTTCGCCCGGGCCGGCGGCCCGCCGGTGGTGCTGCGGCCGCCGGACAAGAAGCCGCCGACGGCCGAGGACAAGCTGCTCGTCTTCATGGGCATCTCCGGTGGCGTCGGGGCCGGCAAGGTGGCCGCGCTGCCGCTGGCCGGCGTCGCGATCCTCAACCCCGTCGTGCTGCCCGCGACGATCATCATCGGCCTCGGCGCCGGCTGGTGGATGGCCCGCACGCGCAAGCACGCGGCCGACAAGCAGCACATGAAGCAGTGGCTGGTCGAGGCCATCGCGGACGCCCGCTCGACGCTCGATCAGCTGGTCGCCGAGCAGCTCATCGAGGCCGAGCAGCAGCTGTCGATGGCGTTGGACGAGGCGCTGGGCCGGCGCATCGACGCGATCGAGGCCGAGCTGAAGGAAGTCGACAAGACGATCAAGATGGGTGCCCAGGAGCGCGCCAAGAAGATCGCGATCGTGTCGAAGCGCCTCAAAGAGGTCAGCGACGGCCGTGAGCGCGCCGAAGCCTTCCTGACGAGGATCCGGGCCCTGCGGGACAAGACCGCTTGACGTCCGTCCGGTTGTGGAGCGGAACCGAACCGGCATACGGTGAGTCATACCCTCGGACAGCAGGTCAGAGACGGCGTTACCCGGTTAAAAGGGGGAAGTTCCCATGTGGGTCGACGAGAGTGGCGGCAGCGACACCGACGCCTCCAGCCCGGACGCGATGACCGTTCACGTCGACGGCCAGGAGTACCAGGCCGAGGTCAACTACGACGTGAACGAGGACGGCGTCAACGACACCGCGATCATCGAGCACGACGACGGCACCTCGCAGGCCTTCATCGACACGAACCACGACGGTGAAGCCGACCAGTACGCCGTGCTGGACGAAACCGGGCACGTCGTCGAGCAGGCCGTCTACGACGAGGCCAGCGGCGAGTGGGTGGAGTCGCACGGCGGCGGCCACGACGACTCCGACACCGGCGGCCGCGACGACAGCTCCGGCGGCCACATCCACGCCGACATGCCGGACGGCGAGGTCGACGCGGGGGTCGCGACCATCGACACCGACCACGACGGCCACAACGACACCGCCATCGTCGAGACGAAGAGCGGCGGCACCATCGCCTTCACCGACAAGGACGGCGACGGCGAAGCGGACATCGCGGTGCAGACCGACGCCGACGGCACGACCACGACGTTCGAGCACTCCGGCCCCGGCCAGTGGACCGAAGTCTCGAGTGGACTGATGGACTCCGGCAGCGACGGCGACCTGGCTTCCGACGCCGCCTGGGGCGAGGCCGGCACGCAGACGCTGGAAGGCGTCGCGCGCATCGACTCCGGCACGGGGCAGTGGATTTCCCCCAACTGAAGTGACCCAAGTCATAGTTTGAAAGCCCGGGGCTTCCACCCCGGGCTTTTTTCATGTCTTCAATGAAAACGACCAGGTCACGGGCGTGTCCCGGGTCACCGCAAGATTTACGCCGAATACACCGATCAAGTGACGTCTGAATCGATTCCCTTATCGTTCTTGTGAGAGAACCTACACGTCAGCTCTCGGTTACTTGCCGGTCATGCGGCTACTCTCGGGGAATCCCAAATCACGCACACCGGTTCGCCAGCCGGTGTGCGAAGCCATTCGGTCGCCGGCAATGACGCCCGCACCGGGACAGCGTCGTTCCGGTGCGGGCTTGTTTGTCGTCGGAAGTCAGGAGTAGAGATGACCGCAGTCGCCATCCCCGGACTGGACACCGCGCCGACGACGCACAGTGGCGTGCTGTCCTTCGTCCGGGAGGTCGCCGAGCTGACCACCCCGGACCGCGTGGTGTGGGTCGACGGGTCTGACGAAGAAGCCGCCCGGATCAACCAGGAGCTGGTCGACGCCGGCACGTTCGTGCAGCTCAAGTCGAAGCCGAACTCCTTCTGGGCCACTTCCGACCCGAACGACGTCGCCCGCGTCGAAGACCGGACCTTCATCTGTTCGCAGCGTCCCGAGGACGCCGGTCCGACCAACAACTGGATGGACCCGGCCGAGATGAAGGCCACCATGACCGAGCTGTTCCGTGGCTCGATGCGCGGCCGCACGATGTACGTCATCCCCTTCTGCATGGGTCCCCTCGCCGACGAGAATCCCAAGCTGGGTATCGAAATCACCGATTTCGCCTACGTTGTCGCTTCGATGCGCGTGATGACCCGCGCGGGCAAGGCGGCGCTCGAGAAGTTCGTCGCGCCGGATGGCAGCGAGCGCGAATTCGTGCCGGCTCTCCACTCCGTCGGTGCGCCGCTCGAGCCGGGCCAGAAGGACGTTTCCTGGCCCTGCAACGAAACGAAGTACATTTCGCACTTCCCCGAAGAGCGCGCGATCTGGAGCTACGGCTCCGGCTACGGCGGCAACTCGCTGCTGGGCAAGAAGTGCTACTCGCTGCGCATCGCTTCGGTGATGGCCCGCGACGAGGGCTGGCTCGCCGAGCACATGCTGATCCTTAAGCTGATCTCGCCCGAGGACAAGGTCCACTACGTCGCGGCGGCGTTCCCGAGCGCCTGCGGCAAGACCAACCTCGCCATGCTGCAGCCGACCATCCCGGGCTGGCGCGCCGAGACCCTCGGCGACGACATCGCGTGGATGCGCTTCGGCGAAGACGGCCGCCTGTACGCGGTCAACCCGGAGTTCGGCTTCTTCGGCGTCGCGCCGGGCACCGACTGGCACACCAACCCGAACGCCATGCGCACGATCGAGAAGGGCAACACGGTCTTCACGAACGTCGCCCTGACCGACGACGGCGACATCTGGTGGGAGGGCATGGAGAACAAGCCCGAGCACGCCACGTCGTGGAAGAGGCAGGACTGGACGCCCGACTCGGACGAGAAGGCCGCCCACCCGAACTCGCGCTACTGCACGCCGATGTCGCAGTGCCCGATCCTCGCGCCGGAGTGGGACGACCCGAAGGGCGTGCCGATCTCGGCGATCCTGTTCGGCGGCCGCCGCAAGACGACGGTGCCGCTGGTGAACGAGGCCCGCGACTGGCAGCACGGCGTCTTCATGGGCGCCACGATGTCGTCGGAGACCACGGCGGCCGCGGCCGGCGCGGTCGGCAACGTGCGCCGCGACCCGATGGCGATGCTGCCGTTCCTCGGCTACCACGCCGGTGACTACTTCAAGCACTGGCTGACCCTCGGCAAGAACGCCGACGCGAACAAGCTGCCGAAGATCTTCTACGTCAACTGGTTCCGCCGCGGCGACGACGGCCGCTTCCTGTGGCCGGGCTTCGGCGAGAACTCGCGGATCCTCAAGTGGGTCATCGAGCGCGTCGAGGGTCGCGGCAACGCCGTCGAGACGCCGGTCGGCTTCGTGCCGCGGGCCGAGGACCTCGACACCGAGGGCCTCACCGAGCCGCTCGAGGACATCCAGGCCGCCCTCGAGGTCAAGCCCGAGGAGTGGCGCGAGGAGCTGCCGCTGATCGAGGAGTGGTTCGAGAAGATCGGCGAGGTGCCCACCTCGCTGCGTGACGAGCTCGACGCTTTGGTCCAGCGCCTGAGCTGAACACCCTGAACGAGAAGGGGACGCCTCCCGGCCGCATCCGGGAGGCGTCCCCTTCTTCCTTTCCCGGTAGTTTCGCGACCATGAGACCGTTCCGGTTCGGCGTGGATCTGGTGGTGCCCGGCTCGCGGGCCGAGTGGGTGGCGAAGTGCCGGAAGGCCGAGGACCTCGGCTACGACGTCGTCGGCGCGGCCGACCACGTCGGGATGGCACCGCCGTTCCCCGCGCTCGTGCTCGCGGCCGAAGCGACCGAGCGGGTCCGGCTCAACACGTTCGTCATCAACGCCTGCTTCCACAACCCCGTGCTGCTCGCGCGGGACGTCACGGGCACCGACCAGTTCACCGACGGGCGCCTGGAGCTGGGCATCGGCGCGGGGTACGTCGAGGCGGAGTTCCACGCGGCCGGCATCGAGTGGGGCACGCCCGGGCAGCGGTTCGCGCGGCTCGAACGCGCGGTGCTGGAGCTGAAGCGGCTTTACGCGGACCCGTCGCACAAGCCGGAACCGGTGCAGAAACCCGGGCCGCCGCTGCTGCTCGGCGGCCGCGGCGACCGCGTGCTGAAGCTGGCCGCGAAGCACGCCGACATCGTCGGGTTCACCGGCACCGCCGCGACGAAGGTCGAAGGGCGGATGTCGCTGGCCGGGCTCGGCGAGCTCACCGAACGCGTCGAGTTCGCGCGCGCGGCGCTCGACGGCCGGGACGCCGAGCTGAACCTGCTGGTGCACGCCACCCGCGTGACCGACGACCGGCGCAGCACGCTGGAAGCCGTCCACCGGCGGGTGCCCGATCTGTCCGTCGACGAGCTGGGCGAGCTGCCGACCGTCCTGGTGGGATCCGCCGGCGCGGTCGCCGAGCAGCTCCTGCGCACCCGCGAGACGCTGGGGATCAGCTACTTCACGGTGATCGAAGACGACCTCGCGCGGCTGGCCCCGGTGATCGAAAAGCTCCGCTGAGTACCTTGTCGGTATGACTGGGGATTTCCGTTTCGGCGTCAACATGATCGTGCCCGACAGCCGCGCCGCGTGGGTCGAGAAGTGCCGCAAGGTCGAGGACCTGGGCTACGACGTCCTTTCGGCGGCCGACCACCTGGGCATGGCCCCGCCGTTCCCGGCGCTGGTGCTGGCCGGTGAGGTCACTTCGCGCGTCAAGCTGAACACCTTCGTGCTCAACACGCCGTTCTACAACCCGGTGCTGCTCGCCCGGGACGTCACGGGCACCGACCAGTTCACCGACGGACGCCTCGAGCTGGGGCTCGGCGCCGGGTACGTGAAGGCGGAGTTCGAGGCCGCCGGGATGCCGTTCCCGTCCGCTCGCGAGCGCGTCGACCACCTCGAACGGTCCATCCTCGAACTCAAGCGGCTGTACGCCGACCCGGAACACAAACCCGCGCCGACGCGGCCGGAAGGACCGCCGCTGCTGCTCGCCGGCCGCGGCGACCGGATCCTGACCCTCGCCGCCGAGCACGCCGACATCATCGGCTTCACCGGCACCGCCAAGACGCCGGACGGCACCGCGCCGGCCCCGGCGAGCGCCGAGGACATCGAGGAGCGCATCGAGTTCGTCCGGGCGAAGCTCGGCGGTCGTGCGGCCGAGTTCAACCTGCTCTGCCACTTCGTGAACATCACCGAAGACCGCGCCGGCGCGCTCGAGGAGCTGGCGAAGCGCACGCAGGGTGCCTTGAGCGCCGACCAGCTCGCCGAAGTCCCGACCGCGCTGATCGGCTCGCCCGCCCAGGTCGCGGAGCAGCTCCACGCGCACCGCGAGCGGTTCGGGCTGACCTACTACACCGTCCTGGAGCACAACCTGGAGCAGTTCGCCCCGGTGCTCGAAGCGCTCCGATGATCGACGCGACGGCGCTCGGCGTCCGGGCCGGCGAGCACTGGCTGTTCGACGACCTGGACTTCTCCGTCGACCCCGGCGAGTGCGCCGCGATCGTCGGGCCGAACGGAGTCGGCAAGTCGACCCTGATGCGGTGCCTCTACGGGATGCAGCAGCCGCAGCGGGGCCGCGTGCTGGTCGACCGCAAGGTGCCGGACGAGCGGGACGTCGAGTTCCGGCGCAAGGTGTCGGTGCTCTTCGACGACTCCGACTTCTTCGCGGAGCTGACGCCGTTGCAGCACCTCGAGCTCCAGGCCGGCTCGTTCGGCGCCGACCTCGGCGACCACGAGGAGCTGCTGCGCGACGCGGGGCTCGGGGAACGCATGCGCGTCACGGCCGGGCACTTCTCCGCGGGCCAGCGCCGTCGCCTGCTGCTGCTCGGCGTCACCGCGCGCCCGCACCGCGTGCTGCTGCTCGACGAGCCGGAACGCGCGCTGGACGCGGCGGGCAAGGACTGGCTGGTCGAGGTGATCGCCCGCTCGACGGCGGCCGGCGCCGCGGTCGTGGTGGCGACCCACCACCCGCCGCTGCTCGAAGCCGCGGACAGCGTCCTCGAACTGTGGTGACACTGGCACCCCGCCGGATGCGGATCCCGGGCCGCAAGCGGTTCGGCGGGATCTTCAGCGGCGACACCGCGAGCTTCGTCTTCCTGTTCGGCTTCGGGTTCCTGTTCACCGCGTTCTTCCACGTCGACGGCTGGCGCCCGGCGCTCTACGGCTCGTCCCACGTGGACTTCCCGGCCGTGCTCGGCCTGCTCACGCTCTGCTGCGCGGTCGGCTGGCGCGGCCTGCTGCGCCGCGGCTTCGCCTGGGTCGAGCCGGCGGAGCTGACCTGGCTCGACTTCGCCCCGGTGGACCGCGGCCGCGTCGTCACGCTGCGGCTGCTCGGCGCGTGGACCGGCGTGCTGGCAGTCACCGGTTACCTGGCCGCGCTGCTGCTCGCCGTCGGCGGGGCCGGGCTCGACCAGTGGCGCGCGGCCGTCGCGGTGGTCGTCGCGACCGCCGTCGCTGCGTTCGCTTCCGCCCGCCGGACGTCGCTGCGGCTGGACGCGCTGGGCCCGCTGGCCCTCGCCGTCGCCGGGCTGCTCATCGCCGCGCTGAGGCTCGGCCCGGTGATCGTGCAGTTCGTCGCCTCGGCCGTGCTGGTCGCGGCGCTGCCGCTGGCGTTCGGCGGCGAGCCGGTGAATCGCGCGGGCCGGGCGGCGCTGCTGGCCGGGTGGGACGGCCGGGTGCTGCGCTCGGTCGCCGTCACCTTCCTCGACCCGATGATGCTGCTGCCGCCGGCGACGCCGGTCGGGCGCTTCTCGCTGCGCCGCCCGACCGCGCTCCGGCTGGCCTTCGCGGGCACGCTCGGCCGCTCCCGGTACGCGGGCGCGGCGGCCCTGCTCGGCTTCGCGGTCGTCGTCGCCCACATCGCCCTGCCGACCGTGCCGGGCGCGGTCCTCGTCGGCATCGGCGCGTACGTCGCGCTGACGCCGTTCGCCGGCGGGCTCGGCGAGCTCTGGCGCAACCCGGGCCGCCGCCGGTGGCTCGGCTCCTCGAACCGCGAGCTCGTGCTGACCCACGGACTGGCGCTGGCGGGCGCCGGGATCTGCTGGGCGGCGCTGCTCGCCGTGGTCACCCTCGCGGGTGGGACGTCGTTCGGCCCGGGCGCCTGGCTCGCGGTGCCGCTGTCGGTGCTTTCGATCTTGCGCACGGTCACCCGGACCGCCGTCGACTACGGCAATCCGGCGTTCGTCGACACCCCGATGGGCCCGATGCCGGCCAACCTCGTCCGCCAGCTCTTCCGCGGTCTCGACCTCCAGCTCGTCGGGATCGTGCTGCTCGCCGCCGCCGTTTGACCTACGCTCGCTCCGACGAAGGGAGCAGCCAGTGGGCGGCGGACACGCACCGGGCGTCGGGCGGCGGGCGACCAGCGAGTTCCCGGCCGGCTGGAGCGACGAGCAGATCATCTCGGTCGTCAAGGACGTCGCGAACGACCCCAGCGAGGCCCGGCGGCGGCAGCAGAACGGCCGGTGGCGCTGTGCCGGGGAGCGGTTCAACGTCCACCTGATCGTCCTGGTCGAAGAGAACGGGCACGTGCACACCGCCTACCCGGTGGCAGGCCCCGGCGTGATCCGCAACCCGGACGCGGCCCGCGACCCGGCGAACCCGACGGTCGCCGACCTGCAGGGCAACCGCATCAGCTTCTTCTCCGACAGCATCCTGACCAGCCTCGCCGACCGGCTCTCCCCCGAGGACTACACGCACTACCGGACGCTGCTGTGGTCCGGCGAGTGGGAGGAACTGGCGGACGTGCTGGCCGCGCACGCGGTCAAGCTGGGCTTCGGCTTCTCGGCGGACGAGTTCTCCGACTTCGAGAAGCTGCTCAACAGCTACGACCTGCCGGTGGCGGGCTGCGCGTTCCTCAACGACCGCGAGCACATCCTGAACCAGCTGCGCCCGGTCTAACTCGCCTGGCTGAGCGACGGCGACCCGGCTGGTTCGACCGCCGCGCGCAGCTCGTCCAGCGGCAGGCCCACGGCGTCGGCGATGGCCGTGACCGTGAAGAACGCCGGCGTGGGGATCCGCCCGGTTTCGATCTTCCTGAGCGTCTCGACCGAGATCCCGGCTTCGGCGGCGACGTCCACCATGCTCCGGCCGGCCCGCGCCGTCCGCAGCGCCTGGCCGAGGCGTTCGCCCCGTTCGCGCTCGTCGTTTGTCAGCGGTACTCGAACCATGTCGCCAATACTAATACCACCCGAGTTGTCCACCGCCTGTGGACAACTCTGTGCACAGGTGTGGAAAAGCCCCGCCGAACCTCCGTTCGGCGGGGCTTCCACTACACCTTGTGGTGTCAGGCGCCCGCGGGCACCGGAAGTGGCATGCCGGGCAGGCTCTGGTCGTTCGGCACGACGCCGTCGACCAGGTAGGCCTCCACGACCTTGTCCACACCCGCGTTGCCGCCGGCGTAGATGCCGTGGTCACCCTCGCCGGTGATCGTCAGCATCCGCGAACCCTCGAACGCCTTGTGCGCGCGCCGCGCGCCTTCGATCGGCGTCGCCGGGTCGTGCTCCGACTCGACGATCAGCACCGGCGGGACACCCTTGCCGTCCAGCACCGGGAGCGGCGCCGGCGGCTTCTTCCAGAACAGGCACGGCTGGATGAACCAGCCGGCGCCCAGGAGCGGCAGCTGCTTGTCGATCAGCCGCTGCGAGTCCTTGATGGCGCTGTTGACCGTGCCGGTCCACGGGCCCTCGTTGCACGGGATGGTCCAGAAGCTGGCGTCGTAGGCGTCGCCGTCGGTCGGGACCATCAGCGGCTGGGCGCCGGAGGTGTCGGTGCTCTTGTCGGCGGCCTTGACCTTCTGCGCGGCCGACGTCTTGGCCTGCGCCGACGCGGTGCCCTGGGTCAGCGTGCGGACGCTGACCAGGTAGTCGGCCAGGCCCGGGAAGGACCGCTTCGAGTAGATGCTCGACGCGATGAAGGAGTCCAGTCCGTTGGCCGAGACGGTCGAGCCGTCGGGCAGGGTGACCGCGCCCTGGGTCAGGGCGTAGCGGACCTGCTCGTAGGTCTGGCGGGCGGCCTCGCCGGTGGTGCCGAAGTGGTAGAGCTTGTCGTACTTCGCCATCCACGGGAGGAAGTCCTGCCGCCAGCGGCGCTCGAAGCCGAGCGGCTGCCAGTCGAACGACTTCTGCCAGGTCGTGGTGAACTCCGTCGAGGAGTCGAGGACGAACCGGCCGGTGCGCGTCGGGTAGGCCTGCGCGTAGTGCGCGCCCATCCAGGTGCCCGCCGAGTAGCCGACCCAGTTGATCTTGTCGCGGCCGAGCAGCACGCGCAGCAGGTCGATGTCCTTGACCGTCTGGTCGGTGTTGATCAGCGGGCCCAGCTCGCCGGACTTCTGCTGGCAGGACAGCGCCGCGTACTTCGTCGCCGCGACGATCAGGTTCAGGTTCTGCCGGTCGCGGTCACGCGGGTCGAGGTCCGAGCCGGTGCCGATGGCGCCACCGCACGTGATGTTCGTGCTCTTGCCGGTGCCGCGCGGGTCGAACCCGACGATCTCCTGGTGCTCGCGCAGCTTCGGCTGGTTGCGCAGGCGGGCCGGGAAGTTCCGGCCGGGCGCGCCCGGGCCGCCGGGGTTGGTGACGACGCTGGCGGTCGCGTCCTTGGTCGCCTTCAGACGGCTGACGGCGATCGTCAGGTCGATCTGGGCGTTGGCCTGGTACCAGTTGCGCGGCGTCTTGTAGGTCGCGCACTCCATGTCCTCGGCGCCGGCGGGCGGGGCCGTCGGCAGCTCGGCGGGAACGGCGCACTTGTGCCAGTCGAGCTTCTGGTTCGCGTACTGCGGCGGGATGTTCGTGGAGTTCAGCGGCTGCTTGCCGGCCGCGGCCTCCTGGCCCGCGAAGGCCGGCGTGAACCCGGCCAGCAGGGTGCCGGCGATCGCCGGGATCACCACCGCGTAGCGGAGTCGTGTCATACGGTTGCCCCTTTTTGACTTTTCGCGTGCGGAGTCCGGCTATTGATATAGGGCTCACCGGAACGGGGCAACCGACGTTGGTCGGCAACGGGCACCGCGGCGATCAAATCGATATCGGACAGACGTGACTCGCTGTCACCCAGGTTCTAAGGTCAGGCGGTCGGTTACGGGAGTGTTAGGTGAGGTCGATGTCGACTGTGAAGCACGACGGAAAGGTGCGTGGGTCGCGGTTCAACCCGTGGCACCTGCTCCTGATCGTCCCGCTGCTCGTCCTGGTCACGCCACTGTTCAACGTGGACGGTCCGCGGCTGTTCGGGATGCCGTTCTTCTACTGGTTCCAGTTCCTGATGGTCGCGGTCGGGGTGCTGTCCACCTGGATCGTCTACCTGATGACGCGGGACAAGCCCACCACGGACGCCCCGGACCGGCTGAGCGTCGACGACCTGGACGAGGGGGACGCTCGATGAGCAACCTGCAGTGGCCCGAGCTGATCATCTTCACGGTCCTGTTCGCACTGGTCACCGTCCTGGGCTTCATGGCTTCGCGCTGGCAACGCGGCGGCGCGCTGGACCACCTCGACGAATGGGGTCTCGGCGGCCGCAAGTTCGGCTCGTGGATCACGTGGTTCCTGCTCGGCGGTGACCTCTACACGGCCTACACGTTCGTCGCGGTGCCCGCGCTGGTGTTCAGCGCCGGCGCGCTCGGCCTCTACGCGCTGCCGTACACGATCGTCGTCTACCCGATCGTGCTGCTGCCGGCGCTGCGGATGTGGTCGGTTTCGCGCGTCCGCGGCTACGTGACCCCGGCCGACTTCGTGCGCGGCCGCTTCGGCTCGCCGATCCTCGCGCTGCTGGTGGCGATCACCGGCATCGTCGCGACCATGCCGTACATCGCGCTGCAGCTGGTCGGCCTCGAAGCCGTGCTGCGGACGATGGGCATCAACGGCTCCGGCATCGTCGGCCACCTGCCGCTGCTGGTCGCCTTCGTGATCCTGGCCTTCTACACCTACCAGTCCGGCCTGCGGGCGCCCGCGCTGATCGCGTTCGTCAAGGACATCCTGATCTACATCGTGATCCTGGTGGCGATCATCTACCTGCCCTCGAAGCTGGGCGGCTGGTCGCACATCTTCGACACCGCGGTGGCGAAGTTCGACAAGACCCCGTCGAAGGCCGACGGCGTCCTGCTGAACGCCAACAACCAGCTCCAGTACGCGACGCTGGCACTGGGTTCGGCGCTGGCGCTGTTCCTCTACCCGCACTCGCTGACCAGCGTGCTGGCCTCGCGCGGCCGCAGCGTGATCAAGCGGAACATGGTCGCGCTCCCGGCGTACTCGCTGGTGCTCGGCCTGCTGGCGCTGCTGGGTTATGTGGCGATCACGGCGGGCGTCAAGCCGCTGACGAATGCGGCGACCGGCAAGGCGGACGGCAACACGATCGTCCCGGTGCTGTTCGACAGCACCTTCGCGTCCTGGTTCGCCGGCATCGCGTTCGCCGCGATCGGCATCGGCGCACTGGTGCCCGCCGCGATCATGTCGATCGCCGCGGCCAACCTGTGGACCCGCAACATCTACAAGGAGTACATCCGCAAGAACGCGACCCCGGCGGAGGAAGCGAAGCAGGCCAAGCTGGCTTCGCTGGTCGTCAAGCTCGGCGCGGTGGCCGTGATCATCCTGATCGACCCGCAGTTCTCGATCGACCTCCAGCTCATCGGCGGCGTGCTGATCCTGCAGACGCTCCCCGCCGTGGCGCTCGCGCTGTACACGCGCTGGTTCCACCGCTGGGGCCTGATCGCGGGCTGGGTCGTCGGCATCGGCTGGGGCCTGATCATGCTGTACGGCATCCCCAACCCGGCCAACGGCAAGCTCCACTTCGGCGGGTCGGCGCTGCCGCTGGGCAACATGTCGATCTTCGGCTGGCACCCGTTCTCGGGTTCCCAGGTCCAGATCTACGTCGGCTTCGTGGCCCTGATCGCCAACCTGGTGGTCGCGGCGATCGTCACGGTGGTCGCCCGGCGGGCGAAGGTGTTCAACGGCACGGACGACACCAACCCCGAGGACTACCTCGCCGACGAGCACGACAAGGACCTGCGCCCGATCGGCGTCCACTAAGTCCATTGAGGACGGATGGCCGCCCGTGAAACGAGGTAGAGCACCACGCCGTTGAGCAGGTGCCAGAGGAAGTGCGTGCCGGCCGGGACGTAGTCGCAGACGTCCCGGTCGAGCGCGCGCAAGCTCAGCGAGAGCGCGAAAACCGCGCCTGCGACGGCGAAGTGCGTCCAGGCGGTGTCGCGCTGGATGGCGAGCACCACGGCGAAGACGCCGAGTCCGATCAGGGCGGAGAGGTAAAGCCCGCCGCCCAGCAGCGCCGTGACCACGGTGAGCGCGAGGAACCCCGGCACGGCAACCCAGGCCCACCGCCGGCTCCAGCGCTCCCGCACGAACACCACGGCGTAAACCAGCACGAAGACGAGAATGGCTCCCGAGTCCGCGACGGCCGCCCAGCGCGTGGCGACCAAGTGGAACACCGTGCTGGCCACGAACACGAGCCCGATCAACGCGGCGAGCAGCCGCCCGGTCCGGTCCCCCTTGGCCAGCCGCCACACGAGCACCGCGGCGACGAGGAACGCCAGGTTGCTGAGACTGTTGAGCGGTTCTCCCCAGAGCCCGGGCGCGACGCGTTCGCAGTACCCGTCGACGTAGTCCGTCACGAGCACAGCCAACCACGGCTAGCGTGAAGCCCATGAGCGACGTGAGCCGGTTTCCGGTGGTGGAACTCGAAGACCTACCCGACGACCTGCGCGAGCGCGTCGGCGCGATCGCGGAGAAGTCGGGCTTCGTGCCCAACATCTTCCGCGCCCTCGGCCACCGCCCCGCCGAGCTGCGCGCGTTCCTCGACTACCACGACGCCCTGATGGAACGCTCCGACGGACTCACCAAGGCCGAGCGCGAACTGGTCGTCGTCGCCACCTCCGGCGCCAACCACTGCACGTACTGCGTCGTCGCCCACGGCGCCATCCTGCGCATCCGCGCGAAGGACCCCGAGCTGGCCGACCGCGTGTCGAGCAACCCCTGGCAGGTCGAACTCGACGAACGCGGCCGCGCGATCGTCGACCTGGCGCTGGCGCTCGCCCAGGACTCCGCGCTGTTCGGCGAAGGCGACCTCGAAGCAGCGCGCAACGCGGGCCTGACCGACGACGAGATCTGGGACGTCGGCGCGATCACGGCGTTGTTCGCGATGTCGAACCGCCTCGCCCACCTGACCGCGCTGCGCCCGAACCCCGAGTTCTTCCTGCTGGGCCGCGTGCCCCGCTAAAACTTCAGGCGCCAGGTCTCGTCGGTCAGCTTCGGGCCCCAGTCGTCGAAGTCTGCTTCGGCCACGAGTTCGAAGCCCGCCGCGCGGTAGATCGAGCGAGCCGCCGTCAGGATCGACACCGTGGACAGCTCCATCGCCCGGTAGCCGTGCGACCGCGCGAACTCGACGCACTCGGTGACCAGCCGCTTGCCGACGCCGTGGCCGCGGGCCGACGGCTCGAGCAGCAGCAGACGCAGCTTCGCCGTGTCCGCGTCCGCGCCGCGGGTGCACGCGATCCCGCCGACCCGCTGGCCGTCGAGCTCGGCGATCCAGTACGCCTGCCGCGGGTCGTCGCGGTTGTCCACGAAGTCCGCGACGATGCGGGCGACGAGTCCCTCGAACCGGTCGTCGAAGCCGTACTCCCGGCCGTAGAGCGCGCCGTGACGTTCCACCACCCAGCCGAGGTCACCCGGTCGTGGTGGACGCAGGACGAGCACCGGGTCCCGGCGGCGGTCGCCGACCAGGTCGCCGATCGTGCGCATCGCGGCCAGCAGGCGTTCCTGGTCTTCGTCGGCGAACCGGCGGAGCAGGCCGCCGATCTGCTCGGTGGACCGGCGGTTGAGGACGGCGTACGCGTCGCGGCCCGCCGCCGTCGGGCGCACGAGCTGGCGGCGGGCGTCCTCCGCGGAGCGTTCCCGCGCGATCAGCCCGCGCGACTCGAGGCGGGCGAGCAGCCTGCTCGCGTAGCCGGCGTCGAGGTCGAGCCGTTTCCGCAGGTCGGTGACCGGCATCGGGTCCTGGTGGGCGAGCTCGAAGAGCACCCGGGCCTCCGGCAGCGAGTACTCGGCGTCGGCCGGACCTTCGTCGAGCACGCCGATGACTCCGGTGTAGAGCCGGTTGAAGGCGCGGACCGCGGCCACTCGATCGTCGTTCATTGACCACCTCAACAAGTTCGTTGACGAAGTCAAAGATTACCGCAATGGGAAACCCCGCGATGCTGCCAGGTCGGGGGTCCGCCAGCATCACGGGGTCGTAGTGGGTATCGACGGCACTTAGCGCGTCGTTACACGTTGAGCACTATGTGGCATAGGTCACTCGAATGGGCGACCGCCACGGGGTGAGAGATCAGCGCATGTAGCCGGAGCGCGCCTGCGCGATCGCGATGAGTTCCTGACGGACCGTCGCGGTCGCGGCGGTGTCGATCGCCCGGTTCAGCGCCCGGCGAGTGCGAGTCTCGGCGCGACGGGCACGGAGCTTGGCGGCGATGTTGTTCATCGGTTTCTGCATCCCCTTCGGAGGGTCTCGGTGGTTGTGCCTCCAGTATGCGCCTTTTTTCACAAGGAAGCCAATGAATATCCGGTGATGTGGCGCACTTGCCGATGAATCATCGGCGAAGTTGGGTATGGGCCGGAGAGATCGAGGGTGGCCGCCGTCACGGCGAAGTAACCCGATACATGTCTCTAAAGCTCTCTAGCCCATGGCCTAGAAAGCTTGAGAAACGCGGATAGCGGGTCAGTCGCGCCCGAGGAGGTAGTGGCCGAAGTGCGGCACGGTGAAGGCGATCTGGCCCCGCTCGGCGGAGTAGACCAGGCCTTTCTTCATCAGGCTGTCGCGCGCGGGCGACAGTGAGGACGGCTTCCGCCCCAGGAAGACGGCGACGTCGGCGGTACCGGCCGGCTCGTCGCGCCCCTGCGTCAGTTCGGCCATCGCCTGCAGGTACTCCCGCTCGGCGGGCGTCGCGCGCTCGTAGCGCGAACCGAAGAAGCCGACCGCCAGCTCCGACTCGGCCTCGGGCGCCGCGACCTGGACGTCCTTGACGGTGATCGGGTCGGACGGCGCCGCGTCCCAGGCCGCCTTGCCGTAGGCCTGGATGAAGTAGGGGTAGCCGCCGGACGCGTCGAAGAGCGCGTCGAGCGCTTCCGGCTCGATGCCGGCGTCCTCGCGCTCGATCGGCGCCATCACGGCGAAGTCGGCGTCCTCGCGGCTGAGCCGGTCGATGCGGGCGTACCGGAAGAGGCGTTCGGAGTAGGACTTCGACGCGGACAGCACCGCGGGCACGTGCGGCAGCCCGGCGCCGACGACCACGAGCGGCGCCCCGGACTGCGAAAGCTCGTGGCAGGCCGCGCACAACGCCGAGACGTCGTCGGGCTGCAGGTCCTGGATCTCGTCGATGAGCAGCGCGACGCCGGTGCCGACGTCCGCGGCCAGCTCGGCGACGTCGGTGAACAGCTCGACGAGGTCGATCTCGATGTCCCCGGAGTCGGCTCGCCCCTGCGCGGCGGGCACGTCGATCCCCGGCTGCCACCGGTCGCGCAGCTTCGCGTCGGCCTTGTTGGCCCGCAAGGCGAACGCCTTGAGCACCCCGAGCACCTCTTCGACCCGATCCGGCGCCCGGTGCCGCACGGCGAGGTCCCGGATGGCCCGGTGCAAGGCGGCGGAAAGCGGCCGCCGCAGCTCGGCGTCCGGCCGCGCCTCGATCTTCCCGGCGCCCCACTTGTGCCGGACGGCCATCGCGCGCAACTCCCCGAGCAGCACGGTCTTGCCGACGCCCCGCAACCCGGTGAGCACCAGACTGCGTTCGGGTCTCCCCCGCGCGACGCGCTCCAGTACCACTTCGAACGCCTTGAGCTCACGCTCACGCCCGGCCAGCTCAGGCGGCCGCTGCCCGGCGCCCGGCGCGAAGGGGTTGCGGATGGGGTCCACTCTGCCAAGTTATCGGCGTATCTAGCGCGAGCCCGATATTCCGCCATAGACGGCTAGCGCGTGTCGCCGATGTTCGACCGGATGGCCGTACATAGAGACGAACAGGGTCTGCAGCCCCTGCTCGTCCCTACCCCCAGCGCGCACTACGACGTAGCGCTAGTCGCTGAGGTTCCGCTCCGCGTAGATCTTCATCGCGTCCCGGACGAACTCCGCCGTCGCGCCTTCCAGCCCGTACCGCGGGTCGTCCACGTACAGCTGCCCCAGGCCCGCGAAGTAGCCCGCGGACACCGACGAAACCGCCGGTCGCAGCCACGCGTGCAGCTGGCCCGTGATCGCCTGGACGTCGTCGGCGTCCGGCGCGAGCCCGGCTTCCCCGGCCGCGCCGAACGCGGTCCAGATGTCGCGCTGCTCCTGCTGGTGGGCCTGCTTCTCCGCCTCGGACAACGAACTCCACCACTGGTCGCCGCGGCGGTAGGCGTCGGCGCCCCAGCGGCGCGTGACCTCTTCCTCGTACTTCGTGTGGTCGAAGCCGTCGAAAACTTCTTCCGCCATCAGTCGTTCACCTCCCTTCAGTTTCCGGAGCGTCGTGCGGACGGACTCGATCTGCCGTCCGATCCGCCGCTGCTCCTGTTCGAGCAGGTCCAGGTGCGTCTCGAGCGCGGCCGCGCTGTCCCGCTGCCCGTCGAGCACTTCGGCGATGGCCGGCAGCCCGAGGCCGAGTTCGCGCAGCAACAGGATCCGCTGCAGCCGGACGAGCGCCTGCTCGTCGTAGTAGCGGTAGCCGTTGCTGCCGATCCGGCTGGGCGCCAGCAGGCCGGCCGCGCCGTAGTGGCGCAGCGTCCGGCTCGTCGTCCCTGCCGAGCGGGCGACGTCCTGGATCGACCACTCCATGGCTCGACGATAAAAGTTGACGCAGCGTCAAAGTCAAACCATCGGAGTCTCTAATGCTCTATAGCGTCAGACCGATACTTCCCCAGAAAGCCCGATGAGGATTCGAGCACGGGCCGAGCGGGCACCCACGCGGTAGGTTCGACCAGGCAGCGGCCCGTACGAGGAAGGCAATGACCGTGATACTCCGTCGAGTGGCTCGTCCCCTGCTCGCCACGATCTTCGTGACGGGCGGGATCAATGCGCTGAGGCAGGCCGAGGGCCACGCCAAGGCGGCGGAACCGTTCCTCGACAACGCCTTGGGCAAGTTCGGCGATGTCCTCCCGGAACAGATCCCGCGCGACCCGGTGACGCTCGTCCGCATCGACGCCGCCGTGAAGATCGGCGCCGGTCTCGCGCTCGCGTCCGGGAAGGCGCCGCGGCTCGCGGCCGGGCTGCTGCTCGGCAGCCTGGTGCCGACGACGCTCGCGACGCACAGCTTCTGGGCCATCAAGGACCCGGGTGAGCGCCAGCAGCAGCAGATCCAGTTCTTCAAGAACGCGAGCCTGGCCGGCGGCCTGCTGCTCGCGGTCGGCGACACACACGGCAAGCCGTCGGCGGCCTGGCGCGCGCGTCACGCCGCGAAGGACGTCGGCGCCGCGGCCGGGAAGCTGAGCCGCAAGGCCGAGAAGCGCGCCAACAAGCTCGCCAAGCGGGCCCAGAAGGCGCTCCCCAACTGACACTTTCACGTGAAAGTGCCGCCCCCGAACCTCCGGGGGCGGCACTTTCCCTATGAAAGCTACTTCTCCAGGATCGCGGTGACGCCCTGGCCGCCGGCCGCGCAGATCGAGATCAGGCCGCGGCCCGACCCCTTCTCGTGCAGCAGCTTCGCCAGCGTCGCGACGATCCGGCCGCCGGTCGCGGCGAACGGGTGCCCGGCCGCCAGCGACGAGCCGTTGACGTTCAGCTTCGCCCGGTCGATCGCGCCCAGCGGCGCGTCCAGGTCCAGCTTCTCCTTGGCGAACGCCGGGTCCTCCCACGCCTTGAGCGTGGTCAGCACCTGCGACGCGAACGCCTCGTGGATCTCGTAGAAGTCGAAGTCCTGCAGCGAAAGCCCGGCACGAGCGAGCATCCGCGGCACGGCGTACGCGGGCGCCATCAGCAGGCCCTCTTCGCCGTGGACGTAGTCGACGGCCGCGGTCTGCGAGAACGTCAGGTACGCCTGCACCGGCAGGTTGTGCGCCTTCGCCCACTCCTCGGTGGCGAGCAGGACCGTCGACGCGCCGTCGGTCAGCGGCGTCGAGTTGCCCGCCGTCATGGTGCCGTCCGGGCCGCCGAACGCCGGCTTGAGCTTGGCCAGCTTCTCCGCGGTCGAGTCCGGGCGCAGGTTCTGGTCGCGCGCGAGCTTGAGGAACGGCGTCACGAGGTCGTCGAAGAACCCGCGGTCGTAGGCCGCGGCGAGGTGCTGGTGGCTGGCCGCGGCCAGTTCGTCCTGCGCCTCGCGGGTGATCTCCCAGATCTTCGCGGTCAGGGCCGCGTGCTCGCCCATCGAGAGGCCGGTGCGCGGTTCGGAGTTGCGCGGGATGGCCGGGACGATGTGCCCGGGCCGGATCTTCGCGACGAGCTTGAGGCGGTCGCCGAGCGTCTTGGCGCTGTTGAGCTGGATGAGGATCTGCCGGAGGTCCTCGTTGACGGCCAGCGGCGCGTCGCTCGTGGTGTCGACGCCGCCCGCGATGGCCGAGTCGATCTGGCCGAGCGCGATCTTGTTGGCGACGTTGATGATCGCCTGCAGCCCGGTGCCGCACGCCATCTGGACGTCGGCGGCGGGCGTCGCGGGCGAAAGCTTGCTGCCCAGCACGCTCTCGCGGGCCAGGTTGAAGTCCTTCGAGTGCTTGAGTACCGCGCCCGCCGCGACCTCGCCGATCACCTCGCCCTGCAGGGAGAAGCGGCTGACCAGACCGTCGATGGCGGCGGTGAGCATGTCCTGGTTCGACGCCTTCGCGTACGGGCCGTTCGACCTCGCGAAGGGGATCCGGTTGCCCCCGATGATCGCGACCTTGCGCACGGCAGGCGCCTGCTTTGGTTGCTTCGGCTTCGGCGGCATGAACTCACCTCTCTGGTCGTGTCTCTCACACTGTAACCTACTGGGGAGTAGGTTAGACTGCGACGTGACGCAGACTGCACGGGAGGCAACCGATGGCTGACAGGTACCAGCAGTTCACGAAAACCCCGTTGGGGAAGTTCGTGGTGCCGAAGCTCGGCCTGCCCAACCCCGCCACGCTGCGCCGGTACAAGCCCGGGCAACCCGCCCTCGAGGGTCCCGCACTTCTCGGCGCCGCGCCCGGTGGACGGCTGGAGAAGACCCTGCGCGACCAGCTCGCCGACGCGGGCATCGAGGTCATCACGTCGGCGGCCGACCGGCACGCGGCGCTCGTCTTCGACGCCACCGGCGTCACCGAGCCTGCTCGCCTGCGCGAGGTCTACGACTTCTTCCACCCGGTGATCCGCAGCGTCGGACCGTCCGGCCGGGTCGTCGTCCTGGGCACGCCGCCGGAGCAGGTCGAAGGCCGCGAGCGGATCGCGCAGCGCGCGCTGGAAGGCTTCGTGCGCTCGGTCGGCAAGGAGCTGAAGCGCGGCGCGACCGCCCAGCTCGTGTACGTCGCGGAAGGCGCCGAAGAGGCGACGGAGTCGACGCTGCGCTTCCTGCTCTCGGCGAAGTCCGCGTTCGTCGACGCGCAGGTCATCCGGATCGGCGTCGAGGGCAAGACCGCCACCGCGCCGGCGAACTGGGAGAAGCCCCTCGACGGCAAGGTCGCGCTGGTCACGGGTGCGTCCCGTGGCATCGGCGCGGCGATCGCCGAGGTACTGGCCCGCGACGGCGCGCACGTCGTCGCGCTCGACATCCCCGCGCAGGGCAGCGACCTGTCGAAGGTCGCGAACAAGGTCGGCGGGTCGGCGCTGCAGCTCGACATCACCTCGCCGAGCGCGCCCGCGAAGCTCGCGGAGTACCTGAAGGAGCGCCACGGCGGTGTCGACATCGTCGTGCACAACGCGGGCATCACGCGCGACAAGACGCTCGGCAACATGAGCGAGAGCGCGTGGGACTCGGTGATCGCGGTGAACCTGGCCTCGCAGCTGGCGGTGAACGACAAGCTGCTCGCCGACAAGGTGCTGCGCGAGAACGGCCGCATCATCGGCGTCTCGTCGATCGCGGGCATCGCCGGCAACGTCGGCCAGACCAACTACGCGACGTCGAAGGCCGGCGTGATCGGCATGGTCAACGTCGGCGCGCCGCAGCTCGCGGCGTACGGCGGCACGATCAACGCCGTCGCGCCCGGCTTCATCGAGACCAAGATGACGGCCGCGGTGCCGCTGTTCATCCGCGAGGCCGGCCGCCGCCTGTCCAGCCTCGGCCAGGGCGGGCTCCCGGTCGACGTCGCCGAGACGATCGCCTGGTACGCCAACCCGGCGTCGGCCGCGGTGAACGGCAACGTGGTCCGCGTCTGCGGCCAGGCGCTGCTGGGGGCCTGACGTGGTGATCCGCGAACTCGACAGCACGCCGAGCCTGGCCACGCTCTACCCGAAGGCGCTGCTCGGCGGCGTCCTGCACAAGCCGTCCGGCGGCGACCTGCCGGACACGGAGCTGGTGCGGACGGGCATCGTCGTCGACCCGGCGCACCTCGCCGCGTACAACACGGTGTGCGGGTTCCGGCTGAGCGACGAGCTGCCGGCGACGTACCCGCACATGCTGGCGTTCCCGCTGCAGATGGCGCTGATGACCGAGCCGGGCTTCCCGTTCCCGCTGCTCGGCATGGTGCACGTGGCGAACCGGATCACCCAGCACCGCGCGCTGCGGCTGAGCGAGCCGCTGACCGTGCGCGTCCGGGCGGAGAACCTGCGCCCGCACGAGCGCGGCCGTCAGTTCGACGTCGTCAGCGAGGCCTGGGCCGGGGGCGACCTGGTCTGGACCGACGTCAGCACGTACCTGCGCCGCGGTTCGGGCTCCGGTTCCGGTGGCCGCCGGGAGCAGCTGGTGCCGCCGACCCCGGACGCGATCTGGCGGGTGCCGGGCGACATCGGCCGCCGCTACGCGGAGGTCTCGGGCGACCGCAACCCGATCCACCTGCACCCGCTGACGGCACGCCTGTTCGGCTTCCCGAAGGCGATCGCCCACGGGATGTGGACCAAGGCCCACGCGCTGGCGGCGTTCGAGGGCCGGTTGCCGTCGGCGTTCACGATCGACGTCCGCTTCAAGCAACCGGTGCTGCTGCCGGCCAAGGCGGGCTTCACGTCGTGGGCCACCCCGGAGGGCTGGGCGTTCGAGCTGTGGAGCAAGTCGAAGCCGCACCTGGACGGCACGATCACTTCACTCTGACGGGAAGCGGCCGGCGAGCGTCCGGTTGACCGCGGCGATGTCGAACGCCGCCGGGTCGAACTCGCCGGCCGCTTCCAGTCCGAGCCATTCCAGAGTTTCTTCGTGGTCCTCGTGGCCGGGGTCGGCGAGGACGTCGAGCAGCTCTTCGTATCCGCCGATGCCGCCGCAGTCCTCCGGCGGTCCGGCCCGGCGTCCGTCGATGCAGCGGGGACGGCCGCGCACTGGTTCACGGGCTTCGAGCGTCACTTCGTGCAGCCAGTCGTCCCCGAAGTCGTACTGGTAGCTCAGTGTGTCGGCGGGAGCGCGGAGCACTTCGCCGATTCGCTTGGACCGGGCATCGGCGTGGCCGAGTTCGGGATCCGGAAGCCCGCACGCGCCGTCCGCCGTCTCGAACACCCACAGGTGACTGCGCTCCCAGCCGAAGACGTCCTGGATCAGCTCGTGCACGTCGGCCAGTGAGAAGTCGTCGGGAACGGCCACTCGCCGCCAGATCGCCGGCTTGCTGCCGGCCAGGGTTATTTTCAGTGTGAGTGTGGCCATGCGTTACTCCGAAGGTTTCCAGACTTCGCCTTCGATGAGGTCGTTGAAGCCGAGCCAGACGAGGTTCATCAGCCACGACGCCAGGACGCCGTCGGAGATGTCGGGGTGGTCGAGGGCCCAGTCGGCCAGCGACTCGGCCGCCCCGACCAAGGCCGCGGACAGGCCCTCGCCGGAGAACTCGGCCTGCTCGCCGACGCCCTTGCGGGTGCCGGCGGACACGACGAGAGCGGCGACCAGCTGGATCGCGCGCGCCCGCATGTCGGTGATCTCGGCGGCGAAGGCCCCACCGACGGTCAGCGCCTGGCGGTGCAGGACCGTCCACGACTCGCGGTACTCGGCGACGAAGCGGTAGAAGGACCGAAGGCCGTGCCAGAGCTGCATGTCCGGCGGCAGGTCGGGCTGGACGCCGGCCTGGATGGCCTCGAGCAGCCGCGTCGCCTCGCGGCGGATGCACGCGCCGAAGAGGTCCTCTTTGGAGCCGAGGTAGGTGTAGATCATCGGCTTCGAGACACCGGCGACGTCGGAGATCTCGTCCATCGACGCCGCGTGGTAGCCGTGGCGCGAGAAGACCTGGACGGCCGCGTCCAGGATCTGCCGCTCGCGCACGGCACGCGGCAGCCGCCTGGCCCGTTCGGGCGGACGCTGATCATCCTCTGACACGCTGGACCTCCTCGTTGCTGCCCGGAGACGGTACCGGTCGTGACCACGGGAGGGTGATTTCGGCACGCTTGCCCGCCTACCTACTGGCGGGTAGCCTTACGCTTGGGTAACCGGAGAGGGAGTGACCATGGCCGACAACGCCGGGATGACCAGCGCCGATCGCGTCGCGGCCCTCCGTGGGGCACCGCTGCTCGACGCGCTGGAGCGCCTCGACCCGCTGAGCCCCGAGGCGCACGCCCTCGACGTCAACGCCCTGGCGGAGGCGGTCAACCCGCGCGATCTCGGCCGCGACGACTTCCGAAGACTCCTGAACGCGCTGCTTCGCCTGGCGGAGCGCGCCCCCGCGTTCGACCTGAGCAAGGTCGAGCCGGCGCGCTTCGCGACGTTGGTGTCGTCGGCGTCCCGCGCCCAGCTCGAAAGCGTGGTGGCGGAGCGTCCTCTGCGAGAGCGCGTGCTGGCGGAGATCTTCGCGCGCATGGGCTCCCACATCAGGCCGGAGCGCGCCCGCGACCTGCACGCGGTGGTCCACTGGCGCCTGTCGGGAGGCGTCGGCGAAGGCGGCTACGATCGCTACGAGACGGTGATTTCCCATGGCTCGTGCACGGTCAGCCGCCAGATGCGCGAGACCCCCCGCGTGACCATCTCGATCGCCCCGGCGGACTTCTTCCGGCTGATCACCCACCAGGCCACCCCGGCGGTGTTGTTCGTCACGGGAAGAATCAAGGTCAAGGGTGATTTGGCCTTCGCGGCGGGCCTCATCGGATTCTTCGATCTGCCACATCCCGTATAGTTCGCTTCCGTGCCCAGAAAAGCGAAGTGGCGCCTTTCCCGGCCCCGTGCCATCCGCGGCAGTCACGTGGTGAACGCGTTCGCGGAGAAGCTGGTCCTGGGCAACCTGACGGCTCCGCAGTTCGTCCAGGTCCTGGAAACCCTGCACATGCTGGGCGAAGCGGGAGCGGGCATCGAGCTGAGCTCCCTGTCGACGGACGTCCTGGTCGACGTCGTCCGCCGCGCCTCCAAAGACCAGCTGAAGGCGATCGCGGAACACCCCGAGCTGCGCCCGGTGTTTCTCGACGAGATATTCCGCCGGATGTCGGAGCATTTCTTGCCGCAGAAGGCACGCCACGTGGATTTCGTGGTTTCCTGGCGCTTTTCGGAGGGCGCCGGCGAGGATGGCTACGACCGCTTCCAGACGGTGATCGAGGACGGCGTGTGCGTCTCGTCGACGGACCTGTCCCGCTCCCCGGACACGACGATCACACTGTCGGTGGACGACTTCATCCGGATGGCGACCGGCAACGCCGCTGTAGCGGCGATGTTCGTGACGGGGAGGGTGAAGGTGAAGGGCGAGTACGCCCCGGCGGTGCGGTTCTCGAGTTACTTCGACATCCCCAAGCCGACGGTGGACTAGCCGGTATCCGCCGCTAGACGTCTTCATATCGGGAACCTGGCGGCGGATTCCGGCCCGTGGTTACCTTCCCACTGTGCTTCGCACCTCGTCGAGCAAGTGATCTAACAGCCCTGGCACGGTTCCCCCGCCGAGAACCAGTTGGCGATCGAGGAGACGATTTCCGGTCTCACACGAGGTCTCGCTGACGAGGGTGCAGCCGTGACAGGCGGACAGGTTGAGATGCGACGATCCTTGGTTATCACTCTCGATGCACACTGGATCGTTCGAGCACACGTCTGCGTCTCCCAAGGCGGCGAGCAGCAGTGGGACCAGTTTCTCGGGATGGCCGAGACGTACCAGTCCGCCGAGTGTTCCCTGCGCGTCGCCAGCCGCCGTGTAAATGAAGATACCGGCGGTGCGGTCAGGTCGGTCGGAGTGCGCGTAGATGCGCTCCTGAAGCGACGCCGACGAGTAGCCGCTCGCAAAGGCAAGACGGCGGATGAGCAGATGGGAAATAGTGTGCAAGGCGACAAAGCGTGGCTCGGGAACAGGTAAACGGTGGGCCCACGGGGTGGAATTTCTGCTTTTGAGCAGGATCTCGGCTCGCTTGCGAACTTCGGCAGTTTCCTCCCATGCGGAGATCTCAGCCTCGTCGAATCGAAGGAAAATCCCCTCGCCAAACAATTCAAGGGCGGGGTAAATCGGCTTTCGTTTGCTGTCGAGACCGAGATCGACCATGACATATTCTGCATCGGCGTTGTGTCGTTGAAACCTGCGAAGTGCCCGAACCTCGCGAACTCGGCGGACTTGCCCTACGCCTACCAATCTACTCGTCAGTGTCGATGGCCATGTAGCCTCGGCTGAAATGGAGAATCCGTCGACTACGAAGTCGCCATTGCTGTGGTCTCGACCACCGTCGAGCTTATTGACAAAAGCTGACCATTCGCCATCTTTGAGATCGAGAAGCGGGGTTTCTTCGGCGTCTTCGGCGCCGGAGGCAAGGGCAAGAACGTCTGCTGCCGTCGTCCCGAGTTCATCCGCGATCCAGCCGGCCACCATCTCAGCTTGTGGGCCGCCATTGTCGGTGACCACTTTCTCGAAGTAAACATGACTGCGGACCTTGTCCGCTATCTCGGCCGAATGTGAGATCTCTTCAGGAATATCGAGTGCGGACAGGCGATCGGCGATGTAGTTTCCGGTTGCGCCTCGTTGGACAGCATTGAGGCGGTGTTCGCAAATCCTCCCGCTCTCCGGTTCCTGCCAAGGCTGAATGCCGTCGCATCGGATCCCATCGCGATGAAGCGAATCTGTGCTGGTGAGTTCGGAAAGCGGGCGAGACCGCTTGCATCCTGTGCAGTGAACACTGAGCGAAGCAAGACCCTCGCCGCGTCGAGAAGAGCGGACGAATCGTAGTTCCTTGTAGGCGCGACAGAAGCGTACCGCGTCGGTGATGTCCGCACCGTTTCCGCGGTGGGCCCATTTGAACCATGGTATGTCTTGGATATGACTACCTTTTTCGCAAGTCGCGACATATCGCATCGGTACCAGTCCTCCGCCGCACTCGCACCTATTGGTCCATCGACCCTTGTTCTTTCCGGTAAGCTGGGAAAGCTTGGTGCATCGTTCGCAGAAGCGCCAGGCGGGAAAGCGCCAGTAAAGCAAATGGGGGGTTTCCTTGGCGGCCCGGCCTGCATGTGCAGGAGCTTGTCGAAGAATGCCAGGACCCAGCCTTGCGAGAAGACGATCACAAATGATTTCAGGTGCATACTTTCGATCCCACCACGAGGTGTCCGCAGCTATCAGGGACTCGCCCAGAATGTCAACAATGGCGCCTACTCCAAAAGGGGTTACTGTCTCGGAAAGTCGCAGGTCATGCACGATTCTTTCCACCGATGCCTCCTTCCAGTGGCTCGCGGACGTGAACAGCGACGTTCGGTTCGACGGACCTCATGGAATCGGCGACGAGCCATCCCTCGCCACTCTGGCCAAAACGCTTGAGTAATGCGTCGTTGTCGCTCTGTCGACGGTCGTAAACCAGTGCGGATCCGGCATCGCGAGCGAGCCTCGCGCGACGATCCCAGTTGCGTAGCAACGACCAAACCTCGTCCTCGGTTTCCTCGGATTCGATATTGTCGGAGCGGCTGACCAAATCCGAGAAACGTGCCACGAGTTTCTCAACTGCTTTCGACATGTGCTCGTTTTCGAGATCGAGACGTGAGGCGAAGTCGTTCGCGGCAAGGACAGGCAACGAGTGCCGCAGTAACGCTACGAGCGCCCCGCCCAAGGAACGGTTGCGTGACGACAACGACCACGGTGTCACGCTCGTCGGCTCGACGTTGCGGTAGAGAGCTTCGTGATACGAACGGAAGCTCTCGAAATGTGAACGATCACGTGCTCGATTCGACCTGAACAGCGTGGTCACGACCCCGTTGTTCAGGCCGCGCCCGACCCTGCTCGTCGCTTGGATGTATTCGGCGGTCGTCTTGGGTTGACCCACCATCAGCATCAGAGCGAGACGTGGTATGTCGATTCCGACTGACAACATGTTCGAGGAGAGCACCACATCGATGGCATCCGACGATTCATCGATGCTTCGACTCAGTTCGCGAAGGTCGTTGGGCAGTTCGTCCGGTCCGCGGCGGCTGGTGAGCTCCAGGACGTGTTCAGCCGTGACCTGCCGGAGAGGTAGGCCCAGTCTCTCCGATCGTGGTTCGAGCCGACCGTTGACGTCATCGATCACCAAAGTTCCGGTGCGGCCAAGCTCACGGAGGCTGTTGTGGTACATCACCAGCGTCCAATACGAGTCTCGCGACGTGTCCGGCCCCGAGCTCCCGGCGAGCACTTCCGGTACTTCGAGTAGGGGAGCCGTGGCAGCGATGACTGCTGACACCTGAGAGACCGACTGTGGCATCAGGCCGACGTAGAGGCGACCTTCGCCGCTCTTCACCGGACGGGAGAAGAAGGTCTGATCGCCGTCGAGTCCGGCCGGCGGGTATAACGCGACAGACCTGCCGTACAAGCCTCGGACCTGTTCGTCCGAGGCGCGGATCGTGGCTGTCGAGGCAACGATCTTGGGGATCGCGCCGTTGTGACTCAGGAGTAGTTGGATGACTGCGTCGAACACGGCGACTGTCGTACCGAGTGGGCCGGACAAGAGATGCAGCTCGTCTTGTATGAGCAGTGACGGCTGGCGGAACGGTGTGCCGAGGCCGAGCAGCTTGCCCGCTTCGGGCAGGAACTGCAGGCGGGCGAACTTGTCGACTGTCGCAAGGAGGATCGTCGGCGGCTCGTCGTAAAGGATGTCGTCGATCACGGAGACCGGCAGCTCATCGTGGAATTCGCAGGCCGTCCGGGTGCAGTGGATGACCACGTCGCGACCCACCTCGCGGAACCCGTAGCGGCTCCAGTCCTCGTATCTCATATCCGGCAGGAGCGCAGTACCACACCACGGACAGCTCTCGATCTGGAACTGGTTCGCTTCTTCGGGGCGGGCGGCCTTACGCAGGCGATCAAGTCCTGCCTTTGCCTCCTGGCGTGATCGAGGCGTGACCTCGTTCCCCACCCACAGGCCGATGGAGAACGGCGCCATTCGATTAGCTCGCGCGTCCTCGTTGCGAAGCAGGGTCATCGCGCAAATGAGCGAGGCGGCTCGCTGGAATTGCTGTGAGGTCAGCAGTCGGAGTGTGTACCGCGTGATCACGGCGGTTCCTCCGCCAGCGGTGCCGTGAACTATGCGTCGGTGGAAGATCTCCACGGCGGCCAGACCCAGGTAAGCTTCGGTCTTGCCGCCACCGGTCGGGAACCAGATCAGGTCGACCAGTTCTCGATCATCGTGTGTCCCGTCGATCGTCGATGCCAGGGCGACCAGTAGGAAGCCGAGTTGGAACGGGCGCCAGCGCGGCTCTTCGACGCGGGATGGTTCCGTACCATTTTTGATTGCGGTTTGGCGAATTTGGAGTCGCATCGCAGTCATGCCGAGGGCAAACGCGGTTCTCAGCGACCCTCGTTCTGGCTCGCGCAAGAGGTCAACGCCGGCTCGCATGCGGTCCAGAGCGGAGCGCGCCCGATCGGTGATGGCTTGCGCGACCGGTGTGTCGGCTCCGAAGCTTTCGACACGGCCGCTCTGTTCGGAGACCCAATGGGAATAGACATCGACAAACGCATCGAGGGTCGATATCACGCGTTCTGTGTCTGTGTCGATCCGCGATAGGTTGTGGAGCAGAAGTGCTCGGGCCTCGACGGAGTCGGAGTCGAGGCCCGTCGTTTCGATGGCAGGCACTACAAAGGCGGGCACCGGATCGAGGAAGACGCGCGTACAGACGCCGTCGATGAGGTTCCAGTCCGCCGCCGTACCGTGGCCGACCGCGTAGATCGTTTTGCTTCGGTAACGGAGCCGCAGCTCAGCGGCTTCGGGGTCGGAGTCGAACGCATTGGACCTGTCGTACTCTAGAAACCGACCGTCGAGCGCTGGGGTTACGCTGAGAGCTACTTGGAAGAGTGTTCGATCGATGTCGCTTCGGTCGTCGCCAGTCGACTTGGAGGACACACGCGCGTGCACGGTCACGAGGTGGGCGTCCCCGTAGGCCCGCCAGCGCGATCCGATCTCGATCGGCACTTCGCCTGCAGTGAGCACGTGTGGCGGACGGCCTCGCGTGAGTTCGAGACCCTCGAACCGGAACGGAGAACGCTGCCATCGTGGCGGCCCATCGTCTTTGATCGACCGGTAGGTACCCCCGGAGAAGTCGCACGAGACGCTCGGCCGATCGGTGACGAAGGAGATCGCGACCGAAGAGGGACGCCAGTCTTCGGCGATCGGGACGCTCGCGCCGGCCTCCTCGATCTCACCCGTGAGTACCTCCGCTTCGATGTGCTCGCTTTCCTCGGAGGATTCCGGCGGGGGCTCAGACATCGCGGGGAACAGCATGCCGACGGCATATTGGCGGTCAGGCAGGTTGAGGAGGGTCTCCGTGTCACCGCCATCGGGACCCACGTAAGCCATCCGAAGGTGGTGTAGCGCTACTTTCTGTGAGTGAGTGAGCGTCAATTCTTCTCCAACTGTCGTCGAACCAGTTGTTGGATCCGTCGCTTTTCCTTGTGGGAGAGCACGATGTCCAAGGAGACTCGTGCACGAGTGGTGGCGACATAGAAGGCGGCGATGCCGGCTTCATCGAAGGTCTCGGGGAGTTCACAGACGATCACGTGCTCTGCTTCCAAACCCTTGGCATACCTCGGGCTCGTTATGGTAATACCACGTTTCGACTTCTCTGGTGGAACATTCGTTGCGGCGCGAATAATCCAAATGTGTTCGGTGTTTACGCCGTCAGCGACCAGTTCCTCCGCGATGGATTCGGCCTCGGTAAAAGTGGATTCGGCGGCGGTCGTGGTCCAGCGAACGTTTTCGCCATTGACGATTCCTGGATCTCCTAGGTCTGCTCCGAGATATTCCTGGACCGTGTGAACGATTGCTCGAGTGTTGCGAACATTAAGACTCAGGTCGACCGAAGAGGCCTCCGCGGTGATGAGTTGCAAGACGTCCTGGTCGAAGTGTCCGTCGACGTGTGCTTGATTATTATGGTCGAGAAACATTCGCCAATTTCCGGCACTCCTTCCGCCGGTGATCACACCGTCGATCCGATCCATTCCTTCTGCCGTCATCAGATCTTGTGCCTCGTCGACGAATACAACGTCGTACGTTTTGGCGGAATCAAGTCGGTCGAATGAGAGCAGGTCGATGGCGCGATCAACCACGTATGGTTCGAAGAACTTCCTCAGGGCAGGCGAACGGAACGTGATCAGAACGGACCGTCCTTGGTCGGCCTCTTGCTTTGCTGCCTCTGCGAGTACCAAGGATTTTCCCGTGCCTGCCCCGCCGGATACCAGTACTCGGGGATTTCGTGCCAGTGATGCGAGAAACCTGGCCTGGTCGGCTGTGGCACGGTTCTGTTCCTCGATCACCGCGCCCCGCAGTGCATCGATAACCGGCATGCGGGCGAAGTGTCCGAACAGGCGTGTCCGCAATTCATCGATCCTTGCACGTTTTCGCCCTGCGGGAGGTTCCTGGGCGTTCGCTGCGACGGTGTCGAGCGCCCGCGTCAGCTCCGCAATGCTCATATCAGTCCGCGCCAGCCAGTGAGTCGGATGCCATTCGACCGAGTGTGGCGGGGTATCGATGTCTGGCGTCACCACAATGGCCTCTTGTGCGAACCAGCCGACCCCCTCTTTTCGGAGGATGTTGCGCAATGCGTACATTGCCGATTGTGCCTGTTCCATTGGTGACGTGGCAAGCTTGTGCCAGTCGCCCCGTCGGTCGATGCTGTACCAAACGCCGTCGTGTTTCTTGATGCCGCCACCTTTGGCTTCGACGACGATCAGGACTTTCTTCCATAATATGAGGAAGTCCGCTTCGGCTTGCTGCTTGTATGCATGTGACCGAAGTTTTACCGAATGAAAAGCTACCGCGTCGACGTCGCCTTCGACATCTCGTAGCAGACGGGCGATTCTGCGTTCCGCGTCACTGGTCGCGGTCTCTTCTATGTCAGCCAGGGTTGGTACAAGAATCATGCACGCTGCTCCTGCCAAAGGTCTTCGTACTCGCGGTACCCGAGCCACTCATTGAAGGCTCCGAAGTTGTCCGCCATATCCACGATCAGACACTCTTCCTTCCCGCCGTTTCTGGGGCCGCGGAGACCGCGACCGGCCATTTGGATATAGGCGTTCGGGCTGAAGGTGGGGCGAGCGATGTACAGGGCGCGGACACCGGGGGCGTCGAAACCCTGTGCCAGTAGATCGCAGTTTGCGAGTACGCGGATCTCATTTCGCTTGAACCGCTCGATGCTGTCGCGACGTTCTTGCCTTCCCGTCTGGCCGCTGACCGCTGCCGCTTCGACATCGCGATACCGCAGCGTTGCGGCGAGCACCTGAGCTGACAGGACGTTCGGTGTGAACACCAGCACTGGCCAGCTGTTGTCCAGGCCCATGATGTGGTCGACGAGGATTGACATGCGGGCCTGATCTGCGCCGACGCGATCCATCACCCGTGCGGGAACTCGGCGCTGCTGTTCGGCTTCGGCCTTCTCGTCCGGATCGAGGGTGACTTCGATGCCCGGGAGCACTTCGTGTTGTACCTTTGCCAGCACTCCGAGCTCGGCGAGCGGACGGTAGGCGTCGAGTGTGTCGAAGACGTCCAGCTTCCGATTGCCGAACCGGCTGGCGAGCGCGGCTGTTGCTGATGCCGACGTGCCCTTGAATGGGGTTGCGGTCAACCCGACGAGAGGTCGCTCCCAGCCGCGGCCCGCGACCCCCAACCAGTTCAAGATCCGCGTGTACCGCTCGGAACCACCGGCGCGGTGTCCTTCGTCGACGATCACTGCTGTCGAACTGGCCAGCCAGCTGTACTCGGGGTTCTCGAGGAGGGTGTCGAGCTTGGCGTCGGTTGCGACGACAACGGAGAAATCCGTGTCCGGTTCGTGGACGATGTTGTTCTCCCACAAGCGGCCGATCGTCAGGGAGCGCTCGTCGCCGAGGCCACGCCAAACAGTGCTCCAGGTTTGCACGGCCTGCTCGCAGAGTTCCTGAGACTGGGCGATCCACAGGACAGGTCCCCGAAGGTTCCCGTCGATGAAGAGTCGGAGCACGGTCTCGGCCGCAACTCGTGTCTTGCCTGCGCCAGTCGGCAACTCCACCATCGCCTTGAGGTGACGCCCGTTTGCCTCGCGGAGAGTGAGCACGTCCCTGAGCTGCCGGCTGATCTTCTGCTGGAACGAGTGAAGTGGATTGAGTTTCACAGCCCCGGGAATGACGAACTCGTCTTCCTGGTGTTGAGTGCGCCGCCCGGCGTATTCGCTGCCGAACCCCATCTTTCTCAGCCACGAGATGGTCGCCGCACCACCCGCCCACGTTGTCGGTACATCGACGAAACCGTCGTTCCGGAAGGGGTCTGCAAGCTGTTTGATCGAGTCGGATCCGTATACCTTGAGGACAAGGTCGGCGACCGACGTGGAGGCATTGACGAGGCCTTGTGCCTCGAGGGCTCGCCAAAGGCCTTTCGGCAACGCGTCGCGTAGATCGTCGGGACCGAAGTAGACGTCGAGTCGCTCGGCGTCGGTGGGGGCACGCTTGGCTTCTTGGCGAAGTGCCTGTAGCCGCTGATCGAGGCCGGCCTTGAGTACGCCCTCGAGTTCAGCGTTGGTGAGTCCCAGGGAAAAGGCTTCGTTCACGACACCGAGGAGGCGGCGCTCGTCCGTGTCGCTGCGTACCACCAGACTCAGCCCGTCGAGATGCCATTCGAGCGTTTGGTCTTCGACGCCGTCTTCGGTGCTCACCCGCTTGACCACGCGGAGTGCCCTCGCAACCGTCGCAGTCGTCAGCGTGTCTCCGACGGGAGTGCTTCGGAGTCCGCTGAAGATGTCGACGATACGCTCGCTCTCCTGTCGCCCTTCGATCTCCATGGAGAACGCGAAGCTGTCCTCGAACCGGCGGCAGCCCACCAAGGTCTCGAGTTCGGCTACCTGGTCGTCTGTCACCCGAAGGTACGGGCGCTGACGTGACGAGAGGAACTCCTCTTCCTCGTCCGTGGTAGCGAGATAGACCGAGTCCGGAGGTCGGGCCTCGATCGCTCGACCCACCTTCGCCGGAACTGTGGCGGGGCGGCCGTCGGCGTGGGCGATACGGCAGGCCGCGGTGATGAACTCGACGAGCACGGAGTTGTCGAGGGCAGAGGGGAAGAGCTTGGCCGAAAGCGCCTCGCGGAGTACGGAGGCTGGCACAGCGTCCAATTCGTCCGGGAGGCTCAGGGCCTCAGCGACCTGGCCGGGCCCTCGGAACAACGGCAGAAGGTTCTTGTACTTGAGCATCGACGGAGCGACGATCTCGCCAGGCGGGCGGTAGCCTCGATCGGATTCCAGGAGTCCGGCACGGTCCACTGCCCAACGAACGGGTGACTGCACGCTGTAGGACGTTCCGGTGTCCAAGTCTTCGCACGTCCACTCCGAGTCGCCGGTTCGAAGCAAGCCGGCGGTCCAGTTCGCGCGTAGTCGCTCGCTTGCTTCGGCGTCCCGAAGGAGGAACAGCATCGAGAATGGCCCGGGACCCTTGCCCGGGTAGAGGTCCACATGTTCAATCGCGCGTTCTCCCGGGCCCCGTCGGGAGTCGAGAGTAGCCAGAACCCATTCGCGATACTGCGGGAGAAGGGGTTCGTCCTCCGCTGAATAACTGCCGACAGGGCTGTGCACCACGCCGATCCGGTGCGCCACCTCAGGCATGCATCGTCGGCGGTCCAGCATCTTGGCCGCGAGGTGGTCACCCAGCGGCTCGGCGAGGTCGAAGACTTGCGTAGGCCATGCCCACCCACCGTCTTGTGTCGGCACCTTGACCGTGGAATTGTGGTCAGTCAGTGCTTTCACTGCCACGTGCACGGAGACTTCGAGGACTGCTTCCCAGAGCTTCTCCAGTTGATCATCATTCGGTACTGGCGAAAGCTTCGCGAGTCTGGCGTTGAGGATCGCTAGTGGGTCCAAGTCGCGGAAGCCGAACTCCCGTAAAACTTTATCGACGTTCGGCTGTGCAAGAAAATCGGGCTCGACGAAAATTGCGTGCTCGATCTCGACGTCATCTTCCTGGTTTAGAAAGATGATCTTCCTGTCGTGAAGGGATCGCATTCCGTCAGTCGTCGGAATGACTTTGGCTCGAAGAATGTCAGGAAGGTTGCGATGAGTCTGGATAAACTTCAGTGCGTCTGCGGAGGACGGGGGATGGTTTCCTTCGGACCACTCCCTGAGCCAGGAGAGAAGCCCGCGTTTGGGAACGGATTCCAGGGCGCGCTTGCCATCTCGGTCATTGTCGAGAAGATCTTTGGATGCCGTGGCTGCGAATAGTTGGCGAAGGCGGGTTATTCGCTGCTGAGATGTGTAGCAGCGCCAGTGTGGAGCATCGATTCCGGTGTTCGGGGAAGTGCTCCAGATGCGGTGGTCGCCAGAATCGACATTCTGGATCATGAAGTCCAGTGGGCGTAGTTCAGTGGCGCGCGTCAATGTGCCTTTCGCGTCGGGTACCAGGTCGAAATCCGTCGATATCCGGGGCACATGCGCACAGAGCAACTCGTCGCCGAAGGACAGAGGTTCTCGTCCTCGTGCGGGCATGTAGTCGAGGTGTGCTGCTGGATCGTCGCTGGTGCTCACCTTTGGCAACAAGCGTACGAACATCTCTGAGAGACTCTTGAGTATCTCGCGGTTGTAGTCGTTCTTGAGTAGTGTGGTCCGATCGTCGTTCACGCTCCAGGGAGCGTTGAACAATGCCGATGCCGAGGTCTGGTCCTGCAGGGGAAAGTACGACCAGAACTGCCCGATTTTCTGCTTTGCCTGGCGTTTCGGAACCGCGACGGTGATCTTGACCTCGTTGCGCGAGACGGCTTCGCCGACCTGTCGTCGCGCCTCGGTCGACGGAGCGTGCATCCGATTGCTGACGAGCCATTCGTCGCCGCTGCCGTCGGGACGCTCGATCTTGAGTGTCCCATCGCCGAAATCGCGAGATACGTGGGTCGTCTCGAACCGGTCGTTGCCGAGAACTCTGAGTCTGATTTCACGGACGTCGCCGACGAACAGCAGGAACTCTGAGGGGAACTGAATGATCTCACTGCGGAGCCGCGCGAGGCCCATCGCGCGGGGGAGCTTGACGATGGTGGTCGCCCACTCGGCAAGTTCGGCGAGGATGGGATCCTCGTCAAAGGCGGTCATGGCATCGATGACTGTTGCGGTGCGTAGTATCGGAAGACGCTTCGCGGTTGGCTTAATTTGATCTATGGCAGTGCGTGCGATGGGTGAGTTGAACTCGAACGAGACTGACCGGCTGAAAACCTGGGGGGCAGCTGAAACTGCCAGCACGGATTTGAAGCCGAGTCCGAAGCGTCCGATCTCGTCGCCGCGTTTGTCGCTGAGATGCGCGTGCATGATCGTCGTGAGTCCGGTCCGCGAGAACGGGCGCCCGGTATTGGCACAGTAGAGCGTTTGGCTCTCGGTGTCGAGCACGATTTCGACTCGGCCCACGCTGATCTCTTCATGCTCGGTGCCGGACATGGCGTCGGCGCCGTTCTGAACAAGTTCGAGCAGTGTTCGGTTCGAATACCCGCCGACGCGGATCGATTCCTCGTGGTTCGCGTGCTCTGAGATGAGGTGCTGGTTCGTCTTGTAAACGGCGACTGCGACGTCGAATTGGTCCTCGACGTCTCGAACCAAGCGGTCGTCCGGAGTCCAGGACGGCAGGTTCATCACCACTGGCACCTGCTCCCGTGGCTAGACCACATGTCTCGGATGCAGCTCGAGATTGCCAGATCCATCCGGTCCTGCGGTCGCGGCGCCTCGTCCAACTGCAGGCAGGCGCTCGCTCGTCGGAGGCATGCTTCGGAGCCTGCTTCTCCGACTCTCATCCGATCTTGCAACACAACTCCATGGTCGACATTCGTGCGAGTACGCGGGAGTGTTCTTCTCTATCACGTGAAACGCGTGCTGTGTGTGATTCTTGACGAAATGGGCTGATGGAGTGAACATTCGTCGCGACAGGTCGCCCGGAGTCGTCGGGAAGGAGGAAGGTCTCTGTGAGGTACCGCATGAGAGCAGAGTGACGGTGTTCCTCTGTTCCAGCGCTACCGACGGTCAGCTGCTATCTCGGTCGACGTTGCCCGGCCCCGCTCTCCTTCATCTGTGGTACGACGTGCTCGATGCACTTCGTGATCAAACACGTCGTCGAAGTGTCGGTCTTTGTTACTCGCGTGGTCACGAACATGTCACGCCCGAGAAAGCAGCAGGTAGAGCCCCTGGTCGGCGTGTCGAGTTCGGCAGGAGGCAGTTCCGCCGAGTCTGCCTTATAGACTCCTGTCCCATGACCGACGGACAGCCGCTCTCCCCTCTGCCTGGGCAGGTCGAGATGGTGGACCTCTTCGCCGGTCCGGGTGGACTCGACGTCGCCGCCCACTGGCTTGGTGTGTCCGTCGCCGGGATCGAATGGGATGAAGACGCTTGCCGTACCCGCATGAATGCCGGTCTGCAGACCAAACATGGTGACGTCCGCTTTTCCAAGCCTGCCGACTACCCCGAGGCTCGCATCCTGAGCGGAGGTCCGCCGTGTCAGACATTCACAGTCGCGGGACATGGCGCAGGCAGGCGAGCCTTGGACAAGGTGCTCTCGTTCGTCGATGTCATCGCTCCCGGTGATGAGGTCGGTGCAGGCGAGCAAAAGCCTGGCAGCGCGGAGATCGTCGAGGAACTGGCGCTACTCGATGACGAGCGCACTGGTTTGGTCCTGGAGCCTCTGCGATGGGCTGTCGATGCCGGCGTTCCGTACGACGCGATCGTCTTGGAGCAGGTTCCCGCTGTACTGCCGGTATGGGAGGCGTTTGCGGTAGCACTCGAGAAGCGCGGTTACAGTGTCGACTGTGGAATCCTCCACACCGAGGAATTCGGTGTTCCGCAGACGCGGCGTCGGGCTATTCTGATCGCCCGACGCGGTGGTGAGGCGAACCTTCCGAAACCCACTCATCGGCGGTATTATAAGGGCAAAGAACGCGGAGAAGGCGATCCCGACCTGCTGCCGTGGAAGACGATGGGGGAAGCGCTCGGCTTGTCGGAACGGTTCACCGTGGTGTCCAACTACGGCACCGGTGGCGATCCGAAGGCGCGTGGAGAGCGGCTCTCGACACAGCCCGCGTTCACCGTCACCGGCAAGGTTTCGCGCAACCGTCTGGTCGGGCGGCCCAAGGGGATGCCCGATCGCTTCACCGACTACGAGGCGGGCAAGTTGCAGACCTTCCCGCCCGACTACCCCTGGTCGGGGCGGGGCATTGCCCAGCAGATCGGGAATGCGATCCCGCCGCGGTTGGCTGCACACGTTCTCGCCGCGGCTTTGGGCAAGGAGCTCGACGTTGTTGCTCTGGACAAGTGCGTCGAGCAACGCTGGAAGGACACCCGCAACGGGGTCGATGGACTGTTGAAGGATGCAGCCAAGAGCTGAAGCTCACCGGCGTTCGCGGACCGCCTTGATGACTCGCGCTGCGGCGACGTCCACGGTTTCGTGCTCCCAAATGCGAACGGCCAGCCAGCCGGCCTCGTGAAGCCGCGTGTCAGTATCGACATCCCGTCTGCGGTTGGTTTCGATCTTGTCTCGCCAGAACTCGGCGTTGTTCTTGGGCCAAGTCGCGTGCTCGGGGCAGCCATGCCAGAAGCAGCCGTCCACGAAGACTGCGACGCGGGCCGGGCCGAACACCAGGTCAGCCTCGCGTCGTACGCCTCTGACCGGTCTGCGGTGTACCCGGTAGCGAAAGCCGGCTCGGTGCAGAGCCCTGCGCAACGCCATCTCGATCCCGGTATCCCGGGACTTCTGCTTGCTCATTCGGATGCGCACCGCGGATGTGGTCTTCAGAGGCTCCACCCGTACATTGTGGCAAGGCCACCCAGTTCTCGGCGAACCCGCGGCGAACGGGTGAATCAACCGTCGATGATTCGGCCTTCGATCACCGGGTGGTCGTCGCGCTTGTGAGGCTCGTTCACCACTTCGCTGTCCACCACCATCACCGGTCCCCGGCGCTGGTTCGCGAACCGCACAGCCCGCTTCTCCATCCGCTTCAACCACAACCGCCGGGCCACCGCGCGCGAAGGCGGCAGGATCAACAACAGACCGAGCACGTCGCTCACGAACCCCGGCACCAGGATCAGCACCCCGCCGAGCCCCACGAGCATCCCGTCGGTCAGCTCCTTCTCCGAAGGACGCCCGGCCCGGGCCGATTCGACGAACGCCCGCATCGCCTTCGCGCCCTCGCGGCGGGCGAGCCAGGAGCCGACGAAGGCGCCGGCCAGCAGGAGGCCCAGCGTGCCGAGCACGCCGACGGCCGAGCCCACCGCCCAGATCGCGGCGATCTCGGCGAAGACGTAGAGCAGGAACGCGACAGCCATATCGGGACAACGAACAACCTGTCCGTTTTGCTCCCGCGGCCGAAACCCACCGGCTAGTCTCACCCTTCGTGCCCGACTGGTTCCGCTGGCTCCTGATCGCGCTCGCGGTGCTCGGCGGCGTAGCGCTGGCCGGGCGTCGACGGCTGAAACTTCCGGCGTTTCCGCAGGTGAGAGCCGGGATCGCCGCGTCCGTGCTCGTCTGGTTGGCGATCGCGTTGATCGTCGCCAGCGGAACCGGGGGTGGGCTGCTCTGGTTCCTCGGCTGGCCGCGGCTGCCCACCACCGCCGCCTTCGACGTCACCCAGTTGCTCGACCTGCTGAAGATCGCCCTGTCCGTGGTCGCGGGGCTGGGCGGGGTGGTGCTGCTCGCCGTCAACTACCGGAAGCAGCGGGTCACCGAGAACGAGCACGCCCTCGCCGTCGAGAAGGCCGAGCGCGAGACCGTTCAAGGGTTCAACGAACGCCTGGGTGCCGCCGCCGAGCAGCTGGCCCACGACAGTCCCGCGGTGCGGTTGACCGGCGTCTACGCCCTCGCCGGGCTCGCCGACGACTGGGTGGACAAGCGCCAGGTCTGCGTCGACGTCCTCTGCGGCTACCTGCGGCTCCAGCCCGAAACCATGACGCCCGGCGAGTCCGCGGTGCGCGAGGCGATCCTCCGGATGTTCCGCGACCGGCTGTCCGGGAACCTGTGGTGGCGGCAGCCGGTCGACTTCGACTTCACCGAGGTCGTGTTCGAAAACGCCGACTTCTCCGGGCTCCGGTTCCGTGGCCGGCTGATCCTCGACCGGGCGGAGTTCACCGGGGAGCTGGCCTCGTTCGACCGCGCGCGCTTCAGCGGTGGCCTCAGCTGCCACGGCACCCGCTTCGCCGCCGAGCGCACCACCTTCGGCAGCACGACCTTCGACGGCGGCATCGAGTTCGTCGGCGCCGAGTTCGCCGGGCGGGAGCTCGGCTGGTCCGGTGCGACCGTCCGAGGGGGCGCGACCGACTTCTACCGCTGCCGGGTCGCGTGCGAACGCCTGGACTTCACGCACCTGAGCATCGAAGCCGGCGAAGTCCGCTTCGAGCAGATGCAACTGGCGGACACCGAGGTGGACTTCGAGAACCTCGACGCCGGCTGGCTCGGGTCCGAAGGCGGCTTCCCGCGGCTGGTCTTCGAAGACGTGCGGTTCGCCCGCGGCCGGTTGCGGCTCGAGCTGTGGAGCGACCGCGAGCGGATGATCTGGCTCCGGGACTGCGTGCTCGACACCGTGGCCGTCGAGATGCGCGGGCTCGACGACGCTGAACCCTGGCTGAACCTGCGGAACGTCGAACTCCGCGGGGACAGCGAAATCCCCGCGAAGTTCATCCGACGCCCTAGCTCGGAACCTCGTCCAAGTACGCCCGTGCCTGAAGCGTGAACAGCTCCGAGTACCCGGCCTTCGCCGCCATCAGCTCCTCGTGCGTGCCGTACTCCGCCACCTTCCCCCGGTCCAGCAGCAGGATCCGCTCCGCCTGCCGGACCGTCGAGAACCGGTGCGAGATGTACAACGTCGTCCGCCCCTCGGACAGCTGACGCAGCCGCGAGAACAAATCGTGCTCGGCCTGTGCGTCCAACGCCGACGTCGGCTCGTCCAGGATCAACAACGGCGCCTCCCGCTGGAACGCCCGGGCCAGCGCGATCTTCTGCCACTCGCCACCGGACAGCGAGACGCCCTGGTCGAACCACCGGCCCAGTGGGCTGTCGTAGCCGGATGGCAGGCGCTCGATGCGCTCGTCCGCGCCCGCCCGGCGGGCCGAAGCCTCGATGTGCGGCCGGTCCTCCAGCCGCGAGAGATCACCCAAGCCGATGTTCTCCGCCGCGGTTCCCTGGTACGTCACGTAGTCCTGGAACATCGCGCTGATCCGCGTGCGCAGCTCGACCGGGTCGTACTCGCGGATGTCCACGCCGTCCAGGAGGATCCGGCCGGCGGTCGGGTCGTACAACCGGCACAGGAGCTTGAACAGCGTCGACTTGCCCGCGCCGTTGCGGCCCACCACCGCCACCGTCTCGCCCGGCCGGATCTCGAAGCTGACGTCCTCCAAGGCCGGTTCCTCCGAGCCCGGGTAGGCGAACGTCACCGAGTCGAACTCGATGTGTCCGTCCACAGTGGACGGCATCGGGCGCGGCGCGGGAGGCGCCGTGATCTCCGGTTTCGTGTCCAGGAAGCGGTACAGCGTGTCCAGGTAGAGATTGTTCTCGTACATCCCCGAAAACGCCGTGAACAGCCCGGACACCGACGCCTGCACGGACGTCGCCGCCGCCGTGTACAGCGCGAGGTCGCCCAGGGTCAGCCGGCCGCCGACCGCCTCCAGTGCGATGTACAGCGCGATCGCCGAGCCCGCGAACGTGCTCAGCAGGCCCCAGGACGTCGAGCTGATGTTGCGGTTGATCGTCAGCTTGCGCTGCCGCTCGTACGACACGAGGCCGAGTCGGCGGAAGCGGTCGACGAAGTACGGGCCGAGGCCGAACAGCTTCGTCTCCTTGGCGTACGTGTCCGTCGTGACCAGCGAAGACAGGTAGTCCATCCGCCGCTTGATCGGCGACATCAGGAACGTCAGCCAGAACGCGCGCGAGCCGTACTTGGACTGCGAGATGAACGCCGGGATCGGCGCCAGCAGCGCCACCAGCGCCAGCAGCGGGCTGATCGAGACGAGCAGCGCGACCATGCTGCCGAACGTGATCAGCGTCCGGACGAGGCCCAGCGCGGAGTTCATCATCGACAGCGGGCGCGTCGGGGCTTCCTGCGCCGCCTGGCGAAGCATGTCGTAGGACGTCGAACCCTCGAAGTACGCCAGGTGCAGCTCGCTCGCGTGCGCCATCACCTGGTGGCGGATGGTCAGCGTCATGCGCTCCTGCAGCAGGGCCTGCGCGATCGACGTCATTGCGCTGCTGAGCGCCGTCGCGGCGAGCACCGCGAACTGGAACAGCGCGACGTTGACGATGTCGCCCGTGGTGCCCTTGCCCTGGATCGCCGCGACGACGGAGTCGAGCAGCAGCTTCGCGACGTACGCCGTCACCGTCGGCAGGAGGCCCGACAGCAGCGTGATCAGCGCCAGCACGATCGTCAGGGGCGGGCTCGCCTGCCACGTCAGCTTCGCGACCTTCGGCAGGCCGCGGACCGTGCCCGCCACGGACGTCTTCGCGCGTTTCAGCCGCGAGCGCAGGTCCTTGGGCTGGTCTTCCGGTTTCGGTTCCGGGATGTCGACCGGGCCCGTGAGCCCGCTCTCCGGCACGGTCGTCGCGTGCCGTCGACGGCCGCGGCGGGCCATCATGAACTCCATCCCGCCCCCACCGCCCGGGATCACTTGGCCTCCACGGCGCCGTGCAGGAAGACGTCGACCACCTGGCGCGTGGTGGCGGGGTCGTCGACCGGGGCCATCCGCCTGCCGCCGAACAGCAGCGTCAGGAACAACGCGGCCAGCTGTTCGGGGGACAGCCGTAGCCGGTCCTTCTCGGGTTCGAACAGTTCGGTGATCGCGCCGCGCATGGCGGCCATGGACTCGCTGCGGCCGCCCTTCAGCGTGCGGCGGTCCTTGAGGCGCTGCTCGGGATCGCGGTGCCGGACGCGGCCGGACGCGTGCAGGGCGCCCATCAGCGCGCCCATCCGCTCGAGGTGCGCGCCGAGCGCGTCGGCGGCCTCGACGAGCCGGTCTTCAAGGGGCTGGCCGACGGGGATCTCGGCGATCGCGTCGAGGACGTGGTCCGGCTTGAGCGCCTCCTCGGTGCAGGCGTCGAACAGCTCGTCCTTGTCCTTGAACGCGCGGAAGATGGTGCCTTCGCCGATGCCGGCGGCACGGGCGATCTGGCTGGTCGTGACGCCGGCGCCGTGCTCGATGAGGAGCGGCAGCACCGCGTGCACGATCATGGCGCGCCGGTCTTCGACGCTCATGCCCGGCGCTCTCCGCCGGGTTTCGGGTGCTGGTGTCATGGCACCAGTGTGCGGAGTGAGTACTCACTCCGTCAAATGAGTAAGAGTGAAGGCCGCCCGAAAGCGGCCTTCACCTGGGAAAACTCAGTACGTCATCGCCATCGCCGGGTCGGCCAGCAGCGCGCCGACGTCGGCCAGGAACTCCGAGCCCTGCTGGCCGTCGACCACGCGGTGGTCGAAGCTCAGCGACAGCTGGAGCACCTTGCGGACCTTGATCTCGCCGTCCACCACCCACGGCTGGTCCTTGATCGCGCCGAGGCACAGGATCGCGGACTCGCCCGGGTTGATGATCGGCGTGCCGGTGTCGACGCCGAACACACCAACGTTGGTGATCGTGATCGTGCCGTTCGCCATGTCCGCCGGCGACGTCTTGCCCTCGCGGGCGACCTCGGTCAACGTCGTGAGCGCCTGCGCCAGCTCCTTGAGCGACAGCGAGTCGGCGTCCCGGACCTTCGGCACGATCAGGCCGCGCGGCGTGGCGGCCGCGACGCCCAGGTGCACGTAGTCCTTGTAGACGATCTCCTGCGCCGCCTCGTCCCAGACCGCGTTGATGTCCGGGGTGCGCTTCGCCGCCAGGCACACGGCCTTCGCGGCGAACGTCAGCGGTGTGACCTTGACCCCGGCGAACTCCCGCGACTTCTTCAGCTTCTCGCGGAACTCCATCATCGGCGTGACGTCGATGGTCAGGAACTCCGTGACGTGCGGAGCGGTGTACGCGCTCTGCACCATCGCCGCCGCGGTCATCTTGCGGACGCCCTTGACCGGCACGCGCCGCTCGCGGGTGGCCGGGTCGTAGCCGGTGTCCACAGTGGACGCCACCGGGGCGGCCGCCGAGCCGTTGGCCGCGCGCTGGACGTCCTCGCGGGTGATCACGCCGCCGGACGCGGTGCCGGTCAGCGCGTGCAGGTCGACGCCGAGGTCCTTCGCCAGCTTCCGCACCGGGGGCTTCGCGAGCGGGACGTACCCGCCGCGCGGAGCGGCCGGAGCCACGGGAGCGGGTGCCGGCGGAGCCGCGACGGCGACCGGGGCGGCAGCCGGAGCGGGAGCTGCGCCCTTGCGGGCCCGCCGCTGCGTGACCACGGCCTTGGAGCCGTAGCCGACCAGCGGCTTCATCTCCTCTTCCTCGACCGGAGCCGCCCCGGCGGCCGCCGGGGCGGGGGCGGCGGCGCCACCGGGGTCGACGTCGATGGTGAGGATCGGCGTGCCGACCTCCACCGTCTGGCCCGGCTCGACGTGCAGCTGGGTGACGACGCCGGCCCACGGGATCGGCAGTTCCACGGCGGCCTTCGCGGTCTCGATCTCGACCACGATCTGGTTGACGGTCACCGTGTCGCCCGGCTTCACGTGCCAGTTCAGGATGTCGGCTTCGGTCAGCCCCTCGGCGGTGTCCGCCAAGGGGAACTCTTTGTACGTAGGCATTGCGCGGAGGTCCCCCTTACCAGGCGAGCGAGCGGTCGACGGCGTGCAGCACCCGGTCCAGGTCGGGGAGGTAGTGCTCCTCGAGCTTGGCCGGCGGGTACGGCGTGTCGAACCCGGTCACCCGGAGGACCGGCGCTTCCAGCGAGTAGAAGCACTCCTGCTGGACGCGCGCCGCGATCTCCGAGGTCAGCGACGACTCGGACGGCGCTTCCGACAGCGCGATCAGCCGTCCGGTCTTGCGCACCGACTCGAACACCGGGCCGAGGTCCAGCGGCGAGAGCGTGCGCAGGTCGATGACCTCGAGCGAGTGGCCTTCGTCCTCCGCCGCGGCGGCCGCGTCGAGGGCGACCTTCACCGAAGGGCCGTACGCGACGACCGTCGCGGTCGTGCCTTCGCGCACCACCTGCGAGGTGAACGCCGGGACCGGCGTGCCCGCGGTGTCGATCTCCGCGCGCAGCGCACCCGAGTGGTACAGCCGCTTGGGCTCGAAGAACAGGATCGGGTCGTCCGACTTGATCGCCTGCTGGATGCCCCAGTAGGCGTCGACGGCGTTCGAAATGGACACGACCTTGAGGCCCGGGATGTGCGCGAACAGCGACTCCGGCGACTCCGAGTGGTGCTCGACCGCGCCGATCCCGCCGCCGAAGGGCACCCGGATCACGACGGGCATCTTGACCTTGCCCTGCGTCCGGTAGTGCAGCTTCGCCAGCTGTGAGGAGATCTGGTCGAAGCCGGGGAAGATGAAGCCCTCGAACTGGATCTCGCACACCGGCCGGAACCCGCGCACGGCCAGGCCGACCGCGGTGCCGATGATGCCGGACTCCGCGAGCGGCGTGTCCAGCACGCGCTGCTCGCCGAAGTCCTTCTGCAGGCCGTCGGTGATCCGGAAGACGCCGCCGAGCTTGCCGACGTCCTCGCCCATGATCAGGACCTTGGGGTCTTCTTCCATCGCGCGGCGCAGGCCGAGGTTGAGCGCCTTGCCGATGGTGAGTTTCTGGAGGTCGGTCATCAGTGCTCACCCGCCGAGGCGAAACCGTCGAGGTAGGACAGGAACTCTTCGCGCTGCGCCTCCAGCACCGGGTTGCCCTCGGCGTAGACGTTGCTGAAGATCCGGTCCGGCGGCGGTTCCGGCATGTTGAACGTGTAGTCGCGCAGGTCGGCCGCGAACGCGTCGGCTTCGGCCTGGACCTCGTCGAAGAACGCCTGGTCGGCGCCGCCACCGCGGGCGAGGAACGCCCGGACGCGCTCGATCGGGTCCTTCAGCTTCCACTCCTCCAGCTCGTCGGAGAGCCGGTAGCGGGTCGGGTCGTCGGTCGTGGTGTGCGCGTCCATGCGGTAGGTGAACGCCTCGATCAGCACCGGGCCGTTGCCGTGGCGGCACTCGTCGAGCGCCCAGCGCGACACCGCGAGGCAGGCCAGGACGTCGTTGCCGTCGACGCGGATGCCGGGGAAGCCGTAGCCGCGGGCGCGCTGGTACAGCGGCAGGCGCGACTGGCGCTCGGTCGGCTCGGAGATCGCCCACTGGTTGTTCTGGCAGAAGAACACCAGCGGCGCGTCGTAGACCGCGGCCCAGACGAATCCTTCGTGGACGTCGCCCTGCGAGGTCGCGCCGTCTCCGAAGTAGACGATCGTCGCTTCGCCGTCGTCGTCGCCGACCTTGCCCTCGAACTTCTGGCCCATCGCGTAACCGGCGGCGTTGAGCACCTGGTTGCCGATCACGATCGTGTAAGGGTGGAAGCCGTGGCGCTGGTAGTCCCAGCCACTGTGGTCGGTGCACCGGAAGATGCCGAGCAGGTCCTTCATGTCGACCCCGCGCGCGAACGCGACGCCGTGCTCGCGGTAGCTGGGGAAGGCCATGTCGTTCGCCCGCAGGGCGCGGCCGGAGCCGATCTGCGCGGCTTCCTGGCCGAGCAGCGGGACCCAGATGCCGAGCTGGCCCTGGCGCTGCATGGCGTTGGCCTCGCGGTCGGCCCGCCGCACCAGCACCATGTCGCGGTACAGGCCGCGCAGGGCTTCGGCGTCGATGTCGTCGACGTACTTGTCGAACTGGGGCGAGGGCACCCGTTCGCCTTCGGGGGTGAGCAGCTGAGTCAGCTCAGCGCCACCTTCGCTGGTTGCTCGCAATCCGGCGATTACCTGCTCCGGGGAGGGCTGGGCCGCCACGGCGGCGGGCCCGTCCCCGGGTTCCGGGTGCGTCCACTGTTCGGACGGCATGCGCAGTACTCCTCGTGTCGGTGCCTCTGGCGGCCGCTTGTGGCGACCACAGCGACTGCACCGGCGGGGACCAGCGCATCGGGTCCGAAGCGCTCGGTCGCCGTCGGCGTTGACGGTTCACGCGGACATCCTGGCACGATGGTCCGCCCTTTGGTGAGTCACGGATACTTATTTGTTGCTGAGAAATAGGCGCTGAACAGGGCAAACGTTAGGAAGCCCGAGCATCGGACCTGCGAGAGTCGGGCATCGGTCCGGGCGTTCACCTGGGACGGCCGGGTGATCACTGCGCCGTCGGTGAGCGCTCCCGCACGGCCGGTGGCGACCTTGTGATGTGCCGCACGCCGGTAGCCCCGTGGCACGATGGCGGCGTGGAGCAGAAATCCGTTCGTGAATCCGTCGTGTCCGCTTGGACCGGCGAAGTCGTGCCCAGTTTGTCCGGGCTCGTGGCGATCCCCGCGCTGTCCCCGGCGTTCGACGCCGACTGGGCGAAGAGCGGCCACCTCGCCGCCGCCGTCGAGCACGTCCGCGCGTGGATCGCCGGGCGCGGCCTGCCCGGCGCCACCCTCGAGGTCGTGCAGCTCGAAGACCGCACGCCCCTGCTGCTCGTCGACGTCCCGGCGACCCCGGGCGCGACGGACAAGGGCACCGTCCTGATGTACGGCCACCTCGACAAGCAGCCCCCGGTCGGCGGCTGGTCCGAGGGCCTCGGCCCGTGGACACCGGTGATCCGCGACGGCCGGCTGTACGGCCGCGGGTCCGTCGACGACGGCTACTCCGGCTACGCGGCGACGACGGCGCTCGAAGCCGTGCACGCGGCCGGCGGCGAGCACGCCCGCACGGTCGTGCTGCTGGAGACCGGCGAGGAGTCCGGCAGCCCGGACCTGCCCGCCTACGTCGAGCACCTGGCGGAGCGGATCGGCGACGTCTCGCTGGTCGTCTGCCTGGACGCCGGCGGCAGCGACTACGAGCGGTTGTGGCTGGTCACGAGCCTGCGCGGGATGCTGCACCTCGACGTCACCGTGCAGCTGCTGGCCTCGGCGCAGCACTCCGGCGTCGCTTCGGGCGTGGTCGCCAGCTCGTTCCGGGTGCTGCGGCGCCTGATCGAGCGGCTCGAGGACAGCGAGACCGGCGAGCTGCTGCTCGACGAGCTCAAGGTCGACGTCCCGGCGGACCGGCTGGCCGAGCTCGAAGCCGTCTCGAAGGACTTCCCGGACGCGCTGGCGAAGGCGTTCCCGCTGGTCGAAGGCGGGCGCGTGATCACGGAAGACGCGCTGGAGCTGATGCTCAACAACGCGTGGCGCCCGACGCTGTCGGTGATCGGCGCCGACGGCTTCCCGAAGCCGGCCGACGCGGGGAACGTCCTGCGCGAGAGCACCACGCTCACCCTGAGCTTCCGGCTGCCGCCGACGGCCGACGCCGAGAAGGCGCTCGAAGCCGTGAAGCACGCCCTGACCACCGACGTCCCGTACGGCGCGAAGGTCACCTTCGGCGACAACCCGCAGTCCGAGAACGGCTGGAACGCCCCGAGCGAGGCGCCGTGGCTGACGGCGGCCCTGCGGACGGTCAGCGACGAGGTCTTCGGCCGCCCGCACCGCGCGACCGGCATGGGCGGGTCGATCCCGTTCATGGGCCTGCTCTCGCGGAAGTACCCGGAGGCGCAGTTCCTGGTCACCGGCGCCTGCGGGTCGGACTCGAACATCCACGTCCCGGACGAGTGGCTGCACCTGGACTACGCGCAGCAGGTCACCGAGGCCGTCGCGCACATCCTGGACGCACACGCGCGCGGCTAGCGGCAGGCTTCGCGCAAGGTCGCGGCGGCCGTCTCCAGGTACGCCGGGAAGTCCCGCTCCCCGGCCGCGTCGATCCACCGGTCGAACGCGTCACCGAAGACGATCGTCGCGACCTGCGCCGCCGCTTTCGCCTGGTCGGGCGGGGTACCCCGGCGTTCGAGGGCTTCGCGGAGCGCGGCGGTGATCGCGGCCCCCTTGGTCCGCTCGCGCTCCTGGAGCTCCGCGGTGGCCGCGATGACGGCCCGGCGCTCGGGTGACGGGTCGACCAGCCGCGTGACCTGCGTGCCGACGTCGGCGAGCGCCGCGAGAGCCGTGCGCAGCGGTGACCCGGCGTCCTCGGCGGCCAGGACGGCTTCGGCGATGGCGGGCGGAAGCTGCTCCGAGCCGGCGAAGAGGACTTCGCGCTTGTCGGGGAAGTAGCGGAAGTACGAGCGGCGGGTGATCCCGGCGCGCTCCGCGATCTGCGTGACGGTCACGGCGTCGTACCCGTGCTCGGCGTACAGCTCCAGCGCGGCTTTCCGCAGCCGGTCCGCGGTCCCGGGATCCCATCTGGCCACGAGCGCAGTCTAACTGGTGATGTCTCAGTGTGTCGTCACGTGCTAGCGTCAGTGATGACACACTGAGACATCACTGGAGGACGTCATGGAGATCTGGGTGCTCGGGGCCATGGGCCGGACCGGCCGCGGGATCACCGCCGAGCTGGCGGCCCGGGGACTGCCGGCGGTGCTGGTAGGGCGCGACCGCGAACGCCTGGCGGCGACCGGCGCGAAGTTCGTCGTCGCCGACGGCGTCGAGGCCATCGCGGCCGAGATCCGGCGGCAGCGGCCGGCGGTCGTGGTCAACACGATCGGCGGGTACGCCGCCACGGCCGGGACGATCGCGCGAGCCTGCCTGCCCGGCGGCCACTACGTCGACTTGGCCGCGGACCTGGTCGCCGTCCCGCGGCTGCTCGACCTGCACGAAGAGGCGCTCGCCGGCGGGAGCACCTTCGTGACCGGCGCCGGCTTCGGCGTCCTGGCCACGGAAGCCGTCGTCGCGAAGCTCTGCGAAGGGCGCCCGACGCCGAGCGCGGTGCGGGTCGACGCGGTGGCGTCGGTCGCCATCGAAGCAGGGGCGCTGGGTGTCGCGCTGGCCGCCAGCATCGTCGACGCGCTGACCACCGGCGCCCGCGAGTACCGGGGTGGCCGGTTGGTCCCCTCGCGGCTCGGCGCGAACGCGCAGACGCTCACGTTCCCGGACGGGGAGACGGCAAAGTCGGCGAGCGGCCCCTCGGGCGAGCTGGTGGCCGCCCAGCGGGCGAGTGGGGCACCGTCGGTCACCGCCACGTCGGGTCTCGTGCCCTCGTCACCGGTGGTCCGCGCGGTGCTCCCCCTGCTCGGCCGGGTGCTGTCGATCCCGGCCCTGCGCCGGTTCGCGATCCGGCGGCTCGCCGGCGTCCAGGCGAAGGCCGCCCCGCGACCGCGCACGCACTCGTGGGGCCACGCGATCGTCACCTGGCCCGACGGCACGACCCGCGAAGGCTGGCTCCGCGCCGGCGAGGGCATGGACTTCACGACGGCGGTGGTGGCCGAGGTCGCGGCCCGCCTGGCCCGCGGCGAGGGCAAGCCGGGCGCGCACACCCCGGCGTCGGCGCTGGGCGCGGAGGTGGCCGAAGCGGCGGGCGGGACCTTCGTGCTGTGAGCCGTGCGGCCACCGCGACGGTATTGCCTCGATCGGGAGGTCGTATTACGCTGTAATACGTTGGCGTCGTGGAAGGCGAGATCTACGACGGGATACCGCTCGAGCGCCTGCCGTTGGAGGAGGTGCACGTACCCGATGAGCTGCATCTCCGGCGGTCGCTGCGCTATCGAGGTGCGCTCGACATCGAGCCGGAGCACGCGGTGGAAGCGGTGTTCGACCCGCGACGGCTGATCGGCCGGGATCCGCCCGACGGGGTCTGGCACGTCGCGACTGCCTGGCCGGCTGACAAGCGGGTTCGACAGGCCTACCGAGGACTGCGGGGAGTGCGATGATGGCGGACAGGGAAATCGACAGCCGGATCGCGGCGGCGGCCGAAGCCGATCCCGATGCCGAGGTCGACTGGGTGCCGCACCGCGAGCCGTCGAAGCGGCCGAGCGCGGTCTACAGCGTTCGCATCCCGGTCGACCGGATCGAAGAGTTGCGTAGCCTCGCCGTCGAGCGGGGTGTGCAGCCGACCGCGTTGATCCGGACGTGGGTGCTCGCCCAGCTCGACGCCGCGCGGGGCGACGGCGAAACACGGCGATGGGAGAACGATGTCCGCGCCACCATCGACCACCTGAAGAGCCTGCTCGACGAGCGGACCGCGAGCTGAGCCCTACGCGAGCCGCGTCAGGTGGACTGACACGTCCAAAGTGGACTGCCCACCCCCGGTGAAGATGCCCTTCAACGGCGCCACATCCGCGTAGTCCCGCCCCATCGCCACCCAGACGTGCCGCGGTCCGACCGGGATCGCGTTCGTCGGGTCGTACGCCCACCACCCGCCGGTCCAGACGTCGACCCAGGCGTGGGACTCGCCTTCCACCACCTCGCCGAGCTTCGCGTCCGGTTTCGTGTGCAGGTACCCCGACACGTACCGGGCCGGGATGCCGATCGCGCGCAGCATCACCAGCGTCACGTGCGCGAAGTCCTGGCAGACGCCTTCGCGCGCCTGCCAGGCGTCGGTCGCCGTCGAGTGGACGCCCGTCGTGCCCGGCTGGTACTTGAGCTGCTTGTTCACCCACTCGCACACCGCCAGCACCGCGTCCGCCGGATCCAGCCCCGTCCGGAGCGCGCGGGCTTCGCGGGCCAGCGTGACGTCGCGCGGGGTGTAGTCGGTCGGCGTCAGGTACTCGGTGCGGTGGTCGACGACCGTGTCGGAACGCAGGTCCTTCCACGTCGCCGAGCGGATCGGCTCGGCCTCGTCCGCGGTCTCGACCACCGACGTCGCGAGGACTGTGAACTCGGTGTGCGGCGCGTGGAGGTCGAACGACGTCACGACCGTGCCCCAGTAGTCCGTGTACCGGTAGGCGCGGGTCGCCGGCGTGGTCTCGATGCGCGTCGCGACCGTCGTCTGGCGGCGGTCCGAACGCGGGGTGAGCCGGGCCTCGTTGTAGGACTGCGTCGCCGGGGTCGCGTACCGGTAGCCGGTCCGGTGCGCCACGCGCAGCTGCCACGTCACAGCGAAACCTCCGCACCGCTCCACGCCACCCACGGCGACGTGCTGAAGTACTGCAACGACACGGCTTCCCCGATCTCCCGGATCGACGTCTGCAACGCCCCGAGCCGCCGCGGCAGGTCGGTCAGCAGGTCCGATGGGCGGAGGAACTCCAGCTCACTGCGGGCCCGGCCGAGTTCGCGCAGTGCCTCGGACTTCTCGTTGCTGCGCGCGCCGCCGCCCGGGTCGAGCCGCCGGAGGCAGTCCTCGGCCTGGCGCAGCGCGTGGAACACCGAGCGCGGGAACAGCGTGTCCCGCAACAGGAACTGCACGACGCGGCCGGCGTCCAGCGCGCCCCGGTACGTCCGCAGGTACGTGTCCTGCGCGCCGGCCGAGCGGAGCACCGTGATCCAGCCCGGCGAGGACGCGCGGTCCGCGACCCGGGACAGCAGCAGTCGCACGACCATGTCGGCGCGTTCGATCGAGCGGCCGAGCACCATGAACAGCCAGCCGTCGTCGCGCGACATCGTCGAGTCGGCGAGGCCGGCGAACATCGCCGCGCGTTCCTCCACGAAGGACAGGAACGCGTGCGGCCCGGCGCGACGCGCGTAGCGCTGCCGGTCCGGCACCGCGTTCCACGTCGCGTTCAGGCATTCCCACAGCTCGGTCGAGACGACTTCGCGCGCGCCGCGGGTGTTCTCCCGCGCCGAGTTGATCGAGCCGACGATCGACGCGGGGTTGTCCTTCGCGTACGCCACCAGCTCGGTCAGCTTCCAGACGTCGAGGGCTTCCCCGTTCGGGGTGTCGATGCCCAGGACGGCCAGGAGCTGGCGGCTCGCGTGGTCCGGGTCGACGGTCGCGTCCTCCAGCAGCTGGTGGACCGAGACGTTGAGGATGCGGGAGGTGTCGTCGGCGCGTTCGACGTACCGGCCGATCCAGTACAGCGACTCCGCGTTGCGTGCCAGCATTCGAACCTCCCTAGCTCTGTTGCTGCTGTTGCTGTTGCTGGGACGAGGTCAGCTCCGGCCCCTGTTCGGCGACCATGCCGTCCACAGTGGACATCGCGCCGAGCGCGGGCTGCTCCAGCTCCCGCTCGGCCGTCGACGCGCGGGAGGCCAGCACCCACGTGTCCTTCGAGCCGCCGCCCTGGGAGGAGTTGACGACCAGGCTCCCCTCCGGCAGCGCCACCCGGGTCAGCCCGCCGGGCAGCACGAAGATCTCCTTGCCGTCGTTGACCGCGAACGGCCGCAGGTCGACGTGCCGCGGCGCGAGCCGGTCGTCCACCTTGGCCGGCACCGTCGAAAGCTGGACCACCGGCTGCGCGATCCAGCCGCGCCGGTGCGCGCGGACCTTGCGCCGCAGGGTGTCCAGTTCCTTTTTCGTCGCCTCCGGCCCGAACACGATCCCGTAGCCGCCGGAGCCCTCGACCGGCTTGACCACCAGTTCGTCGAGGTGCGCCATGACGTGGTCGAACTCGTCCGGCAGCCAGCACCGGAAGGTGTCCACGTTGGGCAGCAGCGGCTTCTCGTTCAGGTAGTACTTCACCATCTCCGGCACGTAGGTGTAGACGAGCTTGTCGTCGCCGACGCCGTTGCCGATGGCGTTCGCGACCACGACGTTGCCCGCGCGCGCCGCGTTCTGGATCCCGGCGACGCCGAGCACGGAGTCCGGCCGGTAGTGCACCGGATCGAGGAACTCGTCGTCGATCCGCCGGTAGATGACGTCGACCTGGCGCTCGCCCTCGGTGGTCCGCAGGTAGACGACGTTGTCACGGCAGAACATGTCCCGGCCTTCGACCAGCTCGACACCCATCAGCCGGGCCAGCAGCGAGTGCTCGAAGTACGCCGAGTTGTGCACGCCGGGGGTGAGCACGACGACCATCGGGTCGGCCACGTTCGCCGCGGACGCCGCGCGCAGCGCCCGCAGCAGGTGTGACGCGTAGTCACCGACCGGGCGCACCCGGTGCTGCGCGAACAGGTCCGGGAAGACCCGGGCCATCGTGCGCCGGTTCTCCATCACGTACGACACCCCGGACGGGTTGCGGAGGTTGTCCTCCAGCACCCGGAACGTGCCCTCTTCGTCGCGCACCAGGTCCACTCCGGACACGTGGATGCGCACGCCGTTCGGCGGGGTGATGCCGTAGGCCTCCCGGCGGAAGTGCTCGCACGACGTGATCAGCCGCCGCGGCAGCACGCCGTCCCGCAGGATCTGCCGGTCGCCGTAGACGTCGGCGAGGAACGCCTCGAGCGCGCGGACGCGCTGGGCCACGCCGCGCTCGAGCTTCGTCCACTCGGCGGCCTGGATCACCCGCGGCACCAGGTCCAGCGGGAACGGCCGCTCCTGCCCGGACAGCGAAAAGGTGATGCCCTGGTCGACCATCGCCCGGTCCAGCGCGGCCGAGCGAGAGTTCAGGTCGTGCGCGTCGAGCGCCGCGATCGACTCGTACAGCGCGCGGTACGGACCGCGGACCGTGCCGTCGCCGGCGAACATCTCGTCGTAGGCGCCGGCATGCGGCCGTTCCGGGCTGAGATAGCCCTCGAACCGTGCTCCCGGCCGGGTGATCCGGCTGGTCGCCGCCTTCCTCGCGCGTCGACCGGACGGGGGCAGCCGGGGCGGGGTGGCGTTCATGAACGACATCCTGACGCACGTGCCCCTTCGTGCGCGACACTCGCACAGCGGTGGGCGCGGTGCGAAACGTCGCTGTAACTCGACAGTGCTGTGCTTTGGTATGGATGAGTGGCAATATGCGTGCTCTCACGAACTGAGAACTACGAGGAGTGACGACGTGGCCCGAGGAACCCAACTCAAGGCGCTCGCCCTGTTGCCTGCGTTCGCCCTGGTCGGCCTGACCGTGGCCTGCGGTGCCGGTGGCAGCGGTGCGGGTGGCGTCGCGTCCAGCAGCGCGGCGCCCGGTGCTTCGTCGGGTGACACCGGCGCCGTCGCGAAGGACGACGCGCTCGCCGCGCTGGTGCCCGCCGCCGTGAAGAGCGACGGCAAGATCGTGGTCGGCCAGGACCAGAGCTACCCGCCGAACGAGTTCCAGGACGGCGGCAAGGCGACCGGCTTCGACGTCGACCTCGGCACCGCCATCGGCCAGGTGCTCGGGGTGCAGATGGAGTTCCAGAACTCCTCGTTCGACGGCATCATCCCCGGCATCAGCGCCAAGAAGTACGAGATGGGGATGTCGTCGTTCAGCATCAACGCCGACCGGCTGCAGTCGGTCGACATGATCTCGTACTACAGCGCGGGCACCTCGCTGGCCGTGCTGAAGGGCAACCCCGACGGCCTCAAGGTGGACGACCTCTGCGGCAAGAAGATCGCCGTCCAGAAGGGCACCACGCAGGTCGAGGACCTCGACAAGAAGAACGCCGCCTGCACCGGCGGCGGGAAGCCGGCCATCGAGGTCACGCAGCTGCAGGCCCAGACCGACGTGAACCTGGCCCTCACCGCCAAGCGCGTCCAGGGTGAGCTCGCCGACTCCCCGGTGATCGACTACGCGGTCAAGCAGACCAACGGCCAGCTCGAGTCGGTCGGCGCGCCCTACGACACGGCGCCGTACGGCATCGTGCTGCCGAAGGGCAGCGGCGACTACGGCAAGGCCGTCCAGGGCGCGATCCAGAAGCTGATCGACAACGGCACGTACAAGAAGATCCTGGACAAGTGGGGTCTGAACGCGACCGGCGCGGTCACCAAGTCGGAGATCAACCCGGCTTCCTGAGTTAAGGACTGAGTTCGTGAGCTCCTCCGAAGCGCCTCTCCCCGAGGCGCCGATCGACGCCGAGCCCATCAAGGCGGTCCCGGTGCGCCGCTACGGGCGCTGGGTGGCCGGCGTGATCATCCTGTTCGTGGCGTTCATCGTGGTCCGCAGCGTGATCACGAACGACGCGCTGCAGTGGCCGGTCGTCGGGGACTACCTCTTCGACGACCGGATCCTGCGCGGTCTGCAGAACACGTTGATCCTGACGGTGATCTCGATGCTGATCGGGATCGTCGGCGGCATCCTGCTGGCCGTCATGCGGCTTTCGCCGAACCCGCTGACCTCGGGCGCGGCGGCGGTGTACATCTGGCTGTTCCGCGGAACCCCGCTGATCACGCAGCTGATCATCTGGAACTTCCTAGCCCTGGCCTATCCCAGGCTCGGGCTCGGGGTGCCGTTCGGGCCCGAGTTCGTCAGCTGGGACACCAACCAGCTGATCACGCAGTTCACCGCGTCGCTGCTCGGCCTCGGACTCAACGAAGCCGCGTACATGGCGGAGATCGTGCGAGGCGGCATCCAGTCGGTCGACGACGGTCAGCTGGAAGCGGCGAGCGCGCTCGGCATGAGCCGGACGAAGACGCTCCGGCGGATCATCCTCCCGCAGGCCATGCGGGTGATCATCCCGCCGACCGGCAACGAGACGATCTCCATGCTGAAGACGACGGCGCTGGTCGTCGTCATCGGGTACTACGAACTGATGGTCGCGGTGCAGACGATCTACGCGCAGAACTACAAGACCGTGCCCCTGCTGCTCACCGCCGGGGCCTGGTACCTGTTCATGACGTCGGTGCTGACGCTGATCCAGATCCAGATCGAGAAGCGGTTCGCGCGCGGTACCTCGCGGGGTGAGGCGAACAAGACCAGGTGGGCGGGCCGGATGCTGGGCTTCCGGTTCGGCTCCGGGGCCAGCGGCGGAGGGGGGAAGGTCTGATGACTCCGGTCGTTTCCGCGCAGAAGATCTGCAAGAGCTTCGGCAGCGTCGACGTCCTCAAGGGCATCGACCTCGAGGTGCACGAGCGCGAGGTGCTCTGCCTGATCGGGCCGTCCGGCTCGGGCAAGTCGACGCTCCTGCGCTGCATCAACCACCTCGAGAAGATCGACGCCGGCCGGCTCTACGTCGACGGTGTGCTCGTCGGCTACCGGCAGCGCGGCGACAAGCTGCACGAGCTGCGGGAGAAGGAAGTCGCGTTCCAGCGCAAGGACATCGGCATGGTGTTCCAGCGCTTCAACCTCTTCCCGCACATGACGGCGCTCGAGAACATCATGGAGGCGCCGATCCAGGTTCGGCGCGAGCCGAAGGCCCAGGTGCGCCAGCGCGCGCTGGAGCTGCTGGACCGCGTAGGTCTCGGCGACAAGGCGAAAAACTACCCGGCACAGCTGTCCGGCGGGCAGCAGCAGCGCGTCGCGATCGCCCGGGCGCTGGCGATGCAGCCGAAGCTGATGCTGTTCGACGAGCCGACGTCCGCGCTGGACCCGGAGCTCGTCGGCGACGTCCTCGGCGTGATGAAGCAGCTCGCCAAGGACGGCATGACCATGGTCGTCGTCACGCACGAGATGCAGTTCGCGCGCGAGGTGGCGGACAAGGTCCTGTTCATGGACGGCGGCGTCGTCGTCGAAGAGGGCCCGCCCGACCAGGTCATCGGGAGTCCGCGCGAGGAGCGGACCAAATCGTTCCTCGCCCGGGTGCTCAACCCGAACGCCTGACTGAACCGTCCGGATTCGCTATTTTGAAAGCGGGTGACAGAGGGGGCTGCCATTTTGACGACCGAAAGCGCGCTGCCCCCTCTCGACCCGTTCGCCGGTATTCCCGATCGCCGCTATGAGGTCAAGGCCGCCGATCTACTGAAACCCGGCAACGCGGGCCTGATGCGGTGGCGGCGTCAGGCCACGAACGCGCCGATCGTCTACGTCGAGGACGCCTACATCACCGGCACGCTCGACCTGCGCGCCGCGGACCTCAAGTACCTCTTCCGGTTCGAGCGCTGCCGGTTCGAGCACCCGCCGGACGTGCGTGAAGCCAATTTGCTCGGGCTGGTGTTCCGCAAGTGCTGGCTGCCCGGGCTCAAGGCCCGCAACATGCGCAGCCGCAACGACGTCCGGCTGATCCGCAGCGTCGTCCAGGTCGACGGCGCCGACCGCGAGATCGAGGAGACGACCGTCCAGCGCGGCGACGACCGCGAACGCGGGATGCCGAACGCCGCCGTCAACTTCACCGACGCGGTGATCGAGGGGTCGATGGTGCTCACCCGCACCGTCATCTCGCACCCGCACGGGAAGGCGATCCACGCCGACCGGCTCGTGCTGACCGGCGCGCTGCTTGCGTACCGGATGGTCGCGAACGGCGAAGTCCGGCTCCCCGGCCTGCGGACCGGCGGTAACGTCAACTTTTCCGGCGCCACGCTGAACAACCCGGACGGCTTCGCGCTCAACGGCAACGGCCTGCACATCGGCGGCAGCCTGCTGTGCGAAGTCGACAACTACGGGCCCGCCAGCCAGCGCAAGCGCTTCTCCGCGACGGGGATCGTGTACCTGCCGAGCGCCACCGTCGACAGCGACATCGTCATGCGTGAAGCGAAGCTGACGGTGTCCCAGCACGGGCCGATCGCCGTCGACGCGTGGAAGTCGAACGACCCGTACCTGGACCCGCGGCCCGCGCTGGTCGCCGACCGCCTGCGCGTCGACGGCAACGTCGAGCTTTCGGACGGTCTTCAGGCGCTGGGGACGTTGCGCATGGTCAACGCCCGCATCGGCGGCTCGCTGCGGCTGGCCGGCGCCGAGGTGCGGGTCGAGCGCGGCAAGTCGCAGCCGTACTACGACCGCGCGCTGCACCTGGACGGCACCGAGATCGGCGGCGACATCGAGGCGACCAGCCTTCGGGTGCCCGCGGGGCAGCTGCGGCTGGCGGACGTCACGGTCGGCGGCAACTTCCTGGCGTGGAACTCGATGTTCCGCCACCCGGGCCGGGACGTGTTCTCGGCCCGCCGGTCCAAGATCGCGGGCAACTTCCAGCTGACGGACGCCACGATCCACGGCACCCTGCGCCTGCAAGGCGTCGAGGTCGGCGGTTCGATCAACCTGGCAGGCACGCGCCTGACGGAGCCGGGCCTGCGCGCGACCAGCAGTTTTTCGCTCGACGTCCGCACCGGCCGGATCGGCCGCGACCTGACGCTCCGCGACAACAACGGCCGCCCGTTCACCGCCGAGGGCGGCGTCAACCTGGACGGCGCCCAGGTCGCGCGGCGCTTGGACCTGCGGGGTTCGGAGCTGCGCTCGCTGCCGCCGTTCCACGTGGCCCTCGACGCGGGCGACGTCGCGGCGGACGAGTTCACGCTGACGCCCAACTTGCCGCCGGAAGGCCGGATCGTGCTGCGCCGCGCGCACTGCGGAACGCTGACCGACAACGACGAGTTCTGGGCCGCGTCCAGCGGCATCGAGCTGGAGGACTTCCGCTACGACGCGCTGGCCCGCGGCATCCCCCTCGACGACGACAAGGCCCTCGACCACCGCATCGAGCTGTTGCGCAAAGCGATGCGCGGTTACCGGCCGGGCCCGTACGACCAGCTGGCCCACATGCTGCGCGCGGCGGGCAACGAAGAGCACGCGTCGACGGTCGCCCTGCGCAAGCAGCAGTTCCGGTACGAGGCCCTGGCCCGCGGCTTCAAGTTCTTCGGCCCGGGCGTCCGGCTGTGGAGCTGGCTGCAGCGCTCGATGGTCGGCTACGGCTACCGCCCGGTCCGCGCCCTCGGCTGGCTGCTGATGCTGCTGGTGCTGGGCAGCCTGTGGTTCGGCTTGGGCACGGACGACTGCATCCACTGGGTGAACTCGGACCCGGCCCACCAGATCATCGCGAACGGCCGCCGCTGCGTGGTGAACCAGCAGGACACGGGCCTGCAGTGGAACCCGGTGATCTACACGGCGGACCTGCTGGTCCCGATCGTGGACTTCGGCAACAAGTCGAGGTGGTACATGCACGGCCCGGACAACTGGGTGGCGGCGGGCTTCACGGCGTCGGGCTGGATCCTGGCAACCACGGTGGCGGCGGGCGTGAGCCGCATGCTGCGGCGGGACAACTGAGGGAACCCAGCCCGACCCCGAGCAGCCCCCACCCTCTCCGGGGGGCGTCCCCAGTCCAGTCTATCGGCGGTGGACGACGATGCCGGTCGATCCGGGCGTTCCGGCCGAAGCCATCCACATCACCCGTTCGGCATCCACAGGCCCGCGACCGACGCCGGGCACCGACCGGCGAGCCCCATGGGAGTTCCCTAACACCGGTCGCTGACATACCCTCGGTATGTCCCTCAGCGCGGAGGTCCCCTTGAACGCACCCGACGCCACCGGCCGGATCGAGATCGGCGCGGCGCCCGAAACCGTGTACGACCTGGTCAGTGACCCCGGGAAGCTGGCGGAGGTCGCCGAGGAGTACGCCGGGCACCGGTGGGTCGGCGGCTCCTCCGAGCCCGCCGTCGGCGCGAAGTTCCGCGGGCGCAACCGGCGGGGCTTCCGGCGCTGGAGCACGCTCTCGACCATCACCGACGCCGAGCCCGGGCGGCGGTTCGGGTTCGAGGTGACCTCGGTCGCCGGGTTGCCCGTCGCGCGGTGGCAGTACGACTTCGAAGCCACGGACGACGGCTGCGTCGTCGTCGAAAGCATGTGGGAGCGGCGGCCGGCGTGGTTCAAGGTGCCGACGTCGACCGTCACCGGGGTGTGGCACCGCGGCGAGGCCAACGCGGCCAACATCGCCACCACCCTGGCCCGGCTGAAGCGGGCCGCCGAAGCTAGTCGATGAAGCGGGACCAGAACGGGATGTAGCGGGGGCCGTCCGGCGGTGCCGTCGAGATGCCGCCCGTCGCGAACTCGCGGTTCAGGTAATCACGCAGGTCGCTGCCGTAGACGATGATGTCCGTCTGGTACACCGACAGCACCGGATAACCGACCGTGCCCGCCAGGCCGGGCAAGTAGCGGTGCCCGCACACCGGCACCAGCTGCGGCACGTCGGCCAGGCGCCGCCGGGCTTCGCGGACCGCGTCCTCCGGGCCGACCGGGCGGGTGCCCCAGTCGGGGAGCCAGAAGCCGTTGTGCTCGACGTCGTACAGCACGCCGTCGACCGGCCATGCCAAACGTTTGCGCAGCTGCTCGGGGTTGCCGCAGCGCCAGTCGGGCCAGCGGTCGCCGATGGGGACGCCGGCGGACAGGAACGTGCGGTGGTCCGCGGCGAAGCGGAAGCCGAACCGGCGCTCGACGTCGTCGAGTTCGGCTTCGCTCAGCCCCGGGCGCACCGGTTCCCGGAGGTTCTCCTGCAGGTGCCGTGCCTCCTCGGGGGTGAGGGCGCCGGCCGGCTGGACGGGGGTCATGAGCCGAGCCTAAGCGGCGGCTCACCGGCTCGCGCGTCCTTTTTCGACCGGCCTGGGTGACCTCGGAGGGGTGAGTTTGTTCTCTCATCGGCCCGACCGTGGAACACAGCGTGAGCGCGTGTAGTTCACTCATGCCGTGACTTCCCCACGACCGCAGAGCCGCGTGCGTGCCCCCGAGCTGCGCGGCGACGTCTGGCTGAACACCGGCGGCCGCGCGCTGACCCTCGCCGAGCTGCGCGGGCGCATCGTGCTGCTGGACTTCTGGACCAGCGGCTGCATCAACTGCCTCCACGTGCTCGACGAGCTGCGCCCGCTCGAGGCCGAGTTCGCGGACGTGCTGGTCACGATCGGTGTCCACTCCCCGAAGTTCCTGCACGAGGGCGAGCGCGCGTCGATCGAAGCCGCCGTCCGGCGCTACGACGTGCACCACCCCGTGGTCAACGACCCGAAGATGGAGCTGTGGTCGCAGTACGCGGTCCGCGCGTGGCCGACGCTCGCGGTCGTCGACCCCGAGGGTTACGTCGTGCACGTCGCCGCCGGCGAAGGACACGAAGAAGCGCTGCGCCGGGTGATCACCGACCTCGTCGCGAAGCACGAAGCGAAGGGGACGCTCCGCCGCGGCGGCAGCCCGTACGTCCCGGTCGAAGAGCAGGTCAGCGAGCTGCGGTTCCCGAGCAAGGCCGTCGCCACCGCCGAGGGGCGGATCCTCGTCGCGGACACCGGGCACCACGCGATCGTCGAGTTCGCCTCGGACGGCGAGACCGTCATCCGCCGCTTCGGCAGCGGCGCCCGCGGCGGCCAGGACGGCCCGTTCGACGTCGCGACCTTCGCCGAGCCGTCGGGCATCGCGCTCCTGCCGTACGACGTCGCCGAGCGCGTCGGCTACCACGCCGTCGTCGCGGACACCGCCGGCCACCGGCTGCGCGGCCTCGACCTCATCACCGGCGAGGTGACGACCGTCGCCGGCACCGGCGCCCAGTGGCGCAGCGGGCCGGACTCGGGCAAGGGCACCACGGTCGATCTCACGAGTCCCTGGGACGTCGCCTGGTGGGGCCCGGCGGGCGGGGTCGTCGTCGCGATGGCGGGCAACCACACGCTGGGCGTGTTCGACCCGGTGTCGGGCACGATCCGCCGCTTCGCCGGGACGACCGTCGAAGGGATGCGAGACGGCGACGTCGGCGAAGCGTTCTTCGCACAGACGTCCGGCCTGGCCGTGGAGGGCGACAAGCTGTGGCTCGTCGACGCGGAGACGTCGGCGCTGCGCTGGATCGAGCCCGACGGCGAGTCCTTCACCGTCCACACGGCGATCGGCATCGACCTCTTCTCCTTCGGCCACACCGACGGCCCGGCCGACAAGGCGCTGCTGCAGCACCCCCTGGGCCTCGCCGTGCTGCCCGGCGACAAGATCGCGATCGCCGACACTTACAACGGCGCGGTCCGCGCCTTCGACGTCTTCACCCGCCAGGTGACCACGATCGCGACCGGCCTCGCCGAGCCGCAGGGGCTGCTGTCGCACGAGGGCGAGCTGCTGGTCGTCGAGTCCGCGGGCAACCGCGTAGGCCGGCTGCCGGCGAGCGAGCCGACGGTCGTGGCCGGCGACGCGCACGCCGTGCGCCGTCCGCCGACGGTGCTCGCGCCGGGCGAGATCGACTTTTCGGTGGTGTTCACGGCCCCGCCCGGCGAGAAGCTGGACGACCGCTTCGGGCCGTCGACGCGCCTGGAGATCAGCGCGTCGCCGCCCGAGCTGCTGGCCGACGGCGTCGGCACCGGCACGGACCTGACCCGCAAGATCCGCCTGGCCGACGGCGTCACCGAGGGTGTTCTGCAGGTCGTGGCTCAAGCCGCGAGCTGCGACGACGGCGGCGAGCACCCGGCGTGCCGGATCACGAGGCAGGACTGGGGCGTCCCGATCCGGCTCGAAAAGGGCGGGGCGAACGAGCTCAGCCTGGTCATGGCCGGTGCACCGCGCACCGACGGGTAACATGCACGCCGTGTCTGACGGGGCGAAACTCGAGATCCAGATGCTGCACGACCGCGTCCTCGTGCGGCTGTCCCCCGAGGAAGGCGAGCGCCGCAGCAGCGGCGGCATCGTGATCCCCGCTACGGCGCAGGTCGCACGCCGGCTCGCCTGGGGTGATGTACTGGGCGTGGGCAACAGCGTGCGGAACGTCAAGACCGGCGACCGCGTGCTCTTCAACCCGGAGGACCAGCTCGAGGTCGAAATCCAGGGCGAAGGGCACCTGGTGATGCGCGAACGCGACATCCACGCGGTCGCCACGGAGCGAACCGAGCACGGCACGGGGCTCTACCTGTAGGCGGTGAGCCGCAGGCGAGTCGGGTCCCGCGGAGGGCGAGGGCGTGGCAGACGAAGAGGTGACCGAGCGCGCGGAAACGCTCGACCCCGAGCGCGCGACGCCGCCTGCCGAGCCTGCCGAGCCTGCCGAGCCTGCCGAGCCTGCCGAGCCTGCCGAGCCTGCCGAGCCTGCCGAGCCTGCCGAGCCTGCCGAGCCTGCCGGGGTCGAACGCGCCGAACTGGCCACCGAGGTGGCGCCGGTCGCGGAGGCGGCGCACGAATCCGAGCCGGTCGAGCCTGCAGCGGTGGCCGAGGTCGAGCCCGCCGAGCACGCGTGGCCTGCCGCTGAGGTGCCATCCGCCGAGCCTGGAGCGGGGGCCGGGGACGAGCCTGCCGAGCCGGTCGCCGAGGTGGCACCGGTTGCGGAGGCCGTGCACGAATCCGAGCCGGTCGAGCGCGCGGAGCCCACCGAGTCCGAGCCGGTCGAGGGCGGCGGGTCGGTGCCGGAAGCGGCTGACCCTGCCGCCGTCACCACCGACCTCTTCGCCGATGATCTCCTCGGCGAACTCCTCGAAACCCCCGTCCTCCCGCCCCCGCCCGAGACTCCCGCGCGGAAGCTGCGCAAGGGGGTCGCGCGCACCATGATGGCCATCGGGCTCGCGCTCGGGCTGTTCGTCATCCTCTACGCGGTCGACCTGATCGTCAGCGCCGGGGACGTTCCGCGCGGGGTGACCGTCGCCGGGATCGACGTCGGGGGGCTGAGTCATGCCGATGCCGAAGCCAAGCTGCGCCGGGAACTCGAGCCACGGCTGATCCGGCCCGTTGTCGTGCACGGGGGCGATGTGCAAGCCGAGCTCGTGCCGTCGCGGTCGGGGCTGGGGCTCGACTGGCCGAACACCCTCGGGCTCGCCGGGCACCAGCCGCTCAGTCCGATCACGCGGATCATGTCCTTCTTCACCAGCCGCGAGGTCGGGGTCGCCACGCGCACCGATGAACGGCAGATCACCGAGGCCGTGCGGCAGCTCGCCCAGGGCAGGCTTGACCACCCGGCCACCGAAGGGTCGGTCGGGTTCCTGCCGATCCCGGGCAGCGACGGCGGCGTCAACCCCTACCCCGTCCTGCCGCGGCAGGGGCAGCAGCTGCTCGACCTGGCCGGCGCCGTGCACGCCGTCACCGATCACTGGCTCGACCCCGGTGGGGTCCGGCTGGCCATGGCGATCACGCCGGTCAAGGCGACCGCGGCCGGGGTGCAGGCGGCTTACCAGCAGATCGTCGTGCCCGCCGTCGCGAAACCCGTTGTCGTGCACGGGCAGGGCAAGGACGTGCCGCTCAAGCCCGACGCCATCGCCGCGTCGTTCCAGTTCGCCGCCGTCGAGGGCGGGGCCGTCGAGGTGCGCATCGACCAGGGCAAGCTGCAGGGCGCGCTCAAGGACCCCCTCGCGAGCACCGAGACCGACGGCAAGGACGCGCAGATCGTCTTCACCGGCGACCAGCCGGCCGTCGAGCCGTCCGAGGACGCCCGGAAGGTCAACTGGGAGAAGACCTTCCTGCCGCTCATCGACGTGCTCAAGAAGACCGACGGGCGCGACCTCCCCGTCGTCTACAGCGCGTCGAAGCCCGGCGTGACCACCGACGCCGCCAGTGCGCTCGGCATCAAGGAGGTCATCGGCGAGTTCACCACCGGTGGCCTCGCCGGGCCGGCTGCGACCAACAACCGGACGCTCGCCGATCGCGTTTCCGGCGCCATCGTCAAGCCCGGTGAGACGTTCAGCCTCGGCGGCCGCTCCGGCCCGCGCACCGCGGACAACGGCTACGTGCCCGCGCCGGTCGGCGAGGACGGCACCGGCGCCACCGTCGTCGGTGGTGGCGTTTCCCAGCTGGCGTCCACTTTGTACAACGCGGGCTACCTCGCCGGCCTGACCGACGCCGGTCACCTCGAGCACGACCAGTACCTCGACCGCTACCCCGCCGGCCGCGACGCCAAGGCCGTCAACGCCGACGGCAGTCCCGTCGAGCTCAAGCTGACCAACGACGCGCCCACCGGGATCGCCATCCAGGCCGTCGTTTCCGGCGACTCGGTGACCGTCCGGATCTGGGGCACCCGGCACTACCGCGTCGAAGGCCAGACCGGCGCGCAAACCCCGGGTGCTCCCCCTCCGGTGCAGTTCGGGGGCACCGAGCCTTGCGTACCGTCGATCGGCTCACCCGGCTTCAGCGTCACCGACACCCGCGTGCTCTACGACGCCGCGAGCGGAGCCGAAGTCCGCCGGACGTCGCACACGGCGACCTACGGTCCGCGTCCGACCGTTCTCTGTTGAGTTGTCAGCGAAGGACCATGCACCCCGCCTCCTCGAAGTCGCGCAACCAGGCCGGCTCCCGGAAGTGCTTGTTCCACCGCAGATCCAGCTTGTCCAATTTGGACAATTGAGCGACCGACGCCGGGAGGGAGACCAGCGCGTTCTCCCGCAGGTCGAGCTGACGCAGCTCGCTCAGCAAACCGATCGACGACGGCAACGCGGTCAGCCGGTTGCCCCGCAGGTGCAGCTCCCGCAACGCCTTGAGCGCACCGATCGACTCCGGCAACGCGGTCAGCTCGTTGCGGTACAGCCGGAGTTCGCGCAGGGACGCAAATCCCGACAGATCGGCGGGCAGCGCCGTGAGCCGGTTGTCCGTGCAGCCCAGGTACCGCAACCGGCCCAGCCGGCACCACGCCGCCGGGAACGCCGTGAGCCGGTTGTCGCTGACGTACAGGTACTCGGTGAGCCCGGCCAGGTCGCCCAGCTCGTCCGGCAGCGAGTCGAACGAGTTGTGCGCCAGGTCGAGCGTGTGCACCGACTCGAGCGCCGAGATCCCCGGCGGCAGCGCGGAAATCCGGTTCGCCGCCAGGTTCAGCACGCGAAGCCCGGTCTGGGACCACAGCGACGCGGGAACCTCCGTGAGCGCGTTCTTGTACAGGTCGAGCCGGGTCAGGCCGGGTGGCAGCGCGGGCACCGACGTCAGCCCCCGGTCGCTCAGGTCGAGGGCCGTCACGGCGACCGCCTGGTCCGGGGCAGCAGCGCCCACGTCGCCGCGTCGTCCGGAGTGGACACCTGGACCCGCAGCCCCGGCGCCTCGGACACCGCAAGCTCGGTCAGCCGGAGGTTCATCCGCCCGGCCCGCGGGTGGTCCAGCCGCCGCAGCCGCGCCCGCGGTTCGGCCACCTCGTGCCGCGCCCACAGCTCGACGAACTCCGGGCTCAGCGCCGACAGCCGGCGGATGTCCTCCTCCCAGGACGGATCGCCGACGTGCCTGCCGTACTCGGCGCGCATCCGCGCGACCATGTGGGGCACCTCCTCGTCGTAGTTCAGCAGGAACCGCCGCGCGTTCGGCTCGGTCACGCAGCACCACAGCAGGTTCTTGTGCAGGCACGGCATGCTGTGCCACTCCCAGAACAGCTCCTCCTGCGCCGCGTTCGACTCCAGGACGTCGAACCGGCCGTTGACGACCGTGGCGGGCAGCGGGTCCAGCGCGCGCAGCACCTCGCGCACCGCGTCCGGCACCACCTCGGCCGGCGACGGCAGCCGCGCCGGGGTCAGCTCCGCGAGCCGGTACAGGTGCTCCCGCTCGGGGTGGTCCAGCCGCAGCGTGCGCGCCACCGCGTCGAGGACCTGCCAGCTCGCGTTGATCGGCCGCCCCTGTTCGAGCCACGTGTACCAGGTGACGCCGACGCCGGCGAGCAGCGCCACCTCCTCGCGGCGCAACCCGCTGAGCCGGCGGCGCGGGCCGGGCTCGAGGCCGACCTCCGCCGGGCCGATCCGCGCCCGGCACGCCTTGAGGAACTGGCCGAGTTCCTCCCGGCGGTTCGCGTGGACCTGCGTCTGGGTCATGCGGGACATGGTGCCCGAGGGGTACGACAGTTTCGGTCGAAGCAGGTACTCACAGCACCAGCACCAGCAGGCTCTCTCCGAGGGCAGCCGCCGGAACGCAGGCTCGGAGCCATGACTCTGACCACCCCTGCCCCGGCCACGGACCGGGCCGCCCGGCCGGACCGGCGGCCGTGGTTCATGCTGGCCGTCCTGCTGCTCGGCCAGTTCATGGCGCTGCTCGACGTCACCGTCGTGAACGTCGCCATGACCGACATCCGCACCGACCTCGGCGCGTCCGGCGCCGCACTGCAGCTCGTCGTTTCCGGTTACACCGTCGGCTACGCGATGCTGCTGATCACCGGCGCCCGCCTCGGCGAGCTGTACGGGCGACGACGGCTGTTCGTCACCGGCACGATCGCCTTCACCGTCTGCTCGCTGCTGTGCGGCCTCGCGCCCGGCCCGGCGACGCTGATCGTCGCGCGGATCGCGCAGGGCGCGGGCGCCGCGCTGATGATGCCGCAGGTCATCAGCCTCATCCAGGCGCGGTTCACCGGCGCCGCGCGGGCCAAGGCGCTCAGCGCGTACACCGCGGTCATCTCGGTCGCCTTCGTGGCCGGTCAGGTGCTCGGCGGGGTGCTCGTCGGCGCGGACCTGTTCGGTGCCGGCTGGCGGCCGATCTTCCTGGTGAACGTGCCGATCGGCGTGCTCGTGGCCGTGCTCGCCGGCAAAGTGGTGCCGGGCGGCGGCGCGAAGGCGGGCCGACGGCTCGATCTCGCCGGGCTCGCGATCGCCGTGCCGTCGGTGGTGCTCGTCGTGCTGCCGCTGGTGCTCGGCCACGAAACCGGCTGGCCCGCCTGGACGTACGGCTCGATCGCCGCAGGCGTGCTGCTGGCCGTGCTGTTCGTGGTCGTGGAACGCCGCGTGCGCGACCCGCTCGTCGACCTGGCCGTGCTCAAGATCCGTGGTGTCGCACCGGGACTCGCCACGCTGGCTGCGGGCGTCGCGTCCTACGGCGGCTTCCTCTTCTGCGTGTCACTGCACCTGCAGTCGGGCCTCGGCAAGACGGCGATGGCCGCCGGCCTGGCGATGGCACCCGGCGGCGTCGTCTTCGGCCTGTGCGGGTTCTTCTGGAACCGGCTGCCACCGCGCGTGCACGCCTGGCTGACCCCGGCCGGCTACGTGGGATCAGCGGCCGCCTACGCGCTGCTGGGGCTGGGCCGCGACGGCGGGACGCTGTTCTTCGTGGCCCTGCTGCTGTTCGGGCTGTCGATGGGGCCCGCGTTCGGCGCCCTGATGGTGAACGCGCTGACGCACGTCCCGCTCGCCCGCGCGGCGGACGTCAGCGGCCTGCTGACCACCACGCTGCAGCTGGGTCAGGTCGTCGGCGTGGCCACGTTCGGCAGCCTGTTCCTGACCCTCGCCGTGACGTCGTCCGCGACCGCGCTCACCACCGCGATGACCTGCGCCGCCGCGCTGCTGCTCGCCGGCGCAGGCCTGGCGCTCAAGCGGTAGTGCGGCTGCCGCCCTTGACCTTCGCGTAGATCGCCGAAGCCGCGATGACGCCGACGACGGCGGCCACGATCTGGAAGATGTGCCGGATCCAGTCGATGCCGGCGGTGTCGCGGACGCCGAACACGCCGGCGAGCCAGTTGCCGATGAACGCGGCCACGATGCCGACGACGATGGTCAGCCAGATCGGGATCTTCTGGTCGCCCGGCGCGAACAAGCGGCCGAGCACGCCCAGGATCAGGCCCACGATGATCGTCGAGATGATGCCCCAAAGTCCGCCCAGCACAGCTGCCTCCTCGGGTAGGCGATGAGCGCCACGGTCGCACCGATCCCGGCGCGTCGCCCCCGGAGACCCCCGATGGGGTGAGCACGAAAAAGATCCGGCCCGGTTCGCCCCCGACGGCGAACCGGGCCGGATCGGCCTGGGACGGGGTTACCTGGTGACGCCTCGGCGGCCGTACGCGCCGGCGGCGATGCTCACACCGATGGCGGCGAGGACGACCTGGGTCAGGATTTCCAGCCAGTCGATGCCGTTGGTGTCGGCGTACCCGAGACCGCGCGCGATGGCCGTGCCGATGAAGGCGGCGACGATACCGATCACGATGGTCAGCCAGATCGGGATGCTCTGCTTGCCGGGAGCGACGAGACGGCCCAGCACACCGATGATCAGCCCGACGATGAGTGCGCTGACGATGCCGGCGACAGTCATCACTTTCTCCTCTCAAGGATCCGCGGACCAGGTGTCCATCGGACTCGGTGAGCGGAGTGCCCGCCCCGCGCGGCCCTGAAACGCGAAAAGGGCCCTCCCCACGCGGGGAGAGCCCTTTTCGTGACCATCAGAACGCGGCTTCGTCCAGCTCCATCAGCGCGTTGTCGGCGGCCTCCACGATGGCGCGGCGGGCGGTCAGCTCCGGCAGCACCTGCTTCGCGAAGAACGACGCCACGGCGATCTTGCCCTCGTAGAACGGGACGTCCTTGGCGGACGCGCCCGCGTCGAGCTTGCCGATGGCGACCTCGGCGTGCTTGAGCAGCTGCCAGCCGATGAGCAGGTCGCCGACCGACATCAGCAGCCGGACCGTGTGCTGGCCGACCTTGTTGATGCTCTGCGGGTCTTCCTGCGACGCGGTCAGGTAGCCGATCAGCGAGCCCAGCATGCCCTGGGTGTCCTCGAGGGCCTGCTTGAGCAGCGCGCGCTCGTTCTTGAGCCGGCCGTTGCCCGCCTCGGACTCGATGAACTTCGTGATCTCGCCGGCGACGAAGGCCAGGGACGCGCCCTTGTCGCGGACGATCTTGCGGAAGAAGAAGTCCAGCGACTGGATCGCCGTGGTGCCCTCGTACAGCGAGTCGATCTTGGCGTCGCGGATGTACTGCTCGATCGGGTAGTCCTGCAGGAAGCCGGACCCGCCCAGGGTCTGCAGCGACTGCACGAGCTGCTCGGTGGCGCGCTCGGAGCCGACGCCCTTGACGATCGGCAGCAGCAGGTCGTTGACGCCGTGCGCGACCTTCTGGTCACCCTCGCCGGTCCACAGCTGGTCCTGGAACGACGCGGTGTACAGGTAGACCGCGCGGAGACCCTCGGCGTACGCCTTCTGGAGCATCAGCGAGCGGCGGACGTCGGGGTGGTGCGTGATGGTGACGCGCGGCGCGGTCTTGTTCAGCATGTTCGGCAGGTCGGCGCCCTGGACGCGCTCCTTGGCGTACTCGAGCGCGTTGAGGTAACCGGTCGACAGCGTCGCGATGGCCTTGGTGCCGACCATCATGCGGGCGTACTCGATGACCTGGAACATCTGCGCGATGCCGTCGTGGACCTCGCCGAGCAGCCAGCCCTTGGCCGGGGTGCCGTGCTGGCCGAAGGTCAGCTCGCAGGTCGTCGAGGCCTTGATGCCCATCTTGTGCTCGACGTTGGTGACGAAGGCGCCGTTGCGCTCGCCCAGCTCACCGGTCTTGGAGTCGAAGTGGAACTTCGGCACGAGGAACAGCGACAGGCCCTTGGTGCCCGGCTTGGTCTCGATGCCGGGACCCTCGGGGCGCGCCAGCACGAGGTGCATGATGTTTTCGCTCATGTCGTGCTCGGCCGAGGTGATGAACCGCTTCACGCCGTCGATGTGCCAGGAGCCGTCCTCCTGCTTGGTGGCCTTGGTGCGGCCCGCGCCGACGTCGGAACCGGCGTCCGGCTCGGTCAGCACCATCGTCGCGCCCCAGGCGCGGTCGATCATCAGCTGCGCCCAGTGCTTCTGCTCTTCGGTGCCGTTCTTGTCCACGATCATCGCGAAGTTCGGGCCCGCCATGTACATGAACAGCGGGGCGTTCGCGCCGAGGATGAGCTCGGAAGCGGCCCACTGCACGGTCGGGGGCAGACCGAAGCCGCCGAGGTCGTTGGTCAGGCCGAGGCGCCACCACTCGCCCTCGATGAGCTGCTGGTAGCTCTTCTTGAACGACTCCGGGATCTTCACGCTGAACGTCTTCGGGTCGTACACCGGCGGGTTGCGGTCCGCGTCGGCGAACGACTCGGCGAGCGGGCCGGTGGCGAGCTTGTTCAGCTCGGCCAGCACCCCGCGTGCGGTCTCTTCGTCGGACTCGGCGAGCACGCCCTTGCCCAGGCGCTCCTGCACGCCGAGTACCTCGAAGAGGTTGAACTCCAGGTCTCGGACGTTGCTCTTGTAGTGGCCCATTTCGTCACTCCAATGTGTTCGGCTCCCCGGCCGGGCACATACTCGCCTTACTCGCCGGTAACTTCAGGATATTACCTGCGGGTAACTGGAGCAAGCAGATCCGCACTACCGAGTATCGGAAATCCACACAAAAGTGGCGTTGTGCCTGGGGAAGGGCCTCAGCGGTGCCCGGGGATCGCCGTTGTGTCGGCCGTCACCGGCACGTGGCCGTCCTCGGTCCGGGCGATGAGGATCCCGCCGCGGAAGGCGATGGTGACCGCGTGTGTCCGGTCCCGCGCGGACAGCTTGCGCAGGATGCTTTTCACGTGCGTCCGGACCGTCTCGACGGAGAGGAACAGCAGCTTCGCGATCGCCGAGTTCTCGAGACCTTCGGCGACGAGCTGGAGGACCTGGTATTCGCGCCTGGACAGCGGCATCGCGCCGCGCCCGGCGGGCGGGCTGTCGTGGGCGAGGTCGCCCTTGGGCACGGTCGACCGCTTCGGCCGGGCGGTCAGCGCGGCCAGCGCCGGGTCGATGTACCGGCGTTCGGTGTGGGCGCGCCGGATCGCTTCGGCGAGCCGCCGTGAATCGATCGACCGCGGCACTATCGCGTGCGCGCCCGCGGCGATCGCGGCCGCCAGGTACTGCTGGGTGCGATTCGCGTCACGGATGAGCGTGACGAGGATCAGCGCCGGGTCGCCGGCGTTGAGCAGCTTGGTCAGGTGGCAGTTCGGATCGAGCGCCGAATCGAGCACGACGACGTCCGGCTTGACCTGCTCACACAGCTGCAGCGCGGCGTGGTGGCTGGCCGCCTGCCCCGCCCAGTGCAGCCCCTGGCTGCGGTGGACGAGCGCGGCGAGACCGTCCCGGTAGATCGGGACGGGATCGACGACCGCCACGCCGAGACTGCGCCCGCCTGGTCCGATCGGCCCCGTGGGCCTGCGGGTGGGCTCGATGCCGTGCATCGTGGGCCTCCGTCTCCTGCGCCGTCGCTCCTGGGGCGCCTCCCGGCGCCGTCCGGTCTCCCCTGCCGGGACCGGCCAAAAGTGACTCCTCCTGCTTGGTACGAGTCGCGATTGCGCAGCTCATGACGCCAATTCCCCCTCATGGCCCAACCGTCCGGTCACAGCAAACTCTCGGTAGAAAACGGTGCGAGCGGGTTCGTGCGGTGGGGCTGGGGAGAACCTGATGGGGGTGTCGTTGCTACTGAGGGTGGCCCGCAGGTCGTTCAACGATTTCGACAGTCGCGGGATGCGGCTCGCAGCCGCCCGAACTCCGCTCCGAGCCCGGCCGGCGTCCAGTGCGCGTTGAGCCCGCTCGGGTTCGGGAGCACCCACACGTGGGTGTCGCCGATCACGTGTTCCTGCGGGCCCACGCCCGCCTTGGGGAAGCCGAACGCGGTGCGGTACGCGGTGATCCCGACGACGGCGAGCCACGCCGGCCGGTACTCCAGGACCTTCGCGACGAGGATCTTGCCGCCTTCGCGCAGTTCGTCGGCGGTGAGTTCGTCCGCACGGGCGGTGGTCCGGGCGACGACGTTCGTGATGCCGAGGCGGAGGTCGAGGAGCTGGTCCTGCTCGCTGGGCAGGTAGAGGCGCGGGGTGAACCCGCCGGCGTGGAGGGCGGGCCAGAAGCGGTTGCCCGGGCGGGCGAAGTGCTGCTTGAGCACGCCGGAGTAGAGGCCGGGGTTGATGCCGCAGAAGAGGACGTCGAGGTCCGGGGCGATGACGTCGGGGATCGTCGTGTTGTGGGCGGCGGCGAGTTGGTCCTTGGTAGGTCGGGTGCTCACGCGTCCAGTTTCCGGCACGCTCGGGGGATGGATGTCACCGCGGACGGCTGCTCGGTCGAGGTCTACCTGCTGCTCTCGCCCCGCGGCGAACCGGAGATCGTGCACGCGGCGATCCGGCCGAGCGCGTCGATCCTCGAGCTGGGCAGCGGTCCGGGCCGGGTCACCCATCCCTTGCTCGAGCTGGGCCACGAGGTCGTGGCGGTGGACGACTCGCCCGCGATGCTGGAGCACGTCCGGGCGGAAACGGTGTGCTCGCGGATCGCCGACCTCGACCTCGGCCGCACGTTCGACGCCGTTCTGCTGGCCAGCCACCTGATCAACACCGCCCGCGACCAGGACCGGCAGGCGATGCTCCTCGCGGCCCGGCGCCACCTCGCCCCGGACGGGCGGCTGATCGTCGAATGGCACCCGCCGGAGTGGTTCGACACGGCCGCGTCCGGCCAGGGCGGGCCGATCGGCGAAGTGGCCGTCGAGCTGGCCGACGTGGTCCGCGACGGCGATCTGCTGTCCGCGACCGTGCGGTACTCGGCGCGAGGACGACGGTGGCGGCAAGAGTTCACCTGCCGCCGGTTCGCCCTCGAAGAGGCGCTGACCTCGGCCGATCTGATCTTCGACGGGTGGCTGACGGCCGACCGGACGTGGTTCGCCGCCCGGCCTGGTCGCGAGGGGTAGCGGAGCACGCACGGACCTGCGTACCCTTTGTGATCTCCCGCACAGCGTCGTACCGAGGAGGATCACGTGCAGCTTCCGCTCATCCTCGGGCTCGTCGCGCTCGTGCTGGCCGTCGCCGCGCTCGTCGTCGTCCTCGAGGACCGGCGGGCCGCCAAGCGGGCGGCCCTGCAGCGGAAGGCGCGGTTAGCGCGTCTGGGCGAGGTGGACCCGCTCGCGCCGAGCCGGCTGCACGCCGACCGTTGAACGCCGGCCGCGCAGCAGCGTGAGCAGGAGCGCTCCGAAGACCCAGCCGACGCCGGCGCCGAACGCGTTGTTCATGAGGTCGTCGACGTCGAAGATGCGATAGACGAACGGTGCGGTGCCGAAGTTCGCCGTGAGCTGCGTGATCTCGATGAGCAGTGACGCGGCGAAGCCGATCAAGGTCGTGCCGACCAGGCCGCGGCGCCACAGGATGCGGGCGAACACGCCCAGCGGGACGAACAGCAGCACGTTCAGGCACGCCTGCTGGAACGTCTGCGTCGCGAACCACTGCGACAGCGGCTCCCCGTGCTTGAGCAGTTCGGAGTGGATGTCGGTCAGCCACTGGAACGGGTGCAGCTGCACCGTCTGCGTCAGCCGGCGGGCGCCGGGGCCGGGCAGGGGAAGGAAGACGACCGCCAGCGTCATGCACGCGTAGAGCAGCACCGCCGCGGTGGTGGCGATGCCGCGCAGGCGCAGGCCGCCGTACCGGGCGAGCTGGGTGAGCAGCTGCGGCACCAGGATGACGGTCCACAGCGCGAGAAAGCCGATGAAGCCGTACTGCAGGGCCGTGACCTGTGCGTTCGTCATGCCGACGACGTTATGGATCTTGACCCGGGTGCCGCTTCGGTCGATGAGCCGGACGGTCCGGACGCCCATCGGCCACTTGGCCGACCTCGCCACGGGCCGATCGGTCAGGGGCGGAGCGTGGCCGAAGTCATCCAGGGATAACCGGATGCGCCTTGCGCGGACCCGGGAATGACTACGACGCTTCGCACGTCGGAGTGTTGTACAGGCAACGAAAGGAACGCTCATGGCACCGGTCCGGGTCGGCATCGTCGGGCTCAGCGCGAACGGCGGCTGGGCCGCCACCGCGCACGTGCCCGCGCTGGCCGCGGTGGAGGGCTACGAGCTCCGCGCACTGAGCGGGAGCAGCGCCGAGACGGCGCGGGTGGCCGGGGAGAAGTACGGCGTGCCGCTGACCTTCGGCGACGCCGGGGAGCTGGCCCGGCACCCGGAGGTCGACCTGGTCGTCGTCGCGGTGAAGGTGTCCGAGCACCGGGCGCTCATCGAGCCCGCGCTGGCCGCGGGCAAGCAGGTGCTGAGCGAGTGGCCGCTGGGCGTCAGCCTGGCCGAAACGCGGGCGCTCGCCGAAGCCGCGAAGACCGGGCAGACCGCCGTCGGCCTGCAGGGACGGTCCGCGCCGGCGTTGCGCTACCTGCGTGACCTCATCAAGGACGGCTACGTCGGCCGCGTGCTTTCGACGTCGCTGATCGCGTCGGGGGCGAACTGGGGGCCGAGCGTCCGCGCCGGGCGGGACTACCAGCTGCACCCCGAGGGCGGGGCCACGATGCTGACCATCCCGTTCGCGCACACCGTCGACGCCGTCGACATGGTGCTCGGCGGCTTCACCGAGCTGTCGGCGACGATGGCGACCGTCCGGCCGCGCGTGCGCGACGAGGTCACCGGCGACTCGGTCGCGATGACCGCGCCGGACCAGATCGCCGTCACGGGGGTGCTGGCCGGCGGCGCGGTCGCGTCGATGCACCTGCGCGGCGGGACGTCGCCCGCCACGGACTTCCACTGGGAGGTCAACGGCACCGAGGGCACGCTGGTCGTCGAGGCCGCCGACCCGCTGTTCTGGATCGCGAAGCTGACGCTGCGGGGCAGCCGGACCGGCTCGCTGGAGAAGCTGACCGTGCCCGCGCGCTACGAGCTCCCGCAGCTGGCCGGGCGCAGCGCCGAGCCGTCGTACAACGTCGCGCACGCCTACGCGCGGCACCTGAAGGGCGATCTGCCGGACTTCGCGCACGCCGTGCGGGTGCACCGGGTGCTCGACGCCGTCCAGCGGTCGGCCGACACCGGCACGCGGATTCACCCGGACGCAGAGTAACTGTTACCGACGGTTGTAGCTTTTCCGCGAACCCCGACTTACTCTCGGGTAATGGACGACGTCGTCTACGACCGCGTGGGCACCGGCGAACCCCTGGTGCTGATCCACGGCATCGGCCACCGCCGTCAGGCGTGGGCACCGGTGGTGCCGCTGCTCACGCCGCATCGCGAGGTCATCGCCGTGGACCTGCCGGGCTTCGGCGAGTCGCCCGAGCCGTCGAACGGGTACGGCATCGAGCCCGCGCTGGTGCTGTTCAAGCAGCTGTTCACCGACCTCGGGATCGACCGGCCGCACGTCGCGGGCAACTCGCTCGGCGGGCTGCTGTCGCTGGCGCTCGGCCAGGCCGGGCTCGTCCGCAGCGTCACGGCGTTGTCGCCGGCCGGGCTGTGGAACCGCACGCAGAAGATGTACGCGATCGCCACCCTCAAGGCCCACCGCGCGCTCGCCCAGCGCACGCCGCCGCACGTCGTGCGCCGCATCGCCGCGACCGCGGCCGGGCGCAAGGCGCTGACCGGGATGATCGTCGGGAAGCCGGCGCTGCTGACCCCGGACGCCGTCGTCGAGGACGCCCACGCGCTCGCGACCGCACCCGGCTTCGAGCCGACTGCCGCCCAGTCCCGCGGGGACTTCCGCTTCACCGGCCCGGTCACCGGCGTCCCGGTCACCATCGCGTGGGCCGCGCACGACCGGATCCTCGCCCGGCCGCGCGTCGCCGACCTGCGGAAGATCGCTCCGGACGGGACGTTCCGGCTGCTGCCGGGCTGCGGGCACGTGCCGATGAACGACGACCCGGAGCTCGTCGCCGAGGTGCTGCTTCAGGGAAGCCGTTAGGTGACATTCGCTTTACGTCCGTCTTTTGACCCTGGTAGCTGACTGCTCCGCGAGGCAGAATCCTCCGCCGTGCGCCCGTTCGGGGACCTTGGGCGCGAATCGGAGGAAGAACACTCATGAGGCTTTCAACCCGGCTCGCGGTGTGCGCCGCGGCCGCGCTGGCGACGACGGCGGTGACCACCGCGCCCGCGTTCGCCGGTCAGCGCCCGGACCCCACCACCGACGTCCGGATCATCGGGTTCAACGACCTGCACGGCAACCTCGAGCCGCCGTCCGGCTCCAGCGGCCGGGTCGTGCAGTCGGACGGGACCACAGTGGACGCCGGTGGCGCGGCTTACCTGGCCACGCACGTGAAGCAGCTCCGCTCGCAGGTGCGCAACTCGTTCGTCGTGTCCGCCGGGGACAACATCGGCGCGTCGCCGCTGACCTCGGCGCTGTTCCACGACGAGCCGACCATCGACTTCCTGAACATGCTGGGCGTGAACGCGTCCGTCGTCGGGAACCACGAGTTCGATGAGGGCTACAAGGAACTGCAGCGCATGCAGTTCGGCGGCTGCCACCCCACGGACGGTTGCCAGTTCCAGCCGACCTTCGACGGTGCGAAGTTCCCGTTCCTCGGGTCCAATGTGTACTTCACCAACGGCCTGCCCGCGCTGTTGCCGTTCACCGTCAAGTTCGAAGGCGGCGTGCCGGTCGGCGTCATCGGCGCCACGCTGAAGGACCTGCCGTCCGTCGTCACGCCGGAGGCGATCAAGGGCCTGAAGTTCGGCGACGAGGTCGAGGCGATCAACCGCACCGCGAACCTGCTCGACTACTTCGGCGTCAAGGCCCAGGTCGTGCTCATGCACCAGGGTGACGGCACCGAGGTCGAGGGCCCGAACGACTGCAAGCTGCGCCCCGGTCCGGCCGCCGCGATCGCGGCCGCGGTGACGCCGAAGGTCGACGCGTTCTTCACCGGGCACAGCCACCAGCAGTACAACTGCGTGATCAACGACCCGGCGGGCCAGCCGCGGCCGGTCATCCAGGGCTCGTCGTTCGGCAGGCTGCTTTCGGTGGTGGACCTGAAGATCAGCCTGAAGACGCGGGACGTCGTGCGCTCGCAGACCAAGGCGTTCAACGAGATCGTCACCCGGACCGTCACGCCGGACCCGGCCGTGGCCGCGCTGGTCGCCGACGCCAAGGCGAAGTCCGGCCCGATCGCGAACAAGCAGGTCGGCACCATCACCGCGGACCTGCCGGCGGCGGGCAACGCGGCCGGCGAGTCGCCGCTCGGCGACGTCATCGCCGACGCGCAGCTCGCGGGCACGGCGTCGAACAACGCGGTCGTCGCGATCACCAACCCGGGCGGCATCCGCGCCGATCTGACGTACAAGTCGTCCGCGAACGGCGAGGGCGACGGCGTGGTGACCTACGGCGAGGCGTTCACCGTCCAGCCGTTCTCGAACATCATGCAGACGATCACGCTGACCGGCGCGAACCTGAAGAACGTGCTGGAACAGCAGTGGTCCGCGAGCGGCACGAAGATCCTGCAGATCTCGAGCTCGCTGCACTACTCGTACTCGGCGGGCGCGCCGATCGGCTCGCGGGTCTCGGACATCACGGTCAACGGCACGCCGGTCGACCCGGCGGCGACGTTCCGCGTGTCGGTGAACAACTTCCTCGCCGCCGGCGGGGACGGCTTCACCGAGTTCACCAAGGGCACGAACCTGGCCGGCGGACCGGTGGACCTGGACGCGTTGATCGCGTACCTCGGCGCCCACCCGAACCTGGCCCCGCCCGCGGCGGACCGGATCACCCGCCTGCCGTAGCTCCGCTATTTCCAAGACGCCGGGTCGACAATGGACCCATGACGACCTGGGAAGACGTCGTGCGCCTGGCCTCGGGACTGCCCGAGGTCGAGGCGTCGACCTGGTACCGCACGCCCGCGCTGAAGGTGGCGGGCAAGGGGTTCGCGCGGCTGCGCACCGAGGCCGAGGGCGGCCTGGTCGTGCTGTGCGGACTCGACGAGAAGGCCGCGTTGCTGGATTCCGGCGACGCGGCCTTCTTCACGACTCCGCACTACGACGGCCACGGCATGGTCATCGTCGACCTGGAGAAGGTCGACGTCGATCAGCTGCGCGAGCTGCTCGAAGAGGCGTGGCGGCTGCGGGCGCCCACGCGACTCACTTCAGCTCGCCCTTGAGCATGCTCATCAGGATCATGTCGTGGCGCCGGCCGTCGGCCGCGACGAACGCCTCGCGGTGGCGGCCGTCCTCGGAGAACCCGACCTTGCGGTAGACGTGCCGCGCGCGCTCGTTCTCGGCGACCACCCAGAGCGTGATCATGTGCAGCCGCATGGAGTTGAAGCCGTAGTTGCACATCAGGCGCAGGGCTTCGGTGCCGTAACCGCCGCCGTTGCGGTACCCGGCGTCGCCGATGTAGATGTCCAGCTCGGCGTTGCCGACCTCGGGCACGGCGTCGCGGAGGTCGACGATGCCGATCAGCTTGCCGTCGGCTTCGATGCCGAGGACGACGAGTTCGTAGCTGTTGACCGGGCGCTCCGCGGCGTGCTTGCGGAGCTGCGCGAGCGACCGCGGGTAGCCGGTGTTCATCCACCGGCCGACCTCGGGGTCGGAGCCCCACGGATGGATCCGGTCGGCGTCTTCCGGCTCGAGCGCGCGCAGCCGGACGAGTTCGCCTTCGAGCACTTCTCCCCCTAGTCCCGCTTCAGCAGCAGGAAGTCGTGGACGTCCAGCAGGCCGAGCACCTGCCGGATCGGCACCGGCATGGCCTGCCGCGACTCATCATGCACGAGCTCGGCGCCGTGCACGGCCACCTTTTTCCGCCGGAAGACCAGCGTGCAGCGGCCGGCGGCGAGCACGTTCTTGACCCAGTCGGCGTCGGGCCCGTAGGTCAGCGCGACGACGAAGCCGTCCTTCGTGCGGAAGACGTTGACCGGCGTGCGGAACTCGCGGCCGGACTTCCGTCCCTTGTGGACGACGAGGGCGAAGCCGGGCGCCCAGCCGGCAACGTGCTTGAGGACCTGGTTGGTCGCGACGCGGTTGAAGCGGGCGACCCGCTTGGAGAGCACCATGGCCCCATGGTGATCCGGCGAGGGCAAATTATCAACAGCCGATGAATTAGCCGATCGGGTGACCCCGGCTCCTCGGCCGCACCGCGCCGATGGTGGGATGTTGCGCATGTCGACCGCATGGCCGCTGCGCCAGGACCCGGAAGCGCCGGTGATCATCGCACTGGCTCTGGTCAACGACCCGGACGCGCTGGGCTTCGTCGTCCTGGACGACGAGGACGACTTCTTCATCAGCGACGGCACCGAGCTGTCCGATGACGTGGTGGTCAACCGCGAGAGCTTCGGGAAGCTGTCGCTGCGCGAAGCCGTCGAACTGCTGCCGCAGCTGGGCGCGCTCGCGAGCGTGCCGACGGGCATGGCCGCCGACTGGGACCCCGAGCGCCGCACGTGGCTGCTGTCGTCGGTGACCGGTTCCGACGACGAAGACGAGGACATCCGGCTGCTGGCCCAGCGCCGCGCGGCCTGGAAGTTCGAAGGCTCGCCGGACGACGAAGCCCAGATCAGCAGCGGCTTGACGGAGATCCCGACGGGTCCGCAGCAGCCGCTGCGCGCGGTCCGCCAGGTCGTCCGCGAGCAGGACGGCACGTGGCTGTTCGTCGGCTTCGAGGTCCCGGAAGCGGAGGACTTCGAGGTCGAGGGCCTGGAGCTGGAGCACGTCGCGAACCTGTACCCGGACGTCCGCACGGTGCTGAAGGCCGCGCCCGGCCAGGTCTACGACCGCGCCACCCCGGACGGCGATTGGGAACTCGTCGAGGGCTGAGTGTCCAGGGGACGCCAGTCCCGTTCGTCCTTACAGTGAGAGCCGGCGATCGGCGCCGGTCAGGATCCTGTGAGGAGCAGCCATGCCCCAGTACGCCGCGATCATCTACGCCTCCGACGTCGACCCGACCAAGCCCGAGGCCGCGGACATGATGAAGGACTACAACGAGTTCCACGACGGCGCCCAGGCCGTCATCCGCGGCGGCGCGGCGCTGTACCCGACGGCCACCGCGACGACGGTGCGCGTCACCGGCGGCAAGGGCGGCGACATCGTCACGAGCGACGGCCCGTACGCGGAGACGAAGGAAGCCCTGACCGGCTTCTACCTGCTCGAATGCGCCGACCTCGACGAAGCCGTGAAGCGCGCGGCGCAGATCCCGGGCGCCTGGGACGGCGCGATCGAAGTCCGGCCGGTCGTCGACTTCGGCAAGTGACCGACGCCGGGGACGCGGTCGCGCGGCTGGTCCGGGACGAGGGGACCCGGGTACTGGCCACGCTGGTTCGCGTCACCGGCAGCGTCGACCTGGCCGAAGACGCGGTGCAGGACGCCGTCGTGCGCGCGCTCGAGACGTGGCCGCGCGACGGCGTCCCCGGTAACCCCCGCGGCTGGCTCCTGGTGGCGGCCCGCCGCCGCGCGGTCGACGTCGTCCGCCGCGAAGCCAAGCGCCTCGGGAAGGAGGCGGACGCGATGCCGGCCATCGACCCGACCCCCGACCCGGTTTCGGTCCGCGACGACCTCCTGCGGCTGGTGTTCACGTGCTGCCACCCGGCGCTGTCGCTGGACGCCCAGGTGGCTTTGGCGCTCCGGACATTGGGCGGTTTGTCGACCGCGGAGGTGGCCCGCGGGCTGCTGGTCCCCGAAGCGACGATGGCGAAGCGCCTGACGCGCGCGAAGCAGAAGATCGCCCAGGCACGCATCCCGTACCGCGTGCCGGCCGCTTCGGAGCTGCCGCTGCGCCTGTCCGGCGTGGCGTCGACGGTGTACTTGATCTTCAACGAGGGCTACACGGGCCGCGTTTCGCTGCTCGACGAAGCCGTCCGGCTGGCTCGGCTGCTGGCGTCACTGATGCCGGACGAGCCGACGGCGCTGGGTCTGCTGGCGCTCGTGCTGCTGCAGGACGCCCGCCGCCCGGCCCGCTTTTCGGCGACGGGGACGCCGGTGCTGCTGGCCGACCAGGACCGTTCGGCGTGGAACGCCGAGCTGATCAAGGAGGGCGTCGAGCTGGTCGGCGTGGGCCTGCGCCGCACCCCGTCGATCCCGAACCCGTACGTGGTCCAGGCGGCGATCGCGGCCTGCCACGACCTGGCCCCGTCGTACGCGGAGACGAACTGGAACGCGGTGATTTCCTGGTACGACGTGCTGTTGTCGATCCAGGACACCCCGGTGGTCCGCCTCAATCGCGCGGCGGCGGTGGCGGAACGCGACGGGCCGTCGGCGGCGTTGGCTTTGGTGGACGCGTTGCCGGATTTGGCGGATTACCCGTGGTGGCACGCGTCGCGCGCGGAGTTGTTGCACCGCTTGGGTTCGCCGTCGGCTTTCGAGGCGTGGGAACGGGCGGTGGAAACGGGATTGCCCGACGCGCACGCGGTTGAATTGCGGGCGCGGCTGGAAAGCGAAAACCCCGGGCGGAATGCCCGGGGTTTCGGTGAGAGCGGATGACGGGAATCGAACCCGCGTATTCAGCTTGGGAAGCTGATGTTCTACCATTGAACTACATCCGCAGTGTGTCGCCAGCATACACGGCGGCGTGATCCCCTTGTCCAGACCCCTCCTCCTTGACGTCGGCGCGTCAAGTGACAACACTTGTTGTCGACCTCGGAGGTGAGCATGGAGGATCCCGAGCTGTTCCGCCAGGGCGGGTTCCGGCTCGCGTCGCGGCTGTTCATCGACGGGGACATCCGGGGTGACGAGCGGCAGGTGGCCCGGCTGCGGGAGTTCGCGCAGGTGCAGGACCGGCTCGCGGACGACGTCGTCGCCTGGATGGCGCGGCAGCCGAAGGGGCAGGGGCGGCGGCTCTTCGAGGACGCGCTCCGGGGCGGGCCGGTGGCGTCCGGGCCGCTCAAGGAGTTCTTCGAGCAGGTCGACGCCAAGCCTTACTGGGTCGACGACGAGCGGCTCGAGCGCGGGGCGCGCGCCATCACTCGGGCCGGGTTGCTGGGGCTCTTCCCGCTCGGGGACATGTCGCTGATGGGCGGCTACCTCGCGTCCCGGGCGACGAAAGCGCTGGTCGGGACCGGGGAAATCGAGTACCAGGCCACGCGGCGGCTCGTCGAGACCGCCACCTGGTGGATCGACGTCACCACGCCCGGCTCGCTCAAGCACGGTGAGAAGGGGTACGCCTCCGCCCTGCGGATCCGGCTCGTGCACGCCCACGTGCGCGCCGCCATGAACGGGCGGGACGACTGGGACTACGAGGCCTGGGACCGGCCCGTCAACCAGGTGCAGACCGCCGGGACGCTGCTGCTCTTCTCGCTCGTCTACGTCTTCGGTACGCAGCTGCTCGGCCTCCGGTACTCCGCGCGCGAACGCGGCGACATCCTGCACCTCTGGCGCTACATCGGCTGGCTCATGGGCGTCGACGACGAGCTGCTGCCCACGTCCGAAGAAGACGCCTGGCGCCTGTTGTGGCTGCTCGCCGCCACCGAGTTCATCCCGGACGACGACTCCAAGCGGCTCGCCAAGGCGCTCGTCGAGGCCAACGCCGCCGTCGGGGAGGGGCGCGGGGCCGTCGGGAAGGTCTTGTCGCACGTCTCCGTCGCCGTGCACTCCTCGATCAGCAGGCTCGTGCTCGGGAAGACCAACGCGGACTTCCTCGAGCTGCCGAACGATCCCGTGGCGCAGGCCGCGATCGTCGCCGTGGCCGGGGTCAACTTCGCCGCCGAGACCGTGCGGCGGTTCATCCCCGGCGCAACGGCGCTGCAGGAACGGATCGGGCGGGCCGGGCGCCGCGGGTATGTGAAGCGGCTCGAGAAGATCTTCGCGCCCGATACGTCCTACGCGCAGCACATGCGGGTCGCCTGAGCCCACCGGATAGGCTGCCGGGCGTGCTGCTCAGTGACCGTGACCTCCGCAAAGAGCTCGACGCCGGCCGGCTCGGCATCGACCCCTTCGATGCCGGCATGGTCCAGCCGTCGAGCATCGACGTCCGGCTCGACCGGTTCTTCCGCGTCTTCGACAACAGCAAGTACACCCACATCGACCCGCAGCTGCAGCAGGACGAGCTGACCTCGCTGGTCGAGAAGGAGGGCGACGAGCCCTTCGTGCTGCACCCGGGCGAGTTCGTGCTCGGGTCGACGTACGAACTCGTCACGCTGGCCGACGACCTTGCCGGCCGCCTCGAGGGCAAGTCCTCGCTCGGCCGCCTCGGGCTGCTCACGCACTCGACCGCCGGGTTCATCGACCCCGGGTTCTCCGGGCACATCACGCTCGAGCTGTCGAACGTCGCCAACCTGCCGATCACGCTGTGGCCGGGCATGAAGATCGGCCAGCTCTGCATCTTCCGCCTGTCGAGCGCGGCCGAGCACCCGTACGGCTCCACCGAGGCCGGGTCCCGCTACCAGGGGCAGCGTGGCCCGACCCCGAGCCGGGCGTACAAGAACTTCCACCGCGTCGACACCTGGCGCTAGGCCGCGATCTTCTCGTTCCAGTCGATGCGGTGCTCCCACATGAAGGCGTTCGGGTCCTCGTCGAACGGCTTCGAGAACACCCGCTTGATGAAGAAGTCGCGGACGACGCGCCCGACCGGGCCGATCACCTTCTGCTCGCCGTTGCGCTTGCCGGCCGCGACGACCGCTTCGACGCGCTCGCGCCGCAGGCCCTCGTAGGTGGCGAGGGCCCGCGGAACCTCCGGCACGTCGCGGAGGCACTTGGCCAGGGTGACGGCGTCTTCGATGGCCATCGACGCGCCCTGGCCCGCCGCCGGTGACGTCGCGTGCGCCGCGTCGCCGATGATCACCATGCGGCCGCGGTGCCAGACCGGGACCGACGGGAAGTCGTACGTCGGCCACGCCGGGTAGACCTCCCGCGTGGCGCGGATGATCCCGGTGGCGGGCGTCCGGTCGCGGGACACCAGGTCCAGCAGCTCTTTCCGCAGCTTGTCCCTGGCGAGCGCGGCCAGTTCGGACGCGGTCGGCTCGGTCTTGCGGGCCGGGTTCGCGAACCACCAGACACGGCCGTCCGGGCTGACGACGTGGCAGAAGAAGACCCGCTTGCCGAACACCATGTTCAGCACCCCGGGCTCGTCCGGCAGCGTGAGACCTTCGGCGATCCCGCCGGTGTTGAGCAGCGGGACGTACCGCGGCGGCGGCGCGTCCGGGTCAATGATCGTGCGGACCCGCGAGCGGAGGCCGTCGGCGCCGATCAGGAGTTCGCCGTCGGTGTGCGAGCCGTCCGAGAAGTCGGCTCTGACGTGCGTGTCCGTCTGGCTCGCGCCGATCAGCCGCTTGCCGTACTCGGCGAGGATGCCGCGCCGCGCGGCTTCGTCGCGCAGGGCGACGTAAAGCTCGGAGCGCAGGACGGTCTGGCTCACGGTGCCGTCCGGGAGTGCGCCGCCGAGGGGGAAATCGGTCAGCCGGGTGCCGTCGCCGAGCCCGATCGACATCCGCGGCGAGTCGAAGCCCGTGCGCCGGACGACGTCCTTCAGGCCGAGCGGGAGCAGCGCGTCCAGGCCGTTCACCGCCAGGGTCAGGAACGCGCCGACGCCCTCCGCGCCGCGGTCGTACGCCTCGAACAGCACCGGTTCGTGCCCGGCTTCGTGCAGGGCGATGGCCGTGATCGTGCCCGCGATGCCGCCCCCGATGATCAGCGCCTTGGTCATGTCGTTCGTCCCCTCGAATCTCTTAGTAACTAATTCGTTCTGTCGAACTAAAGAGTGCGCTAGGCTGGCGGCCGTGTCAAGCGAACGTGCGCGGCTGGTCGAAGAGGTCCTGTTCAGGTCGCGGGAGCTGTCGACCGAGACGGTCATGTTCCACACCGCGATCGCCGAGACGCGCGGGCTCTCGGCGGTCGACGCCAAGGTCCTGGACTACCTCGCGCGGTTCGGGCCGCAGACGCCGAAGGACCTCGCGCGCCTGTCCGGGCTCGCGCCCGCGTCGGTGACGGCGATGATCGACCGGCTGGAGCGCAAGGGCATCGTCGGCCGCCGCCCGCACCCCGACGACCGCCGCCGGGTGCTGATCGCGCTGGACGAGCAGGCCATCGCGAGCGGCGTGCACCTGTGGGACCACCTGGTCAAGGGCATGTACGAGCTCTGCGACCGCTACACCGACGACGAACTCCGGACGGTCATCGGGTTCGTCGAGGCGGCGACGACCCTCACCCACGAGTCGACGGCGAAGCTGACCGGATCCACGAACGAGTGAGTTCGAAGGCGTAACCCCGGCGCTCGTGCCAGGCTCCCAAGGTCGTCTCGGCCCCGGAGGTGGCGAGGAGTGCCGTTGCCCGAAAGACCGCTTCGCCTGGTTGTGGTGCTGGCACTGGTCTTCCTGGCCTCGGCCGTCGTGCCGTCGGCGAGCGCGACCGCCGCCCCGCCGTTCGCGGTGGGCTACGACGCCGTCGTCTACGGAGACTTCCTGTACGCGGGCAACGGCGTCCTGCGCTGCCCGGTCGACGCCGACCACGCGCCGGTTTCCGGCCCGGTCGCCACGCCCGCCGCCTGCGCGAACACCGCGGACCGCAAGGACACCCTCGCCAACGACGACTTCTTCCTGCAGTGGGCCGACATCGACGCCGACCCGGGCACCTTCGACTCGGCCAGCGCGTCGGTCAGCATCCCGCCGGGCGCGAAGATCGCGTTCGCCCGGCTGAACTGGGCCGGCAGCACGACGTGCCGGAGCGCTGTTCTCCCGCCGGGTACGCCCGCGAAGCAGAACGTCCGGCTTTCGGTCGGCAGCGCGAAGTCCGTCGACCTCACGCCTTCCGGGTACGCCGAAGACGCGGGCTACTACTCGGCGCACGCCGACGTGACCGACCGGTTCGCGAACGCCCCGACCGGGACGGCGCTCGGCCTGACGGTCGGGAACGTCTGGGCCGCCAAGGGTTTCGACTGCGTCGGCGGGTGGTCGATCGCCCTCGTCTACGCCTACCCGGAGCGCAACGCGGACTTCGCGCCGAACAAGCGCAAGGTCGTCGTCTACGACGGGCACGTCCACCAGAGCGCCGGCGCCCCGGCCGCGGAGACGACGATCACCGGCTTCCGCGCCGCGGCCGCCGACGCGCACCTCGGCGTCACCGCCTACGACGGCGACTGGGGTGCCTCCGGCGACCAGTTCCTCGTCGACGGCACCCCGGCCGCCGAGCCCGCGACCGGCGGAACGTCCAACTTCTTCGTCGCGAACGCCGACAACGCGGCCGGCCCGGCCGTGAAGAACAACTTCAGCGTCGACGCGAAGGCGTTCAACGTCGACCGCGTCGCCGCCGGCGCGACCAGCGCGAAGCTCGGCTTCGTCACCACCGGCGACGCCTACCTCGCGCAGAACCTCGCGTTCTCGGTGCCGGTGCCCGAACTCCAGCTCGCCCTGCGCGCGACCCAGCCCAAGGCGCACGCCGGCGAGCCGGTCACGTTCGCCGTCGCCGTCACCAACCCGGGCGGGGTCCCGGCGACCGGGGTGCAGGTGACGGCCGACGCCTTCCCGCCGTGCGCGAAGCCGCTCGGCACGCTCGCCCCGGGCCAGACGGTCGGCTACACCTGCACCGGACCCGCCCCGGCCGACGACTCGACGATCGAAGCCAAGGCGACCGGCACGAGTGCGCTCGGCGACCCCCTCGACGGCGTCGCCGCCGCCCACGTCGACGTCCTGCACCCGGCGCTCGGCCTCACGAAGACCGCCGACCGGCCCGCCTACCGCGCCGGCGACACCGCGACGTTCACGGTCAAGGCCGTGAACACCGGCGACACCGGGCTCAGCGGCCTCCGGGTCACCGACCCGAAGACGCCTTCGTGCGAGCAGTCGCCGCCCGGCACGCTCGCCCCCGGCGAAAGCCGGACGTGGGAGTGCACGGCAAAGGCTCCGATCGCCGACGGCGTCACCACCGCGACCGCCACGGCCACCGACGAGCTCGGCAAGCAGGTCACGGCCACCGCCGACGCACCCGCGCCGACGATCGCGCCCGCCGTCGAGCTCACCAAGACCGCGAACCCGCCGGTGATCCACGCCGGCGACCCCGTCACCTGGACCGTCACCGTGCACAACACCGGCGACAGCCCCCTGGCGCCGGTCACCGTCACCGACGACACGACGACGTCGTGCTCGCGCACCTTCCCCGGCGGCCTGGCCGCGGGCGCGACGCAGACGTACACGTGCACGGCGAACCCGTCCCGCACGACGACGTCCCACGCGACCGCCACCGGCACCGACCGCAGCGGTCAGCCGGTGACCGCCACGGCGTCGGCCACCGTCACGGTGATCACCCCGGCGCTGACGCTCGCAAAGGACGCCGCCCCCGCCATCGCCCGCGTCGGCGACCCGGTGACCTTCACGATCACCGTGGCCAACGCCGGTGACACGCCGCTGACCGACGTCGCCGTCGCCGACGACCGGACCCCGGCCTGCGCCAAGGCGATCGGCGCTTTGGCACCGCAGGGCAAGCAGACGTACACCTGCACCGCGCCCGCGCCGGCCGACGACTTCACCAACACGGCCACCGCGACCGCCAAGGACCAGCTCGGCGGCCCGGTGAAGGTGACCGACGACGCCGTCGTCGACGTCATCCACCCCGCCGTCGCGCTCGCCGCGAAGGCCGCGCCCGCGCAGGTCCGCGAAGGCGACACGGTGACCTGGACGATCACCGCCACCAACACCGGCGACGTGCCGCTCACCGGTGTCGCGGTCGCGGACGACCAGGTCGCCGCGTGCGCGAAGCCCCTCGGCACGCTCCAGCCGCAGGCGACACAGTCGTACTCGTGCACGACCGTCGCGGCCGCCACCGGCTTCACGAACAAGCCGGTGGTGACCGGCACCGATCCGACCGCCCGGTCGGTCACGTCCACCGCCGAGGCCGCGTTCGCCGTGCAGCACCCCGCCGTCGCGATCACCGCGGACGTCACGGGCGGCCCGTTCCGCGAGGGCGACACCGTGCCGTTCCGGATCACCGTGCGCAACACCGGCGACGTGCCGCTGACCGGCCTCCACGTCACGGACGAGCAGGCCGCGCGAACCACCGGCTGCAACCAGGTGATCGACGGCGCGCTCGAGCCCGGCGGCACCCGCGAGTTCGGCTGCACCGCGACCGCGCCGGCCGACGACGTCACCCGCACCGTGCGGGTGAGCGCCACCCCGCCGGCCGGCCCGGACGTCACCGCCTCCGCCGTCGCCACCGTGGACGTCGTCCACCCGGGCATCGCGATCACCAGGACGGCCGACCCCAAACTGGTCCGCCGAGGCGACACCGTCACGTCGACGATCACCGTCACGAACACCGGCGACAGCTTGCTGCGGGAAGTTTCGGTGGCCGACGAGCTCGCCCCGGACTGCACCAAGTCCTTGGGGCCGCTCGAGCCACAGGCGAAGCAGGCTTACAGCTGCACCGAGGTCGCCGGCGACGCCGACTTCGCCGCCACCGCGAAAGCGACCGGTACCGACGCCACGAACCGTCCGGTGACCGCCACCGCCGAGGTCCCGGTCAAGGTCATCCACCCCGCGGTCACGATCACGAACGACGCGGCGCCCGCGCAGGTCAGGCAAGGCGACACCGTGACGTTCACCCTCGTCGTCGCGAACACCGGTGACGTGCCACTGACCGACGTGTCCGTTGTGGACAGTCGCACTCCGGCGTGCGCTCAGTCCATCGGCACCCTCCCTCCCGGCGCCTCCCAGCGCCACTCCTGCAAGGTAGCCGCCGGCACCGACAATTTCGTGAGTTCCGCCACCTCGACGGGAACCGATCCGACGAACCGCCAGGTCAGCGCCACCGACGACGCGGCCTACACCGTGCTGCACCCCGGACTGGCGATCGCCCAGGACGTCCACGGCGGCCCCTTCCGCGCAGGCGACCCCGTGACCTCGACGATCACCGTCACCAACACCGGCGACGGGCCGCTGACCGCGGTGCGGGTCGACGCGTCCTGCGCGAAGGCGTTCGACCGGCTGGAGAAGGGCGCCGCGCAGAAGTTCGACTGCACCACGACCGCCCCGGCCGACGACGTCGTCACCACCGCCAAAGCGACGGCGAACGCCCCCGTCGGCCCGCCGGTCGCCGCGGCGGACAGCGACGAGATCGACGTCATCCACCCGGCGCTGAAGCTGACGAAGGACGCGAAGCCCGCGACGGTGCGCGCTGGCGACGAGGTCACGTTCACCGTCGTCGTGCGCAACACTGGCGACGTCGCACTGACCGGGGTGTCCGTTGTGGACGATCAGCCGTGCGCGAAGGCGTTCGACGCCCTGCCCGCCGGTGCGACACAGACTTACACCTGCACCCGGAAAGCGTCGGACGACGATTTCACCGACGCCGCGGAAGTGACCGGATCGGATCCGACCGGTCGCTCCGTGCAATCGTCGGGTGAAGCAAAAGTCGACGTCGTCCACCCTGAAATCGCGGTGATGAAGGACGCGACGCCGTACGAAGTCGCGGAAGGCGGCACCGTCACGTTTTCCGTCTTGGTCAAGAACACCGGTGACGTGCCGCTGACCGCCGTGTCCGTCGTCGACGACCACACGCCGTCGTGCGCGCATACCGTGCCCGAACTGGCCGCGGACGCCGAAATCACCTACACCTGCACCACCGTCGCGGGGAAACAGGGGTTCACGGGCAAGGCGACGGCGACCGGGCAGGACCCGACCGGGCGCCCGGTGACGGCGTCCGGCGACGCCACGTTCGTCGTGCGGCACGGCTGAATGGAGTAACGCGGGAGCGTCCGATTGCCGCGAAATTCCTGCCCGTCGGCGACGAGTGCGACCGAAGAAATGTGATCAGTGCGTTAGCAGGTTCTCGTCGTAATCGTCCCGTGATACGTTCCTGCGCCGTGTCCCCCCTTGGTGAACGTGCTCGCGTGGTGATGGTGTCACTCAGTGTGCTGCTCGGCGTTTTTTCCGCCGCGGCCGGCACTTGGATGGCCTCCGCGGAAGGAAACACCGCCGAGCTCGGCGCCGCGGCGCTGGTACTGCCGAACGCGCCCGCCGGCTCCGGTGGCGGCAGCGGCACCGACCTCGCCGGTGGCAAGACCCGGCCGAGCACGCCGGCCGGGCCCGCGCCCACCGACCCCGCTCCGACGACGTCCAGCGCGGCGCCCACCCCGACCGAGACCTCCGCGGCCCCGCAGCCGACGACGTCGGCGGCGCCGCCCCCGACCACCAAGGCCGCGGCCCGCGTCGCGGCCACGGCCACCGGCCAGGTCCTCTCGCTGGTCAACGACGAGCGCGCGAAGGCGGGCTGCGACCCGCTGACCGAGGAATCGCACCTGACCGAGGCCGCGCAGGACTACAGCGACCAGATGTCGGCCGGCGACTTCTTCTCGCACACCAGCCCCGACGGCACCACGTTCGACCAGCGCATCAAGATCGCCGGCTACTCGAAGCCGGGCGCGGAGAACATCGCGAAGGGCCAGACGTCCGCGGCCCAGGTCATGGACGCCTGGATGAACTCCGAGGGCCACCGCGCGAACATCCTGAACTGCAGCCTCAAGAAGCTCGGCGTCGGCTTCACCAAGGCGGGCAACTACTGGGTCCAGGACTTCGGGTACTGAGGGCTCACTGGTTCGGGGTGTTCCAGCGCTCCGCGATGTCGCCGTAGCGCGCCAGCACCGTCGCGCGCAGCTCGGGATCCGTCCGCGGCACCGGCTCGATGAACACCTCGGTGACGTCGTTGAACGACCCGGTCAGCTCGCTCGCGAGCCGGACGCACGCGCGTTCGAGGTCGCCGGCGCTCAGGGAGTCGTCGAAGTCGACGCGGGTGCAGACGAGGACCTGGTCGGTGCCCATCAGCATGGTCTGCAGGTCCACGACCGCTTCGATCTCCGGCGCGGCCGAGAGGTGGTCGCGGACGCCGCGGACGATCTCCGGGTTGGCCTGGCGGCCGATGAGCAGGCCGCGGTTCGTCCGCCCGAGCAGGTAGGCGACGAAGGCGAGCAGCACGCCGATGACGATCGATGCGACGCCGTCCCAGACCTCCGAGCCGGTGAGCTGGTGCAGCCCGATGCCGGCGAACGCGACCAGCAGGCCGATCAGCGCGGCGGAGTCCTCGAACAGCACGGTCTTCGGCGTCGGGTCGTCGATCAGGCGGAGGTACGTCCAGAACGACCGGTTTTCGGCCTTGGACTCTCGCACGGTCTGGCGCACCGCCTGCACCCACGACGTGCCCTCGAGCAGGAACGCCACCGCCAGCACGAGGTAACTGAGGATCGAGGTGCTCTGCGCTTCGCCGTGGCCGAGCAGTGTCGACACGCCCTCGTAGAGCGCGAACATCGAGCCCGACGCGAAGATCGACACCGCCGCGAGCAGCGACCAGAAGTAGCGCTCCTTGCCGTAGCCGAAGGGGTGCACGCGGTCGGCCGGGCGGTCGGAACGTTTCAACGCGGTCAGCAGCAGGACTTCGGTGAACGTGTCGGCCACCGAGTGGGCCGCTTCGGAGAGCATCGCGCCCGAGCCGGTGATGATGCCCGCGATCAGCTTCATGACGGCGATCGCCAGGTTCACCCCGCCGGCGAGCAGGACGGTCAGAGTGCTTTCGCCACCGGAGTTCTCGGATTCCTCGGTCACCCGGTGAGCGTAATGCTCAGAGGCTGCGCAAGCCGTGCAGAACGCGCTCCATCAGCGCCACCGCCGGGCGGCCCTCGGCGTTGACCCGGTTGTCGTGGATGGTGACCAGGCCCTGCTCGGCCATGTCGTCCAGCAGCACGCGGACGACGCCGAGGGGCACGCTCAGCGTGGCCGCGACCTCGGCGACCGAGCGCGGGCGGGAGCAGAGCGTGCGGACCGAGCGGAGCTCGCCGGTCAGCCGGGCACCGTTCCAGTGGGCGCCGGCGCGCGTCGAGACGAGCGCTTCGATCGCCAGGTGCCGGCGCGACTGCGTGCGGCCGCGGGTCAGGACGTACGGGCGTACGAGCGTCCGCTGGGCGGGCACGGGGTCCTGGGCACCGGCGCCGGGGAAGCGGACGTCCATGTCGTCGATGTAGGTGCGGAGAGCGTGTCGCCCGGTCGTCGTGCTCCGGTCCTCGCTCATGCCTGGCCGCCCCCTGATTCCGTGATCGTCGAAAGGAAGCCTTCGCTGGCAACGACGGCGGCGAAGGAAACGTCAGGATACGCCCGTTGTCCAGGGTTCAGGTCTTCGTTTGTCCTTTACCTGATGGGCCATTTCGGTGAATTTCATGAACAACTTTCAAGAAAACGATTACACCGGCCAAAATCCCAGCTAGTGGACGTGTGACATCGCGTAGCGCAATGGCTACATCAATGCGAATTGCGCAATGTAAACGGCCCCGACCAGGAAGTTCCTGGCCGGGGCCGCTGCATGAAATGTCGTGTCACTCTTTTGCGAGCGAAGGCGCTCCGGTGGGTAGCGGCTTCGTCGCCGGCTTGCGCTTGACCGACTCGAGCAGCATCTGCGCGACGTCGACGATCTCGACCTTCTCGCTCGCGCTGCCGTCGCTTTGGCGGGCGGTCAGGCCGTCGTTCAGCATCACCTTGCAGAACGGGCAGCCGGTGGCGATCTTCGACGGCGCGGTCCCGAGGGCCTCGTCGACGCGCTCGACGTTGATCCGCTTGCCGATCTTCTCTTCCATCCACATCCGCGCGCCGCCGGCACCGCAGCACATCGACTTGTCGCCGTGCCGCGGCATCTCGCGCAGCCGCGCCCCGGTCGCGCCGACCAGCTCGCGCGGCGCCTCGTACACCTTGTTGTGGCGGCCGAGGTAGCACGGGTCGTGGTAGGTGACGTCCTCGGCGACCGGCGCCACCGGCACCAGCTGCTTCTCCCGCACCAGGCGGTTCAGCAGCTGCGTGTGGTGCACGACGTCGAACTGGCCGCCCAGCTCCGGGTACTCGTTGGCGAGGGTGTTGAAGCAGTGCGCACAGGTCACGACGACCTTGCGCGCCTTCCGCTCACGTCCCTCGAACACCGAGTTCAGGATCTCGACGTTCTGCTGCGCGAGCATCTGGAACAGGAACTCGTTGCCCGCGCGGCGGGCCGGGTCGCCGGTGCAGGACTCCTCCGAGCCCAGCACCTTGTACTTCACGTCGGCCATGTGCAGCAGCTCGGCGACCGCGCGCGTCGTCTTCTTGGCGCGGTCCTCGAACGCGCCGGCGCAGCCGACCCAGAACAGGTACTCGGCGTCGCCGAGGTCGCCGTCGAACACCGGCACCTCGAAGTCGAGGTCCTCGGTCCAGGCCAGCCGGTCCTTGGCGTTCTGGCCCCACGGGTTGCCCTTGTTCTCCAGGTTCTTGAACATGCCGTTCAGCTCGCTGGGGAACGACGACTCGATCATCACCTGGTAGCGGCGCATGTCGACGATGTGGTCGACGTGCTCGATGTCGACCGGGCACTGCTCGACGCAGGCACCGCAGCTGGTGCAGGACCACAGGACGTCGGGGTCGATGACGCCGCCGTCGTCGCCGATCAGGGCCTTCTGGGACTCGGCGATCGCGAGGACGTCGATGCCCGCGTACATGTTGTCGCCGGACAGGCCGACCTCGTCGCCCGCCATGTCGCGCTTGCCGCCGGCCAGCAGGTACGGCGCCTTCGCGTAGGCGTGGTCACGCAGCTGCGTGATGACCAGCTTCGGCGACAGCGGCTTGCCCGTGTTCCACGCGGGGCACTGCTCCTGGCAGCGGCCGCACTCGGTGCACGTCGAGAAGTCCAGCCAGCCCTTCCAGCTGAAGTCCTCGATCTTGCCGACGCCGAAGGTGTCCTCGTCCGGGTCGGCTTCCTCGAGGTCGAGGACCTTGCCGCCGCTCATCATCGGCTTGAGCGCGCCGAGGGCGACGCCGCCGTCGGCCTCGCGCTTGAAGTAGATGTTGAAGAACGCGCTGAAGCGGTGCCACGCGACGCCCATGGTCATCGTGCGCGCGACCACGATCAGCCAGACCGTGGCGCTCATCAGCTTGACGAACGCGAACACCGTGACCAGGTTCGGGCTGGCCGGCAGCAGCTCACCGAGCGGGTTCGAGACGAAGGCCGCCCAGGTCGGCGTCTCGTGCGCGCCGAGCGCGGCCTTCGCGGCGCGGACGCCGATGATGCCGATGCCCTCGATCAGGACGACGGCCTCGATGAAGTACGCCCACTTGAAGTTGGAGCCGGCGAAGCGGCTCTGGCGGTCGGCGCGGCGCGGGTGGTTGCGCTGGCGGATCGCCATCAGCACCAGGATGCCGACGATCGTGCCGAGCCCGAGCAGCTCCATGAGCAGCTGGAACGGCGGGAAGTCGTCGAGGATCGGCCAGCCCCAGCTCGGGACGAAGACCTCGCCGTAGGCCTCGAACAGCGCGAGCGAGCCGAGCAGGAAGCCCCACATCACGAGCCAGTGCGCCGGCCCGACGCTGCGCTTGCGGTTCATCCGCGTGTGCGCGGCGAACTCCTTGATCAGCGTCTTCATGCGGGGCATGAAGGGGCCGTTGCGCGTCGAGTCGGGCTGCCCGAGACGGATGACGCGCACGAAGCGCGCGATCGTCGCGGCGAACATTCCCCAGGCGACGACGCCGAGCAGGACCGAGATCCCGCCGAGCGTCAGTTGCAGAGCGCCCATCGTTCGGGTGCCTTTCGTCCGGTTCAAAACTGTGGTGGTGCCGGGAGACTAACCTTCCTTACTGATGAGTAACCCGTTGAGTGGGCCTAAGTCCCACCGATGTGGTGTACGTCGCTCTTTGTTTTGGGACGATCGTTCAGGTAGTTTTCACCCTATGGGTGCGTACCTTCTCCTCGCGCTGGCGATCGCCGCCGAGGTCTCCGCGACGATCTCGCTGAAGCTCTCCGAGGGCTTCTCGAAGCTCGGCCCGTCGATCGTCGTGGTGCTCGGGTACGCCGTCGCGTTCGTCGCCCTGTCGTACGTGCTCAAGATGGGGCTGCCGATCGGCGTCGCCTACGCGATCTGGGCCGCGGCCGGCGTCGCGCTGGTCGCGATCGCCGGCGTCGTGTTCCTCAAGGAGCCCGTCAACGCGGCCATGATCGCCGGGCTGGCGCTGGTCATCGGCGGTGTCGTGCTGATCGAACTCGGGAGTGCTTCGACGTGAAACTGCAGGTCGACGGCCGCAAGGCGCGGGGAGAGAAGCGGCGCGCGGAGATCATCGAGGCCACGCTGCGGATCATCGAGCGCGACGGCGTCGCGGGCGTGACCCACCGGACCGTCGCGGCCGAGGCCGGCGTGCCGACGACGTCCACGACGTACCACTTCTCGTCGCTGGACGACCTGCTGATCGCGACCCTCATCTCGTGCGCCCGCGACATGGCGACCGAGGTCTACTGGATGATCGACCGGGCCCGGTCCCGCGGTTCGCGCGGCGCCGAGGAGGTCGCAGGCCTGCTCGCCGAGGCGCTGGGCCCGCGGCGCGGGCGCACGATGGCCGAGTACGAGCTGTACCTGCTGGCCGCGCGGAAGCCGGAGCTGCGCCCGGCCGCGCGGCGCTGGCTCGACGTGCTGACGTCGATGGTCCGCCACGACGACGAAGTGGCCTTCCGGGTGTTCCTCGCGGGCATCGACGGGCTGCTGATCCAGGGCCTGATCGACGACGAGCCGCCGTCCGCGGACGAGCTGCGTCCCGTCGTGGACTACCTGCTGAAACCGCGTTGACGCCGGGCTTAGTTTCGGATCATGCGGACCTTCGGTGAGTACGAGCTGGACGACGACCGGGCACGGCTGGACCTCGACGTGGTGTGGAAGTTCCTCTCCACCGAGGCCTACTGGGGTCGCTGGCGCACCCGCTCGCAGGTCGAGGCCGCCATCGCCGGCTCGTGGCGGATCGTCGCCGCCTACCGCGGAGATGAGCAGGTCGGCTTCGCGCGGGCCTTTTCCGACGGCGTCGGCTCGGCGTACCTGGCCGACGTCTTCGTGGTCGACTCCGCGCGGGGCACCGGGCTCGGCAAGGAACTCGTCCGGGAGATGATCGACAACGGGCCTGGCGCCGGCTTCCGCTGGATGCTGCACACCGCCGACGCGCACGGGCTGTACCGCCAGTTCGGCTTCGGCGAGCACACGAAGGGCCGTTACCTGGAACGCGAAGGCGTCAACCGGGAAGCCCTGCGCTGACCCGGCGCCGATCGGCGCCGGGCCCGCTCACCTCAGCCCTTGTTCTCGTACACAGCCGTGAGGACCGCGCGCGCCAGGGTGTGGCCGAACATGTTGAAGCCCAGGAACGCCGGCGTCGCGTCCTCCGGCACGTCGAGCTTGTCGACGTCGAGCGCGTGCACCGCGAAGTAGTACCGGTGCGGGCCGTGCCCGGGCGGCGGTGCGGCGCCGAGGAACTGCTTGACCCCGCCGTCGCCCTTCAGCGTCACCGCGCCTTCGGGGAGGCCCGAGCCGTCGCCGGCGCCGGACGCCAGCTCCGTCACCGACGCCGGGACGTTGAACACGGCCCAGTGCCAGAAGCCGCTGCCGGTCGGGGCGTCCGGGTCGTAGCAGGTGATCGCGAAGCTCTTCGTCTCCGCCGGGAAGCCCTCCCACGCCAGGTGCGGCGAACGGTCCTCGCCGCCGGCGCCGAAGATGCCGGACAAGTGGGGCGTGGCCAGGGTTTCGCCGTGGGCGACGTCGGTGCTGCGGAGGGTGAACGACGGCACGTCGGGCAGGGATTCGTACGGGCCGGGTGCTTGCGGCATGGATCCTCCTGATCATGGAACTGGAGTCTTGCGCCAGGTTAGGCCCCCGGTACCGCCCCCGCGTGTCAGGGACGGATCTCAGGGTTCTTCGGGGGGTTACCCCCATGTACTGGGTCCCGTACCGGCCATAACGTTCTTCACGCAGAGGAAACAACACTGAGGGGACCACGACCATGGCGCGCCCGCTATTGGCTCTGGGTGGCATCGTCCTGATCGGCGTCGGGCTGGCGACCGCGTTCGGCTGGGGCTGGGGATCGGACTTCGAGAACAGCAACACCCTGTCGCAGACGATCCGCAGCGTGAAGCTGGAAGGCGACTCGGGCGCGGTGAAGATCCGCACCGGCTCGGGGCCGTCGACCGTGCACCAGTCGGTGAACTACCACTGGCGGGGCAAGCCGGGCGACACGTTCTACCGCGTCGACGGCGACCAGCTCGTGCTCACCGACTGCGGCAACAACTGCTCGGTCGACTTCGAAGTCGTCGTGCCGGAAGGCGTGCCGGTCAGCGGCAGGCTGGACTCCGGCGGGCTGGACGTCCGCGGGGTGGCCAGTGTGGACGTTCAGGCCGACTCCGGGCACGCCAAGGTCGAAGACGTGCCGGGCCTGGTGAAGCTGCGGCTGGAAAGCGGCGGGATCGACCTGGAAAACGTCGGCGAGGTCCAGGTGCACGCCAGTTCCGGCAGCATCGAGGGCAAGGGCGTGCGCGGCCCGGTCGACGTGACGTCCGAGAGCGGCAGCGTCGAGTTTTCGCTGGAGCAGGCGAACAACGTGAAGGTGAAGGCCGAGAGCGGCAGCGTCGAGGTCACCGTGCCGGGCGGGCCGTACCGCGTGGTCGGCACCAGCGACAGCGGGCACCGCGACATCGACGTCCCGACCGACGGATCCGCGTCGCACACGCTCGACCTCACGACCGAAAGCGGCAGCGTCACGGTCCGCGCGGCCTGACTTTTCCTTACTACGGGGGATATTTCCGATGGGCAAGATCGAACGGCGCGTGCTGGCTGCCGCGCTGCTGGGCGCGGTCGCGATGTTCGGCGTCGTCGGCTTCGCGCGTGGTGAATCCGCGGCGACGCCGGCGCAGGGGGTGCCGGTCACCGTGGATTCCCACTATCGAGTGACTTCGTGGGTGGGTACGCCCGCGGAAGTCGTTGCGCGGCAAGGAAATTCCGATTTCTTCTTCTCTTCCTGGACCACGCGCCGCTCCTGATCCTGTCGGGGGTCGCTGTTAGGAATGGGGTGCGCCGAAGGACGGCGTGCAGGGGAGGAAACGCAAACATGGACGTGCGCCGGATCTTGGTGGCCGTCGCGGTGGTCGTGCTCGTGGCGGCGGTACCGGCCGTCGCCGAAGCTTCTTCGCTGTCGTGGAAACCTTGTGCCACACAGCAAGAGGCGACGGCGGAATGCGCGTCGGTCGACGTGCCGATCGACCGCGCGCAACCCGCGCTGGGGTCGGCGCGGCTCGCGCTGACCCGGTTGCCCGCGCTCGACCCGGCCCACCGGATCGGCTCGCTGCTGGTGAACCCGGGCGGGCCGGGCGGCTCGGGGGTCGGGTTCGTGCAGTTCGGCGGCTTGGCCTCGCCGGACCTCGCCCGGCTGCGGCAGCGGTTCGACATCGTGGGCTTCGACCCGCGGGGAGACTGGTTCAGCACGCCGCGCATCACGTGTGATCCGTCGTTGTGGGATCCGGCGCTGAACCGGTTCCCGGCGTCCCGATCGGCGTTCGACGCGTTGGTGGCGCACAACCGCAAGGCGGGCGAGGACTGCCTGGCCCGCACCGGGCCGTTGCTGGCGAACGCGGACACGCAAAGCGCGGCCGAAGACATCGAGACGATCCGCGTCGCACTGGGCGAGCCGAAGATCTCGTGGCTCGGTCTCTCGTACGGCACCGAGCTGGGCGCGGTCTACGCGTCGAAGCACCCGGACCGCGTGCGGGCGATGGTGCTCGACGGCGCCGTCGACCACGCCCGCCCGTTGCGTCAGGCGATCCTCGAAGAGGCCGCGGCGACCGAGGACGCGCTGGTCCGGTTCGCGGACTGGTGCCGCGGCTCGGCCGAGTGCGCCCTGCGTGGGCGGGACGTCCTCGGGTTCTACGACGACGTCGTGGCCCGGGCGGCGCGGGGCGCGATCTGGTCGAGCGACCTGGGCGGGAAGGCGACGGCCGACGAGATCTCGGCGGGGGTCTACAACCACCTCTACGTCCGGGACGAATGGCCCGCGCTGGGCCGGGCGCTGGCCGCCGCCGGCGGGGAGTTCCCCGACGCCAAGGGGCTGACCGAGCGGAACCAGTTCCGGTCCCCGATCTACGGGGCGTACCGGGCGATCGGCTGCCACGACTTCCCGTCGCCGTTCACCGGGCCGGCGGACATGGCCGCGATGGCCGGGCTGCTCCGCGTGGTGGCCCCGCACAGCTGGCGGTACTCCGAGTACTGGGACTTCACGAGCGGCTGCACCGGCTGGCCGGTCCCGCCGAAGAACCCGCCGCAACCGCACCCGGTCCACGGCGCCCCGCCGATCCTGGTGGTCGGCGGCGCCCACGACCCGGCGACCCCGCTGTCCTGGGCCCGCGGCCTGGCGGCGAGCATCGACGGTTCGGCCCTGCTCACCCGCACCGACGACGGCCACACGGGCCTGCTCAACTCGGCCTGTGCCCGGGCGGCCGAGGTGGACTACCTGGTGAGCGGGCTCACACGGGGTTCTCGCCAACTCTGCCGCTGAACCCGGGAACAAGAACCGGGGCCGCCTCGTTAGGCTGGGTACGAAGGTTGAGTGCAGTCGACTCAAGTCCGGCTTGACGAGGCTCGCGAAGACCAGACTAAACTTGCCAGGGACCCGCTCAAGGCGGGGACGAACGTGCAGGTCACGAACATAGCAGGCTTACACAGGAGGAAGCACCATGGCGCGAGCGGTCGGCATCGACCTCGGCACGACCAACTCGGTCGTCGCCGTCCTTGAGGGCGGCGAGCCGACGGTCATCGCCAACTCGGAAGGCTCCCGGACCACCCCCTCGATCGTCGCCTTCGCCAAGAACGGCGAAGTGCTGACCGGTCAGCCGGCGAAGAACCAGGCCGTGACGAACGTCGACCGGACGATCCGGTCCGTGAAGCGGCACATCGGCACCGACTGGAAGACCGAGATCGACGGGAAGAATTACACGTCGCAGGAGATCAGCGCCCGGGTGCTGATGAAGCTCAAGCGCGACGCCGAGGCGTACCTGGGCGAGACCATCACCGACGCGGTGATCACCGTCCCGGCGTACTTCGAGGACGCGCAGCGGCAGGCCACCAAGGAGGCCGGGCAGATCGCCGGCCTGAACGTGCTCCGCATCGTCAACGAGCCGACCGCCGCCGCGCTGGCGTACGGCCTGGACAAGGGCGAGAAGGAACAGACCATCCTGGTCTTCGACCTCGGTGGCGGCACGTTCGACGTCTCGCTGCTGGAGATCGGCGAGGGCGTCGTCGAGGTCCGCGCGACCTCCGGCGACAACCACCTCGGTGGTGACGACTGGGACGAGCGCATCGTCAAGTGGCTGGTCGACAAGTTCAAGGCCACGAACGGCATCGACCTGACCAAGGACAAGATGGCGCTGCAGCGCATCCGCGAGGCGGCGGAGAAGGCGAAGATCGAGCTGTCCAGCTCGAACTCGGCCAGCATCAACCTGCCCTACATCACGGTCGACGCGGACAAGAACCCGCTGTTCCTCGACGAGACGCTGTCGCGCGCCGAGTTCCAGAAGATCACCTCGGACCTGCTCGAGCGCACCCGGAACCCGTTCAACAACGTGATCCGGGACGCGGGCATCGCCGTCGGCGACATCGACCACGTCGTGCTCGTCGGTGGTTCCACCCGCATGCCGGCGGTGTCCGAGCTGGTCAAGGAGCTGACCGGTGGCCGCGAGCCGAACAAGGGCGTGAACCCGGACGAGGTCGTCGCGGTCGGCGCGGCGCTGCAGGCCGGTGTGCTCAAGGGTGAGGTCAAGGACGTCCTGCTGCTGGACGTGACCCCGCTGTCGCTGGGCATCGAGACCAAGGGTGGCGTGTTCACCAAGCTCATCGAGCGCAACACCACGATCCCGACCAAGCGCTCGGAGATCTTCTCCACCGCGGACGACAACCAGCCGTCGGTGCAGATCCAGGTGTTCCAGGGTGAGCGCGAGATCGCCGCGCACAACAAGAAGCTCGGCATGTTCGAGCTGACCGGTCTCCCGCCGGCCCCGCGTGGCGTCCCGCAGATCGAGGTCACCTTCGACATCGACGCGAACGGCATCGTGCACGTCCTGGCCAAGGACCTCGGCACGAACAAGGAGCAGTCGATGACGATCACCGGTGGCTCCGCGCTGCCGAAGGACGACATCGAGCGCATGGTCCGGGACGCCGAGGCGCACGCCGAGGAAGACAAGGCTCGTCGCGAAGAGGCCGAGACCCGCAACCAGGCCGAGACGCTGGTCTACCAGACCGAGAAGTTCCTCAAGGACAACGACGACAAGCTGCCCGACGACCTCAAGGGCAAGGTCAAGTCCGCGATCGACGAGGCCAACGAGGCCTTGAAGGGCACGGACTCGACCAAGATCCGCGAGGCGATCGAGAAGCTGAACACCGCTTCGCAGGAGCTGGGCAGCGCCCTGTACGCCAACGCGAACGCCGACGCCGCCGCGGGTGCGGCCGGTGCTTCGGGCGCGGCCGGGGACGCCGGTGCGGCCGGCGGCCAGGCCAAGGCCGATGACGTGGTGGACGCCGAGATCGTCGAAGAGGACGAGAAGAAGTGACCCATAGCTACGACGAATCCGAGAGCCAGGGCCGCGGCCCCGAGGAGCCGGTGGTCGTGCGGGATCGGCGTCGGGTGGACCCCCAGACCGGGCAGGTCCGCCCGCCCGGTCCGGCCCACGCCGCGCCGGAGCCGGAAGAGGAGCCCGTGGAGCACGCGGGCCCCTCGCTCGGCGAGTCCATTGTGGACGATTCGGTGTCGGTGGTCTCCGACGTGGAGAAGGAGCTGGCCGAGCGCACCGCCGACCTCCAGCGCCTGCAGGCGGAGTACGCCAACTACCGCAAGCGGGTCGAGCGCGACCGCGAGGCGGTCGTCCTCGGCGCGAAGGCGTCCGTGGTGAACGACCTGCTGCCGCTGCTCGACGACCTCGAGCGGGCCGAGCAGCACGGTGACCTCACCGGGGCGTTCAAGTCGGTCGGCGACAAGCTGATCAGCGGGCTGCAGCGCGCGGGCCTGGAGTCGTTCGGTGCCGAGGGCGAGCCCTTCGACCCGAGCGTGCACGAGGCCGTGCAGCACAACACCTCGCCGGACGTGGCGGGCCCGACGGTCACCGTGGTCATGCGCCGCGGTTACCGCTTCGGGGACCGCGTACTGCGGGCGGCGCTGGTCGGCGTGACCGACCACGAGCCCGGTGCGGTCCCGGTGGACCCGCCCGTCGGTGGCGAGCTGCCACTCGACGGCGGAGTCGATGAACAGCAGCGATAAGCGGTATCCGGTTCAAGTGGGAGGAGGAGACGCCCGATGAGCGCACGGGAATGGATCGGTAAGGACTTCTACCGTGAGCTGGGCGTCTCTTCCGACGCCACCTCGGACGAGATCAAGAAGGCCTACCGGAAGCTGGCCAAGGAGAACCACCCGGACGCGAACTCCGGCAACGCGGAGGCGGAGCAGAAGTTCAAGGCGGTCTCCGAGGCGTACGGCGTGCTCTCCGACGCGAGCAAGCGCAAGGAGTACGACGAAGCTCGGCGCCTGTTCGGCGGCGGGGGCGGGTTCAACTTTCCCGGCGGCGGTGGCACCGGCAGCTTCGACGTCGGGGACATCTTCGGCCAGGCCGGCGCCAACCAGCAGGGCGGCTTCGGCGGGCTCGGGGACATCCTCGGCGGGCTGTTCGGCCGTGGCCGCGCTTCGGCGGGTGCGACGGCGAACCGGCCGCAGCGCGGTGCCGACGTCGAGACGGACGTCCGGATCGACTTCACCGAGGCGGTCAAGGGCGCGACCCTGCCGCTGCGGCTGTCGAGCCCGGCGACCTGCTCGACGTGCGGTGGCAACGGTGCGAAGCCGGGTACGTCGCCGCGGACCTGCCCGACCTGTTCCGGTTCGGGGCTGGTCAGCCGCAGCCAGGGTGCCTTCGCGTTCTCGGAGCCGTGCCGCGACTGCCGCGGCCGCGGGACGATCATCGACGACCCGTGCCCCGAGTGCGGCGGCGAAGGCGTCAGCACGCGGACCCGCACGCTGACCGTCCGGATCCCGCCGGGCGTCGACGACGACCAGCGGATCCGGCTGGCCGGTCAGGGCGAGCCGGGCCGGGGCGGCGCGCAGGCGGGCGACCTGTACGTCCGGGTGCACGTGGCTCCGCACGCGCTGTTCGGGCGCAAGGGGCTCGACCTGACGATCTCCGTGCCGGTGGACTTCACGGAACTGACGCTGGGCACCACGATCACGGTGCCGACGCTCGAGGGCAAGGTCTCGCTCAAGGTGCCGCCGGGCACGGCGAGCGGCCGGGTGCTGCGTGTGCGCGGCAAGGGCATCGCCAAGCGCGATGGTTCGCAAGGTGATCTGCTCGTCACCCTCCAGGCGGCGATTCCCGCCAAACTGGACGACAAGGCGCGCGAAGCTCTGCAGGCGTACGCCGAGGCGATGGCCGGGCACGACCCCCGGCCCGAGATCACTGAGCTGCTCGAAGGCAGGTGAGTGGGATGTTCGGCGGGATCCCCCAGGAAGGCGACGAAGAGACCCCGGTGTTCGTCATCTCGGTGGCGGCCCAGCTCGCCGGGATGCACGCGCAGACGTTGCGCACCTACGACCGGCAGGGCCTGGTTTCGCCGGGCCGCACCTCCGGTGGCGGGCGGCGCTACTCGATGCGGGACATCGCGCTGCTGCGCGAAGTCCAGCGCCTGTCGCAGGAGGACGGCGTCAACCTGGCCGGCATCAAGCGCATCATCGAGCTGGAAAACCAGGTCGACGCGCTGCGGGCCCGGATCACCGAGCTGACCGAAGAACTGGCCGCGGCGTATCGCGCGGGCGAACAGGCCGCGGCGGCGGCACACGCGTCCTACCGCCGGGACCTCGTGCCGCTCAACCAGCAGACGGCGATGGTGGTGTGGCGGCCCAAGCGCCGTTGAACAAGTGAACCGCGAAGGCCTCCCCGGGTGACCGGGGAGGCCTTCTTGCGTCAGAGCTCCAGCCGCGGCCAGGCCGCGAGGTCCGCCAGCATCCGGCGGTCGTGCGTCGCGACGACCACCGCGGCCGGGGTGTCCATTAGGGCCTCGGTCAGCTCCTCGACGAGCACCGCCGACAGGTGGTTGGTCGGCTCGTCGAAGACGAGCACGTCCGGCCGCCCGGCCAATCGCAGCGCGAGGTCGAGCCGGCGTTGCTGCCCCTGCGACATCCGCCCGACGGGAGTGCGCAGCGCTTCAGTGTCGAGGAGACCCATCGCCGAAAACGGGACGCCGGCACGTTCGTAGAGCCGACGGGCGGTGAGATCTTCCGGCCAGGCCGGGACTTCCTGGCCGATCAACGCCACGCGCGCGCCGGCCAGGTGCCGCACCGAGCCGGTGGTCGGCGTGAGCTCGCCGGCGATGGCCGACAGCAGCGTCGACTTGCCGGCGCCGTTGCCGCCGGTGACGAGCAGCCGGCCGCCGTGGTCGAGGGTCAGCGTGACCGGGCCGTCGAGGCGGCCTTCGACGCTGACGCCCGCCACCCGGACCAGGGACCCGCGGGTGGTGGCGCCGAGATCCGGCCACCGCAACGACAACGGCGGTTCGGGCACGGTGACGCGGTGGGCTTCCAGCGCGGCCCGTTCCCGGTTCAGCGCCTGGACGACGCCGGGCGCGCGGGTCTGCCGCTGGTGCCGTCCGGTGCCCTTGTCCGGGCGCCAGCCGGTGCTGAGCCGGTCGCGGGCCTGCGCCACCGCGGCGGTGAGCTGCCGGCGCGCGTCCTGCTGGTCCTCGTGCTCCTGCACCCACCGCTCACGGTCGCGGCGGCGCCCGTCCTGCCAGGCGTCGTAGCCGCCGGCGTACCGGCGCGGACGGCCGTCCTGGCTGGGGTCGAGGTCGAGGAACTCGGTCGCGACGTCCGCCAGCAGCGCCCGGTCGTGGCTGACCAGCGCGACCCCGCCGTCGTGCCCGCGCAGGCGGGCGGTGAGGAACGCCAGTCCGGCGGCGTCGAGGTGGTTGCCGGGCTCGTCGAGCAGCAGGAAGTCGTACCGCGCCCCGAGCAGGCAGGCCAGCCGCACGCGGTAGCGCTGCCCCACCGAGAGCGTGCTCAGCTCGCGGCCGCGGTCGGCGCAGGCGTCGAGGGCTTCGAGTGCGACGTCGACGCGGCGCTCGGCGTCCCACGCGTCGAGGCGCGTGGCCGCGTCCAGCGCGACGGCGTAGCGCTCTTCGGCGCCTTCGGCCGACCGCGCGAGATCTTCGGTGGCGGCGTCGAGCGCGCGCAGGGCGTCGTGGACGTCCCGCAACGCCTCGGTGGTCAGCGTCCCGACGGTCTCACCGGACCGGAACGGCAGTGCCTGCCGGGCGACCCCGACGGTGCCGGTCCGGTGGACGGCACCGTGGTCGGGCGCGCGAAGCCCGGCGAGGACGTGCAGCAGCGTGGTCTTGCCACGCCCGTTCTCGCCGACGATCGCCAGCCGCGACCGGGCGGAAACGGTGACGCTCACGTCGTGCAGCACCCGGCGCGAGCCGAGCGTGACGCCGACGCTTTCCGCGCGCAGGTGGACGGGCTGGGTGGAAAAAGGGGATGACAAAGGTGGCTCCGCGGCTCAGGAGGGAGCCGGGCAGCACGGGAGCGGCCGCCCGGCAAGGACCGGAACGGCGGGCAAAAGGTGGGTGCGCCGCCGTCAGCGGCGGGTCCGCAACCTCATGAAGACGGGACAGGAGTACATGATCGCGAGGCTAACCGCGCGGCCGGGCGGGGCCAAGTGAATAACCGGGCAACCGCGAGCAGCCCCTCCCGGCTGCCCGCGGTTCCGCGCCGCGGGTCAGGTCTTGAAGTTCAGCAGTTGCTGCACTTCGGCCGTCCGCGACTCGATCACCCGGCGGGCCAGGTCGCGGGCCTCGGCGTTCACGCCGCCGGAAGTTCCGTTCTCCGTCCGGGCGAGCTCGACCGCGCCTTGCTGCTGGCCCGTCAGCACGTCCAGGAACTTGCGGGTGAACTCCGGGGCCGGTGCGGACTTCAGCGCGCCCACCAGGTCCGGGGCCGTCATCCTCATGCCACCGTGGCCGGCGTGGGCCTGGGGGTTCGCGTCCATCGCTTCGGGCTCGTTCCAGGCTCGGAGCCAGCCCTTCATCTGGTCGACCTCGGTCCGCTGCGTCACCTCGATCGCCGCCGCGAGCTCCTTCAGGGACGCCGGTACCGGCCGGTTGGCGGCCAAGCGGACGATCTCGATGCCCTGCTCGTTCTGGGGGATCAGCATCTGCAGGAACATCACGTCGGCCGCGTTGTGGGACGGGGCGGCCGGGGTCGCGCCGCTGCCGCATCCGGCCAGCAGCAGCGCGACGACGGCCAAGACCACTCTCACTGGCGTTGCCAGAGGGCCGGGGTGTTCGGCGGCTCCCAGCCCGCGATCGCCGTGTGCGGCTGGAGGCAGCGGTAGCTCACGCCGTTGTACGTCACGACGTCGCCCGCCTTGTACGCCGTGCCCGCCGACCAGGTGCCGGTCGACGGCGGGGTCGTCGTCGGGGGCGGGGTCGTGGTGGGCGGCGGGGTCGTGGTCGGGGGCGGCGTGGTGGTGGGCGGCGGCGTGGTGCCACCGCCGCCGACCTGCAGGTCGACGCAGCTGTAGAACGCGTTGGCGGTGTCCGCGATGTTCCAGATGGCCAGCACCTTGATCCGGCCCGAGTACCCGGCCAGGTTCACCGTGTGCGACAGCGTCGGCGGCGGCTGCTGGTTGTTGCCGTTGAAGACCGCGACGCGCGTGTTGCCGACGTAGTACTCGTAGTTCGACGTCGAGTGGCGGGCGGTGAACACCCAGTTGAACGTCACCGTGCTGCCGACGGACTTCGCGGGCCACGGCTTCGATTCGTCGTTCAGCTCGGCGAACTGCGACAGCCCGCCGTTGCAGCTGCGCAGCCCCTTCGGGCCTTCGACGCTCTGCGGTTCGTAGATGATCTCGCCGCAGTTCGGGACCTTCCCCGCCGCGCAGTTGGCCTGGCGGCTGGGCGGGTCGGAGATGTACCCGTGGGCACTCGCGGTGGCGGCGGGGAGGACGACGACCAGCACCGGTGCGAGCAGGGCACCGGCGGCGGCCGCGAAGAGCTTGCGTTTCCAGGTCATTTCGGCTCCTCGAGGGGGAACAGCTCTGTTCCGGAGGGAGGACGAACGAGCACATCCGGGGAAGATGTGGTCTAGACCATAAGGCGATTCGGGCACAACGGTCAACGAACTACCGCCGTTCGACGAATTCGCTGCTCCGCTCGGCTCAGTGCGAAGGTCGCGCCGGTTGCTGCAGGTGTTCGCCGAAGAAAGACGTCACCCGGCGCCACGCGTCTTCCGACGCCTCGTGGTGGTAGGTGAACCCGACGACCTTGAGCAGCAGGTTCAGCGGCAGCGCGACGTCGATCTTGTTCGCGAACCCGTGGCTCGCGCCCGGGTACTCCTTGACGTCGTGCGGGATCTCGCGCTCGGTCAGCGCCGTCTCGAGCTTGGCCGCCGCGCCGCGCAGGGAGAAGTCCTTCTTGCCGAAGCTGGCGACGACCGGGCAGGCGTCGTCGAGCACCGACAGGTTCTTCGGGAGCTGCCCGTAGTAGGGCGCCGACGCCTCGAAGCCACGAGACGCCGCGACCAGGGCGAAGCCGCCGCCCATGCAGAAGCCGGCGATGCCGATCCGGCCCGTGCAGTCCGGGCGGGCGGCGAGCAGTGCGCGGGCCGCTTCGATGTCGTCGAAGCTTCGTCCCTGGTTGGCGAACATGTCCGAAAACACCCGGCGCACACAGCGGCGCATGCCCCCGCGCGAATACATGTCCGGGCTGAGCGCCAAGAACCCCTCGGCGGCGAAGCGGTCGGTGATGTTCTTCGTGTCCTGGCTCAACCCGAACGCGTCGTGGATGAGCACCACGCCCGGGTGTGGCCCTTCGCCGGCGGGCTCCGCCAGGTAACCGCCGATGGTGCCGTCCGAAACCGGAATCGTCGTCTCCATATCGGCGACGATAGCGCGATCAGTCCAGCGTGAACGGATCGTACGAGATCCGGTCCAGGTCGATCCCCTTGGCGAGCAGCTCGGCGATGGTGGATTGGATCATCGACGGCGAGCCGGAAACGAGGACGTCGTGGTTCCGCCACGAATCTCGCTGGGTCACCGCGTGCGCGAGCGTGCCGCGGTCGCCGCCGGCCACCGCGCCTTCTTCGGTGACCGGCGTGACCGTCAACCACTTGGACGTCGCCGCCATCCGGCGCAGATCGTCCAAAGCGTACAAATCTTCCGGTCTTCGGCCCCCGAAGAACAGGTGCACCGGCGGGTTCCGCTGCCACCGGGAAAGGTCGTCGAGGATCGCCAGCAACGGCGTGATCCCGGTGCCGCCGCCGATCATCAGCAGCCGCTGCTTGGTGGTGGTCGGCCGCACGTCGAGCGCGCCCATCGACGGCCCGAGGCGCCAGACGTCGCCCGGTCTCGTGTGGTTGACGATGCTGCCGCTGACCCAGCCGCCGGGCACCGCGCGCACGTGGAACGTGAGCAGGCCGTCGCCGCGGGGTGCGTTCGCCGGGGACAGGTACCGCCAGAACCGCGGCCGCTGCGGCACCTCCACGCTGACGTACCCGCCGGCGCGGTACGGCAGGAGACCCTCGGTGCGCACCTTCACGAGCGCGACGTCGCGGGCGAGTTTCCGGTGCTCCAGCACGGTCGCCGACCACGCCGCCGGCCCGGTCTCCGCCTGGGCCGCCTCGCGCATGGTCTTGGCGATGAGCCCGTACGCGGCGGTCCACGCCGACGCGACCTCGGGCGTCCACTTCTCCCTGAGGAACCGCTTGAGCGTCGAGATCAACGCGAGCCCGACGGCGTCATAGTGGCGGGAGACGACGGCGAACTTGCGGTGGTCGCGGCCCAGCTGCCCGAGGAAGGTGGCCAGCTCGTCGGGGCGGTCGACCATCTGCACGACGTACACGAGCGCGCGCAGCAGCCTGCTCCGCTGGGTCGTCATCGTCGCCGGGAACAAGTCGCGGCAACCGGGGTCGATCACGAACAACGCGCCGTAGAAGTACTGCGCCAGTTCGTCGGCTCTCGGCTCGACGGCCGCAAAACTTTCACGAATCAATCGAGCGAGCTCGCGACCTTCCACGGCCGAAACGGGAAGTGTTTCGGGCAGCGCGGAGATCTTCACGGATTCAGCATTCATCGGGAACGGTAATCTCCAGTCGTGCACAGGTAAAACGCCGTCCATGCGGCGTCGCTGTCGCGGTGCCGCCCCCGAGGGTTCCCGACTCTAGGCGTATTCCCGTGCAGATGCGCGTGATTGCGCGCGGTCCCGCTCGAACGGACCAATTTGGCCACAAGCGGTCAACTCGATCTGGCGGTGCGTAAAAACGATCACTCAAGTGAAATGTTCACCGGACAGGGGTATTGCCTTTCCGGTGTTACGGGAATCAGTCGATCGTGAACGGATCGTATTGAATCTGGTCCAGTGCGCTGCCCGCCACGAGCATGCGCGACACCGTCGCCCGGATCATCGACGGCGAGCCGGACACGAGGATGTCGTGGCCGGCCCAGGCGCCGTAGCGCGTGACGGCCTCGGCCAGCGTCCCCTGCTCGAACCCGGGGACGTCGCCGCCGCGCTCCACCACCGGCGAGACGGTGAGCCACGGGTTGGTGGCCGCGAGCGCGCGCAGTTCTTCGAGGTCGTAGAGGTCCTCGCGGGCCGGTCCGCCGTAGAAGAGGTGCGTCTTGGGGTTCTCGCCCCACAGCGCGAGGTGGTCGAGGATCGCGCGCAGCGGCGCGACGCCGGTCCCGCCGGCGATCATCAGCACTCCCCGTGACGCTTCGCGGTCGACCGTCAGCCTGCCGAGTGGCGGGCCGAGCCGCCAGACGTCGCCGGGCTGGGTGTGGCTGACGATGGCGCGGGAGACCCAGCCGCCGTCGACCGCGCGGACGTGGAACTCGATGCCGCCGTCCTCACGCGGCGCGTTCGCCGGGGAGAGGTAGCGCCACAGCCGTGGCCGCTGCGGCACCTCGACGCTGATGTACTGGCCGGGGTGGTAGGGCACCGGCCGCTCGGGCAGCAGCCGGACGAGGGCGAGGTCCCAGGTCAGCCGCCGGTGCTCGACCACGGTGGCCTGCCACGACGGCGGGTTCTGGTCGGCCGCGGCCGCGTCCTGCATGGCGCGCGCGGCGATCGTGAAGGCTTCGGCCCACGCCCGTTCGACCTCGGGCGTCCACTCCCGGCCGAGGTGGTTCTTGAGCGACGCCAGCAGCGCCGTCCCGACCGCTTCGTAGTGCCGCGGCACCACGCCGAACTTGCGGTGGTCGCGGCCGAGCTGGCGCAGGAACGGCGCCAGGTCGTCGGGCCGGTCCACCATCTGCACGATGTGCACCAGCGCGCGCACCAGCCTGCCGCGCTGGATCTCCATGTTGATCGGGAAGAAGTCACGCGTGGTCGGCGCGAGGGTGAACAGCATCCCGTAGAAGAACTGCGAGATGTCCGCGATGTACGGCTCGGACTTGGCCCAGCTGTCCCGGATGAGCTTGACCATCGCGGCGACCGCGGCGGGAGCTTCGCGCGAGGTCGACGACCGCGGGAGCGGGCTGACGGAATCGGCTGTCATGCGCGGGTGTTCACGGGTCGGGGACCGCCTCCCGGGTCCATCGCCACTGCTGCCACCTCGTCACTCAACGTCACCCGAACGCGCCGCGCGCTCGGCCCGTCCGCAGGGTAGCCGCCGGGCGGCCTTTTGCCCGCATTGTTGCTCCGACCGGGTGTATTTCCCCCGGTCGCGCGTGGGCGACCTCACCGGCCGGATGGTTGCCCAGAGCAAGCGTCCGGCAATAAACTTGTATTGCACAACTATAGGAGGTTCCGATGGGCTTCGACGACATCGACGACGACGTCCGGGTCGAGCTCATGCGCGAGCTGAAGACCGCTTCCCAGCTCCAGCACGCCTGGATCATGCAAGCCTGGCAGAGCGAGCCCGGGCTGCACCCGGCGGCCGCGATGCTGCTCTCGGACCTGGCGAAGAACGGCGAGGCCAGGCCGTCCGAACTGGCGAAGCGCCGGTTCGTCGACCTGTCCGTGGTGAGCAGGCAGATCGCCCAGCTTTCCGCCGCCGGGCTGATCGACCGCCGTCCCGCGCCCGAAGACGGCCGGGCGTCATTGGTGAGCGTGTCGGAAAAGGGCCGGGCCGAGCTCGCCCGCTGGCGCGCCAACTACCTCGAATTCATGGAGAAAGCGCTCGGTGGCTGGGACGACGAGCGCGTCACCGAGCTCACCGAGCGGCTCGCGGGGATGAACGCGGACCTCCGCCGCGCCCTCGGCAGCGACGAATGTCAGGCCGCCTCGGTCAAGTGACGCGGCGCCTTCGGAGAGCCACCCGCAGTGGACTTTCGCGGGCCGGAAAGTCTCCGTTCGGGCCTGACCGGCCGGCGATTTCCGGGGTTACCTTCGGTGGGTGACGCATAGCCGGGTCGCACTGCTGTGCGCGCTGGGGATCGACAACTTCGGTTCGGGTCTGTTCCTCCCGCTGGCCCTGGTCTACGTGACCCGGGTGGTCGGGGTGCCCCTCGTCGTGGCGGGCACGGCGGTCACCTTCGGCACCATCGGCGGCCTCGTCGTGCCGCCGCTCGCCGGACGGCTCGTCGACCGCGTCGGGCCGCGCACGGTGGTGATCGGCGCCCAGCTGCTCCAGGCGGCGGGGGCGGGCGCGTACCTCGTCGCCGACGGCCCGGGCCCGGTGGTGGTCGCGGCGGTGCTGCTCGCGACCGGGCAGCAGTTGTTCTACAGCTCCCTGTTCGTGCTCATCGCCGACGTCGCGGGCGACGTCCCGAAAGATCGGCCGTTCGCCGAAGTGGGGATGGTGCGGGCCGGCTGCTTCGGCCTCGGTGGTCTCACGGCGGGTGCGCTGCTGACGTGGGCCGGCATGTCGGGGTACCGCATCGCGGTCGCACTGGACGCGCTGACGTTCTGCGTGGCGGCTGTGATCCTGCTGTTCTTCGTCCGGCTGGCGCGCCCGGCCAAGGGGCACGCCGAGCGGCCGGTCCGGGTGCTCCGGAACCGGCCGTACCTCGCGCTGATCCTCTTCAGCGGGCTCTTCGGGCTGTCGCTCGACTTCTTCCTGATCGGCATGCCGGTGTTCGTGCTCGACCGGCTGCACGGCCCGGCCTGGCTGCCCGGCGCGATCCTCGCCCTGCTGACCGTGCTGACCAGCGTCGGCGGCACGACCGCGCTGCGCCTCACCTCGCGGCTGACGCGGATCGCGGCGATGCGCGTGGGTTCGGCGCTGTTCGCCGCGTGGTGCCTGGTCAGCCTCGGCGTGCTGCTGGTGCCCGCCGGCTGGCAGGTGATCTACCTGCTGGCGTCGACGCTGGTGTTCGCCGCCGGCGACCTGGTCTTCGGGCCGCGCTCGGGGGCGCTGGCCGAGGCGGCGGCACCTCCGGTGGCCCGCGGCCGTTATCTGGCTGCCTACCAGTACGCGTTCACCGTGGCGCAGGTGATCGCGCCGGTCGTGGTGGCGTTGTTTTCGGTGGCCGACTGGTTACCCTGGGTGCTGGTCGGGACGTGCGCCGGGCTCGCCGTGGCCGGGCTCGGAACGTTGGGTTCGCGGCTGCCGGCGAGCGCCGTGGCACCGGGTCAGAGTTGAGCGGAACAGACTCAAGTTTTCGTGCGTTAGAGATAGTGACGGGTCATGGTCAGGCCGGTCACCAGGACTTTTCGAGTTATCGAGCATGAGGTGAGGGATGGACGCTTTCAACCCGACCACGAAGACCCAGCAGGCGATCTCGTCGGCGGCGCAGGCGGCCACGATGGCGGGCAACCCGCACGTGTCGGCCGCGCACCTGCTGGGCGCCCTGCTGGCGCAGGGTGAGGGGCTCACCGCACCGCTGCTGACCGCGGTCGGGGCCGACCCGGAGGTGGTGCACAAGGAGCTGGAGCCGCTCATCGCGGCGCTGCCTTCGGCGACCGGCGCGACCGTGTCCAGCCCGCAGTTCGACACCCACGCCGTCAAGTCGCTGACCCGCGCCCAGAAGCTCGCCACCGAGCTGGGCGACGAGTACGTCTCGACCGAGCACCTGCTCGTCGGGCTCGCGACCGAGGGCGGCCAGGTCGCCGACCTGCTCAAGCGCCACGGCGCCACGCCGGACGCGCTGCAGGAGGCGTTCGTCAAGGTCCGCGGCTCCGCCCGGATCACCAGCGAAGACCCGGAGAGCACGTTCAAGGCGCTCGAGAAGTACGGCGTCGACCTGACCGCGCGCGCCCGCAACGGCGAGCTCGACCCGGTCATCGGCCGCGACACCGAGATCCGCCGCGTGGTGCAGGTGCTGTCGCGGCGCACCAAGAACAACCCGGTGCTGATCGGCGAGCCGGGCGTCGGCAAGACGGCCATCGTCGAAGGGCTGGCCCAGCGCATCGTCGCCGGGGACGTGCCGGAATCGCTGCGCGGCAAGCGCGTCGTCGCCCTCGACCTCGGGTCGATGGTGGCCGGCGCGAAGTTCCGCGGTGAGTTCGAGGAGCGGCTGAAGGCCGTGCTCAAGGAGATCACCGACTCCGCGGGCGAGGTCGTCACCTTCATCGACGAGCTGCACACCATCGTCGGCGCCGGTGCCACCGGCGAGGGCGCGATGGACGCGGGCAACATGATCAAGCCGATGCTCGCCCGCGGCGAGCTGCGGATGGTCGGCGCGACCACGCTCGACGAGTACCGCCAGCACATCGAGAAGGACGCCGCCCTGGAGCGGCGCTTCCAGCAGGTGCTCGTCGGCGAGCCGTCGCCGGAGGACACCATCGCGATCCTGCGCGGGCTGAAGGAGCGCTACGAGGTGCACCACGGTGTCCGGATCACCGACGCCGCGCTGGTCGCCGCCGCGACGCTGTCCGACCGCTACATCACCGCGCGCTTCCTGCCGGACAAGGCGATCGACCTGGTCGACGAAGCCGCGTCCAAGCTGCGCATGGAGATCGACTCGCGGCCGGTGGAGATCGACGAGGTCGAGCGCGCCGTGCGCCGCATGGAGATCGAGGAGATGGCGCTGGGCAAGGAGGAGGACTCCGCCTCCAAGGAGCGCCTGGCCGCCCTGCGCAGCGAACTGGCCGAGAAGCGCGAAACGCTGACGGCGCTGACCGCGCGCTGGCAGAACGAGAAGGGCTCCATCGAGCGCGTCCGCGAGCTCAAGGAGCAGCTCGAACAGCTGCGCGGCGAGTCCGAACGCGCCGAGCGCGACGGCGACCTCGGCAAGGCCGCCGAGCTGCGCTACGGCCGGATCCCGGCGCTGGAGAAGGAGTTCGAAGCGGCCACCGCGGCGAACGAGGCCAGCCAGCAGAACGTCATGCTCAAGGAAGAGGTCGGCGCGGACGACGTCGCGGACGTGGTCAGCGCGTGGACCGGCATCCCGGCGGGACGGCTGCTGGAGGGCGAGACCGGCAAGCTGCTCCGGATGGAGGACGAGCTGGGCCGGCGGGTCATCGGGCAGAAGGAGGCCGTGCAGGTCGTCTCGGACGCGGTGCGCCGCAGCCGGGCCGGCGTCGCCGACCCCGACCGCCCGACCGGCTCGTTCCTGTTCCTCGGCCCGACCGGCGTCGGCAAGACCGAGCTGGCGAAGGCGCTGGCGGAGTTCCTGTTCGACGACGAACGCGCGATGCAGCGCATCGACATGAGCGAGTACGCCGAGAAGCACTCGGTGGCGCGCCTGGTCGGTGCCCCGCCGGGCTACGTCGGGTACGACCAGGGCGGCCAGCTGACCGAGGCCGTCCGGCGCCGGCCGTACTCGGTGGTGCTGCTGGACGAGGTGGAGAAGGCCCACCCGGACGTCTTCGACGTGCTGCTGCAGGTCCTCGACGACGGGCGGCTGACCGACGGCCAGGGCCGGACGGTGGACTTCCGGAACACCATCCTGATCCTGACGTCGAACCTCGGCTCGCAGGCCATCGCCGACCCGTCGCTCGACGAGCGGCAGCGCAACGACGCGGTGCTCTCGGTGGTGCAGCGGCAGTTCAAGCCGGAGTTCCTCAACCGGCTCGACGACATCGTCGTGTTCCACTCGCTCGGCACCGAGCAGCTGACGTCCATTGTGGACATCCAGGTGGCGCGGCTCGCCAAGCGGCTGGCCCAGCGGCGGCTGCACCTGGAGGTCACCGACGGCGCCCGCGAGTGGCTCGCGCTCAACGGCTTCGACCCGATCTACGGCGCCCGCCCGCTCCGGCGGCTGGTCCAGTCGGCGATCGGCGACAAGCTGGCGAAGGAGCTGCTGTCGGGCGAGGTCCGCGACGGCGACACGGTGCGCGTCGACATCCCGGAGCTGGAAGCCGGTGACTCGCTGACCGTCACCCGCGTCTGAAATCCGTGAAGGCCTCCTTACCGGCTTTTTTGCCCGGGAAGGAGGCCTTCACGGCGTTTCGCGGGCGTCCACAGTAGAGACTTGTCGACTTGTGGAGGGGGAATTGGTCCGAACGGGCCCGGCGACACGGGTACCGGCCCTCAGCTCTTCGGCCTAGCAGGCGATACCCTGCACGTCGTGGGTATTCCGGCGTGGATCTGGTTCGTCATCGCGGCCGTCGCCCTGGTGGCGGGCCTCGGGCTGCTCGCGGCCGACCGGGCGAAGGAGGGCTCGCGCAACCGCGAGCGCATGCGCTGGGCGCAGTTGCGCGGCTGGCAGTTCGTCGAGGAGGACGAACGGCTGCCGCAGCAGTGGTCCGGCGGCGCGATCGGCTACTTCGGCGCGGACGCCGCCGTCAACGTGGTCGCGGGCTCGACCTTCACCTCCGACGGCCGCCGCCCGGTGTTCATCTTCGACATCGAGTCCGAGGGGCAGATCCCCGCGGTCGTCGTCGCCGTGCGCTGCAACAAGAAGCACCGGATCCCGATCGAGATGTGGCTGTCCAGTGTGCCCTTCCAGCGCGCCGACATGCCGGAGATGCTCGGCCCGATCGGCTCGCGCTACGCCTTCGCGGACGACGCCGACGGCGCCCGCGTCGTGATCACCCAGGAGCTCGTCGACGCCGCGGACCAGCTCGGCGGCGACGTCGGCGTGGCGTGGCTGGAGAACGAGTGGGTGCTCGCCAGCGTCGTCCCGACCGCCGGGCCCTCGCGGCTCGAGCGGCTGCTGCGCGACCTCGGCGAGATCGCGGACATCGTCGACCCGTTCGACGAGGACTACGACGCGGGCCGCCACCAGGCGAGCGCGCCGATCCCGTCCATCGGGGGCAACCCGCCCACCCCGGCCGCCGGGACGCCGGTCCAGCAGCCGCCCGCGGACCCGCCGCAGGACTAGGGGTTCAGAGCGGGCGGTCGAACAGGCTGCCCGAGAACGACGGGGTGAGGGTGCCGCGCACCGAGGCTGTTCCGCCCTGGACGCGAACGACGTGGTCGAGGCCGAGGTCGCCGCTGATCGAGCCGGACGAAAGGTCGTGGGACGCCTTCACCAGGCCCTCGGCCGGGCCGAGCTGACCACCCAGCTCGTGCTGCTGGCCGAGGTCCAGGTCGCCGGCGAACTGCCCGCTCGCGTGCTGCTCCGACGACGTCCCGACCGCGCCGAACCGGCCGAGGTCGACGGCCTGCCCGGAGGACCGGCGCACGGCGAGCCCGCCGGTGAGGTCGCCGGCGAACCGTCCCGTGGGGCTCAGCCCGCTGTCGACCTGCTCGGCGTGTTCGCTCAGCACGTCGACGCCGTTGCCCAGCCAGACGCCGTGGTGCGCGCTGTCGCCCGTGCCGAGCCGGGCGGGCGCGGTCGAGCCGGCCAGGCGCTGCTCGTCGCCGGCGATCGCGGTGACCTGGCCGACCCGCAGGTCCTGGCGGCCGGCCCGGCTCGCGAAGGCCCCGGACGGCGCGGCGCCCGCGGCCTCGCCGAGGTCGGTGAGGACCCGGGCTTCGCCGACCTGCTTGCCGAAGACGTCGCGGCGGGACGCGGTGAGGCCGTCTCCGTCGAGCCGGCCGGCGTGCTGGTGGTCGACGGGCAGTGAGGTGCCGTCCAGCGGGAGGGTGATGTCGGTGGGACTCGCCAGCGCCGCCGCGGGGGCCGCGAAGAGCAGTGCGACGGGCGCCGCACCGGCGGCGACCTTGGGCAGGTAGCCGCTTTTCCGCTTGCTGTGCTTACCCATGCGCCGGACGATACTTCGCCGTCGAATCGATCGCATCTCAGGCTCTGACCAGCGGGTATGGTTCACCCACATGACCACCACCGCCGTGATCACCGGAGCCACCGCGGGCATCGGCGCGCAGTTCGCGCGCACGCTCGCCGCCGAGAAGTACGACCTGGTGCTCGTCGCCCGCGATGCCGCGCGACTGGACGCGTATGCCGCCGAACTGCGGGAAAAGCACGGTGTCGCCGTCGAAGTGCTGCCCGCCGATCTGTCCGAAGTGGAGGGACGCACCGCGGTCGAGGAGCGGCTCGCCGCCGGGCCGGTCGACCTGCTGGTGAACAACGCCGGGTTCGGGCTGAACGGCGACTTCTGGACCATTCCGCCGGACGCGCTGCAGCGCCAGCTCGACGTCAACGTCACCGCCGTGCTGCGGCTCACGCGGGCGGTGCTGCCCGGCATGATCGAACGCGGCCACGGCGACATCATCCAGGTCAGCAGCGTGGCGGGGTTCTTCAGCGGCCGCGGTTCGACGTACACGGCCAGCAAGAACTGGGTCACGTCGTTCACCGAGGGCATCGCCGCTTCGCTGCCCAAGGGCATCCGGATGATGGCGCTCTGCCCCGGGTTCACGGCGACCGAGTTCCACGAGCGGGCCGGCATCGGCAAGCCCGGGCCGAAGATCGCCTGGCTGGGTGTCGAACAAGTGGTCGGCGAAGCGCTCGCGGACCTGCGTCGCGGCAAGGTGATCTCGGTGCCGAGCCTGCAGTACAAGGCCGTCGTCGCGATCGGCGGCCTGCTGCCGCGCGCGGTGCTGCGCCGGATCAGCGGCGGCCGCGGCCGAACCTGAGTAGGGCTGTCCCCACCTCGAAGAGGCGCGTGCGCACCAGGGTGGTCCGGGGGCTGCCTCAATAGCGTTTTCCCCATGACGACTGAGGCGGTTCGGCTCGAGGCCGTGCGCAAGGAGTACCGCGGCGTGGCCGCGCTGGACGGGGTCTCGATCTCCTTCCCGCGCGGCGGTTTCACGGCGGTGATGGGCCCGTCCGGTTCGGGCAAGAGCACGTTCCTGCACTGCGCGGCGGGCCTCGACCGGCCGACGTCGGGCCGCGTCGTGCTCGACGGCCAGGACCTCGACGGCAAGAGCGAGACCTACCTGACGAAGCTCCGGCGCGACCGCGTCGGGTTCGTCTTCCAGGCGTTCAACCTGCTGCCGGCGCTGACGGTCGAGCAGAACGTCGTGCTGCCGCTGCAGCTGGCCGGGAAACGCCCGGACAAGCGGCTGGTGGCGCGGATCCTCGCGCACGTCGGGCTGGACGGCCGCCGCAAGCACCTGCCGGGTCAGCTCTCCGGCGGGCAGCAGCAGCGCGTCGCGATCGCGCGCGCCCTGGTCGCCGACCCGGCCGTGCTGTTCGCCGACGAGCCGACCGGCGCGCTCGACACCCGGACCGCCGCCGACGTCCTCGGCCTGCTGCGCGACTCCGTCTCCTCGTCCGGCCAGACGGTGATCATGGTGACGCACGACCCGGTCGCCGCGTCCTACGCCGACGAGGTCGTGTTCCTGGCCGACGGCCGGATCGCCGGACGCCTCGCGCGGCCGACCGCGGAAGCCGTCGCCGAGCGGATGACCCACCTCGGCGCGTGGGGCCGGGTGGCGGCGTGATGTTCTCCCTCGCGATGCGGACGCTGCGCCTGCGCAAGGGCGGCTTCCTGGCGACGTTCGTCGCCGTGTTCTTCGGCGCGCTGATCGTTTCGGCGTGCGGTGGCCTGATGGAGTCGGGCATCCGGTCGGAGACGCCGGTGCAGCGGCTGGCCGCCGCGCCGATCATCGTCGGCGGGCAGCAGACGCTCAAGCTGCCGAAGGACGACCCGGCGACCCTCGACGCGGATGACAAGCACAAGTTCGAGAACGCGACCCTGCCCGAGCGCGTCCGGCTCGACGCGGCGCTGGCCGGGCGCCTGCGCGCGGTCCCCGGCGTCACCGACGTCGTCGGCGAGGTCAGCTTCCCGGCGCAGATCGGCGCGGCGAGCGCGCTGGGCCACGCCTGGGATTCCGCCGTGCTGACGCCGTACACGCTGAAGGGCGACGCGCCGAAGCCGGGCGAAGTCGTCGTCGACGCCGGGCTGGGGCTCGCCGCCGGGGACACGCTGCCGATCGCGGCGCACGGGACCGTCGGCCAGTACCGCGTCTCCGGGATCGCCGAGGCACCGCAGGCCATGCGCGACTCCGCGGTGTTCTTCGCGCCTTCGGACGCGGACCGGCTCTCCGGCCACCCTGGGCGCTTCGACACCATCGGTGTCTTCGGCGGCGACGTCGCCGCGGTGACCGCGGCCGTCGGGGACGCCGGGGTCGTGACGACCGGCGTCGACCGCGGTGTGCTGGAGTTCCCCGAGGTCGGCAAGAGCGGCGAGGACCTGATCGTGCTGGCCGCGGTGTCGGGCGGGCTGTCCGCGATGGTCATGGTGTTCGTCGTCGCGGGCACGCTCACGCTGTCGACCCAGCAGCGCCAGCGCGAACTCGCGTTGCTGCGCGCGATCGGCACGACCCCGCGCCAGCTGCGGCGGATGGTGCTCGGCGAGGCGCTCGTCGTCGGCCTGCTCGCGGTGGCCGCCGCGGTCGTGCTCGGCCCGGTGCTCGGGAACTGGCTGTTCGGCCGGCTCGCGGACAACCACGTCGTGCCGGACGTGCTGCGGTTCGAGCAGGGCTGGATCCCGGCGATCGTCGCGGCGGGCGCGTCGCTGCTGGCCGTCGTGGCCGCGGCCGTCGTGGCCGGACGGCGGGCGTCGAAGGTCCGCCCGACCGAAGCGCTCGCCGAAGCCGCCGTCGAGCGGCGCTGGCTGACGCCGATCCGGCTGGTCACCGCGCTCCTCTGCTTCGCCGGCGGGACGGCGCTGGCCATCGTCACGGTCGCCGTGATGACCGGCCCGGTCGCGGCCAGCACGGCGGGCCCGGCGGTGATGCTGTGGGCGTTCGGCCTGGCGGCGATCAGCCCCGGCGTGACGAAGCTGATGGCGTCCCTGCTGCGCTGGCCGGTGCGGGTGATCACCGGGGTCAACGGCCGGGTCGCGCTGCTGAACACCCGCGTCGGCGCGGTGCGCACGGCGGGCGCGGTCACCCCGATCATGCTCGCGGTCGGCATCGCGACCGCCAACATCTACCTGCAGACCACCCAGGAAGCCGTCTCGAACCAGGCGTACACCGAGGACCTGCGCGCGGACGCGGTCGTCGCCGCGCCGAGCGGGCTCGACCCGTCGGTGCTGGGCCGGGTGCGCTCGACGCCGGGGGTCGCGAGCGCGTCGGAGTACGTCACGAGCACGGTGTTCATCGAGAAGCCGTTCGACTCCGGTCAGGGCGACGACGGCTGGCCCGTGCTCGGCGTCAGCGAGCTGACCGGGAACGCCGTCGAGGTGCCTGCGACGCTCGGCCGCCAGGTCGGCGACACGCTGTCGCTGCGGCTCGGCGACGGCGCGCCGGTGGACGTGCGGGTGGCCGCGGTCGTGAGCCAGCGCGCCGGGTTCGAGAAGCTCGTGCTGCCCGCCGGGCTGCTGGCTCCGCACACGACGATCGGGCTCGCGCCCCAGCTGCTGGTCCGCGCCGCCGACGGTGTCGACCCGGCGACGCTGACCGCACGCCTTCGCGAAGCGACCGCCGGGTCACCGGTGTTCGTCGGCGACCGGGCGACCCTGATCGCGGCGCACGCGAAGGGCAACGAGGTCGGTGCCTGGGTCAACTACCTGCTCGTCGGCATGATCATCGCGTACACGGTCATTTCGGTGGTGAACACGCTGGTGATGGCGACTTCGCGCCGGCGGCGTGAGTTCGGGCTGCAGCGGCTGAGCGGGTTCACCCGCGGCCAGGTGCTGCGCATGGCCGGCATCGAAGGCGGGCTGATCGCCACCATCGCCGTGCTGCTGGGGACGGCGACCGCGGCCGGCGCGATCGTGCCGTTCTGCCTCGTGGTGAGCGGCTCGGTGCTGCCGACCGGACCGCTCGCGGTCTACCTGGTGGTGCTCGCGATCGCCGTGGTGCTCTCGCTCGTCGCGATCCTCGTCCCGGCCTGGGCGGCGACGCGCGGGCGTGCGGTCGACGCCACATCGATCGGGGAGTGAGAACGGGCGTGTGTAAGACTCTCGGCCGTGGCGAACCCCGGGTTGGATCAAGCGGCGAAACTCGAACTGGCCAGGCTGGTCACCGATCTTTCCGTGGTGCACGGAAAAGTGACCCTGGCGTCCGGCAAGGAAGCCGACTACTACATCGATCTCCGGCGGGCGACGCTGCACCACGCGGCCGCGCCGCTGATCGGCAAGCTCCTGCGCCAGCTGACGGCGGACTGGGACTACGTGGCGGCCGGCGGCCTCACCCTCGGCGCCGACCCGGTCGCGCTGGCGATGCTGCACTCGGCGGCCACCGACGGCGTCGTGCTGGACGCCTTCGTGGTCCGCAAGTCGGTCAAGGAACACGGCATGCAGCGCCGCATCGAGGGCATGGAGGTCCGCGGCCAGCGCGTGCTGGCGGTCGAGGACACCTCCACCACCGGCGGCAGCGTGCTCGAAGCCGTCGCGGCCCTGCGTGAGGCGGGCGCGACCGTGATCGGCGTGGTGACGGTGGTCGACCGCGACACCGGCGCGCGCGAGGCCATCGAGAAGGAAGGCCTCGAGTACCGGTACATCCTCGGGCTGGACGACCTCGGGCTGAACTGACGCCCGGGACCGGGGACCGCTGAGGTCCCCGGTCCGCGTGGCTCACTTCTTGAACAGGTCCTTCGCGGCGTCCTTCACGTTCTCGACGGCGCCCTTGAGCCCGGCCTTCGCCTGGTCGGCCTGGCCCTCGGCCTGCAGCTGCTCGTCACCGGTGGCGTTGCCGGCCGCCTCCTTGGCCTTGCCGCCCAGTTCCTCGGCCTTGTTGCTGATCTTGTCGCCCAGCGACATGGGGCACCTCCCGTTCCGACGGCGCCCCGGCGGGGCACCCTGTTAGCGGAAGGACCACCACGACGCGTGATCGTCACGGACTCGCCCCGGTGACCACCGTCACCCACAATCGGTGCGTGACGATTTCCGCGCACCGGTGTCCTCCCTGCGAGGAGGTGCCGTGACGACGACCAGCGCGGAGCCCGGTACGCCGCTCGACGACGCGACCCTCGTGGGACGCGCGCGGGACGGCGACGTCCGGGCGTACGAGCAGCTCGTGCTGCGCTACCAGGGCCCGATGTTCCGGCTCGCCGTGAAGATGCTCGCGAACCGCGGCGACGCCGAAGACGTCGTGCAGGAGGTGTTCCTCAACGCCTGGCGCAAGCTCGCCCAGCTCGGCGAGGACGCGGCGTTCGTCGGCTGGCTCTACCGGGCCACCACGAACCGCTGCCTCAACGCGATCCGCGCGCGCCGGCCCCAGGCCGACGTCGACCTGGACGCCGCCGAGTCGCCGCGGGGCGATCTGCAGCCGGAGCGGGCCGCCCAGGTGAGCGGGCAGCTCGCGGCGTTGAACGCGGCGCTGGGGGAACTGACGCCCGAGCAGAGAGCGTGCTGGCTGTTGCGTGAGGTGCACGGCCGGTCCTACGAAGAGATCGGCGAAGTCGTCGGCGCGAACGCGACCGCGGTCCGCGGCCGGATCGCGCGGGCCAGGGCCCAGCTGGCGGAGGTGATGAAGCCATGGCGATGACGGAGTACGAGCTGCCCTGCGAACGCGATGTGGAGCAGGTGTGGGACCGGCTCGACGCGGTCGGCGCCGGGCTGGCCGACGAACACGAACTGACCTGCCCGCACTGCCGGGCCGCGCGCGAGAGCCTGCTGGCGCTGCGCGAGGCGACGACGGAGCTGGTGGCCGAGGACGACGTGCCGTCGCCGGACCTGTTCGGCCGGATCATGTCGGCCGTGCGGGCCGAGGTGCGGCGCGACCGGATGGTGCGGCTGCCGACCCCGGAGCCCGGGTTCGTCGAGATCAGCGAACAGGCGGTGGCGGCGGTGCTGCGGTACGCGGCCGACACGGTCGACGGCATCCGGGCGCGTCGCTGCCGCGTGCGCACCGGCGCCGACGGGGTCGTCGAAGTCGAGCTCACCCTCGCGGTGAGCCTGCGGAACGCCACGGGCGGTGAGGCGTTGGCGAAGGTGCGGGAGCGGGTGACCGCGGCGGCCGCGGCCCGGGTGGGCCTGACGCTGGCGAAGCTCGACCTGCTCGTGGACGACGTCTTCGAGGAAAACACTGTCGGGGAAGACACTCCGGGGGAGCCAGGGGAATGAGCGTCGACTACGTGGTCGCCGACCCGGTGATCGCCAGCGTGGCGGCACGGGCGGCGATCGGCACACCGGGCGTCGTGCGCCTCGAACCGGGCCTGCGCGGCCTGGTCACGTCGTGGACGCGCGCGGCCCGCCAGCGCTGGAAGGGGCTCGACCCGGCGCCGGCGGACGGCGTCCGGGTCCGCACCGCGGACGGCCGCGTGACCGTCCACGTCGACCTGGTGACGGCGGCGGCCGACCAGTCTGCGGCGGTCGGCCGCGCGGTCCAGCGCGCGGTGACCCGGTTCGTCACCGAGCAGACCGGGCTGGTCGTCGACGAGGTGTCGGTGTCCATCATGGACATCGAGCCGGCGGCCCGGTGACCGCGGCCGAAGCCGTCGGCAAGATCGTCGGCGCACTGAAGGAGATCGACGGCCTCCGCCCGGCGACGCCGGTTTCGCCGGAGACGACGTGGCTGCCGGTGGACTGGGAGGGCATGGCCGTCGACCTGTCGGCCGAGCTCGTCCAGGTCCGCCTGATCGCGACCCGGCTGCCGATCCCGCCGTTGCTGGACCGGGCGGCGGAACTCGTGCGCCCGGTGCTGGTGGGTACGGAATGGGAGAAGGCGCGCCTGCGGCTGGTCGTCACCGACCTCGACGGCGCCGCGTTCGCCGGAGACCCACGTCACACGAAAGGGTAAGTGACGATCTCCCCTCCGCTGGGTCCTTACCTACGAACGAGGCGAAAAGCCTTGAGGCAACGGACATCCAGGGAGGACCCCATGACCGCGACGGCCGAGAAGAACACCGTGGCCACCACGACCGAGAGCGCCCTCGTCACCAAGCAGGGCACCACCACCATCGCCGACACCGTGGTCCAGAAGATCGCCGGGCTCGCCGCCCGCGAGGTCAACGGCGTCCACGACCTCGGCGGCGGCGCGGCCCGCGCGCTGAGCGCCATCCGCGACCGCATCCCGGGCGCGTCCGCCAGCGTCGGCCAGGGCGTCTCCGTCGAGGTCGGTGAGAAGCAGGCGGCGGTCGACCTGCAGATCCTGGTCGAGTACGGCGTTCCCATCGCCGACCTCGCGCGGGCGGTGCGCCGCAACGTGATCACCGCGATCGAGCAGATGACCGGGCTGGAGGTCGTCGAGGTGAACATCAACGTCAACGACGTCCACCTCCCCGGTGACGACGACGAGACCGCCGCTTCGGACCGGGTGCAGTGACGATGAACGCGACACTGCTCGGCCTGTTGTACGGACTGGCGCTGGGTTTCGCCGCCGCGTTCGGCGGGTTCGGCGCGTTCGTGGCGGTGTTCGTGCTCGGCGGGCTCGGCCTGCTGGCCGGACGCTGGCTCGACGGCAAGCTCGACCTGTCCGCCCTCGTGGGCGCCGCACGCGATCGGAGGTAGCCGTGGAACGCGGAGTGACGACCGTGGCCCCGCGGGCGGTGCGGCGCATCGCCGCGCACGCCGCCCGCGAGGTCGGCGACGTCGGTGGCGACGTCACCGCCGAGGCCACTGTGGACGGTGAATCGACCACTTTGGACATCCGGCTGCCGGTGGCGTACCCGGCCCCGATCGCGGCGACGGTCGAGCGGGTCCGGGAGCACCTGCTCGGCCGGACGACGGAACTGACCGGGCTGAGCGCGACGCGCGTGGACATCACGGTCGCGCTGTCCCGGCCCGAAACGCCGAAGCGGCGAGTCCGGTGAGGCGCCCCCGGCGGAGCGTGCCGGCGGTGCTGACGGCGCTGGTCGTGCTCGCCGCGTGCGTGCTGGTCGTGACGGCGCTGGTGCAACGCCTGCTCGGCGAGCCACCGGTGCTGTCGTTCGAGGCGGTCGCCGCCCGGGTGCACGAGACGACGTGGAACGAACTGCCCGTGCTCGTCGGGGGCGGGGCAGCGGTTCTGGCGGGTCTCGTGCTCCTGGCGGCGGCGCTCCTGCGAGGCCGCCCGGTGGTGCTGGCGCTCGCGCCGGCCGCGGGGGTCGAGGCGGGCACGTCCCGCCACGGCCTGCGCACGTCGGTGCGTTCGACGGCGGCCGGCGTCGACGGGGTGGCGACGGCCGCGGTGAAGCTGCGGCGCCGGAAGGTGAGGGTGAAGGTGCGGACGAACCGGACGAACACGGAAGGCCTGGCGGACGCGGTGGAGACGGCGGTCTCGCGGCGGCTGGCGCAGGTGGGACTGGCGGAGCCGCCGAAGGTGCGGGTCCGGGTACGAGGAGGAGCACGATGAACCGGCCCAAGCGCCCCAATGTGGCGTTGGTTGCGTCCAACGCACCGAACGCCACATTGGGTGCGCTGGACGCACCGAACGCCACATTGGGGCGCTCTCGACCGGGTGCGGCGGTGCGAGTTCACGAGCGGGGAGGGGTGCGATGAACCGGCCGGCCGGGCTCAACCGCAGCCTCCTCGCCCTCCTCGGGCTCCTGCTCCTCGCCGGCGGCGGGTTCGCCGTCGCCACCCACTTCGGGCGTCTCCGCCTGCTCGACCCGGCGGCGCCGCTCGTGCCCGGCGCCGCCGCGCCTCCCACCTGGGTGTTCTGGGTCGCGATCGCCGTCGCCACGCTCCTCGGCCTGCTCTGCCTCCGCTGGCTGGCCGCGCAGGCGTTCCGGCGGCCGAAGAGCGTCGCCTGGCGGAACGAGCGGGACACCGGTGCCACCGTCCTCGACTCGAGCACGGCCGCCGCGCCCGTGGCCGCCGACGTCGAGGGCTACGACGGTGTCAGGAGCGCTTCGGCCTGGCTGTCCGGGCCGCGGGACGCGCCGGAGCTCTTCCTGGTCGTCACCACCGACCGCGACGCCGATGCCACGGCGATCCGGGCGAGCATCACCGGCCACGCCGTGCCGCGGCTGAAGCAGGCCCTCGAAGTCGAGGACCTGCCCGTGCGGCTGGAAATTCGGCTGACGGCGAAATCCGGGGCCCGGGCGCACTGACCCGGGCGTACCGTCGGGCCCATGGAGGAGGACGACCCGCCGCCGCAGCCGGACTGGACCAAGCCCGATCGGGAGAAGCCGAACCAGTACCCGCGCGAAGAACCGACGCAGTACCCCGCGAAGCGCCCGCCGGAATTCCCACCGGGTGTGACGCCTCCGTCACCACCCAGGTGAACGGGTTGCTCCGGTGGGTTAAACATCACACAGCGGGGCACTCTTCAGGGCGGCCGGATCCGATCAGCGGAGTAAAGTCGCTGGTAGGGGGTTCGGTAAAGGGGGCGGGTGATGGCGAAGTTCCTGGCCGACGTGACGGTCGCGGTACACCTGCTCGCCTTGGTGCTCATCGGTTTCGGCGGCTTCGTCGCCTGGCGCTGGCCGAAGCTCATCTTCGTCCACCTGCTCGGCGTGGCCTGGGGCGTCCTGGTGAACGTCGCGCCGGTGCCGTGCCCGTTCACCGCGCTCGAGAACTACTTCCGCCACCAGCAGGGCCTCGGTGACCTGCCCGGCGGGTTCAACGCCTACTACCTGTACGACACCGTGTTCCCGCGGTCCTGGCTGCCGGCGATCGGCATCGTCGCGATCGCGGTGGTCGTCTACTCCTACGTCGGTGTCTACCACCGCTGGCGCCACCGCGAGCACGCCGACGGCCACCACGCGCGCCCGGTCCACCTCGGCTGAGCGACAATCGGGGGGTGACCACTTCCCCCGACGCCGGACCCACCGAGTGGGTGAGCCGCGAAGAGGTCGGCGTCGGCCCGTGGCCCGGCGACTGGCCCACCGGCGAGCAGTACGACCCGGAACTGCTGCGTGAAGGCGACCGCCGCAACGTCGTCGACGCCTACCGGTACTGGCGCCGCGAGGCCATCGTGTCCGATGTGGACCGGCGGCGGCACCCGTTCCACGTCGCCATCGAGAACTTCCAGCACGACCACAACATCGGCACCGTGGTGCGCACGGCCAACGCGTTCGCCGCGGCCGAGGTGCACATCGTCGGACGGCGCCGCTGGAACCGGCGCGGCGCCATGGTGACCGACCGCTACCAGCACCTCCGCCACCACGACGACGTCTCCGGGCTCGTGACCTACGCGGCCGAGCGCGGGCTCGCCGTCGTCGCGGTCGACAACACGCCCGGGTCGCAGCCGGTCGAGACAGCCGACCTCCCGCGCGAGTGCGTGCTCCTCTTCGGCCAGGAAGGCCCCGGGCTGTCCGAGCCGGCGCAGGAGGCCGCGGCGCTGGTCGTGTCGATCGCCCAGTTCGGCACCACCCGGTCGATCAACGCGGGGGTCGCGGCCGGGATCGTCATGCACGCCTGGGTCCGGCAGCACGCCGACCTGTCGACGGCCTGGTAGCTACAGCCCCCAGCCCCACCGCAGCTGCACGACACCGGACGCGTTGTTCGTCGCCAGGCCGCTGCCGCTCTGCCGGGTGATCGAATACGTGTCGCCCGAGCGCAGGCCGGGCCAGTAGACGACACCCATCTGCCGCGACCGCGCCAGGTCCGTGGTGGCGGCGAAGTACGCGGTGAAGTTGTTGCCGTCCTGGTGGCCCGCCGAGTAGTCGAGCCCGGTCGTCATCGGCGCGCCGGCTTCGTCGATCACGGTCCGGGACGAGTAAGCGCCCAGCCGGTTGCTGAGGTTGGCCGTCCACGCCGAGCGGGTCGTGTCCGACGCCCAGAAGCCGTAGAAGTGCAGCGACAGCAGCGTTCCGTCCAACGCGCTCGCCGCGCCGACTCCGGTGACGTTGTCGTTGTAGCCGGTCCCGCTGATCAGGACCCGGCCGCGGGGGACGGTCGAATGCCGGGACAGCCAGGTCGAACACAGCGAAACCCAGGCGCTCAGGCTGTAGCCGAACGGCTCGTTCATCGGCTCGAAGTAGACGGCGCTGTTGCCGCCGTAATCGGCGGTGACCTTGTCCCACATGGTGTTCCACGCGGTCACGTCGTCGACGAAACCGTCCTTGTTCGCTTCCCAGTAGCCGAAAACGACCTTCATGCCGTGCGCCAGCGCGGAATCGGCGGCGCCCTTGTACCGCGCCCACCAGTCCGAGTTCACGCTCTGCGGGTTGATCGGCAGCCGCACGGTGTTCGCGCCGAGCTGCTGCTGGAAGCCGGTGAGGATGCCGTCCGCCTTGGTGCGGACGGTGTCGTAGCCGTCCCCGGCGGTGAGGCCGGTCGGGATGACCCAGCCGTCGACGTAGTTGTCGCGGGCGTCGGCCCAGTTCACGCCGCGGAAGGCGTTCGTGGCGGCGGCAGCCGGGGAAACCGTGAGCAGGGCGGCGGCGAGGATCGCGATCATGACGACGTGCCGGCAGCGGGTCATGCGAACTCCGATGTTCACGTAAACATGCGACGCTGAGGATGCACTCGGCTCCGCACCGCTGTCAAGCGTCAGGCCGGCGCGACCTCCACCGGGATGCCGTTCAGCACCGACGTCCCCGACGGCACGTCGAGCAGCGTTTCGTCGGCGACCAGGTTCGAGTTGACGCCGGGGTTCGCGCGCGCCACCCGCGTCCGCGCGCCGTCGACGTCGTGACCCCAGCCGTGCGGGATGCTGATCACGCCCTGGCGGATCTCGTCCGTGACCTCCACCGGCGCTTCGAGCTTGCCGGCTCGGGAGGTCACCGCCGCGAGACCGCCGTCGGTGAGGCCGAGGCGGGCCGCGTCGGCGGGGTGGACCTGCACCGTGCAGCGGTTGCCGCCGCGGACCAGCGGCGCCAGGTTGTGCATCCACGAGTTGTTGGAGCTCAAGTGCCGCCGGCCGATCAGCACGAGGCCGTCGTCCACCGGCTTCGCCAGCTCGTCACGCAGGCGCGGGACGTCGGCGACGACCGGCTCCGGCGCCAGTTCGATCCGGCCGGACGCGGTGCACAGCACCTCTGGGATCCGCGGCTTCAGCGGCCCGAAGTCCAGCCCGTGCGGCGCCGCTTCGAGGTCGGCCAGCGTGACGTCGTACGGACCGGCGCGCAGCATCAGGTCGACCAGCCGGGCGGGCCCGGTGCGCTCGTGGGTGACCTCGAGCCCGGCGCGGCGGGCGACATCGGCGGCGACGAAGTCGTCGAGCGCGGCGACGTCCGCCTCGGGCCCCTGACCGGCGACGATGCCGGTGAGGCGCAGCATCGTCTCCCACTCCTGGGGCAGCGCCGAGGGCAGCGTCGCCGGCGTCCAGTTGGCGACGTTGCGCACCGACAGCTGGTAGAAGGCCAGGTCGAAGTGCGGGCGTTCGAGCGGCGACGGGCCGGGCAGGACGACGTCGGCCCGGCGCGAGGTCTCGTTGAGGTAGACGTCGACCGAGATCATGAAGTCGAGGTTTTCGAGCGCACTGGCGAGCCGCCCGGCGTTCGGCGTGCTCAGGCACGGGTTGCCGCTGACCGTGATCAGCGCGCGGACCTGGCCTTCGCCGGGGGTTTCGATCTCGTCGGCGAGCGTCGCGACCGGCAGTTCCCCGACGACCTCGGGGTACCCGCGCACGCGGCTGCGCCAGCGCCCGACCGCGAACGGCCGCCGGTTCCCGGTCGGCTGGCAGGCGGCCAGCGGGAACATCGCGCCGCCCGGCTCGTCGAGGTTGCCGGTGAGCACGTTGAGGACGTCGACCAGCCAGCTCGCGACGGTCCCGAAGGTCTGGGTCGTGGTCCCGATCCGGCCGTAGACCACGGCGTTTTCGGCGTCGGCCAGCTCGAGGGCCATGCGGCGGATCTCGGCCGCGTCGATGCCGGTGCGCGGCGCGACGGCTTCGGGCGTGAACGGCCGGGCCAGCTCGCGGACGTCGTCGAGGCCGTTGAGGTGCTCGGCGAGGCGTCCCGGTGCGACGCGGTTCTCCGCGAACAGGACGTTGACCAGCGCGAAGAGCAGGAAAGCGTCGGTGCCGGGGCGGATGGGGTGGTGCTCGTCGGCGAACGCGGCGGTGCGCGTGCGCCGCGGGTCGACGACGACGATCTTGCCGCCGCGCGCCCGGATCCCGCGCAGCCGCCCGCGGATGTCCGGCGCCGTCATCAGGCTGCCGTTGGAGACGAGCGGGTTGGCCCCCAGCACGAGCAGGTGCTTCGTGCGGTCGAGGTCGGGCACGGGGATGGCGAGCGGGTCGCCGAACATGGTGCCGGACGAGTAGTGCTTCGGCATCTGGTCGACGGAGGTCGCGCTGTAGAAGTTCTTGGTGCCCAGCGCTTTGTAGAGCACGCGGCCGTAGAGCGTCAGCGCGATGTTGTGCACGCCGGGGTTGCCCGCGTACACGGCGACGGCGTCCCGGCCGTGCTCCTCGAGGATCGGCGGCAGGCGGCGTGCGATCTCGTCGTAGGCCTCCTGCCAGCTGACCTCGACGAACTCGCCGTCGCGCTTGAGCAGCGGCGCGGTCAGCCGGTCGGGGTCGTGGTGCAGCGCGCCGAGCGACGCGCCCTTCGGGCAGAGGTAGCCCTTCGAGAAGACGTCCTGATCGTCCCCCCGCACGCGGGTGACCTGCTGGTTGTCGTCGAGTGTGACCTCGAGGCCGCAGGTGGCCTCGCACAGCGGGCAGGTGACGTGAGCGGTCGTCATGGCCACTGAACATACCGAGCGGTATGTCGAGGGGCAAGGCACGATTGCGACATGGACGTCTCGGCCGCCGAACGCGCGGTGACCGCCCGCCACCTGCGCCGGGTGTGGGGCCTGCCCTCGACGGCGCTCGGCCGCAGCGGCTGGCCGGCCACGGCGGGCCAGCGCGTGCACTGGCATTGGAACTACTGGTGGCAGGCGCACCTGCTGGACACCCTGGTCGACGCCCAGCTGCGTGCGCCTTCTCCCGCGCGGTTGGCGGTGATCCGCTCGTTCGTCCGTTCGGTGCGGCTGCGCAACTTCGGCCGCTGGACGAACGACTACTACGACGACATCGCGTGGCTCGGCTTGGCCCTGCAACGGGTTTCCGCGCTGGGCATCGACGTCGGCCCGGCGCTGGCGGCGATCGACACGCAGCTGCTGTCGGGCTGGACAGCCGCGGCGGGCGGCGGGATCTGGTGGCGCCGCGGCGACGACTTCAAGAACGCCCCGGCGAACGGCCCGGCGGCGATCTTCCACGCCCGGTCGGGGAATCTCTCCCGGGCCCAGGCGATGCTCGACTGGCTTTCGTCCACTTTGGTCGATCCCGAGTCCGGCTTGGTGTGGGACGGGATCCGGGCGGACACGGGTGAGCTGGTGAAGCACATCTTCACATACTGCCAAGGGGTCTACCTCGGCGCTTGCCTGGAACTGTCCTCAGTGGACGCGGCGGCCCGGACGGTCCGCGCGGTGGCTTCCCATTGCGCCCCCGGCGGCGTGATCCGCGGCCAGGGCGGCGGCGACGGCGGGTTGTTCGCGGCGATCCTGGCGCGGTACTTGGCTTTGGCGGCCCGGTCGTTGCCGGGACCCGAGGCCGCGACGGCTCGTGCGCTGGTGCTGACGTCGGCGGAGGCCTGCTGGTCCGGCGCGCTCGACGCGCCGGAGGGCCCACTGTTCAGCGCGTACTGGGACCGCTCGGCCCCGCCGTTGCCGCTGCCGGACGACGCCCCCGAGCGAGACCTGTCGGTCCAGGTGGGCGGCTGGATGCTCCTGGAGGCGGCGGCCACGCTCTGACCGGCTTCAGCACCCGCAGGAAGCGCCGTGCAGGAACTTGGGGGTCAGCCACACCGATTCCGGGGGCCGGTCCGGGTCCGCCATCCTCGACATCAGCAGCTGCACCGCCCGCCGGCCCATCTCGGCCACCGGCTGGGCCAGCGTGGTCACCGCCGGGCTCACGCGGCGGGCCCAGTCCATGTCGCCGTAACCCACCACCGCGAGCTCCGAGCCGATGCGGATGCCGCGGCGGTGGGCCTCGTACTGGACGCCCACCAGCATCGACTCGTCCGCCACCACCAGCGCCGTCGGGGACGGCCAGCCGTCGAGGAGCTTCGCCGTCGCGCGGGCCGCGCCGCCGGAGGACGACAAGCCGCTTTCGACCAGCTCGCGGTTGTAGCGCAGCCCCGACTGCTCGAGGCCCAGCCGGTAGCCGCGGACGCGCTCGCGGCTGACTTCCTGCCCGTCGTCGCCCGAGATCAAGCCGATCTTGCGGTGCCGTCCCGACGTCAGGTGGCGGACCAGCGACGCCACCGCGTGCACGTTCTCCGTCCCTACCTGGTCCACGTCGTTGCGCGCGGCCACCCGGTCCACCAGCACCGTCGGCACGCCCATCCGGACCAGCCCGTTGATCACCGCTTCGTCGCCCGAGGAGGGGACCAGCAGCACGCCGTCCACCAGGTCGGCCCGCAACGCGCGGACGAGCGCCGCTTCTTCGCCGACCATGTCGTCGGTGTCCGCCAGCACGACGTCGCAGCCGGCGTGTGCGGCGGCTGCCCTGATGGCGCGCAGCAGCTCACCCGAGTAGGGGTTCGCGTGCACACCCATCGCGACGCCGATCCGGTAGGTGACCGGGGGGTCCCACAACCGGAGCTCCGGCGAAAGTGCGGTCATAAGCCCTCGCAGACGCTCAGCCGAAAGGTATCCGCTGAAAGCCTCCGAGATGACGGCAAAACTCCAGAATCACTGATGTGAGTGAACCGGTGGGCAGCCGCACGACTCACGGTGACGCAGGGTGGGTGCCAGCCGGACCGTCTCGGCCTTGCGCGCCGGGTCGTTGATGCGGGCCAGCAGGAGCCGGACCGCCTGGCGGCCGATCTCCTCGATCGGCTGCGCCATCGTCGTGAGCGGCGGGTCGACCAGGTCCGCCCACTCGACGTCGTCGTAGACCACGACCGGCAGGTCGCGCCCGATCCGCAGCCCGCGCCGCCGGGCCTCGTGCAGCACCCCGACCATCATGCTGTCGTTCGCGACGACCAGCGCGGTCGGCGGCTCGGGCAGCGCCAGCAGCGTGCTCAACGCCAGCGCGCCGCCTTCGCGCGACGAGTTCCCGCAGGCCACGAGGTCGGACGACCACGTCAGCCCGGACCGGCCCAGCCCCAGCCGGTAGCCCAGCACCCGCTCCTCGCTCGTCGACAGCCCGGGCGCGCCGCTGATCATCCCGACCCGCCGGTGCCCGAGCGTCGCCAGGTGCGCGGTCAGCGCCGACGTCGCCTGGATGTTCTCCGAGCCCACCTGGTCGACGTCGGTGCGGGTGGCCAGCCGGTCGATGAGCACCGTCGGCACGTCGAGCGAAACGAGCTCGCCGATCACCGGCCCGTCGCCGGGGGCCGGGGTGATGAGCAGGCCGTCGACGCGCCGGGAACGCAGGGCACGCACGGTGTCACGCTCGGTGTCCGCCGTGTCGTGCGTGTCGGCCAGCAGGACGGTGTACCCGTGCTCGGACGCCTCCCGCTCGATCGCCTGCATCAGCGTCGCGAAGTACGGGTTGGCGACCAGCGAGATCGCCATCCCGATCGACCGCGTACCCCCGGTGACCAGGGAACGCGCGATCGCGTCGCCGGTGTAGCCGGTCGTCTCGATCGCCCGCAGCACGGCCGCTTTGGTGTCCTCGGCGACCGCCCGCGTCCCGTTCACCACGTGTGAGACGGTGGTGATCGAAACGCCGGCGAGCTCGGCGATGTCGCGCTGGGTCGGCCGCGACGACCTCGGCTGGGGCATGCCAATCCTTTCCGGCAAGCGTTTGCGCAAACGCTTGCGTCCACGGAGCAGTCTGTCTACCTTCCCGTCCATCGGCAAGCCTCGAACCCAGACAAAGGGTGGGAACCCATGAGACAGCGAAGTCTCACCGCGGTGGTGCTGGCCGCCGTCCTCGCCGCGACGACCGGGTGCACGGTCGAACGGCACTGGGGCGGCAACACCAACACCGGCGGGAGCGGCAAGGCCAAGGTCGGCCTGGTCACCAAGACCGACACCAACCCGTACTTCGTGGAACTGCGCAACGCCGCGAGAGCGGCCGCCCAGGCCAACGGCGCCGACTTCAGCGCGCTCGCCGGCCAGTTCGACGGTGACAACGACGGCCAGGTCCGCGCGATCGAGAACCTGGTGCAGCAGGGCGCGAACACCATCCTCATCACGCCCAGCTCGTCCACCGGCGTGCTCAAGGCGATCAAGGACGCGCGCGACGCCGGCGTCCTGGTGATCGCCCTCGACACCGCCACCGAACCGGCCGACGCCGTCGACGCCACGTTCGCCACCGACAACTTCGCGGCGGGCGAGCAGCAGGGCGCCTACGTGAAGGCGTCGCTCAAGGGCGTCCCGCCGAAGCTGCTCATGGTCGACGGCACGGCCGGCAGCACGGTCGACACCCAGCGCCACGGCGGCTTCCTCAAGGGCATCGGGCTGACCGACGGCTCGCCGGAGATCAAGGGCCACACCGCGGCCAACGGCGACCAGAGCCTCGCCCAGCAGGGCATGGAGAACCTGCTCCAGCGCAGCACCGACATCAACGCCGTCTACTCGATGAACGAGCCGATGGGCCGCGGCGCGTACGCGGCGCTGAAGGCGCGTGGGCTCACCGGGCAGATCGTGATGGGCTCCATCGACGGCGGCTGCGAAGGCGTCCGGAACGTCAAGAACGGGCAGTTCGCCGCCACCGTCATGCAGTTCCCGAAGAAGATGGCCGAGCAGGGCGTGCTCGCCGCCGTCGAATACGCCAAGACCGGCAAGAAGCCGGCCGGCTTCGTGAACACCGGGTCCGCCGTGATCACCGACAAGCCGCTGCCCGGGATCGAAAGCCACGATTCCGCGTGGGGCCTGCAGAACTGCTGGGGAGGCGCGCAGTGACGACCGCGACCGCAGTGTCCACAAAAGAACGTGAGTCCCTCGGCGAATTCCTCCTCCGCGCTCCCGCGGTCGGCCCGGCGCTCGCGCTGATCGTCGCGATCGTGGTGTTCTCGCTCGCCACGGACACGTTCTTCGACCTCGACAACCTGTCCACGGTGGTCCAGCAGTCGCTGGTCGTCGGGACGCTCGCGCTGGGGCAGACGCTCGTCATCCTCATCTCGGGCATCGACCTGTCCAACGCGGCTTCGATGGTCGTCGCGACGCTGATCATGGCGAAGCTCGCCGCGGCCGGGACCAACGGCTTCGTCGCGCTGCTCGCCGGCGTCGTGCTGACGATCATCGTCGGCATCTTCATCGGCGGCCTCGCCACGCGGATCAAGCTGCCGGCGTTCATCATCACGCTCGGCACGTTCACCATGCTGACCGCGGTGTCGAAGCTGATCGCGGGCGGCCAGGCCGTGCCGGTGACCGACGGGCTGCTGCAGTGGCTCGGCACCAAGCGCTACCTCTTCGGCGGCATCCCGATCACCTACGGCATGACGCTGGCGCTGCTGATGTACCTCGGCGTCTGGTACGCGCTGACGAAAACCGCGTGGGGCAAGCACGTCTACGCGGTCGGCAACGCGCCGGAGTCCGCGCGGCTGTCCGGCATCAAGGTCAACCGCACGGTGCTCTCGGTGTACATCGTGGCCGGGCTGACCTTCGGCATCGCGGCCTGGCAGGCGCTCGGCCGGACGCCGAACGCCGACCCGAACCAGTTCCAGCTCGGCAACCTCGACTCGATCACCGCCGTCGTCCTCGGCGGCACGAGCCTCTTCGGCGGCCGCGGCTCGGTGCTCGGGACGCTGATGGGCGCGCTGGTCGTGGCGGTGCTGCGATCGGGGCTGACGCAGATGAACGTCGACGGCAACTACCAGGACCTCGCCACCGGCGCCCTGCTCATCGCCGCCGTCGTGGTGGACCGGATCGCGCGGAGGCAGCAGCAGTCATGAGTGAACCCATCCTCCAGGCCCGCGGACTCGTCAAGCGCTATGGCCGGGTGACCGCGATCGACGGTGCCGACTTCGACCTTTTGCCCGGCGAGGTGCTCGCCGTGGTCGGCGACAACGGCGCCGGGAAGTCGTCGCTGATCAAAGCCTTGTCCGGCGCGGTGATCCCCGACGAGGGCGAGATCAAAGTGGACGGCAAGACCGTCCACTTCAAGTCTCCTTTGGACGCTCGCCACTACGGGATCGAGACGGTGTACCAGGACCTCGCCGTCGCGCCCGCGCTCGACATCGCGTCGAACATGTTCCTGGGCCGGGAAAAGCGGCTCAAGGGACCGTTCGGGCTGTTCCGCAAGCTCGACACCGGCACGATGCGGTCCGAGGCACAGCGGATCCTCGACGAGCTGGGCATCAACATCAAGTCGATCACCCAGCCCGTCGAAACGCTTTCCGGTGGTCAGCGCCAAGGTGTCGCCGTCGCGCGGGCCGCGGCGTTCGGCACCAAGGCCGTGATCATGGACGAGCCCACCGCCGCGCTCGGCGTCGCCGAGTCCGGCAAGGTGCTCGACCTGATCGGCCGGATCCGCGACCGCGGCCTGCCTGTGGTGCTGATCAGCCACAACATGCCGCACGTGTTCGACATCGCCGACCGCATCCACGTGCACCGCCTCGGCAAGCGCGTCGCGGTCGTCTCGCCGAAGACGCACTCGATGAACCAGGTCGTCGGCCTGCTCACCGGTGCGCTGCGGCTCAACGAGAACGGCGAAGTCGAAGAAGCCGCCGCCGCTACCCACGTGGCCGGCTTGAAGTGAAGGTGCTGCTGGCGGGACTGTGCACCGTGGACGTCGTCCAGCGGGTCGACGAGCTCCCGGCGCCGGGCGAGAAGGTGCAGTCGCTGCGGGTGGACGTCGCGGCCGGGGGGCCCGCGACGAACGCCGCGGTGACCGCCGCCGCGCTCGGCGCCGAGGCGACCCTGCTGACCGTCCTCGGCGCACACCCGCTGGCGGCCCTCGCCCGCGCCGACCTCGAGGCGCACGGCGTCCGGCTGATTGACCTCGCCCCTTCGCTCACGGAACCGCCCCCGGTCAGCGCGGTGGCCGTCCGCGACCGCGACGGCGAGCGCACGGTCGTCTCCCGCAACGCCGCCGAGCGGCACTTTCACGTGAAAGTGCCGCTTTTGGCAGCTGATGTCGTTTTGCTTGATGGGCATTATCCGGAACTCGCGCTGGCCGTCGCGAGGGGAACCGAGGCGCCGGTCGTGCTCGACGCGGGCAGCTGGAAGCCCGTGCTCGACGAGCTGCTGCCCCTGGTCGACGTCGCCGCGTGCTCCGCGCACTTCACCGCGCCGGAACCCGGCCTCCACGAGCGTGGCGTCCCCACCGTCATCACCACCGCCGGGCCCGGCCCGGTGCGGTGGTCCACAGCGGACGGCGGCTCGGGTGAGGTGCCTGTCGCGAGCGTGGCGGCGCGGGACACACTAGGTGCGGGCGACGTCTGGCACGGCGCGCTCGCCGTGGCCGTGGCACGCGAAGCGACGGTGCCGGACCGGATCCGCTTCGCCAACGAGGTGGCCGCCGAACGGGTGCGGCAGGTGGGACCGCGGTCGTGGACGACCGCGATCGCAGGAAGGAACAGGACATGACGGCGTTCGACGACCTGCTGGCCAGGGCCGAGGGCTTGACCGTGCGCGGGCAGCGCAACGTGCTGGGCATCATCGGCGCGCCCGCGTCCGGCAAGACCACGCTCGCGTGGGCGCTGGCCAACGCGCTCGGCTCGCGCGCCGCGGTGGTCGGCATGGACGGCTTCCACCTCGCGCAGGTCGAGCTGCGCCGGCTGGAGCGCACCGAGCGCAAGGGCGCCCCGGACACGTTCGACGCGGCCGGCTACTTCCACATGATCAAGCGGCTGGCCGAGGGCCGCGAGACGGTCTACGCGCCGGAGTTCCGCCGCGAGATCGAGGAGCCGATCGCCGGCGCGGTCGCCGTGCCGCCGGAGGTCCAGCTGGTGATCACGGAGGGCAACTACCTGCTGCTGCCGGACGACCCGTGGAGCGGGATCCGGCCGCTGCTCACCGAGGCCTGGTTCCTCGCGCCGGACGAGCCCGAGCGGATCGAACGGCTGGTCTCGCGCCACCGCCGCTACGGCCGTTCGCTGGTCGAGGCCCGCCGCCGCGCGCTCGGCTCGGACCAGCGCAACGCCGACCTGATCTCGCAGACGCGCGACCGGGCCGACCTGGTGCTGGAGAACCTGCCGCTGGCGAACTTCGCGATTTGACGCTCATCGTCACGGGCGGCAGCCGCGGGATCGGCGCCGCCACCTGCCTGCTCGCGGCTCAGCGCGGCCACGACGTCGTGGTCAACTACTCGGGCGATCCCGCGCCCGCGCTCGCCGTGGCCGACGAGGTGCGTTCGCTCGGCCGTCAGGCGCAGGCGGTGCGCGCGGACGTCTCGGTGGAGGGCGACGTCGTCGCGCTGTTCGACGCGGCCGCCGAGCTGGGGCCGGTGACCGCGCTGGTCAACAACGCGGCGATCACCGGCAACACCCCCGGCCGGCTCGACTCCTACGCCGTGGACGTCGTCCGGCGGACTCTGGACGTCAACGTGACCGGGGTGTTCCTGTGCTGCCGCGAGGCGGTCCGCCGCATGTCGACGCGCCACGGCGGCCACGGCGGCGCGATCGTCAACATCTCCTCGACGGCGGCGCGCACCGGCTCGGCCGGGGAGTGGGTGCACTACGCGGCGTCGAAGGCCGCCGTGGACACGCTGACGTTCGGGCTGGCCCAGGAGGTCGGCGGCGAAGGCGTCCGGGTCAACGCGGTCCGCCCGGGCATGATCCGGACCGGCCTGCACGACGCGGCCGGCCTCCCGGACCGCCTCGACCGGCTGGCACCGCAGATCCCGATGGGGCGGCCGGGTGAGCCGGCGGAGATCGCCGAAGCGGTGCTGTTCCTGCTGTCGCCGGCGTCGTCGTTCACTACCGGGGCGATCCTGGAGGTCGGTGGCGGCCGGTGACCGGTCGAGCACTCTCCGATAGACGTGAATGACCTTCGGTCACCGGCGTCCGCCTGCTGGGACGGCCGGAGACGGCGAGATCACGATCGGACGCGGACTTGGTCACCTCGGTTTCGCCGGGCGAACGCTGTGCAACTCTGGGAAGCCGCCACGCGAAAGGACGGCTTCGGAAGCCATGGCCAAACTCATGTCCGTGCACCACCTCGCGCTCACCGTGACCGACGTGGACCGCAGCGTGCCGTGGTACGCCCGCGTCCTCGACCTCGAGGAGGTCTTCCGGCGCGAAGAGCCGGACACGGGGCTGCGGAAGGTCGTGCTCCGCTCCGCCGGTGACGAGTTCTCCGTGGTGCTGGTGCAGCACGCCGACACCGGTAGACGCGGCTTCGACGAACACCGCGCCGGCCTCGAGCACGTGGCGTTCCGCGTGAGCTCGACGGCGGAACTGGCCGAGTGGGAGCAGCGCCTGGCGGAGTTCGGCGTCTCCTACCTGCCGACGGCGCCGTCGCGCACGTTCGAGGGTTCGAAGGTGGTCGTGTTCCGCGATCCGGACGGCATCCAGCTCGAGATCTGGGCCGACCCGGAGCTCTGACGCCTCAGGCTCGCGCGTCGTCCGGCTCTTCCACCGGACGCCGCATCTCCTGGCGGTAGCGCAGCACGCCGTACCCGGTGCCGACCACGAAGAACGCGATGCTGATCCACAGCGCCGCCGTCTTGACCCACGGCAGGGCGTCCAGCAGGCCCGCGCCGTAGTAACCGAGCAGGACCAGCGTCGGCACCCACAGCAGGCCGCCGAGCGCCGTCGCCGCCATGAAGCGGCGCGGGTCCATCCGGGCGGCGCCCGCGATCAGCGGGGCCAGCGTGCGGATCCACGGGATCCACCGGGCCGCCACGATCGCGAAGAAGCCCTTGCGGTCCAGGAACCGCTGCGCGCGTTCCAGCGCCTGGCGGTTCAGCACCTTGCCGTCGCGCCTCGCGATCAGCTTGGTGCCGCTGGTGCGCCCGATGTAGTAGCCGATCTGGTTGCCGAGCACGGCGACGATCAGCGCGGCTCCCGACAGGAACCACGCGTTCGCGTCCGAACCGTGCTGGGCGAGCACCACGCCGGCCCCGAACAGCAGTGAGTCACCGGGCAGGAACAGCCCGATGATCAGCGCGCATTCGACCAGCACGAAGCTCAGCACGATCACCCAGACGAGCAGCGGACCGGCGGTGTCCAGCCAGCTCACGCCGACGCCCGCGGCCTCGATGCTCACGACGTTCACACTGGAAGCCTACGTGGCCCAGGTGAACACCCCGCGGCGAACGGTCGAATCGAGCTGTGCGAGATATTCAGGTTCGACATGCCGTGAAGGCCCCCTTACCGGCTGTAGAAACCGTGAAGGCCTCCTTCCCGGTCATAAAAGCCGGGAAGGAGGCCTTCACGGAACTTCAGAACTGCGGCAGCGACTCGCCCTGGACCGCTTCGACGTCCAGCTCGATCTTCACCGTCGTGCCGACCGCAGCGACCCCGGCCCGGACCATCGCGCTGTAGTTGATCGCGAAGTCGTTCCGGTGCAGCGTCGTCTCCGCGTGGAACGCCGCGCGCACGCCGCCCCACGGGTCCGGGCCCCAGCCGCCGTAGGTCAGCTCGAGCTCGATCTCGCGGCGCTCGCCGTGCAGCGTCAGCTCGCCCAGCAGCGTCCACGAGTCGGCGCCGCGCTGGCGCAGGCCGGTGCTCGTGAACGTGATGACCGGGTGCACGTCGACGTCGAGGAAGTCCGGCGAACGCAGGTGGTCGTCGCGCATCTTGATGCCGGTTTCGATGCTCGCCGCCTTGATCTCGGCGTGCACCGACGACCGCTCGGCCGGGCGGCCGATCTCGATCCGGCCGGACACGTCCGGGAACCGCGCCTTGATGCTCGCGATGCCCAGGTGCCGCGCGGTCGCCATGACCGACGAGTGCATCGGGTCGATCACCCACGGCCCGGCGGGCGGCAGGTCGATCGCCTCGGCGACCGGCGCCAGCACGACGTCGCCGAGCGAGCCGGAGCCGTCCGAGGCGATCTGCGCCGTCCGGGCGACCGGGGTGTACCCAGCCGCCGTGACGACGGCCGTGTACATCCCCACCGGGAGGGCGTCGGTGACGACCTCCCCGCGGACGTCGGCCGCCTGCCGGGCGACCTGCCGGCCGGCCGGGTCCGTGACGGTGAGCACCGCGTGCTCCACCGCCCAGCCCTCGGCCGTCCGGAAGGTCGCGCGCAAGCCGGTCATGACCGGTCGACCAGCTCGTCGAAGGCCTGGTCGTAGCTCAGCCGGACGTCGTGGTCCGCTTCGCCGCCGGTCAGCTCCACCTGGCTGGTCGCCGGCGGGTAGCCGCTCGCGACCACGGTGTACGCGCCCGCGGGCAGGTCGCTCACCACGTACCGGCCTTCGCCGTCGGTCCGCGCGACCGCCGCCACGTTGCCCTCGGCGTCGAGCACGGTGATCCGCGCGTCCGGCACGACCCGGTCGCCCTCGGTCCGCGCGGTGCCGCCGAGCAGCACCGAGCTGGCGAGCTCGACGTCGTGGCGCAGCACGCCGCTGTCCGGCACGGTCAGCGTGAGCGCGACGGGCCGGTAGCCCGCGCCGCTGGCGACCAGGGTGTACGCCCCGGCGCCGACCCCGACGAAGGCGTAGGTGCCGTCCGCGGTCGTGATGAACGCGCCGTTCACCTCGCCGCGGCTGTCGGTCAGCGTCACCGTGACGTTCGCCAGCGGGGAGCCGGTGGCGGCCGCTCGCACGGTGCCGGTCAGCTCGCCGGACCCGGTGAGCGTGACGTCGACCGTCGCGGGGCCGTTGCTGATCACGACGCTGGAGGCCTGCGGCTGGTGGCCGTGGGCCGACACGATGAGGACGTACGCGCCCGGGCCCTGGCTGGGCACCGAGTAGCTGCCGTCCGCCGCGCCGGTGGCCCGCGCGACCTGGCGGCCGCGCTGGTCGATCAGCGTCAGCGCGGCACCCGGGACGTGGCTGCCGTCCTGCCGCCGCACGTGCCCGATCACCGGCACGCCGCCCGCGCCGACCGGGGTGTCGACGTCGGCGTCCGCGACGGAGTTCGTGACCGGCATCGGCAGCGCGCCCGACACGGCCTGGTAGTCGCCGTGGCCGTTCGTGCTCAGCGCGTGCTTCCCGCCGCCGACCAGTGCCGGCTCGCGGTCGGCCGGCTTGACCGGCTCGACGATCTCGGTCGGCGCGTCCGCGAAGCCGTCTTCCTCGAGCAGCGCCTCGCCGCCCTCCATGGCCGCCGCGGCCGGGGCCGCGTTGGTCAGCGGGATCTCCTTCATGAACAGCAGCACCACCGTGGCCAGCAGGGCCACCGCGCCGGCGATGTAGAACACCGTGGTGATCGACTCGGTGAAGCCGATCAGCACCGGGGTCTTGATCGCCTCGGGCAGGTTCTGGATGCCGCTGGTGTTCTCCGACAGGTTGCCGATGCCCGCGCCGGCGCCGGCCGGCAGATGCCCGCCGAACGCCTTGGTGATGTTGGGCAGCAGCGTGTTGAACAGGACCGTCAGGAAGATCGCGACACCGGCGGTACCACCGATCTGGCGGAAGAACGTCGCCGACGCGGTCGAGACGCCCATATCGCTGCGCGGGCCGGCGTTCTGCACCGCGATGATCAGCGTCTGCATGCACTGGCCGAGGCCGAGGCCGATGATGGCGGCCGCGACCAGCGGGTGCCACAGCGGCGAGTCGTACTTCACCTGCGCGAAGAAGAACGCGCCGCCGGCGATCAGGATGGTGCCGACGATCGGGAAGATCTTGTAGCGCCCGGTCTTCCCGGTGAGCCGGCCCGACACGATCGAGCTGATCATGATGCCCGCCATCAGCGGCAGCATCAGCAGCCCGGACTCGGTCGGCGTGTAGCCCTGCACGACCTGCATGAACTGCGGGATCATCGTGATCGCGCCGAACATCGCGACACCGACGATGACACCGCCGATGATCGCCACGGTGAACGTCGAGTTCTTGAACAGGCGCAGCGGGATGAGCGCGGCGTCCTTCATCAGCTTCTCGACCACGATGAAGGCGATGACGCCGACGCCGCCGATGACGTAGCAGAGGATGGACTTCTGGTCGCCCCAGCCCCACTTCTGGCCCTGCTCGGCGACGATCAGGAACGGCACGACCGCGACGACCAGCGTCAGCGCGCCCCACCAGTCGATCTTGTGCTTGTGCGGCGTGTGCGGCACGTTCAGGACCTTCGCCACGACGAACAGCGCGAGCACGCCGATCGGAACGTTGATCAGGAAGACCCAGCGCCAGCCGGAGATGCCGGCCAGGGTGTCGAAGCCGGCGAACAGGCCGCCCAGCACCGGGCCGAGCACGGTCGAGAGACCGAACACGGCGAGGATGTACCCCTGGTACTTCGCGCGTTCACGCGGCGGCACGATGTCGCCGAGGATGGTCATGGCCAGCGACATCAGACCGCCGGCGCCGAGGCCCTGCACCGCGCGGAACGCGGCGAGCTCGTACATCGACTGCGAGAACGTCGAGGCCAGCGAACCGGCGACGAAGATCGTGATCGCGGCCAGGTAGAACGGCTTGCGGCCGTAGATGTCGGACAGCTTGCCGTAGATCGGCGTGACGATCGTCGAGGTGATCAGGTACGCCGTGGTCGCCCACGCCTGCAGGTCGAAGCCGTGCAGGTCGTTGGCGATCTTGACGATCGACGTACCGACGATCGTCTGGTCCAGCGCGGCGAGGAACATGCCGCACATCAAGCCGCTCAGGATCGTGACGATCTGGCGGTGGCTCAGCCGGGGTGGTTGCCCCACCTCGGGCTGGGCGACTGCTTCGGTGGTGGAACTCATGCGTTGGCCCCCTTGGCCGGAGCACCGGCGGACGCGTGCGCGTCGGCCAGCTGTGGAGAGTGGTTCTCGATACCTGTGTTGAGCCGGCCGAAGAGGCGGTTCAGGGTCTGGATTTCCCCGTCCGTCCAGTCCCCGAGCACTTCGGCCAGCCACTGGTTGCGCTGCTTGCGGTTCTCTTCGAACACCCGCATGCCCTCGGAGGTCGGCGCGAGCAGGCACGCCCGGCCGTCTTCGGGGTCGGCCTGGCGTTCGACCAGGCCGTGCTGCACGAGGGAGCTCGACTGCCTGCTGATCGTGGAGATCTCGGAGTGGAGCGACTCCGCGAGCCGGCTGGTGCGCTGCGGGCCCTCGTGGATGAGGGTGAAGAGGATCGCGTACGCCGCCCGCTCGATGCCGTCCGGGCCCTGCTTGGAGACCTGCGACTTCGCCTTGTTGATCAAGCGGACCAGGCGCACGAGCTCGTGGCCGAGCTGGTCGGCGAGGTCGAGTTCGGCCGTGGGCCGGGTGGCGGCGGAGCTGTTCGGTGCCATGAGGGATCCTTCAACGGCGTTGGTTGGCGGCTGCAACTAGTTGCCTCAGGCAAGGATGTGCCTTCACCACCGGTTATGCAAGCGGACGGGCGCTCGGTGTGTCCGAACACACTTTAGTTGCCGTATGCAAGCAGATTTCCTCCGGGCTGCTCCGGAACAACAGCGGCCCCCGCCGGTTGGAGAAGGTATGACCGACGACACAGCGCTGAAGGACTTCCTCGCCGCCCACCGCCACGGCGTCCTCGCCACCATCCGGCGCGACGGGCGGCCCCAGCTGTCCACCATCACGTACCTGTACGACCCGGAAGCGGCGACGGTGATCGCGTCGATCACCGAGACCAGGGCGAAGGCGAAGAACATGCGCCGCGACCCGCGGGTGACGTTCCACGTCGGCAGCGAGGACGGCTGGAGCTACGTGGTCGCGGAGGGGCAGGCGTCGCTCACGGCGCCGGCGGCCGCACCGGACGACTCGACGGCCGACGCGCTGGTCGACTACTACCGGCGCGCGGCGGGCGAACACCCCGACTGGGCCGAGTACCGCGCGGCCATGGTCACCGACCAGCGGGTCCTGCTCACGATCCACGTCGAGAAGCTGATCGGCCTGGTCCGCTGAGGCTGCTCCGGGCGGCTGGTTTTGAAATTTTGGTTCCGCAGTGCGGAGTCTCCGGGCTTACGATGAGGCCATGAGCAACGAAGCCCTGGTCACCAAGCTCCGCGACCTGCTCGGCAAGAGCGCCGTGCTCACCGACTCCGACGTCACCGCGTCCTACGCCCGCGACATGATGCCGCTGGCGCCCTCCGGCAAGCCGTTGGCGGTGGTGCTGCCGGCGAACACCGAGCAGGTGCAGGCGGTGGTCAAGGCCTGCGCCGAAGCCGGCGTGCCGATCGTGCCGCGCGGCGCGGGCAGCGGCCTGTCCGGCGCCGCGAACGCGATCGACGGCTGCGTGACGCTGTCGCTGACCAAGCTGAACGAGATCGTCGAGATCGACCCGGGCAACCGGCTGGCCGTGGTGCAGCCCGGCGTCGTCAACCTGGACTTCCGCACCGCCGTGGAGAAGCACGGGCTGTTCTACCCGCCGGACCCGTCCAGCTACGACTGGTGCACGATCGGCGGCAACCTGTCGACCAACGCGGGCGGGCTCTGCTGCGTGAAGTACGGCGTGACGACCGACTCGGTGCTCGGCCTCGAGGTCGTCCTGGCGGACGGGTCGCTGCTGAAGACGGGCCGCCGGACGGTCAAGGGCGTGGCGGGCTACGACCTGGCCCGGCTTTTCGTCGGCAGCGAGGGCACGCTCGGCGTCATCACGCAGGCGACGGTCCAGCTCAAGCCGTTGCCCCAGGCACCGGCCACGCTGGTGGCGGGCTTTTCGACGACCGAAGCGGCCGGGGAGGCCGTGGCGCGGGTGGTGCGCGAAGGGCTCGTGCCGTCGTTGCTGGAGATCATGGACGCGTCGTCGATCAAGGCGTCCGAGACGTACCTGAAGACGGACCTCGGCGCGGGTTCGGACTGCCAGGCGCTGTTGCTGGGCCAGTCCGACGCGGGCGGCGAGGTCGCCCGCCGCGAGCTGGCGGCGCTGGAGCAGATCTGCGTCGACTGCGGCGCCGACCTGGCGTACACGACCGAGGACATCGAAGAGGGCCGGATGCTGCTGCAGGCCCGTCGGGTGGTGCTGACCGCGCTGGAGACGTACGGGCTGTGGCTCACCGACGACGTCTGCGTCCCGCGGACGCGCATCGCCGAGCTGATCCGCGGGTGCGAGAAGATCAGCTCCGAGGTGGGGCTGCGGATCGCGGTGGTCGGGCACGCCGGCGACGGCAACATGCACCCGACGATCGTCTACCAGCCGGACGACCCGGACGAGTTCGCTCGGGCTCAGCGCGCGTTCGACGAGATCCTCGAGGTCGGCCTGTCCCTGGGCGGCACGGTGACCGGCGAGCACGGGGTCGGGAAGATCAAGCGCGAGTGGCTGGAGCGGGAGATCGGGCCGGTCGGGATGCGGGTGCACCGGCAGATCAAGGCGGCTTTGGACCCGGGGAACCTGTTCAACCCGGGGTCGATGTTCTCGATGACCTGAGCCGCGCCGGCAGGGGCCCCGCCCGGGGGACCCCTGCTTTCACGTTACCGCCGGGGTCCGACAGCTTCGGGCGGCTCGGTCTTGGTGGTGTGCTCGAGGTGCTCGCCAGAGGTCTTGAATGAGTCATTCAGGACCTCCGACGCCCTGAATGACTCATTCAAGACACTCCAGCCGAACCTGAGCCGGAGACGAAAAGGGCCCCACCGCCGACCGGTGGGGCCCAGATTTCGCCAAGACTTCAGTCCTTGATCCGCGGGATCCGCTGCGTGACCTCCGGGTCCGCCGAAGACAGCGCCGCCTTCTTCTCGCGCCGCGCCTTCAGGTACTCCAGCACGATCGGGACCACCGACACCAGCACGATCAGCACGAAGATCGCGTCGACGTTGTTCGCGATGAACGACACCCCGCCGAGCAGCGAGCCGAGCACCGTGATGCCCGCGGCCCACAGGATGCCGCCGATGACCGTGTACGTGAAGTAGCGCTTCGGGTCCATGCGGCCGATGCCCGCGATCCACGTGATGAACGTCCGCACGAACGGCACGAACCGGGCCAGTACCACCGCCTTGGGGCCGTGCTTCTCCAGGAACTCGTGCGTCTTGTCGACGTACTCCTTCTTGAAGAACTTCGAGTCCGGCCGGTTGAACAGCTTCGGCCCGACGAAGTAGCCGATGTAGTACCCGACCACGTTGCCGAGCAGGGCCGCGACCGTCACCAGGACGCAGACCAGCCACAACGGCGCGTCGAGGGTCCCGTTCGCGATGAACAGGCCGGCCGTGAACAGCAGGGAGTCACCGGGCAGCACCGGGAAGATGCTGCTCTCGATGAAGATGATCAGGCACAGCACCGCGATGACCGGCGTCGTCAGGCCGCTCAGCAGGTGCTGCGGGTCCAGCCATGACGGCAGCAGCGACATCGTGTTGACCGTGCTCTGGGCGAGAATCACCTCAAAAACGGTACAGGGTCACCCTGAGTCGTTACTGAGGCCCGTCAGACGAGCGTCAGCAAGCCCACCACGGACCCCGCCGCGAGGCCCAGCAGGACCGCCAGCAGCAAGATCCAGTACGCGGGCAGCTGCGCCGACGACCGGGGCAGCGGGGGCGGGGTGTACGCCGTCGGCGCTTCGGACGCCGCGTCCAGTGCCGCGCGCTCGCGCTCCAGTGAGTCCGCGCTCGCGCCCGAGAGCAGGCCGTACGCCGAGGGCAGCTCGTTGATCGCGCTGGTCGGGACGGCGTCGGTCGCCGGTTCCGGGTCGCGGGCGGGCGACGCCGAAGGGGCGAAGACGGCTTGCGCGCGAAGGGCGTCCGCCAGCAGTTGCTCGGGGTCCTTCGGCTCGCTCATCTCCGCCCGTCCTCGTTCCGAAACCTCAGGTGCTCAACGTAGCCGTACCCACTTCGGCGACCCATTCACCCCGGCGCAGCACCTTCGACGGCCGCAGGTCCTGGTCGAGGACCACGAGGTCGGCCTGGTGGCCGGTGCACAGCATGCCGGTGCGGTCGGCGATGCCGAGCAGCTCCGCGGGCCGTTGCGACGTCGCGTGCACCGCGTCCAGGATGCCGAGTTTCGCACCCCGGACCAGGTTACGGAAGGCGGTGTCCATCGTCAGGGTGCTGCCGGCCAGCGAGCCGTTGTCGGCGAGGGTCGCGACGCCGTCGTGGACGTCGACCTCGAGGCGGCCCAGCGTGTAGCGGCCGTCGGCCGCGTCGGTGGCCGACATCGCGTCGGTGATGAGGACCGTGCGGTCGCGGCCCGCGTGCTTCGCGGCCAGCCGGACCACCGTCGGGTGCAGGTGGACCAGGTCGCAGATGAGCTCGATCGTGATGCGCTCGTCATCGAGCAGTGCCCCGATCGGGCCGGGCTCGCGGTGGTGGAGCGGGCGCATGCCGTTGAACAGGTGCGTCGCCACCGAAGCGCCCGCGTCGATGGCGGGCAGCAACTGCTCCTCGATGCCGTCGGTGTGGCCGATGGCGGCGATGACGCCGGACTCGGCCAGCTGCCGGACGGCCTTCACGCCGCCGTGCAGCTCGGGGGCGATGGTGACCATCCGGATCGCGCCCTGGCCCGCGCGCAGGAGCTTCTCGACCGTGCCGGTGTCCGGCTCGAGGAGCGTCTCGGGGTCGTGGGCGCCGCAGCGGGCCTTCGAGATGAAAGGCCCTTCCAGGTGGATGCCCGCGACCTCGCCGTCCTGGACGATCTCACGCAGCGCGGCCACCTGCTCACGCAGGATGTCGACCGGGTCGGAGACCAGGCTGGCCAGCATGGTCGTGGTGCCGTGACGGCGGTGCGCTCGCACCGCCGTCAGGAGTTCCTCCGGATCGAGGGAGGTGAACGAAGCACCTCCCCCGCCGTGGCAGTGGGTGTCGATGAACCCGGGGACGACCAGCGCCCCTCCGACGTCCACGTGCTCGCCGGACGGCGGGGTCCCGGAACCCACGCCGGCGATCCGCCCGTCGGAGACGGCTACCCAGCCGTCGTCGAGTACACGGTCCGGGGCGGCGACCCGGCCGCCCATGATCACGAAATCTCCGGCGCCTCTCACGCACCCCAGCATATATTGGTCTGGACCAAGCATGGTGATACGACTCAGTGATCGGAGTGGTCCACCCGGGTCACCGTGGGGCTTGCATGGCCTTCTGGAGTGCCTCGAGCGCCCGGCTGGCGGTCGATTTAACGGTACCCTTGGAAATGCCTGCCGCCTCAGAGATTTCGGCTTCGCTCAGCCCACCGTAGTAACGCAGCACCAGCACTTCGCGCTGGCGGGGCGGCAACTTGGACAAGGCGGACACGACGGCCTGGTGCTCGCTGGAGAGCATCGCGAGGCTCTCGGCGGACCGCGCGTTGACCGCGTGCGGCGGCACGTACTCGCGGGCGGTCTTGCGCCGGCGCAGCACGCTGCGCGACCCGTTGACCACCGCGGTGCGCAGGTAGCCGACCGCCGCCGCCGCGTCCCGGAGCCTGCCCCAGTTGCGGTGCAGGCCGGTGAAGGCCTCCTGGACGACGTCTTCCGCCGTCGCGGGCTCGTCGACCAGCAGAATCGCCAGCCGGACCAACCTCATGCGGTGCTGGCGGTAGAGGTCTTCGAGGGTCAGCGGCGCGGCTGTCTGCGCCGGGGCCGGACCGTCCATGACCCGCAGGTGGCCGAGGGTTGCCTCGACGCTGCGTTCCGCATTGCCCTCGAGCATGAACCCCTGCCTGTCTCCGACCCCGGTTTGCACGGTGTGTCGCGTCAGCAGGTTCACGGTATTCACAGCGCTCACACAGGTACTGACGCACGCCCAGCCTATCGGGTTGGCCTCCGGTGGCCACCGATCGGATGCTGGGACACGGCGGCGACCCGGGTAGCGTTGGTCCCGACCCGCCCCCGCCCGACCCCGGAGATCCACATGGCCTGGTACCTCGTCGAAATCACCTACGTCCAGGAGAAGCTCCAGGAGGTGCGGCCGCGCCACCGCGAGTTCCTGGGCAAGCTGGCCGAGCAGGGCCGCGTCGCGGTCGCCGGCCCGCTCGGCGACGGCACCGGCGGCGTCACGCTCTACCAGGCCGACGACGAGGCGCACCTCAAGGAGACGATCGACCAGGACCCGTACTTCCTGGAGGGGGTCATCGCCGAGCGCAGTGTCCGCGAGTTCAAGCCGGTGATCGGCGCCTGGCTGCCCCAGGAGTCATAGGTCGAGCACCGCGGGGCCGCGGTCGACGCAGATCCGCATCGATCCGCCGTCGGCCGTCGGCACCGCGCAGGTCCCGCAGAAACCCTGGCGGCACGAGTACGGCGTCCCGGGCCGCGCCGCCAGCAGGACGTCCAGGGCGCTGCGGTCGGCCGGGACGTCGAGCACCTGGCCCGACCTGCGCAGCGTCAGCCGGAACGGCGCCCCGGAGACGATCGGCGGCGGCGCGAACCGCTCGAAGTGCACCGCGCCCGCGGTCAGCGCCAGGTCCACCCGGACGCCGGTGATCATCGGCACCGGGCCGCAGCAGTACACCGCCGCGCCCGCCGGCCTGCCGTCGAGGAGCTCGGCGCCCGACGCCGGGACGCCGTACTCGGTGTCCGGGCGGATCCAGACGCGGTCGTCGCCGTCCAGCTCGCCGAGGAACGGCATCGAGGCGCGGCTGCGGCCGGTGTAGACCAGCCGCCAGTCCGCGCCGTGGGCCCGCGCGCGGCGGACCATCGGCAGGATCGGCGTGATCCCGATGCCGCCGGCGATGAACAGGAACGGCCCGGTGCCGACGAAGGGGAACGCGGTCCGCGGGCCGCGCACGATCACCCGCGCGCCCGGGCGCAGGGCGTGGACCTCGGCCGACGCGGCGCCGATCTTCCGCACGGCGATGCGGTAGTGGTCGGTTTCGGCCGGGTCGCCGCACAGCGAGTACTGCCGCACCAGCCCGGACGGCAGCACCAGGTCGATGTGCGCGCCCGGCCGCCAGCCCGGCAGCGGTGCGCCGTTCGCGAGCCGCAGGCTGACGACGTCCTCGGCTTCGGGCCGGACGGCCTCGACCACCAGCGGCAGGTTCCGGTCGACCGCGCGCACCGGCGGCCGCCGCTTCCCGCTGAACCCCGAAAGCCGGCGGTAGGCGCCCACGACACCGACCAAAGTGGACAGCAGGAGATCGGTCCGGTCGCTGCCGTCCAGCCGGGTGGGCCGGCCGAGAGCGGAGCTTTCACGTGAAAGCTCCGCGCCCAGGTCGCTGCTTTCACGTGAAAGCTCCGCGCCGAGGCGGGTGGGCCGGCCGAGGGTCACCCCGCCGCCCGGGCGGCCGGGGAACTCGCCAGGTAGGCCACGGCCTGCTCGGTGCTGCCGGTCTCCGTCGGGTGGTAGCCCTTCCGGAAGTACGGCCGGATCTCCCGCGCCAGCTGGCGTCCGGTCGGCAGCAGACCCCGCTTCGCCGCCCGGCGGTACGCGCGCAGCGTCGCGCGGCCGGGGCGGGTCGGGTCGTGGCGCATCAGGTACCGCGTGCCGCGCGAGAAGACCCACGCCAGCACCGGCGTCACCGCCGCCATGCTGCGGACCCGGCGGGTGTACCGGCCGTCGAGGTGCATGAACAGGTCGAACGCGACCGACCGGTGCTCGACCTCTTCGGCGCCGTGCCAGCGCAGCAGGTCGAGCATCACGGGGTCGGCGCCCGCCGCCTCGAGGGGCGCGTCGAGCACCCACTGGCCGAGGAACGCGGTGTAGTGCTCGATCGCGGCGATGATCCCCAGCCGTTCGACCAGCCACTCTTCGGCTGCTTTCCCGGTCAGGTCGCGGTCGCCGAGCAGCTTCCGGAACAGCCACTCCATCTGGGCGATGAACGGCCGCACCGGCACGCCGGCGGCTTCGAGGTGCGCCGCGGCGCCGTCGTGGGCCTGCGCGTGCACCGCCTCCTGGCCGATGAAGCCGAGGACGTCCGCCTTGAGCCGCTCGTCGCGGATCAGCGGGACCGCCTGCTTGAACACCTCCACGAACCAGCGCTCGCCTTCGGGCAGCGCCAGGTGCAGGACGTTGATGGTGTGCGTGGCCTGCGGTTCGCCGGGGATCCAGTGCATCGGCAGCGCCGCCCAGTCGAACTTGACGTCCCGGGCGTGCAGCACGAGCTGCTCGTCCGGCGAGGTCATGACGCCCGGCCGGACAGTTCGTAGTCCGCGGGGTCGACCTTGCGGGTCTCCAGCCAGTAGCGCCAGGTGAAGCCGGGCCAGATCGTCCGGTTCACGCCCTTGGCGTCGAGGTACCAGCTCTTGCAGCCGCCCTGCGTCCAGACGCCCTTGACCAGCTTGTCCTGGATCTCCTGCTGGAACTTGTCCTGCACGCCCGGCCGCACGTCGAGCGCGGCGGCGTCGCGGGAGTCGGCGAGCTTGATGGCGTCGACGACGTACTTCGACTGCGACTCGATCATGAACACGACGGAGTTGTGGCCCAGCGCGGTGTTCGGCCCGAGCAGGAAGAACAGGTTCGGGAAGCCGGACACGGTGATGCCCTTGTGCGTCCGCATGCCCTCGGCCGCCCACTCCTTGGCGAGGTCGCGGCCGTCGACGCCGGTGATGTCGAGGTACTCCAGCGCGTCGGTGACCTTGAAGCCGGTGCCGTAGATGATCGCGTCGACCTCGTGCTCGACGCCGGCGGCGTCGACGATCGAGTGCGCCTTGACCTCTTTGATCCCGGACGTGTTGACGTCGACGTTCGGCCGGTTCAGCGCCGGGTAGTAGTCGTTGGAGATCAGGACGCGCTTGCAGCCCATCGTGTAGTCGGGCGTGACCTTCTTGCGCAGCGCGGGGTCCTTGATGCCCTTCGCGATGTGCCGCTTCGCGATGAGCTCGCCGGCCTTCATGATCGCCGGGTGGCCGTTGAAGCCGATCGCGCGGACTTCGAGGAACCAGTACAGCGCGTTGCGGTAGGCCCGCTGGGTGCCCGGGACGCGCTTGAACAGCGTCTGCGCCCACGACGGCATCGCGTGGTCGGGCTTCGGCATGATCCACGGCGGCGTCCGCTGGAAGAGCGTCAGCTCGGCGACGTCCGGGGCGATCTTCGGGACGAACTGGACCGCGCTGGCGCCGGTGCCGACCACGGCGACCTTCTTGCCGCGCAGGTCGTACTCGTGGTTCCACTGCGCGGAGTGCCAGGTCTGGCCCTTGAACTTCCCGATCCCGGGCAGCTCGGGGACCTGGGGGATGTGCAGGCCGCCGACGCCGGAGACGAGGAACTGCGCGACGAACTCGCGGCCGTCCTTGGTCGTCGCCGTCCAGCGGCGCTCCCGCTCGTCCCAGTGCGCGCCGGTGAGCTCGACGCCGAAGCGGATCTTCTCGCGCAGCCGGTACTTGTCCGCGACGCCCTTGAGGTACTCGAAGATCTCCGGCTGCGGCGAGAACGACCGCGACCAGTCCGGGTTCTGCTCGTACGAGAACGAGTACATGTGCGACTGCACGTCGCACGCGCACCCGGGGTAGGAGTTGTCGCGCCAGGTGCCACCCACCTCGGTGGCCTTCTCCAGGATCACGTAGTCCCGGATGCCGGCCTTTTCGAGCTGGATCGCCTGCCCGAGCCCGGAAAACCCGGTGCCCACGATCACGACCTTGAACCGCTCGGTCATCTGTCGGCCTCCGCTGCTTCGAGGATGCTGCCCAGATGACGTTACCTCAAGTAACAGTTACTTGGAAGTACTCCCTACCGATCAGTACGTCCCACCGAGCTTGCCGTGGTTCCAGCTGGCGACCTTGGTCGGCCGGAAGATCAGCCCGACGCGCTTGGGGGCCTGACCTGCGATGAAGCCCCGCAGCTCGTCGGGCACCGGGTCGCCCGGCTTGGCGCCCGCGTACCGCTGCATGAGCTCGATCCCCATCCGGGTGACCTCGGCGGTGTCCTCGACGATCTCGACGTCGGCCTCGAAGGAGACGCCGCGCAGCTTCTCGTAGCTGTCGCCGTCCTCGACGAGCACGGTCGCCTCGGGGAGCCGCCGCAGGTTCTTCGCCTTCTGGGACGTGCCGTACGTCCAGGTCGCGACGCCGTCCTCGTGCGGGAAGTACCAGAGCGGCGCGAGGTGCGGCCGCCCGTTCGGGCCGACGCTGGCGACGTTGATGACCTTCTGGCCGGCGAGGTACTCGCGGACCTCGTCCTCGGTCATCCGGATCTGCTCACGACGGGACATGTTCACCCCTTGGTGGCGGCTCGCCCACCGTGGCCGGTGACCGCCGACTCGAACGCGCCGCGCGCCTCGATGTCGGCCAGCGCGGCCTTGTCCGCCGAAGGTACCCGGCTGCGGGAGCCGATTTCGATGATCGGCGGCAGGAACGCGCGGAGCAGCTTGAGCCCGCCGACCCAGCGCGGCACGTGGATGGTCCGGGCGCGCTTGAGGATGCCCGCTTCGAGGTCGTCCAGCGCGGTGTCGAGCGGGTAGGTCTTGCCGATCAGGCCCGGCATCGATGCGCGGAGTTTGCCGAACACGGGGTGCGCGTCGGCGCTCTCGACCAGGTCGGTGCGGATCCACGTCGGGTGCGCGACGCCGACCTTGACGCCCAGGTGGGCGACCTCGGCGCGGAGGCTGTTCGAGAACGCCTCGACACCGGCCTTGGCGGCGGCGTAGTTCGCCATGCCCGGCGCGTGCGTGATCGCGGCGAGGCTGGAGATGGCGAGCAGGTAGCCCTTGCGCTCGATGACGTGCGGGAGCGTGACGCGGAACGTCCGCCAGACGCCGAGCAGGTCGACCTCGATGACCTTCTCGAACGCGGCCTTGTCGACCGAGCGGACGAAGCCCGCGGTCGCGATGCCGGCGTTGGCGATGACGATGTCGATCCCGCCGAAGTGCTCGACGACGCCCTTCGTCGCTTTTTCGAGGGCGTCCCAGCTCGTGACGTCGGCTTCCCAGGCGTGCGCGTTCGGCCCGATCCGGTCGGCGACCTTCTTCTGCTCTTCGGCTTCGAGGCCGACGAGGGCGACCTTCGCGCCGCGCGCGGCGAGCCGTTCGGCCAGTCCGGCGCCGATGCCGCGGGCCGCGCCGGTGATCAGCACGACCTTCCCGTCGACCTTCTTGGTGCCGCTCAGCAGCGAAAACGGGTTGGCCACGGTGCCCTCCTTGATGTCACTTGAGGGCACCGTACCTCAACTTACCCGCAGTAAGCTACCCAAGAGTAGGCCTCACTTTCCCTACGAAAGTGACGCTACTTCGTCTGGAGTCAGGTCGAGGGTGACGGACGCGATCAGGTCGGTGAGCTGCTCCGGGGTCCGGGCGCTGGCGATCGGCGCGGCGACCGTCGGCTGCTGCCGCAGCCAGGCGAGCGCGACCGTGGCGACCGAGACGCCGTGCGCCTTCGCGACGTCGTCGAGCTTGGCCAGGACGCGCTCGCCGCCGTTGTCCAAATAGGACTCGGCGCGGGCCGCGCGCGGGCTGTCGGTCACGTCGCCCTTGGTGCGGTACTTGCCGGTCAGGAAGCCCTTCGCGAGGGAGAAGTACGGCAGCGTGGTCAGGCCTTCGCGCTCGACGAGCGGGGCCAGTTCGCGCTCGTAGTCCCGCTCGACGAGGTTGTAGTGCGGCTGCAGCACGGCGTACCGCGCGAGGCCATTCGCGTCCGAAATGGACAGTGCGTCTGCGAGCCTCCCGGCGCTGTAGTTGGACGCGCCGAGGTAGCGGACCTTGCCCGCGCGGACCAGGGCGTCGAACGCGCTCAGTGTCTCCTCGAGCGGGGTGTCCGGGTCGTCGACGTGGGCGTAGTAGAGGTCGATGCGGTCGGTCTTGAGGCGGCGCAGCGAGTCCTCTGCCGCGGCCTGGATGTTCTTCGCGGACAGGCCCGGGCGGCCCTGCCACATGCCGACCTTGGTCGCGACGACGACGTCGTCCCGGTTGCCGCGCGCGGCCAGCCAGTTGCCGAGGATCTCCTCGGAGCCGCCGCCCCCGCCGTAGAGGTCGGCGGTGTCCACGAAGTTGCCGCCGGCCGCGGTGTAGGCGTCGAGGACGGCGAAGGACTGGGGCTCGTCCGCCGTCCAGCCGAAGACGTTGCCGCCGAGGTTGAGCCCGTACACGTCGAGGTCGGTGTTGCCCAGCTTGGTCATGTCTTCGACAGTAATTCGCCGGACCCGGGAGGAAAATCGCCGCCCCGCGCGTTGGAGTGTTCCATGGCAATCGAACTCGGCAAGCTCGGTATCTGGCGGCACTACTCGGGCGTCGACGCGCAGTTCGCGGCGGAGGCGGAGAAGCTCGGCTACGGCGCGATCTGGCTGGGGGCGTCCCCGGGTGGCGACCTCGCTTACGTGGACGACCTGCTCGCGGCGACGGATAGCCTGGTCGTCGCGACCGGCATCGTGAACATCTGGCAGGACGAGCCCGCGGACATCGCCCGCGTGTACGAGCGGATCGCGGGCAAGTACCCGGACCGCTTCCTGCTCGGCGTCGGCGCGGGCCACCGCGAGGCGACCAAGGAGTACAAGAAGCCGTACGCGGCGCTGGTCGACTACCTGGACGGCCTGGACGCGGCCGGCGTGCCCGTCGAAGGCCGCGCGCTGGCGGCGCTCGGCCCGAAGGTCGTCAAGCTGGCCGGCGACCGCACCGCGGGCGCGCACCCGTACCTGACGACGCCGGAGCACACGCGTTCGACGCGCGAGATCCTGGGCGCGGGCAAGCTGCTGGCCCCGGAGCACAAGGTCGTCCTCGGCACCGACCCGGCCGAGACCCGGGCGATCGGCCGCAAGACCGTCAAGTTCTACCTCGGCCTCTCGAACTACGTCGCCAACCTGCGGAAACTCGGCTTCACGGACGAGGACCTCGAGGGCGAGGGCAGCGACCGCCTGGTCGACGCACTGGTCCTCCAGGGCGACGCCCCGACGGTGGCCCGCGGCGTGTCGGCCCACCTCGAGGCGGGTGCCGACCACGTGAACATCCAGGTGCTCAACGAAGACCCGTGGCCGGCGTACCGCGCGCTGGCGTCCGAGCTGCTGTGATCCGGCCGGCCCGTGAAGGCTGCCGAGGCGCAGCCTTCACGGGCCGACCTACTTCTGCGCCGGCCGGGCCCGTTGTCATCGGTGTAGATCGACAGTTCGCTCGTGCGGGTCGTGAGGGTGACCGCGCAGGACATGGCGCCCCGTGCGCCACGGGCGCGGACGGTCACGTCGAGGTCCGTCGTCGGCGCTGACCAGCTCACGTCGAGCGTGCCGATGTCCAAGGTCGACGTCGCAGGGCCGATGTTCAGTTTCCCCGGCGTGCGGAACACCTGCATGGTCGCTTCCGCTGTCGGCTGAGCTTCCTGCCGACTGACCTCGACGCTGCAGCCGGTCGTCACGCACGCGACGAGGACGACTAGGCCGAGTAGACGTTTCACGGGGGTTCTCCTGGCGAGTGACAGCGGTTTCCGACACGCTTAGTCGGCATTCGCCGAGTGATCGTTGCGGTGTGTAGCCAAGACGTGATCTCGCCCGTTTCGTGCCGGCATCCGAGCTGCTGTGATCCTCGTCCGGCCGCCGGTTCGCCCGGCGGCCGGACACCCTCCTTCTGAACCGATCCGACGTGCGGGAAAGTTTCTGCGCGGGGACCGGTGTGCGGCGGCGGTACACCTCGTACGATGCGGTCGGGACCCACCCTGTGCCAAGGAGGAGTAACGATGCCCATCGCCACCCCCGAGGTCTACGCGGAGATGCTCGACCGGGCCAAGGCGAACGAGTTCGCCTACCCGGCCATCAACGTGACCTCGTCCGAGACCGTGAACGCCGCCATCCGCGGCTTCGCCGAGGCGGAGAGCGACGGCATCATCCAGTTCTCCACCGGCGGCGCGGAGTTCGCGTCCGGCCAGAAGGTCAAGGACATGGTCACCGGCGCGACCGCGCTGGCCGAGTTCGCGCAGGTCGTCGCGGCGAAGTACGACGTCAACGTCGCGCTGCACACCGACCACTGCCCGAAGGACAAGCTCGACGGCTTCGTCCGCCCGCTGATCGAGATCTCGGCCGAGCGCGTCAAGAACGGCCAGAACCCGCTCTTCCAGTCCCACATGTGGGACGGCTCGGCGATCGACCTCGACGAGAACCTCGAGATCGCCACCGAGCTGCTGGCCAAGACCGCGGCGGCGAAGATCATCCTCGAGGTCGAGATCGGCGTCGTCGGCGGCGAAGAAGACGGCGTCGAAGCGGAGATCAACGAGAAGCTCTACACCGCCGAAGGCGACTTCCTCAAGACCATCGACGCCCTCGGCGCCGGCGAGAAGGGCCGCTACCTGCTCGCGGCGACCTTCGGCAACGTCCACGGCGTGTACAAGCCGGGCAACGTCAAGCTCCGCCCGGACGTGCTCAAGGGCGGCCAGGAAGCGGCGGCGAAGAAGCTCGGCCTCGACGCCGGCGCGAAGCCGTTCGAGCTGGTCTTCCACGGCGGTTCGGGTTCGCTGCCGGAGGAGATCCGCGAGGCGGTGTCCTACGGCGTGGTGAAGATGAACGTCGACACCGACACCCAGTACGCGTTCACCCGCCCGATCGTGGACCACTTCTTCAAGAACTACGACGGCGTGCTGAAGATCGACGGCGAGGTCGGCAACAAGAAGGTCTACGACCCGCGGTCGTACCTGAAGGCCGCTGAGGCCGGGATGGCTCAGCGCGTGGTGGAGGCCTGCCAGGCGCTCGGGTCCGCGGGGACGAAGCTCAAGTAGTCACGCGCGGAGGGGCGGCACTTTCACGGGGAAAGTGCCGCCCCTCCGCCGTGTTCAGACCTCGACGACTTCGAGCAGGCTTTCCAAGCCGCGGAAGTCTTTCGCGTTGCGGGTGTACAGCGGCAGGCCGCGCACGGAGGCGATCGCGGCGATCATCAGGTCCAGCCGGCGTGGTCGTGGTGACCGGCCCGCGGCGATCGTCAGCGCGACCAGCGTGCCGTACCGGGTGGCGGCCTCGTCGTCGAACGGCAATGGGGCGAATTCGACGATGGCCGCGCCCAGTTGCTCGTTCCGCAGCGCCTTCGTGGCCGGGTCCGTCGTCATGACGACGCCCTGGTGGAGTTCGGCCATGGTCACCGCGGTGATTTCCGGGAAGTCCGGGAGGGACTTCGGATCCAGGGTGCCGAGCTCGATGTAGGTGCAGGTGTCGAGCACGCCGGCGGCGTGCCGGTCAGCCACGCTTGCGCTCCCACGGGTTGTCGTCGTCGCCGAGGCGATCGTCGCCGAAGAATTCGTCGGCTTCACGCCGCAGCGCCGTCGCGTCGATCTTCGGCAGTCGCTTGTGCCGCTCGACCAGCTCCGCCGCGGTGAACCGCTTCCGGCGGGACACCGGCCGGAGTTCGGCGATCTCCACGCCGTTGCGGGTGACGTGATACGTCTCGCCGGCTTCGACCGCGTCCATGATCGCGGCGGAGTTGTTCCGGAACTCCCGCTGGCTGATGACGTTCACGCAGCGAGTGTAGCACCGTGTGCTACACGGTTACCCGCCTCGCGGACCGCCGCCGGGTCATCGGGCCGGCCGCCGCCCACAGGACGAACACGCCCGCCAGGACCACCGCCGCCGTCCAGTAGGCCGCTGGTGGGGCCGACTCCGTGTGCGCGTCGCCCAGTACCCACGGGCGGAACTGTGACTGCACCCACAGCGCGCCGTACCCGAACGCCGTCACCAGCAGTGCTCCCGCGCCGGCCCGGAGGAGACCCGCGCCCATCGCGAACGCCAGGTCCACCGCCAGACCCACGAACAGCAGGTAGAACGGCACCGTCGACACCGGGAACCCGAGCCCCAGCAGCAGCGGCCACATCACCGACCGGTACGCCACATAAGCGAGCGCGACCGAAGAAGCCGCCCAGCGGAAGCCCAGCGTGCGACGGGCCAGAACCAAGATCAACGCCATCACGCCGATGCCCCACAGCGGGTACACCCACTCCGGGATCGGCATCGTGAAGTGCAGCACCGCCGTCCGGTCGACCGGGTGGCCGATCTGGTTGGCCGCGAAGTCCAGCAGGGACTTCTCCGCCTCCGGCTCGCCGCGCTCCCACGCGCGCAAGCCGAGAATTCCGTACTCCTGCTGGCCGTTCGGGAAGAACGTGTTCTCCAGGAAGAACGCCCACAGCGCGAGCAGCACGCCGGTGCGGAAGCGCCCGGGCGGAGAAAAGCGAAGCCAGCCCAGCAGCACGCCCGCCTGCATGATGCCCGTGCCCAGGTACAGCATCATGTGCGACGGGCTCCACGCGGTCAGGTCCAGGCCGTTGACGCGGTGGTTGATGACGTCCAGCGGCGCCGCCACCAGGAACACCAGCAGGCCGATCTGCATCAGCCGCAGCGAACGCTTGTCGGCACCCAGGCCCGTGTAGCTGTGGATCGCCACCAGCACCACGATGATCACCGTGCCGACGGTGTTGATCAGGTGCGGGGGCGCCAGGTCGTCGCGCAGCCACATGAAGTGCCACGACATGTCCCACGACGAGCCGAGCAGCTTGAACGCGAACGCCGTCAGCCACATCCCGTAGCAGAAGCGGAGCACCCAGTCCGGCGTCGGCTGCCCGGGGGCGCCGCGGTGCCAGTGCCGCGTGAAGAACAGCCGCGTCTTGCCGATGGGGCTGCGCGGGATCACGTCCACCGGGACGTCGACTGCCTTGGCCATGCCCGACATCATGGCCGGTCATGGTCACGAGCGGGCTAAGACCGTCGAAAACCGGGGTTCACCCCTACGGGTGGCGAACTTGCTTCCACCCGGCGCGAGTTGGCATGGTGTGCCGCCATGATGCCGAAACGAGTTGTGGCCGCCGTCCTGATCGGCGCCTTGGTGCTGGCCGGTGGCGGGGTGCTCGGGGCCCTGTTCTTCTAGAGGCAGAATGGGCGGCATGACGCACAACCTGCTCGGCCCCGAGCCGACGCTGCTGCCCGAGCACACCGCCGCCCAGGCCGCGCTCGACGCCGGGAGCGACCCGGCCACCGTCGCGGCCGAACACCCCTACTACAGCGAGGCGTGGGCGTCGCTGGCCGAGAAGGCCTTCGAGGCGGGCGAGACCGTCGCCGCCTACGCGTACGCCCGGACCGGCTACCACCGCGGTCTCGACCAGCTGCGCCGCGCGGGCTGGAAGGGCTTCGGCCCGGTGCCGTGGGCGCACCGCCCCAACCAGGGCTTCCTGCGCGCCCTCGCCGTGCTGGGCAAGGCCGCCGGCAAGATCGGCGAGACCGAGGAGTACGACCGCTGCCGCACCTTCCTCGCCGACTCCGACCCCGCCGCCGCGGAAGCCACCGGCCTCAAGTGACCGAGGGCCGTGAATGCCACATTCACGGACACTAGGTCCCTCAATGTGGCATTCACGGCTTTCGCAGCGTCAGAACAGGCCGCAGTTGGAGAAGGCCGGGAGGCCGGCGAAGCGGCCTTCGAGCCACGCGAACGCCTCCGGGAACGCCCGCACCGCGGTGAGCACGTGCGTCGGCACCAGTGACGTGCTGAACTGCACCTTCACGCCCTTGCCGCACCACGTCCGGCCCAGGTCGCGGTCCTGGGCGTAGGGCACGATGTCGTCGAGCGCGCTGTGCACGATCAGCACCGGCACCGCCGGCTTCAGCGTCCCGATCTTCTGCTCCGCCACCCTGGACGCGTACGGCTCTTCACCGAGGTACGCGGTGAGCGAGCGGCCGTCTGTCGTCAACGTCGACGACTGCGTGAACGCGTGCGCGGCGATCGCCTCCACCGTGCACTCGGTCCGGACCTGCTCGAACAGCTGCTTGCCGCGCGCGTTGAGCAGCGCCGGGATGTTCAGCTCCGGGTACGCGTAGTTCATGCTCACCAGCGCGAAGCCGAGGAAGCCGACCGCGTAGTGGCCGTCGAGGTTCTTCGCCACCGAAGCCAGGTCCGCCGGCACCGCGCCCGCGTACGCGCCCTTCAGCTTCAGCTCGGGCGCGTAGCTCGGCTGCAGTTCCGCCGCCGCGGCCGACGCGCCGCCGCCCTGGGAGTAGCCCGCGATCGCGACCGGGCCGTCGTCCGGCAGCCCGGCCTCCGGCAGCCGCTGCGCCGCGCGGATGGCGTCGAGGACCGCGTGCGCCTCCGCCGCGCGGTTGACGTACGTGTGGTCGCCCGGCGTCCCGAGCCCTTCGTAGTCGGTGACGACGACGCCGTAGCCCCGCGTCAGGAGCCCGGCGATGAACGGGCCTTCGTACTCGAAGCCGGCGGCAAGCGCTTTCGACGGCGCGCAGTCGTCGCCCTCGCCCTGCGTGCCGACGGCGTAGGAGACGATCGGGCGCGCGCCGGTGCCGTGCCACGCCGACCGCGGCGTCAGCACCGTGCCGGTGACGGCGATCGGCGAGCCGTGCGTGTCGGTGCTGCGGTACATGATCCGCTGCACGTCCGCGTCGGCCTTGATCAGCTGGATCGGGTCGATGTAGAACGTCGACGCCTCGTGCCGGATGACGTCGCCGTTGCTGCCCGCCGGCAGCGGTGAAGGGGGATCGTAGAAGGACGCCGCGGAGGCGCCGGGTGCCACCAGCGCCAGCACCGAAACCGTGGCGACGGCCGCGGCGAGCGCGCGACGGGGGAAGATACGCATGCTTGCTCCTCGTTGAGCAGGACTAGTGCGCGGGGAACACCTTTTCAGACAGAGGTGTCGGAAAAAGAATCACGTGAGGTGGACCACCATGTCAAGCCCCGCTCCGCGCGGGCGGCCGCGCAAGCTCCCGGTCGGTGAGCAGCGCGCCCGCGTGCTGAGCGCGACGGCGCGGGTCGTCGCGCAGCACGGGATGCAGGGCGCGACGATCGAGCAGATCGCGCGCGAAGCCGGCGTCTCGCGGCAGGCCGTCTACGAGCAGTTCGGCGACCGCGCGACGCTGTTCGCCGAGGTCGTGGCGGCCACCGAGGAACGCGCCTTCGCCGCCATCGCGGGCCCTTCGGTGGCCGACGAGCAACCCGGCCTGCGGGCCTGGGCGCGGGCCAACTACGCCAACATGGTCACCTTCGTCGCCGACCACCCCGAGGGCTACGGCGTGCTCCGCGCGGCCGAGCGCGCGGGCGACCCCGCTCTCACCCGGTTGAGGGAGCGGCTGGCCGTCGTCTACGCCGAAGCCAGCCGCAAGCGGTGGGCCGCGCACGGCATCGACTCCGGCCGCGCCGACCGCGCGCTCGTCACGCTCTTCTTCGCGATGACCGAGTCACTGGTCCAGGCCACCTGGGACGGCGAACCGCCGGACCAGGACGCCTTGATCGACCTGCTGACCGAATTCACCGTCGGCGGCGTCGCCCGCCTCCAGACCAAGGCGAGCGACGTCATCGATCGGCTGCGCTGACCCGGAACTCAGCTAAGCGACGGCCATCTCCGGGAGCGCGACGGAGCCGACCACCCGGTTCCGCCCGCCGTGCTTGGCCGCGTAGACGGCCGCGTCGGCGGACGACATCACTTCCTCGATCGACGACCCGTCGAGCGGGTACGCGGCGACGCCGATGGACGCCGTCTGGCGTTCGATGTCGACCGCCGCGCCTTCGTTGGTCTTCGTGCTGATCACCAGCTCGCTGACCCGTTGCCGGATCCGCTCGGCGGTGACGATCGCGTCCTCTTTGGACGTCGCGGGCAGCAGCGCGACGAACTCCTCGCCGCCGAACCGCCCGACCAGGTCGTGCGCCCTGGTCTCCTGCTTGACCACGGCGGCGACCGCCTTGAGCACGTCGTCCCCCGCGAGGTGCCCGTAGGTGTCGTTGATCCGCTTGAAGTGGTCGAGGTCGATCATCATGGCGCCGAAGCTGCCGTTTTCCCGCTGCGCGCGCGAAATCTCGCGCTGCGCGCCGTCCTGCCAGGTGGTGGCGTTGAGCAGCTGGGTCTTCTGGTCGGTGGTGGCGAGCTCCTCGAGCCGCTTGATCAGCACGGACCGCTGCAGCACGTAGAGCGGCAGGATCACCAGCACCGACAGCAGCGGCTCGGTGGTCAAGACCATCACCAGCAGGCCGCCGACGCACAGGGTGGCCAGCTCCAGCAGGTTGTCGTCCATGTTGCCGAGGCAGCCTTCGACGGTCGCCTTCTCCGGCGCGGCCAGGTACAGCCCGAGCCCGGTGAGCGCGGTGTTGGTGGCGAAGAAGGCGGTGGCGGCGAGCGCCACGGCGGTCATCCCGTGCCCGTGCAGGGCTTCCGCGACGAAGCCGGCCGCGAACCCGGAGAGGATCATCGTGGTCGCGTTGGCCGCGACGCGGTGAAATTCACCCGGTCGGAAGCCGGACCAGCTACGGAACGCGAGGTAGACGTACAGGACCGTCCCCAGCACGGCCACGAGCTGCGGCGGCACGAGCAGTCCGGCGGGCAGCAGCCAGACCGAAGTCATGTTGATGTGCGGGCCGTTGCTCAGGATCCGGCGCTGGCGCTCGATGCCCCGGCTGACCTCGGTCTGGGTCACCGCCAGCGCGGTGAGCAGCGCGAACGTCCCCAAGTTCGCGAGCGTGACCGGAATCGTGAGCGTGGCCGCGGTGGTCCAGGCCAGCATGACGGTGATCGCGGTGAGTGTGACGGCGACCCAAGCCCGTGGTCGTGACCACAGTGCCCAGTCGGCAACACCACGAACCGAGGCTTGTCCAGACCGTTCCCCCGATGTGACCATTTTTCCCCCAGCCCCTTGCGCAGGTGATCAGTGACAATCTACTCACGGACAGTTTCAGACCGTTTGCCAGCTGTCCACAAGGGCTTTCGGTGTGTACTTTTTGGTTGACACCGGAACGAGAGGTGGCCAGCGATGCGCGGCAAAGATCAGTGACCGCACAGCGCACCGCAAGGTCGCGCAGGTCGAGCCCACGCGCGGAGCATGTCAAGCATGTTCGGCGCGTGCGGCTTCTTTGTCGTGCCACCGGCCGGGTTCGGCCGACAACGATCGCGCCCACAGCGCCGCCAGCGGCAGGGTGAGCACCACTCCCAGGATGCCGAAGATGCCGACCGTGCCGTGCGGGGTCAGCTGATCCGCGAGCACGCCGCCGATGAGCGGGCTGATGCCCATCATCGTGGTCAGCCCGGTGTTGGACAGGCCCATCACCTGCGCGCGTTGCTCGTCGGGCACGGCCAGGGTCAGCGACGCGGTCGCCTGCAGCAGGCAGACCGTGCCGAACCCGCCGGACACGATGAACAGGACGATCGAGGACACCGGGCCGGGGTTGAGGAAGCACAGCACCAGCGGGATCGCGCACAGCGCCGCCAGCGGGCCGATCAGCCGCGGCCGCAGCCGGGCGGGCACCCAGCGCGTGTAGGCGAAGGTCGCGATGACGCTGCCGATCGGGTCGGCCGCCAGCAGCAGGCCGATCGCTTCGGGCCCGCCGCCCGACGCCGAGACGTACGGCGCCGCGATGCCCTCGTAGACCGGCAGCAGTCCCATCAGCCAGGTGAAGAGCACGAGTGTCCGAAGTGGAGAGCTGGCGAACGCGGTCCGGCCCCCGCCACCCAGCGTCGCGAAGAAGGACTTGCGCTGCTCGCCGCTCGCCGCGGCCGGCCGGGCGCGGACGCCGAAGCGGACGAAGGCGGCCGAGAGCAGGAACGTGGCGGCGTCGATGACGAGCGCGACGTGCGGGTCGAGGGCGATCAGCAGCGCGCCGCCGCCGGCGAACCCGAGCAGCTGGGCGCTCTGCACGGTCATGCTGCGGATGCCCATCCCGACGACGAACCGGTCGCCTTCGAGCACCTGCGGCAGCAGCGCCAGCTGGGACGCCTTGAACGGCGGGTTGACCAGGGACACGCCGCCGACCAGCACGCACATCAGCCAGAACGGCATGCCGGGCAGCGCGACGAGCAGGATCAGCGCGGCGCGCAGCAGGTCGACGAGCACCATCACGGTGCGGCGGGGGAAGCGGTCGGCGAAGCCGGTCAGGAAGATGCCGCCGAGCAGCGACGGGGCGTAGGTTAAGGCGTACGTCAGGCCGGTCAGGGTCGCGGAGTTGGTGCCGGTGAAGACGAGGATCGACAGCGCGACTCTGGCCAGCTGGTCACCGGCGATCGACAGCAGTTCCCCGAACCACAGCGCCCGGAACTCGGCGATCCCGAACACCTCGCGGAACGTGACCCGATCCGGCGGTGCTGCCATGCGTTTTCTCCCGACCTCTTGTGCAGACCGCGTCAGGCCCATGACCGCCGGTGACGAGACGACCAGTCGGTCATGGGGCAGTCACGGTACGTGAGTTACCCCAGCCAGTGTCCCGTGACTGTTGGTAAATCTCTAGGTTCTTTCGCTGGTATCCAAGGTGTCACGGAGGTTTCCCGAACGGATCAGACGATAGCCCGCAGTGTCTGACCGGTGGCCCAGGAGTCACCAATGGATCATTCCGTACCCGATGGCCGGAGGACCAGAGGCAAAAGTAGCCACCTCGCGTTCGCGAGGTGGCCACCTGGGGGCGTAGGCGGCGGTCAGCCGTCGATGGTGAGGGCGTCGTCCCGCGGTGCGCGGGCCGCGATCGCCGCGCGGGCGACGTCGCGCTTGGCGACCTCCTCCCGCACGATCGGGATGACGTAGCGCCCGAAGTCGATCGTGTCGCCGAGCATGTCGTAGCCGCGGGCGGACAGGATCTCCACGCCGAGGTCGTAGTAGTCGAGCAGCGCCTGCGCGACCGTCTCCGGCGTCCCGACCAGCGCGTTCGAGTTGCCCGCGCCCCCGGTCGCGGCCGCCGTCGGGGTCCAGAGCGCGCGGTCGAAGCGCTCGCCCTTCGCCGCGATCTCCAGCAGCCGCTGCGATCCGGCGTTCTCGGGCTCGGTCAGCTTGTGCCGCCGGGTCAGGGGCTGACCGCCCTTGGTGCGGTCCTTGATCGCGCCCACCGTCGCGTACGCCTTTTCCCAGGCCAGCTCGTCGGTCGGCGCGATGATCGGCCGGAACGCGACCTGGATCCGCGGCACGTCGGTGCGGCCGGCGGCCAGCGCCGCGGCCTGGACCGACGAGATCTGCTCCGCGGTCCGGTCCAGCGGCTCGCCCCAGAGGCAGTAGATGTCCGCTTCGGCGCCACCGGCGGCGTACGCGGCCGGCGACGACCCGCCGAAGGACACGCCGGGCCGGGGCTGCTGGACCGGCTTGACGTCGCTGACGTAGTCCTCGAAGCGGTAGTACTGGCCCTCGAAGCCGAAGGGCTCGTCGGACGTCCACGCCTTCTTGATGATCTGGATGGCTTCGCGGGTGCGCCCGTAGCGCTCGTCCTTGCTCAGGTAGTCGCCTTCGCGCTGCTGCTCGTGGTCGTTGCCGCCGGTGATGAAGTGGACCGTGAGGCGCCCGTCGGAGATCTGGTCGAGCGTGGCGAACGTCTTCGCGGCGAACGTCGGGTACGAGACGTTCGCCCGGTGGGCGAGCAGGATCTGCAGCTTGTCGAGCTTCGTGGCGACGTACGCGGCCGCCTGCGCGGGGTCCGGCGAGCCGGAACCGTAGGCGAACAGCACCCGGTCCCAGCCGAAGTCCTCGTGCGCGCGGGCCAGGCGCAGCGTGTACTCCTTATCGAACGCCCCGCCCGTGCGGGCGTGCGTTTCGGACCCGTCGTGTGTGCCCCCGATGCCCAGGAATTCCACCGGCATGCGGCTCACCTTCTCTCGCGTCGCCTACTGCTAGGGCTACGCCGCGAAGGTGGGGAGCGGCAACGACGTCCGCAGGGTGGAACGTTCACCGGTGCCGCTCGATGACCTCGATCGACGCGCGGACCTGGGCGAAAGTGGGCGGTGCCGCCCGGTTGAACACGACCGTCAGGGACCGGCGCGGGATCACGACGAATTCGACGTCGACCCCGGCCGCCTCCGCGGCGGCCTCGACGACGTCCTGCCAGTGCTCGGGGTCGATCCCGTCGGCCCATTCGTGGGCGAGGATCGCCCAATTTCCCCGGAGGAGGGTGTCGACCACGTCCTGCGCGGTGTGGACGCGGTGCGGTGGACCTATTTCAGCGGCCACGTCTTCGCTGGTGGGGCGGTGCGGCTGAGGCCCGGGCGCCTGGGTGGACGAGGGACAACTCGGCTCCTTCCGTCGGCGTGCCGGGGGATTCGGAGCCGGTGGCCCGGGTGATTGGTTCCGCTCTGTGGGAAGGCCGTTTCCCGGCCCGACCCCGGCGTAGCTTCGGGTTCGTGGCCGATCTCGCGCCGTTCACCCTTGCCGTCGTGGGCGCCGGACCCCGCGGGGTCGGCGTCCTCGAACGGCTGGGCGCGAACGCGGGGGAACTGCTCGGCGGCCGGCGGCTCGAAGTGCACCTGATCGACCCCTTCCCGCCCGGCCCCGGCCGCGTGTGGCGCTACGACCAGTCACCGCTCCTGCGCATGAACTCCATGCCGGAGGACGTCACGATGTTCACCGACGACTCGGTGAAGATGACCGGCCCGGTCCGCCCGGGGCCGACGCTGCTCGACTGGGCCCGCCAGGTCCGCGACGGCGGCCTCGACGCCGAGGTCCCGCCCGACGTCGCCGCCGAGCTGAGCTCGCTCGACCCCTTCGACTTCCCCACCCGGCGCCTGCAGAGCGCCTACCTGACCTGGGTCTACCGCAAGATCGTCGAGGACCTCCCCGACGGCGTCGACGTCGTCGAGCACGCCGCGCGGGCGGTCGGGGTGGACGGGTACTCCGTCAGCCTGTCCGACGGGACGGCCGTGCGGGCGGACGCCGTCGTGTTCACCGTCGGGCACCTCGACGCGGAACCGGACGACCGCGAGCGCGAACTGGTGTCGTTCGCCGCGCGGCACGGGCTGGCCTACTACCCGGCCGGCTACACCGCCGACGTCGACTACACCGCCATCGCGCCCGGCGAAACGGTGCTGGTGCGGGGGTTCGGGCTGGCGTTCGTCGACCTGATGCTGCTGCTCACCGAGGGCCGCGGCGGCCGCTTCGAGGAGCTGGCCTGCGGCGGCCTCCGCTACCACCCGAGCGGCGCCGAGCCGGTCCTGCACGTCGGTTCGCGGCGCGGGGTCCCTTACCACGCGAAGATCGGCTACCGGCTGCGCGGGAAACCCGCGCGGCTGCCCAGGTTCTTCGACGCCTACGCGATCGACGCGCTCGCCGGCGCGCCCGGCGCGCTCGACTTCCGCACCGACGTCTGGCTGCTGATCGCGAAGGAACTGGCCTGGGGCTACTACACCGAGCTGTTCACCGGCCACCCGGACCGGGTGCGCCTGGACTTCGCGGTGTTCGCCGACGCTTTCGCCGACCTGGCCTGGGATTCGCCGGGCATGCGCGACCTCGTCGCGCGGGCGGTGCCCGACGAAGCGGACCGGCTCGACCTCGACCGCGTCGACCGCCCGATGGCGGGCCGCGTGTTCGGCACGGCGGAGGAGTTCGGCAAGGAGCTGCGCGAATACATCGAGGGCGACCTGGCGCGCCGCGCCGATCAGGAGTTCAGCGCCGACCTGGGTGCTTTCGCGGCGCTGCTGTCGGTGTACAGCCAGCTGCCCGCGCTGGTCCAAATAGGACGGCTGGACGCGGCTTCCCAAGTGTCCGATATGGACGGCTGGTTCCACGGGTTCTTCTCCTACTACGCCAGCGGTCCGCCGCCGCGCCGCCTGGAGGAGCTGCTGGCGCTGCACGACGCGGGGATCGTCTCCTTCGCGGGCGCGGAGCTGGCGGTGACGGCGGAGCGCGGCGCCTTCGTCGCTTCCAGCGGCAGTTTCCCGGGGACCGTCGAGGCCCGGACGCTCGTCGAAGCGCGGCTGCCGGGCCCGAGCGTGACCCGTGCGGCCGACGGCCTGCTGCGTCAGCTGCGTGACGCGGGGCAGCTGGCCGAGGAGACGGTGGCGGACCCGGTGACCGGCGCGCGCCTGCCGTCCGGTCGCATCCACACGCGTGTCTCGGATTCCCGCCTGCTCGACAGCACCGGACGGCCCCACCCGCACCGCTTCGCCGTCGGCCCGCACACGAGCGCCCGCTCGGCGGCGGCGTTCACGCGGCCGCGGACGAACGCCTTGTCCTTCCGCCAGAACGACGCCGTCGCGCGCGAAATCCTGGCGCTGGTCAACCCATCCAGCTGACCAGCTCGCCGAGAACCTGTTCGGGCGACGGCATTTCCCTGATCTCGGCCGCGATGCCCTCGGCGATCTCGCGCGGCTTCGGGTCCTCGAGCAGGGTCCGGGCCGCGGCTCCGATGGCGGGGACCCGGACCGCGTCGCCGATCAGCGCCTTCGCCACGCCGAGCGCTTCGAGGGTTTCGGCGTTGGCGAACTGGTCGGCGCCCTGGGGCAGCACCAGCTGCGGCAGGCCGGCGGCGAGCGTGGCGAGCACCGTGCCGCTGCCGCCGTGGTGGACGACCAGGCCGGCGTGGTCCAGTACCCGGGCCTGCGGCACGAACCCGGTGGCCCGCACCCGCGCCGGCAGCGGACCCAGCGCGGCCGGGTCGCCGGGCCCGAGCGCCACCAGCACGTCGACGTCGAGGCGGTCCAGTGCGCGGATCGCGCCGCGCAGCACGTCGGTCGCGCCGAAGACGACCGTGCCCAGCGTGAGGTAGACGAAGCCGTCGGCCGGGAGCGGCGGCAGCGGGACGTCCGGGTCGTACGGCGTCGGGCGCATCCGGAACACCTTCGGCACGCCCGCCGTGCCCGGGTCGCGGACGCGGTCGGGCCAGACGTCGACGCAGGCGTCGCCGAGCAGCGCGTCCGCGGGCAGCGTCCCCCAGAGCGGCCGCAGCCGTTCGGCGGCGACGGCCAGCACCTCCGGCGGCATGGACCGCCCGATCACGACCGAGACGGCGGGGATGCCCGCGCGCCGCGCGGCGATCGCGGTGCCCACGTCGCTCATCTCGTAGACCACGAGATCGGGCCGCAGGCGCGGGAGCAGCGGCGTCAGGTCGTCGAGCAGTGCTTTCGGCAGCAGCTCGCCGAACATCGTGATGCCGACGTCGAGGAAACCCGCGTCCTCGCCGTGCCGTTTTTTGGCCTCGGCTTCGGCTTCGCTGATGGCGATGCCCGCGCGGTGGGTGGTGAAGCCGAGGTCGCGCACCTTGGGCACGAACGCCTCGCCGGTGCCGAACACGACTTCGTGCCCGGCCTTCACTGCGGCGTTCGCGAGCGGCAGCAAGGGGAACAGGTGGCCGTACGCCGGGCGGCACGTGAAGAGGATCCGCACCCGCCCGAGCGTACCGCTCAGCCCTTGACCACCGGAGCGATTTGCTGCACCCACTGCTGCGGCGCCGACGTCCCGCCGGGCAGGGAGTTGAAGTACTCCCAGCCGTCGACCCCGCCGAAGTCCGCGTACTTGCCGATGAGGCTGCGCACGGTGGACTGGAGAGTCGACATGGCGACGTAACCACTGCAGTTCGCCGGATTGGTCACGGTCCCGGCGACGACCTTGCTCGCCGGCACCACGCCGCGGCGGATGATGTTGTCGTAGCCGGACGTGCTGCTCAGCGAGCCCCAGCCGCAGTAGAACTGCGCGTTGAACCACGAAATCTGCGCGCCGCGGTCGCGGTAGAGGGTGTCGTAGTTCAGCCCGGAGAGACCGCCCCCGCCGTTGAGCTCGGTCGCGACCGGCGCGAGCGTGACGAGGAACGAGCTGCCGAAGTCGGCCCGCAGCGCGTCGATGAGCTTGTTCAGCGCGGCGTTGGACATGTGCTCTTCGATGTCGAGGTCGATGCCGGAGAGCGAGTACGTCCGGATCAGGTTGCGCAGCAAGGGGTAGTAGGTGTCGAACTGCGTTTCGAGCCGCTGGAAGCTCCCCGCGGCGGCGCCGCCGACGAACGCGAGCACGTGCACGCCGCTGTTCTTGAGGGTGGCGAGGTCCTGCCACATCCTGGTGAACTTCGCGGCGTTCGGCGGGTCGTCGTTGAGGTGCACGACGCTGTTGGTGTCGAGGTGGATGGCGCCCACGATGACATCGGTGACACCGGTGCCCTGGAGGGTGAGCGGCGAGACGTAGGTGGAGCCGTTGTAGATGGTCTGGTAGTAGACGACAACCCTGCGCCCGGCGGCGGCCGAAGCCGGCACCGCACCCGAAATCATCAGCACCAAGGCCACGAAGGCCACGCCGATCCTCCGCATGGTCCAGACCATACGTCGCACTGGGTGGTTGGGGAAACACCCACCGTCGATCCTGTCCGGTTTCTTGTCTCAGCCCACCTCCTGGGCCGAGCGTCCCGGAATCGCGTCGAGCAGCTCCTTCGTGTACTCCGCCTCCGGATCCGTCAGCACCCGCGAAGCCGGCCCCAGTTCCACCAGCACGCCCTCCCGCATCACGCCCACCTGGTCCGCCAGCTGCCGGACCACCGCCAGGTCGTGCGAGATGAACAAGTACGACAACCCGAGTTCCGACTGCAGCTCCGCCAGCAGCGCCAGGATCTGGGCCTGCACCGACACGTCCAGCGCCGACACCGGTTCGTCGCACACCACCAGGTCCGGGCGCAGCGCCAACGCCCGCGCGATCGCCACCCGCTGGCGCTGGCCACCGGACAGCTCCGCCGGCTTGCGGCGTGCCACCGACGACGGCAGCGCCACCTGGTCGAGCAGCGACGGCACCGAAGTGCGCGGGAGGCCGAACGCCCGCAACGGCTCCGCGACGACGTCCTCGATCGAAAACTTCGGGTTCAGCGACGCGTACGGGTTCTGGTACACGATCTGCATCCGCCGCCGCAGCCGGCGCAGCTCGGGGCCCGCCAGCGAAGTGATGTCCCGGCCGTCGAACGAAACCGAGCCCGCGGACGGTGTTTCCAAGCGCAGCACCATGCGCGCCGTCGTCGACTTGCCGGAGCCGGACTCGCCGACCAGGGCCAGGGTCTGGCCGCGCGGGATGTCGAACGAGACGCCGTCGACCGCGCGGATGCCGCCGTCGAACGTCTTCGCGAGGTCGCGTACCGAGACCAGTGGCTCGGCGGGCGGGGCGGGCGGGCGCTGGGTGCCCGACAGGCTCGGCGCCGCCGCGATCAGCTGCCGCGTGTACGGGTGCGCCGGCGCGCTCACCACCGACGAACCCTCCTCCACGACCGAACCCTGGGACAGCACCACGATCCGCGCCGCGCGATCGGCCGCGACGCCGACGTCGTGCGTGATGAGCAGGATCGCCGTGCCCGTTTCACGAGCCAGCGACGTCAGGTGGTCGAGGATCCGGCGCTGCACCGTGACGTCCAGCGCCGACGTCGGCTCGTCCGCGATGATCAGCTTCGGGCGTCCGGCCAGCGCCGCCGCGATCAGCACGCGCTGCCGCAAGCCGCCCGACAGCTGGTGGGGGTACTGCTTCGCGCGCAACGACGGCTGGGGGACGCCTGCCCGCTCCAACAAGGAGACCGCCTCCAGGGACGCGGCTCGCCGGTCCGCGAGGCCGTGGATCTTCAGCACCTCCGCGACCTGGTCGCCGATGCGGTGCACCGGGTTCAGCGACACCGCCGGGTCCTGCGGCACCAGCGCGATCTCGCGCCCGCGCACCGAGCGCCACTGGCGGGACGACAGCGAGAGCAGGTCCCGGCCGTCGAAGGTGATCGAGCCGCCGTCGACGCGACCGCCGCGGGGCAGCAGGCCGATCGCCGCGTGCGCCGTGGTCGACTTGCCCGAGCCCGACTCGCCGACGACGGCGACCACTTCGCCGGCGTCGACGTGCAGGCCGACGTCCCGGACCGCCGGGACTCCGCCGTACGACACGGCCAGGTCCGAAATCCGCAGCAGGGTCATCGGTCTCCTCCGTCCAGCGCGCGGGACAGCCGGTTCGCGGCGAGGACCACCGCCGCCACCGTCAGCCCCGGGAACGTCGTCATCCACCAGGCCGTGGCCAGGAAACTGCGCCCGCCCGCGACCAGCGAGCCCCACTCCGGGGTCGGCGGGGTCGCGCCGAAGCCGAGGAAGCTCAGCGCCGACACCTCGAGCACCGCGGTGCCCAGCGTCAACGTCGCCAGCGCGAGCACCGGGCCCGCCGCGTTCGGCAGGACGTGCCGCAGCAGCACGCCCGACCAGCGCACGCCGGAAGCGCGCGCGGCTTCGACGAACACGCCGTTGCGCACGCGCAGCACCTCCGCGCGCATGACCCGCGCGAAGGCGGCCAGGTTCGCGATGCCGACGGCGATCGCGACGTTCGTCGTGCCGAAGCCGAGCGCCGTGACCAGCGCCAGCGACAGCAGGATCGGCGGGATGGCCAGGAAGACGTCGACCACCCGCATGATCACCGTGTCCGCCCAGCCGCCGCGGAACCCGGCCAGCAGGCCCAGCGCCGAACCGGCCGCCAGCGCCACGAGCACGGCGATCGCGGTGGCCCGCAACGAGAGCGACGCGCCGTGGACCACCCGCGCGTAGACGTCGCGGCCGGTCTCGTCGGTACCGAACAGGTGATGCAGCGACGGCCCTTGCAGCCGTTCGGCCGGGACGCCGGTGATCGGGTCGTAGCCGGTCAGCAGCCCCGGCACGAACGCCGCGAGCAGCACGAACGCCAGCACGACGACGGCCAGCACGAGCCCGGGCGGAGCTTTCACGTGAAAGCTCCGCCGAGGAAGGGCGAGATCAACCACGGGCCACCTCCGCGGGGGTGCGCGCGATGCGCGGGTCGAGCAGCGGGTAGAGCAGGTCGACGACCAGGTTGAGCACCACGAACACCAGCGCGGCCAGCACGATCACCGCCTGCACCACCGGGACGTCCTGCGCGGTGACGGCGGACGCGGTGACCCGGCCGACGCCGTCGCGCGAGAACACCGTCTCGGTGATCACCGAACCCGCGACGAGGTTGCCCGCGACAACCCCCGCCACAGTCAGCGTCGGCACGGCCGCGTTGCGCAGCAGGTGTCCGAAGTGGACGCGCCAGCGGCTGGCGCCCTTCGCGGCCGCGATCTCCGCGTACGGCTGTTCCTGCTGCGTCGCCAGGCTCTTGGCCAGCACCTGCCCGATGATCGCGCCGGTCGGCAGGGCCAGGGTGATCGCGGGCAGGATCACCGCGGCGAAGCCCTGCGTGCCGAGCGCGGGCAGCAGCCGCAGCCGGAACGAGAAGAACTGGATCAGCAGCAGCCCGACCCAGAACGGCGGCAGCGAGATCGCCAGCGACGGCAGGGACAGCAGCGCCTGCCGCAGCCAGCGGAACCGGGTGAACGTGCCGAGGAACGCCGAGCCGCCGCCGAACACGACCGCGAACACCAGCGCCAGCCCGGTCACCGCGAGCGTCGGCGGCAGCGCGGTGACGACCATGTGCGTGGCGTCGTCGCCGGTCGCGACACTGCGCCCGAAGTCGCCGTGCAGCGCCGAGACCAGCCGCTTCAGGTACTGCACCGGCAGCGGCGAGTCGAGGCCGTACTCCGCGCGGGCCGCGGCGACCTGCTCCGGCGTCATCGACGCCCCGGCCTCGCCGCCGGCGAGCTTCGCCGAAACGGCGTCGCCCGGCAGCAGGTAGAGGATCAGGAACGACAGCGTGAACGCCGCCCACAGCACGAACACCGCCTGCCCGGCGCGGCGGAGCAGATAGCGCTTCACGAGAGCCACGCGTCGAAGAGCTGCAGCCGCGACGACGCTTCGAAGTCGACGGCGTGCGCCTTCGAGCTCAGCGCGACGACCTGGGTCAGCTCGAACACCGGGACCGCGTAGGCGTGCTCGATGATCAGCTTCTGGGCCTCGTCGGCCGACGGCTTGCGCTTGGCCTTGTCCACAGTGGACGACTGGGCGTCCAGTGCCACGTCGAGGGGGTTGCCCGGGGTCAGCTTGCTGCGGTTGCCCGCCTTCGTCGAGAACTGGCCGCGCAGGATGTCCGGGTCGGCGCGGGTGACGTTGTACCAGAGGAAGTCGTAGTTCCCGGCCAGCTGGAGCTGCGTGGTCTCGGCGGTGGTGTGCTGCTCGATCTTCAGGTCGAAGCCGATCTTGCGCAGCTGCTGCTGGATCAGCTCCAGCACGCTGCGGTTCTGGTTGAACACCGGCGAGAACACGACGGCCGCGCCCAGCCGCTGCCCGTTCTTCGTCCGGATCCCGTCGGCGCCGGGCACCCAGCCGTCGCCGTCCAGGAGCGCCGCCGCGCCCTTCGGGTCGTACGCGAGCTGGGCGGACAGGTCGCTGACCAGCGGCGTCGCCGAGCCCAGGATGCTCGTGGCCGCCTTGTAGTTCGGCGTCAGCACGGTGTTCACGACCTCGGTGCGGTCGACGCCCTTGAGCACGGCCTGGCGCACCTTCTCGTCGGTGAGCACCCCGCGGGTGGTGTTGGCGTGCAGGTTGAACACGACGCCCGGGTTCGGCCGGATGTTCTCGCTGAAGCCGTTTCCGGTGAACTGCGGCTCGTCGACCGGCTGCACGTCGGTGATGGCGTCGAGCTGGCCGGACGCGAGGCTGCCGGTGCGGACGCCGGGCTCCGGCACGATCTTGTAGTCGATCTTGTCCAGGTAGGCCTCGCCCTGGTGCTTGAACAGCGACGAGCCCCAGGCGTAGCCCTTGCGCTTGGCCAGGACGATTTCCTGGTTCTGCTTCAGGCTCTCGAAGACGAAGGGGCCGGAGGCGATCAGGCCGTCGCCCTGGCAACGCTGTTCCGGCGTCTTCTTGAACGCCGCCGGCGCCAGGACGGCGAGCGAAACCGTCGAGCTGGCCTGCAGGAACTGGGCGCTGGGCGCGGAGAACTCGATCCGCGCGGTCCGCGGGTCGACGACGGTGGTGCCCCGGTACCCGGCGAGGTAGCCGTAGCCGAGGGTCGCCTTGGTGCCCAGCGCCTTGAGGCCGTCGAAGCTGGTCTTGACCGCGGCGGCGTCGACCGGGCTGCCGTCGGAGAAGGTCGCGCCGGCGCGCAGGTGGAAGGTGAACGCCGTGGAATCGGCGGTGCTCTCCCACTTCTCGGCCAGCCACGGCTTGATCTCGCCGGTCTTCGGGTCCTGGTCGGTGAGGGAGTCCGCCAGCTGGCGGGACACGTTGATCGAGGCGTTCGTCGACGTCTGCTGCGGGTCGACGCAGTCGGGCGCGGACGAGATGCCGAGCCGGAGCACGCCACCGGCTTTCGGCGGCCCGGAAGCGGCTTGTCCGGTGCCGGCGGCGGCGCAGGCGGTCAGGAGCACGGGCAGGACGAGCAGGGCCGCGGCGTTGCGGGCGCGAGGAAGCAGGGACACCGGACGGCCTCCAGCGGGAGTGGTTGCGTCTTCAACCGGCGACGCTAATCCCGCGCTGGAGGCCGTCCCAGCAGGCGAACGGCGGTCCCATTCACTGGCACCGCAAGGATTCGCCCTTGACAGCGATCAGCAGCGGCCGAGCATGTCCGTCAGCGCCGTCTTCTCCGCGGTGTTGATCGTCAGCTTGAACTTGTACTTCACCGCGACCCACATCTTCGCGTAGGTGCACCAGTACGAGGTGAGCGGCGGCTTCCACTGGTCGGGCGACTTGTCGCCCTTCTCCTGGTTGACGTTGTCCGTCACGGCGATCAGCTGCGGGTCGGTGAGGTCGTTCGCGTACGCCTGGCGCTGCGCGGTCGTCCACGAGGACGCGCCGGTGCGCCACGCGTCGGCCAGCGGCACGACGTGGTCGATGTCCACATCGGACGCCGCGGTCCAGGTTTCGCCGTCGTACGGGCTCTTCCAGCTGCCGGACGTCGCCGCGCAGCTGGAGTCGGTGACCACGTTCGTGCCGTCGCGCTTGAGCACCACTTCACGGGTGTTGCAGCCGCCACCCTGGTCGATCCAGTGCGGGAACTTGTCGCGGCTGTAACCGTCCTGCGAACCGTCGGCCTTGACGGTCAGGGACGCGAGCTCGGTCTTCGCCGTCGAAGCCGACGGGATGCCCGGCGGGGTGGCCTCGGCGACGCTGACCAGCGTCCCGGAGAGCACGGCGGTGGCCGCGAGAATGGTGAACGTATGACGAACAGCACGCCTGGTTGGCATTTTGCTGCCTCCGGTTCAGGTGTGGGGACAGCTAACCCTGATACACCGGAGTGGCGTGTGCAACACGTATAGGTGACATGTTGCTGTCCGTCGGTGAACGCGGCGTGGCCGAAGGCTCACTCGAACGTGAAAATAGCAGGTCAGACGGCTCCGCGGACCAGCCGAAGGTCTTCCGTGTGCCGGTACCAGGTCCACTTGTTCACCGCGCGCTCGTAGACGACGTCGTCGCGCACCGGCCGGGTCGGGATGCAGCCGATCTGGAAGGCCCGCGAGTACAGCGTCGCCGGCCGCTTGAAGATCGTGCCCTTGACCACGCGGACCGCCATGCCGGGGCCGTCCGGGTCCGGCGTCACCTCGATCGACGCGGCCGGCCCGCGCAGCGCCACCTGCTCGTCGGCGTAGGCCACCCCGCGGACCATGCGCAGCAGCCCGCGCCCGACGAGCACGCCGCCGACGTCGTCGCGGATCAGCGGGACCGGGTCGACTTCGCCGCGCAGCGCGAGCGCGAGGGCCTGCAGCGGTGTCTTCGGCAGCCCCCAAAGCGCGGCGACCGACGAATCCGGGGCCGAGGCCACGAAGCCGACCGACACGCCGGAGAGCGCCTCCTTCCGGAGCAGCCGCAGCACGACCGCCGCGAGGTCGGCGTCCGTGCCCGACACCACGAGGTGATCGTGTTCGCCCAGCAAGGGGTCGATTTCCGCCTTGCCGGGGAGGCTCGGGACGCGGATCGACTCGACGTCGTCGACCTCTTCGAAGCCGGCCGCGCCATCGCCACAGGCCACCACGATTCCGCGCACCCGCAGGTCCTCCGTTACAGTCATGCACCGGCATTTCGTCAGCGCCACCGGTGTCCGTCCGGGACACTTAACCTCAGTCGTCGAACAACTGGAGTGTCACATGCCGGCCATCGTGCTCATCGGTGCCCAATGGGGAGACGAAGGCAAGGGCAAGGCCACCGACCTGATGGGTGACCGCGTCCAGTGGGTCGTCCGCTACCAGGGTGGCAACAACGCCGGTCACACGGTCGTCCTGCCGAACGGCGAGAACTTCGCCCTGCACCTCATCCCGTCCGGCATCCTGACGCCGGGCGTGACCAACGTCATCGGCAACGGCGTGGTGGTCGACCCGGGTGTGCTGCTCGACGAGCTCTCCGGCCTCGAAGCGCGGGACGTGGACACGTCCAAGCTGCTGATTTCGGCCGACGCGCACCTGATCATGCCGTACCACGTGGCCATCGACAAAGTCACCGAGCGGTACCTGGGCAGCCGCAAGATCGGCACCACCGGCCGCGGCATCGGCCCGTGCTACCAGGACAAGATCGCCCGCGTCGGCGTCCGCGTGCAGGACCTGCTCGACGAGAAGATCTTCCGCCAGAAGGTCGAGGCGGCGCTGGAGTTCAAGAACCAGGTGCTGGTGAAGGTCTACAACCGCAAGGCGCTCGACGCCGACCAGGTCGCCGACGAGGTGCTCGCGGCGGGCGAGAAGTTCTCGCACCGCATCGCCGACACCCGCCTGCAGCTCAACCAGGCCCTCGAGCGCGGTGAAACCGTGCTGCTGGAGGGTTCGCAGGGCACGCTGCTCGACGTCGACCACGGCACCTACCCGTTCGTGACGTCGTCGAACCCGACGTCCGGCGGCGCGAGCGCGGGTTCGGGCATCGGCCCGGGCCGGATCACCACGGTGCTTGGCATCCTCAAGGCCTACACCACCCGCGTCGGCTCCGGCCCGTTCCCGACCGAGCTGCACGACGAGTCCGGCGAGTACCTGCGCAAGCAGGGCGGCGAGTTCGGCGTCACGACGGGCCGTTCGCGGCGCACCGGCTGGTTCGACGCGGTGATCGCGCGGTACGCGGTCCGCGTCAACGGCATCACCGACTACTTCCTCACGAAGCTGGACGTGCTGTCCGGCCTGGAGAAGGTGCCGGTGTGCGTCGGCTACGAGGTCGACGGCTTCCGCACGCAGGACATGCCGATGACGCAGACCGACGTGCACCACGCGATCCCGATCTACGAAGAGCTGCCGGGCTGGTTCGAGGACATCTCGGGCTGCCGCACGTTCGAGGAGCTCCCGGCGAACGCGCGCGCCTACGTCGAGCGCCTGGAAGAGCTTTCGGGCGCCCGGATCTCGGCGATCGGCGTCGGCCCGGGCCGCGACCAGACGATCGTCCGGCACCAGTTCGTCTAGGTCAGCTTCGTCGTCACCGGCGTCTCGTTGCGGAACAGGTCGAGCACCGGGCAGTGCTCGTCGACCTCGCGCTTGAGGTCTTCGTAGCGCTCCCGGCTCGCCGGGCCCTCCAGCTCGACGGACACCCGGACGTCCCCGAAACCGGGGCGGGTGTTGAAGGCGAACCCGAAGAAGCCGTGCAGGTCGAGGTCGCCGTCGACGGTAACCTTGATCGAGTCGAGCGGGATCCCGCGCTTCGCCGCCCAGAACTGGTAGGTGATGACCTGGCACGACCCGAGCGCGGCGAGCGCGTACTCGACGGGGTTGGCGGCCTGGTCCGTCCCGCCGAGCGCGGGCGGCTCGTCGACGGTGAAAGCGTGGTCCCGCACCTTGACCTCGACTTCGGTCCTGGTGCCGGGCTTGAGGGTGTGGTCGACGCTGAAGGAAACGGCGGCGTTGTGCGGATCGGCGTCGACGGCCTTGCGGGTGCCTTCGATGACTTCGGTCAGCGACATGGGCTCTCCTGAAGATCGTGAGGGATGTGCCACAGGGTGGGCGAATCCCGGCGGCCCCGCTCGGGTTCTCAATTCCTGAGAAGCCGGAAATCGGTGGCGGCGCTCGCTAGCTTGGGACCATGACCATCGGAGTCACGCTGCCGGCCGGCGACACCGGGACCGCGGCGAACCTCGTCGACGAGCTCATCGCCCAGACCCGCCAGGCCGCCGACGCCGGCCTGAAATCGGTCTGGTTTTCCCAGCTGCCGCTGAGCCAGGACGCCATCACCGTCGCCGCGCTCGCGGGCCGCGAAGTCCCGGGCATCGAGGTCGGGACCTCCGTCGTGCCGACCTACCCGCGGCACCCGCTGCTGGTCGCGAGTGCGGCGCAGACCGCGCAGGCCGCCACCGGGGGCCGGTTCACGCTCGGGATCGGGCTCGGGTCGAAGGGGTTCCTCGGGCCCGTCTACGGCGTCGAGTACCCGCCGCCGATCCGCCACCTGCGCGAGTACCTCACCGTCCTGCGGCAGGTCTTCGACGGCGAAACCGTCGACTTCCACGGCGAAACGCTCGAAGCGCACCCGCCCGGACCGTCCACTGTGGGCGGGGACGTGCGGATCATCGTCGCCGCGATGGGGCCGCAGGCGCTGCGCGTCACCGGTGAGCTCGCCGACGGGACGCTGCCGTACCTCGCCGGGCCGAGAGCGCTTTCCGAACAGATCGTCCCCCACCTGCCCGACGGCAAGCGGATCCTCGCGGCCGTGCCCGCGATCGTCACCGACGAACCCGACGCCGTGCGCGCGCTGGCCTTCGAGCAGATGGCCTTCTACGGCCAGATCCCGTCGTACCAGCGGATCCTGGCCGCGGAAGGGGTCGAGCACGCGGCCGAACTGGCGCTCATCGGCGACGAGAAGACTGTCCTGAACGGACTCCAGCGCTACTACGACGCCGGGGCGACCGACGTCCTCGTTTCGCAGACTGGCATCCGCTCCGCCGAGGAGCGGCTGCGGACGTGGGAGGTCGTCAGCTCATTCGGTTCGTGAGGGTCGCCGTCACCGACATCTCCTCCAGATCCAGCTCCCGCAGCACTTTCCGCAGGACCTCGTCGTCGAGCCGGCCGGCGCGGTTCTCCTCGATCATCGCCTTGCGCTGGGTGATCAGGAGCTCGCGCCGGGCCTTCGCGAACTGGGCCTGCGGGCTGCCGGTCCGGTCTTCGCCGGACAGCGTGATCGCGGCCTTGGCGAAGCGGTACCGCGTGTCGATCAGCCGCTGGAGCCGTTCCTTGAGCCGGTCGACCTTCTCCTGGGGCAGGTCCAGCGAAGCCAGCCGCTCGTGGCTGATCTCGCGCAGCCGTTCCTGAGCCGCCTTCTTCGCGACCTCGCGCGCGGCGAGTTCCTCGGCCTCGTCCCGTGACGCCTCCGCCGGGTCCTGCACCTTCAGCGCCCGGATCAGCGGCGGCAGCGTCAGCCCCTGGATCAGCACCGTCCCGATCGCCACGGTGAACGCGAACAGCTGGATCTCCTCGCGGCCCGGGGTCGTGGCCGGGACGCCGGCCGCGGCGGCGAGCGTGACCACGCCGCGCATGCCGGTCCACGACACCACCGCCAGCGTCCGCCACGACGGCGTCGCGCGGTCCCGCCCGAACAGCCGCACGGTTTGCGGCAGGTACGCGGAGACGAAGACCGCCGGGACCCGCACGAGCATCGTCACCCCGAGCACGACCACCGCGACCAGCGCGAGCGTCCCGTTGCCGCGGGCCGCGTGCTGCGCGCCTTCGAGGACGAACGGCAGCTGCAGCCCCATCAGCGCGAACACCAGCGCTTCCAGCAGGACGTCGATCGAGGCCCACACGGATCTGTCCTGCATGCGCGTCGCGGGGGACGCGTACAGCGCGCGATGCCCCAGGAGCAGGCCCGCCGCGACGACGGCGAGCACGCCGGAGCCGCTGAAGTCTTCGCTGAAGGGGTGCAGGTGCTCGGCGGTGACGTACGCGGCGAACGGCACGATGATGCCGAACGCCGACTCCATCAGCGGGTCGTCGAGCTGCCGGCGGATCAGCACTACGAGCGCGCCGATCGCCAGCCCGACCCCGATGCCCAGTACGGTCGCGACGCCGAACACCGCGAAGCCGTGCCCGGCCGAGCCCGCGGTGCCCGCGACCGCGGCGAGCGCGACCTTGTACAGCGTCAGCGCGGCGGCGTCGTTGACCAGGCTTTCCCCGGTCAGCACGGTCATCACCCGGCGCGGCAGGCCGAGCTTGCGGCCGATCGCCACCGCCGTCACCGCGTCCGGCGGCGCCACGACCGCGCCGAGGACCAGCGCCGACGCGAAGGGCACGTCCGGCAGCAGCAGGTGCACGACGACGGCGACGACCACGGCGGTCACCGCCACCAGCACCACGCCGAGCGCGACGATCGGCCGCAGCGCCCGCTTGAAGTGCGTCAGCGAGCTTTCCAGCGACGTCGAGTAGAGCAACGGCGGCAGGACGACGGTGAGGACCAGCTCCGGCTCGAGCTCGAACCGCGGCACACCGGGGATCAGCGCGACCCCGAGCGCGACGACCACCACCAGCAGCGGCGCGGACAGGTTGTAGCGCCGGGCCAGAGCGGTCAGCGCGAGCGAGCCGGCGAGCACGCCCATCAGCGTCAGGATCTCCACGCGGGTGATCTTCCCGCAGGTAGCGGGCTTGCGCCGGGCTTCCGCTCAATGGAAGTGACCTGGATTACGCCGGACCCCGTGTGCATACTTGTGCGCAATACGCACACCTGTGCGGATCACGTGCACCGACGCACATCCGGAGGTTCTCCCATGTCCCCTGGCACTCGCTCCTGGGTCGTGCCCCTGGCCTGGACCGCCGTCCTGCTCGACGGGTTCGACCTGGTCGTGCTCGGCACCGTGCTGCCCGTGCTGCTCCGTGACCACGTCTGGGGCCTGACTCCCGGCACGGCGTCGGTCGTGTCGACGGTCGGGCTGGCCGGGATGATGCTCGGCGGCCTGGCTATCGGCACGATCACCGACGTCATCGGGCGCCGGAAGTCCCTGATCATCTCCGTGGCGCTGTTCTCCCTCTGCACGCTGCTGTGCGCGTTCGCGCCCTCGACGTTCGTCTTCGGGCTGCTGCGCTTCGTCGCCGGCCTCGGCCTCGGCGGCTGCCTGCCGACGGCGATCACGCTGGTCACCGAGTACGCGCGCCACGGCAAGGCCGGCAGCGCGACGACCACCGTGATGACCGGCTACCACGTCGGCGCGGTGCTGACGGCGCTGCTCGGCATCGTGCTGATCTCGCCGCTGGGCTGGCGCGCGATGTTCGTCGCCGGGGCGATCCCGGCCGTGGTGCTGATCCCGCTGATGCTGAAGTTCCTGCCGGAGTCCGAGACGTTCCAGCGGGTCCGCGAGACCGAGCGGTCGGCCGGGCACGCCGTCGCCGGCCTGTTCCGCGGCGGGCTGCTGCGCGCGACGATCGCCTTCTGGGTCACGTCGTTCATGGGGCTGCTGCTGGTGTACGGGCTGAACACGTGGCTGCCGGAGATCATGCGCCAGGCCGGCTACCCGCTGGGCGCGGCGCTGAGCCTGCTGCTGACGCTGAACGTCGGCGGCATCGTCGGGCTGCTCGTCGCGGGCCGGGTCGCCGACCGCGTCGGCATCCGCCCGTCGGCCATCGTCTGGTTCTGCGCGGGCGCGGTGTTCCTCGCGCTGCTGAGCGTGAAGCTGCCCGCGGTCGGGCTGTACGCGGCGGTGTTCCTGACCGGCTGCTTCGTGTTCAGCGCCCAGGTGCTGGTGTACGCCTACATCGGCCGGATCTACCCGGACGCGATCCGCGCGACCGGCCTCGGCTGGTCCGCGGGCATCGGCCGCATCGGCGCGATCTCCGGCCCGCTCCTCGGCGGCGCGCTGCTGACGGCCGGGATCGCGTACCCGTGGGGCTTCTACGCGTTTGCGGGTGTCGGCGCACTGGGCGCGGCGGCCGTGACGGTGGTCCGTCCCGGCCGCCGCTCCCCGGCGACGGAAAGCGCGCCGGACGTCAGCCGAGTTCCTTGAGTTCCTGTTCCACGGCGGCGAGCTCGGCGGCCGAGCCCTGGACCTTCGGACCCTTGAACCACTTGCGGGCCGAGAGCACCCACCACAGGGCCGCGCCGCCGAGCACCACCAGGAACGCGATCGGCGTGTAGTTGAAGGAATCCACCGTCACCGGCGACACCTGCGGCAGCATGAACAGGAAGAAGATCAGCACCACCCAGATCGTCGCGACGATCCCGATCGGCTTGCCCCACTTGCCGAGCGTCCACGGCCCCGGCTCGAACGAGTCACCGCGCCGGACGCGCAGGAACACCGGGATCACGTACGCCACGTACAGGCCGACCACGGCGATCGACGTCACCGCCGCGTAGGCCGTCGCGCTCCAGAGGTACGGCAGGGCCAGGACCAGCGCGCCGCCCGCGGCGAGCCACACGGCGTTGGTCGGCGTCTGCGTGCGCTTGTTGATCTTGTGCCAGAAGCCGGACCCGGGGATCGCGCCGTCGCGGGCGAACGCGTAGATCATCCGCGAGTTCGCCGTCACCGACGCCATGCCGCAGAACAGCTGCGCGCCGATGCAGATCAGCAGCAGGAACTTGCCGGTGACCGCGCCGGTCGCGTCGATGAAGATCTGCGCGGGCGGGACGCCGGTGGCCGAGCCGACCGCGCCGTCGTAGTCCTGGATCGCGAACGTCAGGCCGATCAGCAGGATCCAGCCCGCGACGAGCGACACGACGATCGACATGACGATCCCGCGCGGCCCGGCCGTCGCGGCGCTCTTCGTCTCCTCGGTCATGTGCGCCGAGGCGTCGTACCCGGTCAGCGTGTACTGGGCCACCAGCAGACCCAGTGCGAACACGTAGAACGCCGAGCCCCAGCCCGTCTGGTTGACGAAGCTGCCGAAGACGAAGGACGCGTCCTGGTGCCTGGCCGGCACGAAGATCAGCACGCCGACGATCACCAGCACGCCGAGGAGGTGCCACCACACGCTGACGTTGTTGAGGATCGCGACGATCCGGACGCCGAAGGTGTTCAGCAGGCCGTGCACCACGAGGATGATCGCGAGCAGCAGGATCGTGTGCCCCGGCGTCGCGGCGTAGCCCCACTGCAGGTCGAGGAAGGCGTTGAGGAACAGCGCCGCGCCGAAGTCGATGCCCGCGGTGACGGCGATCTGCCCGATGAGGTTGAACCAGCCGGTGAACCAGGACCACGCGGGCCCGGACTTGCCCGGCGCCAGCTTCGCCGCCCAGTAGTAGAGGCCGCCCGCGGTCGGGTAGCTGGAGCAGACCTCCGCCATGCCGAGGCCGACCAGGATGACGAACACCCCGACCAGCGGCCACCCCCAGATCATCGCGGCCGGGCCGCCGGTCTTCATGCCGAAGCCGTAGAGCGTGAGGCAGCCGGAGAGGATCGAAATGATCGTGAAGGAGACGGCGAAGTTCGAGAACGCCGACATCGTCCGTTTGAGTTCCTGCGCGTACCCCAGCTGGTGCAGGCGGGCGCTGTCTTCGTCGGTGTGGTCGGGAGTGGTCTGCTGGTCGGAAACGTCCATCGGGCACCTCTTGAAAGGTATGCGGCCAGACCATTGAATTCGCCGAAGGTAGCCCCGCCACCAGGGGGTGTCAAGCCTTCGTCAAGAACTCGTCCAGCCGCTTGAGCAGGGGCCCGCCTCCTCGGTGGTCGTTCGAGATCAAGGTGGCCGTGACCCCGGACGACGGCGCGTGCGAACTCCAGAACGTGACGCCGGGGTCGCCGCCGTCCAGGTGCACCACGCCGGGCCGTGGCAGCCAGAAGCCGAGCCCGTAGCGGTCGGCGCGGGGCAGCCGGTCGACCCACCGCCGCGGCACGATCCGGCCGTCGAACAGGGCGGTCCAGAACTTCCGGATGTCCGGTGCGGTGCTGTAGATCCCGCCGTCGCCGTGGCCCACGACGGGGAGGCTGAACACGTTGGTGCGCCCGTCTTCCAGGTAGCCGGTGGCGGTGCGGGCGGGCAGCGCGTCCGAGCGGAGGAACTCCGTGTCGGTCATCCCGGCGGGCTCGGTGACCCGCGTCCACACGAGGTCGGCGAAAGGTATGCCCGCGATCCGTTCGGCGATCAGGCCGAGGACGACGAAGGCACTGTTGTTGTAGCGGAACTCCGCGCCGGGCGGGGAAACCTGCGGAAAGCCGTCGAGCGCGGCGAGGTAATCGGCCGACGTGGCGAGCAGCGGGTTCGGCGGCGGGTCCGCTTCCTCGTCGTAGTAGTCGCCGATGCCGGACGTGTGCGTCAGCAGGTGCTCGAGAGTCACGCGCTCGTCGATCAGCGGGAGGTCGTCGCCGAGGACGTCACGCGCTCTCGTCGACAGCTCGAGGTACCCGTCGGCGATCAGGCTGATGACGACCAGCGCCGTGAACCCCTTGGTACCGCTGGCGATCGCGAAGCGCGTGTCGACGGTGTTCTCCACGCCGTACGCGATGTGCGCGTACCCGCGGGCTTCGGCGACGAGCGTCTCCTCGCCGCGGGTCACCAGGACCACGCCGGAGAAATCCCTGAGGGGCACCTTCATGGACCAAGCGTCCACGAGGGTGCCCCTCATGACCAGCCGATTACCGGCCGAGGAACGCGTGCAGTGACTCGAGCGCGGTGTCCGGCTGGTCGGCGAAGAAGCCGTCGACGCCGGCCTTGAGGAACGCGGCCTCCTCCGTGAAGACGTCACCGTAGGCGTCCGGCTCGGCCGAGGACCGCAGGTTCGCCGGCAGGAACGGGTTCTCGTTCCGGAACGTGTACGGCTGCACCTTCAGGCCCGCCTGGTGCGCGTCGGCGACGAGCGCGGTCGGCGTGCCCAGGTTGTCGTTCTTGTCGCGCGGGATGACCTGCGCCTTGTCCGGCCCGAGGTACTTCGCGTACTTCGCGACGTCGCGCAGCCCCTGCGGCGTGACGAGGTCGGCGTACGTCCGCTTGTCGCCCTTCGCGACGAAGTCCGCCGGAGCGCCGGTGGCCGAGGTCAGCTGCAGCAGCGGCGTCCGGACCTGCTTGTGCAGCTCGATCAGGTTCGTCACCTCGAACGACTGGATGATCGCCGGCGCGTCCGGCCGGTCCAGGCCGTTGCGCTTGAGGATCGACACCAGCTTCGGCTCGGTCGGGTTGCCGATCGAGGAGAAGAACGTCGAGTGCTTGACCTCGGGGTAGGTGCCCAGCGTCCGGTGCAGCTCCCGGCCGAGCCGCTTGGTCAGGTCGAGCACCTCCTGGTAGCTCGCGATCTGGTAGCGGCCGTTGTAGAGCGTGTTGTGCGGCCGGTTCGCCGGGATCCGCTCGACCGCGCGCAGCGTCTTCAGCTCGGCCAGCGTGAAGTCCTGCGTGAACCAGCCGGTGGTGCTGACGCCGTCGAGCACGACGGTCTTCTTCCGGTTCGCGAACTCCGGGTGCTTGGCGACGTCGGTGGTGCCGCCGATCTCCGGCTCGTGCCGGGCGACGAGCTGGCCGTCCTTGGTGGGCACGAGGTCGACGTCGACCCAGTCGACGCCCATCCGGTACGCGAGCTCGTAGGAGGCGAGCGTGTGCTCCGGCCGGTACCCGGGCGCGCCGCGGTGTCCGATGATCACGGGGTCATCGTGGCCCCGCCCGTGCGCGGCCGCATCGGCGGACCCCCCGCTTTTGTCGGACACTGTGGCGGCGTTCGCCGACCCGATCGCGACACCGGTGACGCTCAGCAACGCCAGCCCGGCCAACGCCAGTACACCCACACGTTTGCGCTTCATCTGGTGACCTCTTTTCACACAGGGTGTGCCCTGACTACCCGCGTCACCTTCGATGCCGCAAGCGTCGTGCGGGGGTATCCGGGCGAACGCGGCGGTGAACGACGCGTGGACTCCTGCTCGCGTGGTTGTGTCGTCGGGGTGGCCACCCCGGCCCGGCGCGCCCCGGAGGTCTTGAATGAGTCATTCAGGACCTCCGAAGACCTGAATGACTCATTCAAGACGCCGCTACCCGCCCGAGGCGTGGACTCCTGCTCGCGCCGGTGTGGTCCCCGTGCCCCCTTTCCGGCGGTCGCGTCGATTCAGCGGCACCCGCGGCCACCGCCCGTCACGGACCGCGCGGCCGTCCTCACCCGCCGTGCGCGAGGGCGCGAGGTGCCCGGCGCGAACCCGGCCGGATACGCTGTGCCGCGTGCGCGTACTGGTAATCGGCTCCGGCGCTCGTGAGCACGCCCTCGTCCTCGCGGCTTCCGGCGACCCCGCCGTCACGGCGCTGGCCTGCGCCCCCGGCAACGCCGGCACCGCCTCGGTGGCCGAGCAGCTCGGTGTCGAAGCGGCCGACCCGGAGGCGGTGGCCGCGCTCGCGAAGAGCTGGCAGGCCGACCTCGTCGTGGTCGGGCCGGAGGTCCCGCTCGTCGCCGGCGTCGCCGACGCCGTGCGCAAGGTGGGCATCGCCTGCTTCGGCCCGTCGGCCGCGGCGGCCCGCATCGAAGGCTCGAAGGCGTTCGCGAAGGACGTCATGGCCGCGGCGAACGTGCCGACCGCGCGCAGCGAGGTGGTCGACAACCCGGCCCGCCTCGACGCCGCGCTCGCCCGCTTCGGCCCGACCTGGGTGGTCAAGGACGACGGGCTCGCCGCCGGCAAGGGCGTCGTCGTCACCACCGACTACGACGTCGCGCGCAAGCACGCGATCATGCTCCTCGACGGCGGCCACCCGGTGCTTCTGGAGTCCTTTTTGGACGGTCCGGAGGCGTCGCTGTTCTGCTTCGTCGACGGCAACACCGTCGTGCCGCTGCTGCCCGCGCAGGACTTCAAGCGCGTCGGCGATGGCGACGCCGGCCCGAACACCGGCGGCATGGGTGCGTACGCGCCGCTGCCCTGGGCGCCCGAAAACCTGGTCGACGACCTGGTCGAAAAGGTCGTCCAGCCGGTCGCGGACGAGCTGGTGAACCGCGGCGCGCCGTTCTCCGGCCTGCTCTACGCCGGGCTCGCGCTGACCTCCGAAGGCCCGCAGGTCATCGAGTTCAACTGCCGCTTCGGCGACCCGGAGACCCAGGTCGTGCTGGCGCTGCTGCGCACGCCGATCGCCGGGCTGATGCACGCCACCGCCACCGGCAAGCTCGCCGAGCACCCGCCGCTGGAGTGGGCAGGCGGCACCGCGGTCACCGTCGTGATCGCCGCCGACGGCTACCCGGGCAAGCCGCGCACCGGCGACGTCATCACCGGGGCCGAGCTGGAAGGCGTGCTGCACGCCGGCACGCGCCGCCGTGACGACGGCGCCGTCGTCTCCTCCGGCGGCCGCGTGCTGTCGGTCGTCGGCACCGGCAAGACGCTCAAGTCGGCGCGCAAGCACGCGTACGAAACCGTGGAGAGGGTGCACCTCGCGGGGTCGCACCACCGCACGGACATCGCGCTGAAGGCGGCGAACGGCGAGGTCGCCGCCCCGGCCGCGAAGCAGCGCGCCTGATTTCACGGATCGGGGGAACCGGCCGGGCGCGATGTTCGTCCAAACTTAGGCTGCCGCCACACCTCCGTTGGTAGCCTCGACGAGGAACCGGCCGGTCACTGTCCGTATGACGTCAGGGGAGAGCATGTCAGGACCCTCGTACGACCTGAGCCCGGCCGTCCCGGTGGCGCCGGCCGTGGCGGACGTCCTGGTCCGCCCGGACAAGCTCCTCGACGTCGCCCGGATCGTCGAAGAGCAGGCCAACGCCCTCGAGGACCAGCTGATCACCCGCCTGGACCAGCTGCGGGTCGACGCGCCTTCGGCGGACGTGATCAGCACCCAGTCGATCGAAGCGTGGAACTCCCTGATCGCCGACGGCGACCGGTCCTACGCCGGCCAGGTCCGCGAGTACGTCGCGGGCCTCAAGCGGCTGGTGTCGCAGCTGCGTGAAGCCGCGAAGGACTACAAGGTCAGCGACGAAGAAAAGGCGGCGGTGTTCGGTGACCGCGGCAAGCACGGTGCGTAACAGCGCGGTGCTGATCACCGGCGGCGTGCTCGCGACGGCGGCGCTCGCCGGCTGCTCGGCGGACAAGGACGGCACCCCGTACCCGATCGAGACGGCCGCCACCGCGGCCTCGCAGAGCGCGAAGGCCGCCCAGCTGCCCCAGCGCCCGGCCGACCTGCCGATGCAGGGCGTCGACCTCTGCGACCTGTTCCCGCAGGTGCAGCTCGACGCGATGAAGATCAGCAGCACCCCCCGGCAGGCCGACAGCGCGGACGGGCCGGTCTGCGTGCTCGACGCCGACCGCGAAGAGCCGTTCCACGGCTACCAGGTCGGCGCGGTGACCGCGGACCTCGACGAGTGGATCACCGGGGCCCGGCGCAAGAACAGCATGACCACCGAACCGAAGGCGATCGCCGGCTACCCGGCGCTGACCAGCTACCGCGCGGCCAGCGACCCGGCCGACTGCACCACGCTCGTCGGCGTCGCGAAGGGCCGGACGCTGACCATCCGGACGTTCCCCATCACCCGCGGCAAGCTCACCCAGCCGCAGCTGTGCGACATGTCGGCACACGCCGCCGACCTGGCGCTGCAGACCTTGAAAGCACGCAACTAGGGAGGGCGCGTGGAATTCTCCGAGCTCGCGGCCGGGATCCAGAACCACCGGTTCGACGGCTGGACCAACACCGCGATCGCCGACCAGATCACGCGGATCGTCAACGGCGACGGCACCGGCAGCATCGGTACCGCCGTCGACGCGCTGAAGGCCGTCGCGACCGCGCTCGCCCACACCGACCAGACACTGCGCGCGCAGCTGCTGAAGCTGGGCGTCGAGTGGCAGAGCCAGGCCGGGGGCGCGGCCGGCCAGGTGCTGACCGAGCAGGCCGGGTTCTCCCAGGACGCCACCACGAAGGTCGCGCACGCCGCGGAAATGGTCTTCGAGCAGGGCGAGTCCTTCAACCGCACCAAGTACAAGCTCCCGGACGCCGAAACGGTCCGGAAGGGCGCGGGCGGCTACACGCTGACCGACGGGCTGCTGCTGTCCCTCATCGGCTTCGAGACCGACCACGCCCGGCAGGTCGAGGCGGCGAACAACGCCAAGGCGCAGGCGCAGCAGGCGCTGAACGAGTACGCGCAGGAGAGCGGCACGAACCTGCTCTCGACACAGTCGCTGTCCGACCCCGAGTCGCTGAAGCTGGCCGCGCCGGGGGTCGCCCCGAGCGTGCTGGACGTCGCCGGCGCTGCGGTCGCAGTGACGCCGGACGGCGGCGTGCGGCCCGCTTCGGACAAGGTCCGGTCGGTGCACGTCGACCCGCCGGTGGTGCAGCCGGTCTCGCACCAGGTGCACGCCGACCCGCCGACCCCGGTCTACGGCGTCGCGGCGCAGCAGCCGCCGTCCCGGCCCGCGCCGCCGTCGCGCCAGACCGGCTCGGTGACCGCGCCCGCCGCGCAGCACACGACACCTTCGTCGACGACGCCGTCCAGCGCGAAGCCGCCGACGTCGACCTCGCCCGGCCCCGGCTGGGTCAACGCACCGGGCCGCGGCCCGGGCGCCGGCGACTCGACGAAGTTCACCCCGGGCCTGGCCGTCGGCGGCGGGGGCGAGCAGTTCGTCCCGCCGGGCGCCCCCGGTGCCCTGCCGCCCGGCTCGAGCCCGGCGACGGCCCCGATCAAGTCGCTCGGCGGCGGTGGCACGACCGGCGGCGGCACGGGCGGCGTCGACAGCTCGCTCAGCCGCGGCCCCGACGGGCTGCTGGCCAAGGGCCGCACGGTCGGCTCGATGCCGCAGGCCCCGCTCCCGCCGGGCCAGTACACGGCCGAGCGCGGCTTCGCGGTGAAGCCCGGCGTCTCCCCGGGTGAGATCGGCGCGGGCGCGGCGGCGGTCGGCGCGGGCGCCGCCGGTGGCGCGCTCAGCGGCGACAAGGAACGCCAGCGGCGGGAGAAGGGCCAGCCGAAGGGCCCGGTGCGGCCGCTGCCGGTCGGCGAGCTGCCCGAGGAGGAAGCCGTCGCGCTGCGGAAGTCCGAGCAGATCAGCCCGAAGCAGCAGCGCGGCGAGGCGAGGTTCCTGTCCGAGGCGGCCCCGCAGGAGGAGGACGCCGAGCACATCCGCCGCTTCGGCGTCGACGACCAGGACCTGTTCGCCGACCAGCGGATGGTTTCCCCCGACGTGATCGGCGACCACGGTTCGGACGGTCGCTGACCGTGTCCTTGGTGCTGTCGGCGTCGGAGTTCGACGTGCTCTGGGAGTCGTTCGAACTGCCGCGCCGGCACGTCGCGATCGACGTGCCGAGCGAGGGAACCACCCGCACCGAGCGGTCGGCGGTGGTGGAAGCGGCGTGGGCGTCGCTCGCCGAGCGGCGCCTGGCCCGCAACCGCCGTCCGTCCGGCGAGCTGACCGACCTGCTCCACCTGCTCGCCCGCCCCCAGTTCGGCGTCGACGTCTGGGTCTGGGCGGAACGGGAGATCCGCGGCCGCGCGGTCAGCCACCGCGGCCAGGCGGTACTGGCGGTGGTCGACAACGCGGAGGTCTGGCTGATCCCCGCGACGGAGGACGCCCTCGCGGAAGCGGCGGTCTCGGTGGCGGGCGACCTGGCCCCGGGCATCGGCCAGACGGTGAGCATCCCGTACGCGACCCTGAAGTCGGCCGACGCGGCCGCGAAGGGCGACCCGAAGGCGTTGGTGACGGCGCTGGAGGACCGCGGCGTGGCGCTGTTCCAGGCCCAGGAGCTGTCGGGAATGCTGCTGGGCCAGGAAGCCCGCGGCCAGTTCGGCGCCGAGCGCGTGGGCCGCGACGGCGTCGTGCACCGCGCGGGCCGGGTGGTCGCGTTCTTCGACACGGACTCCGGCCGCTACCTGTTCCAGGTGGAAACCGACCGGGAAGGACGCGAGTGGGCGACCGTGACCCCGGCGGACAACGCGCTGCTCGCGACGCGGATCCGGGAACTGATGGCGGAGGCGTGAGCCCCGCCGGGTGGAAGTTGGCCGGGAACCGCACGCGCACCGCTCGGGAAGTCATAAAGTAAGCGCGGGAACCGTCCTGGTCATGACGACGTCTGACCGGGCGGACACAAGTTTTCCGAAGGGGATGACGAACCGTGCCTGTCTACGACGCCGACTCGATGGCCATCGCGGCCGGCCAGGTGGAGAAGCTCAAGGACGAGTTCGAAAAGTCCAAGCAGAAGGTCACCGGCTTGGACCACGAGAAGGAAAGCCCCTTCGGCGGGATGGACGAAAAGGGTGACGCGCACGGCGCCGTCGGCAAGTTCAAGGACGGCGTGCACACCCAGTTCGACGCGGCGGGCAAGCACATGGAGGCACTGGGGTTCGCCATGCGCAAGGCCGCGGGGCTGATCGCCGAGACCGACCAGGTCGGGGCGAGCGACCTCAAGCTGCACGTCGACAAGTGAACTGAGCAGGGGGCACCAGAGTGGGATTGAACCCGGGCGGCGCCGGAACGCCGGACAACTGGGAAGCCTTCATGAAGAAGGTCGACCAGGTCGAAAAGGTCGATTTGGGAAAAATCACCGCGGCGGCGGCGCAGTTCCGCGAAGCGGGCAAGAACGCGGGTGACCACACCGCGTCGCTGAAGAATTCGACGGAAGCCCTCAACGGCGGCGTGTGGGCCGGCCCGGCGGCCGACGAATTCTTCAAGTACGTCCGCCAGGTCCGCGACGCCGGCACCAAGGTGCAGACCCACCTCGAAGACGTCGCCAAGGACCTCGACGACCTCGCCTCGACCCTCGAGCAGGTCAAGAAGAACGTCGGGGACAAGCAGCTCGCCGCGGAGAAAGCGGTCAACGAGCGCAACCAGCAGGCCCAGACCGCGATGGAAGCGGCGGACAAGGCGGCCGCGGCGCACGAACACGACAAGAACCAGCCCGCGCCCGCCCAGACCTCCGCGGAGATCAAGGCGAAGGCCGCGACCGACATCCACACCATCACGGCCGGCTTCGACGGCGACGTGACCGGCCTGCAGACCCAGGCCGACACCGCGATCAAGGCGTCGCAGAAGCTGATGTCCCAGCAGATCGAGGGCGGCTACGACCAGGTCCCGCTCCCAAGCAGCTCCGCCGCGCCCCCGCAGAGCACCGGCGGCATCCACAGCAACGGCTCCTCCCACCACGGCGGTGGCGGAGGCGGCGGTGGTGGTGGCGGCGGAGGCGGTGGTGGCGGCCTCGGCCCCAGCGGTGGCCCGCCCTCTTCCCCGCCCCCGGGCAACGTCCAGCAGTGGATCCAGGAAGCCATCAAGGCGCTGCAGGCCGCCGGGGTGCCGGTCACCGACGCCGACATCCCCAACATCTGGGCGATCATCCAGCACGAGTCGGGCGGGAATCCAAACGCAATAAATAATTGGGATTCCAATGCTGCCGCGGGGCACCCGTCCAAGGGGCTCATGCAGTGCATCGACTCGACCTTCAACGCGCACAAGCTGCCCGGCCACGACAACATCTACAACCCGGTCGACAACATCATCGCGGGTGTCCGGTACTCCTTCGACCGCTACGGCGGCCTCGACAACGTGCCGGGCATCAAGGCCATGGCCCACGGCGGTGCCTACCGGGGCTACTAGAACTAGCCTGGCCGCATGGTCGACCTCGGAGCCTTCGCCGGTCCCGCGCTGCGGGCCGGCGTGCCGCCCTTCCACGTCATGGACGTCCTTTCCGCGGCCGGTGCGCGGCAGCGCAGTCACGGTGACCTCGTGTCGCTCGCGGCCGGGCAGCCGTCCGCGCCCGCACCGAAGCCCGTGCTGGAAGCCGCCGCACGAGCACTGCAGGACAGCACCCTCGGCTACACCGAACAGCTCGGCATCCCCGAGCTGCGCGAGGCCGTCGCCGGGCACTACCGGCGGCGGTACGACGTCGACGTCCAGGCGCACGACGTCGTAATGACCACCGGGTCCTCCGGGGGTTTCCTGCTCGCCTTCCTCAGCGCCTTCGACCCCGGCGCGAAGGTCGCCATGGCGCGGCCCGGCTACCCGGCCTACCGCAACCTGCTCTCCGTCCTGGGCTGCGAGGTCGTCGAGTTCGCCACCACCGCCGAGACGAACTTCCAGCCGACGGTCGCCCTCCTCGACGAGCTCGGCCCGATCGACGGCCTGATCGTCGCCAGCCCGAGCAACCCCACCGGCACCGTGCTGCCGCCCGGCGAACTCGCCGCCATCACCGGCTGGTGCTCCTCGCACGGCGTGCAGCTGATCAGCGACGAGATCTACCACGGCATCTCCTACGGCGCCGAGCTCGACTGCGCGTGGCAGTACGGCCGCGAGCCGATCGTGCTCGGCAGCTTCTCGAAGTACTTCGCGATGACCGGCTGGCGGCTCGGCTGGATGCTCGCGCCGCAGCGCCTCCACCGCGCGATCGACGTGCTGACCGGCAACTTCACCATCTGCCCGCCCGCCGTCTCGCAGTACGCGGCGCTCGCCGCCTTCACGCCCGAGGCGTACGCGGAAGCCGACGCGCACGTCGAGCACTACCGCGCCAACCGCGACCGGCTCTTCGCCGGCCTGCGGCGCATCGGCCTGACCGAGCTGGCGCCCGCGGACGGCGCCTTCTACGCGTACGCCGACGTCAGCGCGTACACCGAGGACAGCCTGAGCTGGTGCCAGCGGCTGCTCGCCGACACCGGGCTCGCCATCACCCCCGGCGTCGACTTCGACCCGGTCGACGGCGGCAAGTACGTGCGGTTCTCCTTCGCCGGCAGCGCCGAGGACATCGACGAAGGTGTCCGGCGGCTCGGTGCCTGGCTCGGCCAGGGGGAACCCTGATTTAACCCCGAACGTTGTCCGAACAGAGGGAGTTTCACCGCCGGGGATGGCACATTGGAGTCACCGGGCCGGTGGGGCCACGGGGACACGCGGAGGAACCATGTTCTGGAAGATCGTCGGCGGCCTGATTGTCGCCTGGGTGGCGTTCATGGTGCTGGGCGCTGTGATCGGGTTCGTGTTCAAGGCGGTCCTGTGGATCGCCATCATCGGCGGCATCGCCTTCCTCGGCGCGGCCGGGTACAAGGCGATCACCGGGAACAAGGACCCCAAGCGCATCAACCGCTACTGAGTCTTTAGGGGATCCGCGCCACGCCGCCGAGCGCCGTCCGGTTGACCGGTGTCAGCGGCGCCAGGCGCGGCCCGTCCGGCCACCACAGGTGCGGCTCGACCAGGCCGGGTTCGAGCAGGTCGAGGCCGTCGAAGAACGACGCGATCTCGGCCTCCGCGCGGTAGCGGGTGACGAGCCCGGTGCGGCCGAACCGGTCCTCGAGCGCCGCCGCGACGGTGGCGGCCTCGGTGGCGTCGAGCGGGTTGTGGCGGTGCAGCAGGAGCAGGTACGAGCCCGGGGCCAGCGCGCCGGCGTAGGACTTGACCACCTGCTGCGCCTGCTGGAGGTCGGCGATGTGGTCGACGACCCCGCACAGCACGAGCCCGGCCGGGCGGTCGAGGTCGATGAACCGCGCCACCCCGGCGAGCGTCTCGCCGGGGTTCCGCGGGTCGGTGCCGCAGATGTGCGTGAAGTCGTTGTCGACGAGCAGGGCCCGGCCGTGCGCTTCCACCACCGGGTCGTCGTCGACGTAGACGACGTGCGCCTCCGGGTCGTACTTCTGCGCCACCTGGTGGGTGTTCTCCACCGTGGGGAAGCCCGAGCCGAGGTCGACGAACTGGTCGACGCCCAGCCGCTCGGTCAGGTAGCGGACGGCGCGGACGAGCCACTGCCGCATCTCGCGCGCCATCGCCGGGGCTTCCGGCGCGATGTCGAGGATCTGCCGCAGGACGGCGCGGTCGGGCTCGTAGTTGTTCTGCCCGCCCAGCAACGCGTCCGAGACGCGAGCGAAGCTCGGCCGGTCGAAGTCGACGCGGGCCGACGGTCGTTCGCTCGTCGCCATGGGTTTACCTACTGGGAAGTCGGTGGGGGAACGCGCACAGCCTAGGACATGCGGATCACGGCGGGTAGGCGGCCGTGCGGGGTGGGTGAGTTGTTCAGTCCAGCCAGGCGCGGGCCGCGTCGGCGCCGTTCCACAGCTCGGCCTTGAGCCCGACCGCCCGCGCGCCGTCCACATTGGACTGGCGGTCGTCGAAGAACAGGCAGTCCGCGGGTTCCGCGCCGAGCTCGTCGAGCAGCAGGCGGAAGATCTTCGCGTCCGGCTTGACGCACCGGACGTCGCCGGAGAACAGCGTCACGCGGAAGTGCCGCACCCAGTCCTGCGCGCGGACCCATTCGCCGAACACCGCGGGCGCGTTCGAGAGCAGCGCGAGCGCCGCGCCGGCTTCGGCGAGCGTCTCGAGCAGGGCTTCCGACGACGGCTCCAGGTGGCCCCAGCCTTCGACGTCGATGCGGGTCAGCTCGGCCGACAGCGCTTCGTCGACGGGTACGCCGAGCGCCTGGCCGACGTTCTGCCAGTACTCCAGCGGTGTGCTGCCGGCGTCGTACGGGACCCGCAGGTCCCAGTACGCCTTTTCGAACTCCGGCAGTGGCGCGCCCATCGCCGCGGCCAGGTCGGGGCGGGCGGCGCTCGGCTTGCTCAGCACGTCGCCGTAGTCGAACACGATCCAGTTCACGGGTCCCCCAGTGCGTCAGGCGCCGGTCTTGATCCGGCGCAGGGCTTCTTCGACGTCGGTCGCGCTGAGGTCCCGGTGGGTGACGAACCGGACCTTGCCCGCCATCGGCACCGCGCGAATCCCGAGCGAGTCGAGCCAGCTCAGCGAGGTCGGGATGTCGGGCACCTCGGCGAGGACGATGTTGGTGTCCGGCACGTTCGTCGGCCAGCCGTACTCGCGCAGGCCGTCGGCGAGACGTGCGGCGTTCTCGTGCGAGTCGGCCAGGTCGGGGACGCGGTCCAGCGCGACCAGGCAGGCCGCGGCCAGGACGCCGCCTTGCCGGACGCCGCCGCCGAGCATCTGGCGCATCCGGCGGGCGCGTTCGACGAACGTCTTGCTGCCCGCGACGACCGAGCCGACCGGCGCGCCGAGGCCCTTGCTGAAGCAGGCGGACACGGTGTCGACGCCGACGGTCAGCGCGGCGGGCGGCACTTCCAGCGCCACCGCGGCCTGCCAGAGCCGGGCGCCGTCGAGGTGCACGGCCAGGCCGGCTTCCTTCGCGACGGACAGCAGCTGGGCGTGCTCGTCCGGCGGGGTCACGGCGCCGCCGGCCGCGTTGTGGGTGTTCTCCAGGCAGAGCAGCGCTGTCCGTAATGTGAAGTACGGCCCGGGTTGTCCGATCGCGGCCGCGAGGGCGTCGGGAGAGGGGCGGCCCGGGCCGCCGTCGTGTTCGAGGATGTCCGGCATGCCGCCGGCCAGCCACGCGGCCGAGCCCAGCTCGTTGGTCAGCACGTGCGCGCCGCGCGTGGCCAGGAACCGGTCGCCGCGCTGCAGGTGCAGGCTCAGCGCGATCAGGTTGGCCATCGTCCCGCTCGGCACCCAGAGCGCGGCCGCCATGCCCAGGACGTGCGCGGCTCGCTCCTCCAGGGCGGCGACCGTCGGATCGTGCTCGAGGACGTTGTCGCCGACCTCGGCCGACGCCATCGCCGCACGCATCGTTTCATCCGGACGGGTGACGGTGTCGGAGCGGAAATCCAACGGCGGCAGCGTAAAGGTCACAGAGCGATCACATCACACCCACCGCGCGGGGATCAATCAGCCCTCGGGTGGTCGAACCCACCGGGTCCATGCAACCGTGGACGCCCCTGATTCCGTCCTCACGGGCGAACGACAACAGAGCGGAGCACGACTGCGCGTGGACCAGCGCGACGAGGAGGAGTTCGCGGAGTACTTCGCCGCCAGGCGGGACGCCGTGCGCCGGACCGCGTACATGCTCTGCGGTGACTGGCACCGGGCGGACGACCTCGCGCAGACGGCGTTCGTCGCACTGCACCGGAGGTGGAAGAAGATCAGGGATCGCGCGGCGACCGACGCGTACGTCCGCACGACGCTCGTGCGGGCGTCGATCGACGAATCGCGGCGGCCGTGGCGGCGGGAGTGGCAGACCGAGACGCTGCCGGAGCCCGCCGACGACACGCCCGGCCTCGACGAGCTCGTCGCGACCAGGGAAGACCTGCTCGCGGCGCTGAAGGAAGTGCCGCCCAAGCAGCGGGCGGTGCTGGTCATGCGGTACTTCGAAGGGCTCGACGTGACCAGTGCGGCGAAGGCGCTGGGCTGCAGCGAAGGCAACGTGAAGAGCCAGACCGCGCGCGGGCTGGCGAACCTCAAGCAGGTGCTGGAACGGGAGGTGGAGACCAATGGATGAGCAGGAGCTGCGCTCGTTGTTCTCCGCCGCGCCGCCGGAGGCACCCGCACCCACCTTCTCCCAGGACGACGTCGTCCGCGAATCCCGCCGCCAGACCGTCCGCCGCCGCAACCGGATCACCGCGGGCGTGAGCGCCGCCGCGCTGGTCGTCGTCGGATTCGGCGCGTACGGGGTGCTCTCCGCGGGTACCCCGAAGGAGATGACCGCGGCGAACGGCAACGCCGTGTCGGCGCAATCGGACGCCGGCTCCGCGCAACCCGGGGACGGCTCGATGCGTCCTCAAGTCGGTGGGGAGTCACCGAACTTCCCGGCCCAGCCACCTCAGCAGGGGGGTGACGGGGGCGGGAAGACCGGCCAGCTGGCCGAAGGCGCCTCCGGGTGCGAACAGGTGGACGGGGAGCTCGCCACCGCCCTCGCTGGCGAGCTCCCCGTCCCCGTCGCCGTTTCCCAGGCGTCCCCGGGCGGCGCCTGTTCGACGGCGGCGCGGTCCGCCGGGTTCCAGGTGCCGGGTGGCGAAGTCGCAGCGGCGGTGTACCCGAAGGGCATCCCGGTGGTCTTCAAGTCCCAGCCCGCCGGCACGGTCACGGCCCGCGTCACGACGGCGTCCGGTGGCTCGTTGGTGCTGATCAGCGTGCCTTCCAGCGGGGCGGCCGCGCCGTACGCGGGACAGGTGGACCAGTTCGCGCGCGCACTCGCGCCCCGCTACTGAGCCCGGGTTCGCCCGGTTGGCAGAATGACCGGTCATGACCGGAGCGACCACCCCGAAGGGGGAGCGACGCCGCGCCGCGCTCGTCGAGGCCGCCGCGAAGCTGCTCGTCGAGGGCGGGTTCGACGCCGTCCGGCACCGGGCGGTCGCCGAACGGGCCGGCCTGCCGCTCGCGTCGACGACGTACTACTTCGACTCGCTCGAGGACCTGGTCACGGCGGCCGTCGAGCACCACTCGAACGCCGAGCTGGAGACGGGCCGGCGGCGGCTCGAGGAGCTCGCGACCCGCAACCGCGGTGTCCAGGCGACGGTCGAGCTGGTGCTGGAGATGCTGCTCGGCCCGGAGAGCGGTGACCCGGAGGCCGACGCCGAAGCGGTCCTCCTGCGCTACGAGCGCCTGGTCGCGACCGGCCGCCGCCCGTACCTGCGGCCGTTGATGCGGACGCTGTCGGCCCAGCTCAACGAGCTGCTGGCGGAGATCTTCGCCCGCTCGGGCACGCCGGTCTCCGCCACCGACCTCGAGCGCCTGATCGCGCTGGTCGACGGCGCCGTCGTCAACGCGCTGATCGAGATCGACCCGGAACCCCGCGCCGCGGCGGCCCGCATGCTCCAGGCCGCGCTGGCCTGAGCGGTCACGACTCGCGCTGAGCCCTTTCGAGGTCGTCGCGGGACTTCGTGACCAGGGCCAGCATGGCCTGTTCGGCGGCCGCGGGGTCGCCGGAGACGATCGCGTCGAACACCTTCCGGTGGCTCGGCACCGGGTCCTCCGCCGACGACCCCCCGTGCACCAGCTTGTCGCGCTCGGCCAGCCCGATCGCGATCACCCGTTCCATCCGCATCAGGAAGTTGTTGTGGGTGGCGGTCATCAGCCGCCGGTGGAAGGCGAGGTCGGCCTGGACGCTCGCCTCCGCGTCGCCGGCCGCCGCGGCCATGTCGGCGAGCGCTTCCCGCAGCCCCTCGATGTCCTCCTCCGACGCCCGCCCGGCCGCGATCCGCGCCGCGGCCGGCTCGACGACCGCGCGGACCTCGGTGAGCTCGTCGAGCAGGCCCGGGTCGTCGGCGGCCGCGGTCTGCCAGCGCATGACGTCGGCGTCGAGCATGTTCCACTTCTCGCGCGGCTGGACGAACGTGCCGCGCTTCTGCCGGGCGTCGATCATGCCCTTCGCGGCCAGCACTTTGAGCGCTTCACGCAGGGCGGTCAGGCTGATGTCGAGCTCTTCGCGCAGTGCCGGCAGGTCGAGGACGGTGCCCTCGCCCCACTCGTCGGAGAGGATCCGGCTGGCCAGTGCCTCCACGGTCTGGCCGTGCAACCCGCGTGGCCGGTGTTCGGTCAATGGATGGGCCTCTCAGCTGGCGGACTGACGGAACGTCATCCTACGCTGCCTGCGAAGTCGTCATAAATTATGAATACATCTTGACAGCGGGCACGCCCGGTTGCACTCTTTGGCAGCAGTCACGCGCCAAGACAAAGGGGTCACGACATGACGAGTGCCGGCCTGTCCCGCCGTCGTTTCCTGCGCAACGCGAGCCTCGCCGGGCTGGGGGCCGTCGGCTCGGGCAGCTTCCTCGCCGCCTGCGCCACTTCCGCCTCCGGCGGCCCGGTCAAGCAGGCCGCCGGCGCGGTCACCGTCCAGTCGAACCTGTCCTCGCCCGAGGCGAAGAAAGCGATCGAGGCGCTGGCCAAGGCCTTCGGCGACAAGGGCGGCGCGACGGCGACCGTGAACACCGTGGCGTCGGAAACCTTCCGCACCCAGCTGCCCAGCTACCTCACCGCGGCCAACCCGCCCGACACGTTCACGTGGTACCCGGGCTCGCTGCTGTCCGGCTACGCGCGCAAGGGCCTGCTCCTCGACGTCGGCGACGTCTGGCAGACCATGGGCGATTACAGCGCGGCCTTCCGCGCGCTCTCCGGCGACGGCGCCGGCCACCAGGTCTTCATCCCGACGTCCTACTACTGGTGGGGCTTCTTCTACCGGAAGTCCAACTTCGCGAAGTGGGGCGTGCGGCCGCCGACGAACTGGACCGAGTTCCTCGCGCTGTGCGAAACCCTGAAGGGCAAGGGAATCGCGCCGATCGGGCTGGGTGCGGGCGGCAACACGCCGTGGACCGCGTCGGCCTGGTTCGACTACCTGAACATCCGGATCAACGGCGCGCCCTTCCACCGCGAGCTGCTCGCCGGCAAGCAGCGCTTCGACGACCCGCGCGTCAAGAAGATCTTCGACCCGTGGCGCCAGGCCCTGCCGTACTTCGACCCGAACGGCACGGCGATCGCGTTCCAGGACGCCACCACGGTGCTGCTGCAGGGCCGCACCGGCATGGTGCTGACCGGCACGTTCTTCGCCGACGCCGCCCCGAAGGACGCGCTCGGCGACCTCGACTTCTTCCAGTTCCCGATCCTCGACCCCGCGGTGCCGGTGGCCGAAGAGGGCCCGACCGACGGTTTCTTCGCCAGCGCACGCACGCCGCACGTCGCCGAGGTCAAGGAGTGGTTCAAGTACGTGGCCACGGCCGAAGCGCAGGAGCTCTACATCAAGAACTCGTCCGGCACCGTGCTGCCGACCAACCCGTCGGCGAAGGACACCGGGACGCCGTTGGTCCAAAAGGGACGGAAGATGCTGGCGGACGCCAAGGAGATCACGCAGTTCTTCAACCGCGACTCCTCCGACGCGCTGCAGCCGACCGCCGACGCCGCGCTGATCCGGTTCATCCAGAAGCCGAACGAGCTGGACTCGATCCTGGCCGACTGGCAGACCGCCGCGCAGAAGGTCTGGCAGTCCTGACATGGCGGTGCTGACCGCCGACCGGCCGAAGACCGCGGCGCGGGCCCCGAAACGCCGCCGCCGGGTCTCGCCGGTGCTGCTGGCGTTCGTCCTGGTGCCCCTCGTGGTCGAGGGGTTCTGGGTGTTCTGGCCCGCGCTGCAGGGGTTCTACCTGGCGCTGACGAACTGGGACGGCGTCTCGGCGCCGGCGTTCGTCGGTTTCGGGAACTTCGCCGAGATGTTCTCCGACGACATCTTCAAGACCGCCGCGCTCGACACGGTGCTCTGGCTGGTGCTCTTCGGCGGCCTCTCGGCGGCCGGCGGGCTCGCGCTGGCGACGTTGCTGCAGCGCGAACGCCGGGGCGTCGGGTTCTACCGGGCCGCCCTGTTCACGCCGGTGGTGTTCTCGCTGGTCGCGACGTCGCTGATCTGGCAGGTGATCTACCAGCCGGACGGCGTCTTCAACAAGGTGCTCGGCGCGGTCGGGCTGGAGAGCTGGCAGCACTCGTGGCTGGCCGACCCGAAGACCGCGCTGTACGCGGTGCTCGTGCCGGCGCTGTGGCGCCAGCTCGGGTACGTGATGGTGCTGTACCTGGCCGGGCTCAAGGGCATCGACCCGGCGCTGTACGAAGCGGCCAAATTGGACGGTGCCACCGCGTGGCAGCAGTTCCGCAACGTGACGTGGCCGCAGCTGCGCAGCGTCAACTCGGTGGTCCTGTCGGTGATCATCATCGACTCCCTGCGCTCCTTCGACGTCGTGTGGTCGATGACGAAGGGCGGGCCGTACCACTCGTCCGAGCTGCTCAGCACGTACATGTACGCGACGGCGTTCCAGTCGCTGCGGCTCGGCTACGCGTCCGCGCTGGCCGTGGTGATCTTCGTGCTGGCGTTCGGCGTGATCGTGACCTACCTCGTGCGTGCCTTCCGGGAGGACTCGTGAAAGCGCGGACCTTCGGCTTCCACCTGGTCGCGGGCGGCCTCGCGGTGCTGTGGCTGCTGCCGATCCTGCTCGTGCTGACCACCAGCGTCCGGTCCTTTTCGGACATCGCGTCGAACGGGCTGGGCGCGCTGCCGGCGTCGTTCTCGCTGGACGGTTTCGGGCAGGCGTGGGGCGAGGGCGGCGGCGGGCACGCGATGCTGAACAGCCTGCTGGTGACCGTCCCGACGGTGCTGCTCGCGCTGTTGCTGAGCTCGGCGGCGGCGTTCGCGCTGAGCCGGTACGCGATCCCGTTCCGCCGCACGCTGATCCTGGTGATGCTGTCCGGCAACCTGCTGCCGCCGCAGATCCTCCTGGTGCCGGTGGCGAAGCTCGCCGAGCTGCTCGGCATCTACGACACGCTGACCGCGCTGATCGTCGTCCAGGTCGGCTTCGGGCTGGGGTTCTACACCTTCGTGCTGCAGGGCTTCATGCGGTCCATCCCGGACGAGGTCCAGCAGGCCGCGCTGATCGACGGCGCCGGCGTCGGCCAGATCTTCTGGCGGATCATCCTGCCGATGACCCGCCCGGCGCTGGCCGCGCTCGGCGCGCTGGCGTTCACCTGGACGTTCAACGACCTGCTGTGGTCGATCACCGTGCTGCGCACCGGTTCGGTGATGCCGGTGACGCCGGCGCTGCTCGGCCTGCAGGGGCAGTACGTGTCCAACTGGAACGTGATCGCGGCGGGCTCGGTCATCGCGGCCGTCCCGACCGTGGCCGTGTTCCTGCGGTTCCAGAAGCACTTCATTTCCGGGCTCGCGATCGGGGCGATCAAGTGACGTGGACCGTGTCGATGGCGACGACTTCCTACACGGTGGCGCTGGATCCTTCGTCCCGGTGGGCCGAACTCGTCGCGTGGGGTCCGGCCGGGATCGAAGCCGGGCCGTCGGTGTTCGCCAACCGCGGTGAGGTGCACTTCATCACCGAAGCCGACGCGGCCCCGGTCGAGTACGCCCCGCTGGGCCTGCGCCCGTTCTCCGGCGCGGACGTCTCGGTGCGCGGCGGTTCCTGGTGGCGCTTCGACTCGGCTTCGTCGGACCCCGACTTGCGGCTGACCTTCGTGGACGAGGTTTCCGGGTTGCGCGCGGTGCTCTGCTACCGCGCGGTCCCGGAGACCGACGTGCTCACCCGCTGGGTCGAGTTCGAGAACTCCGGTTCGTCCACTTTGGAATTCGACCGGCTCGGCTCGGCGGGCGTCTGCGTGCCGACGACGTCCGGTGCCCGCTTGACGTACTTGACCGGCCAGTGGTCGCAGGAGTTCACCCGCCGGTCGGTGGAACTGTCCGCGGGCGGCTTCCGGATGGAGAGCCGCTTCGGCGTCCCTGGCCACGCGCACGTGCCGTGGCTGGCGGTGCAGGACGCTTCCGGCGGCGCTGCTTACGGCGTCTCCCTGGAGTGGCCGGGTTCGTGGTCCATCGAGGCGGACGTCGAGCCGTCGGGCCTGACGCGCGTCCGGGCCGGTCGGCTACCCTCGCCCGGTCCCGTTCTGCTCGAGCCGGGTGCTTCGCTGGCCACGCCGCCGGTGGCGCTGGCGTCCAGTGTGGACGGTCTCGCCGAGCTGGCGTCGGTGTGGCACGACTACGACCGCGTCCTGGCGGGTTCGCGGTGGCAGCGCCCGCGTCCGGTGCTCTACAACTCGTGGGAGGCGACCGGCTTCGACGTCCGCGGCGCGCACCAGCTGGAGCTGGCGAAGCGGGCGGCGGACCTCGGCGTCGAGCTGTTCGTGGTGGACGACGGCTGGTTCACCGGCCGCGACGACGACACCGGTGGCCTCGGCGACTGGACACCGGCGGAGCCCACGTTCGGCGCGTTCGTCGACGCGGTGCGGGAGCTGGGCCTGGAGTTCGGGCTGTGGGTCGAGCCGGAGGCGGTCAGCCCGAAGTCGCGGCTGTACGCGGAGCACCCGGACTGGGTGTACCGGATCGACGGCCGCCCGCTGACGTTGATCCGCAACCAGCTGCTGCTGGACCTGGGGCTTCCCGCGGTGGTGGACTTCGTGAAGTCCATTCTGGACGCACTGCTGACGACGTATCCGATTTCGTACCTGAAGTGGGACATGAACCGCCCCCCGACCGAACGCGGCCGTCCCGGCTCGCCCACCGCGGACCTGGACGCCGAGCACGTGGCCGGGTACCTGTCGGTGCTGGACCACCTGCGCGTGTGTCACCCGCACGTGACGGTGGAGGCGTGCGCGGGCGGCGGCGGCCGCACCGACCTGGCGACGGTCGCCCGCGCGGACGTGGTCTGGCCGAGCGACAACACCGGGCCGCTGGACCGGCTGGCGATCCAGGACGGGTTCCTGCTGATGCACGCCCCGCACCTGATGAGTTCCTGGGTGACGGATTCCCCGGGCGTGTTCGACCCGCGCCCGCGTTCGTTGCGCTTCCGCTTCGTGACGGCGATGGCGGGCGTGCTGGGGATCGGGGCGGACCTTTCGCGGTGGACGTCTTCGCAGAATGCGGAGGCGGCTGCGCTGATCGAGGTGTACAAGTCGATCCGCGACGTGATCCACCACGGGACGGCTCGGGTCCTCCACGGCCCCACCGAACCGACGGCGGCTACGCAGTACACGTCGGAGGACGGTGACACGGTGGTCGTGCTGGCTTGGAGCACGGGTCCCTTGACGGGCGCCCCGCTGACCCCGGGCCGGTCTTCACGGGTGCGGTTGGCGGTGTGGGCGGATTCGTCCTATGTGGACAGGGAGGGGGCCCGGTACTCCGGGGCGCACCTGAAGTACGCGGGCCTCCCGTTCGACTGGACCGCGGACCACGACGCCGACGTCGTGGTCCTGCGACGTCAGGGCAGGGAAACCGGCAGCACGAACGTCGGCGACCCCGTCGGGTAGTACCGCAGCTCCGCCTCCCCCGACGCGGTCAGCGTGAACGCGGTAATCGCGTCCTCCGACTGCGCCGCCACATAACAAGTCCCGTCCACCAGCGCGAAGTGCCGCGGGTTCGCCCCGCACGGCTGGTCCGCCACCGCGGCGGCCTCGTCGAGGGCGAACTCCGTCACGCAGTCCGGGCCGCGGTTCGACACGTACAGGCGCGAGTCGGCCAGCTCCAGGTGGGCCACCAGGTTCGGCCCCGACGGCGGAGACAACGTCGACGCGGTCGAAGCGACCACCGAAAACGCACCCGGGGACGTCTCCTGGACCGTCACCAGCGTCCCGGCCAGCTCCCCGACGACGTACGCCAGATCCGTGCCCGGCCGGCGGACCAGCTGGCGCGGGCCCGTGCCCGGCGGCAGCGCGGACACCGCCAGCGGCTCCAAACCACCGGACGGCGTCAACGTGTAGCTGCGGATTTCGTCCGTCCCGAGGTCGACCGCGCTCACGATCGAGGGGCCGGGGACCGCCATGTGGACGTGCGCCGCCTCCTGGCGGTCGGTGCGCGGTCCGCTGCCGGAGTGCCGCACCAGCGCGGTCCGGGACTCCAGGGCACCGGACGAGGACAGCGAGAACACCGCCAGGCTGCCGCCGGTGTAGTTGGCGCACAGCAGGAACCGGCCGTCCGGGGTCACCGCCAGGTGGCACGGGTGCGCGCCGCCCGTCTCCAAGGTGCCCAGCACGGACAACGTGCCCGAAGCGTCGAAAGACAGCGCCGTCACGGCACCGGTGTCGGTCTCGTTCACCGCGTACAGGACCGGCAACGACGGGTGCCGGACCAGCCACGAAGGACACTCCAGCGGCAGCGAAGCGATCTCGGTCAGCGACCCCGACGGAGACCGTGAGAACGTCGTGATCCCCGTACCGTTCCCCGCTTCACCGGTGTAGCACCCGACGAAGACCAGTTCAGCCATGCGCGCTCCTCAGCAACGTCTCGACCCGGACGGCGATCTCCGCGCCGGTCCCGCGGGTCAGCGCCGAGCCGATCCCGCAGGCCACCGCGCCCGCCGAGAGCCAGCCTGGCACGTCTTCCGGCGTGATGCCGCCGGTGGGCACCAGCGGCGCCTGCGGGAGCGCCGCCCGGACGTCGGAGATCCACGACGGCGACAGCGCGGACGCCGGGAACACCTTCACCGCGTCGGCGCCTTCCGCCAGCGCGCGCACGATTTCCGTCACCGAGCCGGCGCCCGGGAAAGCGGCCGCGCCGTACCGGTGCGCGGTGCGGATCACCGCCGCGTCCACCGACGGCGACACCAGGAACCGGGCTCCCGCGCGGATCGCCAGGACCGCCGAGGCCTCGTCGAGGACGGTGCCGGCGCCGATCGTCGCGTCCGGGTAGGCCGCCGAGAGCCCGGAGATCGCGTCGAGTGCGCCGGGGTTGGTCAGCGGCAGCTCCACCGAGCGCAGCCCCGCTTCCAGGACCGCGCGGGCCGCGGACACCGCCGATTCCGCGTCGTGCGTGCGCACGATCCCGACGACGCCTTGGCGCAGTGCGTTCGCAGTGATCTCCCAGCGATAGCTCATCGCCCGAGCATAGCGCTTGAAATCTTAATTTAGGATTTATTCTTGACGGCGGCCGAGGCGCCCCGGCATGCTGCTCCCGGCTCGCAGTTCACCGGAGAAAGGCGTCCGGCACATGCTCCTGAAGAGAACCCTCGCGGTGGTCGCCGCGGTCGCCGCCACGGTCACGGCGGTACCCGCGCAAGCGACCCCGGCCGCGGACCAAGGCGCTCCCGACTACTACGACAGCGGCGTCGCGAAGACCCCGTACATGGGCTGGAACACCTACTACGGCCTCGGCGCGCCCAGCGAGGCGTCGGTCGAGTCCGTCGCGGACTTCCTCGTCTCCAGCGGCCTGCGCGACGCCGGCTACCGCTACGTCTGGATCGACGGCGGCTGGACCGCGCCCGATCCCCGCGACGCGAGCGGCAACCTCCACGAGGACCCCGCGAAATTCCCCAGTGGACTGTCCACTTTGGTCAAGTACGTCCACGACCGGGGCCTGAAGGCCGGCATCTACACCGACGCGGGCGCCTCCGACGGCAAGAACTGCGCGGCCGGCTCCGGCGGCCACTACGAGCAGGACACCAAGCGCTTCGCGAGCTGGAAGTTCGACGCCGTCAAGGTCGACTTCCTCTGCGGCATCGCCCAGAACCTCAAGCCCGCCGACGCGTTCACGCAGTTCAGCCGGGCTCTGGCCAAGGCGGGGCGCCCGATGGTGCTCAACATCTGCAACCCGGTCACCGACGAATGGGGTGTCCCGCACGGCCCGGACCAGGTCGCCGGCATCGCCTACAGCTACGGCCCGCTCGTCGCCGACTCCTGGCGCACCAGCACCGACATCGCGTTCGGCACGCCGTACGAGGGCATCTGGAAAGACGTCCTGCGCAACATGGACGCCAACGCCGCGCACCCCGAGGCGAACGGGCCCGGGCACTACAACGACCCCGACTACCTCATCCCGATGCGCAAGACCGAGCAGGGCACCTACGAGCTGAACGAGGAGGAGTCGACCACCCAGTTCGTCATGTGGGCGGAGATGGCCTCCCCGCTGATCCTCGGCTCCGACCCGCGCACGCTGCCCGCGTCGATGCTGAAGACGTTGAAGAACCCGGAAATCATCGGCGTCAACCAGGACAGCCTCGGCATCCAGGGCGTCCGCGTCGCGACGACCGGCACCACGGACACCTACAGCAAGGTCCTCTCCCGCACCGGTGACCGCGCGGTCGTGCTGCTCAACCGCGGTGAGGCGCCGACGCGGATGACGCTGAAGTTCGCCGACGCCGGGCTCACCGGCCGGGTGGCCATTCGCGACCTCCGTGCCCGCGCCGATCGCGGCGCCGCCGTCGGCGAGTACTCGGTCACCGTGCCCGCGCACGGGACCGCGTTCCTCCGCCTGCACGGCACCGACCTCGTCCCCGGCGCCGACGTCGCCGGGCCCGCGTCGGCCAGTCCCTCGGTGGTCCGCAGCGGCGGGAAGACCGTCACGTTCTTCCGCGACCGCGCCGGGAACCTCCAGCAGACCGGCCTCGACGGGCCGCGCCAGGTCGGCGGCGGGTTCCTCGGCCAGCCCGCGGCGATCGCTTCCGGGGACCGGATCGACGTCTACGTCCGCGGCCTCGACAACGTCCTCTACCAGCGCAGTTACGCGAAGAACTGGGGTGACTGGAAGCGGCTCGGCGGCACGCTCACCGACTCGCCGTCCGTCACCAGCGACGGAACCGTCTTCGTGCGGGGTGCCGACGGCCAGGTCTGGCAGCGGACCAGCGCCGGTCGGTGGTCCGGTCTCGGTGCCCCGGGTGGCAAGCCGATCTACGGCCGCCCCGGCGCGGCGACGTCCACCAGCGGCACGGTCGTCGCGGTCCGGACCGCCGACGACAGCGTCTGGGCTCGCACGAACACCGGCGGCACCTGGTCGGACTGGACGTCGATCGGTGGCACGGTCAGCAGCAGCCCGACGCTGGTCGCCGTCGGCGCGAAGGTCGCGCTCACCGCGTCCGCGAGCGACTACTCGCTGTGGGCCAACGACTGGTCCGGCTCGTGGGCGGGCTGGTTCAAACGGCCGGAGTACCCGAGCGGGAGCATCGTGGGCACCCTGGGCGCGGCGTCCGACGGCGCGTCGCTGTGGTTCGCGGCGCGCGGTCCGGACGACCATGTCCACGTAGCCCGGTTCTAGGAACAGGAGAAGGCGATGTCCACGCGTACGGCGGTGGTTACGGGAGCGGCGTCCGGGATCGGCAAAGCGACCGCCCGGAAGCTCCTCGACGACGGCTACCGCGTGCTGGGCGTGGACATCGCCGAACTCCCGGACGGCATCACGCCGATCCGGGGCAGCGTCAGCAATGAGGCGACCTGGGCCGGTATCGGCGAGGTCGACGCGCTGGTCAGCAACGCCTACGTCCCCAGCACCGGGCCGCTGCACGAGATCGACCGCGCCGAGTGGGAACGCCAGCTCGACGTCAACCTCACCGGCACGTACCTCGCGCTGAAGGCCTGCCTGCCGTCCCTGCGCGAGCGGCGCGGCGCGGTCGTGCTGGTCTCGTCGGTGCACGCGCACTTCGGGCTGCCGGGCCACCCCGCGTACGCCGCGAGCAAGGGCGCGCTGGTCGCGCTGGCCCGGCAGCTTGCCGTCGAATACGCCCCCGACGTGCGCGTCAACTCCGTGCTGCCGGGGCCCGTGCTCACCGAAGCCTGGAACCGCATCTCGCCGGAGGACCGTGAGCGCAGCGCGCGGGCGACCCCGGCGGGCCGGCTCGGCGACCCGGCCGAAGTGGCGAACGCGATCGCCTTCCTGCTCTCGGACGCCGCGTCGTTCGTCACCGGAGCCGAGCTGACCGTCGACGGCGGCTGGTCCGCCGCCAAGGATTCCGCGTAGATGGGGGACACGGGTGAAGATCACCGGGGTTGAAACGTTTCTGGTCGCGCCGCGCTGGCTTTTCCTCAAGGTCAGCACGGACGAGGGCGTCTGCGGCTGGGGCGAGCCCGTGGTCGAGGGCCGCGCGGAGACCGTGCGCGCGGCCGTGCACGAGTTGTCCGACCTGCTGATCGGCCAGGACCCGCTGCGCATCGAGGACCACTGGCAGGTGCTGCGCCGCGGCGGCTTCTACCGCGGCGGCCCGGTGCTTTCCAGCGCGCTGGCCGGGTACGACCACGCCCTGTGGGACATCGCGGGCAAGGTCCGCGACGCGCCGGTGCACGAGCTGCTCGGCGGCCCGGTCCGCGACCGCGTCCGCGTCTACAGCTGGGTCGGCGGCGACCGGCCGTCCGGCATCCGCGAAGCCGTGTCCGCGCAGGTCGAGGCGGGCTTCACCGCGGTGAAGATGAACGTCGCCGGCCCGCTGACGGCGATCGCGTCGCCCGCCGAAGCCGACGCCGCGGTGGCGCGCGCGTGGGAAGCGCGAGAGGTGCTCGGCCCGCACCGCGACCTCGCGATCGACTTCCACGGCCGTGTCTCGCCCGCGATGGCCCGCCGGCTGGTCAAGCTCCTCGAAGACGTCCAGCCGATGTTCGTCGAGGAGCCGATCCTGCCGGAAACGCAGGGCGACGCGCTGCGCTCGATCGTCGAAGCGTCCACCGTGCCGATCGCGGTCGGCGAGCGGCTCTACTCGCGCTGGGAGTTCAAGCCGGTGCTCGACGCCGGTGTCGCGGTCGTCCAGCCGGACCCCTCGCACGCGGGCGGCATCTCCGAGCTGCGGCGGATCGGCGCGCTCGCGGAGGTGTACGGCGCTTCGCTCGCCCCGCACTGCCCGCTTGGCCCGATCTCCCTGGCGGCGTCGCTGCAGGTGGCGTTCGCGACGCCGAACTTCCTGATCCAGGAACAAAGCGTGGGCATGCACTACCACGAAGGCCGCGAACACCAGTACCTCGTGGACGCGTCGCTCTTCGCCTTCCAGGACGGCCACGCGGCCCGGCCGCTGAAGCCCGGGCTCGGCATCGAGGTCGACGAAGAAGCCGTCCGCCGGGCTGACGAAGCAGGGCACGCGTGGCGTTCGCCGGTGTGGCGCCACGACGACGGGAGCCTCGCCGAATGGTGACCTGGCTCGAGCGCGGCGACCTGCGCCTCGGCCTGGTCCCGGAGCTGGGCGGGCGGCTGCTTTCCGTTTCCCGCAAGGGCGTCGAACTGCTCTGGCGCAATCCGGCGCTGCTCGGCGACGGCCTGCGTGGCGACTACACGCCGAACTCCGGCCGGATGGGCGACTGGGTCAACTACGGCGGCGACAAGACGTGGCCCGCGCCGCAGGGCTGGGCCGGTCCGGACCAGTGGCCGGGCCCGCCCGACCCGGTCCTCGACTCCGGCCCGTACGCCCTGGCCCTGGACGGGGACACGGCGACCATGACCAGCGCGCCGGATCCGCGCACCGGACTGCGGTTCACGCGTGCGATCACGATCCTCGACAACGGCTACGAACTGCGGCTGCGCGCGCTCAACACCGCGGACCACCCGGTCCGGTGGGCACTGTGGAACGTGACCCAGCTGCCCGGCGGCGGGACGGTCGTCGCGGGGCTCCGGCGCCCCGACGTCGTCGCGCTGGTCGCGGGCACCGGCACGCCGGAGTACACAGTGGACGGTGACCGGCTGGTCGTGCCGCCGCAGGACGTCGTCGGCAAGCTCGGGGTCCCGGGCACGTCGGGCCGGGTTTCCTACGGCGCCCTGACGTTGAGCTTCGACGTCGACCCGCACGGCGAATACCCGGACGAGGGTTCGCCGCTGGAGATCTGGCTGGAGCACCCGCTCCCGGAACCCTTGGCGGAGCTGGGCGATCTGGACCCGCCGGCGCGGATCGTCGAGCTGGAAGTCCTCGGCCCGCTGACCACCCTGGCGCCCGGAGAAGAGACCCGGTTGTCGATCACTGCCGAAGTCCGGGAAGATGACGTGTGACCTTCACCGTCCGAAGCCTGACCGCCGCGGTGTTCGCGCTGGCCGTCACCGCCGCTCTCCCCGTCACGGCCCACGCGCAGGAAGCGCCGGAATGCCCGGCGAACCTCGACTGCCGGTTCGTGCCCGCCGCCTACGACTGGGCGAGCGCCGACCACGGCAACCCCAACAACTACGGGAACTACGACCCCGCGAACCGGCCGGCCGACGGCCAGGGGATCCAGTACATCGTCATCCACGACACCGAAAGCGTGCCCGGCAGCGGGGTCAGCCCGTACGACCAGGCGATCGCGACCTTCCAGAAGCCCGAAAGCGGGTCTAGCGCGCACTACGTGATCCGCTCATCCGACGGCCAGGTCACGCAGATGGTGCCGACCAAGGACGTCGCCTGGCACGCGGGCAACTGGACGATGAACGAGCACTCGATCGGCATCGAGCACGAGGGCATCGCGGCGCAGGGCGGCACCTGGTACACCGAAAAGATGTACCAGGCCTCGGCGAACCTGGTGAAGTTCCTGGCGGCGAAGTACCACATCCCGCTCGACCGGCAGCACATCATCGGCCACGAAGACATCTCCCGCGAGCGCACGGCGAACTTCGCTGCCGCGCACTGGGATCCGGGCCCGTACTGGGACTGGAACCACTACATGGAGCTGCTCGGCGCGCCGGCCGCGGCGACCGGTCCCGCGGACGCCCAGTCCGTCACGATCAACCCGGACTACGCCACCAACCAGCCCGAGCTGACCACGTGCAGCGGTGGCACCTGCACGCCGCTGCCCGCGCACGGCGCCAACTTCGTCTACCTGCACGCGGCGCCGGACGCGGCCTCGCCGCTGATCACCGACCCGGTGGTGCACCCCGACGGCTCGGCGGGCACGACCGCGATCGACGACTGGAGCGACAAGGCGGTCGCGGGCCGGACCTACGCGCTCGCCGGCGAGCAGGGCGACTGGACGGCGATCTGGTACGGCGGGCAGAAGGCGTGGTTCGCGAACCCCGGCCACAGTGTGACCTTGCCGGCGCGGGCCCAGCGCGTGACCGCGGCCACGTCGGCGCCGCTGTACGGCCGCGCCTTCCCCGAGCAGTCCGAGTACCCGGCCGAGATCCCGTTCGACCCGATCTGGACGGTCGGCGCCGTCCCGTGGACGCTGCCCGCGGGCCAGAGCTACGTCGTCACCGGGGAATTCCGCGCCGAGAACTACTACGCGCGCTTCGACCCGGCGGACGTGCCGGCCAACCACACGCTGGTCACGGGCGGGACGAAGTACCTCCAGCTCTCCTACAACCACCGGGTCGTCTACGTGAAGGCGTCCGACGTGCGACCCTGCTGACCTGCGCAGGTATCGTGAGGGCGTGACGGACAAGCCCCGCATTCCGAACGTGCTCGCCGCCCGCTACGCCTCGGCGGAGCTGGTCTCGCTCTGGTCGCCGGAGCAGAAGGTCGTGCTGGAGCGGCAGCTCTGGCTGGCCGTCCTCAAGGCGCAGAAGGACCTCGGCGTCGAGGTGCCGGACGGCGTCGTCGAGGCGTACGAGCGCGTCCTCGACGACGTGCGGCTGGACTCGATCGCGGAGCGCGAGCGCGTCACCCGGCACGACGTCAAGGCGCGGATCGAGGAGTTCAGCGCCCTCGCCGGGCAGGAGCACGTCCACAAGGGCATGACCTCGCGCGACCTCACCGAGAACGTCGAGCAGCTGCAGCTGCTCCGCTCGCTCGAGCTGGTCCGCACCCGCGTCGCCGCCGTGCTGGCGCGGCTGGCCGCGCTCGCCGTCGAGCACGCGGACACCGTCATGGCCGGGCGCTCGCACAACGTCGCCGCGCAGGCCACCACGCTCGGCAAGCGGTTCGCCACCGCGGCCGACGAGCTGCTGGTCGCCTTCGAGCGGCTCGACAACCTCATCGAGCGGTACCCGCTGCGCGGCATCAAGGGCCCGGTCGGCACCGCGCAGGACATGCTCGACCTGCTCGGCGACGAGTCCACTTTGGACCAGCTCGAAGACCGCGTGATGCAGCACCTCGGCTTCAACCGCCGGTTCACCAGCGTCGGCCAGGTGTACCCGCGCTCGCTCGACTTCGACGTGCTGTCCACTGTGGTCCAGCTCGCCGCGGCGCCGTCCAGCCTGGCCAAGACGATCCGGCTGATGGCGGGCCACGAGCTGGTCACCGAGGGCTTCAAGCCCGGCCAGGTCGGCTCGTCGGCCATGCCGCACAAGATGAACACCCGCTCGTGCGAGCGCGTGAACGGCCTCGCCGTCGTGCTGCGCGGCTACCTCTCGATGATCGGCGAGCTGGCCGGCGACCAGTGGAACGAGGGCGACGTCTCCGACTCGGTCGTCCGCCGGGTGGCGCTGCCGGACGCGTTCTTCGCGCTCGACGGCCTGCTGGAGACCTTCCTCACGGTGCTCACCGAATTCGGCGCGTTCCCGGCGGTGATCGAGCGTGAGCTGGATCGCTACCTGCCGTTCCTGACCACGACGAAGGTGCTCATGGCGTCGGTCCGCGGCGGCGTCGGGCGTGAGACGGCCCACGAAGCCATCAAGGAGCACGCCGTCGCCGTCGCGCTGGAAATGCGCGAAGGCCGCGCCGACAACGACCTCCTCGACCGCTTCGCCGCCGATGAGCGCATCCCGCTCGACCGCGGTGAGCTGGACAAACTCCTCGCCGACCGGATCTCGTTCACCGGGACGGCCGGGCGTCAGGTGGCGCAGGTGGCCGAGCGCGTCGCGCAGGTCCTCGAGCGGTTCCCCGAGGCGGCGGGATACGCGCCGCAGCCGATCCTGTGAGCTGACGCACCCGTCCACAGAATGGAACGAATCCACTCGAACGGGCGAAATCCCTAATCTCGATCGCTGACCCACGGAGCGCTGTCCGGCGCCAGTACCCACCATGGAAGAAGCGATGAGATCCACGCTGTCCAAGATCGCCGCCGCCCTCACCGCGGGCGCGCTGACGTTGACCCTCGCCGCCTGCGGTGGTTCCGACGCGGGGACGAAGACCCTCCGCGTCGGGACCCTGAGCGACGCCCCGCCGTCGATCTACCTGGAGAACGGCCGCTTCACGGGCTACGACAACGAGCTGCTGCGCGACATCGCCAAGCGTGAGGGCTTCGAGGTCGAGTTCGTCGGCACCGAGTTCTCCAGCCTGCTGGCCGGCGTCGCGACCGGCAAGTTCGACATCGGCAGCTCGACGATCTCGAGCACCGAGGCGCGCAAGAAGACGGTCGCGTTCTCCGACGGCTACAACACCGGCTTCACCACGGTCGTCACGGCGAAGGGCGCCAACCTCAAGGACGTCGCCGCGCTGTCGGGCAAGCGCCTCGGCGTGGTCCAGGGTTCGGTGCAGGACGAGCTGGCCGGCAAGACCGCCGGCGCCCAGGTCGTGCGCTTCCCGGACTACAACGCGGGTTTCGCGCAGCTGAAGAACGGCACGCTGGACGGCTGGGTCGTGCCGCAGGACATCGGGCAGAAGTACCTGGACCAGAACCCCGGTGTGCCGCTGGAACTCGGCTACACGGTCGAGGACAAGGACACCCCCTCGGCGTTCGCCGTGGCCAAGACGAACACCGATCTGCTGAACAAGCTCAACGACGGGCTGCGGAAAGCCGTCGCCGACGGTACGGTCGCCCGGATCTACGGGCAGTTCTACAAGAACACGCCGCTGTCGAAGGAACTTCAGCAGGGCGGCCCCGGTCTGCCGGTCAAGAACGTGGGTGCGTGACATGAAGAAGCTGATCGTCACCGTGCTGGCCGCCGCCCTCACGCTCACCGCGTGCGGCGGGGGTGCCGAGAGCGCTTCCTCGACGCTGCGCGTGGGGACGCTGAGCGACGCGCCGCCCAACATCTACTTGAAGGACGGCAACTACACCGGCTTCGACAACGAGCTGCTCAAGGCCATCGCGGCCAAGCAGAACCTGAAGCTGGAGTTCGCCGCGACCGACTTCTCCGCGCTGCTCGGACAGGTCGCCTCCGGCCGCTTCGACATCGCCAGCTCGGCGATCGCGCAGACCGACGAGCGCAAGAAGACGGTCGACTTCTCCGCGGCCTACGACTTCGAAACGATGAGCATCCAGGCCAAGCAGGGCACCCCGGTGACCGACGAGAAGGGCTTGGCGGGCAAGCGCGTCGCCGTCATCCAGGCGACCGTCGGCGACCACTGGCTGACCAGCACGGTGCCCGCCGCGCAGGCCGTGCGCTTCCCCGACTACGCCGCCGCGCTGACCGCGCTGAAGACCGGTGCCGTCGACGCGTACATCCTCGACCAGAGCATCGCCGAGAAGAACGTCACCGACAACCCGGACGCCAAGCTGGTCGTCGTGAAGAGCTTCGTCACCGACGTGCCGCACGGTTTCGCCGTGAAGAAGGGCAACGCCGAGCTGCTCAAGAAGGTCGACGACGGGCTCAAGCAGGTGATCTCCGACGGGACCTGGCTTAAGCTGCACCAGCAGTTCCTGCCGACCGCTCCGGTGCCGGCCGGGTTCCAGGGTTAGGAGAAGCATGAAGAAGACACTGGTCACGGCGCTCACCGCGACCTTGCTGGCGGCGCTCACGGCGTGCGGCGGCTCGGACGGCGGCGACGGCAAGACCCTGCGGGTCGGCACGCTGAGCGACTCGAAGCCGAACGCCTACCAGGAGAACGGCAACTACACCGGCTTCGACAACGAGCTGCTGAAGGCCATCGCAGCCAAGGAAGGCCTGAAGCTGGAGTTCGCCGCGACGGAGTTCTCGGCGCTGCTCGGCCAGGTCGCGAACGGCACGTTCGACATCGGCAGCTCGGCGATCTCCCAGACCGAGGCCCGCAAGAAGACCGTCGACTTCTCCGCGCCGTACAACTACCAGTCCCTCGGCATCGAGGCGAAGGAGACCGCCGGCATCACCGACGAGAACTCGTTGGCGGGCAAGCGGATCGGCGTCGTTCAGGGCACGGTCTCGGACACGTGGCTCGGCTCGAACGCGCCGACCGCGCAGGCCGTCCGCTTCCCGAACGACGCGGCCGCCCTCAACGCGCTCAAGACCGGCGCGATCGACGGCGCGGTGTTCGACCAGGCCACCGCCGAGGACTACGCGAAGAACAACGCCGACGCGAAGCTCAAGGTGACCAAGGCGATCACCACGACCATCCCGCACGGGTTCGCCTTCAAGAAGGGCAACAACGACCTGATCGGCAAGATCAACGACGGCCTCAAGAAGGTCATCGCGGACGGCACCTGGGTCAAGGTGCACGACCAGTTCGAGCCGACCGCGCCCGTGCCCGCGGAGTTCAAGGCGGGGCAGTAGTCCACAATGGACGATTTCATCAACACCTTTCTCGACTGGGACTACATTTCGCAGGTCCTGCCGGACCTCGCGAAGACGGGCCTGCTGAACACGCTGATCCTCGCGGTGACGTCCGCGCTGATCGGCACTGTGCTCGGCATGGTGCTGGCGGTGATGGGCCTCTCGACCAAGTGGTGGCTGCGCTGGCCGGCGCGGATCTACACCGACGTCTTCCGCGGGCTGCCGGCCATCCTGACGATCCTGCTGATCGGCCAGGGGCTCGGCACGCTCGCGCGGGACGTCGTCGGCACGAACCCGTACCCGATGGGCATCCTGGCGCTGTCGCTGATCGCCGCCGCCTACATCGGCGAGATCTTCCGGTCCGGCATCCAGAGCGTGGACAAGGGCCAGATGGAGGCCAGCCGGGCGCTCGGGATGAGCTACGCCAAGTCGATGCTGCTGGTGATCATCCCGCAGGGCGTCCGGCGCGTGCTGCCCGCGCTGGTGAACCAGTTCATCGCGCTGGTCAAGGACTCCAGCCTCGTCTACGTGCTCGGGCTGCTGTCCGGCCAGCGCGAGCTGTTCCGGATCGGCCAGGATCTCGCGGCCAACACCGGGAACCTCTCGCCGCTGGTCGCGGCCGGGGTGTTCTTCCTGGTGATCACCGTGCCGCTGACGCACCTGGTCAACTACATCGACAAGAAACTCCGGACCGGGCGCAAGGTGCGCGTGGACGAGCCGGACGACAGTGACCCGGTGGAGATCGGTCCCGGCGGGAGGGTGAGCACGTGGTGACGACGGCGGTGCGTTCGTCCAGTGTGGAGCTTCGCGACATCCACGTCAGTTTCGGCACCCTGGAGGTCCTGCGCGGCGTGGACCTCAAGGTCGAGAGCGGCAAGACGACCTGCGTCATCGGGCCGTCCGGCTCCGGTAAGTCGACGCTCCTGCGGTGCGTGAACCGCCTGCAGGAGCCCGGCTCCGGGGATCTGCTGCTCGACGGCGAGTCCGTGATCAGGTCCGACCCGGACGCGCTGCGCCAGCGCGTCGGCATGGTGTTCCAGCACTTCAACCTCTTCGGCCACCGGAGCGTGCTGGACAACATCGTGCTGCCCTTGCGCAGCGTGAAGAAGATCGGCAAGGAGGAAGCGGCGGAGATCGCCCGCGCCCGCCTCGCCGACGTCGGCCTCGCGGACAAGGCGCCGTACCGCCCGAGCGCGCTTTCGGGCGGTCAGCAGCAGCGCGTCGCGATCGCGCGGGCGCTGGCCATGGACCCCGAGGTGATGCTCTTCGACGAGGCCACCAGCGCGCTCGACCCCGAGCTGGTCAAGGGCGTGCTGAACCTGATGGCCGGGCTGGCTTCGCGGGGCTTGACGCTGATCGTGGTCACGCACGAGATGGGGTTCGCCAGGAGCGTGGCCGACGAGGTGGCGTTCATGGACGCGGGCAAGATCGTCGAGCAGGGCCCGCCGGCCCGCCTGTTCGACGAGCCGCAGAGCCCGCGCCTGCAGCGGTTCCTGTCCCAGGTGCTCTGAGCGCCCGCGCTCAGAAACCGGCCGGTACGCGCACCTCGCGGCCGACGCGGCGGGCTTCGGCGAGCAGTTCGTTCCGCCACCGGTCCCACAGCCCGGCCATCCGCGACGTGACGATCACCGCGTCGACGGACTGGTCGGGCATCGGCGTGCGCAGGCCCATGGTGTGGTGCCCGGTGTGCCGGCCCGACGCGGTCGCCTTCGCCAGCAGCGCGGCGTCGAAGTCCAGCAGGATCGCGGGTGGCACGGTGGCCGGGATCTCCCCGCCGGCGCCGAGAACGGCGATCTTCGCGCCCGGGGGAAGGCCCCGCACCGCCTCGGCCAGCTCGGCCGCCACGTCCGTGTCGCGGGCCTGCTCCTGCCACTCCACCAGGGCGCGGTAGTCCTCTTCGTAGCTGATGAAGAGGTGCTGGACGGCCAGCGCCCAGCCGATCTCGACGACCGGCTCCCGGTGCTGGGCCAGGAAGTGGAGCATGTTCTGGGCGAACTGCTCCCACAGGTCGAACTGCTCCCGTTCGTGGGGCAGGTCGACCACCCAGGCGTCCTCGGCGACCTCGAACCGCACGCCGTGGCGGGACAGCCGGAACCCGAGTTCCGTGTCCTCCCCGCCCCAGCCGTGGAACCGCTCGTCGAAGCCGCCGACCGCCCGGAAGTCGTCCAGGCGCAACGAACAGTTGATGGTCCAGAACAGCCGCCACGGCAGGAGATCGGTGCCGGCCTTGACGTCCATCAGCTGCTCGTGCCGGACGTCCCGGAAATCCGGGTCGTCGGCGTAGCGCGCGACGGTCTCTTCCGGCCCCAGCCGCTCGACGGCTTCGGTGACCCAGGACGTGTCCTTCTCCGGGCTGTACCCGTGCGCGTACCCGATGACCGCCCGGCGTTCGCTTTCGTCGCTGTGCGCGGCGAGGTGGCGGAGCAGGAGGTCGGTGCCGAACAGCGGCCCGGTGTCCAGGAAGAACAGGATGGATGCGGTGGCCAGCGCCGCGCCGGCGTTGCGCGCGGTGCCCGCCCGGAACCCGAGGTCCTCCTGGAAGTGGTACTTCACCCGCAGCCGATCCGCGAAGGACTCGACCACCTCCTTCGTCGCGTCGGACGACCCGTCGTCCGCGACGATCACCTCGAACTCACCGGGCGGCAGCTGCTGCCGAGTCAGGTGGTCGAGGGTGGTCCGCAGCATCTCGCAGCGGTTGTACGTGGGGATGACCACGGAGATCCGTGGGCGAGCTTGGTCCGAAGGCATGGTGACCGACCGATCCTCTCCTGACTCGCGCGACAAGAGCGTGGCACCGGCCACCGCGGCCGGGCGTCTCCGGAAATGCGGTCCGTCGCCCGGGCGGGCCCCGGGTAGCCTGCGGGCATGGCGAGGATCGCGCGGCTGACGTACTACCCGGTCAAGGGGTGTGCCGGCACTTCGGTGCCGTCCGCGGAGGTGGGGCCGGCCGGGCTGGCGCACGACCGGGTCTTCCAGGTCGTCGCGCCGGACGGCGATTTCCGCAGCCAGCGCCGGTACCCGGTGCTGGCGTCGGTCAGGCCGCGGGTGCTCGGCGACCGGCTCGCGCTGTCCGCGCCGGGCCACGGCGACCTCGAGCTCGACATCCGCCGCGACGGCCCCCGGCACCCGGGCTCGACGTTCTCCTGGCAGGGCGAAGGCGTCCACCAGGGGCAAGCCGCGGCCGAATGGTTCTCGGACCTGCTCGGCCTGCCGTCGGTGCTGATCGGGGTCGCACCGGACCACGAGCGCGTCACCGGCGGCGAAACCCCGGGCACGGCCGCGTTCGCCGACGGCCACGCGCTGCTCGTCGCGTCCGAGTCCTCTTTGGACGGACTGAACGCCCGCATCCTCGAACGCGGCGGCGAACCCGTGCCGATGGACCGCTTCCGCCCCAACGTCGTCGTCTCCGGCTGGCTCGAGCCGCACACCGAAGACGAAGTCCGCACGATGGCGGCGGGTACCGCGGAGTTCGGCTACGCCAAGCAGTGCGTGCGCTGCACGGTGCCGATGGTCGACCAGGAGACCGGCGAGAAGGCCGGCCCGGAGCCGATCCGCACGCTGGCGACCTACCGCCGCCACGCCGACGGCGGCGTGGTGTTCGGGATGAAGGCCGCGGTGCTGCGCCCGGGTCAGCTGGCGGTGGGCGACGAGGTGATCGTGCACTCCTGGGCCGGCCCGAGCCCCAGCACCGCGGCCGCCGAACCGCCGTTGACGGCGACCGCGAGCCGCCCGGCCGAGTCGGTGTAGAGGACGCTCGCGCCGGCGGGGACGTCCGCGAACGTCCGCCCGAGCACCGTCGTGACCGCGACCCGCTCGCTGTGCACGGAAACCGCGCCGGTCAGCCCGGACAGCTCGAGGTCGGCCGGCGTCGCGGCGAGCTGGACGTTGCCGAAGTGGTCGACCGTCAGCACCTCCGACACCAGCTTTCCGGGGAAGGCCGCGACGAACGGTTCCGGCATCGAGACCAGGTCGGTGACCGGGTCGCCGAACGCCGAAGGCGCGACACCCAGCGCGAGGTGCGCGGCGGCGGGGGCGAAGACGTCCCGCCCGTGGAACGTCGCCGACGTGACCGGCAGCCGCAGCGACGGCTCGGCCAGTTCGTACGCCGCCCGGACCCCGCCCAGCGCCTGCGCGGCCGGCAGCAGGAGGCCGTTGTCCGGCCCGACCAGCAGTCCGTCTTCGGCGACCACGACCACGCCGAGCCGGGCGGTGCCCACCCCCGGGTCGACGACGGCGACGTGCACCGACGCCGGCAGGAACGGTGCCGTCTGGGCCAGCGCCATGGCCCCGTGCCGGATGTCCTGGGGCGGTACTTCGTGCGTCACGTCGATCACCCGCACGGCGGGCGCGAGCCGGGCGATCACGCCGTGGCAGGCCGCCACGAAGCCGTCGCGCAGGCCGTAGTCGGTGGTCACCGAGATCCAGTCGTACGCCATGCCAGCATCATCCATGGTGGCGGAGGGTGCCCGTTAGGGTTCATTCCGTGACACCCCTCCCCATCGTCGCCACCGGCAAGGTCCGCGACCTCTACGCCGTGGGCGACGACCACCTGCTGGTCGTCGCGTCCGACCGCATTTCGGCCTTCGAGCGCGTGTTCCCCACCCCCGTCCCGGACAAGGGCCGGGTGCTCACCGCGATGAGCGCGTTCTGGTTCCGCGAGCTCGCCGACGTCCTGCCGAACCACCTGGTGGCCACGGACGGGCCGCTGGTCCCGGCGTCCTTCCGCGGCCGGGGCCTGCTGGTCGAGCGGCTCGACATGCTGCCGGTGGAGGCGGTCGTCCGCGGGTACCTGACCGGGCGCGGGTACGCGGACTACCGCCGGTCCGGCGAGGTCTGCGGGCTCGGGCTGCCGGCCGGGCTGCCCGAGTGCGCCCGGCTGCCGGAGCCGATCTTCACGCCGTCCACCAAGGCGCGGCCCGGCGAACCGGACGAGAACATCGACTTCGCCACGTTCGCGGCGATCCTCGGCCGCGCGCACGCCGAGGAGGTCCGCGAGGCGTCGCTGGAGCTGTACCGCCGGGGCGCCGCCCGGGCCGCTGAGCAGGGCCTGCTGCTCGCGGACACGAAGTTCGAGTTCGGCATCGGGGCCAACGGCGGGCTGGTGCTCGCGGACGAGCTGCTGACCCCGGATTCGGCGCGCTACTGGCTCGCCGGCGACCACCGGCCCGGCCGCCCGCGGCCGTCGTTCGACAAGCAGCACGTGCGCGATTGGCTGGTCGGGCCGTCCTCGGGCTGGGACTGCGGGTCCGCCCTGCCGCCGTTGCCGCCCGCGGTGGTGACCGCCACGCGCGACCGGTACATCGAGGCGTACCACCGCATCACCGGGCTTTCCCTGGCAGACTGGCCGCGTGATCCTGCTGATCTGCGGCAGCCTGCGAGCAGGCTCGGGCAATGCGGCGGTGCTGGGGACCGTCGCGACGCTCACCGCGAGCCAGACGTACACCGGCCTCGGCGACCTGCCGCACTTCAACCCCGATGACGACCGCGACCCGCTGCACCCGGCGGTCGCCTCGCTCCGGGCCGCGATCAAGGACGCCGACGCGATCCTGATCTGCACCCCGGAGTACGCGGGCGGGCTGCCGGGCTCGTTCAAGAACCTCCTGGACTGGACGGTCGGCGGCGGCGAGATCTACGGCAAGCCGGTGGCGTGGATCAACGCGTCCTCGATCGCGGCGCCGACCGGCGGCCGGGACGCGCACGACTCGCTGCGCAAGGTCCTGACGTACGCGGGCGCGAAGATCGTCGACGAGGCCTGCGCCCGGATCCCGGTCTCGCGCGCCGACGTAGCCGACGGCCAGGTCGCCGATCCCGACCTGCGCGGGCGGATCGCGATGGCCGTGCGGCTGCTGCGTGAAGGCGTCTGACCCTTCCGGCAACGGACGCCCGCCCGTTCTGCGCAGTTCACGGGAGTTTCAGACGCGTGCGTCCCAATGGTGGCGTGGACGCTCGCTTGCTGGTTTCGCTGTCGGGAATCACCCCGCGCACGCTGCACCGGTGCGCCGACCTCGCGGCCGAACTCGACCGCCGCAAGGTGCCGTTGTCCCTGCTGTACGCCGCCCGCACCGGCGAAGGCCCGGTGACGGAGTGGGTGCGCGCCCGCGCCCGCAGCGGTGACTCCGTGCTGCTCCACGGCTACGACCACACCGTCACGCCCACCCACCGCACGGTGTACCTGGGCAAGAAGGCGGAGTTCGCGACGCTGCCGGCGCACGAGGCCCGGCTCCGGCTGATCGCGGCGAAGGCGCTGCTCGACACCGCCGGCCTCGACGTCGACGGCTTCGCCCCGCCGCGCTGGATCGCGTCACAGGGCACGCTGCAGGCGCTCGCCGAGCACGGCTTCCGGCTGTGCGCCGACCTCGGCGCGGTCCGGGACCTCGTCACCGGCGAGGTACGCCGCGCTCGAGTCCAGGCGTTCACGAGCCAGTCGCACCGCACGGAGACAGTCCGCTGCTTCGCGCTGGTACTGGCGGCGGCTCGCGCGGCCCGCCGGGGCGGGCTGGTCCGGCTGGGGGTGGAAGCCACGGACCTCACCCGCCCCGGCCTCCGCCAGGCCTTGCTGGACGCCGTCGACGTCGCGCTGGAGAACCGCGCGTTCGGAGCGACGTACGGCTCGCTGCGCGCGGTGGCGGCCTGAACGACCCCGTGGGGCATCGCTTCTCGCTCTGGAGTTGTCAAACACCGCCGCCCCTCGACGGGGGACGGAGCTCGCCCCGGAATCCATGCACCGGGTTCGGGTCGAGCAGCGCGTCGAGCTGACCGAAGGCCACGTCGACCGCTGGGGCGAGTGCGGGTGCGTCCGCGCCGGCCAGCCGGTTGCCCGCCTGGTAGCAGGCCACGGCGATCTGCGCCGCCAGTACCGCGACCTCGCGGGGTGTGCCGCGCTCCAGCAGGATCGCTTCGCCCAGCTCGGCGAACCGTTGCAGCTTCCGCGCGCTGCGGTCCTTGAGCTCCGTGTTCTGCTCCACCAGGCGCTGGTGCATCTCGTAGCGCTCGGCGTCCGTCGTGGCTTCCGTGCACACTTCCAGCACCAGGGCGCGGATCTGCTCCAGTGCTGCCGGCAGGCTTTGCGGTGCCCCGCCGGGTAAGGCCCGCTGGCGCTCCGCCAAGTGGTCCAGCAGCTGTTGCTCGTCCGAAAACACCACCTCCTGCTTGTCGCCGAAATACCGGAAGAACGTCGTGCGCCCCACTTCCGCGCGCTCCGCGATGTCCGTGACCGTGACCTCGGCGAAGCCGCGCTCCGCGAATAGTTCGAAGGCGGCCTCCACGATCTGCTCGCGAGCCTGTTTCTGCTTCCGCTCCCGCAGCGAGGGGCGTTGATTCATGGCTCCACGGTAGCGGATTCGGTATCGAGTGCGCTACGGTACCGAGTACCAGTTCGAATCGAGTACCTGATCGAGTGACGGGGGATGGGATGACCGAAGCGACGAAGACGCTGCTCATGACCGGTGCGAGCCGGGGCATCGGCCGGGTCGCGGCCGAACGGCTGCTGCGGGACCGGCCGGACCAGTTGCTGCTCGTCGTCGTGCGCGGGGAGGAGGCCGGGCGTCGGCTCGCGCGTGAGCTGGCCGAGCGCACGGGGAACGCGAACGTCCGGCCGGTGTCGTGCGACCTCGGCTCCCTGGCGGAGGTGCGCGCGGCGGCGGAAGCCGTGCGGGCGATGCTGGACGAGCGGGAAATCCCGCCGCTGGCGGGCTTCCTGGGCAACGCGGGTGTCCAGATGGCGTCGGCCGCGAAGGCGACGGCGGACGGCTTCGAAGCCACGTTCGGGATCAATGTCCTGGCGAACTACCTGCTGCTCCGCTTGCTCGCCGACCGGTTCGAAGCGGGCGCGCGCGTGGTGATCACCGGCAGTGAGTCGCACTTCGGCGACTTCCGGCACAACCTGGGTCTCGTTCCGGCGCCCCGCTGGACGGACACCCGAAATCTCGCCCGGCCGGGCACCGGCCCCGAAGCTGAAAGCGTGACCGCGGGGCGCCGGGCCTATTCGACGAGCAAGCTCGGCGTGCAGTACCTGGTGCACGCGTTCGCGAGGCGGATCCCCGAGGCCGACGTCTACGCCTACACCCCGGGGCTGGTCCCCGGTACGGGTCTCGTCCGTGACGCCGGCGCGATCCAGCGCTTCGGTTTCCGGTGGTTGCTTCCGCTGTTGTGGGCGACGCCTATCGCGTCGAGCCCGCAGACGGCCGGGGCCAAGCTGGCGGCGACCATGACGGCGGTTCGGCCGGGCGAGTCCGGGGCATACCTCGACCGCGGCCGGGTCGTGCCGTCTTCGGCGGAGTCGTACGACGAGGAGCGGGAGGAGGAGCTGTGGCGTGGCGCGGCCGAGTTGTGCGGCGTACCGGTGTCGTGACCGGCACGCCGCGCGCGGCTTAGAGCTTCGTGAGTTCGGCCCGCTCGAGCACCTTGACCTCGGTCCCTTCGGGCGCGAGGTTCCCGAACAGGCCGTAGTGCATGGCGGGGTTGGCCAGCACGGCCTCGTGAATGGGCACGGCCACCCGCGGCGCGACGGCCCGCAGGTAGTCGACCGCTTCCCCGGCCTTCAGCCACGGTGCCCCGGTCGGCAGCCCCAGCACGTCGATCTTCTGCTCCGGCACGAAGAACGAGTCACCGGGGTGGAAGAAGGCGCCGTCGTCGAAGACGTACCCGATGTTCGGGATGACGGGAATGTCGGAGTGGATCACGGCGTGCTCCCCGCCGACGGCCTTGACGGACGTGTCCCCGATCGCGAAGGCGTCCCCGACGTTGGCGACGTCGAACTGAACCCCCAGCTTCTGGACGGCTTCGGCGGACCCGGGATCGACGATCAGCTTCGCCTCGGGGTTGGCTTCCAGGACCTTCGGCAGCTTCTCGACGTCGAGGTGGTCGAAGTGCTGGTGCGTCACCAGCACGGCGGACAGCTCCCGCTCGCCCTCGAACCCGGTGGAGAACGCCCCGGGGTCGATCAGGATCCGCTCGGAGCCGGTCTCCAGGAGCAGGCAGGCGTGTCCGAAATGGACGATACGCATCGATGGTTCTCCTTCACACGTGGACGATTCCAGCCTAGTCCGGGTTGTCGCCACGTCGCCAACACGCTCGGTGGCCGACCGTCGGTCCGGCGCCGGCGGGCCGGGCCGAAATCCTCGTCAGCGGTGACGCTCGGTTTCCATTTCCGGGAATGTCCTTGATCTGTCCACCCCGAACGGAGCAACTTCGGCCAATTGTGGCCCGGTGGCTTATTCTGTAGCGTCCGGCACTCGGCGCGGGGGGAGTGGGCGTCCAGATGCTCAAGAGCTTCCTCGGCTGGCTCCGGGACTACGTGGTCTACACCGGCATTGTGGGGCTGGTGGAAGGCGTGCTGGGTATCCTGGCCTTCGGCGGGCTGCTCAGCGCATTGCTCGGGAATACCGCGATAAAGGCGGGCGCAATCGTCGCCGTTCTCCTCGGCGTGATCGGCTTGTACATCCTGCTGATCGCGAACCGGGTCGAATGGCGGTCACGAACGGAACTCGACCGGCGGCTGCTCCAGTACTACTGCAACGTCCTCAAGGAACGGCACGGTCACTCGTGGCGGATCGCCAGCTGGGTGGAGTCCGCCGCGGTGCGGGCCAACGGCGACGCGAGCGAAGTGATCACCGTGAAGGCGATCGTCGAATGCGACCTGCTCGACTTCTTCGCCATCCGCACGGGCGCGGGCTGGCATCAATCCGAGAAAGCGCGCCGCAAGGTGAAGGTGGCGGTCAAATCACTCGAAGTCGACGGCATCGGCGGTACGCGAAGGGATGCGACATCCACGTGGCTGAATGACGACAGGTTGGAAGTCATCGCCCATTTCGGCAGTCCGGCGAGACGTGGCGACGAGATCGTCATGGTGATCGAAAAAGAATGGCCCGGAAAGTGTGCTCCGTTGATGCGGGAACGGCAGCCGGATGAATTCGCCTTGACGTTCGCGTGTGTCACCGATTACCTGGAATACGCTGTCCAGTTGCCGGAGGGCAGTGATGTCGCTTGTGACACGATCGGGCTGGTGAAGGGCCGGCACGACTACTCGCTGGCGGTCCGGCGCAACGGTGTCGGGCCGACCGAGGTGTGTTTGGTGGTGAGGAACATCCCGCCACGGCTTCGGGTCGGGATGCGCCTCGACCTGAAGAAGGCGAGGTAGCCCGTCGGGGTGACGGGGCCTCTTGCTGCTGTTGCAGGCGGGACCTACGTGTCTCCGCCTTCGCCACCTTGGTGAATCATTACCGTCCTCGACTAGGCATTACGGGAGCCCCCGGCCACCTGTTCCGGCCGAAGACCCGCGACTGTAGCGCCACGCTCGTCTATCGCACAAATGAAAGCACGATTCGCTGGTCATCCCATCGAGAATGGGTCGAAGTGTTGCTCACAGCTTCCCGGCCAGCAAGGCGTCCCCGAGTTCCGTCCGCCGGTACAGCACCCGGTGCCCCCGCCGCTCCGAAGCCAGCAGCCCCGCACCCCGCAACGCCGTCAAGTGCGCCGAAACCGTCGCCGGCGCCAGCCCGTGCCGCCCGGCCAGCTCGGTGGTCGCCGCCGGGCGGTCCAGCGTCGCCAGCAACATCGCCCGGGTCCGGCCCAGTACCTCCGACAACGCTTCCGGCAACGCCGCCGTGGACGTCCACAGCGAAGCGACCCCGCGAGCGGGATACAGCACGGAAATCTGCCACGGCGGCACCGTCACCACCCCGACGTTCGGCCACGCGAACACCGCCGGGATCAGCAACAGCCCGCGCGAATCGATCTCCAGCCGCTCTCGGGACCGGACGTCGACCAGCACCGACGTTCCCGAAAGCCGGATGCGCGGATGCAGCTCCGAAAACATCGCCGCGATGCCGCCCGAACCCAGCTGCCGCGTCCGGAACGCGATGTCCGCCGCCAGCAGTTCGCGCAGGCGGGGCCACTCCGGCTCGAGCAGCGCGTGCCACACGATCTCGAGCTGGTCGGCGAGCAGGTCGCGCGCGGTCGCCGGGTCGTCGGGCAGCAGCGACAGGTCCGCGTCGACCATCCCCAGCTCGAGTGCCACCTGGGACGGCGGTGTCGCCCGCACGGCCCGCAGTTGGGCCGAAGCCGTCGTCTCCGGGCCGCCGGGCGGCGGGCTCAGGAACTCGGTGATGTAGTGCCGCGCGCTCAGCACCGCAGCCAGCTCGGGCACGTCGGGAAGGTCGGACAGCCACGGCGGGTGCGCCGGGTGCGCGCGGACGCCGAGCAGCGTCTGGACGGCGCCGAGCACCTCTTCCAGCGGCGAAATCGCGAACCGGACGCGCTGGCTGCCGGCCGCGGTCAGAACCAGTTCGATCATCGCCGATTCGCTCTCACCCGAATGAGTGTGCCGCACGAACGCCGCCGGAGAGGGTGTCGGCATGTCGTTGTTCACCCATCGCGCCTACTGGCGCTGGTCGGCGGGCGTGCAGTTCGCCCGGCTCCCGGCGACCATGGCGCCGCTCGCTTTCACCCTGCTCACGACGGCCACGACCGGGTCGTACCGGCTGGGTGGCGTGCTCATGTCGGTCTTCGTCGTCGCCGAGATGGCCGGTGCCGTGCCGGTCGGGCGGCTGCTCGACCGCGTCGGGCCGTCCCGCGGCCTGACGGCGCTTCTGCTCTTCACCGCCGCGGGGTTCGGCGTGCTGGCCGCGGCCGCGAAAGCGCCGGCCCCGGTGCTGCTCGCGCTGGTCCTGCTGCCCGGGATCTCGGCCGGCGCCCTGTCCGGCGGCTTCCGGACGCTCCTGGCCGACACGGTGGACGACGAGCTGCTGCCCCGCGCGATCTCCGTCGACGCGATGCTCCTCGAAGGCGTGCTGATCGGCGGCCCGGCGCTGGTCGCGCTGCTCGACCTGGCTGGCCCGGTCGTCCCGGTGGCCGCCATGGCCGTGGCCTGCGTGGCCGCCGCCGCGCTCGTCCCGCGCCGCGCGGGTGTCCCTGATCGGGTGGAATCCGCCGCCGACGTCCCGCCCGCGCGGCTCCTCGCCTACCTGCCGTGGCTGTGCTGCGCGTTCACCGTCGGGCTGCTGCTCTCGACGATCGAGGTCGCGCCGCTGCCGCTGGTGCTGCGCCTCGGCGCGCCGGAGACCGCCGCGCCGGTCGTCATCGCCGTGCTCAGCGGGGCGAGCATCCTGGGCAGCGCGCTCTACGCGTGGCGCGGCAAGACCGGCGACCCGCGGCTGTTCCTCGCCGGGTTCGTGGCCGGCGGGCTCACCCTCGCGGCGGATTTCGGCTGGCCGGGACTGATCGCGTCGATCGCGGTCATCGGCGGGTGCACCGGGCCGCTGGTCGCCGCGACGTCGGTCAACCTCCAGCGTCTCCTGCCGAAGAACCGCAGGTCAGCGGGGTTCTCCCTGAGCTTCACCGTGCAGGCGTGCGGCTTCGGGCTGGGCTCGCTGGCGGTCGGCGTGCTGCCGTTGTGGCTCGCCCCGCTCTTCGGTGTCTTTGCCGCGGCGATCGCCGGTGCAATGCTGGTGGTGAAGCCCGCGCGAGCTATTGGCACAGTGTCAGTAACGTCGTAACCTGGGCTGAACCTCGACCCACGGGAGACGCCGATGACCGCCGTCCAGCCGAAGCCGACGTCGGTCGGCGAAACCTTCGACTCGCTCAGCCCGGCGACCGACGAGGTGGTCGGAACCTACCCGATCCACTCGGCGGAAGACGTCAAGGCGGCCGTCGAGCGGGCGCGCATCGCCGCGAAGTGGTGGGAAGGCCTCGGCTTCGCCGGGCGCGCGGAGCGGCTGAAGAGCTGGAAGGGCGTGCTGACGCGGCGGCTGCCGCAGCTGTGCCAGGTGGTCCGCGACGAGACGGGCAAGCCGATCGCCGACGCGCAACTCGAGAGCGTCCTGGCCATCGAGCACATCGCCTGGGCGGGCAAGCACGCGAAGAAGATCCTCGGCAAGCAGAAGCGCTCGGCCGGGCTGCTGATGTCGAACCAGGCCGCCACCGTCGAGTACCAGCCGCTCGGCGTGGTCGGCGTGATCGGCCCGTGGAACTACCCGGTGTTCACCCCGCTCGGCTCCATCGCGTACGCGCTCGCGGCGGGCAACGCCGTCGTCTTCAAGCCCAGCGAGTACACCCCCGGCGTCGGGAAGTGGCTGGTCGACGCGTTCGCCGAGATCGTCCCGGAGAAGCCGGTGCTGCAGCTGATCACCGGCTTCGGCGAGACCGGCGCGGCGCTGGTCGGCGCCGGCGTCGACAAGATCGCGTTCACCGGCTCGACCGCCACCGGCAAGCGGATCATGGCCGCGGCCGCCGAGACGCTCACCCCGGTCGTCATCGAGGCGGGCGGCAAGGACCCGGTGCTCGTCGACGCGGACGCCGACCTCGACGCGGCGGCCGACGCCACGGTCTGGGGCGCGTTCTCCAACTCCGGCCAGACCTGCATCGGCGTCGAGCGCGTGTACGTCCACGAGAAGGTGCACGACGCCTTCGTGGCGAAGGTCGTCGAGAAGTCCAAGGACGTGCGCGCGGGTTCGGACGAGGCCGCGCAGTACGGCCCGGTGACGATGCCGTCGCAGCTCGGCGTGATCAAGCGCCACATCCAGGACGCGCTGGCCCGCGGCGGCAAGGCGGTCCTCGGCGGCGAGGACGCGGTCGGCGACCGCTACGCGCAGCCCACGGTGCTGATCGACGTCCCGGAGGACTCCGAGGCGGTCAAGGAGGAGACCTTCGGGCCGACGGTGACGATCGCGAAGGTCCGCGACATGGACGAAGCGGTCGAGTTGGCGAACAGCACGAAGTACGGCCTGGGCTCGACGGTCTTCTCGAAGTCCCGAGGCGTCGAGCTGGCCGAGAAGCTGCGCACGGGCATGACGGCGATCAACGCGCCGCTGTCGTTCGCGGGCATCGCCTCCCTGCCTTTCGGCGGGGTCGGCGACTCGGGCTTCGGCCGCATCCACGGCCCGGAGGGGCTGCGCGAGTTCGCCCGCACGAAGGCGATCGCGCGTCAGCGGTTCACCGCCCCGCTGACGCTGACGTCGTTCACCCGCAAGGAATCGACGGACGCGCTGGTCGCCAAGCTGGTGACCATCCTGCACGGCAAGCGCTAGCGGCCCCGGATCAGATCCGCGGCCTTCTCCGCGACCATGACGGTCGGCGCGTTCGTGTTGCCCCGCGGCACCACGGGCATCACGGACGCGTCGACCACGCGCAGGCCCTCGACGCCGTTCACCCGCAGCTGCGGATCGACGACCGTCCCGATCGAGCACGTCCCGACGGGGTGGTAGAGCGTCTGCGTGTTCTCGCGGATGTGGTCGGCCAGCTCGGAATCGCTCAGATCGTGCCGCGACGGCAGGAACGGCTGGTCGAGGAACCGCTTGAGCGGCCCCGACTTCCCGATGTCGATCAGCGCGCGCAGCCCGGCGATCATCGTCTCCATGTCCTTCGGCTCCGCGTAGTACGCCGGGTCGATTTCCGGCTTCCACAACGGGTTCGCCGACTTCAGCCGCAGCCGGCCGCGGCTCGCGACGTCCACCAGCGTCGCCGCCGACGTGAAGCCGGGGACCGTCGGTTCGCGCAACCCGTTGTCGTAGAACAACGTCGGCGCCACGTGGATCTGCATGTCCGGCGCGGGCAGGCCGTCGCCGGTCGGGAAGAACGCGCCCGCTTCGCCGATGTTGGACGCCAGCGGCCCGCGCTTGGTCAGCTGGTAGCGGACGAGGCCGCGCGGCGTGGCCGCGTCGACCAGGTCGGTGGTGCCGCGCGTGGACCAGATGATCCCGCAGGCCGGGTGGTCGTGCAGGTTCTCGCCGACGCCGGGCAGCGCGGCGACGACGTCGATGCCGTGCTCGCGCAGGTGCTCGGCCGGGCCGACACCGGAGACCATCAGCAGTTGCGGCGAGTTCACCGCCCCGCCGCTCAGGATCACCTCGGTGGACGCGTGCGCGGTGCGCTCGACGCCGTTGTCCAAATAGGACACTCCGACCGCGCGGGTGCCTTCGAAGACGATCCGGGTCGCGGGCGAGGACGTCTTCACGGTGAGGTTCGGCCGCTCGAGCGCCGGGCGCAGGTAGGCGTCCGCGGTGGACCAGCGGCGGCCCTTCTTGCAGGTCACCTGGTAGACGCCGGCGCCTTCCTGGCTCTCGCCGTTGAAGTCGTCGGTGCGCTTGAGGCCCCACGCGACGGCCGAGTCGACCCAGGCGTGCGACAGCTCGTGGGTGAACCGCCGGTCCTCGACGTGCAGCGGGCCGTCGGTGCCGTGCAGCGGCCCGCCGAGCCGCTGGTTGCCCTCGGCGCGCTTGAAGTACGGGAGGACGTCGTCCCAGCCCCAGCCTTCGGCACCGTGGGAATCGCGCCAGCCGTCGTAGTCGGCGCGGTTGCCGCGGATGTAGATCATCGCGTTGATCGACGAGCAGCCGCCGAGCACCTTCCCGCGCGGCCAGTAGGACGTCTTGCCGGTGTGCTTCTGCTCGACGGTCTCGTAGTTCCAGTCCCACTTGGTCTTGAACAGCGAGGGGAACGCGGCGGGGATGTGGATCTCGTCCGCGGTGTCCTCGCCGCCCGCTTCGAGCAGCAGGACCTGCGCCGACGGGTCCTCGGTGAGCCGGTTGGCGAGCACGCAGCCCGCGCTGCCGGCGCCGACGATGACGTAGTCGAAGGACTCCTGGACGGCCACGGTGCCTCCTGTTGGCGAGATGTCAACGACTCATCATGGCGCAGCGCCGCGCCCTCGGCCAGTCTAGGTTTTCCGGTGGCCCTCGCCACCTGGGCGCGAGTGCGGCAAATGGTGTCAACTATGCTGGCCCGGTACCCACGACCTGCGTGAATAAGGAGCAGCCTGCCGTGGCCCGAGTCGTCGTCGACGTCATGCCGAAGCCCGAAATCCTCGACCCGCAGGGACAGGCCGCGCTCGGCGCCGCCGGCCGCCTCGGCTTCACCGGGATCAAGGAGATCCGCCAGGGCAAGCACTTCGAGATCGAGGTCGACGACACGGTCGACGACGCCACGCTGGAGAAGATCGCCGAGGGCTTCCTGGCGAACCCGGTGATCGAGCAGTGGACCATCAAGCGGGTGGAGGCGTGAGCGCGCGCATCGGCGTCATCACGTTCCCGGGCACCCTGGACGACGGCGACGCGGCCCGCGCGGTCCGCTACGCCGGCGCCGAGGCGGTCCCGCTCTGGCACGCGGACGAGAACCTCCACGACGTCGACGCGGTCGTCGTCCCGGGCGGCTTCTCCTACGGCGACTACCTGCGCGCGGGCGTGATCGCCCGCTTCGCCCCGGTGATGACCCCGGTGATCGAAGCGGCCCGCGGCGGCATGCCGGTCCTCGGCATCTGCAACGGCTTCCAGATCCTGTGCGAGGCGGGCCTCCTGCCGGGCGCGATGATCCGCAACCAGGGCCTCCACTTCATCTGCCGCGACCAGTGGCTCCGCGTGGAGAACACCGACACGGCGTGGACCACGCGGTACGAGGCCGGGGCCGAGATCCTGATCCCGATGAAGAACATCGACGGCTGCTACATGGCCGAGCAGTCCACTTTGGACGAGCTCGAGGCCGAGGGCCGCGTGGTCTTCCGGTACGTGGGCGGCAACCCGAACGGCTCGCGCAATGACATCGCGGGCATCCGCAGCGAAAACGGCCGGGTCGTCGGCCTGATGCCGCACCCGGAGCACGCGATCGACGCGTTGACCGGGCCGTCCGACGACGGGCTGGGGATGTTCTTCAGCGCGGTGGACGCGCTGGTCAAGGCCTGAGGTCGCACCGGCGGTTCCGGGGCTGCGGGACGCTCATCGTCCACAGCCCCGGACCGCTTCAGCTGGCCGCCGCCACCAGGCGTGCGTACGAACCGCCCGCCGAGAGCAGGGCCGAGTGCGGGCCCAGCTCCGTGATGCGGCCGTCCTCGACCACCGCGACCCGGTCGGCCGCCGCGGCCGTGTGCAGGCGGTGGGCGATCGCGATGACCGTCCGCCCGGACAGCACGCTGTTCAGCGACCGCTCCAGGTCCCGCGCCGAGCCCGTGTCCAGCAGCGACGTCGCTTCGTCCAGCACCAGCGTGTGCGGGTCGGCCAGCACCACCCGGGCCAGCGCCAGCTGCTGCGCGATCGCCGCCGGCACCGGGTGCTCGCCGGAGCCCAGCTTCGTGTCGAGCCCGGACGGCAGCGACGCGACCCAGTCCGACGCGCCCGCCGAGGCCAGCGCGGCCAGCAGCTCGTCGTCCGTCCAATCGCCACCCGAACGCCGGGCCGGCAGGGCCAGGTTCTGCCGCAGGGTCCCCGAGAACACGTGGTGTTCCTGGGTCAGCAGCAGCACCTCGCCGCGCAGGACGTCGTCGGCCAGCGCCGAGACGTCCTGGCCGCCGATCCGCACCGAACCCGACGACGGCGCCGCGATGCCGGCCAGCAGCCGGCCGAGCGTCGACTTGCCCGCGCCGGACGGCCCGACGATCGCCAGCCGCTCGCCGCGCGGTACCCGCAGGTCGATGCCGTGCAGCACCTCGCGGTCGGCGGTGTAGGCGAACCGGACGTCGTGCACGTCGATGTCGCGGCCGCGCGGCACCTCCGTCACCTTCTCCGCACCCTCGGCGGCCACCGAGTGGACACCGCGGATCCGGCGCGCCGCGGCCGCCGCGACCTGCAGGTCCTCCAGCCAGAACAGCGCCTCGTTCAGCGGCGCCGCCATCGCCTGCGTGTACAGCAGCATCGTGGTGATCTCGCCGAGCCCTGCCCAGCCCCGCGTGTACGCGAGCAGCCCGAGCGGCAGCATGACCGCCAGCGGGACGACGTAGCTGATCTCCAGCGACGGCAGCCAGCGCAGCTGCAGCGCTCGCATCCGCCGCTCGCCGTAAATGCTGCGGTCCAGCGCCTCGTACGCCGCGCCGACCCGCCGGTCGGTCAGGCCGAGCGCCTCCACCGTGCGCGCGCCTTCGGCCGTCTCGTGGACGCTGGTGGTCAGGTCCGCCCAGCGGTCCAGCATCCACTGCATGACCGCCGGGATCCGCCGCTGGTACCAGATGTTGACCGGCACCAGCAGCGGCACCGCGACCAGCAGGCCCAGCGCCAGCAGCGGCGACGTCAGCACCATCGCGACGACCGTGAACACCACGGTCACCGCCGCGACCAGGATCTCCGGCGCCGCGAACCGCGCCGCGTGGTCGATCCGGCCGAGGTCGGTGGTGGCCCGGCTGAGCAGGTCGCCGGTACCCGCCGCCTCGACGGTGCCGAGCGGCAGCTTCAGCGCCGTCCCGACGAACTCCTCGCGCGCGTTGGCCAGCACCAGCTCGCCGAACACCGCCCCGCGCAGCCGGGCGATCTTCCGCGCCAGCGCCTGCAGGAGCAGGATCCCTACGAACGCCGCCGCGAGCACGTCGACGTGGCCGGTGGTGGTGCCGGCCGCGACGTCGTCGACGAGCGCACCGAGCAGCTGCGGGCCGGCCAGCCCGATCAGCGTGGCCACCGCCAGCGCGCCCAGCAGCAGGCCGAACTCGCGTTTGTGGACCGCCGCCGTCCGCAGCGCCCAGCGGCGGACGTCCCGCCGGGACGCCGTGGGGAGCCGTTTCATACCGTCACTACCTTCGCGTTGAAGACTTCGTCCGCCACATGTGTCCACAATGGACTCTGGCTGAACACCACCGTCGTCTTGCCGCGGCGCAGCGCCGCGACGCGCTCGGTGATGCGTGCCTCCGTGTGCGCGTCGACCGCCGACGTCGGCTCGTCCAGCACCAGCACGTCGGCGTCGGCCGCCAGCGCGCGGGCCAGGTTCAGCCGCTGCCGCTGACCGCCGGACACCTCGCGGCCGCGCTCGCCGATCACCTCGTCGACGCCGCCGGGCAGCGCCTCCACGATGTCGTCGGCGTCGGCCGCGTACAGCGCTTCGGTGATGCCCACGCCGCTCTCCCGCGCCGGCGCCAGCTGCTCGCGCAACACGCCGGAGAACCAGATGTCCTGGTTGTGCGCGTAGACGACCCGCCGCCGCAGCTCCGCGAGCGCGACCTGGTCCGCCCGGACCCCGCCGACCAGCACCGCTTCGCCGTCGGCCGCGTCGGCGAACCGGGCCAGCCGGTCCGCCACCGCTTCGCCGCCGGCACCGAAGTCGACGACCGTCAGGCGGCCGGGCGCGACCCGGACGCCGGACTCGGTGTCGACCAGCTCCAGCGGCCCTTCGGGCAGCGGCACCGGCGTCTCCGGGTCCGCCAGCTTCGGGCGGATCGCCAGCAGCGCCACGACCTTCCGCGACGCGACCAGCCCGGACGTGATCGAGCCGACCGCCTCGGTCGCGGCGGTGACCGGCCAGATCAGGAACGCCGAAACGCCGTAGAACGCCACCAGCTGCCCGACGTCGATCGAGCCGGCCACGGCCAGCCGCGCGCCGAGCCAGGTGATCACCACGGTGACCAGGCCCGGCAGCGCGATCTCCGCCGCGGCCAGCCACGCCTCGGCCTTGCCGACCTCGACGCCGGCCCGCCGCACCCGCTGGCTCGTCTCGCGGAAGCGGGCGAAGAACCGCCGCTCGCCGCCGATGCCGCGCAGGATCCGCAGGCCGGACACGATGTCCGCGCCCAGCGCGTTGACGTCCCCGCGTTGCTCACGCTGCTTCGCCTTGCGCTTCTGCAGCGGCGCGAGCAGCGGGCCGATGCCGAGCACCGCGACCGGCACGCCGACCAGCGCGACCACGCCGAGCAGCGGCGACGTCGAGACCAGCCACACCGCGACCACTACGAACGCCAGCAGCGAACCGACCGCGCGGCCGGTCATCTCGACGGTGTTGCCGATGTGGTTGATGTCGGTGGTGCTGACGGCGACGAGGTTGCCGGTCGTCGTCTGCTCGCGCAGGCCGGCGCCGACGCGGGTGGTGTGCGCCGACACGGTGCGCTGCGTCGTGCCCGCGCCGTGCAGCCACAGGCCGTAGTTGAGGAAGTGCAGCCAGGTCCCGAAGACCGTCTGCACCAGGCCGAGGACGGCCGCCGCGAGCGCCCAGCGCCCGACGGCGGCGCCGTCGTGCGCGCCGATGGCGCCGATGCCCTGGCCGACGACCAGCGGCAGCAGCGCACCGGGAAGCGCCCAGACGACACCGATCGCGGCCGCGCCCAGCACCGTCCCGAGCCGGGCCCGGAAGACGGCGAGCAGGAAGCGGCTCGCGGTCGGCCGCGCGGGCAGCCGCAGCGGCGGAAGGGGGTATGTGGCGGAAAGCACGATTCTTGACGGTAAGCCGACCCCCGGACGAAGGCGACCGATTTTCGGGCCGCGCGGCTTGGGGGACCCCCGGTTTCAACGTTACTCGCGGGGTCCGACAATTCGGGGGCCCGCGCGCCCGGGTTGTCCCCAGGCCGGGCCGCGGTGTCGCGCCGCTCACACCCGCCGGTGGCCGTCCCGATTTCGGTGGCCCACCGTCCGGGGCACCACCGGGCGGCCCGTATCCTGGCGGCCGTGGCGAACCCTGACACGGACACCGTGACCAGCACCGTTGACACCACCGAGCGCGCCGGGGCGACCCCGGAGCACACCCAGCCGTATCGCGAATTGGGTCTTGCCGACGACGAGTACGCCCGCATCCGGGAAATCCTCGGCCGCCGGCCCACCGACGCCGAGCTGGCCATGTACTCGGTGATGTGGAGCGAGCACTGCTCCTACAAGTCGTCGAAGAAGCACCTGCGCTACTTCGGGGAGACCGCCACCGACGAGATGAAGGCCAAGATGCTGGCCGGCATCGGCGAAAACGCGGGCGTCGTCGACATCGGCGAGGGCTGGGCGGTCACCTTCAAGGTGGAGAGCCACAACCACCCGTCCTATGTGGAGCCCTACCAGGGTGCCGCGACCGGCGTCGGCGGCATCGTCCGCGACATCATGGCGATGGGCGCGCGGCCGCTCGCGGTCGCCGACGCGCTGCGCTTCGGCCCGGCCGACGCCCCCGACACCAAGCGCGTGCTGCCCGGCGTCGTGGCCGGCGTCGGCGGCTACGGCAACTGCCTCGGCCTGCCGAACATCGGTGGCGAGCTCGTCTTCGACCCGTCCTACGCCGGCAACCCGCTGGTGAACGCCCTGTGCGTCGGCGCGATGCGCGTCGAAGACCTGCACCTCGCGTTCGCGTCCGGCACGGGCAACAAGATCATCCTGTTCGGCGCGCGCACCGGCCTCGACGGCATCGGCGGCGTTTCCGTCCTGGCGAGTGACACCTTTTCGGGTGACGAGTCGGCGTCCGGCCGCAAGAAGCTCCCGAGCGTCCAGGTCGGCGACCCGTTCACCGAGAAGGTGCTCATCGAGTGCTGCCTCGAGCTGTTCGCGCAGAAGCTGGTCGTCGGCATCCAGGACCTCGGCGGCGCCGGGCTGTCCTGCGCGACGTCCGAGCTGGCCGCGGCCGGCGACGGCGGCATGCACATCTACCTCGACCGCGTTCCGTTGCGCGCCACCGGGATGACGCCCGCCGAGGTGCTCTCGAGCGAGTCGCAGGAGCGCATGTGCGCGGTCGTCTCGCCGGAGAACGTCGAGGCGTTCATGGCGGTCTGCCGCAAGTGGGACGTCATCGCCACCGACATCGGCGAGGTCACCGACGGCGAGCACCTGGTCATCACCTGGCACGACGAGGTCGTTGTCGACGTCCCGGCGCACACTGTGGCGCACCAGGGCCCGGTGTACGACCGGCCGATCGAGCGACCGTCCACTCAGGACGCGCTGATCGCGGACACCTCGGCGACGCTGCCGCGTCCGTCCACTCCGGACGAATTGCGCGCGGACGTGCTGCGGTTGATCGCCTCGCCGAACCAGGCGTCGAAGGAATGGGTGACGTCGCAGTACGACCGGTACGTGCGCGGCAATTCCGTGCTGTCGCAGCCGTCGGACTCCGGCATGATCCGGATCGACGAGTCGTCCGGCCGAGGCGTCTCGGTGGCGACGGACTGCAACAGCAAGTTCGTCTACCTCGACCCGTACCGCGGCGCGCAGCTGGCGCTGGCGGAGGCGTACCGCAACGTGGCGACGGGTGGCGCGACCCCGGTCGCGGTCTCGGACTGCCTGAATTTCGGCGCCCCGACCGACCCGGGCGTGATGTGGCAGTTCGAGCAGGCGGTCCACGGCCTCGCGGACGGCTGCGTCGAGCTCGGCATCCCGGTGACGGGCGGCAACGTGAGCTTCTTCAACCAGACCGGTTCGACGGCGATCCTGCCGACCCCGGTGATCGGCGTCCTCGGCGTGATCGACGACGTCACCCGCCGCATCCCGACCGGCATCGGCGCGGAAGCGGGCGAAACCCTGCTGCTGCTGGGGGAAACGCACGACGAGCTGGACGGTTCGGCGTGGGCCCGCGAGCTGCACGGCCACCTCGGCGGCGTGCCCCCGCGCGTGGACCTGGCGCGGGAGAAGCTGCTGGGCGAGATCCTGGTGGCGGGCTCCCGCGACGGCATGATCTCGGCCGCGCACGACCTGTCCGACGGCGGCCTGATCCAGACGCTGGTCGAGACCGTCCTGATCGGACAGTGCGGCGCCCGGGTCTTCCTCGACACCGACCAGGACCCGTTCGTCCAGCTGTTCTCCGAGTCGGCGGGCCGCGTGCTGGTGGCGGTCCCGCGCACGGAGGAGCTGCGCTTCACGGAGATGTGCACCGCGCGCGGCCTGCCGTGGCGCAAGACCGGCGTGGTCGACCCGGAGTCGGGCACGCTGGAGCTGCAGGGCATCACGGAGTTCACGCTGGACGAGCTGCGCGAGGTGTGGGAAGGCGCCCTGCCGGCGCTGTTCGACTGAGCCGTTCCGGTCTGTCCACAACCCGAGCGGGCTGTGGACAGACCGGGCTCGGCAACGGGTTTCGTCGCACCCCGCCGGTAGACTGGACTCGGGGACGCCCCCCGGAGGAGGGCGGGGGTGTCAGCCCCGCTTCGCGACGATCCGCAAGTCCCCGTCGTGCAGTTCCTCGAAGTCCCAAGCCTCCGGCAGCTGCACGTCCTTCTCGGCCCGGACCCGCGTGTTGTACAACGAAACCGCCGCCGGCAGCTCGGCGAACCGCAGGTCGGTCTGCCCACCGAACGAAGCCCGCCGCAGGTCGAGCGATCCCGTCACCCGCACCCCGCCGAACAGCGCGTCGTTGCCGAACTTCGCGTCCTTGAACGTCGTCTCCCCGGCGAACGTCGTGTCCGTGAAGTCCGTCAGCTCCGCGAACTCAGTCCCGCTGAACCAGGCGTGACTCTCGAAAACCGCGCCCCGGCACCGGAAGTACCCGATCAGCCGCCCTCGGCCGGTGCCCGCCGCCGTGAAGTACACGCGGCCCGTGAACCGGCAGCCGCTGAAGTTGGTGCTGCTGTGCAGGGCCGCGTAGCGCAGCAGCATCCCGCCGATCCGGCACCCCGAAAAATCGAGGTATTCGACGATCGCGCCGGTCAGGTCGAGGTCGTAATCCGGGGCGTCCGGCGAAGAAGCCGGCGGCAGCAGGTCCTTCACCAGTCGCTGCGCGGTGAGCCGCACCTGCAGCTCCTGCTCCTGCTCGGGCGTGCCCCGGGTGCCGTCGCGTTCCTTGCGGTCGAGGTCCTTGTCGTAGCGCGGGTGCTCGAACGGCCGCCGCAGGTACGAGCACAGCACGTCCAGGACCGTCTGCGTGTACTCCGGCCGGCTCCGCGCCAGCCCCGCCAGCGCGTGCAGCGCACCCACGCGCACCTGGTCCGCGGCGTGGCCGAGCAGCTCGACCGCCTTCGCGAACCGCTCGTCCGCCACCCGCTCGCGGTCCTGTTCCGCGCGCTGCGACTCGAGTTCGTGCCGGCGGCGTTCGACGTCCTGGCGGCGTTCCTCGACCCGGCGGCGCCGGTCGTTGAGCCACAGCGCGTACAGCGCCACGATCGCGCCGCCGGCGAGACCGCCCGTCTTCAGCGCGTCACTGCGGCTGGTGGCGGGGTCGGTCAGCAGCCAGCCGCCGACCCCCAGCAGCAGCACCAGCGACGCGAAGAACGTCCACGCCAGCGGTGATCGCCACAGCTTCACCCGCTCAGGAAACCAGCATGGTGCTGACGCAGAAACCCTTGTCGTCGAAGTTCGTCGCGCTCAGCGTGCCCTTGACGTTCTTGCCGGCGGACGTCCCGGTGACCTGGCCCTCGACCAGGTACTCGTCGTCCGGCACCTCGCCGAGCTGCAGCTTCAGCGGCGGCTTGAGGAACGTGTCGAGCCACGAGTCGAGCAGGTCCTTCGAGTCGGCGCAGCCCAGCGCGATCGCGCCGGCCTTGTCGCCGCCGTTCAGCTTGTCGATGAAGCCTTGCAGGACCGCCTTGGCGTCCGAAGCACCCGAGCCTGACGGGGCTTTGGAAGTCGGCGTCGTCTTCTTGGGCGTGCTCGTCTTCGGGGCCGTCGGCTTCGCGGACGTGCTCGACGACGGCGGCGCCGCGACGGTCGTGTCGTCCTTCGACAGGAAGAACCCGGGCGCGACGAAACCGGTGACGCCCAGCGCCGCCAGCACGACGACCACGGTGGCGCCGATGGCGATCCACATCCCGGTCTTGCTCTTCTTCGGCGGCGCCGGCGGCCCGCCGAAGCCCTGCGCGTAGCCGGCCTGGTTCGGGTCCCAGCCGGACATCTGGCCGCCCTGGTTCGGGTCCCAGGCCTGCTGGCCGTACTGCTGCGCGTTCGGGTCCGCCCACGCCGACTGCTGCTGCTGCGCGTTGGGGTCGCCCCACTGCGGCTGCGGGCTCGCCGGGAAGCCGCCCGACGGGTAACCCTGCTGCTGCTGCTGGCTCGGGTCCCAGCCCTGCGGGTACTGCTGCGTCGGGTACGGCTGTTGCTGCTGGTTGGGGTCCCACCCGCCCTGCTGCGGGTACGGCTGCTGCGGGAAGCCGCCGGACTGCGGCTGCTGGCCGTACGGGTCGGGCTGGCCGGGCTGGCCCGGCTGAGGCGGGTACGTCATCTTTCATGCCTTCCGGGCGCTGGGTGTTTCGTCCGCGTTCCGACGTCCGGTGGACGCGAGCGGTTCCCCAGGACGTGTGCGCAGCATTCTGCAAGCTCGGACGGTACGGCATGAAACCGGCTCCCGGCCGGGCCGACGCGAAGTCGTCACGAACCGGGAGCCGGGGTGGTGCGGGTCAGCCGTTGGCGAGTGCCTGGAGCCGGTCGTAGGCACCGTTGAAGGTGTCCTGGTCGAGCGGGCTCGAGGTGTACTGCCAGACGGTGTAGTAGCTCCAGTTGTACGGCAGGGTGCCCACCGTCGACGCGTACCGCGCGACCCACAGCGGGGCCGTGCTGGAGAAGTCACCGCTCACACAGCTGCTCCACCAGCTCGTCGACGTGTAGATCACCGGGTACCGGCCGGTCAGGGAGTGGTAGGTGTCGTGGAAGTCGAGGATCCACGACGTCATCCCGGCCTTGCTCAGCCCGTAACAGGTCGCGCCGTACGGGTTGTACTCCATGTCGAGCGCGCCCGGCAGGGTCTTGCCGTCCCTCGACCAGCCGCCGCCGTGGGCCACGAAGTACTTGGCCTGCGCCGCGCCGCTCGAGGTGTTCGGCGTGGCGAAGTGGTACGCGCCGCGGATGAAGCCCTGGTTGTAGGAGCCGTTGTACTGCTGCGCGAAGTACGGGTTGGTGTAGCTGGTGCTCTCGGTGGCCTTGGTCCAGACGAACCGCTTGCCCTGGTTCCACCAGCTCGCCCAGTCGACGTTGCCCTGGTAGCTGGCGACGTCCATGCCGGCGACGGTGGCCAGCACCTGGTTGGGGACCGCCTGGGCCGGCTGCGGCTGCTGAGCCGCCTTCTGCGTGTCCGGTGTCGACTTGTCGCCTTCGACGCGCCGGATCTGCGACCCCAGTTCGTGGTTGTGCTGTGCGATGTCCGCGTTGATCGCGGCGACCGGGTCGGCCTCGGGGGAGAACGTCGCCGCCTGCGCCGTGCTGCCGAGCAGGAGCAGCGTGGCCGGGACGACCAGGGCGGCGAACAGCCGCACTCTTCGGGAAGTGGACATGATGGAATCCCTTCACAGAACCCTCGCTGAGGGCGGCTATGTGCAGGTAGCCGCCCGGGCACGATTGTTGAGGACGGGATGGCGGTTTGTCACTCAGTTCCGTGAAATTGGGTATACGCGTGGGTGATTTTCTCGGGAAGTCGATCTTCAATTCGTGACTGGTTAACACCTATTACCGGGGGCGCTGCGCCGTTCAGCCCAGCGCGAGCGCGAGCAGCCGGTCGGCCGGGCCGTTGAACCAGTTCTGGTCGCCGGGCAGGGGGCCGCGGTCGGCGAACTGCCAGATCGTGTGCACGCCCCAGCCGGCGGGCAGCTCGCCGATGTAGGTGTTGTAGCGGGCGATCCAGAGCGGGTTGTTCCCGAAGCCCCCGTTGTTCGCGGTGCAGCGCTTCCACCAGCTCGTCGACGTGTAGATCGTCGGGTAGCGGCCGGTCGCCGCGCGGTAGGTCTCGGAGAAGTCACTGATCCAGCGGACCATGCCGGCGGCGTCCTTGCCGTAGCAGGTTTCGCCGTACGGGTTGTACTCCGCGTCGAGCGCGCCGGGCAGGGTCCGGCCGTCGGCCGACCAGCCGCCGCCGTGGGCGAGGAAGTACCGCGCCTGCGCGGCCCCGTCGGAGACGTCCGGCCGCGCGAAGTGGTAGGCGCCGCGGATCAGGCCGGCGTCGTACGAGCCGTTGTACTGCTGCGCGAACTGCGGGTTGACGAAGCCGGTGCCCTCGGTCGCCTTGACGTAGACGAACTTGGCGCCGGCGCGCGCCGCGCCCGGCCAGTCGACCGGGCCCTGGTGCCCGCTGACGTCGTGCCCGAGCTGCTGGTCGTCGGACCCGTACAGCACATCGGGCGCCGCGCCGACCCCTTCCACCTTGGCGATCTGCGAACCCGCGAAGTGTTCTTCGGCCCCGGCGTAGATGTCCTGTGCGGTCGCCGGCGACTGGCCGGCGACGAGCAGGACCGCGGCGGCGAGGGGTAGCGATATCCGACGATTCACCCTCATGCTCCCCACCGGTCTCGTGAGACTTATCCAGCCTCACGATGCACCCGAGTCGCCGATCCGGCGACTCGGGTTGTCACTCGATGGGGTTAAACCCGCAGGTCAGCGCTGTTCGTCGGCGATCGCCTTCAGAAGGTGCTCGGCCGGCACGACGGCCGTGATCAGGTCGTGCGGGTTGATCGCGACCGGGTGCCCGCCGAGCAGGCTGACGATGTCGCGGCCCAGCACGGCGCGGGCGTGCGGCCACTCGCTCGGCACCAGCGCCTTGCGGGTGTAGGCCGGCACCATCACGCGGCCGTCGGTGTTGTGGAAGCCGATGACCGTGCGCTGCACCGGCGACATCGCGTAGACGAACAGCGTCGAGTCGAGAACGATCTTCGGCAGGTCCGACGCCGGGCGGTGCTCGGTGCGGACGAGCTGCAGCAGGTGCTCGAGGTCGTTCGTCGGTTCCGGGAAACCCAGCGCCTTCGGCGAAGGCCGGTAGCGGTCGTTGGGGTGGAAGTCCGCGACGACGTCGCCGACCCCGTTCACCGGGTAGGCGCCGACGACCGCCCACGACGGGACCGGGCCGTTCGGGTCGAAGGCTTCGTCGATGACGTAGAGCCAGCTGTTGGGGTTGGCGCGGGCGTTCGCCCGCATCTCCGCGGTGATCTCGGGCGTGCCGTGCTTGCCGGAGCGCCGGGCCTGCTGGCCGGAGCGCCGCGCCGCGCGGCTGTGCCTGCCGGGGTGTTCCGGCCCGTTTCCGGTGGGCTGCTGCGAAACCATCCGATCCGCCTCGTCCCGCTGCGCCATCTCGTCCCCACGTTCTCGGGTGTGCCTTAAAACTCTTGGTGGGCCACTCTACTGTTTGCCCATGGCCTCTTCGCGTTCGGTCGACCCCGGACAGTTACGTGCGGCGGTGGTGGCGGTTTTCCCTTGGCTGCAGGGCGATGCGCCGGACCCGGCGCGCCCCGAACTCGCCGCGGCGGTCCGGCTCAGCCTGCGCGCGCTGGCGGCCGACGCGCCGGGCCGCACGGTCGAAGTCCGCGTGCCGCCGTTCGCGGCGGTGCAGTGCGTGGAAGGGCCGCGGCACACCCGCGGCACCCCGCCGAACGTGATCGAGACCGACCCGCGCACGTGGCTCGAACTGGCTACCGGCCAACTGGACTGGACCACTGCCGTGGCGGCCGGCCGGGTGTCCGCGTCGGGCACCCGGGCCGACCTTTCCCATTGGCTCCCCCTCGTCCGCCTCTGACGGACGGGAAGCCTTACGGCTTGCGGCCGACGCCGCCGGCGATCGTCCGCTGCGCGACGTTCAGGTCCTTGAGCCGCGGGCCGTCCGGCCACCAGTCGGCGCACCGGACCACGCCCGGCGGCACCATGTCGAGGCCGGGGAACAGCTCTTCGATCTCCTTCTGCGTCCGGAAGGTGCCGGAGCCCATCGGGCTGTGCAGGAAGAAGTCCTCCATCCGGCGGGCGGTCGCGGAGTCGTCGTTCTCGGGGTCGAAGAAATGGCTGAGCCCGACGAAGGAGCCGGACGGCAGCGCGTCGACGTACTCCCGCATGATCTCGGCCGGCCGTGCGGAGTCGCCGTTGAAGTGGTGCAGCGTGCCCATCTGGAGCAGGACCAGCGGCTGGCTGAAGTCGATGTGCTCGCGGACGACCTCGTTCTGCAGGATCCGCGCCGGCTCGAAGATGTCTTCGGCGACGAAGTGGGTGTGCTCGTTCTCCTCCAGCAGCGCCCGGCCGTGGGCGAGGACCACCGGGTCGTTGTCGACGTAGACGACCTTGGTCTCCGGGTTGATCCGCTGGACGACCTGGTGGGTGTTCTCCGCGGTCGGCAGGCCCGAGCCGAGGTCGAGGAACTGCGTGATGCCGGTCTGGCTCGCGAGGAAGCGGCAGGCGCGGATGAGGAAGCCGCGGTTCTCGAACGCGAGGTCCTGCGCCTCCGGGGCGGCCTTCTGCACCTTGTGCAGGACCTCCCGGTCGATCTCGTAGTTGTCCTTCCCGAGCAGGAAGGCGTCGTACACGCGCGCGATGCTGGCACGGGTCGGGTCGACCCCCACGGGAACTCGTTCGGTCCGGGTCGCGGCATCGGGCATCTTGAACCTCGCAAGTTCTGTGTCGAAAGTCTCGTACTCTACGTAGAGTAGGCCGACGCGCGCACGGGGTAAACCGGGTCACCTCTTTGCGCAGGACGGGTTAACGTGTACTTTCGGTAGTCGGGCTAGAACCCCCTGGTGACGTGAGCGCGGAAGGTCCGGGAATGAACGCGGTGAACGCGTCCGCAGGAGAACAGAACATCGGCCCCACGGCGCGCCGCATGATCCTGGGCTCGCAGCTGCGGCGGCTCCGTGAAGAAGCCGGCATCACCCGCCAGCAGGCCGGGTACAACATCCGCGGGTCCGAATCGAAGATCAGCCGCCTCGAGCTGGGCCGCGTCGGCTTCAAGGAACGCGACGTCACCGACCTCCTGACGATGTACGGCGTCGAGGACGCGACGGAACGCCAGACGTTCCTCGACATGGTCAAGCAGTCGAACGAGCCGGGCTGGTGGCGGCGCTTCGGCGACACCATGCCGAACTGGTTCACCGACCTCGTCGGCCTCGAAGAAGCCGCCGCGCGAATCCAGATCTGGGAGCCGATCTACGTGTCGGGCCTGCTCCAGATCGAGCCGTACGCCCGCGCGATCTTCAGCCACGGCCGCCCGGAGATGGCCGACGAGCGGGTCGACCAGCTGGTCGCGCTGCGCATGCGCCGGCAGAAGATGTTCAGCAGGCCGGACGCGCCCCGCGTGTGGATGGTGCTCGACGAGTCGGTCCTGCACCGGCCGATCGGCGGCGTGAAGGTCCTCAAGCAGCAGATCGAATACCTGCTCGAGATGAGCGCGCTGCCCCACGTGTCGGTCCAGGTGCTGCCGTACACGCGCAGCGGGCTGTCCGCGGAACACGCGTTTTCGCTGCTGCGGTTCGGCGAACCGGAACTGCCGAACATCGCCTACGTCGAATACCTGACGGGCGCGCACTACATCGAGAAGCGCGAAGAGATCGAGAAGTACAGCCGGGCACTCGACATGCTGGCGGTCGACTCGGAGACGCCGGAACGGAGCCGCGCCCTGCTGGCGAAGCGGCGCGCGGAGATCTGACGCGCGGGTTCATCGCCGGTCGCGAATGCCTCGTCGGCGCGGTGTCTTGAATGAGTCATTCAGGACCTCCGGTGCCCTGAATGACTCATTCAAGACCTTTGCCGCCGGGGCGTGCCAAGCCGCCGAGCCGCGCCGGGCCAGGTCCGCCGAGTCGGACCGAACCGATCCGGGCCTGCCGCCGGGAGGGCGCTGACCCTCCCGGCGCGGTGAAAGAGTCGTTCACGACGTCCCCGCCCCGAGCGCTGCCTGCCGACATCACTCTCCGGAGTCTCCCGCTCAAGACGTTCCCACTCACCGCTAACTACAAGTAGTGGTTAACCCGAACGAGCACCCTCCTATCACCCGATAGGTTAACCGTGACCAGGTGATTCTTTACCGTCAGAGAACTTTGCAAGAAATTCTGCACGTGCATTTACCGTTGCAGGCACACGTGCTAGCCTTCGATACGCGGGCAAATGCACATGCAGATGCAGCGCCCGGGGCATATTCCGCTTCGAGAGGTGGGAACATGGCTGAGCGATTCGAGAACGGCATCCCGGCCGATCGGCTCTCCGGCGCCCAGTGGCGCAAGGCGAGCTACAGCGGCGCGGTGGGCAACTGCGTCGAGGTGGCACCGCTGGTCAGCGGCGAGATCGCGATGCGCAATTCGCGCTTCCCGACCGGCCCGGCGCTCGTCTACACGCGCGCGGAGATGGCGGCCTTCCTGGCCGGCGCCAAGGACGGTGAATTCGACGATGTCCTCGGCTGAGGCCGTCGCCTCCGTCTTCGACATCGAAACCGGACTGCAAGAGCTGGTGGCACGCGGTTACCAGTTCGTCCACCCCGCCGACGAGCGTGGCGAGGTCCTCGCCGTCGTCGGTGTGCGGGTGCACGACGACGTGGTGGACGTGGTCCGGCTCAATGCCGAGGACGACGTAGTGGCGACCCGGATGCCCGGCACCGAAGACAACATCTTCGAGCCGGAGCGGTGGCTGTGGCGCCGCCGTGGCGAAGGCGCACAGGTGCTCTCCGAAATCCTCGCGTTGCCGGATGCCTCTTAAGAACCCAAGCTTGCGGGCCTCGTCCGAAGTGGTCAGAACCACTCCGGGCGGGGCCTGACTCATGTCGGCACCGTCTACACTGAAAACCGGCCTGACCACGTCTTCCCAGGAGCTCCTCGGTGGTTTCCGACCCGCAGCTCGTGTCCGACCAGCCCGAACCGGAACCCCGCGAGGAGTGTGGCGTCTTCGGCGTCTGGGCTCCCGGGGAAGAAGTCGCGAAGCTGACCTACTACGGCCTCTACGCCCTGCAGCACCGGGGCCAGGAGGCCGCCGGCATCTCCGTCTCCGACGGCTCGCAGATCGTGGTCTTCAAGGACCTCGGCCTGGTCAGCCAGGTGTTCGACGAGCAGATCCTGCAGTCGCTGCAGGGGCACATCGCCGTCGGGCACTGCCGGTATTCGACCACCGGCGCGACCATCTGGGAGAACGCCCAGCCGATCTTCCGCACCACGGAAACCGGCAGCGGCCTGTCCTTCGCGCACAACGGCAACCTCGTCAACACGGCTGAGCTGCGCGAACGCACCATCGAGGCGGGGCTCAAGCCGCACGCGGGCTTGACCGGCTCGTCGAGCGACTCGGACCTCATCTGCGGCCTGCTCGCCGCGAACGCCGCCGACAAGGGCATCGAGGCCGCGGCCATGGAGCTGCTGCCCACCCTGAAGGGCGCCTTCTGCCTGGTGTTCTCCGACGAGAACACGCTGTACGCGGCCCGTGACCCGCACGGTGTGCACCCGCTGGTGCTCGGCCGGCTCGAGCGCGGCTGGGTCGTCTCCAGCGAGACGGCCGGCCTCGACATCGTCGGCGCGTCCTTCGTCCGCGAGGTCGAGCCCGGCGAGCTCATCGCGATCGACGCCGCGGGCCTGCGCTCGTCCCGGTTCGCGAACCCGGACCCCAAGGGCTGCGTCTTCGAGTACGTCTACCTCGCGCGCCCCGACACCACGATCGCCGGCCGCGGCGTGCACGCCACCCGCGTCGAGATCGGGCGCCGGCTGGCCGGCGAGCAGCCGGTCGAAGCCGACCTGGTCATGCCGGTGCCGGAGTCGGGCACGCCGGCCGCGATCGGCTACGCGCAGGGCTCCGGCATCCCCTACGGCACCGGCCTGGTGAAGAACGCCTACGTCGGGCGCACGTTCATCCAGCCGTCGCAGACCATCCGCCAGCTGGGCATCCGCCTCAAGCTGAACCCGCTGCGCGACGTCATCCGCGGCAAGCGCCTGGTCGTGGTGGACGACTCGATCGTCCGCGGCAACACCCAGCGCGCGCTGGTCCGGATGCTGCGGGAGGCCGGCGCGCTCGAGGTGCACGTCCGGATCGCGTCACCGCCCGTGCGCTGGCCGTGCTTCTACGGCATCGACTTCGCGTCGCGGGCCGAGCTCGTCGCGAACGGCGTCGACACCGACGGCATCCGGCGCTCGATCGGCGCCGACTCCTTGGGTTACATTTCCCTGGACGGCCTGGTCGCGGCGACGGAACAGCCGAAGTCGCGGCTGTGCACGGCGTGCTTCTCCGGCGAGTACCCGATCGAGCTCCCGGAGGACGCGCTGATCGGGAAGCACCTGCTCGAAAGCCTCGACTCGGTCAATGGCGCGGCGACCCCGGTCAGCCCCGCCGGGTACGGTGCCGAAGACGCCGTCCGGCGTCCCTAGCAGTTCCTTCCAGAGGGAGTCCTTCCACCGTGAGCGAGTCCACGAGCGCCACGTACGCCGCCGCCGGCGTCAGCATCGACGCCGGCGACCAAGCCGTCGAGCTGCTCAAGCCGCACGCCGAGCGGGCGACGCGGCCCGAGGTCATGGGCGGTGTCGGCGGCTTCGCCGGGCTCTTCTCCCTCAAGCTCGACAAGTGGAAGGAGCCGGTGCTCGCGTCCTCGACCGACGGCGTCGGCACCAAGATCGCGGTCGCGCAGGCGCTCGACAAGCACGACACGGTCGGCATCGACCTGGTAGCCATGGTGGTCGACGACCTCGTCGTGACCGGTGCCGAGCCGCTGTTCCTGCAGGACTACATCGCCGTCGGCAAGGTGCACCCGGAGAAGATCGCCGCGCTGGTCGGCGGCATCGCCGAGGGCTGCGTCCAGGCCGGCTGCGCGCTGCTCGGCGGCGAGACCGCGGAGCACCCGGGCCTGATGGGCGAGCACGACTACGACATGTCGGCCACCGGCGTCGGCGTGGTCGAAGCGTCGCAACTGCTCTCGCCGGAGAAGGTCCGCCCGGGTGACGTCGTGCTGGCGCTCGGCTCGTCCGGATTGCACTCGAACGGGTACTCCCTGGCCCGGCACGTGCTGCTCGACATCGCGCGGATGCCGCTCGACGGCCACGTCGAGGAGTTCGGCCGCACGCTCGGCGAGGAGATGCTGGAGCCGACGCGGATCTACGCGAAGGACTGCCTGGCGCTCGCCGCCGAGACCGAGGTCCGGACGTTCGCGCACATCACCGGCGGCGGCCTGGAGGCCAACCTCGCCCGCGTCATGCCGCGCGGCCTGGTCGCCCGCCTCGAGCGCGGCACCTGGACGCCGGCGCCGGTCTTCGCGCTGATCGGCCAGCGCGGCAAGGTCGAGCGCGCCGAGCTGGAGAAGACGTTCAACATGGGCGTCGGCATGGTCGCGATCGTCGGCTCCGAGGACGTCGACCGCGCGCTGGCCATGCTGACCGCGCGGCACGTCCCGGCGTGGATCCTGGGTGACGTGCAGCCGGCCGGCGACGTCGACGGCCCGCGCGCGGTGCTCTCGGGCGACCACCCGCGGTTCTGACCGTGGCCACCGGGGACGTCGTGGTCGGCTCCCGGTTCGTCGTCCCCGAGACCGAGCTGAGCGAACGCTTTTCGCGCTCGTCCGGCCCCGGCGGCCAGGGCGTCAACACCACGGACTCGCGCGTCGAGCTGTCGTTCGACGTCGCCGCGTCGCCGTCGATCCCGGAACACCTGCGCGACCGCGTGCTGGCCGCGCTGGAGTCCCGGCTGGTCGACGGCGTCCTGACCATCGCGGCCAGCGAGCACCGTTCGCAGCTGCAGAACCGCGAAGCAGCCCGCGGCCGGCTGGCGAACCTGCTGCTCGACGCGTCGGCGCCGCCGCCCGCCAAGCGGCGCCCCACGAAGCCCTCGCGGGGTTCGAAGGAGCGCCGCCTGGCGTCGAAGAAGCGCCGGAGCGACGTGAAACGAGGCCGCTCCGGCCGCTTCGACGACTAGGCCAGCGACAGGTGCACGCACTCCCCGGCCGGCTGGTAGCCGACCCGGGCGTAGACGGCGCCAATCCCCAGGTCACCGGGGGTGAGGAACACCGTGTGCGCCCCGGCCTCGTGGACGTCCCGGGTGAGCCGCGCGGTGAGCGCCGCGGCGATCCCGCGGCCCCGGTACGGCTCGAGCACGGCGATCCCGGCGATCTCGGTGGTGCCGTCGACGACCTCCAGCGCGAGGCCGCCGCCGACAACCACACCGTCGTCCTCCGCCAAGAGGTACCGGACACCTGAGCCGGCCTTCAGCCGCTCGACCTCGTCGTCGTCGATCTCCGCGGGTTCGCCGAACGCGGTGTTCTGCGCCGACCGCATCCGCCGGAAGTCCTCGTCGGACTCCGGTGCGCGTAGCCGGATCCCGGCCGGTGTCGGCTTGTCGACCCGGTCGGCGGGGGCGCACGTCATCAGCGGCACCCGCCGTTCGAGCGTGTACCCCGCCCCGACCAGCAGGTTCTCCAGGTCGGGGGCGACTTCGGTGAAGTACTCCAGCCTCGGGAGCAGGTCCCGCCGCCGGAACGCCGCGGTGAGCGCGTCAATCTCCGTGGCACTCGGCTTCGCGCCGTCGTCCGGGATCGCGTAGTTGAGCATCGGGTGCGCCGTGCCCGGCGAGTAGGTCGCCAGGAACGGGCCGACCCGCTCGGTCTCCCGGCCGCGCGGCGCCGTTGTGCGGACATAGTTCTGGATGGCGGACATTCGAGCCTTTCGAAAAGCACGTCAAGGAACCGCGGACCTCGAAACGGGCTCGCGGGCGGATCGCCGGGCGTCGGGCCTAGCGGGGGCCGACGCCGGAAGCGGCGCCAGGCATAGGCGGTCATTCCTCGACTCGAAGGGGCTCTTCGCGCTCAGTTTCGCACTGGCCGCAACCGGATTACTGGCGCTCCGGGTGCGCGATGGCGGCGTAGCGCGTGTCCCACACCGAACGCGGCACGCGCATCCTGAGCGTGGGCGACTCGCAGATCCGCCGCCGTTGCGCCGGGATGGCGACCGGCACCGGAGGTGGCGGGTCCAGCGCGCGCCACCCGCGGCGGCTCAGCGCCGCACCGAGCGTCGCGCCCACGGTGTTCAGCAGGACGTCGTCGGTCGACGTCACCCGGCCCGAGTGGATCAGATATTGCGTACCCTCCACCAGCAGCGATGCGAGCAACGCGGCCAGCGCGACGCGTGAGAGCGCGCGCAGCCGCCGCATCCGAAGGGGCAGCAGGACGCCGAGCGGGCAGAGCAGCAGGACGTTGCCGATCACCTGCCAGAGTGACCCGTCGTCGGCGAAAGCCGCGGTGATGTCGGAGCCGGGAACGAGATCGAGAGTGCTCTCGGAAGAGCCGCCGACCGGCATGATGACCAGGCAAAACACCAGAAAGGCAACGAGCAGGGCGGCGCAGTCGACGCCGGCTGTCGCGGTCGCGAAGCGGGCCGGGAGTCTTCGGCGGCGCCGGGCCGCGAGCAGTGGCCAGCCGACCAGCGCGTACGGCAGCGCGATCGCCGAAATCGGAATCATCCCCCAGAAGGCGCGAAGCAGGGCTTCCATGCGCCTCCTCTCTCGGAACCCCTCCACTCAAGATCACCTTCGCATCACAAGATCGACTCGGCAGTCCGAGCGAGCCGCACTATTCGGTGATCTTTCCGGTGGCGGAGTCCGGCCCGCCGTGGTTCGGTCGGGAGGCGCACTGTCCACAGTGGAAACTGTGGACAACCCTGTGGAAGAAATGGGGGATGGTGGCGGAAACCGTTGTTACGCAACGGAAACGCGCGCGAGGAGCCTGTGTACTACTCGGCGAGCCGGCGGGCCTGGTCGAGCAGCGTCTGCAGGTGCAGGCCGCGCCGGACGTCGCACGGGTGGGTCGTCGTGCCGCTGGCGATCATCGCCGCGAAGTCGTCCAGGAGCGCGGTGTAGGACTCCTGCGCCGAGCCCGGTTTGCGGCCGAGCGTCCGGTAGCCGTGCTCACCCCAGACGGCGAGTTCGACGACGGTCGGCTGCACTGGCAGCCGCAGCGAAAGCGTGGCGGTGCTGATCACGCCGCCCTCGTGGGCCAGCATCAGGTGCCAGAGGTCGCCCGGGCTCCGCCGCGCGGCGACGACGCCGGTGATCGGGCCGAGCGCGGCGTCGAGGAGGTCGAGCGCGTGCGGGCCGATGTCGAACAGCGCGCCGCCGTCGTCCTGGCGCCATTCCGACGCCGCGTACTGGCCGCCGAGCAGGGCACCGGACAGCCAGCGCGCGCCACCACCAGCCCAGCCGCCCGCCTGGGCGAGACCGGCGAGCCACTCCTGGGTCTGCGTCGAGTACCGCAGGGTCAGCACGACGAGCGCGGCGACGTCGGCGGCGGCGACCGCGTCGGCCAGCCGTCGCGCGCCTTCGAGGTCGGCGGCGATCGGCTTCTCGAGGATCAGGTGCTTCCCGGCTTCGGCCGCGCGCACGCCCAGTTCGGCCTGGATCGACGGCGGTACGGCGAGCGCGACCGCGTCGACCTGCTCGAACAGCTCCTCGACGCTGCCTGCGGTGTTCGCGCAGTGCGTCTCCGCAAGCGCTTGCGCCGCCTCCGGCCGCCGGGCCCAGACCGCGGTCAGCGCCGTGCCGGGGTGGTCCGCGAGGCCCGGCGCGTGCACCGTCTTCGCCCACGGGCCGGCGCCGATGAGGCCGACGCGCAGCTGTCCGTCCGCGATGAGCTGTCCCACGGCCCGCAGTCTAGGTGTGTCGCTCGTCGCGCCCGAACCGCACCTTCGGCGGGTGCTGTCCTGGCTAAAGTGCCTGCATGATCGCCTCCCGTTTCGCCGTCGTCTGCGCTCTCCTGTTCGGCGCCGCCTTCGTGGGCGCCGCGCCCGCGTCGGCGGCGGCCACGGACGGGACCTGCCCGGAGGGCGGCGGCGTCACGGTGGTCGTCGACTTCGGCGACCTGGGCCCGCAGCCGTTGATCCGCTGCGCCCCCGGCACGCCGGCGAACGGCATCGCGGCGCTGCAGGAGGCCGGCATCGAGGTGGCCGGGTCGCAGAAGTACGGCCTGGCCGTGGCCTGCCGGATCGCGGGCAAGCCGGGACCCGACGTCGAGTCGTGCGCGGGCATGCCGTCGGCGACGGCGTACTGGAGCTACTGGCACGCCTCCGCCGGCGGCAGCTGGACGTCGAGCCAGGAGGGCGCGCAGACCGCGAAGCCGGCTGCGGGTGGGTTCGAGGGCTGGGCGTTCGCGCGGCCGAAGACGGCGAACGACCTGCCCGCGCCGCCGCGGGTGGCGCCGGTGCGGCAGGCGGCCACGGCTGCTCCCGCACCCGCTGAGCAGGGCAGTTCGTTCCCTTGGGGCCTGGTGATCGGCGCGGTCGTGATCGTGGTGGTCGGCGGCGCCGGGATCGTCGTCGCCCGTCGCCGGCGTGCGCAGTAGGGCGCTGCACCCCGGCGCCTGGTGGGCGTGGGCGCTCGCGCTGGCTGTCGCCGCCAGCCGCACGACGAACCCGCTGCTGCTCGGCCTGATCATCGCCGTCGCCGGGTTCGTCGTCGCGAACCGGCGGACCGACGCGCCGTGGGCGCTGGCGTTCCGTCTCTACGCGTACGTCGGCGCCTTGATCGTCGCCTCGCGCGTGGTCTTCCGGATCCTGGTGGGCGGTGACGACGGCGGGCACGTGCTGTTCTCGCTGCCGCGGATCCCGCTCGCCGCCGGGTTGTCCCTGCTCGGGCCGACGTCGGCGGAGGAGCTGCTCGGCGGCTTCTACGACGGCCTGCGGCTGGCCACGATGGTGGTCTGCGTCGGCGCCGCGAACGCGTTGGCGAACCCGAAACGCCTGCTCAAGGCGGTTCCGGGCGCGCTGTACGAGGTGGGCACGGCGGTGACGGTGGCGCTGACGGTCGCACCCCAGCTCGTCGAAAGCGTGCAACGCGTCCGGCGCGCGCGGCGGCTCCGGGCGGGCCGGACTCGCGGGCCGCGGGCGGTGAAGGGCATCGTGGTGCCGGTGCTGGAGGACGCGATGGACCGCTCGCTGCGGCTGGCGGCCGCGATGGACTCCCGGGGCTACGGGCGCCGGGCGTACCTGAGTTTCGGCCTGCGCGCGCTGATCGCCACCTGTGTGCTGGCCGGCTTGGCCGGGGTGTGCGTCGGCGTCTACGGCGTGCTCGACGGGACGTCGTCGTGGCTCGGCGTCCCGCTGCTGGCCGCGGGCCTGGTGGTGGCGGTCGTGGGGTTCGTCCTCGGCGGGCGGCGCGTCCGGCGCACGGCGTACCGGCCGGACCCGTGGCGGTGGCCGGAGACGCTGGTTGTCGCGGCCGGTGCCGGATCGTGCGCGCTGCTGTTCGCCACCGCGCGGATCGACCCCGGCCGGCTGTTCCCGTCGCTGAGTCCGCTGCGCTGGCCGGAGGTTTCCTGGGTGCACGTGGTGTCCGTGCTGGTCGCGGTGCTGCCGGCGTTCGTCGCGCCCCCACCGCCGTCGTTGTCGGAGGTCGTCCGGTGATCGAGTTCTCGCGGGTCACGGTGACCTACCCGGACGCCTCGCGCGCGGTCCTTTCCGATGTGTCGCTGGAGGTCGAGGAAGGCGAGTTGTGCCTGGTCGCGGGGCCCACCGGGGCGGGCAAGTCGACGTTGCTCGGGCTGCTGAACGGGCTCGTCCCGCACTTCACCGGTGGCCGCCTGGCGGGCCGGGTGCTCGTGGCCGGGCTGGACACGGCTTCGCACCCACCACGGGAGCTGGCTTCGGTCGTCGGCGTCGTCGGGCAGGACCCCTTGGCCGGGTTCGTGACGGACACCGTCGAGGAGGAGCTCGCGTACGCGATGGAGCAGCTGGCGGTGCCGCCGGACGTCATGCGCAAGCGGGTCGAGGAAACCCTGGACCTGCTGGGCATCGCGGAACTGCGCAACCGTCCACTTCGGACACTCTCGGGCGGCCAGCAGCAGCGCGTCGCGATCGGCTCGGTGCTGACGGCCCACCCGTCCGTCGTCGTGCTCGACGAGCCGACGTCCGCACTGGACCCGACCGCGGCCGAGGACGTCCTCGCGGCGATCACCCGGCTGGTGCACGACCTGGGGACGACGGTGGTCGTCGCGGAGCACCGGATGGAGCGCGTCGCGCAGTACGCGGACCGCCTGCTGTACCTGCCGGGCGACGGCTCGGTGCGCTCCGGGCCACCCGCGGAGATCCTGGCGACGTCTTCGATCGCACCCCCGATCGCCGAGCTGGGGCGGCTCGCGGGCTGGTCACCACTGCCTCTGTCGGTCCGGGACGCGCGGCGTGTCGCGGGGCCCCTGCGGTCTCGGCTTCAGAAATTGTCGGTGGTGGGTCGTAGCCTTTCGGTGACCGGTCAAGCACTGGACGTGAGAGGGGTGGTGGTCCGCTACGGAGATGTCTCGGCGGTGCGCGGGGTGGACCTGCGTGCCGGGCCGGGGGAAGTGATCGCGCTGATGGGACGCAACGGCTCCGGCAAGTCGTCGCTTCTCTGGGCGGTGCAGGGCAGCGGCCCGAGGTCGGCGGGGAAGGTCGACGTCGGGGGCGCTGATCCCGCGTCGCTCAAGCCACGAGCGGCCCGTCAGCGCGTGGGGCTGGTCCCGCAGACACCGGCGGACCTGCTGTACCTGGATTCGGTGGCCGCCGAGTGCGCACAGGCGGACACCGAGTCGCGGGTGGCGGCGGGAACGACGCGTGAGCTGCTGGACCGCCTGTCCCCGGGAATCGCCGGCGAAGCGCACCCCGGCGACCTCTCGGAGGGGCAGCGACTGGCCCTTGTGCTGGCGGTCCAGCTGGCCGCGGCACCCCCGGTGGTGCTGCTGGACGAGCCCACCCGCGGCCTGGACTACCACGCGAAACGGCGCTTCGCCGCGATCCTGCGAGAGCTGGCCTCGCAGGACCGCGCGGTGCTGCTGGCCACCCACGACGTCGAGTTCGTGGCCACGGTGGCCACCCGCGTGGTGGTCATGGCCGAGGGCGAGATCGTCGCGGACGGCCCGACGAAGGAGGTCATCGTGGCGTCGCCGGCGTTCGCCCCGCAGGTGGCGAAGATCCTGGCGCCGGAACGGTGGCTGACGGTGGACGAGGTCGCGGAAGCCCTGGCATGAGAGGCCCGACCCCACCGACGGCGCCGCGGCTGGCCCGCGCTTGCCTCCCGCGACCCTTCGCGCCGACCGGCGGCCGAGCATGGCAAGCCGCTGGCACGCCCCTTGCTGCCCAAGCGCGGTCGGCCACGGGCGCGGGTTCGTTTCGGCTGCGGGTCCGGGCGGGGTTCAGCGTGGCCAGCTACCCGGCCGCGCCCAGCGCGCCGCCGAGCCGCGGCCGTGCCCTGCCGACCGGCGCAGGCTCAGCTCGAGCCCCCGAAGCGGCACCGGAGCCGGCGCCATGACCGACTTCCTCCCCAAACCCCGCACCATCCGGCTCACCCCGCGGCCCGCGCTGGTCCTCACCACCGCGAGCCTCCTCGGCTTGGCCATGTTCTGCTGGCCCCTCTTCGCCAACCCCCAGCCGACCGCCGCCGCCCACACCGCCGATGCGCCGTTCGTCTTCATGGCGACCCTGCCGGTGCTGATCCTCGTCGTCCTCGCCGAACTGTCCCGCGGCGGCATCGATGCCAAAGCGCTCGCCCTCCTCGGCGTGCTCTCCGCCGTCAACGCCGGGCTGCGGCCGCTCGGGGCCGGGACCGGGGGCATCGAGCTGGTCTTCTTCATGCTCGTGCTCGCCGGGCGGGTCTTCGGGCCCGGGTTCGGGTTCGTGCTCGGCTCGACGTCGCTGTTCACCAGCGCGCTGCTCACCGCCGGCGTGGGGCCGTGGCTGCCGTTCCAGATGCTCGCGTCGTCGCTCATCGGGCTCGGGGCCGGGTTGCTGCCCCGGGCGCGCGGCAAGGCCGAGATCGCGATGCTCGTCGCGTACGGCGTGTTCGCGGCCTACTTCTTCGGGCTCCTCATGAGCCTGTGGTCATGGCCGTTCCTCGCCGGCGACAGCACGCAGCTCGGCTTCGTCCCCGGCGCGCCGCTGGCGGAGAACCTTCACCGGTTCGTGGTGTACACCGTGCTGACCTCGACGCTCGGCTGGGACACCGGGCGCGCGATCACCAACGCCGTCGCCCTCGTCGTGCTGGGGCCGGCCATTCTCGCGGTCCTGCGCCGCGCGGCCCGGCGGGCGGCCTTCGATCAGCTGTAGGAGTAGAACCCGCGGCCGGTCTTCTTGCCGAGCAGGCCCGCGTCCACCATGCGCAGCAGCAGCGGCGGCGACGAGTACAGCGGCTCCTTGAACTCCGCGTACATCGAGTCCGCGATGGCCTTGATCGTGTCCAACCCGATCAGGTCTGACAGCCGCAGCGGGCCCATCGGGTGGGCGGTGCCCAGCTCCATGCCGCGGTCGATGTCCTCGGCCGAGGCGAAGCCCGACTCGATCATGCGGATCGCCGAGAGCAGGTACGGCACCAGCAGCGAGTTCACGATGAACCCGGCGCGGTCCTGCGAACGGATGACCGTCTTGCCCAGCGCCGTCGTCGCGTGTTCCTCCGCGCGGCGGGCGGTCTCCTCGCTCGTCAGCAGCGAGGGCACCAGCTCCACCAGCGGCAGCACCGGCACCGGGTTGAAGAAGTGGATGCCGACCACCTGCTGCGGCCGGCTCGTCGCCATGCCCAGCTTCATGATCGGGATCGAGGACGTGTTGGACGCGAACACCGCGTCCTCCGCCTCGACGATCTTGTCCAGCTGGCGGAAGACGTCGACCTTCGCCTGCTCCTGCTCGAGGATCGCCTCGACGACCAGTTCGCGGTCGGCGAACTCGGCGATGTCGGTCGTGAACCGGAGCCGGTTGAGAGCCGCGTCGGCGTCCTCGGCGGACACCTTGCCGCTCTTGACGCCGCGCTGCAGGGACTTCTCGATGCGCGCCTTGCCCGCGTCGAGCGCCGGCTGGTTCACCTCGGTGACCACGACGTCCAACCCGGCCCTGGCGTGCACCTCGGCGATGCCGGAACCCATCAGTCCCGCCCCGACGACTCCAACTCGACTGACCACCGGCTCACTCCTTCATCGCTTCGCAGGCCCGTTCTTGGGCAGCACGCAGCGCGCGAGGGCGGTTGCCGGGTTTTGCCCAGCTCGCCCTCGCGCGGTTACGCGTGCTCAACGACGGTACTCGTCGTACCCGTCGTCGTACGGGTCTTGATCTTCGCTGTCGGACTCCTCGTAATGACTGCTGGAGGAGTTACTCGACAGCTCGCGCTGCAAAGCATCGAAGTCGGTCTCGTGCGAGCTGTACTTGAGCTCGCGCGCCACCTTCGTCTGCTTGGCCTTAGCCCGGCCGCGCCCCATGGCTCGACCCCCTCGCACAGGGGCGGGGCGGCCGGGGGAATCGGCGGCCCCGCATCGTCTCGACAATTCTTTCCTGCTCACACCGTACCGTGTCCGGGGGGTTCGATGCGACGTGGCACGGTGTGCCGGTGGTGACAGTGTCGGCCGAACACCGGTTACCGGCCGGTCGGTGACGATCGGCGCAGGTAGACGTGCCACGATCTACCCGTGCTCCGTCCCTTCGTGGCCTACCTGCGGGTGTACGAACCCCTGCTCGCCCTGGGCGACCCGCCGGACGAACGGCTGCGTGCGGCCGTCGCGGCGGCCAAGCTGCGGCGGACGGACGCGGGCGCCCGCGAGCAGGCCATGTGGCTCAAGTCACAAGTCGCCGCCCCGCGGCGGTTGCTGCCCGCCGAGCTCGCCGACGGCCGTCCCGCCCCGAGCCTGCTGACCGACGTCCTGGTGCTGGCCCCGGAGGACGTGCCGGGTGGCAAGGCCGAAGCCGGCCCGCTGGTCTGCCCGCTGGAACTGCGCGCCCGCTCGGCGGCCGCGCTGGTGACGTTCCTGGGCGACGCGCACCCGGCGCTGAAGAACGTCGTCCTCGACGAGGGCGGCTTCACCCAGGAGACGATCCGCGCCCGCACCAAGTCGGCGATGGCGGACCTGAGCACGACGGCGGCCCACACGCTGTCGACGACGTGGACGGTCCCGCTGCCCTGGTTCGTGCTGATCGACCCGGACGACCGCCGCCTGGTCCTCGGCAGCGGCCGCGACGACCCGAAGCGCGAACTCTCCTGGCGCGCGACGCTCGCCGACGCCCAGCACCGCGCCCGCGAGGCCGGCGAGCTGCTGGAGCAGACCTTCGGCGACTCCGGCCCCGGCCGGGTCCTCTTCGAAACGCGCCGCTGGCTCGACAACTTCCACCCGGACTCGGTGATCGAGCTCGACTACGGCGGCCTGGTCCAGCTGTTCGCGGACGCGGTCCTGGAGGCCGACAACACGGCGGACGAAGTCCACGACATCCTGGACGCGCTGCGCTCGGGCAATGTCGAGGAGCTGGCCGAGCTGTTCTCGGACCTGCGCGAGTTCTGGGGCGACCTCGCCGCCCGCGAGCGGTCGAACTAGCCGCGCAGTTCCGGGACCCGGATCTCGCCGGCCGGGCGGCCGCCGCCCAGGATCGAGCCGTGGGCGAGTGCGTCCAGTCCGGACACGTCCACACCCAGGTACCGCAGGGCTGCCACCGCGAGCGGGGCGCACGCGCGCTTGGCGCCGTCGTCGATCTTGATCGCGACCGCGAAGCCGTCCGGCAACGCGAACGCCTGGACGCCCTCCGCGCCCGCCTTCGAAACCAGGCCGTCCACGGCGGACATCAGGTCCGTGTCCTCGCGGCCGGTGCCGCCGACCAGCCACGGGTGCGTCCGCATCGCCGTGGCCACCCGGCTCGCGGGGCCGTCCGGGGCCGTGGCCAGCCTGCCGAACGCGCGAGCCAGCCCGGTCAGCGAGAACGCGAACAGCGGGGCACCACAACCGTCCACTCCGGTGTGGGCGATCGGCTCGCCCGTCAGCTCCGCGACCGTCGCCGCGATCTGCTGCTGCAGCGGGTGGTCCGGGGCTTCGTACCCCGACGTGGGCCAGCCGGCGCGGAGGCAGGTGGTCAGCATCGCCGTGTGCTTGCCGGAGCAGTTCATCATCACGCGGCGGGGCTCGGCCGCGTCGCGCATGCTCGGGACGTGCAGCGGGAAGTCCGGGGGGCAAGCCAGGTCGTCTTCGTGCAGGCCGGCCGCTTCCAGCAGTTCCAGCACGCGCTTCACGTGGCCCGGCTCGCCGGAGTGCGACGCGCACGCCAGCGCCAGGTCCTCGCCGTCGAAGTCCAGGCCTGCACGCAGCATGCCGACCGCCTGCAGGGGCTTGTTCGACGAGCGCGGGTACACCGGCGAGGTGACGTCGCCCAGCACCAGGCGGGCTTCGCCTTCGGGGCCGGTCAAGACCAGGGCGCCGCGGTGGACGCTTTCGACGAAACCGGAGCGGACGACCTCGGCCAGGACGGGGTTGGTCACTGCTCGCCGCGTCCTCGTTCGCTCTCGAGCAGCTCGTCCACAGTGGCCGAACCCTGCTGGTAGCGCTTCGCGATCTCCGCGTTGAGCGTGTCCATCACGCCCTGGACCTCGCGCCGGAACGACGACACCGACAGCTCTTCGCTGGCGTAGGTGTCCAAAGCGGAGGCGAGCTTCTCGTCCGAGAGGGAGCCGACGTCGGTGAGGTCGGTGTCGCCGATCAGGGCTTCCGCGTGCCGGCGGTGTTCGCCGGCCCGGGACGGCTCCAGCTGCTGGTGCCGACCGGAACCCGCCGCCGGGCCCAGTGCGTTGTCGGCCAGGATCGTCGCCAGCTGGTCGACGATGCTGGCTTCGCCGCCGGAGCTGCGCCGCACCTGCTCGGCGCGCACGATGTCGATGCGCGCGTGCAAGAGCCGGCGCAGGTAGGACAGGTCCGTCTCTTCCTGCGCGGCTTCGTCGCGCCGCTCGCGCAGCACCTTCAGCGGCAATTCGCCCAAGCCGCTGAGGTACCCCGGGCCGAGCACGCGGTCGATCCGCCGCCTGCCGCCGGGCCGCACTTCGATCACAGCGCAGTTTATCCCGGTTGGGCGTGATCTCGCTGTCAGGGGCTTTCGTTCAGCCACGGAGTTGCGCCGCCGCCGCACGCCCGGGGGCGGGCAGTTCCGACGGCACCGAGTCGGGGTCGATCGCCGCCTGCACGAGGTTGTCCTCCGAGCCGGCCAGCAGCTCCGCGCCCACCGGCGTCGACCGCTTGACCAGCGCCAACGCGATCGGGCCGAGTTCGTGGTGCTGGATGACCGTGCCGATCCGGCCGACCGTGCGGCCGTCGAGCAGCAGCGGGTCGCCGGGTTCCGGCGTGACCTCCGGCGAACCGTCCAGGTGGAGCAGCAGCAGGTTCCGCGGCGGGCGGCCGACGTTGTGCACCTTCGACACCGTCTCCTGGCCGCGGTAACAGCCCTTCGCGACGTGCGCGGCCGAGCCGACCCAGCCCACCTCGTGCGGGATCGTGCGGTCGTCGGTGTCCACGCCCCGCCGGGGGCGCACCGACTCGACGCGCAGGGCGTCGAACACCCAGCTGCCCGCCGCCCGCGCGCCCGCGTCGGTCAGCCGCTTCCACCAGTCGAGCAGCGCCGCGCGCGGGACGGCCAGATCGACGCTGGAGCGGCCCGGCCACGGCATCCGCCGCGCGAAACCGCCACCCGGCAGCGGCGCCACCGCGTACGGCTCCGGGCCGATCTCGGCGCCGACCGCGCTCAGCACGCGCTCGGCGTCCGGGCCGAGCACGGTGAGCAGCGCGAGCTCGGCGGTCGCGTCGCGGATGTCCACCTTGGACCAGAACTTCATGGCTTCGAGGTATTCGAGCAGCGTCTGGGGGCCGCCCTTGGGGAGCGCGCTGGTGACGCGCGGACCCGGGTCGGTGTCGAGGTACACCGTGCCGTCGAGGTGCGCGACCACCATGTGCGTCTCGACGCGGCCCTGGCTGTCGAGGACCAGCGCCTCGGTGCCGGAGCCCTCGGCGAGCCCGGTCACGTGCTGCGAGATGACCAGGTGCAGCCACGACAGCCGTTCTTCGCCGGTGACGGCGAGGAACTCGCGGTGCGACCGGTCGATCACGACCACGCCGCGCGAGGCCGTGCGCTGTTCCGCGAAGGGGTCTCCCCAGTGCCAGGGGACGCCGGCTTCGGGGTGGTCGTCGGGCGAAGGGATCGATCCGGGCACGTCCAGCAGCGGCGAGCGGTACGGCATACCGCCCAGCCTAGGTGAGTACCGTGGCCGCATGCGCGTCCTCGTCTTCCTCGACGGAACCCCGGCCGACCCCGACGTCGCCCAGATCAAGGTCGACGACCTCGGGCTGCTGCGCGGCGACGGCGTCTTCGAGACGATCCTCGTCGTCGGCGGCAAGCCCCGTGAGCTGCGGCCGCACCTCGAGCGGCTGGCCCGTTCCGCGGCCATGCTCGACCTGCCGGAGCCCGACCTCGGCGCCTGGGAGCAGGTCGTTTCGGCGGTGCTCGAAAGGTGGACCGGCGGGCCCGAAATGACGCTGAAACTGGTGTACACCAGGGGATCCGACGGCGACCCCGCCGCGCGGCCGACCGGGTTCGCGCTCGGCTCCGAGGTGCCGCCGTCGATCTTGAAGGCCCGTGCCGAAGGCGTCGCCGCGATCACCCTCGAACGCGGTTTCCCGCCGGACCTCGCCGAGCGCGCGCCCTGGCTGCTGCTCGGCGCGAAGCCGTTGTCCTACGCGATGAACATGGCCGCGGTGCGCGAAGCCGGCCGCCGCGGCGCCGAAGATGTGATTTTCACCGCCGCGGACGGTTCGGTCTTCGAAGGGCCGACGTCGACCGTCGTGCTGGCGAAGGGCCGGACGCTCTACACGCCGCCGTCGAGCATCGGCATCCTGCCGGGCACCACCCAGGCCGCGCTGTTCCGCGGCGCCGAGAAGGCGGGCCGGGCGGTCAAGGTGGAGCCGCTGACGGTCCGCGACCTCGTCGAGGGCGACGGCGTCTTCATGGCCTCCAGCGTCCGCAAGCTGACCCGCGTGCACACGCTGGACGGCGAACGGCTGCCCGACTCTTCCGCGGTGTACGCCGAGCTCGTGGCGGCCTACGAGGGCGAGTACGCCTGAATGATCCGCACTATCGCCGGCGCGACCGCTTCCGCGCGGTACGCGGCGATCTTGTGGTGGCCGTCGATGATCAGCTCGCGTTCGCCGTCGGCCAGCACGACCGCGACCGGCCGGTGCCCGGTGCGGATGGCGGTCCGGTAGTAGCCGACGCGGGCCTCGTCGGACGGCGGCCAGGTGTCGGTCGGCGTCAGCTCCTGGTCCGCGGCGAGCCGTTCCGGCCCGCTCACGCGGTAGTCGCCGTCGACGAGCAGGTCGAGGACGGGCCCGAGCGTGGCGGCCAGCGGACGGCGCAGCTGCCCGGTCGCCAGTGCGATCCGCAGCGCCTGCGGGAGCTCCGCCCGCGCCCGCGTGTTCACGTCGAGGAAACCCGTGCCACCGCTGATCGTCACCTGTTCCACAGTTATCAGGACGGGCGACGGCGCGACATGGTTCCAGCTCCTACCCGGACGGGTGCACCGGGTGACTCCGGTCTCACCTGCCTGGCGGTACCGGGTTTTCAGGACAGCCGGAAGCGGACGCGGGTGCCCGGACGGGCCTGCGCGAGCGCGCTCAGCGCCCCCGCGCGGACGACGGCCGCGACCGGGTAGCCGCCGGTGGTCGGGTGGTCGGCGAGGAACACCACCGGCAGCCCGTTCGGCGGCACCTGGATCGCGCCGGTGACGACGCCTTCGCTGGGCAGTTCGCCGTCGATCGCGCGGCGCAGCGGTGTCCCGTCGAGGCGCAGGCCGACGCGGTTCGACTCGGCCGTGACCGTCCACCACGCCGAGAGCCCGCCGGCCGCGTCCTCGAGCCAGTCGTCGCGGGGGCCTAGCGTCACCGGCACCACGAGTTCGCCGGGCGCCGGGACGGGGACGACGACGTCCGCGCCCGCCGGGATCCCCGTGGGCGCGCCGAGCGGGAGCACGTCGCCGGCGCGCAGCGGTTCGGGTCCGATGCCGGACAGGACGTCCCGCGACCGGCTGCCCAGCACCGGTTCGACGGCGATGCCGCCGGACACCGCGAGGTAGCAGCGCAGCCCGGTCGCCGGGGTGCCGACCGCCAGCGTCTGGTCGGCGCGCACCGGCACCGGCACGTGGGAGCCGAAGGGCCGGCCGTCGACGGCGACGGAGACCGCCGGGCCGGTGACGGCGACCGTCACCGCGGCCGGGAACCGCGCCGTGAGCCCGCCGAGCAGGGCTTCGATCCCCGCGGCGGCTTCGGCGTTGCCCACCAGGCGGTTCGCGAGCCGCAGCGACGCCGTGTCCAGCGCGCCCGAAGGCGCGACGCCGAGATGCGCGTAGCCGGTCCGGCCGAGGTCCTCGACCAGCGCGTAGCGGCCCGGGTCCAGGACTTCCATGGACCTCACCGGACGCTCCGGAAGCGGACGCGGTCGCCCGGCGCGAACAACGCGGGCGGATCGGCGTGCGGGTCGAACAGCGTCGCCGACGTGTGCCCGAGCAGCCGCCAGCCGCCCGGTGATTCGCGCGGGTAGACGCCGGTGAACTCGCCGGCCAGGCCGACCGAGCCGGCCGGGACGCGGGTCCGCGGCGACTCCAGGCGCGGCTGGCGCAGCGGTTCCGGCAGGCCGGTCAGGTAGCCGAAGCCGGGCGCGAACCCGGTGAACGCGACGGTGTAGACGGGTTCAGTGTGCAGCTCGACGACCGCGTCCTCGGAGATCCCGGCGTCCGACGCGATCAGCGCGAGGTCCTCGCCGTCGTAGCGGACGTCGAGGGTGACTTCGCGCGGCTCGCCGTCGGGCGGGTGGGAGAGGTCGGCGCCGTCCAGCAGCGCCCGGACCGCGGCGACGCCCCCGACGACGAGCAGGCTGCGCGCGCCCGGCACGAGGTCGATGACCCCTTCGGGGCGGGCAGCCAGCACGGTCGCGTGCGCGGCCCGCAGCTGGCCGGGCGAGTCGCAGTCGAGCAGGGCGGCGTCCTCGCCACACCGCCGCCAGCGCACGGCGTCAGCCGACGACGCGGTGCAGCAGGGCGGAGCTGTGGGGCTGCATCTCCTGGCCGACCATCGCGCGCTCCTCGACGTAGCCGAGGGAGCCCTCGATCAGGCCGTACAGCCGCTGGGCGGCGGTGACGTCCTTCGCCGTGGCCGTGCGGACCACCGCGTCGGTGCCGAGCTCCCAGGACGTCTGGTTGCGCGGCTTGCCGTAGTACAGCTCGACGATGCCGGTGTTGTGCGTGAGCAGCAGCTCGATGGTGTCGTCTTCGTGCGGCCGCCAGAACCCGGACTCGCGGGCGGCGGGGCGGATGACGTTGCCCTCGTCGTCGAGCAGCCAGGCCCGGGCCTCGTGGATCAGGAACGGACGGCCGTCGTGCGAGATCGTGAGCTGCTGCGCGAACTTGCGCGGGCCGTCGATGGTCGGGTAGTCGACCTCGCCCTCACCCCGCCAGACACCGACGAGCGGCAGCAGCGCGAGGCAGGCGTCGTTGAGGTTCGCCCCCTCGCGCAGGTTCGCGGTGTCGTTGGGGATGGGCAGGTCGTCCCACAGCGGAAGGTTGCGCGCCCGGGTGCTCTCCGCGCGCTTCTCCGCTGCCGCGATGGCTTCGTCGCCGCTGGCGGTCATGGGTCAGCGCTGGTCCGCGTACAGCCGGTAGACGACGTACACGGCGAACCAGGTGATCGCGATGCCCGCCAGCACCAGCAGGGTCGTAAACAGGATTTCCACGCCTCGGAGGATAGTCCGCCCGCCCTCACCCGGCCCGGCGCAGGGTCGCCGCGGTGAGCACGGTCACCGACAGCAGGACCACCCCGGCCACCGCCATGGCCAGGTACAGGCCGCCCGGCAGCGTCGGACCGGCGGCCACCAGCGCGCCCAGCGCGGCGACGCCGAGCGCGGTGCCGGTCTGGCGGGCGGCGTTGACCGTCGCCGACGCGATCCCGCTGCGGTGCCCCGGCAGCCTCGCGAGGCCGACGATGTTCGACGGCGTCACGGACAGCCCGACCCCGGCCCCGGCGACCGCGAAGGCCACGGCCACCAGCCAATACGGCGTCGAGGCGTCGAGGAGCAGGAATGCGAACGAGCCCACCCCGGCGACTAGGTAGCTGACCGGCAGCAGCCGTTCGGCGCCGTAGCGGGCGGAGAGCCGACCGGCCGTGAAGGCGGCGACGACGTTGGCCAGCACGTACGGGAGCATCTGGACGCCCGCTTCGGACACCGAGAACCGGGTCCGCGCGAACAGCCGCACCGGCAGCATCGGGTGCGGCACGCGCAGTTCGACCACGACGAACGCGACCAGCGCGACGAGCCCGAACGCCCCGGTGACCAGCACGGACGGGCTCGCGCCGAGCCGGCCCGCCTCGATCACGGCGAACGTCAGCAGGCCGATCCACAGCGCGCCGAGCACCTGCCCGGTCAGGTCGAGCGCGCCGTGCGCGGGGTCGCGGGACTCGGTGATCCCGCGGCGGCCGGTGAGGACGGCGGCGAGCCCGATCGGCACGTTGATCAGGAAGATCGACGGCCAGCCGAAGGCGTCGGTCAGCGGGCCGCCGACGAGCGGGCCGAGCACGAGCGCGCAGCCGGCGACCGTGCCCCACAGGCCCATCACGCGCGCCCGGGCGGCGGGTTCCGGGAAGGCGTGCGCGAGCAGCGCGACGGCGCCGGGGATCACCGCGGAGGCCGCGAAGCCCTGGACGAACCGGGCGGCGACCAGCCATCCGAGCGTCGGCGCCAGCGCGCAGCCGACCGACGCGACGGTGAAGACGGTCAGGCCGCTCAGGTAGACGAGCTTGCGGCCGTAGCGGTCGCCGAGCGTCCCGCCGGAGAGGATCACGGCCGTGAGCGCCACGGTGTAGCCGTCGACGATCCACTGCAGGCCGCTGAAGCTCGCGCCGAGCGTCCGCTGCATGGTCGGCAGCGCGACGCTCACCACGCTGACGTCGAGCAGGGCCATGAAGCTGCCGAGGAAGACGGCGGTGAGCAGGCCGGTACGGGTGGCCGCTCACGCACTTCCTGCGCTGCCCCGCGACCACACCGCCCGCGTCCTGGCCGAAAAGCCGTGAAGGCCTCCTTACCGGGCATAAAAGCCGGTAAGGAGGCCTTCACGGACTTGGGACTCAGGCGACCGAGATCGCCAGCTGGTGCAGGCCCGGGCCGTCGGCGGTGACCGAAGCCTCGCCGTTGCCGGAGCGGTGCAGGGCGCGGACCGTCCAGTCGCCCGGCGCCGCGTAGAAGCGGAAGTCGCCCTCGGCCGAGGAGACCACCTCGCCGGTGAAGTCGCCGCCGCCGTCGAGGAGGCGGACGAACGCGCCGCCGACCGGCCCGTTCGCACCCGTCACCTTGCCGGCCAGCACGACCTGGCCGCGCGTGTCGTAGTTCGCGGGCGTGGCCTCCTGGACCGGTGCGCCGCAGCTGTCGTCAACCGCCATCACTTGGCTCCCAACTCGACCGGCACGCCGACCAGCGAGCCGTATTCCGTCCATGAACCGTCGTAGTTCTTCACGTCCTCGTAGCCCAGCAGCTCGTGGAGCGCGAACCACGCGATCGAGGAGCGCTCGCCGATGCGGCAGTAGGCGATGGTGCCCTTGCCCTCGTCGATGCCCTCGTCCTTGTAGAGCTCCTTGATCTCGTCCTCGGACTTGAAGGTGCCGTCTTCGTTGGCGACCTTCGCCCACGGCACGTTCAGCGCACCGGGGATGTGACCCGGAACCTGGGACTGCTCCTGCGGCAGGTGCGCCGGGGCGAGCAGCTTGCCGGAGAACTCGTCGGGCGACCGCACGTCGACGAAGTTCTTCGACCCGATCGACTGGACGACCTCGTCGCGGAACGCGCGGAGGCTCAGGTCCTGGTCCTGCGCCTTGTACTCGGTGGCGGGGCGCTTGACCTCGTCGGAGCTCAGCTCACGGCCGTCGAGCTCCCACTTCTTGCGCCCGCCGTCGAGCAGCTGGACGTTCTCGTGGCCGTACAGCTTGAAGTACCAGTACGCGTAGGCGGCGAACCAGTTGTTGTTGCCGCCGTAGAGGATCACGCGGTCGTCGTTCGAGATGCCCTTCTCCGACAGGAGCTTCTCGAAGCCCTCCTTGGAGACGAAGTCGCGGCGCACCCCGTCCTGCAGGTCCTTGCGCCAGTCGAACTTCACCGCGCCCCGGATGTGGCCTCCGTCGTAGGCGGTGGTGTCCTCGTCGACCTCGGCGAACACGACGCCGGGGGTGTCCAGGTTCTCCTCGGCCCACTGAGTGGTGACCAGGACGTCTTCACGGCTCATGGAACGGACTCTCTTTCTGGGGTTGAACTTCAGGACGACGCGCGGGCGGGGGTGAAGCGCTTGATGAGCAAGAACATTTCGCAGCCAAGACAGAAGTCGAAGGCCGCGTTGAGGAACGCCGCGAACAACGCGAACGCGGTCGCGACGATGCCGAGTGGAGTTATCCCCACGGCGAAGCCGATCGTGCCGACCAAGGCGAAGACGAACCCGACGGCCTGCGCGAACCGCAGCGGGGCCGCGTCCTCGCGCTCGTCGGTCGGGCCGAGGCGCGGGGCCACGAACGTGCGGTAGAGCACCGAGTACGGCGCCGGCTTGAGCCCGACGAAGGCGCCGATGGCGAACACGACGGTCTGGATCGCCAGCAACGGCCACCACTGGGTGACCAGCACGACCGCGAGCACGATCGTGGTCAGGATGGCGGCGAACCGCGGGCCTCGCGGGTCGACGGCCGGTCCGGCGGACATGGATCCTCCAGCTGGAGCGAGAGATTACGTGCGAACGGCACGCGTCAGCGGCATCAGGGCTGGCGGGGACGGGCGTGGTTCAGCGCCGGTCGGACGACGCGCGACACAGGCTGCTGCGGACGCGGCAGAGGTCTACTGCGCGTCGCTGCGTGAGGAATGTGCTCAGCCTGGTCACGGGTGCGAGCGTACCCAGCTCTCCCTCAGAGTGGGAACCACGTTCACACTCTGGGAGAAATCCCATTTGACGGGAAGGTGGCTGGTCAGAGCGTCCGAGTCGTGAGATGTGGCTGCAACGCGGCCAGCAGCTCGGGTCCTTTGGGGACGCCGCCGACGCGCAGCAGCTCCCGGCCGTCCGGGGTCAGCGCGATGGTGGTCGGCGTCCGCAGCACGGACAGCGACTGCGCGACCTCCGGCTGGTTCGTGACGTCGAGTTCGACGTGGTGCAGGCCCTCGGTGCGCTCGGCGAGCGGACCGAGGACGGCCTTCGCGTGCCGGCACGGCGCGCAGAAGGTGGTGGAGATCTGGACCAGCGTCACGGCGGACGCCGGGTCGAGGGCGGCGGTGACGGGGCCAGGCAGCTCGCGCGCGGCGGGCTTCGCCTCGCGAACGCGCCCGTTGCGGGCCTTCAGCAGGACCCCGACGGCCACGGCGGCCACCAGCGTCGCCGCGAGCACCCACAGTCCCGTCACCGCACCGCTCCTCTACTTGCTCAGGTCCGCGAAGGACACATTGGTCGCTTCGCCCTTGATCGTGACCGATCCGCTCTGCACCCGCACGCCGGTCGGGGTGACCGACAGCGGCAGGTCCTTCGTGTTGATCGAGGCCTTGAAGTTCGGCATCAGCGCCTTCTGCACCGCCGCGGGGACGACCGTGGTCTCCTGGTCGTTCCCGAACTGCAGCCGCTTGGGGACGAAGTTGATCGTCCCGCCCTTCGCGTCGGCTTCGATCATCGCGAAACAGAAGATTTCCAGATCCTTGCCCGCGAACTGAAGGTGTCCCGAAATGCGGACACCGGTGCTCGACTCGTCGACGGGCTGGCCGTCGGCGCCGGTCGTGGTGGTCGGCGCCGGTTCGCTCTGGCCGGAGTCGCCGTTCTCGACGTAGTCGGTGCTCGACGGCTCGACCCGCAGGTCCTTGATCTTGTCCAGCGGCGAGAGGCGGGCCAGGTCGGCGGCCTTGATGGTGACCGAGCCGGTCAGCTCGCCGATGGTGATCGACTTCGTGTTGCCCGCCGTGAGGTCGGACAGCGGCGCCGAGACGTTCTCCAGCTCGGCGTTCACCGCGACGTCCTGGAGCTTGTCCGCGACCGGGAGACCCGCGGCCGACACGCTGATGTGACGGTAGTCACCGCCCAGCGCCTGCGTGAGGAACGGGAAGCCGTGGATCGTCACCGACGGGTCGTCAGTCAGCTGAAGCTGCGTACGCGCCTTCTGCGAGATCATGTGCTCGGCGTACGCGGCGGCCCCGAAATCGGCGCCGACCAGCAGTAGCACGAGGACCACCAGCGCGATCACCCAGCGCCGGGCCCGGCGTCCGCGGCGCCGCGCGTCCGGCGCCGGTCCGGGTCGGTCGTCCCGGGTCACGGGCCTGCTCACCATCGCGTCCGTACTCCTGTTCGTCGGGTCCACCGGGGTTTCTCCAGGTGTGATCGATCCAGCAAGGGTTAGGTGCCGGGCGGTCGAGCCGCTATTCTCACTTAGCACCGAACAACGCCACCGTGCGGCGACGATTTGTGGAGGCGGTGCGGCTCATGAGCCTGGACCTTTTGGTGCTGACTGCGGAAGCCGACGCCACCTCGGTGTTGCCCGCGCTGGACCTGCTGCCGCACACCGTACGCGTCCGGCCTCCCGAGGTGACGGCCCTGCTCGACGCGGGCCACCGGGACGTCATCCTCTTGGACGCCCGCAGCGACCTGGCCTCGGCGAAGAGCCTCTGCCGGCTGCTCAAGGGCGCCGGTGAAGACGAGGCGGCCACGCCGATCATCGCCGTCGTCGGCGAAGGCGGCCTGGTGGCGGTCAGCGCCGAGTGGCGCACCGACGACATCCTGCTGCCGACCGCGGGCCCGGCCGAGGTCGACGCCCGGCTGCGGCTGGTCACCACCCGCGACGGCGGCTCCGCGCAGGTCGACGCCGAGCTGCGGGTCGGCGAGCTGGTCATCGACGAGGCGACCTACACCGCCCGCCTGCGCAAGCGCACCCTCGAGCTCACCTACAAGGAGTTCGAGCTGCTCAAGTACCTCGCCCAGCACGCCGGCCGGGTGTTCACCCGCGCTCAGCTGCTGCAGGAGGTCTGGGGCTACGACTTCTTCGGCGGCACCCGCACGGTCGACGTCCACGTCCGGCGGCTGCGCGCCAAGCTCGGCCCGGAGCACGAGCAGATGATCGGCACCGTGCGCAACGTCGGCTACAAGTTCGAGCGGCCCGCCAAGGGCGGCGCGCCCCGCCAGCCGGCCCCGGCCGAGGCACCGGCGGAGACCCCCGAGCTCGCGCACTGACACCACCACACTTCTCAGGACGCGGCGAGAACCGTCAAGTTGCCTCCCCCGCGGGTACGGTCGCAGGGTGACCGGTGAAGGCGAGTGGCGGCAGGAACTGGACGACAAGCAGCTCGAGGACGTCCGGAGGCTGCTGCTGGCCGTCCGGGACGCCGACGGGCGGCCCGAGGTCGAGGCCGACGGGCCGCTGCCCGGCGAGTTCGACGGCGGTGAGCACCTCGTCGCCTGCGTCGACGGCGAGGTCGTCGGCTACGCGCACGTCGACACCACCGGGGACTCCTTCGGGCACCAGGTCGCGGAGCTGTTCGTGCACCCGGCCCACCGCAACCGCGGCTACGGCGCGAAGCTGCTTCAGGCGCTCGACGAGCGCGCCGCGGTCGGCTTCCGGCTCTGGGCGCACGGCGACCACCCCGGCGCGCGCAGGCTGGCGCAGAAGGCCGGCCTGGAGCGCAAGCGCGAGCTGCTGATCCTCCACGTCGGCGTCGAAGGCGCGGACTGGCCGGAGCCGGTGCTGCGCGAGGGCGTCTCGCTGCGCACGTTCGTGCCGGGCCAGGACGAGGACGCCGTGGTCCGGGTGAACGCGCGGGCCTTCGACTGGCACCCCGAGCAGGGCGCGCTGACCGTCGACGACGTCCGCGCCGACGAAGCCCGGCCGTGGTTCGACGCCGACGGCTTCTTCCTCGCCGAAGAAAAGGGCGAGGTGATCGGCTTCCACTGGACCAAGGTCCACGAGCCCACCCCCGGGCGGTTCGGCGGCGAACGCGTCGGCGAGGTCTACGTCGTCGGCGTCGACCCGGCGGCGCAGGGCGGCGGGCTCGGCCGGGCGCTGACCCTCGCCGGGTTGCGGTACCTCGCGGGCCGCGGGCTGGGGCAGATCATCCTGTACGTCGAGGGCGACAACGCGGCGGCGCTCGCGGTCTACACGAAGCTCGGGTTTGCGCGTTACGAAACCGACGTGCAGTACGGTCGGTGACCACGATGGACGCGGCGCGAACACCTCGTCACGGTGTGCGAACTCGCAGGTCACGGCCCGGACACGGCACCCTCTCGGGGTAGTAGCACTCCTCACATCCGGAGCCTTGTTCACTTTTCGTTCATCTGGAGAGGGGCGAGCGTCCACCGGCGCTGCCTAATGTCCGGATCCGGCGCGGCAGCACAGCCGCGACGACCCGGTCAAGCTCCTGATGGAGGAAACAGCAGTGAAGATCATGCGGCCCCTGAGCGCGGTGGGCGTCGTCGCGAGCGCCGCCCTCGTGCTCGCCGCCTGTGGTGCCGACCCCGCGGCGACCAACAGCAGCGGCTCGAACTCGGCTTCGGCCCCCGCTGCCACCGGCACCGCCGACGTGGAGTGCGGTGGCAAGAGCCCGCTCTCCGCGGAAGGTTCGTCGGCCCAGAAGAACGCCATCGACATCTTCACGCAGCAGTACAGCAAGAAGTGCGCCGGCCAGCAGGTCAACTACAACCCGAGCGGTTCGGGCGCGGGCGTCAAGCAGTTCAACGCCAACCAGATCGACTTCGGCGGCTCGGACTCGCCGATCAAGGACGCCGACGCCGCGGCCGCCAAGGCCCGCTGCGCCAGCGACGCCTGGAACATCCCGCTGGTCGTCGGCCCGATCGCGGTCGCGTACAAGCTGTCCGGTGTGGACAAGCTGACGCTGACCCCGTCGGTGACCGCCAAGATCTTCAGCGGTGGCATCACCAAGTGGAACGACCCGGCCATCAAGGCGGTCAAGGGCAACGAGAGCCTGAACCTGCCGGACAAGCCGATCCAGGTCGTCTCCCGCGCCGACGAGTCGGGCACCACCGACAACTTCCAGAAGTACCTGGGCGCGGCCGCGAAGGCGGACTGGACCAAGGGTGCCGGCAAGAAGTTCAACGGTGGCGTCGGCAACGGTGCGCAGGGCTCCAACGGTGTCGCGACCGCGGTGAAGGCCTCCGACGGCGGCATCACCTACGTCGAGGGCGCGTTCGCCAAGGACGGCCTGACCCCGGCCCTGATCGACAGCGGCTCCGGCGGCGTCGAGCTCAACGCGGCGAACGTGGCGAAGTCCCTGGACGCGGCCAAGTTCCTCAAGGACGGCTCGAACGACCTCGCGCTCGACCTCAACGGCATCTACGCCAGCAACACCCCGGGTGCCTACCCGCTGCTGCTGACGACCTACGAGATCGTCTGCTCGAAGTACGCGAACCCGGACGTCGCGAAGGCCGTCAAGGCGTTCCTGACGGTGGCCGCCACCGACGGTCAGCAGCCGCTGTCCGCCAAGGGCTACGTGCCGATCCCGCAGTCGCTGCAGACGAAGGTCCTGACCGCCGTCAAGGCGATCTCCTGAACCGGCATTGCGACTGAGATCCGAGTGATAGAGGCTGGTCAGAAGTAGCTGATGAGCGAGTCATCCTCGACGCGAACGCCCACCGGCGACCCCGGTGGGCGTTCGTCGTCCGCCACGACGCCCCCGGAGGTCCCGATTTCGGAGCAAGCAGCCCCGCCGGCGGCGCCCGAGCCGCCCGCGAGCGAGAAACCGAAGAAGGTGCGGCCCGGTGACCGCATCTTCCAGAACCTGACCACCGGGGCCGGGATCTTCGTCGTCGCCCTGATCGGCCTGATCGGGCTCTTCCTGCTCATCCAGGCGATCCCGGCGCTGCGGGCCGACAACGTCAACTTCCTGACGAACCACGGCTGGTCGACCAACGACCCCGCCAACATGTCCTTCGGCATCCTCGACCTGCTCGAGGTCACCGTGGCGACGTCGGTCGTGGCCCTGGTCATCGCGATGCCGGTTTCGCTGGGCATCGCGCTGTTCCTGACCCAGTACGCGCCGAAGCGGCTCGCGCGGCCGTTCGCGTACGTCATCGACCTGCTCGCCGCGGTGCCGTCGATCATCTTCGGCCTGTGGGGCATCCTGGTGTTCGCGCCGGCCATCGAGCCGTTCTCGCAGTGGATCAACACCACGTTCTCGTGGTTCCCGCTGCTGGCGCCCGGCAACGTCGCGCCGAGCGTGCGCGGCACGATCTTCACCGCCGGCATCGTGCTGGCCGTGATGATCCTGCCGATCATCACGTCGCTCTCGCGCGAGGTCTTCGAGCGCACGCCCACCCCGCACATGGAGGGCGCGCTCGCCCTCGGTGCGACCCGGTGGGAGGTCATCCGCACCACGGTGCTGCCGTTCGGCAAGGCCGGCTACATCGGCGCGTCGATGCTCGGCCTCGGCCGCGCGCTCGGCGAGACGATCGCACTGGCCGTCATCCTGCTGATCCCGCAGGGCAAGAACTTCGACTGGAGCCTCTTCGACGGCGGCGCCACCTTCGCCTCGAAGATCGCCGCGAACTACAGCGAGTTCAACAACGAGATCTCGGCCGGCGCGTACATCGCGGCCGGCCTGGTGCTGTTCGTGCTCACGTTCCTCGTCAACTTCGCGGCGCGGTCCGTCATCGGCAAGAAGGGAGACTGAGCATGACCACCACGCTCGAAGCCCCTGCCACGACCCCCGCGTTCCAGCAGGTCAGCCTGGCCCGCAAGGTCAAGAACGGCATCGCGACGGTGCTCGTCTGGCTGTCGTTCCTCATCGCGGTCGTCCCGCTGGTGTGGGTGCTCTACACGGTGATCGCGAACGGGATCAAGCGCATCCCGTACACCAACTGGTGGTCGCAGGACCTGGGCAACTACCTGTCCGACGAGGTCGGCGGCGGCGTGCTGCACGCCATCATCGGCAGCCTGCTGCAGGGCCTGGTCTGCGCGATCATCGCGGTGCCGATCGGCATGCTAGTCGCGATCTACCTCGTCGAGTACGGCCGGGGCAAGCTCGCGAAGGCCACGACGTTCATGGTCGACATCCTCTCCGGTGTCCCCTCGATCGTCGCCGCGCTGTTCATCTACGCGCTCTGGATCACCACGTTCGGGCTGCCGCGCAGCGGTTTCGCGGTTTCGCTGGCCCTGGTGCTGCTGATGATCCCGGTGGTCGTCCGCTCGTCGGAGGAGATGCTGCGGATCGTCCCGGACGACCTGCGCGAGGCTTCCTACGCGCTGGGCGTGCCGAAGTGGAAGACGATCATGAAGATCGTGCTCCCGACGGCGATGTCCGGCATCGTCGGCGGCGTCATGATGGCGCTGGCCCGCGTGATGGGCGAGACCGCGCCGCTGCTGGTCCTGGTCGGCTACTCCGCCTACACGAACTGGGACATCTTCAGCGGCGAACAGGCCGCGCTCCCGCTGCTGATGAACAACGAGCGCGTCACCAACTCGATGGATCCCGGCTCGGTCGGCTTCGACCGCATCTGGGGCGCGGCGCTGACCCTGGTGCTCATCATCGCGCTGATCAACCTCCTCGCCACCGTGTTCGCGCGCCTCGTCGCCCCGAAGAAGAAGTGAGCTGTTCCTGATGGCCAAGCGAATCGATGTCAAGGACGTCGACATCTACTACGGCAAGTTCCACGCCGTGGACGGCGTCACCCTGTCCGTGCCGCCGCGCAACGTCACCGCGTTCATCGGCCCGTCGGGCTGTGGCAAGTCGACGGTGCTGCGCACGCTCAACCGCATGCACGAAGTGATCCCCGGCGCCCGCGTGGACGGCCAGGTGCTGCTCGACGGCGAGGACATCTACGCGTCGGCGGTCGACCCGGTCCAGGTCCGCCGCACGATCGGCATGGTGTTCCAGCGCCCCAACCCGTTCCCGACGATGTCCATCAAGGACAACGTCGTCGCGGGCCTGAAACTGGGCGGTACCAAGGGCAAGAAGACCCTCGACGACATCGCCGAGCGCGCCCTGCGCGGCGCGAACCTGTGGAACGAGGTCAAGGACCGCCTCAACAAGCCGGGCGGCGGCCTGTCGGGTGGTCAGCAGCAGCGTCTGTGCATCGCGCGGGCGATCGCGGTCCAGCCGGACGTCCTGCTGATGGACGAGCCGTGCTCGGCGCTGGACCCGATTTCGACGCTCGCGATCGAGGACCTGATCGGCGAGCTGAAGAAGGACTACACGATCGTCATCGTCACGCACAACATGCAGCAGGCGGCGCGGGTTTCCGACCAGACGGCGTTCTTCAACCTCGCCGGCGTCGGGCAGCCGGGCCGGCTGGTGGAGCTCAACGACACGGAGAAGATCTTCTCCAACCCGGACGAAAAAGCCACGGAGGACTACATTTCCGGCCGCTTCGGCTGAGTTGTCCGTGTCCTAAGTGGAGCAAGGGAAAAGCCCCCGGCACCGGCCGGGGGCTTTTCCCTTGCCTGGTATCAGATGTCGTCGTCCGAGCCGTAGCCCGGCATCTTGCCGGTGACCACGAAGATCATCCGCTTCGCGACCGACACCGCATGGTCGGCGTAGCGCTCGTAGAAGCGGCCGAGGAGGGTGACGTCGACCGCCGCGGCGACGCCGTGCGGCCACTCACGGTCCATCAGGACCGTGAACAGGTGGCGGTGGATGTCGTCGACCTGGTCGTCGTCGGACTCGAGCGTCTTCGCCGCCTCGACGTCCTTCGTCTTGATGACCTGCTCGGTCGAGCGGGCCAGCTTGACCGCGACCTCGCCCATCTCGGCGAAGTACGGGCGCACGGCCTCGGGCAGCACCGGGTCGGGGTGGCGGCGCCGCGCGGCCTTCGCCACGTGCAGGGCCAGGTCGCCCATCCGCTCAAGGCTTTCCGCGGCGTGGATCGCCGCGAGGACGGTGCGCAGGTCGGTGGCCACGGGCGCCTGCAGGGCCAGCAGGGCGTACGCCTGCTCCTCGCACTGGGCGCGCGCGTCGTCGACCTTGGCGTCGTCGCTGATCACCTGCTCGGCGAGACTGAGGTCGACCTCCAGCAGTGACCTCGTGGCCCGCTCCATGGCATCGGCGACCTGGACCGACATGGCGGCCAAGTGGTCGGCGAGCTGGGCGAGTTCGACATGGTAAGCCTCACGCATGGCCCAACCCTACGGCCAACCGTGACCAAACACCGCATCGCCGGGTGAACCGCACGTGAACCCGGTCTAACGATCCTCGCGGATCAGCCCGTGGTGCCGCTCTTCTTGCTGGTCGTGGTGCTCTTGGAACTGCCGGTCTTCGACTTCGACGTGCTGGTCGGCGGCGCCTGCTCGCTCGGCGGGATCGGCGCGTTCGGGTTGGGCAGCGGGGCGTTGTTGCGCAGCGCGTCGAAGAGGGCCTTCGCCTTGCTGCGGACGAGGACCTCGTTGCCGCGGCTGTTGTGTTCCCCGGTCGTCGGCACGGTGAGGAACGTGATCTTCGACGGGTCCAGGCCCTTCATCGACTGCGCCAGGCTCATCATCTGCTTGACGCCGAGGTTGTCGCCGAAGGTGGCCTTCGCGAACGCCGTGATGAAGTCGCTGAGCTTGCCGGGGTCGAGCACGACGTCCGACGACATGACCTTCTTCAGCAGCGCGCCGATGAACAGCTGCTGCCGCTTGATGCGGCCGTAGTCGGACGTCGGGTCGCCCTTGACGTGGCGCGCGCGGACGAAGTTCAGCGCTTGATCACCGGAGATGGTGACGTCGCCGGTCTCCAGCAGCACCTTGCCGAGGATGGTGTCGTCGATCGGGGTCTCGTTGTGCACGGTGACCCCGTGCACGGCGTCGACCATCTCCTTGAAGCCGTTGAAGTCGATGCCGATGAAGTGGTTGATCCGCAGCCCGGTGATCTGCTGGATCACCTTGGTGGTGCAGGGCGGGCCGCCGACCGCGTAGGCGGTGTTGAGCTTCGCGATCTTCTGCTCGGGAACCTTTTCGTCGGTCGTCTTGCTCTGCGCGGTGTCCCAGCGCTGGCACTCGGGCCGGTCGATCTCGAGGTCGCGCGGGAACGACGTGACGACGACCCGCTTCCGGTCGGCCGGGATGTGCGCCACCATCACGGTGTCGCTCCGCGCGCCGGGGGTGCTGTCGGCGGTGCCGACGCCCTCCTCGTCGGACGCGCCGTCGCGGGTGTCGGAGCCGACCATCAGGAAGTTCTCGTCGTTGGCCTGCGCGTCGGCGTCCTGGATGTCGGAGGAGTTCTCGTCGAGCGCGGATACCTGGGTGAACTTCGCGTCGAAGTACGTTTGGGCGCCCCACGCGCCCCCGATCCCGAGGAAAACGAGCCCGGCGACCACGGCGGCGGCGATCCGCCCGAACCGCACCGAGCGCTCGATCTTCCGCGCCTTCTTCTCCTGCAACCGGGTCTGCGCGGCCTGCTCCTCGGAGACGGCCTCGCTTTCGCCCTGCGGCGTCGTGGTGACCACGCGCTGAAGGGCGGTGCGGGTGCTCTCGATGATCGAAGCGGGCGAGAGGCGCTCACGGCGTTCGCGCCGCTTCGCTTCTTCGGCTTCCATCTCGTCGTGCGCGGCGGAGAACCGGGCGAGGGTGTGATCGATCTTGCGCCGGTACTGGGTCGCCTCGTCGATCGCTTCCATCTCGTCGGTCATGGTCAGCGGATCGAGCGCGGCCCGCGGCGGGACGCCGGGCGTGCGCTGCGGCGCCGCGCCTTCCGCCATCGCGGCGCGGCTCTCGTCGGGTGCGGTGCCTCGGCGCGGAGCAGGGCTGTCCGGGGTGGCGCCGGGGCGGCGGCCGGCTGGTCCGGCACGGCGGACGGCCTCGGGCGTGGCGGCGCGGTTCTCGTCGGGTGCGGCGCCCCGGCGCGGCGCGGGGCTGTCCGGAGTACCGGGAGGACCGACCGGGCGCGCGGTGGCGGGCCGTCGCTCGGGAGAACGGTGCGGAGCGGGCCCGTCCGGCGCGGCAGCACGGCGGGGCGCGTCGACCGCCGGAGCGTGGCGGGTGGCGGCATCCTCGGGCGCACCACGCCGGGGCGCGGGTCCCTCGGCCGTGCGCCGGGCAGCGGGGGCGTCGGCGGTGGGGCTGTGACGGGTTGCGGGGCTGCCGTTCGCGGGGGTGTGGCGGGTTGCGGGGCTGCCGGCTGCCGGGGTGTGGCGGGGAGCGTCGTCGGGTGCCGCTGCGCGTCGGGCGGCGGGCGCGTCGGCCGCGGGGGTGTGGCGAGGGGCGTCGTCGGGCGAGGCCGCGCGCCGGGGGCGGCGAGGGGGCTGGGGCGCCGCCGACGTCTGCTGGGGGCCTGGGTTGGCCGCCGGGGGACGGCGCTGGAGCGGGGCCTCCGGGGCCGGGGCCGCCGCTGCCGTACGGCGGGGCTGGCGGGGGCGCGGGGGGCGTGGTTGACGGTTCGCGTCCGTGGGTACTGGGTCTTCGGCGGGAGGCTGCGGTGCCCGGCTCCGAGACGGCGGCTCGGCGGCCCGGCGGTCGGGCTCGCGGGGCGGTACCGGCCGCACGCCGGTGGTCTTGGCCACGACGTCCGAGACGCTGATGCCGCCCTGGTCCTCCATCGACCTGCGTCTACCCGTCCGGGGCCGCGCCGGGCCATCGGTGCGGCGACCGGTTCCCGGGCTGTCGTGCTCGTCCGGCACTCGGTCTCCTTCCGCACGATCTCGACTAGGGCGTCCTCCCCCGCAGGAGGTGATCGTTCCCCCGGAGGTTTTCGTTATCGTACGGATACCCCCCGTTCGTGACGACACCCTCCCGGAAATTTCTTCACCTTGAGTCGACGAACGGCCGCTCGGCGTCGACAAACGGGTGAAGCATCCCGTCGGCAATCCGGAGTAATGCCGTGTTTACGTTACTCAGAGTGGGTTAATAACTGCGTGCTTTGCGCGTCGCGATAGGCCACTTTGTTGCGCCCCGCGCGTTTCGCCGCATAAAGCAGGTTGTCGGCGCTGCGCAGCTGGCGTTCGGGGGACGACGGTGCCCCGGCTTCGTGCGCCAGCCCGGCGCTGATCGTGACGTGCAGCCCCGGCTGGAGTTCTGACCAGGGATGACGGGCCACGCGCACCCGGGCCGCGTCGACGATGCGGATCGCGTGCCCGGCGTCGACGCCCGGCAGCCACAGCACGAACTCCTCGCCGCCGTAGCGGGCGCAAAATGCGTCCGGGGGCAGTTCCTCCTGCAGCAGATCGGCGACCCGGCGGAGGACGCGGTCGCCGACGAGGTGACCGTACGTGTCGTTCACGCGCTTGAAGCGGTCCAGATCGACCAGTGCGATCCCGAGTGGGGGACGGTCGGTGAACGGTCCGTAGAGCCGCTCGTCGAGATAGCGCCGGTTGTAGCTTGACGTCAGCGCGTCGCGCAGGCTGCCGTCGCGGGCGATGTCCAGCGCGGACCGCAGGTGCTGGTACGCGCGCCGCCAGTCGCCTTGGGTCGCGAAGAGGCCGGCGATGGCTTCGTGCAGGCGGAGCAGGTCCGGCGGCCGTGGGCGGCCGGCCCGGCTCAGCGCGCTTTCGCCCTCGGCGACCATGCCCACCTCCACCACCCCATGGTTGTCGTCGCGGCGGAGGCCGCTCTTGAGGCATCGGTGCGGACGAAGGTGAATTTCGCTCAAACGGGACAGTGGTGGTGACTCTGCGGAGTGGTCACTTCAGAGGCCGGAGAACGGCTCGATGCCCTTGAGCTGGGCGAACTGATCTTTGGCCCAGTAACTCACGTCAGCCGTGACGTCGTCGAGTAGCTCCGCGTAGTCGGTCCAGGCGACCCAGCGCCAGTCGCCGACCTCGGCCGGGTTCGGGGACGGCTCGTCGTCGGCCCACGCGACGAACACCGGGCAGAACTCGTTCTCGACGATCCCCTGGAACGGCGGCGTCCGGTAGCGGTAGTTCGGCAGCACACAGCGCAGCCCGGACAGCGACGGCAGCCCCAGCTCGTAGGCCGCGCGCCGGCGGACGGCGTCTTCGAGCGACTCGCCCGGCGCGGGGTGACCGCAGACGCTGTTGGTCCAGACCCCCGGCCAGACCTTCTTGTCGGCGGCGCGCTGGGTGATCAGCAGGGCGTCGTCGCCGCGGCGCAGGACGTAGCACGAAAAGGCCAGGTGCAACCGGGTGTGCTCGTGGTGGCTGGCCAGCTTCGGGCCGGTTTCGCCGGTGGGCACGCCGCCTTCGGTGACGAAGACGACCTGCTCGGTCTCGGGTTCGGTCGCGATATCCACGTCGCCCAGTGAACACGAACGCGCCGAACCGGCCGTACCGCGAGGTGGGTGGGTTACCCGCGATCCGCCCGGCGGGGTGACGGCCGGTTACCGCGCGTCGAGATGCTCGACGAGCAGCGAGGTGACGGCCTCCGGCGCCTCTTCCGGCACCCAGTGCGTGACGTCCTCGAGCATCTCGAACCGGTACGGCCCGGTCACCCAGTTCGCGGTGTCGAGCGCGGCGGTCGAGCCGAAGGAGACGTCCTCGGTGCTCCAGACGTACAGCGTCGGCACGGCGATCTTTCCGATCTTCCCGCCGGGCCGCCCCGCGCGGTACCAGTTGAGCGCCGCGGTGAGCGCCCCCGGCTCGGACAGCCGCCGCACGTAGTCGTCGACCTTGGACGGCGACACCCGCCGCTCGAACATGTCCCGCAGCGCGCGGCCGTCGTTCTCCAGCATCCGCCGCTCGGTGACGCGCGTCTGCCGCCACTCGGTCATGTACCGCGTGCGCAGGTGCTGGTCCTCATCGGTCTTCATGGCCGCGGCGAGCGCGGCGGGGTGCGGCGTGGAGATGACGGCGAGGCTGCGCAGCCGCTCGGGGTGCGCATCGGCGGTCCACCACGCGACGGCACCACCCCAGTCGTGCCCGACGAGGTCGAACCGCTCCCAGCCCAGCTCTTTGGTGATCGTGACGACGTCCTCGACGAGGTGGTCGATCGAGTATTCGGCCGCCTGCTCCGGCCGCACCCCGGGCGAGTAGCCCCGCTGATCGGGCGCGACGGCCCGGTAGCCGAGCACCCCGAGCGTGGCGACCTGGTGCTCCCACTCGGTCGCGGCTTCGGGGAAGCCGTGCAGCAGCAGCACGGGCCGCCCGTCTTCGGGCCCGGCGGCGATGGCGTCGAAGGTTCCGGCCTCGGTGGGGATGCTGATGTGGTCGATCACGGGCCGAATCTACTTCGCGGGGTTGAACGGCGAGTGGCCGAGCACCTCCTCGGTGGTAGCCACGGTTACCAAGGGGCTGTAGAGCCGCAGGATGTCCAGCGCCTTTGCGTGGCTTTCGTCGTCCACGCCCGCGCACGCGTCGGACACCACGGTCACCGAGACGCCCGCGTCCGCTGCGGCCAGGGCGGTCGACAGGACGCAGCAGTCCGTCGATACGCCCGCCAGTACCAGCCGGGCGCCGCCGACGCGGGTGGCCATTCTGGGGGTCCACTTGCCGAACGTTGTCGCGTCCACTGTGGATGGTGGGTGGAACGCGTCGACGACTTGGTACAGCGGCGCGTCCGGGGGCTGCAGGGCGAAGGGCCACTGCGCGTAGTACTGCTTCCAAGCCCCTTCTGGGCGCGAAGGCGCGACGAACCGCGTGAACACGACGTCGTCGCCGAATGCGTTCACCAGCCGGCGAATCGGGGGGATTGTCTCGGCGAAGCGCGGGGTGAACCACTCGCTCGCCGGGTCGGCGAAGACGTTCTGCAGGTCGATGACCGCCAGGATCGCTTTCACGCCGCCTCCTGCGCGCGGACCCGCTGCCGCGTCAGCAACGTGACCAGGAAGCCGAGTGCCAGCGCCAGCAGCACGCCGAGGTTCGCGAATGCCCAGGCTCCTTCGCGGCCGCCGAGGCCGAACGGCTCCAGCAGGTAGCCCTGCCACTTCAGCCAGTCCGCGGACGTGTTCGTCACCAGGCCCCAGCCGAGCGCGGTCGCCACCAGGACCAGTGTGATCGGCCCGACGCGGACGTCGCCGTAGCGGCCCGCCGGGTCGAACAGTTCCGGGTCGGCGTAGTCGCGGCGGCGCAGCAGGACGTCCGCGAGCATCACGCCGCACCACGCTGCCACCGGGACGCCCAGCGTGACCAGGAAACCCTGGAACTGGCCGAGGAACTCGCCGCCGAAGAACACGATGTAGATCGTGCCCAGCACCATCAGCGCGCCGTCGACGAGCGCCGCGACCGGACGCGGGACGCGCAGGCCGGCCGAGAGCAGTGCCAGGCCCGACGAGTAGATGTCCAGCACCGCGCCGCCGACCAGGCCGAGCACCGCGACGATCGCGAACGGCACCAGGAACCACAGCGGCAGCAACGTCGTCAGCGCGCCGATCGGGTCCGAGGCGATCGCCTTGTTCAGGTCCGGCGACGAGCCGGCCAGCAGCAGCCCGAACACCAGCAGCACCAGCGGCGCCACCGACGCGCCGAACGTCGTCCAGCCGACCACGCCGCGGCCCGACGCCGAGCGCGGGAGGTAGCGCGAGTAGTCCGCGGCCGCGTTGACCCAGCCGAGGCCGAAGCCGGTCATCAGGAACACCAGCGCGCCCACCCACTGCTGTGCCGAGCCGGACGGCAGTGCGCTGACCGCGTCCCAGTGGACGTCACCGGCCACCAGAACCACGTAGACGACCGTGAGCACGCCGGTGATCCACGTGATCCACGTCTGCAGCTTCATGATCGCGTCGAAGCCCAGCACGCCGGCGGCGACCGTCAGCGCGGCGACGACCACCAGCGCGACCACCTTCGTCACCGTGCCGCCGCCCCAGCCGAGGCGGTCGAACACGGTCGCCGTCGCCAGCGTCGCCAACGCCGTCAGCACGGTTTCCCAGCCGACCGTCAGCAGCCACGAGATCGCCGACGGCAGCCGGTTGCCGCGGACGCCGAAGGCCGCGCGCGAGAGCAGCATCGTCGGCGCCGACCCGCGCTTGCCGGCGATCGCGATGAACCCGCACAGCAGGAACGAGAACAGGATGCCGACGACGCCTGCAACTAGCGCCTGCCAGAACGAGATGCCGAAGCCCAGGGTGAACGAGCCGTAGCTCAGCCCCAGCACCGAGACGTTCGCGCCGAACCACGGCCAGAACAGCTGCCGGGGCCGGCCGCGCCGCTCGGCGTCGTCGATCACGTCGAGGCCGTTGGTCTCCACCTCGAGCCTGCGGGAACCGGTCATGTCATGGCCTCCACCCAGTGGTCGATCTCCGCCCGCCCCGGCGCCGTCGCCGGGCCGCGCCGGGTGACCGAAAGCGCGGCCGCCGCGTTGGCGCGCACGGCGGCGTCGAGGAGGGTACTGCCGCGCAGCAGCTCCGCGGCCAGCACGCCGCAATGCGTGTCGCCGGCGCCGTTGGTGTCCACGGCGTCGACCGCGAGGCCGGGGACCTCGGTGGTCCGGCCGTGCTCGTGGACGCGGCAGCCCTTCGCGCCCTCGCGGACGACGGTGACGTCGGGAAGCTCGCCGAGCACGTCGGCTTCGCGGGCGGTGCAGCTCACGATGTCTACAATGGACAGAACGTCATGAAGGTCTCCAGGGTTGATTTCGGCCACCAGCGGGCCGGGGTCGAACAGGATCCTCGAGCCGGGCAGCCGGGGCAGCCACTCGACGAGAGCCCTGCGATTGATCTCGTGCAACAAACTGTAGCCAGTCACGTACACCACGTCGTCATCACTTGGGAGGACCCGGTCGAGCAACGCGGGCGCCAGCCGTCCCTCGGCGCCGGTACCGGTCGCGAAGGTGCGCTCGCCGCTCGCGTCGACCAGCGCGACGACGACGCCGGTGTCCAGCTCCGGCGTCGGTTCGTGGGCCAGTTCGACACCCTCGGCGGCCAGTGCGGCGCGCGCGAGGTCGCCCAGCACGCCGGTGCCGTGAGTGCCCGCGTAGAGCACCCGCGCCCCGGAACGCGCGGCCGCGGCCATCACGTTGAAACCGCCGCCGGGCAAGAGGTTCGTCGAAGTCGCCATGACGTCGCCGCCGGGCGGGGGCGGGGCCGGCACCGCCATGACCAGGTCGAGGACGACCTGTCCGGTGTGCACCAGCCGGCCGGTCATCGACGGCGCAGCTTGAGGAGCTCGTCGACCAGCGGACCGAATTCCAGGCGGTTCACGCTGAGCACGGTCTCGACGACGTCGGGGCGGAAGGCGTCGACGCCGTGCGCGGCCCCGAGCATCGCCCCGCAGATCGCGGCCACGGTGTCGGTGTCGCCACCCAGCCCGGCGGCCAGCCGCAGCGCCGACGGCGGGTCGTCGCCCATGGCCTCGGCCAGCGCGAACGCGGCCACGACGGACTCCTGCGACGCGACGGAAGTGCCGATCACGCGGGCGACCGCGTCGGCGACGGCGGCCGGCGCCATGCCCCGCACCCAGCCGCGGGCCCAGCCGATCCGGGCGGCGATCTCGCCACCGGGTGCCCAGTGCCCGCGTTCCCCGCCGACGACGGCGGCGCGCTCGCCCGCGTCGAGCGCTTCGGCGAGGCTCGCGCCATCGACCCCGGCCGAGACGGCGGCGGCGACCGCGGCGGCGGACGCGATGCCCAGACTGGTATTGTGCGTGACCCGCGCGGTCGCGACGACGGCGTCGACCAGGCGGTGCAGGTCCTCGGACGGCGTGGCGATGCCGACCGGCGTGACCCGCATGGCGGCGCCGTTGGTGGTGCCCGTGCGGCCGGCTTCGTCGGCCGGGACGCCGTCCTGCAGCCGGCGAAGCGCGCGCTTCGTCGACGGTCCGAGCAGGTCCGCGGACCCGCGGCGGACCATGTCCGCTTCCCAGATAAGCAGGGCGTCGGCGAAGACGTGCGGTTCGACGGTGCCGCGGCCGTCGATGAGCAGCCGGGCCAGCAGGACGGCCTGCTCGGTGTCGTCGGTGACCGACCCGGCCGGCATCGACGGCGCGATCGGCTGCTCGGCGGCGGCGCTCAGCAGGCCGGTGACCGGCCCGTAGGTGGCGGCGATCGCGGCGCGGGACATCGACTGCGTCGGCATCCCGAGCGCGTCCCCGACCGCCAGCCCGGTGAACGCGCCGAGCGCCCGGTCCCGCGCGTTCACCGGTGTCCGAAGGTGAGGTGGAACTGGAAGCGGTCCGGGTCCAGCAGACTGACCACCCGCTCGACCAGCCGTCCCTCGACGTCGACCGAGGTGCGCTCGGCGCGGAGGAAGAGCTCGCCGATGCTGCGGCCGAGGAGTTCCGCGGCGCAGGCATCGAGGCGTTCGGTGCTGATCCACTGGTCGCCGCCGACGGAGACCAGGCCGGCGGCTTCGAGGGTCTTGGTGAGGGAGCCGTCCCGCAGGCCGGTCGCGGGGAGGTCGGCGAGCGGCCCGACGGCGGGCACGGTGGCAGTTTCCAGGGAAACCCCGCGGTCGCGCTCCCGCCGCAGCCGCCGGACGGCGACGTAGGTCTCGGGCCCGAACTCCTCGTGCAGCGCCTGGTCCCGGACGGTTTCGATGCCGAGGAGCTCGGTGGTGACGGGCGCGCCGGCGTCGGCGAGCGCGCGGGCCCAGCCGATCCGCTGGTCGAGCTGGACGCCGTCGAAGGTGACGAACGACCCGACGCCGGCCTGCGTGGAAATCAGTTCGAGCTGCTGCAGCTCGGACAGCGCGCTGCGGACCGTGCCGCGGCTGACCTGGTACCGCAGGGCGAGCTGGTTCTCACCGGGGAGACGTTCGCCGTTGGCGAGGCGCCCGGAGCGGATCAGGTCGGTGAGATCGCCGACCAGCTGCTGCCGCTTGCTGTACATGTACACACCTGTACACCCCGGAGTTGTCGCAGGTCAAGCGGCGACGAGCGGCCGGACGTCCGCCTTCGCCTCGGCGACGATCAGCTTGGCCGCCCCCTCGGCGACCTTCCCGCCGACGACCATGATCACCGCGAACGCGCCCACGAAGATGACGGTGCTCAGCCACACCATGGTTTCGATCGGCAGCGTGAAGGCACCGACCACGCGGGCGGCGGACTCGAGCACGAACCCGATGCCCCAGATGACGCTGGTGCGGCGCATGATCCGCTGGAATTTCGCGGTGCCGCTCAGGCGCTCCCACGCGGCTTCGTTCTCCGCCTTGCCGCGGGTGAGGAACGGCTGGATCGTCTTGGTCATGATCGGCGCCGCGGTGAACGCGGAGACGAGGATGACGAGCCCGGTGATGCCGCTGCCGATCGAGTCCTTCGCGATCATCATGCGGGCGTCGCCGGAGACGAAGGTCAGCAGCATGCCGACGACGTTCGTGACCAGCACGACCAGCGCGAGGCCGTTGAGGGTGCGGTTCTTCGCGAACTGGTGGAGCGTCCGGGCGAGCGGGACGACACCGCTGAGGGCGAGCGAGAGGAAGACGCTGACGCCGAGGGCGTGGAGCCCGTAGTAGACGCCGATGGGGACGGCGATCTCGATGGCGAGGGTCTGGAGCGGGGAACCGTTCTTCGTCATGCGAAAAGCTTGTCGCGGCGGGGGTTCCGGGACCGATGCCGTCCGCCACGACTTCGGCCTGACAGATGTCACGGCCTCACGTTCCGCGGGGCTGCGTCGTCGGGTGGGCATGGGAACGTTCTTGCGCGTCTTGCAGACCTTCGCGGTCTTCCTCTCGGCGGTCACCGCCGGCCTGCTGCTCACCACCCGGAGCGGGCATTCGCTGCACAGCGCGGCGGCCTACACCGTGTTCATCGTCGCTGTCGTGCAGGTGGTGGCCGGGGTCCTGGCGTGGAAACCCGGCGGCGGCTCACCGCGGCCGATCGGGTACGCCGTGGTCTTCCTCGCGCTCGTGACGGCGCAGGTCGTGCTGGGGATCGCGCACGTCACGGCCGTGCACGTGCCGCTCGGGGTGCTGCTGTTCGGGGTGAGCCTCAGCCGCCTGAGTGCATGTCTTCCGCTTCGGGGACGCAGTCGTCGTCCGGGTCGTCGAGCCAGCCGTGCGGCAGCGTGACCTTGCCGGGCGAGCCCTGACGGCCGCGGGGGCCGGTGGCGGCTTCGGGGAAGGGGGCGGAGTGGTCGAGCTGGGCGATGAGGTCGTCCAGCTGGTCCATGCTCGACAGCATCGCGAACCCGCGGCGGAGTTCGGAGCCGACCGGGAAGCCCATCAGGTACCAGGCCATGTGCTTGCGGATGTCGCGCATGGCCTTGTCGTGGCCGTCGTGCTCGATGAGGAGTTCGGTGTGGCGGCGCAGGACCTTCGCGACCTCGCCGAGGTTCGGCGGGGTCGGGATTTCGGTCCCCTTGAAGGCGGCTTCGAGCTCGCCGAACAGCCACGGCCGGCCGAGGCAGCCGCGGCCGACGACGACGCCGTCGCAGCCGGTTTCGGCGACCATGCGCAGGGCGTCGTCGGCGCTGAAGATGTCGCCGTTGCCGAGGACCGGGATGCCGGTGACGGCTTCCTTGAGCACGGCGATCTTGGTCCAGTCGGCCTGGCCGGAGTAGCGCTGGGCGGCGGTCCGCGCGTGCAGGCTGACGGCGGCGGCGCCCTCGGCTTCGGCGATGCGGCCGGCGTCGAGGAAGGTGCGGTGGTCGTCGTCGATGCCGATCCGGAACTTCACGGTGAACGGCACGTCACCCGCCGCGCGGACGGACTCCCGGACGATGGCCTCGAACAGCTTCCGCTTGAACGGCAGCGCCGCCCCGCCGCCCTTGCGCGTCACCTTCGCGACCGGGCAGCCGAAGTTGGAGTCGACGTGGTCGGCCAGCCCCTCGCCGACGATGATGCGGACGGCCTCGGCCATGGTCTTCGGGTCGACGCCGTAGAGCTGCATGGACCTGGGCTTTTCGTGCTCGCCGAAGGTCATCATGTGCATGGTGCCGGGGTGCCGTTCGACGACCGCGCGGGCGGTGATCATTTCGCACACGTAGATGCCGGCGCCGTACTCGGCGCACAGCCGGCGGAAGGCGACGTTGGTGATGCCGGCCATCGGAGCGAGCACGACCGGTGGATCGACCTGGTAGGGGCCGATCTTCAGGGCGGGCTTGCTCAGGGTGGCGGTCACGTCCTCCATTGTCGCTTGTGGTGTCGATCACGTCGACCAGGGGCCGCTACTCGAACGGCTCGACGTTCGCCGCTTCGAGGGCGCCGTGGACGCGCTGCCAGAACTTGCGGAAGTCGGCTTCGGCGTGTTCCGCCTGGGACCCGTGGGCGGCGACGCGGACGAGCACCGCGAACTGCTCCGGGGTGAGCAGCAGGGAGAACCACGTCCAGTCCCGGCCGGAACCCGGCGGGGTGGCCAGGTCGCGCCGCTTCGTCATCTCGCGGGCGACCAGCCGCAGGTGGAAGATCGTCTCGCGGAGTCCGGCATCGGGTTCCCCGTCGCTCATCAGTTGCCCGACGAGGTCGCCGAGCAGGGACGTCGTCCAGTCGTAGTCCTGCACCGAGAGCTTGAACCCGTAGAAGTTTTCCGCCGTGCTGACCCGGTTTTCGGCGCGCTGCCGCCACCAGACGGGGGCGGACTCCTCGGGCGCCGGGGCTCCGGACGAGCGCAGCCGCGCCGCGAACGCGCGCAGGTTCCCTTCGCCGATCCGGTCGTAGTACTCGAACGCGACCGCGGGCAGGTGGGCCCGCGCGGGCATGAGGGTGCAGAAGTGGCCGAGGATCGCCACGACCTCGTCTTCGGCCAGCGTGCCCCATTCCCCGTACCGGCCGCCGCACGTTTCCTCCAGATCGCCGAGGCAGAGGGCGACGGCCCGCGGCTCGCCGCCGAATTCCGTTTTGGTCCAGCGCGCGTATTCGGTGTCGGTGGGCATGGGTTCTCCTTCGCTCGGGTCGTGCTCCGACGGTGGGCGTTCGAAAGGTGTGTGGCCCGCGAGGGCGCCGAGACCCAGCGCGAGCCGGCGCCGCAGTCCTTCCAAGCTCGCGCGCGCGGCTCCGTGACCGCCGGCGGCGGACTTCTCGTACCACTTGAGGGCCTCTTCGGGATCGCCGTAGTGCTCCTCGTGGACCCGGCCGACGTGGAAGGCGCCGAAAGCGCTGCCGTGGTCCGCGGACTTGGCGTACCAGTGCAGGGCGGTCCGGACGTCCGCGGCGGACGGGTCACCGGACGGCTGCCCGAGGACGCTCGCCCGCAGCTGGCCTTCGGCGCCCAGGCCGACCATGGCCATCGCGTCGGGGTGGCCGCCGTCCGCCGCCTGGCGGTAGAGCCGCTCGATCTCCACCAGGTCGTCGACCGTCTTGTCCCAGCTCATCTGTAGTTCGCCGGCGGCCGCGTAGGCCCGATCGGCTTGCTCGCTGTCCCGCGCGCTCAGCACGGTGAGCAGTTCGAAGGCGAACGCGGCCGCGTGCCGGGACGCCACCGGCTGCCAGTGCTCGTCGGCCGTTCCGGTCTTGCCGGACAGCAGGTCCGAGATCCCGCGGACGACCAGGGCCTGCACGCCCTCGTTGACGTACGCGCCGTAGAGGAAGCCGTGGGCCTCCATCTCGACCGCGGCCGCGTCGCCGCAGTGCCGCTCCAGGAACCGGGCGGTCGCCGACGCGGTGCCGGCGACGACCTTGCCGCCCGCCGCGATCGGTTTCACCACCGCGCGCGGCATGGTGTCCGGGGTAGCGGGCCGGATGCGGCGCTGCCACCCGGAGTCTCGGGCCAGCTGCCGGGCGCGGCGCACCAGCGGCATGGACGCGGCGGCCGTCTTGATGCGCGGCAGGTAGCCGCCGGTGGTGTCCTTGCCGGACTCGTAGTCGTAGACGTGGTCGGCGACCACGACGTCGCCGAGGGAGACGTCCTTGCGGCCGCCCGCGACGCCGACGAACAGGACCACCCGCGGGCGGAACACCGAAATGGCGCGTTCCAGCTCGACCCCCGCCTGGGTGTTGCCGTCGCCGGTCTGGGCCAGCGCGACGGTCCACGGGCCGAAGGCGCCGACGTCGTACAGCGCGCCGCGTTCTTCGCGTTCGGTGAAGGGACCGCGCACGTGCTCGCGGACGGCGCGGTACTCCACGTCCAGCGCCGTGCAGATCACCACCGTATCCGTCACCCATTTCACATTTCCTTCCTTTCGCCTGGACCAAAAGCGGGTGGCCACAACCGGTCACTGACGGAAGACAGCTCTACCTCGACGAGGTCGACAACCCGACCGCAACGCACGCCGCACCCGTCCTGCGCAATGCGTCGTCGACCGGGCAGGCGGCCTCCTTCTACCTGGCCGACCACGAGCAGGAGCTGTGGCGGCGCTCGCTCGGGACGCGGCAGAACTCGGTCTCGGGCGACGGGTGCGCGGTGGTGGCGCTGGCCGCGCTGGGCGCCGTGACCGCGCTCGCCACGGCTTGGGCGCGCGCGAAGTGGGGCGCCTGACGCCTAGGCTCGCCGGCATGAACGACAAGCCCCTGCGCTGGGGAATCATGGGTACCGGCGGCATCGCGAAGGCCTTCGCCGACGACCTGGCGCTGACCACCTCCGGCGTAGTCGCCGCTGTCGGGTCCCGCAGCGCGGAGAGTGCCGCGCGGTTCGCCGACGCGCGGGGCATCCCCACCCGGCACAGCAGCTACGAAGCCCTCGCGAACGACCCCGGCATCGATGTCGTCTACGTCGCCACCCCGCACCCGCTGCACCACGCCAACGCGCGGCTCGCCCTCGAAGCCGGCAAGCCGGTGCTCGTCGAGAAGCCCTTCACGATGGACGCCGCCGAGGCGCGGGACCTCGTCGAGCTGGCGCGGGACAAGAACCTCTTCCTCATGGAGGCCATGTGGACGCGGTTCCTCCCGCACATCCGGCACATTCGCGAACTCCTGCCGAGCCTCGGCCGGATCGTCACCGTCCTCGCCGACCACGGGCAGTGGTTCGCCGAGGACCCCGGGTTCCGGCTGTTCGCCCCCGAACTCGGCGGTGGCGCCCTGCTCGACCTGGGGATCTACCCCGTCTCCTTCGCCTCGATGGTGCTCGGGCGGCCCGAGCGCGTCGCCGCCATGGCCACGCCCGCGTTCACCGGTGTCGACGCGCAGATGTCGATGCTGTTCGGCTACGCGAGCGGCGCGCAGGCCGTGCTGAGCTGCACGCTCAGCGCGGTGTCGCCGACCACCGCGTCGATCGTCGGCACCGACGCGCGCATCGAGATCGAGGGCGCCTTCTACGCGCCGGCCTCCTTCACGCTCATCCCGCGCGAGGGCGAGCGGCGCCGCTTCGAGTACGTCGACGAGGGCCGTGGCCTGCGGTACCAGGCCGACGAGGTGGCGCTGCGGCTGGCGAACGGCGAGACCGAAAGCCCGCTGATGCCGCTGGCCGAGACCGTTTCGATCATGACCACCGTGGACGAGGTGCTGGCCGCGACCAGGACGTGACCCGGGTTTGAGTAGTGCTACGGATCCGCGGGTGGACGTCGGTGCGTGACCCTGTCCGGTATGACCACCGAAGCAGATGTGCTCCTCCGCCTCGCCGGCGAGATCGACGACCTGGGGCGTCGTCTCGCGTTGGTGGGTGCCGAACTGCGGACCGCCCGCACCGAACAGCCGAAGCCGGAACCGGCTCCGCAGCAGGCAGCGCAATCCCAGCCGCAGCCCCAACCCCAGCCGATGCCGCAACCGATGCCGCAGCCGCAGCCGCAACCGATGCCGCCGCCCTGGCCGCAGTACCAGTGGCAGCCGCCGCGGCCGCAGTACTTCCCGCAGCCGCCTCCCCAGCCCGTTCCCCGTCAGACGCTCGGCGAGAAGCTCGGCAAGGAAGGCGCCGGGAGCCGCGTGCTCGCCTGGGTCGGCGGGGCCGTCACGCTGCTCGGCGTCGTGCTGCTGCTGGTGCTGGCCGTCCAGCGGGGCTGGCTCGGGCCGCTGCCGCGGGTGCTCGTCGGCGCCGCCTTCGGGCTGGCGCTGACCGGCACCGGCGTGTGGCTGCACCGCAAGCCCGCCGGCCGCACCGGGGCCTTCGCGCTCGCCGCCACCGGGATCGCGACGCTCTACCTGGACGCCGTCGCCGCGACCTCGCTCTACGAGTTCCTGCCGGTGCTCGCCGGGCTCGCCGCCGGGCTGGCGATCACCGTCGGCGGGCTGCTCGTGGCCGTGCGCTGGGAGTCGCCGCTGCTGGCCTCCGCCGTCGTCGTCGGCTGCGTCGTCTGCGCGCCGATGATCACCCGCGGGTTCACCGCCGAACTGGTCACCTTCCTGCTCATGGTCCAGCTCGCGACGACGCCGGTGCAGCTGCGCCGCGACTGGTCCTCGCTGACGCTCGCCGCCGGGGTCCCGCCGCTGTTCGCCTCCGTGATCAGCACGGCGGTGCTCGGCCAGGGCGGCGGCTGGGCCAACACCGCCGCGGCGGGCGGGGCCGGCGTCGTCGGGATCGCGCTCGCGCTGATCGTGCTTCGCCGCCGCGAAAACGACCCCGCCGCGCTGTCCGTGCTGGCGACGGCCGTGCTCCCCACGCTCATCGCGGCGCTGCTGCTGCCGAAGCCGCAGGCCGTGCCGATCACCGCGGGCGCCGGCGTGCTCCTGCTCGCCGTCTGGGCGGCGCGCCGCTTCTGGCCGGGCGTCGCCGGGCACCTGGCCGGGCTGGCCGGCCTGCTGGCGATCCTGCAGGCGACCATCACGCAGTTCGACGGCCCGGCCCGCGCCGGGGTTCTGCTCGGCGAGGCGCTGCTGCTGGTCGTGGCCGCGGTCGCCGGCCGCAACCGGTTCGCGCTCGGCGCCGCGCTCGGGTTCGCCGCGATCGGCGGCCTGATCGGCGTGTTCTTCGACGTCACGCCCGCGCTGCTGATCATCCCGCGGACCCGGTCGGCCGCCGAGCTGGCCGGCGCGCTCGCGGTCGCCGCGCTCATCCTCGCCGTGTCGGTCGCGCTGCCGTGGGCGGCGGCCCGGCTGGCGGTGTTCCGCGGGCCGGCCGACGACCTGCCGGTGTGGCTCCTCGCCGGGGTCGCGGCGCTGTACGGCGCCGCCGGGGTGGTGCTGTGCGGGTCGCTGCTCGCGGTCCCCGGCCGCTCGGGTTTCCTGCTCGGCCACGCGCTGATCACGGTGTCCTGGACGGTCGCCGCGCTCGTCCTCCTGCTGCGCGGGATCGACGTCGTGGGCTTGCGCGTGACCGGCCTGGTCCTGGTCGGCGCCGCGGTGCTCAAGCTGGTGCTGTTCGACCTGTCGGCGCTGGACGGGCTGGCGCGCGTCGGCGCGTTCCTCGGCGCCGGGCTGGTGCTGCTGGCGGCCGGGACGCGGTACGCCCGCCGGGTCGCCTCGCGCTAGCCGGGAAGAATTGTCGGTGCCCCGTGGTTACCTGGGTCACAGGACCGAGGAGCCAGGGGGCACCGACATGGCGGAACCGAAGCTCGCCGACCGGGCGGGCGAGAAGATCGCGTGGCTGACCACGACCACCCCGAAGGGGCGGCCCGCACCACGACCGGTGTGGTTCGTGCTCGACGGCGACGACATCGTGCTGTTCAGCAAGCCGGACACCGCGAAGCTCCGGCACATCGAAGCGAATCCCCAGGTGAGCTTCCACCTCAACGGCGACGAGCACGGCGGCTCGATCCTCGTCGTCAACGGGAAAGCGACCGTCGACGAGGCGAAGGCTTCCGAGGCGCCGGGGTACCTCGACAAGTACGGCTCCGACTACGCGTCGATCGGCTTCGAGACGCAGGAGGCCTTCGACGCCGCGTACTCCGTCCGCATCCGCGTGGTGCCCGAGCGCACGTGGGGGTGGTGACTAGAAGTCCACGTCCAGGCAGGCGAGCCGGGCGCCCGCCGTGCCCGCGTGCCCAAGGTCGGTGTGCGTGTGCGTCTCGTGCACGACCACCGAACGGGGCCGCCGCGCGTCAAACGTCCAGTCCACAGTGGACCGGGCGAAGCCGGTGCCGAGCCGGTCGGTGGTGAAGTCGAGCCAGATCTCGTTGCGCGGGTTGGCGTACGCGGGGTCGGTCGACGGCTTCACCGGGTCCGGTACGTGCTGGAAGTGCGGCCCGGCGGCGTCACCCGTGGCGCCGCACGGCTGTGCGTGCGCGTGGGCGCCGTAAGCGCGCCCGGGCCGCAGGCCGGTGACGACCAGCGTGGTCGTCGTGCCCGCGTGCGCCGCCGAGAGGCTGAACACGTGCGCGCGGGCACCCGCGGGGACGAGGCCGGGGCGGTACGTCACCGCGTGTGCGCTGGGGGCATACGCGGTGAACGTGCCGTGCGCGGTCGCGACGTGCACGGGTGACGTCGACGCGGAAGCGGCGCCGGGGAGGAGGGCGGTGAGGGCCGCGGCGGCGGCGAAAGCCGGGAGGAGACGCATGGTCCTTCTTTAGCAGCGTGGCCGCCGGCCGCCATGATCTTCACGCGAACGAGTGGGCGGACGCGGTGGGAAATTCACGCTTTTCCCATCCGGTGGGAGATCGCGGTGGCGGTTAGAGTTTTCCGGTGCCCGAACACACCGGCGAGACACGCAACGAGCAGCTGACGCGCAACGTCGGCGAGCTGCTGCAGGAGCTGCGGGTCGCGCAGGCCGGCGTGCAGATCCTGTTCGGGTTCCTGCTGTCGGTGGTGTTCACCGACCGCTTCCACGACGCCAGCGGGTTCGAGAAGTCGCTGCACCTCTCCGCGGTCGCGCTCGCCGTGGCCGCGACGGCGCTGCTGACCGCGCCCGCGGCCTGGCACCGGCTGCTGTTCCGCACGGGGAGCCGGGAACGGATCCTGACCGCGGGCAACCGGCTCGTCCTGGTCGGGCTGGTCTGCCTGGCCCTGGCGATCACGTCGACGGTCGCGCTGATCGCCAAGGTCGTCTACGGCGGGATCGCGATGGTCGTCATGGCCGCGCTGTGCGTGCTGATCTTCGGGCTCCTCTGGTTCGTCATGCCGATCCGGATGCACCCGGACAACGGGGATCAGCCGACGGGCCCGCCCAAGTAGCGCGTGTCCTCCTGCACGAAGCACAGCGGGTTGCCGAACGGGTCGTCGGCGTAGAAGGAGCGTTCGCCCCAGAACTGCGTCTCGATGGCGTCGTCGATCCAGCGCGGCTGCGCGGTGCGGACGCGCTCGAACGTCTCGTCGACGTCGTCGACCGCGAGGTAGACGATCCGCGGGTCCTTCCGCGGGCGCGGCTCGCGGTGCTCGAGCGGCGCCTCGACGCAGGCGAGCACGACGTCGCCGCAGTGGAAGTAGTGCCGGTTGACGGCGATCCGCTCGCCGGGGTGGCCGAGGACGGCGGTGTAGAACGCGACGGCGACTTCGATGTCGTCGACGGGCTGGATCATCCGGAACACCCGCGGGCCGCTCATGCGCGAACAGTACCGCTGTTCATCCCGCGTTCGGCGGCAGTTGCCGGTGCGGTCGGCCGGCGCCCGTAGCTTCCGGCCCGTGACTGACACTTCTCGCCGGACCTTCCTCCTCGGCGCGCCGGCCGTCGCCGCCGCCGCGACCCTGCCGGGCGTCCTCGGCGCGCCGGCCGCCCACGCGCAGGGCCCGCACCGCCCCGACCGGGAAGACCCGCGCTTCACGCTCGTGGTCATGCCGGACACGCAGTACCTGTTCGACGAGGACCGCGGCGACGCGGCCCCGCTGGACGCGTCGCTGCGGTACGTCCTCGACGAGTCGGATGACAACGTTGTCTTCCTCGCTCACCTCGGAGATCTCACCCAGAACGGCCGGGCCGACGAGTTCGCCCGCATCAGCAAGTCGTTCCAGGCGCTCGACCGCCGCCGGTTCCCGTACAGCACCCTCGCGGGCAACCACGACATCGACGGCTCGAAGGACGACCAGCGCGGCCCGTCGCCGTACCTCGACGCGTTCGGCCCGCAGCGCCAGCGCAACTCCCCGACGTTCCGCGGTGCCTCGAAAGACGGCTACAACACGTTCCACATCTTCCGCGGCGGTGGCCGTGACTGGCTGCTGCTCGCCCTGGACTGGCGTCCGTCGGCGGGCGGCTTGAACTGGGCCAAGCAGGTCCTCGAGCAGCACCCGACGCTGCCCGCGATCCTCACCATCCACGAGCTGGTCTGGGCCGACGACGACGCACAGGCGCAGATCTCCACCTTCGGCGAAATGGTCTGGAAGGAGCTCGTCGACGGCAACGACCAGATCTTCCTGACGCTGAACGGCCACTACTGGCCGACCGGGCGCACGGTCCGCAAGAACGCCGCCGGGCACGACGTCCACGTCCACATCGCCAACTACCAGGACCGCTACTACGGCGGCAGCGCGATGGTCCGGCTCTACCAATTCGACCTCGCGCGCGGCGTGATCGACGTCCGGACGTTCTCGCCGTGGCTCGCCGCGCAGGACCACCTCAGCGAGATGCAGCAGGTCGAGGTCGAACGCAGCGGTACCGCCGACTACTTCAGCCTGGAGATCGACTTCGCCGAGCGCTTCAAGGGGTTCGCGCCGGTGCCGGTCCCGCCGGGACGTCCGGCGAAGCAGCTGCTGGTGCCCGGAACCGTCGCCTACTGGCGCTTCGAGGGCGGCCAGGACGGCAAGCCCGTGCCGGACAACGTCGTCGTGCGGGACCAGACCGGGCGCGGCAACGACCTCACCCGCGTCACCGCGCCCGGCAGCGGTCCGGACGCGCTGAAGTTCTCCAGCGAGTTCTCGCCGCGGCAGCCGTCGCGGGCGAGCCTGCGCTTCGACGGCGGCCGCGACCCTAGCCGGGGCGCGTACCTGCGCACCGTCGACGCGGCGCCGCTGAACAAGCTGAAGTTCGAGCGCGGCTACACCGTCGAGGCGTTCTTCCGGCTGCCGTCGAACTTCAAGGACGGCCACCACGGCTGGTGCGGCCTGTTCGCCCGGCAGGGCAGCGGCGCGGCGGCGGGCAAGACCGGCGACGACCCGAAGGAATCGGCCGCCACACTGTCCCTTTCGGACGGTGGGGAGCTGCAGTGGGCGGTGTTCCCGCTCAACCAGGACCGGATCTCGACGAACTGGGGGCACGAGCTGGCGGTCGAGAAGTGGTGGCACGTCGCCGTGGTCAACGACGGCCGGCGCACGATCGTCTACGTCGACGGCTGCCCGGTGGTGCGGAACCCCGCCACGCCGTCGGTCGGGCTCGCCGACCCGGGCGGCTCGTGGCTGGTCGGGGCCTCCTCCTACGACGGGAAGGTCGACCGGAGTTTCGCCGGGCTGCTGGGTGACGTGCGGGTGGTGGACCGGCCGCTGAACCCGCGCGAATTCATGCTGGGCTGAACCCCTTGACAGCGGGTGGACAATAAAAAATCGGCGTGCTCTCCTAAATACAAGAGAACTCGCCGAACCTGGTGCCAGTCTAACCGCTGTGAGGGGAAATTGTCAAATCAGGGGTACGACGAGGAATTGCGGGACGAGCGCGCGTACATCGCCGGGCTGTACGCGCGGCTCGACCGCGAACGCGAACAGGCGCGGGCCCGCTACCACGCGTCGCTGGGGGAAACCGGGATCGCGCTGGTGGAACGGGACGCCGACGTGCGCATCCGGGCCCGGGAGGCGGCGCGGCTGAACGTCGTCGACAACGGGCTTTGCTTCGGACGGCTGGACGCCCTTTCGGGCGAACGCGGCTACATCGGCCGGATCGGCCTCTTCGACGGCGAAAACGACTACGAGCCCCTTCTGCTGGATTGGCGGGCGCCGGCGGCGCGCCCGTTCTACGTCGCCACCGCGGCGTCGCCGGAAAACATGCGCCGCCGTCGCCAGTTCCATTCCCTCGGCCGCCGGGTCACCGGGTTCGCCGACGAGGTGTTCGGCCGTCCCGGCGCCGGCGAACGCGGGGACGCGGCGCTCCTGGCCGCGGTCACCGCACCCCGGGGCGAGGGCATGCGGGACATCGTCGCGACGATCCAGGCCGAGCAGGACGAGATCATCCGGCTCGGCCACGCGGGTGTCCTGGTGGTCGAGGGTGGCCCGGGCACCGGGAAGACCGCCGTCGCGCTGCACCGCGTCGCCTACCTGCTCTACACCCGGCGCGAGCGGATGTCCCGCACCGGCGTGCTGGTGGTCGGGCCGAGCCCGCTGTTCCTCGACCACATCGGCCGCGTGCTGCCTTCGCTCGGCGAATCGGACGTCGTCTTCCTGACCACCGGCGACCTCGTCCCCGGCCTGCGCGTCACCGCCGAAGACGCGCCGGAGGTGGCGCGGCTCAAGGGATCTTTGAAGATGGTCGGCGTCCTCGCCGCGGCCGTCGCCGACCGGCAGCGGGTGCCGGACGAACCGGTGCCGGTCGAGCTGGCGGACGTCACCGTCGACCTCGACCGGGACGTGGCGGCCGAAGCCCGGCTCGAAGCCCGCCGGTCGGGCTTGCCGCACAACGAAGCCCGCGCGGTGTTCGGCGAGCACGTGATCGCGATGCTCGCCGAGCGCGCCGTGGCGAAGATCGGCGAAGGCTGGCTGACCCGGGCGGACCGCGGGGCGTGGGCCGATCTCCGCGCCGACGTCCGCGAAGAGCTGGCGGAGCACGAACAGCTCGACGCCACGCTCAGCGGGCTGTGGCCGGAGCTGACGCCGGAGACGCTGCTGGCGCCGCTGTACATGTCGCCGCGCCGGCTGGCGGCCGCCGGCGCCGATCCCGCGTTGTTCCGCGCGGACGGCGGCGCCTGGACGGTGTCGGACGTGCCGCTGCTCGACGAGCTCGTCGACCTGCTCGGCCGCGACGAGGCCGCCGACCGGGCGGCCGCACGCCGTCAGGCAGCCGAAGAGGCCGAGTACTCCGCGGGCGTCCTGGACGTCCTCAAGCTGGACCGCGAGGAGCTGGACGAGGACGTCCTGCTGTCGGCGGAAAACCTGCTGTACGCCGAAGACCTGGCCGAGCGGTTCGTCGAGCGCGACCCGCGCGACCTCGCCGAACGCGCGGCCGCGGACCGCGACTGGACGTACGGGCACATCGTCGTCGACGAGGCGCAGGAACTGTCCGAAATGGACTGGCGGGTGCTGATGCGGAAGTGCCCGAGCCGGTCGTTCACGATCGTCGGCGACCTCGCCCAGCGCCGGTCCGCGGCCGGGGCGACGGCGTGGGGCCCGATGCTGGCGCCGTACGTCGGCGACCGGTGGCAGTACCGGGAACTGACCGTGAACTACCGGACACCCGCGGAGATCATGACCGTCGCCGGCGCCCTGCTGGCGCGGTTCGCGCCGGACGCGCGGCCGCCGGAATCGGTGCGCGCGTGCGGGGTCCGGCCCTGGTCCAGACAAGTTGCGGACGGCGAATTGCGTGACGCCATCGAAGATTTCGCCCGCGACGAGGACGGCCGTGCGGGCACGGCCGTCGTGATCGGCCCGCCGGGCGTGCCCGGCGCGGTACCGCCGTCGGCCACCAAGGGCCTGGAGTTCGACGCCGTGCTCGTCGTCGAACCCGAGCGGATCCTGGCCGAGGGCGCGCGTGGCGCGGCCGAGTTGTACGTCGCGCTCACCCGTGCCACGCAGCGCCTCGGGGTGCTGCACCGGGAACCGTTGCCGGCGGTGTTGTCGGGGCTCGCCCCGGCCGGAGTTCCGGCGCGGGCCGGGCACCGGCGGTTCGTGTAGCGGAACGGGGGTGGCGGGCGGGGTCCCGGCCCGTCATCCCCGGTCGCTACGCCGTGAGCCGGCCCCAGGAGTAGTTCTGCTTGGCCAGCTTGAGGTACACGAACAGCTCGGTCCCGGAGACGCCCGGGATCTGCCGGATCTCCTCGCCGAGCACTTCGAGCATGTGGTCGTCGTCCCGGCAGACCAGTTCGGCCAGCAGGTCGTACCGCCCGGCGCACAACACGACGTAGTGCACGTTCGGCAGTTCGGACAGCTTGTTCGCGACCTCGCGCGGATCGGCGCCGTCGACGCTGATCCCGACCATCGCCTGTCTGGTCAGGTCGACGTTGACCGGGTCGGTCACCGCCACGATCTGCATGAGGTCGTCGCGCAGCAGCCGCTGCACGCGCTGGCGGACGGCTCCCTCCGAAAGCCCCACCGCCTTCGCGAGCGCGGTGAACGACGCGCGGCCGTCCTGCTGAAGCAGGGCGATCAACGATCTGTCCGTGTTGTCCAGTCCGCGCGCACGTGAATCGTCACCCATGCCGTCCCTCCCTGTGTTTCGGCATGTGATTTGTCAAGTGCGCAGCGTATCGAGACCTGACCAGAAAGCGAGACCCCAGCGCCAGCTTCGCGTGATCCGGCGTACACATCGCCGTCAGCCGAGGAATCGGTGGCTCGGGAGGAAAATCACGAGGCTTTCCGAGGCGGTTTTGTGCGCCCGCGCACAGCCGCACGCGCTCGGCGGGCCCCGCCGGGTACCGTCTGGCGGCTCTGTCGTCTCCCGTTACCCCAGGAGGACCAACGCATGTCGGAGGCCGTGGCGCTCGGCGCCGCTCCCGCCGTCCCCGGGAAGGGACTGCGCGGCGGGACCCTGGGCATGGTGTCGTCGATGGTCATCGGGATGTCGTCGACCGCTCCGGCGTATTCGATCGCGGCCACGCTCGGGCTGATCGTCTTGGCGGGCACCGGCTTCAAGGCCGCCGCGTTCGTCCTGCTGTCGTTCGTTCCGGTGCTGTTCGTCGCGATCGCGTTCCGCGAACTGAACACCGCGGAACCCGACTGCGGGACGAACTTCACGTGGGCGGCGCGCGCGTTCGGCCCGCACGCCGGGTGGTTCACCGGCTGGGTCGTCACGGTCGCGCAGCTGCTGGTGATGAGCAGCCAGTCCGCGCTCACCGGCCGGTACACGCTGCTGCTGTTCGGCGCCTCCGATGCCGCGGACAACCGGTGGGTCACGACGGCGATCGGGGCCGCGTGGCTGCTCGCACTGTGCTGGCTCTGCTACCGCGGCATCGAGGTGTCCGCGCGGGCGCAGTGGATCCTGCTCGGCGTCGAACTCGTCGTCCTCGTGCTCTTCTCGGTCGTCGCGCTGGTCCGCGTCTTCGAGGGGACGGCCGGACCGCAGGCGTCGGTCCCGAGCCTGGATTGGCTGTGGCCGGGCGGGGTCGGCGCCGGCACCGCGGTCTCGGCGGTGCTGCTCGCCGTGTTCATCTACTGGGGCTGGGAAAGCTCGCTGTCGGTCAACGAAGAGTCCGCCGACCCGCGCCACGCGCCGGGCCGCGCGGCGGTGCTCTCGACCGTGCTGCTGGTGCTGAACTACCTGCTTGTCACGGTCGCCGCGCTGGCCTTCGCCGGCGTCGGAACCGAGGGCATCGGGCTGGGCAACGAGGCGAATTCCGACGACGTCCTCGCGGGTCTCGGTGGCGCGGTGTTCGGGGACGGCACCGCGGGCAAGGTGCTGGGCGTGCTGCTGATCGTCTCGGTGCTGACCAGCGGCGCGGCCACCAGCCAGGCGACGATCATGCCGGCGGCGCGCACGACGTTGTCGATGGCCAGCCACGGCGCGCTGCCCCGCGTCTTCGGGCGCGTGCACCCGAAGTTCCGGACGCCGTCGGTGGCCACCTGGACGTTCGGGCTCGTGTCGCTGGCGGTGTACGTGCTGCTCGCGCTGATCAGCGACAACGTGCTGGCGGACTCGGTCGACGCGGTCGGCCTGACCATCGCGATCGAGTACACGATGACGGCGCTCGCCTGCGTCTGGGTGTTCCGCCGGACGCTCTTCGCGAGCGCGCGCAACTTCCTGCTGCGCGGCCTGCTGCCGTTCCTCGGCGGGGTGTTCTTCCTGGCCGTGCTGGGGTTCGCGCTGATCGAGTACGCGCGGCCGGACGCGGGCGAGACGACGGTGTTCGGCATCGGCGGCGTCGCGGTGATCGGGGTGGTGTCGATCGTGCTGGGGATACCGCTGATGTTCGCGGTGCACCGCGCCTGCCGCGACTTCTTCGCCGGGCGCCGCCTGCCGCGTGGCGTGGTGCGCCGTGGCGGCGACGTCATCGAACCGGGCTAGAACCAGGTGTCGAGGGCGACGTCGAGGGGGCCTTCGCCGGCCCAGGCGATCACGCCGTCCGGCCGGAGCAGCAGCGGTCCGGTGTTGGTCGCCGGGACGACGTCGACGCGCGGGTCGGCGGGGTGCTCGGTCGTCAGCAGGAGGCCGCGGCCGGTGCGCGTGTGCTCGTGCAGCCGGGACTTCCGGCCGCTGTCATCGACGATTTCGACGTCCGGGCAGTGTTCGCCGGCCGGTCGCCCGGCGGGGTACGGGAAGTCGTAGCGGATCTCGGTCCCGGCCAGGAGCTGGGCGAAGTACCGGTTCGCCTCGGGCAGGTCCATGACCTCCGCGACGATCTCCCGCAGCGCGTCGACGTGCGGGCCGGGCGCGAGCAACGCCGACTGCGCCCTCGTGTTGCGCAGCACCGCTTCGCCGGCCGGGTGCCGTTCGCGGGTGTAGGTGTCGAGGAAGGCTTCGGGCTTGTCGCCGCGGAGGACGGCGCCGAGCTTCCAGCCGAGGTTGGCCGCGTCGGGAACGCCGAGGTTGAGGCCCTGGCCGCCGCTGGGCGAGTGGACGTGCGCGGCGTCGCCGGCGAGCAGGACGCGGCCACGGCGGTAGGTATCGGCCTGGCGGGCCTGGTCGGTGAACCGCCGTTCTTCCCGGAACTCCTCGACGACGACGTCCGCGCCGGTGACGCGCCGGACGCTCGCGGCGAACCCGGCCGCGGTGACCGGCTCCGGGGCTGACGCGGGTTCGGTGACCCCGACCATGCTGCCGCCGCGCAGGAACGTGCCGCCGGGGTAGCGCCCGGCCGGCGGGACGTCGCCGGCGAACCGCGCTTGGCCGGCGATCGTGCGCAGCAGCGCGGGTGTCCCCGGGAAGCCGAACCCGGCGAGCTTGCGGATCGTGCTGCGGCCGCCGTCGCACCCGACGACGTAGCGGGCGCGCCAGGTCTTCCCCGCGGTGACCGTGACGCCGTCCACATCGGACTCGAGCGCGGTGACCTCGTGGCCGCGCAGGACCCGGACGCCCTCGGCGTGCTTCGCGAGGACGCGCTCCAGTTCCGGCTGCCAGATGTTGGTCCGCGGCCGGTCGTCGTCGGGCACGATCTTGAAGATGTTCGCGAAGTGGCCGCGGGTGCTGCCGTGATCGCGGGCGAGGTCCTTCGTGCCGTCGACGTGGGCGGCGGCGAGCTGCTCGCCGAGACCGCGGCGCCACAGCGCTTCGGTCGCCAGCGCGCCCAGGCCGCGTGCTCTGGGTTCTTCGGAAGGGGTTTCCCGCCGTTCGAGGACCAGCGGTTCGGCGCCCGCGAGCTTGAGCTCCGCGGCGAGGAACAGGCCCACCGGACCGGCGCCCACGACGATCACGTCGGCATCCATGCTGTCTCCTTAACTTGTTAAGGGCTAGGATGTCCTTAACAAGTTAAGGCGTCAAGGAGCAGCATGCCGCTGGAAGTCGCCGACGCGGTGCGCGTCGCGCTGAAACTGCTGGAAGACGAGGGTCTCGACAAGCTGACCGTACGGCGGCTCGCCACGGAGCTCGGCGTCAAAGCGCCCGCGTTGTACTGGCACTTCCGCAACAAGCGCGCGCTGCTCGACCACTTGACGGACGCGATCGTCGCGCCCGTCGTCGCCGGGCTGCCCGCTTCCGGTCCGTGGCTGGCGTGGCTCGAGGAGGCGGGTTTCGCGCTGCACACGGCGTTGCTCGCGCACCGCGACGGCGCCCGCGTCGCCCTCGGCGCGGACCTCCGGGTGGCCCGCGCGCTCGGCGAACTCGCCGAGCGCGCGACCGGCGTCCTGCACGACGCCGGCTTCCCGCTCGGCGAGGCGACCCGCGCGGCCGGGCTGCTGGTGCACTTCGTGCTCGGCCGGGCCGTCGAGGACCAGACGCGGCTGCCGCCCGCCGAGGAGGCCGCGGCGATCGCGTCGGCGTCGTTCCCGTTCCCGCTGATGGCCCGTGGCCTGCGCGAACGCGCCGGGTCGACGGTCGAGGCCGACTTCCGGTACGCCCTCGGTGTGCTGCTCGCCGGGCTGGACGCGACTAGCCGAGGTCGCGGCGGCTGAGGTCCTCCTCGGTTTCGCGGCGCACCAGCAGCGTCGCGACGCCGTTCCGCACGCCGACCAGCGGCGGGCGGCCGACCTGGTTGTAGTTCGACGCCAGCGAGTGGTGGTACGCGCCGGTGCACGGCACGGCCAGCAGGTCGCCCGCGCGCAGGTCGGCGGGCAGCGCGATGCCGTCGGCCAGGATGTCGCCGGCCTCGCAGTGCCGGCCGACGACGGTCATCGTGACGCGCTTCGCGGTGGAGCGCCGGCCCACCATGCGCGTCGTGTACCGGGCGCCGTAGAGCGACGGCCGCGCGTTGTCGCTCATGCCGCCGTCGACCGCGACGAACGTGCGGCTGCCGCGCTTGACCGCGCACACGCGGTACACCGTGATCCCGGCCGGCCCGACGATCGCCCGGCCCGGCTCGATCGTCAAGCGGGGCAACGGGAAGTCGTGCGCCGCGCACTCGTAGGCGAGCGCCACGCGCAGCCGTCGCGAATACCCGCCGAGGTCGAACGCGGGCTCACCGCACCCGTACGGCACGGCGTGCCCGCCGCCGAGGTCGAGCTCCCGCAACGTGACGCCGTGGGTGTCCCGCAGCCGGACGAGCACCTCGGCCATCCGCCGCGCGGCGGCTTCGTACCGGTCGACCCGCGAGACCTGCGAACCGATGTGGCAGTGCAGGCCGGCCAGCCGCAACCCGGGTTGCGCCAGGACGGCCCGGGCCGCGGCGTCGACGTTGTCGGGCACGCCGTCGAGCAGTGAAAACCCGAACTTCTGCCCCTCGGCACCGGTGCTGATGGCGGCGTGCGCCCCGGCCGCGACGCCCGGCGTCACCCGGATCATCACCTGCTGCCCGCCGTGGGCGAGCGCGCCGAGCTGCTCGATCTCGTCGAGCGAGTCGACCACGATCCGCCGCACGCCGTAGCCGAGCGCGGCCTTCAGGTCTTCGGGCGTCTTCGCGTTGCCGTGCAGCAGCATGCGCTCGGCGGGAAAGCCGATCGAGCGGGCAACGGCGATCTCCCCGGCCGAGCAGGTGTCGAGCGACAACCCCTCCTCGGCGACCCAGCGCAGCACGGAGCGGGTGCAGAGAGCCTTGCTCGCGTAGGCGACCTCGACGTCAGGGAGCGTCTCGCGGTACTCGCGGGCGGTGTCGCGGACCTGCTGCTCGTCGATGAGGTAGGACGGCGTCCCGAAGCGGGCGGCGAGGTGACTGACTCGCGCGCCGGCGAAGAGGAGCTCGCCGTCTTCGCCGAGTCGGGTGCTTCGCGGCCAGACTCCTGGCTCGAGGTGATCGGCGGCTTCGCAGCCGAGGCTGGGAAGAAGCTCGCTGAGCGTCACGGGTGCCTCCGGGCATCGCGGCGGATCGGACCCCGTCAGGACACCGCCGTCCGCGTCACCGGGCCTCCCCCGTGAATGCGGTCCTGACGGTGTCCCGGCGCCCGCTTACTCGTCCTTGACGCGCGGGTAACTCAGGCCACAGCGGGGGTGACCTGCGAAGAGTTGATTTCCGGTGCCGGCCGTCGTCACACCGGGCATGGTTACCGACACGATGGACGAGACCGAGTTCGCCGAACTGACCGAGCGGCACCGGCGGGAGCTGCGGGTGCACTGCTACCGGCTCCTGGGGTCGCTCGACGAGGCCGAGGACCGCGCGTGGTCCCGGCGCTGGACCTGGCCGTGGCTTCCGATTCGCACTTGGCGCCCCGGCCGGCCGCGGCGGTCCCGTGGCTGCAGCCGGCGCCGGACGACCTGCTGGACGTGGCGATCGCCCGGGAGACGGTCGAGCTGGCGTTCCTCGCCGCCGTCCAGTACCTCCCGCCCCGGCAACGTGCGGTGCTGATCCTCCGCGACGTCGTCGGCTGGTCGGCGAAGGAGACGGCGATCGCGTTGGAGACAACCCCCGCTTCGGTGAGCAGCTCGCTTCAGCGTGCACGAGCCGAGCTGAAGGAGCAGCTGCCCGCGCGGCGCACGGAGTGGCGAGCCGAGTCGAGCGGTGCCGAGCGGGCGGTCGTCTCCCGCTACATCGCGGCGATCACGGCCGCGGACGACACGGCCATCGCGGCCGTGCTGAGCGACGACGTCCGCTGCAGCCACCAGCCGGGCGCCGGTGGTCATCGCGGCCCCGAACCGACTTGGTACCGCGGGCTGGCGACGGTTCTCGAAGGCTGGGCCCCGGTGCTGCACGGGGCGGTGCCGATGGAGCTGCGGATGGTCCCGGTCCGCGCGAACGGTGGCCCGGCCGTGGCGACGTACCTGCGCCACGACGGCCGGTTCCACGCGTTCGGCTTGAACGTGTTGTCGATCGGCGGCGGCCGGGTGACCGAGGTGACGACGTTCGCCGCGGGCGTCTTCGGGAAGTTCGGGCAGCCGCTCGTGCTCGAGCCTTAGCGGATCCGCTCCGGGACGGTGTCGAGCTCATGCACCATGAGCACGGCCAGCTCGAGTGCCTTGGCGTCGCTGAGCTCGGTGTGCTCGACGACGATGTCCTTCACGCGGTCGACGCGCAGCTGGTAGCGGGTGACGGGTGCGGTGGTACTGGTCATTGGTCTGCCCTCGGCTTCTCTGGTGCTTTGACGTGGTCTTTCGGGGTGCCGCAGACGCAGCCGCGGTCGACGGCCGCGCCGGCCGTGGTGGCGGCGCAGTAGCGGCGGGCGATCGCGTCGTGCGTGCCGAGCGGGTGCGGGCAGCTCGGGCAGCGGGTGCCGGAACGGGTCTCTTCGGACGTGTCCGGTGCCGGGGTCGTCATGCCGCCACCTCCGCCGGCCGCCGCCGCAAGGGCTCGCCCGCTTCGTGCAGGTGCTGCAGCACGTACCCGTAGGAGCGGGCCCAGCCGCACTCGGCGTAGGAAATCCCGTGCCGGGCGCAGAAGTCCCGGACGATCACCTGCGCGTGCTTGAGGGAGGGCCGGGCCATGCTCGGGAACAGGTGGTGCTCGATCTGGTAGTTCAGCCCGCCCAGCACGAAGTCCGCCACCGGGCCGCCGCGGACGTTGCGCGAGGTCAGGACCTGCTTGCGCAGGAAGTCGAGCTTGTGCCCGCTCGACAGCATCGCCATGCCCTTGTGGTTGGGCGCGAACGAGCAGCCCATGTACAGCCCCCACAGGAACTGGTGCACGAGGATGAAGATGATGCCGGTGAGCGGTGAGAGCACGACGAACACCGCGGTGAGGTAGGCCGCCAGGTGCGCGATCAGCAGGGCGGACTCGAGCTTGCGCCGGCGGATGTCCTTGCGCAACACGGCTTTCACGCTCGAAACGTGCAGGTTGAGGCCTTCGAGCAGGAGCAGCGGGAAGAACAGGAACGCCTGGTACTTCGCGATCCAGCGCAGGAAGCCGCGCTTGCGGGCGCTTTGCGCCTTGCTGAACGCGAGCGCCGCGATGTCGACGTCCGGGTCCTCGTCCTCGTTGTTCGGGTTGGCGTGGTGGCGCGTGTGCGTGCTCATCCACCAGCCGTAGCTCAGCCCGGTCAGTCCACCGTGGACCATGCCGGTGACGTCGTTCGCCCGGCGGCCGCGGAAGATCTGCTTGTGCCCGGCGTCGTGTCCGATGAACGACAGCTGCGCGAACATCATCGCGAAGAACGCGGCGAGGAAGAGCTGCCACCACGAGTCGCCGAGGAAGGCGAAGGCGACCCAGCCGCCGCCGAACGCGAGGAGGTTGAGCCCGATGCGCACGGCGTAGTGCCGCCGCCGCCGCCGGAGGAGCCCGGCGGCTTTGATCAGGCGCGACAGCTCGGCGAAATCACTGCCCGCCGTGGCCGCGGCATCCGGAAGTTGGGTAGAGGTCATCGGCGTCACCGCTCTGGTTAGGACATGAAAGCTTGTCCAGCAACGGTTTCCGCCCCGACGGGGTCCGGGTCCGGTCCGGGAAAAGGGCACTGGGGCCTGGCCGCGGTGGTACCGCGTCCTACGTCAACACTCTCACCCCGGTGCCGGATTGGCAATTCCCCGCAGGCCGCCGAAAAGGTGTACAGTCAGCCACATCGGGATGAAGGTGACCCACCACACACCCGAGACCTTCCCGCCGGAGCGATCCGGCCGGGGACAGGAGTCGAGCCCGGGCCGGAAACCCGCTCGTACGCAGCCGTGCCGGCTGATCAGCCGGCGAGCAGCCGCCCGTAGCCGCCGAAAGCGACACTCGAGGCGCCCAGTTGGGTTGCTGCAGCGTGTTCCGTTCCGCCCCGGTTTCCTGTCATCAGGTGGCTCGTCGGCGAGCCGAGTTCCGGGTGTTCACTGCGCGCCGATGAGCCGCCACCTTCACGAAAGTCCCCACGACGACAACATGCTGAAGAGCTGATCGCGTTCGACCGCGGTCAGCAAGCGGCTCGGCGGCCGGACGTCGGCGCGGCACAGGCCCAGCTGGGCGAGCGCGTCCTTGACCACGCTGACGTTGTTGGCGTTCCCGTTCGCGGCGCGGAGCTCTTCGAAGGGCCGGATCCGCTCCCAGACCGCCATCGCCGCCGGGTAGTCCCCTGTGGACAGTGCGCGGAACATCGCCAGCGACGTCGCCGGGTCGACGTTGACCAGCCCCGAGGTGAAGCCGGTGGCGCCGACGGCGAAGTAGCCGGGTGCCGACAGCTCCGCCAGCCCGGCGATCCAGACGAACCGTTCGAAGCCGGCGTCGCGCGCCACCGAGCCGAACCGGACCGGGTCCGGCACCGCGTACTTCACGCCGATGACGTTCGGCGCCGCCTCGCCCAGCGCGCGCAGCTGCTCGCCGGCGATCGCGGGGTTGCGGACGTAGAGCACGACGCCGAGTTCCGGCACCGCGCCGGCGATCGCCGCGTGGTAGTCGACCCAGCCGTCGCCGGAGACGTACGGGTGCACCGGCTGGTGGATCATGATCATGTCGGCCCCGGCGTCCCGCGCGTGGGTCGCGGCCCGCGTCGCCGAAGCGACGTCGTGCCCGATGCCGGCGAGCACACTGGCCCGGCCCGCGGTGGCCTCGACGGTGATTTCCAGGCACTGCCGCGCTTCGGCGGCGTCGAGCGCGTAGAACTCGCCGGTGTTCCCGTTCGGCGTCACGACCTCGATGCCGCTGGTGATCAGCCGGTCCACCAGCTTCGCGTACGTCCCGGCGTCGACGGCGCCCTCGGCGTCGAAGGGCGTGACCGGGATGGCCACCACGCCCGAGAGTCGGCGCTTCTGCTCCTCGAACGTGCTCGCCACTGACATGTCCTATCTGATATACGATGCGGCGTACAACATTATCACGGACCCAGGAGCAGCCATGCACCGTCGCACCGGCTTCCGATTCCGACGAATGTTGCTGGCGGCGAGCCTCGCCGCCGGTCTGGCCGCCTGTGGCGCACCCGGCGGTGACGGCGGCGGCCAGGCCGCGGATCCGAAGGCTGTGCCGGACAAGCCGAGCAAGCCGGTCGAGCTGAACATCCTCGACGTCGCGGGCAACCTGCAGCTCACCAAGCAGATGATCGAGAACTTCAAGGCCGCCCACCCCGAAGTGCTCGCGAAGGTGACGTACTCGACCGCGCCCGCGCCGAGCATGGCGGGCAAGCTCAAGGCCGAGCAGGACGGCGGGGTCGCCCAGACGCACCTGGTCCTCAGCGGCACCGACGGCCTCTCCGCCGGCATCGCCAACGGCACCCTCGCCAAGGTCCTCCCGGACTTCTCCGGCCGGTTCCCGAACCTCATGCAGAACTACCTCGAGCCGGCCGCCAAGATGCAGGAACTCGCCAACGGCTACGGCGTCGAGGTCGTCTACTACCCCTCCGGCCCGCTCCTGGAGTTCAACCCCGGCGCGGTGCCGGCCGCGCCCGCGTCCCCGCAGCAGCTGCTCGACTGGGCCAAGGCGCACCCCGAGAAGTTCCAGTACGCGCAGCCGGCCAACTCCGGCCCGGGCCGGACGTTCCTGATGGGACTGCCGTACCTGCTCGGCGACCAGGATCCCAAGGACCCGGACAAGGGCTGGGACAAGACCTGGGCGTTCCTGCAGGAGCTCGGCAAGTACGTGAAGTACTACCCGTCGGGCACCACCGAGACGATGAAGAACCTGGCGTCGGGCTCGGTGGACATGATCATGTCCACCACCGGCTGGGACATCAACCCGCGGAAGCTCGGCACCGTGCCGAACACGGTCAAGACCGCGATCATGCAGCCGATGCACTGGGTCACCGACGCCCAGTACGCCCTGATGCCGAAGGGCCTCTCGCCCGACCAGGAGTCGGCGATCCTGCAGCTGATCGCGTGGATGCTCAAGCCGGACCAGCAGGCGATCGCCTACGACGACGGCTACTTCTACCCCGGCCCGGCCGTCAAGGACGTCACCCTCCAGATGGCGCCGCAGAAGAGCCAGGACACGATCAAGCAGTTCGGGCGCCCGGAGTACGAGCAGTGGATCGCGCAGTACCCCAAGGAGACGTCACTGCCCGCCGAACAGCAGGTCAAGGCGTTCGACAAGTGGAACCAGCTGGTCGGCGGCTCGAAGGTCGGCAAGAAGTGACGTTCGAGCGGCTGCGCCTCGACGGGGTCTCCCGCAGCTTCGGCACCGCGAACGCCCTGCGCGACCTCGACCTCGCCATCACACGCGGCGAGTTCGTGGCCCTGCTCGGCCCGTCGGGCTGCGGCAAGTCGACCGCGCTCAACTGCCTGGCCGGCCTGCTCCCGCTGACCGGCGGCAGCATCTGGCTCGACGACACCCGCATCGACGGCCGCCCGCCGGAGCAGCGCGGGTTCGGGATGGTGTTCCAGAACTACGCGCTGTTCCCGCACCTGTCCGTCCGCGCCAACGTCGGCTTCGGCCTCAAGATGCGCAAGGTCGCCCGCGCCGAAGCCCGCCGCCGGGTCGACGACGCCCTCCGCCTCGTCCAGCTCACCGAGCACGCGGCGAAGTTCCCGGCGCAGCTCTCCGGCGGCCAGCAACAGCGCGTCGCCATCGCCCGCGCCGTCGTGCTGGAGCCACCGGTGGTCCTGATGGACGAACCGCTGTCCAACCTGGACGCCAAGCTCCGCCTCGAGATGCGGATGGAGATCCGCCGCCTCCACCAGACGCTCGGGCTGACCACCGTCTACGTCACCCACGACCAGGAGGAGGCCCTGTCGCTGGCCGACCGCCTGGTGGTGCTCCGCGAGGGCGCGGTCCAGCAGGTCGGCACCCCGGAGGAGGTCTACGCGCAGCCGGTGAACAGCTACGTCGCCTCCTTCATGGGCTACCGCAACCTCCTGGACGTGACGGTCACCGGCACCGCCGGCTCCTCGGTCACCGTCGAAGGCGACGGTGTCCGCCTGACCGGCGCGAACCGCGGCTCGCTCGCGGAAGGCCCCGCGAAGGTGGCGATCCGCCCCGAGGACTTCGTCGTCGGTGACGGCGCGGAGAACGCCCTCGACGTCACGATCGAGATCGTCGAGTACCACGGCCGCGAGCTGTCCGTCTCCTCCCGGCTGCCGACCGGGGTGCCGGTCTACTTCCGGACGGACAAGCGCCTGGCCCCCGGCGACACCGCGAAGATCGGCGTCCCGGCCGAGCGGGTTCTGGTGTTCGCGCCGTGACCGCCGCGACGACGGCCCGCCCGGCCCTCCGCCACCGCCTGGCCGAACGCGGTATCGACCGCACCCTGCTCCTGCTGGTTCCCGGCCTGCTGGTGATCGCCTGCCTGTTCCTGTACCCCTTCCTCTACGGCCTGCAGTTGTCCTTCGCCCCACGCCGGGGCGGCGTCTTCGCGAACTACGCCCGGTTCTTCGGCGACCCCTACCTGCGCGACACCATCTGGACGACGCTGGGCATCGCGCTGCCCGCGACGTTCATCAACGTCCTGGCCAGCATCCCCATCGCGTACGTGCTGCGCGGCCGCGTCCGCGGCAAGCGCCTCCTGACCGCGATCCTGGTCGTCCCGATCACGCTCGGCACGGTGCTCACCGCGCAGGGCCTGATCATGTACGGCGGCCCGGCGGGCTGGCTGAACAAGGTGCTCACGGTCCTGGGCATCACCGACCAGCCGCTGCCGCTGATCCACAACTACACCGGCGTGCTGCTGTCGCTGGTGATCACCGGCTTCCCGTTCTCCTTCCTGCTGACGTTGTCCTACCTGTCGGGCATCGACCCCTCCCTGGAGAAGGCGGCCGCGACGCTGGGCGCGAACGGCGTCCAGCGCTTCCGGCGGATCACGCTGCCCCTGCTGGCCCCCGGTCTGGCGATCACCTTCTGCTTGTCGTTCGTCATGGCGTTCTCGGTGTTCCCCTCGGCGCAGCTGGTCGGCGACCCGGCGAACGAGACCCGCGTCATCTCGATCGCCGCCTACCACGCCGCGTTCGAGGAGTACGACTACTCGATGGGCTCGGCCGTCGCGATGCTCATGGCGGTGGTCATGCTGATCGTGATCGGCCTGGTCATGGCGTGGCGCGCCACGCTCTACCGCGGAGCGACCGGAGGCAAGGGATGACCGGTTGGGTCGCGCGTCCTGGACGTTGGGTCGTCTGGGCCGTCGTCGCGTTCTTCTTCGTCAACCTCGCCGGCGTGGTGCTCTCGGTGGTCGTCGACTCGTTCGGCAAGCAGTGGTTCGGCACCTGGCTCCCGGACGGCTTCACCACCCATTGGTACGCCGACGCGTGGCGCGAGTTCGGCCTCTCGGACGTCCTCCTGACGACGGCGGTCGTCGCTCTCGTGGTGATCGCCGTGTCGGTGGCGGTCGGCGTTCCGGCCGCCTACGCGCTGGCCCGCCGGTCCTTCCCCGGCAAGCGCCTGGTGATGCTGCTGTTCGTGCTGCCGATCCTCATCCCGCCGATCACCTACGGCATCCCGCTGGCCACCGTGCTGTACAAGGTCCACCTCGCCGGCACGACCACCGGTGTCATCCTGGCGAACCTGGTGCCGTCGGTGCCGTTCGTCGTGCTGACCATGACGCCGTTCATCGAACAGATCGACCCGAAGATCGAAGCCGCGGCGCGCATGTCCGGCGCGCGGACGGCGTCGGTGTTCACCCGCATCCTGGCCCCGCTGCTGCTGCCGGGCATCCTGGCCGCGTCGATCCTCGTGCTGGTGCGCACGGTCGGGATGTTCGAGCTGACGTTCCTCACCGCCGGCCCGGATTCGACGACCCTCGTGGTGGCGCTGTACAACTCCGTGTTCGCCGCGGGCATCCGCGCGAACCAGTCGGTGGACGCGATGGCGACCATCTACACCGCTTCCATGCTCCTGCTCCTCCTCGTCGCGTTGCGGTTCGTGAACCCGACCCAGCTGGTCACCCGGATCCGGGAAGAGACCTGAGGGCCGGTGGTGCTCGTTCGGTCATGTGATCCACGTTACCGCGAATCGTCGAACACGTGATCGACACGATGGGGTGAAACAAGGCTTGCGGCTCCCCCGAGGGGAGCTGCCAGGCTGAGGGCATGCGGTATTCGATCGGCGAGCTGGCGAGGCGGACGGGCCTGACGATCAAGGCCGTCCGGTTCTACTCGGATCGCGGTCTCGTGCCGCCGTCCGGACGCAACACCGCAGGTCAGCGCTGGTACGACGACGCCGCCCTCGCCCGGCTCGGCCTCGTCCGCACGCTGCGCGAGCTGGGCCTCGACCTCGCCACGATCCGCCGGATCGCCGACGGCGAAGTCGAGGTCGCCGACATCGCGGCCCGGCACGCGGCGGCCCTGGAAGCGGAAATCCGCCTGCTGCGCCTGCGCCAAGCGGTGCTGACGGCGATCGCCGGCCGCGGCTCGACGACGGAGGAGACGAAACTCGTGCACGAACTGGCCCGGCTGTCCGAAGTGGAACGCCGCCACCTGATCGGCGAGTTCCTGGCCGAAGCGCTGGGCGACCGTCCCGAACTGGCCGGGATCGCCCGGACGCTGACCCCGGAACTGCCGGACGACCCGAGCCCCGAGCAGCTCGACGCCTGGATCGCGCTCGCCGAGCTGACGCAGGACGCGGAGTTCCGCGCCGTCCTGCGCCGGCTCGTCGACCGGCACGAAGGTGGCCTGCGCCGAGACCTGGCCGCCGAGGTCCGCGCCGCCGTCACGCCGGCGCTCGACGCGGGGATCGCCCCGGACACCCCGGAAGCGGCGTCGATCGTCGACGGCCTCGGCCGCGACCCCCGCGAGCTGCGGGACTGGCTCGAGGCCGTCAACGACCCGCGCCGTGAGCGCTACGTTGAGCTGCTCGCGGTGATCAACGGCTGGGCGCGACCGGAAAGCCTGACCCCGGCCCTCGACTGGCTGACGGCGGCGAGCTCTCGGCGTTGAGCCACGCGAGCGCGTCCTCGACTGGTTGCGCCTCGAGCCGGCTGCCGTCACGCAGCCGCAGGGAAAGCCGTCCCGCGGCGGCCTCCTCCGGTCCGAGCACGGCCTGGAACGGCACCAGCCGCCCGTCCCGGATCCGGGCGCCGAGGCTGCCCTCGGCCGCGATCTCGGCGCGCAGGTCGCCGCAGCGATCGAGGACTTCGCGCGCGTACGGCACTTCGGCGTCGGAAAGCGGGAGCAGCCGCAGCTGCACCGGCGCGAGCCAGGCCGGGAACGCGCCGCCGTGCACCTCGATCAACTGCGCCACCGCGCGTTCGACGCTGCCGATGATGCTCCGGTGCACCATGACCGGCCGGTGTTTCGCCGCGTCCGCGCCGACGTACTCGAGGCCGAACCGCGCGGGCTGGTGGAAGTCGACCTGGACGGTGGACAGGGTCGATTCGCGGCCCGCGCCGTCGGCGATCTGAACGTCGATCTTGGGCCCGTAGAAAGCAGCTTCGTCCTCGACGGCGTCGTAGGCGAGCCCGCACTGGTCGAGCACGGAACGCAGGATTTCGGAGGCACGGTCCCAATCTCCGGCCGCGTACTTTTCGCCGTCGCCGGGCAGCGAAAGGCGGTAGCGCGCCGGGCTGATGCCGAGCGCGTCGTAGGCCTCGCGGATCAGTTCCAGCGCCGCGACCGCCTCGGCTTCGACCTGGTCGAGCGCGCAGAAGATGTGCGCGTCGTTGAGCTGGATCGCACGCACCCGGCCCAGTCCGCCGAGGACGCCGGACAGTTCACTGCGGTACATCCCGCCGAGTTCGGCGATCCGCAGCGGCAGTTCGCGGTAGCTGCGGCCGCGTGACCGGTAGATCAGCGCGTGATGCGGGCACAGGCTCGGCCGCAGCACGAACTGCTCGCCGCCGACGTCCATGGGCGGGTACATGTCGTCGCGGTAGTGCGCCCAATGCCCGGAAATCTCGTACAGCTCGCGTTTGCCGAGAACGGGTGAATGGACGTGCTGGTAGCCCGCGCGCCGTTCGAGGTCGCGGACGTATTCCTCCAGGCTGTGCCGGACGACGGCGCCGTCGGGCAGCCAATAGGGCAGGCCCGCGCCGATCAGCGGGTCGGAACCGAACAGGCCGAGTTCCCGGCCGAGCTTGCGGTGGTCGTGCATGGTGGACTCCTCGGAAAGGCGAGGCGGCGCACCACAAGACGAAGCCCGGGGCGACCGCCCCGGGTTGGAATGCGTGGTTCAGCGCGCCGGGACACTCTCCGGCGTCGTCGTCAATGCGCGCTTCATGGGATCGACGGTAGCAGCGCGCGCCACCCCTTATTCCGCGATCGACACTCAGGCCAGAAACAGCTCCAGCTGCTCGACGACGAACGCGTGGTCCTCGGCCTGCGGCAGCCCCGAAACGCCCACCGTCCCGACCGGGCCGACGCCGCGCACCAGCACCGGGAACACCCCACCGTGGGCGGCGTACTCGTCCGGGTCCAAATGGCTGTCCGCCTCGAACGAGCCGCCCTTGGCGCGGAACTGGGTGCCGACCAGGAAGGAGCTGTGGCCGTAGCGGTCCACCACCCGGCTCTTGCGGTCGATCCAGGCGTCGTTGTCGGCCGACGTGCCGGGCAGCGCCGCGTGGAAGAGGCGCTGGCCGTTGCGGCGGACGGAGATCGTCACCGGCAGTCCGCGCTCGCGTGCGGCCGCGAGCAGCTGCTGGCCGAGCGCGAGCGCGGTCTCGTTGTCGAACTTCGTGAACTGGAGGCGTTCCTCCTGCTCGGCGAGCTGGGCGAGGGCGTCGGCGTCGGTCATGCCGCCATTAAATCAACACTGTTGTTTAATTGCCAGTGAACTCCGTCAGCGACAGCACATTGCCGTCCGGATCGCGGAACCACGCGATCCGGCCGCCGGGCGTGGTCCAGATTTTGTCGGTGTCCTGTGGCAGCGTGTCGAACGTGAGGAACTCGACGCCGCGGCCGCGCAGCTCGGTAACGGCCGCCCGGATGTCGGCGACCGCCCAGCCGAGCACGGTGAACGGCTGCGGCGTGAACTCGGCCACGGCGGTGACGCGCACCATCGTCCGGCCACTCCGGAACACGACCGCGAAGGGGGTTTGCTCGATGAACTCGAGCCCGGCGACATCCGTGTAGAAGGCGCGCGAGCGTTCGAGGTCGCTCGACGGTGCGAAGGCGACCAATTCCGCTGAGTTGAGCATGGGCTTCACCTCTCTCGGCGGGAAAGGTACCCCGGTCAGGCCGCTGACCTGGGCACGAGGAGGTGGGCATGAGCCGGATCCGGCGGCGCACGGTGCTCGGCGGCGCGGCCGCGGTCACCGTGGCCGGCGCGCTGTCCGCCGCGTGCGCCCCGGCGTCGCGGAAGGGCACGATCGACGACGTCCGCCACGTCGTGGTGCTGATGCAGGAGAACCGCTCGTTCGACCACTACTACGGCACCATGGCGGGCGTGCGCGGCTTCGGCGACCGCGCGGCGCTTCGCGACGTCTTCCGCCAGCGCGGTGCCGGCGACCCGGTGCTGCCGTTCCGGATCGACACGTCCGTTGTGGACGGTCAGGACCTCGGCGAGCTGCCGCACGACTGGAACAGCACGCACCGCGCGTGGAACGGCGGCGCGTACGACGGCTGGATCGCGGCGAAGAGCCCCATGACGATGGGGTACTTCACGCGCGACGACATACCGTTCCAGCACGCCCTGGCGAGCGCGTTCACGTTGTGCGACAACTACTTCTGCTCGCTCCAGGGTCCGACGCACCCGAACCGGCTGTTCCACTGGACCGGCACGATCGACCCGGAGGGCGTCGCCGGCGGCCCCGCGACGCGCAACGCGCCGGACTACGAGCCGTCGTTCCGCTGGACGACCTACCCGGAACGGCTCGAGTCGGCGGGTGTCTCGTGGCGGATCTACGCGAACGACGAAGAGCGCGGCGTCCCCGAGCACTTCGTCGGCGACTACGGCGACAATCCGTTGTGGCTGTTCCGGAACTACCACGACGCGCTGTACTCGATGGATCCCGTGAAGCGGCGGCTGGCCGAGCGCGCGAACCTGCGCAAGAAGCTCAAGCCCGACTCGGGCCGGGGGAAGGACGTCGACCACGTGCTGGCCGAATTCCTCGCCGACTGCGCGGCGGGCACGTTGCCCGCGGTGTCCTGGGTGGTGGCGCCGTACGGGTACTGCGAGCACCCCGCCGCCCGGCCGGTCGACGGCGCCGCCTACGTCCAGCGGATGCTGAAAGCGTTGTGGGACAAGCCGGAGCTCTGGGAATCCACGGTCGTCTTCATCAACTACGACGAAAACGACGGCTTCTTCGATCACGTCGTCCCGCCGGTGCCACCGCCGGGCACCTCCGGCGAGTACCTGCCGGGAAACCGGCCGGAGAAGGGCGAGCCGTCCGGGGCGCCCGCGCCGATCGGGCTGGGGCCGCGCGTGCCGATGACCGTCGTTTCGCCGTGGAGCCGCGGTGGCTGGGTGAACTCGCAGGTCTTCGACCACACGTCGGTGCTGCGCTTCCTCGAGACGTGGACCGGGGTGCGCGAGCCGAACATCTCGGCGTGGCGCCGGGCCATCTGCGGCGACCTGACCAGCTGCTTCGACTTCCGCACGCACGACACGACGATCCCGCTGCTGCCGGACGCCGACGCGTTGCGCGCCGAAGCCGACCGGACACAGGCGAAGCTGCCGAAGCCGCGGGTCCGGCCGGGCGCGCTCGTGCAGGAGCCCGGCACGGCCAAGGCGCGCCCGCTGCCGTACCAGCCGGTCGCGTGGGCCGAGGTCGAGCCGAGCGCGCTGACGCTGCACCTGGCCAACCACGGGACTCAGGCGCTGCAGCTGGCCGCGTACGCCTACCACGTCGGCGGGCCGCCGCAGCGCTACGACGTCCCGCCGAACGGGGAGGTCACCGGCCGGATCCCGCACGGCGGGTCGTACGACGTCGCGATCCACGGCCCGAACGGCTTCGTCGTCGAAGCCTCGGGCGGTTCCGGTCTCGACGCCGCCGTCACCTTCGTGAGCACGCCCGCGCTGCGGGTGACGGTGACCAACAGCGGGCCGTCGCCGGTCACGCTGAACGACGTCGTGGTCCCGCCGGGCGCCTCGCGCGACTTCCCGGTGCCGGCGCGGAACGGCTGGTACGACGTCGCGTTCGAGGTCCCGGGGTGGCGCCGCCGCTTCGCGGGCCACCTGGAAGACGGCCGCCCGTCGCGCACCGGGCCTTAACGAAGGGAGTCGAGCGCGAAAGCAGCCAGCATCGCGACGCCACTCGGCATGGCGTCCTCGTCGAAGACGACGCGGTTGGAGTGGTTCGCCGCCGCTTCGGCCGGGTCGACGCCGGGCGGGCAGGCGCCGAGGAACGCGTACGCGCCCGGAACGCGTTGCAGGACGTAGGAAAAGTCCTCGGCGCCCATCAGCGGGTCGGCGAGCAGCTCGACGTTCTCCGGTCCCAGCACGCTCGCGCCGAGGCGCAGCACCTCGGCGGCGATCCGGTCGTCGTTGACGGTGACCGGGTAGCCCGGCTCGACGTCGGCGACCACGCGGCAGCCGTACGCGGCGCCGACCTGCTCGCACACCTTGGGCAGCTCGGCGCGGACCAGCGCGCGCGTCTGCTCGGACAGCGTGCGGATGGTGCCTTCGAGCTCGGCGGTCTCCGGGATGATGTTGGACGTCGTGCCGGCCTGGATCCGGGTCACCGAGAGCACCGCGGGGTCGAACACGCTGACCCGGCGCGTGATCATCGTGTGCAGCGCGCCGACCATCGCCGCGGCCGCCGGCACCGGGTCGATCGTGTGCTGCGGCGCCGAGCCGTGGCCGCCCTTGCCGGTGACGCGCACGGTGAACGAGTCCGCCGACGCCATCAGCGGGCCGGGCCGCAGCTGCAGCAGCCCGCTGGGCGCGTTGGCGAGGATGTGCACGCCGAACGCGCGCTCGACCCGCGTCCCGGCGGCGTCCAGCACGCCTTCGTGGATCATGAACCGGGCGCCGTGGTGCCCCTCTTCGCCCGGCTGGAACATGAACACGACCGAGCCGGCCAGCTGGTCCGCCCGCCCGGCGAGCAGTCGCGCCGCGGACGCGAGCATCGCGACGTGCGTGTCGTGCCCGCACGCGTGCATCGACTCCTCGTCCTCCGACGCGAAGTCGAGCCCGGTCTCTTCGGTCAGCGGCAGCGCGTCCATGTCGCCGCGCAGCAGCACGGCCGGACCGGGCCGGGCGCCGCGCAGGACCGCCGTCAGCGACGTCGTGGCCTTGCCCTCGGTGATCTCCAGCGGCAGGTCGGCGAGCGCGTCCCGGATCGCCGCTTGGGTGTGCGGCAGGTGGAGGCCCTGCTCCGGACGGCGGTGGACGGCGCGGCGGAGCGCGACCGTGCGGTCTTGCAGCGCCCGCGCGTCGTCGAGGAGGCCGGCGAACGGCGTGCCGGGCAGGGTGGGCAGGTCAGTGGGGCCGGTCATGGTCCCGATAGTGCCCCATGCGGCGCTTCGGGCGCACCGTGCGTGCGTTCGGTCGGGCGGCGGAATACGGTGTGCGCATGGCGGTGGATGAGCCGGTCACGGGCTTCGCGGTGGCTGTGGTCCGGGAAGACGGTCGGTGGCGGTGCAGTGCGCTCGACCCGGGAGCGTTGACCGAGCTGGACGCGGCGATCACGGAGCTGGGCAAACTACGTTCCACCGGTGCGGCCTTCGGGCTACTGGCGGTCGATGACGAGTTCTTCGTGATCGTCCGGCCGAGCCCGCGTGGGCCGTCGTTGCTGCTTTCGGACGCGGCGGCGGCATTGGACTACGACATCGCGGCGGACGTCCTCGACGTCCTGCGCGTCGACCCGCCGGACGAGGAAGACGACTCCGTCTGGCCCGAGGGCGACCTGGGGCTACTGGCGGACCTCGGCCTGCCGGCGCCGGAGCTGGAGGTCATCGTCGGCGAGGTCGACCTGTACCCGGACGAGCAGCTGCAGATGGTCGCGCAGCGCTGCGGGTTCGGCAGTGAGTTCGCCAAGCTCCTGGACGAGCTCTGAGACGCCCGTCCGACACCGAGGCCGTGGAGGCGGCGCTGGAAGCCGCGCGCGCTCCCGGCGCGGACGTCCCGATCGGGGCGGTCGTGTTCGGCCCCGACGGCCGCCCACTGGCCGCGGCCCGCAACGCGCGCACGGAGCTCGGCGACCCGACGGCCCACGCCGAGATCCTGGCGCTGCGCGCGGCGGCCGGCGCGGTCGGCGACGGCTGGCGGCTGGAGGGCTGCACGCTGGCGGTGACGCTGGAGCCGTGCACGATGTGCGCGGGCGCGCTGGTGCTGGCGCGCATCTCGCGGCTGGTGTTCGGGGCGTGGGAGCCGAAGACGGGCGCGGTGGGCTCGCTGTGGGACGTGGTGCGTGACCGACGTCTCAACCACCGCCCGGAAGTCCACGGTGGAGTGCTCGTGGACGAGTGCGCCGGCTTGCTCGAGACGTACTTCGCGATGCGGCGCTGACTTTTTGGGTACCTCTCCGGTATGACGATGAAGCACAAGATCCAGCAAACGATCGGCGGCGCTCGTCAGAAGCTCGGCTCGGCGACGGGCAACCGCCGGCTCCAGGTCCAAGGCATGGCCCAGCGCCGCGGCGCCCAGGCCCGCGAGGCGGCTCACGACTTGCGTACGCGAGCCCGGGGCGCACTCCGGGAAGCCCAGGTCAGGTGGCGTTCGGGCGGTGCGGGCGACCCCTCGTGAGCCCGGCGCACACCCTCCGGTATTGTTCTTGGCGGTGGCGTGTCCGAGCGGCCGAAGGAGCACGACTCGAAATCGTGTGACGGCTAATCCCCGTCCGTGGGTTCAAATCCCACCGCCACCGCTCTCACCCGGCCCCCCGGTCAGCCCAGCTGGCCGGGGGTCCGTGGGTTTCGGGCTCAGTCGGGCACGAGCCGCCGGAGGTTCGGGGGCGGGGCTCGGTCGTCGACCACGATGATCATGAAGATGCCTTGGTAGTAGCGGTCCGGGAAGAACTCGAAGCCGTCCTCGTCGACCATCTTCCAATGGATTTCCGCGGTGCCCGGCAGGATGTGCGACTTCAGCGGCACGCGGATGTCGACGGTTTCGCCTGGCATCGTGTCGGTTATCCGCACCCGGACCGGCGAGCTGGGAATGCCGAGTCCGCCCGGGGCGCCCAGGCGGCGCAGGTACCGCCCGATCCACGGGACCGTGCCGGCGTTGCGGAGGCGCCACACCTTCTCGAACCGGAAACCCGGTGGCATCACGGTGCCGTCCGGCACGGTGACGTCGGCGACGAAGGCTGATTCGTCGCCGGCGATCGGGTAGGCCGGATGCGTTACCTGCGGCCGGCGTTGTCGTGGCCCGGCCACCGTTTCGACGTAGGCCGACCACAGTTGGCCGTCGCCGCCGTAGGCCTCCTCGTAGAAGTCGATCAAATCCCAGCTCGGCGAGTCGCGACCACGTTCGACGTTGCTCAGGTGGCCTTTGCTGACGCCGGCCGCGAGGGCGGCGGCCGTCAAGCTCGCGCCGTTCGCGGTCCGGAGGTGGCGCATGGTCTCACCCAACGTCTCGAGGGCGCTCTCGCGGCTCATGGGACAACTCTGGTTTGGGGTTCGCCATACGGCAATCGCCCGACCTAGCGTGGTGTCTCCTCATCGCCGCGACCTGTCAGGAGACCGCTGATGGCCATTCCCTCCGATGTCGATCTCGGTCAGTCACTGCGGTTGATCCGAGCGTTGAACGCTCTGCGCGTGAGCCGACGGTACGGTCCGTTACCTCAGGTTGAGGCTGCGGACGTCCTCGCCTGGCAGCTGGTCGTCGAAATGCAGAAGCGGGGGAACCGCCCAGCGGATCCCTACGGTCCCGTCGAAGTTTCGACGGCGAAAGCCCGAGCTGCGGGCTTCAAGAACCGCCGGCTTTTCGGGTATCGGGCGTACAAGGCGGGGACAGAAGTGAACATGCTGCCGCGAATGTGGGCACGGCAGATCGACGTCTTCGGTCGGGACGTGCTCGACAGTCGTGTCATCTACTGCGGCGCGGCGCACCAGAACCGCAACTATGTGCTGATCTTCGTCGCCAAGTAGCTTGACTTGAAGGGAACTTGAAGTGTGACCGTGGTCGGTACCACCCGATCAAGGAGCACTCCATGAAGGTTCTCGTCACCGGAGCCACCGGTCACTCCGGGCGCCACGTCGTCGCCGGGCTGAAGGACGCCGACGTCCGGGTGCTCGTCCGCGACCCCGCCAAGGCGCCCGAAGGGGTCGAGGTCGTCGTCGGCGACATCACGAACCCCACCGAAGCCGCCGAAAACGTCGACGCCGTCTACCTCCTCTGGCCCTTCTTTACCGCCGAAGGCATCCAACAAGCCGTAAAACCCTTCGAAGGCAAGAAGATCGTCTACCTCTCCGCCATGTCGGCCGAGGACGGCGGTGTCTGGGGAGACGTCGAGGCCGCCATCCGGAACGTCACCGACGACTGGACCTTTCTCCGCGTCACCGGCCTCGCCACCAACACCCTCGGCTGGGCGCAGCAGGCGAAAACCGGCATCGTAAGAGCGCCGTACGGGCAAGCCAAACGCTCACTGGTCCACGAACGCGACGTCGCCGACATGGCCGTCAAGGCGCTCACCGAAGACCACCGCAAGCAGATCTACCTCGTCACCGGCCCGGAAGCCCTGAGCCAAGCCACTCAAGCCGAGATCATCGGCGAAGCGATCGGAACGCCCGTCCGGTGGGAAGAACAACCACTCACAGAAGCGAAAACGCAGCTGGCCCAATACATGGGTGAGGAATTCGCAACGAGCGCACTCGCCCACTGGGCGTCACTAGTCGACGATCCAGAGCCCGTCTCGCTGGACGTCGCGAACGTGACCGGGCATCCCGCGCGGCCCTTCGAAGAATGGGCGCGCGAACACTTCAGCTGAGCTCGACGGCGGGGCTCGTCAACGGCTCCAGTTCCTCCGCCAGCGAAGACAGCGACGCCACCTTCGCGGAGACCGTTCGCAGCACGGCGGTGCACGCGGTGCTGACGTCGCTGACCACATCGGCCGAGCGGTCGCCGGTCAGCACCGCGGCCACCGACGCCGATGCGGCGGACGCGATGGAGCACACCTCCGACGCCGCCGACTCCGCCAGTTCGTCCAGCCGCGAGGCGATGCGGGCACCCAGTGCCGCCGTCGTGGCGGCCGCGCGGGCGGCCGCGCCGTACTGACCGTCCACTGTGTCCGCCCAGGTGCCGAACGTCTCCGCGCTGCCGCCGGTTTCCGCGCGGTCGACGCCGGCGCGGAACTCCTCCTGGGCCGACGTCACGACCAGGGAACCCGTGTCGACCGTCGTCGCCGACGTGCGGATCGCGGCCGGGGCGCAGTCCAGGTGCCGGAGCGCCGCGACCGGGTCCGGGACGCCCAGGCGGCCGGCCGCCGAGCGGAGCGACGAGAGCTCCGCCGCCGCCGCGGTCAGGGCCGGGTGCTCGAACAGCTCGAGCGTCACGGGGCCACCGCGATCCGGCCCCGGAAGCCGGTGCTCCGGGTGCTCTCCGCGGCCATGCGCAGCCGGCCCGCCAGGTCGGACGTCGCGTCGCCGAGGACGCGGGCGTCGGCCTCGCGCGCGGCCAGCGCGGCCGCCCAGCGGGCCGCCAGCTCGCGGGCCTGCGGCGAGATGCCGAACGGCGTCGAGTCGACGCGGGCTTCGGCGAACCGGCCCGCCGCCTTGTCGTCGGCGGCCGCCGCCTGGTCCAGCAGGTCGGCGGCCTCGCGCAGGCGGTCAGGCCGCTTCGGGGCGAAGCCTCCCGCGCGGAGTCCCGGCAGGTCAGTGTCGATCCGCGAGCCTCTGCCTTCCGGCATGGGGACCTCCGTCGTCAAGGGCGCTCACCCGATCGTGGAAGATCTTGCCTCATGCGCCCGAGCCGCCCGCATCGCGGTGACCTGCGCCGTTCGGCACGTTCCAACAAGTGGACGTCTTGACCGCGAGGCGGGACGGCGCGGACCATGGCGTCATGCTCGCCACCTCGGAACGCATCCCCGTCCGGTGGCTCGACCGCGCCGTGAAGCGGTCGATCGGAGAGGGCGTCGTGGAGCTCCTGCTCCGCCGCGGCCGCCTGGGCTCGCCCCCTGCCTGACGCGAGCCCGGCGTCCGAACCCTCCCGAAAACCCTTGGAGCACAACCATGTCCGTAGATCTTCCTGCCCGGATTCAGCTGCGCGAGGCCGTCACGCCCGCCGGCGGCATCGTCGAAGGCCCGCGCGTCCTGCGCGAGCCGCCGCAAACCTACGCGCACTTCCGGATCCGGCCGCTGAGCCGGGTGATCGGCGCCGAGGTCGACGGCGTCGACCTGCGCGAGCCGCTCACCCCCGAGCTGCGCGAAGAGCTCAACCGCGCCCTGCTCGACTGGAAGGTGCTCTTCTTCCGCGACCAGGACATCACGTCGGCCCAGCAGCGCGCGTTCGCCGCGAACTGGGGTGAGCTGGAGACCAACCCGTTCATCCCGAAGGGCGATGACGACGCCGTCACGCGCTTCGAGCGCACCGCCGCCATGCCCGGCTACGAGAACATCTGGCACGTCGACGTCACCTGGCGGCCGGAGCCGGCGCTCGGCTCGGTGCTGCGGCTGATCGAGGTGCCGCCGGTCGGCGGGGACACGATGTGGGCCGACATGGCCGCCGCCTACGACAACCTGCCCGCGGACGTCCGCGCGCGCATCGACGGGCTCACCGCCGTCCACGACTACCTCCCCGGCTTCGACCGGTTCTCCGATCCCGCGCTCCTCGCGCGGTGGCAGGACCGCTTCCCGCCGGTCGAGCACCCGGTGGTCCGGACGCACCCGGAGACCGGGCGGCGCACCCTGTTCGTCAACCAGGCGTTCACCACGCACATCGTCGGCCTGGACCGCGACGAGAGCGACCGGCTGCTGCGGTACCTGTTCCTGCAGGCCCACACGCCCGAGTTCCAGGTCCGGTTCAGCTGGCGGCCCGGCTCGGTGGCGTTCTGGGACAACCGCGCGACGCAGCACTACGCGGTCAACGACTACCACCCGCACGTCCGGATCGCCGAGCGCGTCGCCATCGCGGGCGACCGGCCGTTCTGAGCCTTAGCCTGGGGGCATGACCGATGAACCCCAGGCAGTGGTGACCGGTTTCCTCAAGGCCCTCGAAGACCTAGACGTGGACCGCGCGCTGACGTTCGCGGCGAGCGACATCGTGTACCAGAACGTGCCGTTGCCGCCCGCCCGCGGCGTCGCCGCGGTCGAAAAACAGCTCCGCTTCATGGCCAAGTACGGCTCCGGGTTCGAGGCGCGCACGCACCACATCGCCGTGGACGGCAACGTCGTGCTCACCGAACGCACGGATGTGCTGCGCCGCGGCGCGTGGGAAGCGGAGTTCTGGGTGTGCGGCACGTTCGAGGTCGAAGGCGGCCGGATCGTCCTCTGGCGCGACTACTTCGACTGGACGACGTTCCTGGCCGCGAGTGCGAAGGGTGCCGGCCGGGTCGCGTTGGCCGGTGCTCGCACGCTCCTCGGCCGCTACAAGGGGAGGCAGGCGGTGCGCTAGGCCCGGTGCTCGCCGCGGTCGTGGTCCCGAAGGTCCACGACCGCGGCTATCCCCAGCACCAGCACGAACACGCAGCTGAGAACAATCAGCCCCCACATGATCGTTCTCCCTCCCCCCGTGTCGTGCCGACCGCGAGCTGTCGGGGAGTGGTCTGTGCCACTTTTCCGGCGGCTCATGGAGACCGTACCGCCGCTTCACGCAGGTTGTTCCCGGCCTTGAGCTTCATTTAAGGCAGATGCGCCGGATGGGCGACAAGCCGGTGTCCGGCTGTCACAGAACGCGCGCGATCCGTTACCGCCACCGTCCTCCCCGCCGCCACCCTCAACGGAGGAGCTTCGCTCCACTGTTCACACAGTGCCTAAACCGGACACCGAGGCGATTCCGTCGTGGACGGACACCTTGGTCGAGCGCAACGCCGAAACGTCCGAGAGGTACCGAAGCACCTTCCCCGCGTCCTCTCCGGCCAGCGGCTCGCACTCGTTGTCCGCGTTCCGCCGCACCGGGATCAGCTCGAGCCGGGGCTCGGCGCCGAACATGCAGCCCGCCAGCAGCCCGTCGACGTGCCGCCCGCGCATCGCCGGCCAGTCGAAGACGAGGTTGCCGAGGCTGTAGAGGATCGGGCGGCCGCGGCGGACCTCGACGGCCTGGATGGTGTGCGGCCCGTGGCCGACCACCAGGTCGGCGCCGGCGTCGATCGCCGCGTGCCCGTACGCGACCTGGTACTCCGTCAGCTCCGGCCCCGGCAGTCCCCAGTGCATGGAGACGACGACGTGGTCGTTCGCCGCCTTCGCCTGCTTGACGTCGGCGACGAGCCGGTCGAGGTGCTCGGGCACCGGTGTCGTGCGGACGAGCGGCGGGCGGCCCGGGATCTCCGCGACGCGCGGATCGGGCTGGTAAGCCGTGGTCGCAAACGCTTGCGCGACGCCGGGGAAGTCCGGCAACGCGCTTTGCCCGCGAGACCGGAGTGCGGTGTACGCGAGGAACGCGACCTTTTCGCCCGACCGCTCGAGCACCGCGGGCGCGTGCGCGGCGTCGGGGTTGGCGCCGGCCCCGCAGTGCGCGATCCCCGCGTGGTCGAGGACCGGGAGGCTCGCCACCGCGGTGAGGTCGTTGGCGCACGAGACGACGTCGATGGCGGCCGCCGTCAGCGCTTCGGCCACCCGTGCGTCGACGGCGCCCTCGAGGTTCACGAACCGGAGGTCCGCGCCCTGGAGCAGCGGGCTCAGCCGCTCGAACGCCGTCGCCGGGGTGGCCCGGCCCTGGATGTTGACGTCTCCGCCGAGTACCAGCGTGATCACAAAACCTGCTCTGCCAAATGAGTGACGACGAAAGTAGTTGTTACGAATCGTTGCATCTTTGTCTTCCTCCTCCTCACTTGCCCGGGGGACTATGCCACGACTGTTCAAGCACAAAGGGGACTCAGGGTGACCAAGACCCACAGATCCAAGGCCGCCTTCACGGTGGCCGTTGCGTCGGGCCTGGTGCTCGGCGGCGTGGCCGCCCCGGCCGCGCTCGCCGCACCCAGCGCCGACGCGGTCATCGCCGAGGTCTACGGCGGCGGTGGCAACTCCGGCGCCACGTTGACCAACGACTTCGTCGAGCTCGCCAACCACGGCGCGGCAGCCACGAGCGTCGACGGCTTCAGCGTCCAGTACCTGCCCGGTTCGGCCAGCCCGTCGAGCACCTGGCAGGTCACTCCGCTGGCCGGCAGCGTGGCACCGGGCGGGCGTTACCTCGTGGCCGAGGGCAAGGGCAGCGGCGGCACGGTCGCGCTGCCGACGCCGGACGCGACCGGCGCGATCGCGATGTCCGCGACCGCGGGCACGATCGCCCTCGTCTCCGGCACCACCGCGTTGACCTGCAAGACCGCCGCGGACTGCGCCGCCGACACCCGGGTCAAGGACCTCGTCGGGTTCGGCGCGGCCACTGTCCGCGAAGGCGCCCCGACGGCCGCGCCGTCCAACACGACGTCCGTCGCGCGCGGCACCTCGCTGGCCGACACGGACGACAACGCCGCCGACTTCACCGTCGGCGACCCGTCCCCGACGAACACCAAGGGCGAAACGACCGGCGGCGGCAACCCCGGCGAACCCGGCACCCCGGCGAAGATCCACGAAATCCAGGGCACCACGCGCATTTCGCCCTTCAAGGACCAGAAGGTCAGCGCCGTCACCGGCGTGGTCACGGCGACCCGGACGTTCGGTTCGTCGCGCGGCTTCTGGCTCACCGACCCGAACCCGGACAACGACCCGCGCACCAGCGAGGGCCTGTTCGTCTACGCCGGCTCGACCACCCCGGCTGTGGCGGTCGGCGACGCCGTGACCGCGGCGGGCACCGTCCGCGAGTTCTACCCGGACGCGCCGTCGACGTCGAACTACCAGTCGCTCACCGAGCTGAGCAGTGCACAGTGGACGGTCGACTCGCACGGGAACGCGCTGCCCGCGCCGACCGTGCTGAACCCCGACACCGTGCCGACGACGTACGCGCCGTCGCCTGGCGGCAACATCGAGCCGCTCGCCCTGGAGCCGTCGAAGTACGCGCTCGACTTCTGGGAGTCGCACGAGAGCGAGGTCGTTTCGGTCAGCGACGCCCGCGTCGTCGGCCCGTCGAACTCCTTCAACGAGCTGTACGTGACGTCCAAGCCGGACCAGCACGAGTCGGTCCGCGGCGGCAGCGTCTACCTGGGCTACGACCAGCTCAACAGCGGCGTCATGAAGGTGTCGTCGCTGATCCCGTTCGACCAGCGGCCGTTCCCGAAGCTCAACGTCGGCGACGTGCTGACCGGCACCACCTCGGGGCCCGTCGAGTACAGCAACTTCGGTGGCTACACGCTGTTCGCCAGCGTGCTCGGGACCGAAAAGGACAACGGGCTGCAGGGCGAGGCCACGCGCAAGCAGCGGTCGGGCGAGCTCGCGGTCGCGACGTACAACGTCGAGAACCTGGCGCCCGGTGACTCGCAGGCCAAGTACGACCGGCTCGGCGAGGCGATCGTGACGCACCTGGCGACGCCGGACATCGTGAACCTGGAAGAGATCCAGGACAACACGGGCGCGACCGACGACGGCACCGTCGCGGCGGACCAGACGCTGCAGAAGTTCACCGACGCCATCGTCGCCAAGGGCGGCCCGCGCTACCAGTGGCGCTCGATCGACCCGGTGAACGACCAGGACGGCGGCCAGCCGGGCGGCAACATCCGCGTGGCGTTCCTGTTCAACCCGGCGCGCGTGTCCTTTGTGGACCGTCCGGGTGGGACTTCGACGACGGCGGTCGGTGTCGTGCGCGAGCACGGGAAGACGCACCTGACGGCATCGCCGGGCCGCGTCGACCCGGCGAACGAAGCCTGGACGACCAGCCGCAAGCCGTTGGCGGGCGAGTTCGTCTTCAAGGGCCGCACGGTGTTCGTCATCGCCAACCACTTCAACTCCAAGGGCGGCGACCAGCCGACGCACGGCCGCTTCCAGCCGCCGGCGCGGAGTTCCGAGGTGCAGCGCGCGAAGCAGGCCACGGTGCTGCGCGGGTTCGTCGATTCCTTGCTGGCGTCGGACAAGAGCGCCAACATCGTGGTGGCGGGCGACCTGAACGACTACCCGTTCTCGCCGGCGGTCCAGACGCTCACCGCCGGTGGCGTGCTGAAGGACCTGATCGCTTCGGTGCCGGAAGCCGAGCGGTACAGCTACGTGTTCGAGGGCCAGTCGCAGGTGCTGGACCACATCCTGGCGTCGAAGGCGCCGCGCGGGGTGGACTACGACGTCGTCCACATCAACGCGGAGTTCGCCGACCAGGCCAGCGACCACGACCCGCAGGTGATCCGGTTCCGGCCGGGTGCGGGCAACGCGCTGCAGGACGGGCTCAACGACCTGCTCGACTACCTGGAGCAGGTCTTCGGCCACTGAGGTTTCGCCGGCCCCCGTCGGGTTTGACCCGACGGGGGCCTTTCTCTTGCTCGCTCCTTTGGGTGACGATGAAACCGCGGAGGGTTGACCGCCGTCCTAGGTTGGACGGGACCACAGGGGAGGGGTGGCGTGGACGGGTATGCGGTGAAGGTCGACGAGCTGGGCAAGCTCATCGACGACCTCGGTACGGCGGCGGGCCGGATGGCCGACGCGAACAAGAAGCTCGGCGGCGGTGGGGCGTTCGGCTCGTTGGGGAACGCCGATCTGGGCAAAGCGGGCGTCGAGTTCGAAGAGGCATGGGGCTACGGGATCGGCCGGCTCGGCGACGCGGCTACGGAGATCACTGAACGGCTGAAGCAGGCGAAGCAGAAGTACGAGCGGATCGAGGCGCAGTTCGGCGGCGAGCTGTCGAAGCTGGGCACGGCGGTGCTGGGTGACGAACCCGGCGACGGGCCCGGCACCGGGACCCGGGGGCACTACCCCCGGGTCGGGCAGCCGTCCGGCGAAGCGCCAGTGGGCGACGGCGGCATGGTGGGCGGCGGCGCGACCGGCGGCATCACCGGCATCCTGGACGGACTCGGCCGATGAGCAGGCGCGACTTCCCGGCCCTGGGCTTCGACCCGGCGCCCGGCGACCTCGACGGCGTCACCGACCTGGCGAGCAAGTACCGGGCAGTGAGCAAGGACCTGACCGAGGCCGACGACGCGTTGCGCCGGATCGTCCGGAAGCAGGGCATCTGGCAGGGCGAGGCGAGCGACGCGTTCGCCCGGCGCATCGGCCCGCTGCCGCAGTACCTCGAGGGCGCGGCCCGTTCGATGGGCGACGCCGGCTCCGCGCTCGAAGCCTGGGCCCAGCAGCTGGGTGACCTGCAGAAACGCGCATCCGACCTGGAGGCCCGAGCGGAGACGGCGGCCCAGGCAGCGGAGGCGGCGCGGGCGAACCCGGACCTCGCGCTGGCGAACCGGACGTTCCCGGATCAGCAGTCCCTGCGGATAGCGCAGAGGCTGTTGGACAACGCGGGCCGGCAGCTCCAGGCGGCGATCGACGGCTGCCAGAACATCCAGGACGCGGCGAAGCAGCTCCAGCAGGAGCACGGGGAGGCGGCGGGCCGGGTCGCGGAGGCGCTGCGGAAGGCGAAGGAGCTGGCCCCGGACGAGCCGGACCTGCTGGACAAGCTGGAGGACGCGGTCGGCGGAGCGTTTGTCGACTTGTCGACCACGATCGCCGACGGGGTTGATCAGGCTTGGGACTTCGTCCAGGACCACGCGGAGCTGCTGTCGAAGGTCTCGGATGTGGTCGGTGACATCGGCAATGGCCTCGGTGTACTGAGTGACGTCCTCCCGCCGCCTGCCGGTGAAGTCACGAGCCTCGTCGCCGGCTCCCTCGGTGTGGCGGCACTCGGCGGTCACGCTGTCGCGAAGGCGGCTGGAGCCGATGTGGCACCCGAAACTTTGATCTTCGACGTGGCGGGTGCGGTCACTTCGATCGCCGGGTTGAATCCCATGATGCCGGACACCGTGATCAAGGTGGCGACCTACGGCGCGCTGGCCGGTCAGCTGGGGAGCGAAGCCGCGGAGGGCGATGACTTCGAGAGTCCCTGGGACGACTTCAAGAACTACTGGGTGCCCAAGGACTGGGGACAGGTGGCAGTGGCCGGCAGCACGCTGGTCGCCGGACCCGCACCGTGGGCGGCGGTGGCTCTGGGCAACGCGGCCGATGCCGGGGTCCAGGCCGACAACGCACCGGAGCGCCGGCGTGAGCGGGCGGAAGACGAGGTGTGGAACTGATGCCGCTGCAGATCGACCTGCCGCCCGGCTTCGCGGGGATGCCGGTGGGCACCGACGACAAGAAGAACCGCGGCCACGCCTGGACCATCGCCGAGAACCTGGCCGCCGGTGCCGGGAAGTCCGTCGAGGAGTTCGGCAGCTACCTGATGGCCCTGGTCCCGACCATGCAGGCCAACGGCATCCGGGTGTTCGGCAAGTTCGCGGTCGGCCCGCGCAAGGGAGACGTCGCGACTCTGACGCTGGGTGTGGCGCAGTGGCCGGAGACGGCGCCTGGCAGTCGCGACGCCCTGGTCGCGGCGATGGCCGAGCAGTACCGGAGCCGCCACAAACGCGCCGTGGTGCAGCCGGTCCGCCTCCCGATCGGCCCGGCGATCGTCGCCATCAGCGGCGGGGAGTACCACCTGCCCGAACAGGACGTACGAACCCAGATCAAGGCGGAGTACCAGATACCCCTGCCGGACGGCCGGTCCGTGGTGATCCTGTCGGTGGTTGCCGAGTCGGAGGACGCCTGGCCCGCGGTCGCCGAGGCGACCGCGAAGGTGGCTTGGAGCCTCCGCAGCGGGGAAACGCCGTGATCAGCACGGTGGCCGCCGGTTCGGGTGATGACCCGGCGCGGGTGATGTTCCTGGTGCTGATGGGCTTGGTGATCGTCGGTGGTCTGACGTTGACCGTCGTCCGCACGATGCGGTCGAGGAAGCCGCGAGAGACGCAGATCGCGCGCTTGGTCGCGGAGCTGGACGGCCGGAGCCGCGTGTACCTCCGGATGATGGAGGTCGGCCTGGATCACCGGGATCTGCTGCAGGTGGCGCAGAGCCGCGGCTACAGCCTGATCGTGCACCAGGTCGGCAAGTACTACGAGTTCGTCTACACACCGCAGCAGCCGGGGAGGTCGGTGCCGTGGGCGATCTGAACCTCGCGGGGTCCAAGTTCAACGGCAGTGACGCCGAGTACTTCGGGACACTCGCCGTCGTCGGGGGGATCGTCCTGGTGGTCCTCGCCCGAAAGGGTGATGTCGCGACCCTGACGCTGGGCGTGGTCCAGTGGCCGGAGACCTCGCCGGGCAACCGGGACGCCGTCGTCGCGGCGATGGCCGCGGAGTACCGCACGCGCCACCCGCGGTCAGCCGTTCAACCGGTGCGGCTGCCGATCGGCCCGGCGCTCGTGGCGTTCAGCGGCGGCGAGTTCCACCTGCCCGAGCACGACGTGCGCACCCAGATCAAGGCGGAGTACCAGATCCCGCTGCCGGACGGCCGGTACGTGGTGATCCTTTCGGTGGTCGCCGAGTCGGAGGACGCCTGGCCCGCCGTGGCCGAAGCCACGGCAAAGGTCGCTTGGAGCCTCCGCAGCGAGCAGGAGAACGGATGACGGGCGTGGTGGCTGCCGCGGCGACGGACTCTCCGACTTCTCCAGCGGCTTACGTACTCGGCTTCATCGTGCTCGGCGGGCTCTTGGCCGTAGGCGTCACCGTCAACGTCATCCGGTTCAGGAAATCCCGGAAACCCCGGGAACACCAGATGGCACTCTTGGCCGCACAACTCGACGGCCGTCGACAGGTCTATGTCCGGTTCGACGAAATCGGCTTGGCCCAGGAGGATCTCCTTCGTGTGGGGTACAGCCGGGGGTACGGTCTGATCGAGCACAAGGTCGGTAAGTACTACGAGTTCGTCTACGCGCCGAACCAGGCTCAGCCGGGGAGGCCGGGGCCGTGGGCGATCTGACTCTCGAGGCACGGTCGAAGGCCGGGGCGCGCACAGTCGCACGACGTCAGCCGGGGCAGGTGGCATGAGCGACAATCCGCAACTCATCGAGGAAATGCGCTGGCAGCTCAAGCAGATCGAAGACCGCAAAGCCGAGAACCAGCGCATCCTCGCAGGCATCGCCGGGAGTGACCACACCACCGTCGTATCGCCGGATCGCACCGTCACCGTCGTCGCCGGGACGGGCGGCGTCGTCAGCGAAGTCCGGGTCGCCCCCGAAGCCATGCGCTACGACGCCGGCACGCTCAGCCGGACCATCACCACCGCCATTCGGGAAGCCGTGGCCGCCGGGCGGCCGCTGACCCTGCAAGACGCGCCACAGCCCGCACAAAAGCCGCGCAGGCCGGCACCCACCGACGAGGAAGAGCCCTACGACACCGTTTTCGACGTCTGAGATCGGCTAAGCAGGTGGCTCTTCCCGCTTCGGCGCCGCCCGCTTGGCCCGCCAGCCCAACCCGAGCACCGCCTGCACCAGCTCCTGGTAGCTCGGCTTGACCTCCTCGAGGTACCGCTCCAAGTACGCCGGACGCGCCGTCATGACCGGGCGGGGTTCGTCGCCCGGGTCCAGCCACAGCAGGCCCTGGATGTTGTGCAGCGCCATCTTCCACCAGCGCGTCGCGCGCTCGGCGGCCCGCTGTTCGCGGTCTACAGCCACCTCGATCGCACCCTTGGCTTCTTCGATCTCCGCTTCCAGGGTCTCGGCGCGCTGCAGCTCCCACTCGCGGAGGTTCTCCGCCGAGCCGCGGGACAGGGCGATGATCTCCTTGTACCGCATGGCCGCGGTGGCACCGTCGTCGGTCATTGCGCGTTCTCCGGACGCTGGAACGGGATGATCACTTCGGGGGCGCCGTGGGTCGTGCGGTCGAAGAACAACGCGCGGCCCGGGCGTGGTGACCAGTGCACGACCTGTCCCGCCGCGAACGGCGACAGTTCGTTGCCCTGGACGTCGAGCGCGGCCCACGTGCCGATGTCGTCGGTGCCGCCGAAGCCGAGAGTGTCCTTCAGCCGGGCGATGCTGCGCCACCAGCCGATCGTGTGGATGCCGTGGCCCGGCCCTTGCTTCAAGATCACGCGCAGGTGGTCCAGGCCGCTCTTCAGCTGGCCGACCGCCTTCGCTTCCAGGGCCGGCAGCGCCGCGTCCACTCCGTACAGGAGCAGCACTTTCGCGCCACCGGACAGCGAGCCGGTCATCGATTCGAGCACGCCGGTCAGGTCCTCCACCAGGGAGGCCGCGTGGCCGTCCTCGCGCAGCCGCTCGGTCAGCTCCCACGCGGCCGGGCCGCACGCCTCGATCGGGCAGCTCAGCACGAACTCCACTTCGCCGGGTTCGTACTGCCGGGACAGCGAACGCGCCGAGGAGTCCATGATGGACAGTGCCTCCGCGGTGGCCGAGCCGAGCACCGCGACGTTGCGGCCCGGTGCGCGCGGGAGGTCGACGCCGCACGCCGTCTCGGTCACGTCGATCGATTGGCCGAGCAGGGCGCGCGGCTTCGTGTTCGGCTTGAGGTCCAGGTACGCCGGGAACTGTTCGAGCACGGGCTGGTGCGCGCCGTCGAACAGGCGGGGGCGCGGGAACCGGCCCGCGTACTCCTCCCACAACCGGTGCTGGAGCCGGACGAACACGTTCTTGCTGCTCGCGTCCGGCACGTGGGCCAGCTGGTTGCCGTGCGCGACGCCGGAGTCGTGGTTGATCACCGCGTGCCACTTCGGGGCCGATACCGCCGCGTTGTTCGTCTCGGCCAGCACGCGCCGCGCCTTCGGCATCGCGATCCGCAGCGTGCACTGCTCGAACACCGCCGGCTTGCCCCAGAACGCCTCGATCCCGGCGACGTCCTGGCTGGCCAGAACCAGGTGGATGCCCTGCGACCGGCCGCGCCGCGCGATGTCCTCCAGCAGCTGCGTGGCCGTCGCCGTCACCTGGTCGCGGCCGGCGAACAGGTACTGGAACTCGTCGATCACCGCGACGATCCGCGGCCAGTGCCCGCCGGGGTCGGCTTCGCGGAGGTCGGCGAGGTTCGTGACCTCGTGCTCCTTCGCGGCCGCGGACCGGCGGCGCAGCTCGTCGGCCAGGAAGCGCAGCAGCGCCAAGCCGAACTCGCGGTCGGTGTTGACGTTGACGCCGACGAGCCGCGCGTGCGGCAGCCAGCTCGCGTCCTTCCGGCCCGGCGCCAGCCCGGCGAACGAGACGCCTTCCTTGAAGTCCAGCAGGTACAGCGCCAGCTCGTCCGGGGTGTACCGCGCCGCCAGGCTGCCGAGCAGCGCGTACAGGAAGTTGGTCTTGCCCGAACCGGACGGACCGCCGATCAGGACGTGGGGGCTCGCGTCGCCGATCACGACCTCGACGGGCTCGCCTTCGAAGAACCCGACCGGGGCACGCAGTTCTCGCGCGGAGCTTTCGCGGCCCAGCTCCGTCGGCAGCAGGTCGTCGAACGAGCGCGGGCCGCCCTGCTTGGCGATCAACGCCTTCGCGATCGTGTCGACGGCCCGGATGACCTGCGCGGAGGGCATCGCGGAATCGAGGTCGACGACCAGGTCGGTGCCGGTCATGCTGCTGATCGCGTGCCGGTCGTCGAGCAGGCTCAGCGTCTCGACCGGCGCGCTCACGGCGGTCGGCACGTCGACCATGATCAGGCAGATCCCGGCGGCCAGCGCACCGCTCGCGACGCGCTTGAGGTCGCGGGCGCGTTCGGGTTCGAGGGTTTCGCCGTTGCCGTACAGCACGACGATGCGGAACGGCTCGCCCCGCTGCTCGGTCTTCTGCCGCATCTCCCGCAGCGACGTGTACCCGGCGGACATGCAGCTCGCGTGGATCCGGCGGATGTGGCCGGCCAGCTCGTCGAGGAGGTCCTCGAGGCGCCCGGGGTCGTACAGCGACAGCGCGCTGGTGTGGCTGAGCGGGTAGAGGTCGGGCAGGATCGCGGTCAGCTGCCCGATGTCCCACAGGTGCACGCGCACCGAGCCGGGCTCGAACGTCGAGAGCATGCGGACCAGCAGGTTCTGCACGATGCCGTCGATCACCGGCCGCGTCTTGGGCGCCGACGAAATCGCCAGGTGCGACTCGTCGAGCAGCGGGACGGCGACGTCGAACACGCGGGTCGGGTCGTTGCCGGCGGCCGTCGCGGAGCCGACGCGCCACAGACCGGGCGAGGTGAGGCCGGGGTTGTGCCCGACGGTGCCGAGCCAGTCGCCCGGTGGCAGTCCGGCCGGGCCGGGCGCGTTGTGCGCGACGAGGTCCCGCAGGGTCGCGGGGCCCTGGCTCCAGTCGGTGTAGAAAGCGCTTCGCACGGTGCCGAGCGCGCCGAACACTTCGTGCGCGGCGGGGTGGCGGGACCACTCGCTCTGCTGCTCGGCGCCGGCGTGGTTCATGCCCACCCGGACGATGTCCCGCTCCAGCTCGAGCTTGGCGAGGTCGGCTTCGGCGGCTTGGCGCGCCCCGGCGGCCGCGCCCAGCACCAGCCCGATCTGATGGCGGACCCGGTCGAGTGCGGTCTCGACGCGGTTGCGTTGCTCGGCTGACTTGTTGGCCATCGGCGTCCCCAAGAAAAAGGTGTCCCTAGCAGGATTACAGGCGCGACCGGTATCCGCTCACCAGGTCTTCGGCAGAAGCCAGGCGGACGAGGAGCTGGTCGAGCCCCTCGCCGGCCTGCGCGTACTGCGAAGGGAGCCAGGGATCGGCCTTGGCCTGGGCGTCCACGAGCGCCTGCCGGGCTTCCCCGAGCAGGCTCGTGGCCCGCTCGGAGTGGGCGCGCGCATCGGCGAGCCCAGCCACGACCGCGGTCAGCAGCTGGTGGAGTTCGGCGAGCGTCATCCGGCTAGAGACGCGCCGAGTAGGAGTCAGCTGAGGAAATGCTTGCTTGGACGGTGCTCTGCAGACCATTGATGCCTTGCAGGGCTTCGGCCAGCAGTCCGTGTGCCTGACTCACTTCGTGCTGGCTGCTGCCCTGCGTCGCTTGTGCGAGCGACTGCTGGGCTTCTTCGAGAGACTGCGCTGCCTGCTGCAGAGCGGCGATGCTCGCGGACGCCTTTTCGTTGGCGAGCGCGATGCCAGCGCGGATCTCTTCGACTCCGGCCATCGGGCCTCTACTCCTCGAAATCTCTGGTGTCGTGCGGGACGGATTCCATTGAAACAGATCCAACGACTCAGCGTGATCATCTGACTTTGCCGAGTGATCGCGGGTCCGGAATCAGCAAGGCCCCGGACGTGGGAACGTCCGGGGCCGGGCCGATCACGGTCTGTGCGGGGGTCGTCCCGGCACCAGTACCGCACACTGAAGTCGCTGGCCAGCGCCACCCCAGGTCAGAGCGGTTTTCGTGCCACTGCTGGCCTTTCTCGACGAGGGGGCGGGCGAGGTGTGGCTGAGACTAGCGCTACAGGAGTAACCCGTTTCGCCCAGCCCTGGTCGTGACTCGCCGTACCCGCGGAGAAAGCGCAGCGCCGAAGAGGTTTCATATTTCGGGCCGCTGAAAATCCCAGACGAGCAGCGCCGGCACGCCCCGCCCGGCCGCCCGGGCCGCGTCCGGCACGAGGGCGGCGAGGCTCCACGGCCAGACCTCCCACGGCCCGGGCTCGGTCGTCGCGGGCGCGGGATCCTTCGGCGGCGGGCACGGTTCTTCACAGCGGAGCGCGGTGAGACCGGCCGCCAGCGCGGCCCGCAGATAGTTCCCGACGAGGTGCCGGTGCGAGGCGAGTCGCCCAGGCTGTCCGCCGGGGCCGCGCAGCGAGGGGATCGAGCCGCGGGCGACGGACTCGGGGTGGACGTCGCAGAGCACGGCGTGCCCGCCCGGCCGCAGCACGCGCGCGAACTCCGCGAACACCGGGCCGAGGTCGGCGACGTGGGTCAGCGCGAGGCCGCAGGTGACGAGATCGACGGAGGCGTCGGCGACGGGCAGCGCGGTGAGGTCGCCGAGCCGGAAGTCCCCGCCGGGCACCCGTTCGCGAGCCCCCGCGAGCATGCCGGGCGAGCTGTCGACGCCGATCACGCGATGCCCGCGCCGCGTGAGGATGTGTGAGTAGCGGCCGGTCCCGCAGGCCGCGTCGAGGGCGTCGCCGGGTGGCAGCGTCCCGATGAATTCTTCGAGGAGTGGCTCATCGAGGGCGAACGCGGCGTTCGCGGGGTCGTCGTAGGTGCCGGCCCAGAGGTCGTAGCCGGTCACGCTGTCGAGCCGCTCGACGGCCACGCCGTCGGCGAGGGATTCGTCGTCGAGGAGCCGGCGGACCTCGGCGATGCGGGCTTCGGTGAACTCGCGGTCGAACTCGCCGGTGAAGCCGCGCAGCAGCGCGAGGCCTTCGATGCCGAGCAGGTAGGCCAGCGGGTGTTCGTAGCTCACGCGAGGGACGTTAGGGGCGCCGATCCGGTGCAGGCCAGCAGTTTTTGGCAGCACAGTCGGCCCCGATACGACGAAACGCCGGGCGCGCGGCCCGGCGTTTCGCCTGATCAAACGGCGGAGGATACAGGATTCGAACCTGCGAGGGCGTGAACCCAACACGCTTTCCAAGCGTGCGCCTTAGGCCGCTCGGCCAATCCTCCGCAGGAGACGATACCGGATGCTCTTCACGCGACTCGAAGGTGGGTCAGCGCGTGACGTCGGCCACCACGCACGTGATGTTGTCCGGGCCGCCGCCTTCGTTGGCCAGGCGGATCAGTTCCGGGATCGCCTCCGCCGGGTCGGCCACAGACGCCAGGACGTCTCTCAGGCGCGGTTCGCTGACCGGGCCGCTCAGGCCGTCCGAGCAGAGCAGGTAGCGGTCGCCCTCCGCGGCCGGGAACGTCCAGATGTCCGGGGCACCGGATCCCGCCGTCTGCAACGCCTTCATCAGCAACGACCGCCGTGGGTGCGACTCCGCGTCCTCCGCCGCCACGCGGCCGTCTTCGACCAGGGCCTGGACGAGCGTGTGGTCTCGGGTCAGGCGGCGCAGTTCGCCGTCGCGCAGCAGGTAGCCGCGGGAGTCGCCGATGTGGGCCGCCGCGAAGTCGATGCCGTCGAACATCAGGGCCGTCAGGGTCGTGCCCATGCCCGTCGTTTCCGGCTCCTGCGCGGCCACTTCGTGCAGCCGCTCGTCGATCGACTTGACCACGCCGGTCAGCGTCGCGGCCAGATCGACCCCGGTGAGGTCGAGTCGCCGGAGGTCGACGTCGAGCTCGCGCAGCACGTCCACCGCGGTCGCGCTGGCGACCTCGCCGTACGGCTGGCCGCCGATGCCGTCGGCGACGGCCAGCAGGCGGGAACTCGCGTACACCGCGTCTTCGTTGACCTGGCGACGCTGCCCGACGTCCGACCCCGCGGCGTACCGCAGGACGTACCGATCGTGTGTCATGTTCCCCATGTAAGCATTGGTTGACTGAGTTCACAACCATGTCGGCTGAATGGAGCATCCTCCGATAGAGTTCTCGCCATGGACGACGACGCCACGGTCAGCGCGGCCGACATCGCGCGGCTCGCCGGGGTCGGCCGGGCCGCGGTGAGCAACTGGCGCCGCCGCTACCCGGACTTCCCGCAGCCGGTCGGCGGCACGGCTTCGAGTCCGTTGTTCGGCCTGTCCGCCGTCGCCGGCTGGTTCGAGGCCCGCGGCAAGCCGTTCGAGCTGAGCGAGGGCGAACGCGCCTGGCAGCGCCTGCGCGCCCTCGGTGACGACCTCGACCTCGCCGAGCGCGTCAACCGCGCGGGCGTCTTCTTCGCTTTCCAGGCCGGCATCTTCGACACCTTCGACAGCAAGCTCGACGACCCCGAACTGCTCACGCTGCTCAGCGAGATGACGCACCGCGCGGGCCCGGTCGCGGCGTTCGAACTGGTCTGCCGCCGGTACTTCGAGGCGCACTCGCGGCGGCTGTCGGCCACGCCGGAGCCGATCGCCGAGCTGATGGCGCGGCTCGTCGGCCCGGTTTCGACGATCCTCGACCCCGCGTGCGGCTTCGGCGCGCTCGCGCTGGCGAGCGGCGCGAAAACCGTGCTGGGGCAGGACAGCGACCCGATGACGGCGTCGATCGCGGCGCTGCGGCTGCGGCTGCGCGGCCTCGAAGCCGAGGTCCACCCCGTTGACGCGTTGCGCGAAGACGCCTTCGCCGGCCGGACCGCGGAAGCCGTGCTGTGCGACCCGCCGTTCAACGAACGCGCCTGGGGCCACGACGAACTCGTCGGCGACGAACGCTGGGAGTACGGCCTCCCGCCGCGGGGCGAGCCCGAGCTCGCCTGGGTGCAGCACTGCCTCGCCCACGTCGAACCCGGCGGCGCGGTGGCGATCCTGATGCCGGGCGCGGCGGCCGGGCGGCGCAGCGGCAAGCGCATCCGCGGCAACCTCCTGCGCGCGGGCGCGGTCCGCGCCGTCGTCACGCTCACGCCGGCTGGTCCCGACCTCTGGCTGCTGCGGCGGCCGGTTCCCGGCGAGCGCCCGCCGTCCACGGTGCTGCTCGGCGAGGCGGGCGACGACCTGTCCACAGTGGACGAAATGTGGCGGGAGTTCCGCGAGCACCCCGAATCCGGGGTCCGGATCATCGACCTGCTCGACGACGACGTCGACCTGACCCCGGCCCGCCGCCGCACCAGCGACGAGGATCCCGGGCAGGCCTTCGAGGCCGTGCGGAGCCGGTTCGCCGAGCTCGTCCCGCGGCTGCCGCCCCTGGAAGCGGCGGACGGCGAGCCCGTGTTCACGACGATCGGCGAGCTGGTCAAGGCCGGTGTCGTCGAGGTGCGGCACGCGGCGGCCCGCGCGGACGCCGAGCACCCGCTCGCCGAGGCGGGCGACGTCGTGGCGTCGGTGACCGGGATCGCGTACGTCCACAGTGGACCGGTGGGGCCGGTGGGCGCCGGGCTCACCGTGTACCGCGTCGACGCCGCGCGGCTGGACGCGGATTTTCTGGCCGGCTGCCTGCGCGCGGCCGACCTGCCCGCCGCGTCCGCGTCGACCCGGATCGACGGCAGGCGCGTGCGGATCCCGCGCGTCCCGATCGCCGTCCAGCGCGAATACGGCCAGGTCTTCCGGAGTCTCGCCGAGTTCGACGCCGTCCTGCGCCAGGCGGCCGAAACGGGCCGTGAGCTGGTCCGGCTAGGCTTCGCAGGACTTGTCGAAGGACGGCTCAGCCCGGGCCGATAGGGGAACGGATGCTGATCGCCGACCGCTACGAGCTCGACGAGCTGCCGCTCGGCCGCGGCGGGATGGGCGCGGTGCACGGCGGGCACGACCGCAGGCTGGGCCGGCGCGTGGCGATCAAGCTGCTCAGGCTGCCGGGCCGCGACGAAGAACTGGAAGCCCGGTTCGCGCGCGAGGCGCGGATCCTGGCGACGCTCGACCACCCCGGCGTGCCGACGCTGTACGACTACGGCACCCACGACGACCGGTTGTTCCAGGTCATGCAGTTCGTCGACGGCGTGACCGTGGCCGACCTGCTCGCCGAGCACGGGCCGCTGCCGGTGCCGTGGGCCGCGGCGATCGCGGCGCAGACGTGCGCGGTGCTGACCGCCGCGCACGCGCTCGCGGTGTGCCACCGCGACCTCAAGCCGTCCAACCTGATGCTCGGGCCCGACGGCGGCGTGAAGGTGATGGACTTCGGGCTCGCCGTGCTGCGGGAAGCCGACGCCGCGCAGTTCACGCGGGCCGGGCAGCTGCTGGGGACGCCGTCGTACATGGCGCCCGAGCAGATCCAGCGGGGCGGCGCCGAACCGCGCAGCGACCTCTACGCGCTCGGCTGCGTGCTGCACGAGATGCTCACCGGGCAGCGGCTGTTCGACGGGCCGACCGCGTACGCGGTGTTCGAGCGGCAGGTCAAGGAGCTGCCGCCGCCGGTCCGGGGTGTCCCGAACCAGCTCAACGCCTTGCTTGCGGAGGTGCTGGCGAAGGAGCCGGATGCCCGGCCGTCCGGCGCGGCCGAGCTGTACGAGCAGCTCGGCGGGTTCGTCGGCGGGCTGCCGCCGCTGCCCGGGTTCCTGGTGCCGCCGTCGGTGCCGAGCCCCGGCCGGATGTACGCGCGGATGCTGGGGCGCGTCAGCGGCTGAGTGCCGCCGGGCGCCGGTCGGCCAGCGGCAGGCCGCGGCGCTGGATGCGGAGGTAGGTCGTCGCGTTCTGCACCAAGATGCTGACGCCGAGGGTGAGCGCGATCGACGTCGAGGTCAGCGGGCCCGCGACGCCCAGCGCGGTGCCGAGCGCCACCAGTCCGATCCGGACCGCGACGGTCAGCGCCCACAGCCCGATCGTGACCGCCGAGCCCTTCTGGAACGTCGTGCCGTCGCGCTCGGTGAGCGTCGTGGTCGTGCTGCGCAGGACGCCGAGGCCGGCGAGCACGACCAGGTCGACGGCGAGCAGGCCGAGCTCGCCGGCGGACGTGCCGGGCAGCGCTTTCAGCGTCAGGTAGGCGCCGGCCGCGGTGAGCACGAGGGGCAGCGTGACCAGCGACTTGCGGTCGAGCAGCGTGCCGCGGACCTGCCGGTAGACGACGCGGTACAAGACCAGCAGGGCGATGGCGGCGTAGAGCAGGACGTTCGCGGCGGTGGGCATGGCCGGGGCTCCTCGGTTCGTCGGGTGCTCCCAGCTTCGCCGCGCGGCGGCCCGGTTTCGTCGGCGCAGGGGCCGGTCCTGGGTGGATTTCGGCCTCCACCCCCGGGTTGACCCAAATCGTGACCTTCGCCGACGAACCTCGACCGGGTGAACGCCGTCTTTACGGGTGTTCAAAGCGGTGATCGAGACACTGGGGGTACCGGATCGTGAAGAGGCTTCTGGCGGGAGCGGCCGCGCTGGCCACCGCCTTCGTGCTGGCTGCCTGCTCCGGTGGCGGGGGTGCGGCCGGCGGGCCGAACGCGGGCGGCGGGGCCGTCGCGGCGGGTGCCGGCGGCGGAGCGCCGACGACGTCGAGCGCCACCCCGACCCCCACGCCCACCACGGCGACGTCGAGTGCGGCTCCGGCCCCGACCACGTCGAAGGCGGCCCCCACCACGACCAAGCCGAAGCCCAAGCCGAAGCCGGCGCCCGCGGAGAACCCGGGCGTGCCGTGCGCGGCGGCAGCCGCGGCATCGGGCACCGCGGCCTGCGTCGACATCTCGTCGCACCAGGCGTGGCTGCTGCAGGGCGGCAAGGTCGTCTACGGGCCGGTGAAGATGCTGCCGGGCCGCAAGAGCAACCCGACTCCGACCGGCACGTTCCACGTGCTGTCGAAGGAAAAGATGCACCTGTCGAAGGAGTTCGACAACGCGGAGATGCCGAACTCGGTGTTCTTCTACCCGGGCGACGCTTTCCACACCGGCAGCCTGTCGGTGTACTCGCACGGCTGCATCCACCTGTCGGCCGCCGCGTCCCTGAAGTTCTTCAACACTTTGCACGTCGGTGACGTCGTGCAGGTGGTCCCGTAACGCGTTACCGGCCAATACGGACAGTAGGTCACAGTCCGATAAATTCACTCTGCCGAGTGCAACTGGCCCCCCTGCTCGGGCGATAAGTGATCGCTTGGGAAGGGGGGCCAAATGGCCTTGCGAAAACTTCGCGCACTCCGTCACGCCTTCGTGGCGGCAGTTTTGACCGGGGCGATGCTGCCCGTCGTGGCCACGGGGGTGGCGACGGCGGCGACAGCGCTCCCGCAGGGGTTCGTGCTGCGGGACACCAGCTCCGGGCTGGGGCAAGAACCACTCACGGACTTCGCGTACCTGCCGGACAACTCGGTGCTCGTCACCGGCAAGAACGGCACCGTCCGCTGGCTGCCGGCCGACGGCTCGGCGGGCCGCTCGCTCACGAAGCTGGCGGTCCGGACCAATGAGGACCTCGGGCTCGTCGGGCTCGCCGTCGCGCCGGACTACGCCACGTCGCACGCGATCTACCTGACGCGGTCGATCAACCAGACCAGCGGCTTCGTCATGCGGATGGCGCGGTTCACGGTCACCGTGGACGCCGCGGGCGCGCCGACCGGGCTGACCGGTGAGCAGTCGCTGTTCGAGGTGCCGGGCATCTTCAACGTCCACGGCATCGACGAGGTCGTCGCGGCCACCGACGGGACGCTCTGGCTGTCCATCGGCGACAACGGCGACTTCACCAAGATGGACCCGGGCTCGTTGCGTGCCCAGGACATCAACCAGCCGTACGGCAAGATCTTCCACCTCGCCGCGGACGGCAAGGGCGTGCCGGCGAACCCGTACTACGACGCGGCCAACCCGGGGTCGACCGCCAGCAAGGTGTTCGCCCGCGGGTTCCGCAACCCGTTCCGCTTCAGCATCGACCAGAACCTCGGCCTGCCGGTCGCCGGTGACGTCGGCTGGAGCACCTGGGAAGAGGTCGACGTCGTGCAGCGCGGCGCGAACCAGGGCTGGCCGTGCTGGGAGGGCAGCCACCCGACCCCGGGCTACAGCGACCTCGCGGAGTGCGCCGGCGTGGCGAACCAGCCGCCGGTGTTCGAATACCAGCACGGCAGCGGTGCGATGCAGGGCAACAGCGTCAGCGGCGGGATCGTCTACAACGGATCCAGCTACCCGGACGCCTACCACGGCTCGTACTTCTTCGGCGACTACGTGACGCACAAGATCTGGACGATGAAGTACGACAAGCAGGGCCAGCTCACGCAGGCCCCGGAGAACCCGCCCGTGTTCACCGACATCGGTGGTCCGGTGAAGTTCGCGGCGGCGCCGAACGGCGACATCGTCTACGCCGACATCCTCTCCGGCAACCTGCGGCGGCTGACCTACTCGGCCAACAACACCGCGCCGGTCGCGAAGGCCACGTCGGTGACCGATCCGGACACCCGCACCGTTTCGTTCGACGGTTCGGCGTCGGTGGACTACGACAAAGACCCGCTGAAGTACGACTGGGACTTCGGCGACGGCAAGACCCTCGTCGACGCGGGGCCGACGGTGTCGCACGCCTACGCGGCGGGCACCGAGGCGTTCACCGCGAAGCTGACCGTCCGGGACCCGCTGGGCGCCGCAGACACGACCAGCATCGCGGTCGCGCCGGGCAACCACACCCCGGTGATCACCCTCACCACGCCGGGTGACACCGCGACGTTCGCGGTCGGCCAGCAGGTTTCGCTGAGCGCCACCGCGACCGACGCCGAGGACGGCGCGCTGCCGATCACCTGGAGCACGACGGTGCGGCACTGCCCGAGCGAGGCGACGTGCCACTCCCACCCGGGCGACGGTGGTACCGGGGCGAGCTTCGCGGCCGCGTTCACCGAGCACCCGGACTCGCGGATGGAGTTCACCGCGACGGTGACCGACAGCGCGGGCGTCACGACGTCCAAGACGTACACGGCGTGGCCGCGCGAGCACCGCATCACCTTGGTCAGCACGCAACCCGCGGCGCTGAGCATCCCGGTCGAAGGCGGTGTCAGCACGGCGATGGTCGCCGAGGGTGCCACCTTCGACGTCAACGCGAGCAAGCTGGCCATCGACGGCGTCTCGACGTTCACCGGCTGGCAGGGTGGTCCGACGGACACGAAGTGGATCATCACCGTCGGCACGACCGACATGACGCTGACGGCGAACTACGCCACGCCGATCGACCAGCGCTACAACGCCGACCCGGCGCTGCAGGCGAAGCTGGGCGCGCCGACGGCGGCCGAAGTCACCGACGGCCCGGTCCACTACCGCGTCTACGCGAACGGCCGGCTGTACTGGAGCGCGGTGGGCGGCACGAAGTTCGTGACCGGCCCGGTGCTCGACAAGTACGTCGCGTTCGGCGGCCACAGCGTCCTCGGCCCGCCGACGTCGGACACCGCGTCCACTCCGGACGGTGTGGCGCAGTACAACCACTTCGTCAACAACGGCAACGTGGGGTCGATCTACTACACGGCCGCGACGGGTGCGCACGCGCTCTACGGTGAGATCCGGAAGAAGTGGGCGGCGCTGGACTACGAGCGTGGTCTGGGCTATCCGACGACCGACGAGGCCGGCACGCCGGACGGGGTGGGCCGCTACAACCACTTCATCAAGGGTGGCAACGTCGGCTCGATCTACTACACCGCCGCGAACGGTGCGCACGCGATCTTCGGTGAGATCCGGAAGAAGTGGGCGGAGTACGGGTACGAGCGCGGCCTCGGCTACCCGACGACCGACGAAGGCGTGACGCCGGACGGGATCGGGCGCTACAACCACTTCAGCCTCGGCCACTCGATCTACTACACGGTGGCGACCGGCGCGCACGCGGTGAAGGGCGAGATCCGCAAGCGCTGGGCGGCCCTCGGGTGGGAGCGGTCCTACCTGCGCTACCCGACGTCGGACGAGTACGTGGTGAACGGGGTGTACCGCAGCGACTTCCAGGGCGGCTACATCACGTTCACGCTCGCGGGCGGGGCCGTCGACCGGCCGTGGTGAAGTAGGCGGTGAAGAAGCGGGCCGTCCCTCGGGGCGGCCCGCTTTTCCGTGTCAGGAACGAAGAGTGGCGGGTGTGGTCCCGGTCGTCGTCAGCGGGAGGCCGAGGGCGACGCGCTCGGTGAGCCACGGGCTCGGCCGGTAGCGCGGGTCGCCGGTGGCCGCGGCGAGGCCGCGCAGGATGCGCAGCACCACGTCGCCGCCGACGAGGTCGCCCCAGGCCAGTGGACCGCGCGGGTAGCCGAGGCCGAGGCGGACCGCCGTGTCGATGTCCGCCGGGGTCGCGAGGTGCTGGCCCGCGATGAAGCACGCCGTGTTCACGATCGAGGCCAGCAGGCGCTGGGCGATCGGGGCGGGCCCGTCGCGCACGACGGTCACCGGATGGCCGGTCGCCGCCAGCGCGCCCCAAGCGGCACGGCCGGCCGCCGGGTCGAGTCCCGGGTGGACGGACATCGTCAGCCGTCGTTCGTAGCCACCGAGCGGATCGACGCCGGTGGCCCGGTCCAGCGGCAGCCCGGCGCGGGTCGCCGCGTCCACTGTGGACTCACCGTAGAGCGGCACGAGCAGTACCGCGTCCGGGTAGGCGTCGGACACCACGTGCACGCCCGCGGACGACAGCGCGCGGGCGAGGTGCTCGTCCGCGGTGAACACCGGGCTCGACGGCTTCGGCGGCGCCGCGGGCTCGTCGGGGGCCTGCTGCTTGCCGTCGACGTAGGAGTAGAACCCTTCGCCGTTCTTCCGCCCGAACAGCCCGGCGGCGACCCGCGGGCGGGTCAGCCAGGACGGGCGCAGCCGCGGGTCGCCGTGGAAGCCGCTCCAGATGCTTTCCAGGACGGCGTGGGAGACGTCGAGGCCGGTGAGGTCGAGCAGTTCGAACGGGCCCAGCTTCAGGCCGAGCACGTCACGGGCGACGCGGTCCACGTCGGCGGGCTCGGCCAGCGCCTCGGCCAGGATCTGCAGCGCTTCGGTGTTCAGCCCGCGGCCGGCGTGGTTGACCAGGAAGCCGGGCGCGTCCTTTGCCAGCACCGGCTCGTGGCCCCAGCTCCGCACCAGCTCGAGCGCCTGGGCGGGCAGCCAGTCGTGCGTGCGCGCACCCGGCACCACCTCGACCAGGCGCATCAGCGGCACCGGGTTGAAGAAGTGCAGCCCGACGAGCCGCCCGGGCTCGGTCAATTCGGCGGCGATCTCGGTGACCGACAGCGAGCTGGTGTTGGTCGCGAACACCGTCTCCTGTGGACAGGCGCGCTCGAGGGCGGCGAACAGGGCCCGCTTGGTCTCGAGGTCCTCCCGCACGGCCTCGACGACGAGATCGACGCCGTCCGCCGGAGCATCGGGCGCGGCCACGGCGACCAACCGGTCCTTCACCGCCTGCGGATCGTCGAGCTTGCCCTTCGCGGCCAGCTTGTCGACCATCCCGCCGACGTACGCGATCGCGTCGTCGACGGCCTCGCGGCGGACGTCGGCCAGCTCCACGGTCACACCCGCGGTCGCGGCCAGCTGGACGATCCCGCGCCCCATCACCCCGGTGCCGATCACCCGGATCCTGCCGACCTTCCCGGCCCACCCCGTCACGTCGCCCGCCTTTCCGTTGGCCTCTGGCGTGACGGTACCGCCTAGAGGCCGACGAACTCGGCCATCCGCTTCGCCGAGTGGGCGAAGAACGCGTCCGCCGGGTCGACGCTGCCGACGTACTGGCCGAACAGGTCGAAGCTGATCGCGCCGAACAGCTGCGTCCAGGCCATCAGCAGCCGGGCCACGGTCTCGGGACCGGCGACGATCCCGAGGGCCTTGGTGAGCGCTTGGGCCTGGTCGCGCAGCTCGGGCGGGACTTCGTCGGCCGCCTGCACCTTGGTGTGCGTGAGCACCTTGACCAGCGCGAGCGCGACCCGCGCCGCCGGGGCGACGGTGTCCTGGGGTGCCTCGTAGCCGGGGATCGGGGAGCCGTAGATGAGCGCGTACTCGTGCGGGTGGGCGCGGGCCCAGTCGCGTGTCGCGTGCCAGATCGCCAGCCAGCGCTCCCGTGGGGGCTCGCCTTCGCCGGGGTCTCCGTTCTCCGCGGCTTCGCCGATCGCGTTGTAGGCGTCGACGATCAGGTCCGTCAGCAGCCGGTCACGGCTCGGGAAGTAGCGGTACAGCGCGGAGGAGACCATGCCCAGCTCGCGGGCCACCGCACGCAGCGACAGCCCGTGCGCGCCGACGTCGGCGAGCTGGCGGCGGGCTTCGTCCTTGATCTCCTGGGTCAGTTCGGCACGGGCGCGTTCACGGGCGGTCCGGGTCGCGGTCATGGTGATCAGTGTGCCACGGGGAGAGCGGCGCACAAAATGGAGAGCAGTGCTCTGGGTGGTGAGCGATGCTCGGGTGTTCCGCCGCTCCTAATCGAGAGCGCTGCTCTTTGGGGCGTCGAGGGACTCGGGCTGCCGCTCGCTGCGCGGGGTCGGACGTGCTTGCCGTGGCGGGTCGGAGGGGGGTTGGCGGCGGCGGGGAGGGGGCGAGGGAGCGGCAGGGGTGGGCGGGTTGGGGGTGAGGGGGTGAGCGGCGAAGGGGTGTGCCGGAGTGCCGCGGAGAGAGCGGTGCGCAAAAGAGAGAGCGGTGCTCTTGACAGTGAGCACCGCTCGAGTGTTAACTGCTCTTAACCGAGAGCACTGCTCTCCCAAACTTCGGAGGACACCATGACCGCCGCCCGCTACATCGAGCCGAAGAAGTCCACCAGCGCCTTCAACGAGATCGTCGCGAAGCTGACCAGGATGGGGGTCAGCGTCTGGGGCAGCCGGGTGCTGACCGTCGTCGGCCGGAAGAGTGGGGAGCCGCGGTCGGTGCCGGTGAACCTGCTCACCGTCGACGGCGTTCGCTACCTCGTCGCCCCGCGGGGCGAGACGCAGTGGGTGCGGAACCTGCGCGTCGCCGGCGAAGGCACGCTCCGCGTCGGGAAGCGCGTCGAGGAGTTCACGTTCCGCGAGCTGGCCGACGACGAGAAGCCGGGCATCCTCCGCGCCTACCTCAAGCGCTGGAAGTTCGAGGTCGGCGTGTTCTTCGACGGCGTCGACGCCAAGGCCTCGGACGAGAAGCTGCGCGAGATCGCGCCGGGCTACCCGATCTTCGAGATCTTCACGAAGTAGGTTTGCGCCGCGTCAGGTTCGCCGCGACCAGGACCACGCCGACCAGGAACGCGGCGAGGCCGATCAGGAACCACAGTTTCTGGCCGGTCATGAAACTGCCGGTGATGACCCCGATGCCCTGCAGCACCCAGACGGCGCCGACCAGCACGAGCACGATCCCGACCGCGAGCGTGATCCAGCGCCTCATCGGCCCAGCTTAGGCGGGCGGCTCGGCCGGCACGAGTTTGTGGCGGTAGGCGTAGACGACGGCGTGCACGCGGTCGGGCAGGCCCAGCTTGCTCAGTACGCGCGACACGTGGGTCTTGACCGTCTCCTCGCCGACGTGCAGCCGCCGCGCGATCTCGGCGTTGCTGCAGGCGTTGGCGATCAGGAGCAGCACTTCGCGTTCGCGGGACGTCAGCCTGGCCAGCTCGGGTGGTTCGGCGGCCGCGGGTTCGAGTACCGACGTGAACTTCGCGACCAGCCGCCGCGTCACCGACGGGTCGATCAGCGCGTCCCCGCGCGCGGCCACCCGCATCGCCGCGACCAGCTCCTCCGGTGCCAGGCTTTTCAGCAAGAACCCGCTCGCCCCGGCGCGCAGCGCGCGGTAGACGTACTCGTCGGCGTCGTAGGTGGTGAGCACCAGGACGCGCGTGTCGTTGCCCGGCGCGGCGAGGATCGCTTCCGTCGCGGCGAGGCCGTCGAGGCGGGGCATCCGGACGTCGAGGACCGCGACGTCCGGGCGGAGCCGCGCGGTCTCGGCGACGGCTTCGCGGCCGTCGGAGGCCTCGCCGACGCAGGTGAAGTCGGGCTGGGTGTCGAGCAGCGCGCGCATCCCGGAGCGGAACATCGCGTGGTCGTCGGCCAGCAGGACGCGGATCATGAGCTCTCCACCGGGAAGGTCGTGCGCAGCTGCCAGTGTTCGCCGGTCTCGCCGTAGGAAACCTGGCCGCCGAACAGGGTGACGCGCTGGCGGATCCCCGCCAGGCCGCGGTGCGCGTGCTCGTTCTGCCGCGGGCGGTCGGGGCGGAGCCCGTTGGTCACCGTGAGCACGACTTCGGTGCGGCCGTGGTTCAGCTCCACCTCGACCGGGCCTTCGCCGTGGCGCAGGGCGTTGGTCAAGGCTTCCTGCGCGATCCGGTACAGGGCGACGTCGAGCGAGCCCGGCAGCTCGCGGGGTTCGCCGCGCAGGGTCAGCCGGGTGGGGAGGCCGGCCGAGCGGACGGTCTCGACCAGCTCGTCGAGGTTGTCCAGGCCGGGTTGTCCGGCGTTGGTGTCCGCGTGCAGGAGGTCGAGGAGCCGCCGGAGGTCGGCCATCGCCGAGCGGCTGGCGGACTCGACGGCGCCGAGGGACTTCCGCACCGGTCCGGCTCCTTCGAGGAGGCCGAGCCGGGCCGCGCCGGCGTGCACGCCGATGGCGCTGACGTGGTGGGAGATGACGTCGTGGAGGTCGCGCGCGATCGTCGTGCGCTCCTCGAGAACGGCCCGCCGCACGGCCTCCTCCTCGTGCTGACGGCGTTCGTCCGCCGCGCGTTCGAGGTCGGCGATGTAGGCGCGGCGGGCGGTCGTGTACCGGCCGACCAGCCACGGCAGGAGCCCGCTGACGCTGACGCTGATGGCGGTCAGCCGCCAGTCGGACGCGGTGCGCCCGCCGCCTTCGACGCAGCCGGCGGTGACACCGGCGAGCAGGGCGAGGAGCGCGAGGACGGCGGGTTTCGGCCGCAGCCAGGCCCCCGCCCGGTAGCCCGCGATCAGGATCCCGGCGTTGTTGCCGACGACGTACCCCTGGCACGTGCAGAGCAGGAGCGGCGAGGTGGCGAAGAGCAAAGCGTGCGCGAGCGCGACCCAGCCGGAATGGCGGGCGGCCCCGGCGAGCGCGGCGTTGACGGCGACGCCGCCGAGCAGCACCGCCCACGCCCGCCAGCCCGCTTCGCCGAGCGGGCCGCGGAGGGCGAACAGGGCGGCGTCGCAGACCACGCAGACGAGCGCCACCAGCAGCGACTGGCGCCTCAGCGACCCCCTGATGTCCGGCACACCCGCAACTGTGCCCTAAGGCGGCGGCGAGGTGGGCGGGAACGCCCCGACGCGGCGGGAGGGGGACGCGGCATCGGGGCGTTCCCTGGCAGGAGGGCTCGGGGCCGTCAGTTCGTGGGGCGGGCCGGGTAGCCGCCGTTGCGGCGCTGGCCCGGCTGGCGCTGGCCTTCGAAGCCCTGGCCCAGCGACGTCGCCGTCGCGGTCTGGCCGTCGACCTTCGCCACCACCGTCACGTTCGCGTCGCCCTGCTTCACGTCGCCCGTCTTCTGGGTCGACGAGTCGATCGTGTACGTCTGCTTGTAGCCGTCCTTGCTGGTCAGCGTCACCGACGTGGCGCTCAGCTCGGTCACGTCGCCGGTCTGCAGGCGCTCGGTCGTGTAGCCGCCGTTCGGGTTCGCCACGACGAAGTCGCCGTGCAGGGCGTCCCGCATCGCCGCCATGCCGCCGCCGAAGCCGCCGCCCGGCATGCCCTGGCCGCGGAACTGGCCGCCGCCCGGGCCGCCGAAGCCGCCGGGGCCCTGCGCGGTGTTGTCCGCGCTGCTGGTGCCGGCCCAGATCGCCGCGCCGCCGCCGGCCGCGATGACCACCGCGATGCCCGCGGCGATCGCCGTCTTCTTGCCGGACCAGCCTTTCTTCGGCGCGGCTGGGGCCGGGTCGCCCCAGTTGGCGGGGGCCGGCTCGCCCTGGGGTGGCGTGGTCGGCGTCGGCTCGGTCGTCATCGTGTCCTCCGGTGGTGCCCGCACTGGTCCCGGTCAGGTTCGCCGCCGAGGCTGTGTTTGAGCTGTGCGCGGCGTCAGCGGGTGCTGTGCCTCGACCGGGGGAACACTCACAGGAAACGCACAGCGAGTGCACAGCGAACACCGACGGTGCGCCGGGAAGGTGGCACCATGACCGCTATGAACGCCACGTCACCCGGCCCCGGCAAGGCCGACCTGCGCCGCGCCGACGGCAGCCCCGTGCGGGTGCTCGTGGTCGACGACGAGGCGACGCTGGCCGAGCTGGTGTCGATGGCCCTGCGGATGGAGGGCTGGGAGGTGCGCAGCGCGGGCGACGGCACGGAGGCCGTCCGGATCGCGCGCGACTTCCGCCCCGACGCCGTCGTCCTGGACGTGATGCTCCCCGACTTCAGCGGTCTCGAAGTCCTGCGGCGCATGCGGTCCGAGGCGCCGAACCTGCCGGTGCTGTTCCTGACGGCGAAGGACGCGGTCGAGGACCGCATCGCCGGGCTGACCGCGGGCGGCGACGACTACGTCACCAAGCCCTTCAGCCTCGAAGAAGTCGCCCTGCGCCTGCGCGCGCTGCTGCGCCGCGCGGGCGGGGTCACCGGCGCGAGCGGGTCGCAGCTGGTCGTCGGCGACCTCACCCTGGACGAGGACAGCCGCGAAGTGCACCGCGGCGGCGACTTGGTGCCGCTGACCGCGACCGAGTTCGAGCTGCTGCGCTACCTCATGCGCAACCCGAAGCGCGTGCTGTCGAAGGCCCAGATCCTGGACCGCGTCTGGAGCTACGACTTCGGCGGGCAGGCCAACATCGTCGAGCTCTACATCTCCTACCTGCGCAAGAAGATCGACGCCGACCGCGAGCCGATGATCCACACCATGCGGGGCGCCGGGTATGTCCTCAAGCCAGCGGGCTGAACCGGAGCGGGCGCGCCGGCCGTGGTCGCTGCGACGACGGCTGATCGTCCAGCTCGCCGCGCTGCTCGCGCTGGTGTGCCTGGTCGTCGGCGTGGTCACGGAGTTCGCGCTGAGCGAGTTCCTCGTCGGTCAGCAGGACAAGCGGCTGGCCGCGGCGAGCGACCGCGCCGCGCACAACGGGGACCGGCCGCCGCCGTGGACCTACGGCGAAGCGCCGCCGCCGGATCCGCTGCGCGTGCTCGGCCAGGGCGAGGGCACGCTCGCCGTCGTCCAGATCGGCTCGCAGGCCTCCGCCGGGGTGCTCGACTCGAGCGTGGCCGGGGCGTCGAAGCGGAAGGCCCCGTTCAAGGACATCCCGAAGGCGCAGGTGCTGGCCCTGCTCGAGGTGCCGTCGGACGGGAAGCAGCGCAGCATCGACCTCGGCGGCAGCCTCGGTGAATACCGCGTCGTCTCGACGACGTCGCCGCGCGGGGAAAAGACGGTCATCGGCCTGCCGCTGAAGGACGTCAACGAGACGCTCTGGCAGCTCGGGTTCATCCTCGGCGGCGTCGCGCTCGCCGGGATCCTGGTGGCGGGCGCGGTCGGCGCGGCGACGATCCGGCGCACGATGAAGCCGCTCGACCGGCTGGCCGCGACCGCGACGCGCGTGTCCGAACTGCCGCTCGACCGCGGCGAAGTCGCGCTGTCCGAACGCGTCCCGGAGACCGACACCGACCCGAACACCGAGGTCGGCAAGGTCGGCTCGGCGCTGAACCGGATGCTGCAGCACGTCGCGAACGCGCTGAGTGCGCGGCACGCGAGCGAGAACCGGGTCCGCCAGTTCGTCGCGGACGCGAGTCACGAACTGCGCACGCCGCTGGCGGCGATCCGCGGCTACGCCGAGCTGACCCGCCGCGGCGGCGAGCACGTGCCGCCGGACGTCGCGTTCGCGATGAGCCGCGTCGAGTCGGAGTCGCGCCGGATGACGACGCTGGTCGAGGACCTGCTGCTGCTCGCGCGCCTCGACTCCGGTCGCCCGGTGGTGCACGAGTGGGTGGACCTGTGCCGCCTGGTGGCCGACGCGGTCGCGGACGCGCACGTCGCCGGTCCGGAGCACAAGTGGCTGATGGACGTCCCCGGCGAGCCGATCGGCGTGCTCGGCGACGCGGGCCAGCTGCACCAGGTCGTGATCAACGTGCTCGCCAACGCGCGCACGCACACCCCGGCGGGCACGACGGTGACGACCACTCTGTCCACTTCGGACGGTACGGTCCGGCTCCGGGTGGCCGACGACGGCCCGGGCATCCCGCCGGACGTTCTCCCGGACGTCTTCGAGCGCTTCGCCCGCGGCGACAATTCGCGGTCACGGGCCGCGGGGAGCACGGGGCTCGGGCTGGCGATCGTGGCCGCGGTGGTCGGCGCGCACGGCGGCCGGGTGGGGGTGCAGAGCCGGCCGGGGCGGACGGAGTTCGAGATCACGTTCCCGGCGGCGCCGGCGCCCGCGTGAGCCGGGCCACGATCGTGGCGGAACCCGGGGCCAGCCGCAGTTCGGTGGCCAGCAGGTCCGGGTGCCGCGCCGGACCGTCACGTCCGGCACGCCGGCGAAGAGCTCCGACGCGGCCGCGTGCCGTGCGGCGTCCCGCTCCACGCTGACCACCGTCGTGCCCGGCCCGGCACCGGCGGCGAGCCAGGCACGATCGGTCGAAACCCGCGCGATGGGCGGCTCGCATCGCGCGGCGCACCAGCTCGGGCAGGTCCGGTTCGAGTGCGTCGTCCGACACGACTCTCCCTCCTCGATCGGGGCGGATACACAGCGCGCGCACAGCTTCGGCACAAGTTCACCACATGCGGCGCCGACACCGTGAGGACCATGACGACCACGCTGCCGGCGCCCGCGGCCGCCCAGCCCGCTCCGGAAACCGCGCGGAAAGCGCGGTGGGTCAAGCCTTCCGTGGGGGCGCTGCTGCTCGGGACCGGGCTGCTCTACCTGTGGGATCTGGCGAAAACGGGCTGGGCCAACGACTTCTACGCGATGGCCGCGCAGGCCGGCACGTGGAGCTGGAAGGCGTTGTTCTTCGGTTCGCTCGACCCCGGCAACGTCGTCACCGTCGACAAACCGCCGTTCTCCCTGTGGATCATGGGGCTGTCCGGACGGATCTTCGGCTTCTCCAGCTGGAGCCTGCTCGTCCCGAACGCGCTCGCCGGCGTCGCGTCGGTGGGGCTGCTGTACCTGGCCGTGCGGCGGCTTTCCGGGCCGGGGGCCGGGTTGCTGGCCGGGGCCGGGCTCGCGCTGACGCCGGTCGCCGCGCTCATGTTCCGCTACGACAACCCCGATGCCTTCCTCGTGCTGCTGCTCGTCGCCGGCGCGTACTGCGTCGTGCGCGCGCTCGAACGCGGGAGCACCGCGTGGCTGCTGCTGGCCGGGGTCGCGATCGGGTTCGGCTTCCTCGACAAGATGCTGCAGGCGTTCCTCGTGCTGCCCGCGTTCGTGCTCGCGTACGCCGTCGCGGCGCCGACGTCGCTCGGGAAGCGGATCTGGCAGCTGTGCGCCGCGGCGGGTGCGGTGCTCGTCTCCGCGGGCTGGTGGATCGCGGTCGTCGCGGTGTGGCCGGCCGCCGACCGGCCCTACATCAGCGGTTCGACCGACAACACCGTGCTGGAACTGGCGTTCGGCTACAACGGGCTCGGCCGGATCTTCGGCGAAGGCCGTGGTGGCGGGGGTGGCGGGACGTTCACGCCGCCCGCCGGGGTGGAGCTGCCCGCCGGCGGCCGCGGCTTCGGTGGCGGCTTCGGCGGTGAGACCGGGCTGACGCGGTTGTTCGGCGGCGAGTTCGGCGGTGAGGCGTCGTGGCTGCTGCCCGCCGCGGTCATCGGGCTGGTCGCGGGCCTGTGGTTCACCCGCCGCGCGCCGCGCACCGACCGGACGCGGGCGGCGCTGCTGCTGTGGGGTGGCTGGCTGGTCGTCACCGCGCTGGTGTTCAGCTACATGAGCGGGATCATCCACCCGTACTACACGGTGGCGCTGGCGCCGGGAGTCGCCGCCACGCTGGGGATTTCCGCGCGGGAGCTGTGGCGCGGCCGGGCGAACTTCGCGGCCCGCGCGGTGCTCGCAGTCATGCTCGCGGTGACCGCGGTGTGGGGTTTCGTGCTCCTCGCGCGCACGCCGGACTGGCAGCCGTGGGTGCGCTACACGCTGCTCGTGCTGAGCGCGGCCGCGGTGTTCGCGCTGCTCTTCGGCGCCGACCGGCTCCGGCGGCTCGGTCCGGTCGTGGCCGTGCTCGGCCTGTGCGGCGCGCTGCTCGGGACGTCGGCGTTCACGCTGGCCACGGCGGCGACCGCGCACTCGGGCGGGACGCCGTCGTCCGGTCCGGCCGCCGCGAGCGGCCGCGGTTTCGGTGGCGGCGCGCGCGGTTTCGGTGGCGGCCAGACCGACTCCGCGGTGATCGACCTGCTGAAGGGCACGACGACGAAGTGGGCCGCGGCGCAGAGCGGCGCGATGGAGTCGGCCGGGCTGGCGCTCGCGAGCGGACGACCGGTGCTCGCGATCGGCGGCTTCAGCGGCAGCGACCCGGCGCCGACGCTGGAGCAGTTCCAGCAGTACGTCGCGAGCGGCGACGTCCACTACTACGTCGCGGGCGGGCGCGGCGGCTTCGGAGGCGGCCGCGGGACCGCCGGCGAGATCCAGACCTGGGTCGAGCAGAACTTCGCGCCGAGCACCGTCGGGGGCACGACCGTTTACGACCTGACAAATTCGATCAATTGATCGAAATTCGAGGTCGTGTTGCATTCGTGTTAACAACCAGGGAATCATTCGCGCCGCCGAGACCGATGCGGTATCGGCGGCGGCGTACACCTGTTCGATTCGCGTCTCAGTCAATGAAACACGGCGAACGGCCGTTCGGCGGCGCGAAGTAGCGCTCGGTGATGATCGCGCCGCGGTGTAACGACCGGGGACTACTGCCCGTGCAATTGCACGCGCCGGACGGGCGTGCAGGATCAAACCTGGCCGGGCGGCCGACAGAAAGTTAGCGGAAGTCGATCTTCGCGAGTTTAGATGTTGCTGGTTAACACGGTCGTTGGTCACTCGTTCGGATGCGCTAGCAGGGCGTTGTGGGGATCTTGTGCTAGTCGCTAGGCTCTCCGCCGGGAGAGGGACAAGGGGTGGTTGACGCGGCACGCTGAGTGTCGTGGTTTCACACCATGGTGGGTAATCCTTGTCTCGCGTTCTCTCGCTATGACCCGATCAGGTGCGGATGGAAGCGAGCAGCGATGACCGTGCGCGGTGGCGCAGCTCGGCCGTACCTGCCTCCTTCTCGTCACGACCCGTAGTCCCGAGCACCGCAATTCCCCCTTTAGGTACGGCACCACTCCACTTCCCCTGCACTCTGGAGTTCGTTGTGATTTCCCGTCCTCGACCCCGTCCGCTGACGGTGCTCCTCACCTTGCTCGCCCTCGTGGGAGTGACCGCGCTCTCCGGCTGCAGCGACAGTTCCGCCACGGGCAGCGGCGGCAAGATCACGCTCGGGTTCAGCGCCTGGCCGGGGTGGTTCCCCTGGCAGGTGGCGCAGGAACAGGGCCTGTTCGCCAAGAACGGCGTGAACGTCGACCTCAAGTACTTCGACAACTACACCGACAGCATCAACGCCCTCTCCAGCGGTGCCATCGACGCCAACAGTCAGACCCTCAACGACACGCTGTCCTCGCTCTCCGGCGGCGCCAAGCTGTCGATCGTGCTGGTGAACGACAACTCCACCGGCAACGACAAGATCATCGCGCGCGACGGCATCACCAGCGTCGCCGACCTCAAGGGCAAGAAGGTCGCCGTCGAGCAGGGCGCGGTCGACCACTACCTGCTGCTGCTCGCGCTGCAGGCGGCGAAGCTGACCGAGAAGGACATCCAGCTCGTCAACCTCCCGACCGACGCCGCGGCGGCCGCGTTCGCCGGCGGCCAGGTCGACGCGGTCGCCGCGTTCGCGCCGTTCACCTCGAAGGCGCTGGAGCGCCCCGGCAGCCGCGCGATCTCGACCTCCGCGGAGTTCCCCGGCGCCATCCCGGACCACCTCGTCACGTCGCAGAAGCTGGTCAAGGACCACCCGAAGGACGTGCAGGCGCTGGTCAACACCTGGTTCGAGACGCTGACCTGGATCAAGAACAACAAGGACGCGGCCGTCGGGATCATGGCCAAGCGCGGCGGCGTCTCCGACGCGGACTACAAGAGCTACGACGCCGGCACCACGATCTTCACGCGCCAGCAGAACCTCGACGCGTTCACCCCCGGCGTCACCGCGCAGCACCTCGACTTCCAGGCGAACAAGATCATCGACTTCATCGTGAACACCGGGCTGGCCCAGCAGCGCCCGACGATCGAGGGGTTGTTCGACGACCAGTTCGTGAAGGCCGCACCGCAGTGACCGGTCCGACCCAGCGCACCACCTCGGCGAGCCCCGCCGACGAGCGGGCCGCCGAGGCACTGGAAGCCGAGCAGCGGCTGGCCGAAGCGCAGGAGTCCAGGCGGGGCCGTCCCGCCTGGACCCCGCTGCCGCGCCGGACCCCGCCGAAGCGGGCCTCGGCGTTGTTTTCCCTGCGCACGCCCATTCCCGCGGGTGCTCGCTGGACGCTGGCGGTGCTGTCGTTCGCGATCCCGTTCCTCGCCTGGGTTGTGCTGAGCGTCAGCGGAGCCGTCGACTCGACGTTCCTGCCGTCGCCGGCCGCCGTGCTCAAGGCCGGGATCGACATGGCGGGCAGCGGCGACCTCTTCGCCGATCTCTGGGCGACCACCCAGCGCGTCCTCGAAGGCTTCGGCCTCGCCGTGCTCGTCTCGGTGCCGCTCGGCATCCTGATGGGCACCTTCGCCGCGGGGCAGGCGTTCTTCGAGCCGCTGATCGGGCTGCTGCGGTACCTGCCGGCGAGCGCCTTCATCCCGCTGCTGATCATCTGGCTCGGCCTCGGCGAGCCGTCGAAGATCGCCATCCTGTTCATCGGGACGGTCTTCTTCAACACCCTGATGACCGCCGACGTCGTCCGCGGCGTGCCGCGCTCACTCCTCGACGTCTCCTACACCCTCGGCGCGCGCCGGGGCGAGGTGCTGCGCAAGGTCGTCGTGCCGCACTCGCTGCCGGGCATGATCGACGCGATCCGGGTCAACGCCGCCGCGGCGTGGAACTTCGTGGTCGTCGCCGAGCTGATCAACTCCTCGGCGGGCCTCGGCTACCGGATCGTCCGCGCGCAGCGGTTCCTGCAGACGGACAAGATCTTCGCGGTGCTCGTGGTCATCGGGATCGCCGGGCTCCTCATCGACGTCCTGCTGCGCCTGCTGCGCACGCGGGTCGGGAAGTGGGCGGCATGACGCTGGAACTGCGGAACGTCGCCAAGGACTACGCCGTCCGCGGCCGGGTGACGCGCGCGCTCGACGGCGTCGACCTCGAGGTGCTGCGCGGTGAGTTCGTCTGCGTCGTCGGCGCGAGCGGCTCCGGCAAGTCGACGCTGCTGTCGCTGGTCGCCGGGCTCGACCGGCCGACCGACGGCGAGATCGTGCTCGACGGCGTCCCGGTGACCGGTCCCGGGCCGGACCGCGGGCTCGTTTTCCAGTCCGGCGCGCTCTACCCGTGGCGCAACGTCGAGAAGAACGTCGCGTTCGGACTCGAGCTGCTGGCGCTCGACGCGGCCGAGCGCGCCGAGCGCGTCGACTGGTACCTCGCCGAAACCGGGCTCGACGGCGTCCGCAAGTCGCTGCCGAAACAGCTGTCGGGCGGGCAGAAGCAGCGCGTCGCGATCGCGCGCGCCCTCGCGTGCGAGCCCGACGTGCTCCTGCTGGACGAACCCTTCGGCGCCTTGGACGTCCAGACCAAAGAGGACATGCAGGTGCTGATCCGCCAGGTGTGGGCCGACACCGGCACGACGGTGCTGATGGTCACCCACGACGTCGAGGAAGCGGTGTTCCTCGGCGGCCGGGTGGTCGTGCTCGCCTCCGACCCGGGGCGGATCGCCGCCGACGTCGAGGTGGAGCTGCCCACCGAACGGGACCTGGCGGTGAAGCGCGAACCGCGGTTCCTCGCGCTGCGCGCCCGGATCGAGGACCTGGTCCGGGAGCAGCACCGGGGCCACGTGAGCCGGGTGGCCGCGGTCGAGTGAGAACGGACAACGGGAAGGTGGCGGGATGAAGCACGGCGGGGCGACCGCGAAACGTGCGGGCGGCGGGGGTTTCCTCGCCCGGCTCGGCATTCGCGGCAAGCTGAACCTGCTGCTCCTGCCACCGCTGGTCGCGGTGGTGCTGGTGTCGGTGCCGTTCGTGCTGACGCAGGCGAGCAGCGCCGTGGCCGCGACGCAGTCGGCGACGGTCGCGCGGCACACCCAGCAGCTCGGCGGCCTGGTCTGGCAGCTGCAGCGCGAGCGGCTGCTGACCGGCGCCTACGTCGCCACCCCGTCGATGGCCGCCGACCAGATGCTGCAGCAGCAGAAGGCGGTGAACGCGGCGGTCGAGAACGTTCGATCGACGCTGGGTGCCGACGCGCCGGACGAGCTGGCCGCCGCGCTGACCCGGGTCGGTTCGCTCAACGAGCTCCGGCAGAACGCGGAGCGCCGCGGCGTCGCGCTCGACAGCGTCGCCCGCACCTACCACGCGCTGATCGGCGCGGTGATCGACTCGCTGCGGCTCGTCCCGCAGCTGACCAGCGACGCCGAGGGCACCCGCGAGCTGACCGCGCTGGAGGCGCTGCTGCGCGCGAACGAGGAGAACTCGTTGCGCGGCATGGCGTTGATCGTGACGGCGGTGTCGCCGGAGGCCGGCCGGTCCATTTTGGACGACGCGACCCAGCAGGCGCCGATCTTCACCGACCGGTTCGTCCAGCAGGCCGACGACGAGGCCGACCGCTCGCAGTCCGCGCTGGTCGTCAACGTCGAGCAGAGCGAAGCGGGCCGCCGGATCAACGACCTCGCCGCCCAGATCGACAACCCCCGCGACGCGGCCGGCACCACCCAGTACGTCGCCGACGTCCTCACCGCGTCGGAAAGCCAGGCGAGTCAGCGGAAACTGGTGCAGGAGCGGGTCACCGGCGAGATCGCCGAGGCGGCGACCGACCGCGCCGACGCCGGCACCCGGCTGGCCTGGACGGTCGGTATCGGCGCCGGCGCGCTGTTCCTGCTGGTCGCGTTCCTCGCCGTCGCGGTCGCCCGCTCGATCGCGCAGCCGCTGCGGCGGCTGACCACGGCGGCGACGTCGGTCGCCGACCTCGCCGGCACCGAGCTCGTCCGCGTGACCGACACCGAAGAGGCCGAGGAGCAGGTCCCGCGGCTGGCCACCATCGACGTCGTCTCCGCCGACGAGCTCGGCAAGCTGGCCGCCGCGTTCAACCGGGTCCAGACCACCGCCGCCGAGCTGGTCGAGCGGCAGGCGCTCACCCGGCGCAACACCAGCCTGATGTTCGCGAACGTCGCCAAGCGCACGCAGAACCTCGTCGGCCGCCAGCTGGCGCTGATCGACGAGGTCGAGCGCAACGAGCAGGACACCCGGCTGCTGGCCAGCCTCTACCGGCTCGACCACCTCTCCACCCGCCTCCGCCGGAACGCCGACAACCTGCTCGTCGTCTCCGGCACCCGCGACGACACCCGCATCGCCGGCCCGATCGAGCTGGCCACGGCGCTGCGCTCGGCGCTCGCCGAAATCGAGGACTACCAGCGGGTGAAGCTCGGCGTCGTCGCCGACATCCTGCTGTCCTCGGCCCTCGGCGCCGACCTGGTGCTGGTGTTCGCCGAGCTGCTGGAGAACGCGACGTCGTTCTCGCCGCCGGGGTCGATGGTCGAGGTGGACACGATGCTCCTCGCCGACGGTTCGTGCCTGGTGAACATCGTCGACCACGGCATCGGCATGACCGCGGAGAAGCTGGCCGAGGAGAACAAGCGGCTCGTCGAGCGCGAACGCCTGGAGCTCGCGCCGACCAGTGTGCTCGGCCTGTTCGTGGTCGGCCGCCTGGCGCGGCGGCACGACCTGGGCGTCGAACTGCTCGCGACGCCCACCACCGGCGGTGTGACCGCGCGGCTGACCATCCCGCCGTCGCTGTTCAGCCACCGCACCGGGCTGCTCCCGAAGACCGAGCCCGTGCCGGCGATCCCGGCGCAGGTCACCCCGAAACCGCGTCCCGCGGAAGCTGCCGCGGTGGCCGCGTCGGCGTCCACTTTGGACGAACCGCGCGTGGTGGCGCGGCCGGCCGAACTGCCGGCGCCGGCGATCCCGGCCCTGCTCGGCAACGGCAACGGCTTCCGCTGGTTCAACCAGCTCGAACCGGTGTGGCCGGACAGCGAACCCGCCGAGCCGCCCGCGCCCGAACCGGAGCCGGAGAGCCGGGGTGGCCTCCGCCGCCGCGTCCGCGGTGCCCAGCTGCCCGACGCGGGCACGACGGCGCCGCCGGCCGAGACCAAGCCGCGCCACGACCCCGACGCGACCAAGCTCGCCATGGACGGCTTCCAGAGCGCGTTCGCCAAGGCCGCCGAGGTCAGCGCGCTGGAGCCCAGCCCCGCACTTTCACGTGAAAGTGCCGACCTGGGCGCGTCGCTTTCACGTGAAAGTGCCGCTTTTTCGCCGGGCGACGGCGCGTCGCTGCCGGTGCGCGTGCCCGGGGAGTCGCCGATGCCCGGTGGCGCGGTGCGCGCCACCCCGCCGGCCGCCGCGGCCCCGCCGACCCGGGACGGCCTGGTCCGCCGCGTCCCCGGTGCCCAGCTCGCCCCCGGCCTGCGCCAGCAGCCCGCGGGGCGGCCGATCGCCCGAGCCGTCGTGAACCGCAGCAAGCGGGACCCGGCGGCCGAGCGAGCGGCGTTCGACGCGTTCGCCGCCGGCCTGGCCAAGGCGGACGTGGTGACGGCAGACAGCCCGCCCCAAGGCGTGGTCGCCGGTCGTGTGATGGAACGAGGAGAAGAGAGCAGGAAATGAGCATCCCCGCACCTGGAGTCAGTGTCGAAGCCCAGAACTTCAACTGGCTGGTGAGCCGCTTCGCGCAGCACACCGCGGGCGCGATCGCCGCCATCGCGGTCTCGGCCGACGGCTTGCTGATCGCGGTGTCCTCGGAGCTCGAGCGCTCCAACGCCGACCGCCTCGCCGCGATCTCCTCCGCCATGCTCGGCCTCGCGCACGGCGTCTCCGAAAGCCACCCGCTCGGCTCGCCGGACAAGGTGATCATCGAGCTGGAGCACGGCTACCTGCTGGTCTGCACCATCAGCATCGGCTGCTCGCTCGGCGTCCTCGCCAACAAGCAGGCGAGCCTCGGCACGATCGCCTACGAGATGGCGATGTTCGCCAACCGCGCCACCGAAGTCCTCACGCCGGGCCTGATCGAGGAGCTCAAGAACACTGTGGGTGCGTGATGACGGAAGAGCCGGACATCTCGCTGCTGCGGCCGTACCTGATGACCTCGGGGCGGGCGCAACCGGTGGACCAGACCCTCGAAATCGAGGCGCAGGTCATGACGTCCCGACTCGGTGCGGCGTCGCACCCGCAGCTCACCTTCGAGCGGCAGGAAATCGTTTCCCTCTGCCGGAGCACGATGTCGGTCGCCGAGGTGGCCGCCATGCTCGGCCTCCACATCGGCGTCGCCCGCGTGCTGGTAGCCGACCTCGCCGAGCTGGGCTACGTCGTCGTCCGGCGCCCGGGGAACCACAACAAGCACGACCTCGGCATGATCGAAAGGGTCATTCGTGGACTCGAAGCCATTCACTGAACCGGCGGCCCGCCCGCCGGCCCCGGTCAAGATCGTCATCGCGGGCGGCTTCGGCGTCGGCAAGACGACGGCCGTCGGCGCCATCTCGGAGATCAAGCCGCTGACGACCGAAGCGGCGATCACGTCGGTGGCGGCTTCGGTGGACCGCACCGGCCACGTCCCGGCCAAGACCACGACGACGGTCGCGCTGGACTTCGGCTGCATCACGATCGACGACGAGGTCAAGCTCTACCTGTTCGGCACGCCCGGCCAGGACCGCTTCGGCTTCATGTGGCAGGACCTGGTCCACGGCGCGCTGGGCGCGCTGGTGATCGTGGACACCCGCCGCATGGACGACTGCTACCCGGCGGTCGACTACTTCGAGAACGCGGGCCTGCCGTTCGTGGTGGCGGTGAACATGTTCGACGGGGCACTGGGGCACAACCTCGAGGACATCCGCTGGGCGCTCGCGGTCAGCGAGGACGTCCCGCTGATCACGTTCGACGCGCGGCAGAAGCTGTCGGTGCGGGACGCGCTGCTGGCGGTGCTGCACAACACGTTCAAGAAGGCCCGGGCCCAGGCGGGCGCGGGGGCCTGAGCGGTATTCGCTACACTGATCCACGGACCCCGCGCGGCGTCCACCCTGTGAACCTCCCCAGGGCCGGAAGGCAGCAAGGATAAGCAGGCTCTGGCGGGTGCGCGGGGTCCCCTTTTTTTCGGCTCCGGCTCTCGGGGCTTCGCCCCTTCGCCGGGCCTTCACTTCGTTCTTCCGCCCGGGGGCCGAGCCCCCGGAGCCCCCACGGTGCCTTACTCGGCGGTTGGGAGCGCTGCCGCCGCTTTGGGGGCACGCCGAACGTCTTGAATGAGTCATTCAGGTCTTCGGAGGTCCTGAATGACTCATTCAAGACGCTGGTGGAATGCTGCGGGCTGGGCGGCGTGACGCGACTTTGCCGGAGGCCTGGGGTCAGAACAGGCCCAGGACGTCTTCCGGGGGCTTCGGGGACGGCGGGGTGTCCGCGTCCGTGATCGGGGCTGCCCGGCCCGCCAGTTTCCGCAGCTCGGCGCCCGACACGCACCGCGCCGGGAAGGCCGCTGACGCGGTGCGCTGGGCGATCTCCGCAGTGGGGAGCCCGGTGGCCGAGGCCGCGAACACCAGGTTGCCGAAGCGGCGGCCCTTCAGGACCGCCGGGTCCGCCAGCACCACGACCTCCGGGAAGACCTCCCGCAGCGTCGCCAGGAAGCGGCGGGCGAAGGGCAGGCCCGAGCCGTCCGTGATGTTGGCCAGGTAGGTGCCCGGGGCGCGCAGGATCTCCGCGATCGCGAGCGTCGCCTCCAGCGTGGCCAGGCCGCCCGCCAGCGTCGCGCGCTCGAACGCGTCGACCACCACCAGGTCCGCCGTGTCCTCGCGGCGGGTGGCCAGGCCCGTCCGGCCGTCGGTGATCCGGACCCGCAGGCCCGGGATCCGCAGGCCCAGCTGGGCGCGGACCAGGTCGACCAGCTCGCCGTCGGCGTCGAACACCAGCTGCCGCGAGCCCGGCCGCGTCGCCGCGACGTACCGCGGGAGGGTGCACGCCGCGCCGCCGATGTGCAGGGCGTCGATCGGTCCCTCGGGCAGCTGGTCGACCACGTCCCCAAACCGCCGGACGTAGTCGAACTCCAGGTTGGCGGGGGTGTCGAGGTCGACGTACGACTGCGCGACCCCGTCCACCGACAGCAGCCAGGCGTTGCCGCGGTCGGCGTCCCGGATCAGCTCCGCGGTCCCGAACCGCACCGGATACCGCCCGGGCAGCGGCCCGGTCTTCCGCGAACGACTCACGAAGTCCGAGGTTATCGGAAACATTCCGCCGGGCCCCGCGATAAGTGAACGGAACGATCATCGATCGAGGGGGTTTTTCCTTGCGTGCGAACGCATTAGCCGCTGCTGTGGCACTCGTCGCCGTCGCTTGGGCGACGCCGGCCGCCGCGGACGTCCTGCCGGACCGGGTCCAGGCCGTCTCGCTGTTCGAGACCGGGGGCCCCGGCGTGAGCCGGGCCGCCGAAGCCGCGCTGCTCGGCTCGGCCGCCGACCTGCAGGCCTTCCTGGCCACCGGCCAGTACCGGGCGAAGGAGACCGACGACCGCGTCCTGGTCAACCAGGCGATGAGCGCGGGCGGCCCGGTCACCAAGCGCGCCGCCCAGCAGGCGCTGGACGGCACGGCCGAGGACATCCGGGCCTTCCTGGCCACCGGACTGGCCCAGGCGCGGATCGCGGACGACCGGATCGCGGTCGGCCAGGCCATGAGCACGGGCGGCCCGACCGTCAACGCCCGCGCGCAGAAGGCGCTCGACGGCACGCCCGCCGACGTCCGCGCCTTCCTCGAGACCGGCCTCCAGCAGGCGCGGGACACCGATGAGCGGATCACCGCCAACCAGGCCCTCGCGGCCGGTGGTCCCGAGGTCAAGGCGGCCGCGCAGACGGCGCTCGACGGCACCCCGGACGACATCCGGTACTTCCTGTCCGTGTGGCGTCAGGTCGCCGCGAACGGCGACAGCGAACTCGCCGGGATCCAGGCGCAGGTCGACTACGGCAAGGCCGCCGCGGCCAACCACAGCGCCATCGGCGTGCGGCTGGCCAGGAGCCGCGCCAAGACCATCGCCTCGGACGCGCGCCAGGCGAACACCGACCGGCTCGCCGGCCAGCGCGCCAAGGCCCAGCAGGACGCGCAGGCCGCGGCCGGTGCGGCCGCCGACGCGGCGCAGCAGGCCCGCGACGCCGCGGCCCGCGCCGCGCAGGCCGAGGCCGACAACGACAAGCTGCTCACCGACGCGGCCGACCCGGCGCTGACCGTGCCGAACGGCCGCCGTGCGTCGGTCTACCTGCTGCGCACCGGCGGCGCCGCGGTGAAGAACGCCGCCCGCGCCGCGCTGAGCGGCTCCGACGACGACGTCGTCGCGTTCGTGCGCGGCGGGCTCGCGGCCGCGCGGGAGAGCGACGACCGTGCCGCCGTTTCGGCGATCGCGGCCGACGCCGGCGCGCGCTCCGGGCTGCGGCAGGCCGCTCGTGACGCGCTGGCCGGGCCGTACTCCGCCGTGGTCGCGCTGCTGCGCACCGGCGACTACCCGGGCCGCGACACCGACGACCGCGTCGAGGTCAACCAGATCATGGCGGCCGGCGGTTCCGCGACGAAGTCGGCGGCCCAGCGGGCGCTGGACGGCACCGTCGCCGACGTCCGCGAGTTCCTCGCCCACGGTCAGTACGCCGCGCACGTGATCGACCTGCGGGTCAAGGTGACGCAGACGCTTTCGGACGGCGCCGAGGTCGACGCCGTCGCGCAGGGCGTCCTCGACGGGCCGGACTCGTTCCTGCAGCCGTACCTGGACGGCGAGCTGGCGAAGGCGCGGGCTCGTGACGCCTTCACCGCGGAGCACGTCGCCAAGGTGAACGCGCTGCTGGCCCAGCTGCCCTGACCCGCACGGCGAAGGTTGTCGGTGGTGCCCGGTACCCTCGCGAGGTGGCTCTCGCGCTGTACCGCAAGTACCGTCCGGCAACCTTCGCCGAGGTCGTCGGGCAGGAGCATGTGACCGATCCCCTCCGCACGGCGCTGTCCGCCGGGCGGATCAACCACGCCTACCTGTTCTCCGGCCCGCGCGGCTGCGGCAAGACGTCGAGCGCGCGCATCATGGCGCGCTCGCTGAACTGCGCCAAGGGCCCGACGCCGGACCCGTGCGGCGAGTGCAACTCCTGCAAGGCGCTCGCGCCCGAGGGGTCGGGCAGCGTCGACGTCACGGAGCTGGACGCAGCGAGCCACGGTGGTGTCGACGACGCCCGCGAGCTGCGGGACAAGGCGTTCTACGCGCCGGCCGAGTCGCGCTACCGCGTGTTCATCATCGACGAGGCGCACATGGTCACCACGCAGGGCTTCAACGCCCTGCTGAAGATCGTGGAAGAGCCGCCGGAACACGTCATCTTCATCTTCGCGACGACCGAGCCGGACAAGGTGCTCACCACCATCCGCTCGCGCACGCACCACTACCCGTTCCGGCTGATCCCGCCGAGCTCGATGCGCGCCCTGCTGGAGCGCAACATCGCCGCGGAGGGCGTCGAGGTCGAGCCGTCGGTGTACCCGCTGGTCATCCGCGCGGGCGGCGGGTCGGCGCGCGACACGCAGTCGGTGCTCGACCAGCTGCTCGCCGGCGCCGGGCCCGAAGGCGTGTCGTACAGCCGCGCGGTGGCGCTGCTGGGCGTCACCGACGTCGCGCTGATCGACGACATGGTGGACGCGCTGGCGACCGAGGACGCCGCGACGGTGTTCGGCACGGTCGAGAAGCTCGCCGAAGCCGGCCACGACCCGCGCCGGTTCGCCACGGACCTGCTCGACCGGCTGCGTGACCTGGTGCTGCTGCGCGCGGTCCCGGATTCCGCGGGCGGGCTGGTGTCCGCGCCGGAGGAGGAACTCTCGCGGATGGTGGCGCAGGCCGAGCGGATCGGCCTGGGGACGTTGTCGCGCTACGCCGACATCGTCCACAATGGACTCCTGGAGATGCGGGGCGCGACCTCCCCCCGGCTCGTGCTGGAGCTGCTGGCCGCCCGGATGCTGCTGCCGTCGGTGACGGACGCGGAGAAGGCGCTGCTGGCCCGCATCGAGCGCCTGGAGCGCCGCGCGACGGCACCGGCCGCCCCGGCCGAGGGCGGCGTCGAGCCGCCGATGCGGGCGGCTCCGGAGCGGGAGTTCTCACGTCCTTCGCAGCGTGCGGGTTCGGCGGGCCCGGCGCCGGTGGCGGAGCCGGTCAAACCGGCTGAACCCGCGCCGGTGGCGCAGCGCCCGGCGGCTCCGGAAGCCGCGCCGGCGGCTTCGAGCGCCGGTGCCGCTCCTGCTTCGGCGGCCGGGTCCGGTGCTGCTCCGGCCTCGGATGGTGGCTGGGGAACGCCGCGCACGCCCGGTGGCGGCACGCCCGCCCCGGCTCCGGAAGCCGCACCCGCACCGGCCGCACCCGCGGCGGAGGGCGCGTTGGACGCCGCCGCGATCCGGAACATCTGGCCGCAGCTCATGACCGCGCTGCGCAAGTTCACCGGCGGCCGCAGCCTCGAAGCGATGCTGACCCAGGCCACGGTTGCGAGCGTCGACGGCCACGCCGTCACGCTCACCCACAAGTCCGAGCCGCTGTCCCGCCGCCTCTCCGACCAGGACAACGCCCGCAAGATCGCCGGCGCCCTGTCCGAGGTCCTCGGCGGCGAGTGGCAGGTCCGCTGCGTCCACGGCAACGCCCCCGCGGCCCCCGCCGCCCGCGCCCAGCAGGCGGCCCCCGCGCCGGAGCGCTCGTTCACGCGCCAGTCCGCCGCGGCCGCGCCGCCCGCCGAAGCCCCGGCCCGGCCGGCGGCCCCGCCCCCGCCCGCACGGCCCAAGGTCGCGACGAGCGAGCCGGACATCCCGCTGCCCCCGGAGCCCTCGGACGAGGACGACGAGGACCTCTACAACGAGGACGCCAGCCCGGCCCCGCCGCCGCCCCCACCCCCGCCGGACCAGGACCCGGACGAGGTGGCCCGCAAGCTCATCTCCGACCACCTCGGCGCCCGCCCCCTGGACTGACCGAAGTCCGTGAATGCCACATCGAGGGACGAAGTGTCCGTGAATGTGGCATTCACGGCCATCAGGAAGCCAGGTAGGCCTCGATCGCCGCGGCGATCGAGGCGGCGAAGCCCTGCCGGCCCTCCGCGCTCGTCATCCGGGCCGCTTCGGCCGCGTTGCGCATGTTGCCGCACTCCACCAGGGCCGCCGGCCGCGTCGACAGGTTCAATCCGGCCAGGTCCGAGCGGGCCGACAGGCCGTTGCCGCCGATGTAGTTCGACGTGCTGAAGCCGCCCGTGCGCATCGTGTCGCGCAGCACCTCCGCCAGCCGCAAAGAAGGCGCGCCCTGTGCGGCGTTCAGCGGCGGGGACGAATACGCGACGTGGAAGCCGTTCGCGCCGGCCGCGGTCGAGCCGTCGGCGTGGATCGACACGACGGCGTCCGCGTTCGCCTCGTTGCCGATCGCCGCGCGGCGGTCGACGCAGGGGCCGACGCCCGTGTCGTCCTGTCGCGTGTAGACGACCCGGATTCCCTTGCCGGTCAGCACATCCCCGACCCGCCGGGCGACGTCGAAGGTGAACGCGTGCTCCGGGTAGCCCGCGTTGGTCGCGGTGCCGGTGGTGTTGCACGGCTTGGTCTGCCCGCGCCCGGCGGGCACCGGGCGGTTGATCTCCGCCGGGTGGGACGCGTTGCCGCCGTTGTGCCCCGGATCCAGCACGACGACCTTGCCGGACGCCACGACCGGCGGCGGGGCGGACGAGGACGGCGGGGGTGGCACCGACGACGGAGGCGTCACCGTCGTCGGGGTCGGCGTGATCGTCCGCGTGGTCACGGGAGCGGGTGCCGGGGCCGCCGGGGTGTCGCCGGAGCAGCGCGTGAGCAGCAGGGCACCGGCCAGCAGGATGGGGACAATCGCGCGTCGCACGGCGACCACGGTGCCACAGCCCGGCACCCCGCGTGGCGCGACTACCCTGGTGGGGACACAGGCGTGCAGAGAGGACCGAGTGCGATCATGGTGCAACCCGGCGGTGGCTTCGACATTTCCCAGCTGATGCAGCAGGCCCAGCAGATGCAGCAGAAGCTCGTCGAGGCCCAGGAAGAGCTCGCCAACACCGAGGTCACCGGCAGCGCCGGCGGCGGGCTGGTCACCGCGACCGTCTCCGGTGACAGCCAGCTGAAGAGCCTGCAGATCGACCCGAAGGTGGTCGACCCCGACGACGTCGAAACGCTGTCCGACCTGGTCGTCGCGGCCGTACGGGACGCGTCGGCGAACGCGCAGAAGCTCACCGAGCAGAAGCTCGGCCCGCTGGCCAACGGGCTCGGCGGCGGTGGCGGCATGCCGGACCTCGGCAGCCTCGGCTTCGGCGGCTGACGAACTTGTACGAAGGTGTCGTCCAGGACCTGATCGACGAGCTCGGGCGGCTGCCCGGGGTCGGGCCGAAGAGCGCCCAGCGGATCGCGTTCCACCTGCTGGCCACCGACCCGGCCGACATCGGGCGGCTGCAGGACGTGCTCGGCAAGGTCAAGGAAGGCGTGCAGTTCTGCGAAATCTGCGGCAACGTCTCCGAGCAGCCGACCTGCCGCATCTGCCGCGACGAGCGCCGCGACCTCACGGTCATCTGCGTGGTCGAGGAGCCGAAGGACGTCCTGGCGGTCGAGCGCACGCGCGAGTTCAAGGGCCGTTACCACGTCCTGGGCGGCGCGCTCGACCCGTTGTCGGGCATCGGCCCGGAGCAGCTGCGGATGCGCGAGCTGCTCAAGCGGATCGGCGAGGCGGACATCAAGGAGATCATCATCGCCACCGACCCGAACACGGAGGGCGAGGCGACGGCGACGTACTTGGTCCGCATGCTGCGGGACTTCCCGGGCTTGAGCGTGACGCGGCTGGCGTCGGGCCTCCCGATGGGCGGCGACCTCGAGTTCGCCGACGAGCTGACGCTCGGCCGGGCGCTTTCGGGCCGCCGCGTGCTCTAAGGCACGTCGAAGCGGCGCAGGTCGTACAGGTCCATCAACCTGATCACCTTGTTCGCGTACTCCGGGTCGGTGGCGTACTTCCGCGCCACCGCCCGGACGAACGCGTCCGGGTCGTCGCGCACCGGCAACGCCGCCGCGTAGTTCGACGACGTCGTCAACAGCCGCCCGTAATCGCGGAACGAGTCGGAAACCGACGCGTACGAGCGGAAAAACGCATCCACCGGGTGGCACGGCGACGGAACGCACTCCGTCGTCGGATACCGGGCGCACCGCACCGCGATCGGCCCCGGGCTCGTCGGCGTCACGCACTTGAAGCCGAAGTGGTTCAGTTCGTTCACCGACAGCCTGCTGCGGCCCCAGTTCGACTCCAGGATCGACTGCGCCACCGTCACCGATGCCGGGATGTCGTACGCCGCGTGGATCGCCCGCGCGATCGGGCCCGCCTCGCCGACGTACGCTTCCTGGAAGCCCGAGGAAAGCGCATCGTCCCGCACCGACGCCTGGTCGATGGGCGGCGGGACCACCGCCAGCAGCGCCGCCAGTCCGATGTGGATCATGGGGCGAAAGCTGCCCGATCGCCGCCGAAGCGGCGACCGGGATCACTCCAACGGGACTCTCAGCAGTAGCCGAGCTGGGCGAGGGTGTCCACGATGATCTCGGACGGGTGGTACTTGTCCATCCAGGACTCGCCGCGCCGGTTCTGGTACGTGTCGAGGAAGTTCTGCAGCTTGTCGCCGCGCATCTCGGTCAGCACCACCGTTTCGCCGAGGTGCTGCGGGGTCTCCGTGCGCTCGCGGTGCACCGCGCACGGCAGGCCGAGGTAGTAGCACTCCGCCGAAAGACCACCCGAGTCGGTGACGACGTACTCGGCGCGCGCGACCAGCGGCAGGAACTTCAGGTAGCGCATCTTCGGCTGCACGATGAACTGGTCGTCGAAGATGTTCCCGATGCCCAGCGCGCGGATCTTCTCGCGCTCCGGCGCGCCGGCCATGTACAGGATCGGCATCTTGCGGCTCTGCTCGCGCAGGATCTCCAGCGCCTCGCGGTACTTGTCCGGGCGCGAGACCAGCTCGAAGCGGTGCAGCGTGGCCAGGCCGAACTTCTCCGGCAGGTTCGGCACGTCCAGCGGTTGGTTGATCGCCAGGCGCATCGCGTCGATCGCCGTGTTGGCTTCGGTGTCGACGACGACGCCGCGGGCGTTGCGGAGGTTGTTGACCTCGCGGATGCTCGGCGCGAAGTGGATGTCGACGATCTTCGCCGCGATCTTGCGGTTCAGCTCCTCCGGCAGCGGCGAGAGGATGCTGCCCGAGCGGGCGCCCGCCTCGACGTGGCCGACGCGGGACTTGAGGATCCGCTTCCCGATCAGCGAGCCGTACGGCGTGGTGAACGTGTCGCCGTGCACCAGCACCAGCGGGGGACGGCCGTCCTCGGTCAGCGCGGCGCGCAGCTCGTGGCGGCGGCTCCAGGCGGTCCGCAGCACCTGCGCGGCCCAGCCGGGCACCTGCGCCGGCGACTCGAGGTTGTGGGCCTTGTCCTCCGGCACCAGCCAGACGTCGGGCTCCGGCATGTCGAGGTCCGCCAAAACGTCCGCGACCTCGTCGACGTGCTGGGCGGTGAACCAGATCTTCGGCCGCATCCCGCGCTCGCGGATCCCGTGGTACACGGGCGCGATCTTGATCAGTTCCGCGGTGGTGCCGAGAATGAAGGAAATCACCAGAGGAGCCCATTTCGGATCGGGTGCGGTGGCGTAAGGATACTGGCCGACCCCTCGCGGGGGCCGCCGGGTAGCCTCGGCACGGTGAGTGCGAACCCGCTCCTCCCCTCGCTCAGCGTCGTGATCCCGGTCTACAACGAGCAGGACTGGATCGAACGCAGTGTCGGCGCGCTGCTCGCTTCGGCGTCGGCCGCGAGCTGGCCGATCGAGGTCGTCGTGGTGGACGACGGCAGCACCGACGCCACGCCGTCGCGGCTCGACGACCTGCGCGAACGCCACGGCATCACGGTGCTCAGCCAGGCCAACGCCGGCCGGTTCGAGGCCAGGAGCGCGGGCATCGCCAAGTCGTCCGGCGAATGGATCGCGCTGCTCGACAGCCGCGTCATCGTCGACGAGCACACCCTGACGTTCCTGCGCGACCAGCTCGTGGACCACCCCGAGCGCGCGGTCTGGAACGGCCACATCAACGTCGCCTCCGAGCACAACCCGTACGCCGGTTTCATGGCCGGGCTGGTGAAGGTGCCGTGGCGCAAGTACTGCGCGAACCCGCGGCTGATGTCGTACGGCATCGAGGAGTTCGACGTCTACCCGAAGGGCACGACGTTCTTCTGTGCCCGCCGCGGCCTCCTCGAAGGCTCGGTCACGGCGTTCGCGTCGCTGTTCGACGACATCCGCTTCGCCAGCGACGACACCCGCATGTTGCGGTGGATCGCCGAGCGCGAGCGGATCTGGCTGGCCCCGGAGCTGTCGGCGACCTACAACGGGCGCGACTCCTTCAAGAAGTTCACGCAGCAGGCGTACTTCCGCGGCACGACCTACGTGGACTCCTACATCGCTTCGCCCGGCCCGGCCCGCAACGCCCTGTTCGGCGCGCTCGCGGCCGGCGTCATCGGGCTGGCCTTCGCGGCGAAGAAGCCGAAGACGACGCTGGCCGCCGGCGTGCTCGGCGCGGTCGCGGCCGGCGAGGTCGTCAAGAAGTGCGGTGCGACCGGCCCCGAAGCCCGCGCGGTCACCAAGCTGCTGCCGGTGTTCGCCGGCGGCTTCGGCGCGGGGGTCCTGCGTGGACTGGCCATGGCCGTGCGGACCAAGCTCCGCCGCCGATGAGCAGCGCGGACGTGGAAACCCCGGCCGCGACGAGCAGCGGACGCACCACCGCGGGCAGCCTCGGCGGCTCGCTGATCGTCTCGATCGGTCTCGGCTACGTCCTCACGGTCGCCTGCCAGCGCCTGCTGTCTCCGCAGGACTACGCCGTTTTCGTCACCTTCTGGGGCCTGGTGATGGGCCTCGGCAGCACGCTCTCGCCGCTGGAACAGGAGCTTTCGCGCCAGTCCGCCGTGGCCGCGCTGACCGGGGGCAGGGCGGGCCGCCCGGCGCTGCGCGCGGTCGCCGTCGGCATGCTGGTCGCGGCCGCTTTTTCGCTCGCCCTGCTGATTCCGCCGGTCAACGAGAAGCTGTTCCACGGCGACTGGTCGCTGGCCGTGATCGTGCTGTGCGGCGGCGTCGCCTTCGCCTGCCAGTTCGGCACGCGCGGGCTGCTCATCGGGCAGCACAAGGTGAAGGCCTTCTCGCTGCTCGTGGTCGCCGAACCGGCGATCCGGGCGCTGGTACTGGGCGTGCTGGTCGTCTCGGTCGCCTACAACGTCGTTTCGCTGGCCGTCGCGGTCGCCGCCGGGTCGTTCGCCTGGCTGCTGTTCGCCCGCCCGGCCCGGCAGCTGCTCGACGTCCACGTCGAGGGCGACGGCTGGGGCGTCACCGGCCGCCGGATGGGCATGCTGCTGGTCGGCGCGGCGCTGACGGCCGCGGTCATCACCGGCTACCCCGCGCTGGTCGGCCTGCTCGCTCCGGGCGGCGACGGCGACCGCGTCGGCGCCCTGTTCGCCGCGCTGGTCATCGCGCGCCTGCCGCTGACGCTGATCGGGCCGGTGCAGTCGCTGGCCGTGCCGTTCGTCGTCCGGCTCTCGGTCACCGAGGAAGGCCGCCACCGGCTCCGCCGCGTGCTGGCCCTCGGCGCCGCCGCGGCGCTGGTCCTGGCCGCGCTCGGCGCGCTGGTCGGGCTGTGGCTCGGGCCGTGGGCGGTGCGGTTCGTCAGCGGGCCGAAGTACGACATCGACGGCTGGTCGGTCGCCGGGCTCGTCTGGTCGTCGGTGCTGCTGGTGCCGATGCAGCTGCTCACGGCCGTGCTCGTGGCCCGCACCCAGGCCCGGCTCGTGCTGCTCACCTGGGCCATCGTCACCGGCACCGCGTCCCTGCTGCTGGTGCTGCTGCCCGGCGACACCGTGTTCCGCGCGGTCGTCGCGCTGGCCGCGGCGCCGACGCTGGGCCTGGCCGTGGTGCTCGCGTTCGTTCTCCGGAAAGCACCGGAAACGGTTCCGGGGACAACCCCGGGCACCGGTGGAACGTCTTCGTAGCGGCCCAGTAAGGTGCGATGCGAACCCGCCGGTGGGGACGGGAAACGGCGTGAAACGCCGGTAAGGTTTGGACTGCGAATTCGATGAACGTGCTACTCGTTTTGCTCGCGTTCTGGTTGCCGGGTCTGGTGTTCGGTGCCGCGATCCGCCTGCGCGGCTGGACGCTGGCCGCCGCCGCGCCGATGCTCACCTTCGGCCTCGTCGCCATCGGCATCCCGGTGCTCGGCAAGTTCGGCATCCGCTGGTCGATGCTGAACGTCACGCTCTGGACGCTCGTGCTTTCGGCCGTCGGGTTCGCGCTGGCCTTCGCCGTGACCCGGTCCACGCGCCGCCGCCACCCGGACTGGGAAGAGCCGGAGCGGCCCGAGCGCAGCGTCCGCGACCACGTCCTGATCGGCCTCGGCGTCCTCGCCGGCACCGGCATCGGCACCGTCACGTTCCTCCGCGGCATCCGGAACGTCGGCAACGTCCAGCAGGGCTGGGACGCGCCGTTCCACGCGAACCTGGTCCGCTGGATCGCCGAGCACGGCGACGCCCGGCCCTCGACCGTCGGCACCATCGCGAACCTGCCGAACGAAACGCACTACTTCTACCCGGACACCTACCACGCGCTGCTCGCCCTGGTCTTCGGCAAGGGTGGCCTGACGATCATGCCGACGCTGAACCTGGCGGCGCTCGCGGTCGTGCTGACCGTGCCGCTCGGCGTCGCCGCGATGTGCCACGCCTGGCGGATGCCCCCGATCGGGGTGGCTTCGGCGGCCGCGGTGTCGGCCTGCTTCACGGTCTTCCCGTACGACTCGCTGTGGCGCGGCCCGCTGTGGCCGTTCGTCGCCGGTGTGGCGTTGATCCCGGCCATGCTCGCGGTCGCCCGGCACCTGCTGGAGCCCCGCGGGATCGCCGGCCCGGTCGCCATCGGCGTCGGCGTCGCCGGGCTCGCCGGCCTGCACACCAGCGTCGTGTTCGTCGTCATCGTCTACTTCCTGCTGATCCTCGCCGCGGTGGTGTTCCGCTTCGAGGCGATCACCTGGCGCCGCTCGCTGCCGTCGCTGATCGCGACCGTGGTGCTGGCCGCCGCGCTCGGCATCCCGGTGGTGCTCCCGTCGCTGTACAACGCCGGCGGCGTGACCAGCGCGTACTGGGCGAACGAAGCGACCGTCAGCGGTGCGGTCGGCGAGACGATCACGTTCTCGCCGATGGCCGCGTTCCCGCAGTGGTGGATCGGCGTCCCGGCGATCATCGGCGTCTTCCTGCTGGTGAAGCACCGCCGGATGCTGTGGATGGTCGGCGCGTACGTCGTGCTCGGCGGGCTCTTCGCCGCGACCGTGTCCCTCGAAACCGACCTGGTGCACACGCTCAGCAGCCCGTTCTACAACGACAACTGGCGGGTCGCGGCCCTGGTGCCGCTGGCAGGCTGCGTCGCGTTCGGCGAGTTCGTGCACACGGCGTCCGGCTGGTTCGCCGAGAAGGTCGCCCCGCGCCTGCCGAACCTCAAGCCCGCCACGCTCACCCTGGTCGGCGTCGTGGTCTTGGCGCTGGTCGTCGGCGGGCTCAGCCGCGGCGGCTACATCGGCCGCAACGCCGCCCGCCTGCAGCTGAACTACAGCGGCGGCCCGACGGTCAGCAAGGACGAAGAGGCCGCGTTCACCTGGCTCGCGCAGCACACCGCGCCGGGCGAGCGCGTGCTGAACGACAAGGCCGACGGCTCCGTCTGGATGTACGCGCTGGCCGGCGTGATGCCGACGCAGTGGAACTTCTACGGCGCCGAGTTCGACACCGACGCGGGCTACCTGAGCGTCTTCGCCAACGACGTCGAGAAGTACCCGAAGGTGCGCGAGCTGCTCACCGACCTGAAGGTCCGGTACGCGTTCGTCGGGGCGGGCAAGGTGACCCCGACGACGCAGAACGACGTCGGTCTCCAGCACCTCGACACCAGCCCCGGGTTCAAGCTGGTCTACCGCAACGCGGGCGCGAAGATCTACGAGATCGAGGGCCAGCAGGGCGTCGTCGCGGCCGGTGCCGCGCCCGGGTCCGCGGCCGGTAACGGGCAGTGAAAGGCTAGAGTGATCGCGTGTCCACCACCTCCGTGACCAGCCGCCGGGTGCTCATCGTGATGCCCGCGCTCAACGAATCGGCGAGCGTCGCTTCGGTCATCGCGCAGGTCAAGCGGGCCTTGCCGGACGGCGATCTGCTGGTCGTCGACGACGGCTCGGTGGACGACACCGCCCAGCTGGCCCGTGCGGCCGGCGCCGAGGTGGCCCGGCTCGCGGTGAACCTCGGGGTCGGCGGCGCGATGCGCACCGGTTTCCGGTACGCCGCCGCCCGCGGCTACGACGTCGTCGTGCAGGTGGACGCGGACGGCCAGCACGACCCGGACGAGCTCGACGCGCTGCTGCGCGGCCTGGACGACGCGGACATCGTGATCGGCTCGCGGTTCGCCGGCAAGGGCGCCTACAAGGCCAGCGGGCCGCGCAAGTACGCGATGGTCGTGCTGTCGCTGGTGTTCTCGCGGCTGGCGAAGACCAAGCTCACCGACGTCACGTCGGGGTTCAAGGCAATGGGCCCGCGGGCGATCCGGCTGTTCGCCGGCTACTACCCGGCGGAGTACCTGGGCGACACGGTGGAGTCGCTGGTCATGGCCATCCGGGCCAAGCTGACCATCAAGGAGATCCCGGTCATCATGCGCGAGCGCGCGGGCGGCACGCCCAGCCACTCGCCCGTCAAGTCGGCCGTCTACCTGGGCCGAGCCGGGCTCGCGCTGCTGCTCGCGCTGGTCCGCCGCCGCCCGGCCGTCGACTCCTCAGACTCGGCTTAAGGAGCTACCGAAGATGGTCGGTTGGCGCATCCTCAGCATCGTCATCGCCTGCCTGGTGCTGTTCGTCGTCATCGAGATGATGCGGCGGCGCAAGCTCCGCGAGAAGTACGCGGGCGTGTGGCTGATCGTCGCCATCGGCGTCGTGGTCCTGGCCGTGGTCCCCTCGGCCGCGGAGTTCCTGGCCCGGCTGACCGGGGTGGAAACCCCGTCGAACTTCGTCTTCCTCCTGGCCGGCGTCGTGCTGGCGCTCGTGTCGCTGCACCTGTCCACCGAGGTCGGGCACCTCGAGGAAGAGGTGCGCACGTCGGTCGAGGAGATCGCGCTGCTGCGCTGCGAGCTCGAAGACACCCGGCGCGACCTGGAGCGGCGGATCGCCGGGCTCGAGGCCCGCGTGTCGGCTCCCGACGACGTCAAAGGGCTCCCGGAGGTCGAGCGCGTCAGCAAGTGACGCCCTGGTCGAAGCCCTGCTGGCCGCTCCGGCCCGGCTGGGCGGGGTCCGAGTGCTCGCGATCGACGGGCCGTCGGGAGCGGGGAAGTCCACGCTGGCCGCGCGGGTCGTCGCCGAGCTGCGCGCCCGCGGGTGCCGCACCGAGCTGATCAGCACCGACGCCTTCGCCACCTGGGACGACCCGGTCGCGTGGTGGCCGGAGCTCGTCGACGGCGTCCTGCGGCCACTGGCCGAAGGCGTTCCGGGCGCTTACCGGCGCATGGACTGGACCACCGGGGTTCCCCGCCCGGGTGAGCTCGTCCGGGTGACCGTGCCGGACGTGCTGGTGCTGGAAGGCGTCTCGAGCGGCCGGGCTTCGGCAAGAACCCTGCTTTCGCACCTCTGCTGGGTCTCCGGCGGCCCGGAAAGCGAGCGGCTGCACCGGACCGTCACCCGGGACGGCGCGGCCGCACGGGCCGATTTGGCGCGCTGGCAACGGTTCGAGCGCGGCTGGTTCGCCGTCGACGGCACCCCCGGCGCGGCCGGAACCCGACTTTCGTAGGGAACGGACCGGTCACCCTGCGTGGCCGAACGATCCGGATCGATCCAGCGAGCCATCACGACGGGCCTGACATAGGTACCGCCATCTGAGTTAGTGATCGGGTACCGGGCGCATCCGTAACGCCGAAACGGTCACATTCTGTCGTGATTTACGGACACATTGCGGTCAAATCGACGCCCACGTAGCGCGATCGTAACCTCACGTGCTTAAGTGCGGGCCGAGTTCCCGCTAGTGTCGGCGAGCACACCGATCGTCCGTCGAGTTCCTGACCGACCGGACGGTGACTTTGAACCCGAAACATCTCCCAAGGGGTGCCAGATGCAGCAATTGCGGCTGACCCGAACACGCCGCGTGGCCCTGATCGGGCTCGCCGGCGCGCTCGCGGTTTCGCTGTCCGCCTGTGCGGAATCCAAGCGTGAAGAAGGCGCCGGGGGTGGTACCGGGGGCACGATGATCTTCGGTGCGGCCGGCAACCCGAAGCTGTTCGACCCCGCGTTCAACGACGAGGGCGAGACCTTCCGCATCACGCGGCAGATCTTCGACACGCTGATCCAGAACAAGCCGGGCACCGCTGACCTCGAACCCTCCCTCGCCGAGAAGTGGGAGTCGAGCAACGAGGGCAAGACCTGGACGTTCTCCTTGAAGTCGGGCGTCAAGTTCTCCGACGGCACCGCGATGGACGCGACGGCGGTCTGCGCCAACTTCGACCGCTGGTTCAACATGAAGGGCGCCGCCGCCCAGAGCCAGATGATCTACTACGGCGACGTCTTCGAGGGCTTCGCCAAGAACGAGGGCGACGCGGCGGGCGACCCGGTCTACAAGAGCTGCGAGGCGAAGGACCCGACGACCGCGGTCCTCAACCTGAACAAGGCCAAGGGCGCGTTCCCGGCGGCGTTCACCCTCCCGTCGTTCGCGATCCAGAGCCCGACGGCGATCAAGCAGTACAACGGCGACACGGTCACCCAGAGCGGCGACTCGTTCACCTACAGCGAGTACGCGAACAAGCACCCGGTCGGCACCGGCCCGTTCAAGTTCGAGAGCTGGGACCAGGGCAAGGGTGAGATCACCCTGGTGCGCAACGACAGCAGCCCGTCCCCGGCGAAGCTCGACAAGCTGATCTTCAAGGTCATCCCGGACGAGAACGCCCGCAAGCAGGCGCTGAAGGCCGGCGACATCAACGGCTACGACTACCCGAACCCGGCGGACTACGGCCTGCTGCGCAACGACGGCGAGCAGGTCCTCATCCGCCCGTCGTTCAACGTGCTGTACCTGGGCATCAACCAGTCCGGCCCGAACGCGGCGAAGCTGAAGGACCCGCGGGTCCGCCAGGCGCTGGCCTACGGCATCAACCGCGAGCAGTTCGTGAAGTCCAAGCTGGCCGAGGGTTCCGAGGTCGCGACCGAGTTCGTCCCGAAGGTCATCTCGGGCTACACCGACGACGTCACCAAGTACCCGTACGACCAGCAGAAGGCCAAGGACCTGCTGAAGCAGGCCGGTGCCGAGGGCATGACGCTGAAGTTCTACTACCCGACCGAGGTCAGCCGCCCGTACATGCCGAACCCGGCGGACACGTTCACGGCGATCTCCGAGGACCTGAAGAAGATCGGCGTCAACATCGAAGCCCACGCCGAGCCGTGGAACGGTGGCTACAAGGACGACGTGCAGAAGTTCGGCAAGCAGGACCTGCACCTGCTCGGCTGGACCGGTGACTACAACGACGCCGGCAACTTCGTGGGCACGTTCTTCGGCCGCGAGAAGAAGGAGTTCGGCTTCAACAACCCCGAGCTCTTCTCGGCCCTCGCCGCCGCGGACGCTTCGCCCGCCGGCGACGCGCACGCCAAGGCGTACCAGGAAGTGAACAAGAAGATCATGGACTTCCTCCCGGCGGTCCCGATCGCGTACCCGACGCCGGCCATCGTGGTCGGCCCGAAGGTCAAGGGCCTGGTCGCGAGCCCGCTCACCGATGAGCGCTTCAACACCGTGACCGTGAGCTGATTGCTGGATTTCAGCCAAAGGCAAGGGGTGGGTGCTACCGCGCCCACCCCTTGCGCCTGATCCCGGGCTGGCGACAAAGGACTGCACGTGCTCCGTTTTCTCGTGCGTCGGCTGCTACAAGCGATCCCGACGCTCCTCATCCTGTCCATCCTGGTCTTCGCATGGTTGCGTTCCCTGCCCGGCGGCCCCGCAGCCGCGCTGCTGGGTGACAAGGCAACGCCCGAGAAGATCGCCGACCTCAACCACGTACTCGGGCTCGATCAGCCGATCATCCTGCAGTACTTCGGGTTCCTCGGCCGCGCCTTCACCGGCGACTTCGGCAACTCCCTGGTCTCGACCCAGCCCGTCATGGGCGAGATCACCACGTTCCTGCCGGCGACCATCGAACTCGGCCTCACGGCCATGATCATCGCGATCGTCATCGGCATCCCCGCGGGCTACCTGTCGGCCCGTTACCGCGGTGGGCCGGTTGACAACGGTGTCATCCTGCTGAGCCTGATCGGCGTCGCGGTGCCGGTCTTCTTCCTCGGCTACATGATGCAGGACCTGCTGGCCTCGCCGCTGGGCCTGCCGTCGCAGGGCAGGCAGACGACCGGCCTCGACGCCACCGCCATCACGAACTTCGCGATCCTCGACGGCATCATGACGAGCGAGTGGGACGCCGTCTGGGACGCGATCCGGCACCTGATCCTCCCCGCGTTCGCGCTGGCCACGATCCCGCTCGCGGTGATCACCCGGATCACGCGCGCGTCGGTGCTCGAGGTGCTCAACGAAGACTTCATCCGCACGGCCAACTCGAAGGGCCTCACGCAGCAGGTGGTCCGCCGCCGGCACGTGCTGCGCAACGGCCTGCTGCCGGTGGTCACCACCATCGGCCTGCAGACCGGCGCGCTGCTCGGCGGCGCGGTGCTGACCGAGCGGGTGTTCAACTTCCGCGGCCTCGGGTTCCTCCTGGCCGAAGGCATCGAGCGGCGTGACTACCCGCGGCTGCAGGCGCTGCTGCTGTTCGGGGCCGTGGTCTACGTCCTGGTGAACATGCTGGTCGACATCTCGTACGGGATCATCGACCCGAGGGTGCGTGTGCGATGAACACTCTGCTCAACAAGAAGAAGGAACCGATCGACAAGCTCGCCGCGGCGAGCGGGCGCAGCATCGGCGGCGAAGCGTTCCGCCGGATGCTGCGCAGCCCGGTCGCGATCACCGGCGGGGTCATCACCGGCCTGTTCTTCCTCCTGGCGATCTTCGCGCCGCTGCTCGCGCCCAAGGACCCGCTCGACCGCTCGATGCAGGACCAGGTGCAGCTCGGCCGGGGCATCATCCCCGGCTCGATGCCCGGGTACCCGCTCGGCGTCGACGACTTCGGCCGCGACTTCCTGTCCCGGCTGATCGTCGGTGCCCAGCAGACGCTGATCGTCGGCGTGCTCGCCACGCTGATCGGCGTGCTGCTCGGGGTCATCATCGGCGGCGTCGCGGGCGCGTTCGGCGGCTGGGTCGACACCGTCCTCATGCGACTGGTCGACGTCATGCTGTCGTTCCCGTCGCTGCTGCTGGCCATCTCGATCGCGGCGCTGTTCGCGAAGCCGAGCCAGTGGACGGTCATCCTGGCCGTGTCGATGGTCGGCGTGCCGATCTTCGCCCGGCTGCTGCGCGGTTCCATGCTGGCCCAGCGCGACGCCGACCACGTGCTGGCGGCGACGTCGCTGGGCGTGAAGCGCGGGACGATCGTGTTCCGGCACATGCTGCCGAACTCGCTCGGCCCGGTCATCGTGCAGGCGACGCTGACCCTGGCGACCGCCATCCTCGAGGCCGCGGCGCTGTCGTTCCTCGGTCTGGGCGACCCGGACCCGTCGCGGGCGGAGTGGGGGCTGATGCTCGGCAAGGCCGCGCGCCAGTTCCTCGACATCCGCCCGGAGCTCGCGTACTACCCGGCCATCGCGATCATCGTGGTCGCGCTCGGGTTCACGCTGCTCGGCGAGTCCCTCCGCGAAGCCCTCGACCCGAAGAACAGGCGGTGAGAACCCATGGCACTCCTTGAAGTCCGCGACCTGACGGTCAACTTCGTCCGGCGCGGCGAAAAGTCGTTCACCGCGGTGGACGGCGTGAGCTTCGACGTCGAGCCGGGCCAGACGGTCGGCCTGGTCGGCGAGTCCGGCTGCGGCAAGTCCGTGACGTCGCTGGCGATCATGCGGCTGCTCGCCCGCCGCGGCAACACGGTCAGCGGTTCGGTGCGCTTCGAAGGCACCGACCTGCTCACGCTGTCCGACAAGGACATGCGCGACCGCCGCGGCCGCGACCTCGGCATGGTGTTCCAGGACCCGCTGTCCTCGCTGAACCCGGTCATCCCGATCGGGCTGCAGATCACCGAGGTGCTGGAGCGCCACCGCGGGATGTCGCGCAAGGCGGCGTCCGTCGAAGCGGTGGACCTCCTCGACAAGGTCGGCATCCCCGACCCGTCGCGGCGGCTCACCGAGTACCCGCACCAGCTCTCCGGCGGGATGCGGCAGCGCGCGCTGATCGCGATCGCGCTGGCGTGCCGGCCGCGGCTGCTCATCGCCGACGAGCCGACCACGGCGCTGGACGTCACCATCCAGGCGCAGATCCTGGCGCTGCTGCGGGAACTGGTGCAGGACACCGGCACCGCGCTGATCATGATCACGCACGACCTCGGCGTCGTCGCCGGGCTCTGCGACGAGGTCAACGTGCTCTACGGCGGCAAGATCGTCGAGCGCGCGCAGCGGCACCAGCTGTTCGCCGAGCCGCGGCACCCGTACACGCACGGCCTCCTCGCCTCGATCCCGCGCCTGGACGCGGGCCGCGGCGAGAAGCTGGTCCCCATCCGGGGCTCGGTGGCCGACAACATCCCGTGGGACAACGGGTGCGCGTTCGCACCGCGCTGCCCCAACGCGGTGCCCGCGTGCCGCGAGGTCCAGCCGCAGCTGGTCCCCGACCGCGGCGGGCTGCTGCGCTGTCACAACCCCGTGCGGCCGCCGGTCGCGGCGGGAGGAGGAACCCGATGACCCGTCCTGCTGGTGACGTGCTGCTCGAGGTCAGCGACCTCAAGGTGCACTTCCCGATCAAGCGCGGCATCGTGATCGACCGGACGGTCGGGCACGTGTTCGCGGTCGACGGCGTCGACCTGGCCATCCGCCGCGGCGAAACCTACGGCCTGGTGGGCGAATCCGGGTGCGGCAAGTCCACGCTGGGCCGCGCGATCCTCCGCCTCAACGAGCCGACCGCCGGCCACGTCGTCTTCGACGGCACCGACGTCGCGGCCCTGAAGGGTGAGGAACTGCGGAAGGCCCGGCGCCGGATGCAGATGATCTTCCAGGACCCGCTGTCCAGTTTGGACCCCCGCCAGTCGGTGGAATCCATTCTGCTGGAAGGCATGCACGCGCACGGGCTCGACAAGGACAAGGAAGCCACGCAGCAGCGGCTGCGCCAGCTGCTGTCCGCGGTCGGCCTGCCGGAGACGGCGCTGCGGAAGTACCCGCACGAGTTCTCGGGCGGGCAGCGCCAGCGCATCGGCATCGCGCGGGCGCTGGCCGTGGAGCCGGACCTGATCGTCGCCGACGAGCCGGTGTCCGCATTGGACGTTTCGGTGCAGGCGCAGGTGGTGAACCTGCTGGAGGACCTGCAGGACCAGCTCGGGCTGACCTACCTGGTGATCGCGCACGACCTCGCGGTGGTGCGGCACATCTCCGACCGCATCGGCGTGATGTACCTGGGCGCGCTGGTCGAGGAGACCGACGCGGACTCGCTGTACCGCGAGCCGCTGCACCCGTACACGCGGGCGTTGCTGTCGGCCATCCCGGTGCCGGACCCGCAGGTCGAGGACACCCGCGAGCAGATCCTGCTCGCCGGTGACCTGCCTTCGCCGGCCAACCCGCCGTCGGGCTGCCGCTTCCACACGCGCTGCCCGTGGCGGCAGGAGCGCCTGTGCGACACCGATCGCCCGCAGCTGCGTGAGATCGGGAGCGGGCACCGGGTGGCGTGCCACTACGCGGAGGACATCCGCGACGGGCGCATCCAGCCGCACGAGGTGGAGCCGGAACTGGTGGAGCTCACCGGTGCGCTGAACCCCGACCTGGGCCCGCCGGACGTCGGCACGTCCGCCGAAATCCTCTGACCGGAGCTTTCACGTGAAAGTGACCTGGAGGTGCCTCCTCCACGTCACTTTCACGTGAAAGTGACGCATCAGGGCTTGAGGTCGAGCGCGGCGCTCATCGTGCCGTCCATGTAGAACGGCGTCGAGTCGTGGACGTGGGCGATCCGCCACTCGCCGTCCTCCCGGCGGAAGCCCGTCGTCGAGCGGAACCAGAGCTCGAACTTCGCCGGCATCCCCTTCGGCGTCGTCGACAGCCGGGTGAGGGAGTGGCTGAAGGCGACGTCGCCGCCGACGGTGACTTCCAGGTCGCGGACCTCGTACTCGATCGGGCCGTCGAAGCTCGCGAACCAGGCCTTGCGCGCCTCGACGTCTTCGCCGTGGTGCGCGAGCGGCGGGGCCAGGGTGTAGGCGAGCAGCTCCGGCACGCACTGCGCGGCGAGCGCCTCGGCGTCACGTTCGGTCATCGCCTTGGCGCGGGCGGCCACGAGTTCGCGAATCAGCTTGTCGTCGTGCTCGGTCATGCCATCCTCCTGAGGTGGTGGTGCCTGCCTGTCGAAGGGGACGTAGGCGCCACCGCGCGGATTTCGACATCGGGCGGGAGGCTTTTTTGAAGTACGTGGTGTTGATCTACGGCAACCCCGAGTCCCGCGCGGCCTGGGCGGGCATGACCGAGGAGCAGCGCGCGGCCGGGCTCGCGTACTACCGGCAGCTCAACGACGACCTCGACGCGTCCGGCGAGCGCATCGTTTCCGAGCGGCTGGCGTTCCCGGAGGAGACGAAACAGGTCCGCGCCGGCGAGAGCGGAGTCCTGACGACCGACGGCCCGTTCGCCGAGGCCAAGGAGTTCCTCGCCGGCTTCTACCTGCTGGACTGCGAGAGCCTCGAGCGCGCGACCGAAATCGCCGGCCGCATCCCGGAGGCGTCGTTCGGGGTGGTCGAGGTCCGGCCGGTGATGGGGCTGCGGTGAACGCCGAGCTCCTGCGTTCGCTGGCCCCGCAGGTCCTCTCGGCGCTGGTCCGGCGCTACGGCGACTTCGATGCGTGCGAGGACGCGGTCCAGGAGGCGCTGCTGGCGGCGTCCCAGCAGTGGCCGTCGTCGGGGCTGCCGGACAACCCGAAGGCCTGGCTGATCACCGCGGCCTCCCGCCGCCGCATCGAGCAGCTGCGCAGCGAGACGGCCCGGTCCCGGCGGGAAGCGGCGGTGGCGCTCGCCGAACCCCCGGACCCGGAGCCGGCCGGCGTCGACGACACGCTGACGCTGCTGTCGCTCTGCTGCCACCCGTCGCTCTCGCGGCCGTCGCAGGTGGCGCTGACGTTGCGCGCGGTCGGCGGCCTGACGACGGCGGAGATCGCGCGGGCGTTCCTGGTCCCGGAGGCGACGATCGGCCAGCGAATCAGCCGCGCGAAGCGGTCGTTGCGCGGCGAGCGGTTCGTCGCCGCGGGGTCGCCGGCCCAGGTGCTGGAGGTGCTGTACCTGATCTTCACGGAGGGCCACACGGCCAGCTCCGGCGCCGAGCTGAACCGCGTCGAGCTGACGGCGGAAGCGATCCGCCTCACCCGGCAGCTGCGCTCGTCGCTCCCGTCGGACGGCGAGGTGACGGGCCTGCTGGCGCTGATGCTCCTGACGGACGCCCGCCGCCCGGCGCGCGTGTCGGCGTCGGGCGAGCTGGTACCGCTGGCTTCGCAGGACCGGTCGTTGTGGGACCGGGCGGCCATTTCGGAGGGGATCGCGCTGATCGAGGGCGCGTTGTCGACGTCCCCGGTCGGCCCGTACCAGCTCCAGGCGGCGATCGCGGCGGTGCACGCGGAGGCGGCGTCGGCGGAGGCGACGGACTGGACGCAGATTCTTACGTTGTACGACCTGCTGCGGGTGGTGGCGCCGGGGCCGATGGTGACGTTGAACCGGGTGGTGGCGTTGGCGCAGGTTTCGGGTCCTTCGGCGGGTTTGGCGGAGCTGGCCGCGGCGGCTTCGGATCCGGCGTTGGCTTCGCACCACCGGGTCGAGGCGGTGCGGGGGCACCTGCTGGAGATGTCGGGGGATGCGGCGGGGGCGCGGGAGGCGTACTTGGCCGCGGCGGAGCGGACGTTGAGCCTGCCGGAGCAGGGGTACCTGCGCTCCCGGGCAGCCGCTTTGGGCGGCGGCTGAGCGGTGCGGGCGGTTTCCGTGCCCACTCAGGTTTCCGGTGTCGGTGCCGGTGCCCTGCGGTCTTGCGGCGTCGGCGGGTGCGGTGAGGTCTTGAATGACTCATTCAGGACCGCCGAAGACCTGAAGGAGTCATTCAAGACCTTTGCCGAGGCGCTCGTACTCGAGCCGAGGGCCGAGGGCCGAGGGCTGCCCAGCAGTGCCGTGATGTCGCGAATGAGTCATTCGCGACCTTCGCGAAAGCCCGCCCCGGCAGAGCCCGCCCTCCCAAGGGGGCCATCCCCGTTCCAGCCTATCGCCGCACCCCGACAAAACCGTCCCGCTCCCCGAGTTGTCCACATGGGGGTGAACCCTGTGGACAACCCAGGCGGCGGACCCGCCCCTCCTGCGGGAAGATCGACCCCATGCAGGTCACCGTGCTGGGCGCGGCCGGACGAACCGGCTTCCACGTAGTCCGCCTGCTCGCCGCGCGAGGGCACCGGGTCAAAGCCGGGCTCCGCAGCCGGAAACGGGCCGAACTCCTCCGCGGCATCGGCAACGCCGAACCCGTGCTCGCCGACGTCACCGCCGATCCGGACGATCTCGTCGAGGTCCTCAAGGACTCCGACGTCGTCATCAACGCCATCGGCGCGCCCGATCCCGAACCCGAATCGGTGAACCTCGTCGACCGCGACGGCGCCATCACGGCCATCCGCGCCGCCGAACGGGCCGGGGTGCCGCGCTACGTCCAGCTCTCCGCCCAGTTCGCCGATTCGCCCGATCAGGGCGATCGGCTCGTCCGGTCGATCCTCCTCGCCAAGCAGATCTCGGACAGCGCCCTCCGGAAATCGGCGCTGACCTGGACCATCGTCCGGCCCGGGACGCTCACCGACGGGCCCGCCCACGGCCGGGTCAAGGTCGCCGGGCACCTCGAAGCGGGGCACATCACCAGGGCGGACGTCGCCGCCGTGCTCGTCGGGACGCTGGCCGAGCCGCTCACCGAAAACCGCGGGTTCGACGTCGTTTCCGGGGATTTCCCGGTCGCCCCGGCCCTCGCCGCACTCGGCTGACCCCGACTTGAGGAGGACCCCCGGCAATACCTGAGTAGGCCGCCCCGGGCGCCTCGCCCCCGGTACTCTGCGAAAAGCAGATTCCGGAGTACCAGGGGGTACGAGCAGTGCACATCGACCAATGGCTGGAGGCGATCCCGCCGCTCTCGGTGTACCTGATCGTCGGCGCGGTGATCATGATCGAGAGCCTCGGCATCCCGCTCCCCGGCGAAATCGTGCTGGTCAGCGCGGCCTTGCTGGCTTCGACCCACGACACGCTGAGCCCGCTCTGGATCGCCGTCCTCGCCAGTGCCGGCGCCATCATCGGCGACAGCATCGGGTATTTCATCGGGAAGACCGGTGGGCAACGCCTGTTCGCCTGGGCCGGCCGGAAATTCCCGAAGCACTTCGGCCCGACGCACCTCGCCAACGCCGAACGCATCTTCGACAAACGCGGGGTGTGGGCCGTCTTCCTCGGCCGCTTCATCGCGTTCCTGCGCATCCTCGCCGGCCCGCTGGCCGGGTCGCTGCGCATGCACTACCCGAAGTTCCTGCTGGCGAACGCGGCCGGCGGCATCGTCTGGGCCGGCGGCACCACCGTGCTCGTCTACTACCTCGGCGTCGTCGCCGAGGAGTGGCTCGGCCGGTTCTCCAAGTTCGGCCTGGTGGCCGCGGTCGTCATCGGCATCATCGTCTTCTTCGTCATGAAGAAGCGCCTCGGCCGCAACCACGAGGGCGAAGAAGAGACCCCGAAGCAGGAGGAGACGGCGGCCTAAACCGCCACCAGCTCCGGCTCGGGCTTGCGCGTGAACCGCAGCGAGCCCAGCAGCACGCCGGCGATCACGACGGCGGCCGCGCCGATCTCCAGCCCGGTCGGCCGCTCGCCCAGGAACGTGAACGACGCCGACAGCCCGACCACCGGCACCAGCAGCGAGAACGGCGAAACGACGCCGGCCGGGTTCCGCCGCATCAGCGTCGTCCACAGGCCGGAGCCGACGACGGTGCCGATCAGCACGACGTAGGTCAGGCCGCCGAGCGCGGTCAGCCCGGTCGGGGTGCCCAGCGTGGTCAGCGAACGCCACTGGGCGGCCGGGCCCTCCATGACCAGCGAGAGCGCGAACATCGGCAGCGGCGGCACCACCGACATCCACAGCGTGAAGTGCAGCGGGTTGTCCGGCTCCGCCCGGCGCGTGCTCAGGTTGCCGAACGCCCAGCTCAGCGCGCCCAGCAGGGTCAGCACCATCGGCAGCAGGGCGGCGTGCCCGGACTGCTGCCACGCGATCGCGACCATCCCGGCGACGGCGAGCGCGATGCCGGCCAGCTGGTGCGGCGTGACGCGTTCGCGCAGGAAGACGGCGCCGAGCAGCACCGTGAACGGCGCCGACGCCTGCAGCACCAGCGACGCGAGCCCGGTCGGCATCCCGGTGTCCATCGCGATGAACAGGAACGCGAACTGCCCGGTGCCGAAGCCGAGGCCGTAGCCGAGCAGGTACCGCACCTTCACCTTCGGCCACGGCACGAACAGGATCGTCGGCACGGCGATGACGGCGAACCGCAGCGCGCCCGCGAACACCGGCGGGAACTGGCCGAGCGTGGCGTGGATGGCGAGGAAGTTGAGTCCCCAGAGGACGGCGACGAGCACGGCGAGCAGACGGTCACGAGCGGGCATGCCTCCACTCTGACAACGCCGACCGTGAAGGACCAGCGAGAATATCTGCAGGAACCTTGTAGCGCCGCTTCACATAGGCTGGGCCCGTGGATCTGGGTCGCCTGCGCACGCTGCGCGAGTTCGCCGACCGCGGGAGCGTGACGGCGGCCGCGCGGGCGCTGCACTGCACGCCGTCGGCCGTCTCGCAGCAGTTGCGCGCGCTGCAGGGCGAGGTCGGGCTGCCGCTCACCGAGCCGGCCGGGCGGGGGCTGCGGCTGACCGACGCGGGCCGCGCGCTGGTCGCCCGCGCCGACGAGGTGCTGGCCGCCCTCGAGCGGGCCGAGTCCGAATTGGACACCTACCGCAGCGCGCCGCGCGGGCGGGTGCGGCTGGCGATCTTCCAGTCGGCCGGGCTGATGCTGCTGCCGGGACTGCTCACCCGCGTCGGCGGCTACGACGGCCTGGATGTCGACGTCCGGGACGTCGACATGACGCCGCCGGAGGTGCCGGGCCTGGTCGCGGACTACGACGTCGTCGTGGCGCACCGGGACGAGCACGCGCCGGAGTTCGACCACGACCGCCTGGACGTCGTGCCGCTGCTGCGCGAGCCGCTCGACGTCGCGCTGCCGGTCGGGCACCGGCTGGCGGCCAAGCGGCGCGTCGACCTGGCGGAGCTGGCCGACGAACGCTGGATCGGCGTCGACCACGGCTTCCCGGTGGACGACGTGCTCCGCTCGCTGACCATCCGCACCGGCGTGCGGCCGGTCGTCGTCCAGCGGATCAACGACTTCCGGATCACCGAACGGCTGGTCGCGGCCGGCCACGGCATCGCGCTGGTGCCGCGCTACACGATCGACACCCGTCGCGGCAGCGGCCTGGTCAGCAGGCCGCTGGCCGGGATCCGCGCGGCGCGGCTGGTCGAGGCGGTGTGCCGCACCGGCGCACTTCAGCGCCCCGCGGTGGCCAAGGTGATCGAAGAACTGGCCGCGGAGGTCGCCCAGCTCACCGCTTGAAGCCGCGCAGGTAGGCCAGCGCGATCCCCAGCGCGTCTTCCAGCGCCGTGAGGTCGTGCCGGATGTGCGCCAGCAGCAGTCCACCTTGGACGGACGTCATCGCCGCCTGCGCCAGCCGGGCCGGATCGGCGTCCGGCGCGAGCTCTCCCTTGTCCCGCAACGTGGTCAGCCCGCGCTCCAGGTGGGACTCCCAGGTCCGGTAGGCCTGGTCGACCAGCGGCGCGAGCTTCGGGTTGTCGCCGACTTCGCCGGCGAGGTTGCCCAGCGGGCAGGCGATCGGCCCGCCCGCGCGGCGGTGGACGTCCAGCAGCTGCTCGGTCCACGTCTCGAGGTCGGCCCACGAGGCCAGCGTGAAGATCGCCGGCTGGTTGGCGAGGATCTGCTCGAGGTACCGGTCGATCACGGCCCCGACCAGCTGTTCCTTGTTCTTGAAGTAGTGGTACATCTGCGATTTCCCGGCCCCGCTCGCGGCGAGCACCTTGTCCACGCTCGTGCCCGCGACGCCGTCGACGTACATCAGGCCCGCCGCCGCGTCCACGATCGCGTCCCGCGTCCGCTTGCCGCGCGGGGTCGAGGCTGCCGCTTGCGTCTCCATGTACTGAATAGTACAGTTCGGCTCACTGTACCGATCAGTACAACTAGCTAGGGGGATCCATGACGCTCAACAGCGCCCTGACCGACTTCCGGACCGAGGGCATGAAGGTGTGGCCCGCCGACCTGGCGGCCACGCTCACGAAGCACCCGCGTGACCTGGTCGAAGCGGCGAAAGCGGCGAAGTTCGCCGCGATCGGCACGACCGCCGGGGACTTCACGCTGCCGGACGCCGACGGCAGCGCCGTCAGCCTCGGCGACCTGACCGCCGACGGCCCGGCCGTGCTGGTCTTCTACCGCGGGCAATGGTGCCCGTACTGCAACCTGACGCTGCGGGCCTACCAGGCCGAAGTGGTCCCGGAGCTGGGGAAGCACGGCGCGCGCCTGGCCGCGATCAGCCCGCAGCTGCCGGACTGCTCGGTGGCGGTGAAGGAGAACAACGAGCTGGGCTTCCCGGTGCTCTCGGACGTCGGGAACGTCGTGGCGCGCTCGTTCGGGCTGACGTTCACGGTCGACGAGGACGTGCGGCCCACGATGGTCAAGATCGGCGCCGACCTCACGAAGCACAACGGGGACTGGGAACTGGCGCACCCGGCGGTGCTCGTGGTGGACCGCGAGCACGTGATCCGGTTCGTCGACGTCCACCCGGACTACACGACGCGGACCGAACCCGCGGACATCCTCGAAGCGGTCAAGTCGCTTTAGCGCCGCGCTTCACGCCGTAGGTGATCACCGAACCCAGGATCAGGGCGACGCCCAGGGAGAGCAGCAAGCTGATCCCGGGTTCGGTGACGATCCGGCCGCCCGCGTAGCCGAGGAAGGCCACGTAGGACGTCCAGAGTGTGACGCCGACGGCCGAAGCGGTGAAGAACTCCGCCATCGGCCACCGGAGCGATCCGGCGAGGAGGGCGCCGATCGTCCCGCCCGACGGGAGCCAGCGGGCGACCACCAGCACCGGCCGGGGGTGGCGCTGCAGCCGCCCGTCGAGCCAGCCGAGGCCGGCGGCGATCTTCTTCCGCCGGTCCAGCCGGTCCAGCGCCGCCCGGCCACCGAACCGGCCGAGGGCGTAGAGCGCCTGGTCGGACGCCAGGCACCCGGCACTCGCCACGGCGATCACCAGCGCCAGCGACGTCCCGCCCTGCGCCGCCGCGATGCCCATGCCGAGGAGCGTCACCTCGGTGGGCAGCAGCGGCACCAGCGAGACGACGAACAGCAGCACCAGTCCCGTCGTCGATCCGTCCACACCTCCATTAACCGCTCCGGTGGCGGCCGGGAGTCCCGATCACCGGGGACTCACAGCAACCCGACAGCTCGCCCACAGACTTCGCGAACCATGACAGGAGTTGTCATGGTTCGCCGCGACGCTCGGGAGCATGAACAAACTTTCCGGAAAAACCGCACTGGTCGCGGGCGGCACGCGCGGCGCGAGCCGGGCGATCGCGGTCGAGCTGGGCCGCGCGGGCGCCTTCGTGTACGTCACCGGCCGCACCACCCGCGCCGGCCGGTCCGAAGTGGACCGTCCCGAAACGATCGAGGAGACGGCCGAGCTGATCGAGCGCGCCGGCGGCCAGGCGGAAGCGATCCGCGTCGACCACCTGGTGCCCGAGGAGGTCTCGGCGCTGGCCGAGCGCGTGGGCCCGCTCGACATCCTGGTCGACGGCCTGTGGGGCGGCGACAAGCACCTCGGCTGGGGCAAGCCGGTGTGGGAGCACGACCTGGCCGCGGGCCTGCGCATGATCCGGCTGGGCATCGACGCGCACCTGATCACCAGCCACTTCCTGCTGCCCCTGGTCATCGGCCGCCCGGGCGGCCTGGTGGTGGAGCTGACCGACGGCACGGCCGAGTACAACGCGAAGTACCGCGAAGGGACTTCGCTGCCGTTCTACCTGGCGAAGGCGTCGGCGCACCTGCTGGCGATCGGCGAGGCGGCCGAGCTGGCCCCGCACTCGTGCACGGCCGTCGCGTTCACCCCGGGTTACCTGCGCTCGGAGATGATGCTGGACATCTACGGCGTGACGGAGTCGAACTGGCGCGACGCGTGCGAGCGGGTGCCGCACTTCGCGATCTCGGAGTCCCCGACGTTCTGCGGCCGCACGGTGGTGGCGCTGGCAGCTGATCCCGCGCGGCAGCGGTGGTCCGGGCAGACGGTGAGCAGTGGGCAGCTGGCGCGGGAGTACGGGGTGGACGACGTGGACGGCAGCCGCCCGGACGCGTGGCGGTACATGGTGGAGGTGGCCGACGCGGGGAAGCCCGCGGACACGACCGGCTACCGCTGACCGTTGCGGGCCCCCGCCCTCCCTGGGGGGCGTGCCCTTGGCCAGTCTATCGGCGGCCTCCGACAAAACCGGCCGAAAGCCGGGTGGGGCCGCCGGTTGTCCACAGGCGCCCGGTGTTGTGGATACTCGCCCGTCGCGGGTGAGCGAAAGACTGTTCATGACTTCCGGTACCGCCGGTGACCGGCTTGCCCGACGTCTTGAATGAGTCATTCAGGTCTTCGGAGGTCCTGAATGACTCATTCAAGACGGTTAGGGGCGGGCCGGGCTCGCGGGTGGCCAGGTCGGGTGAGTGGTGTCGCGAATGAGTCATTCGGGACCTCAGACGTCCCGAATGAGTCATTCGCGACCTCGAGAACCGGGTCGAAAGCCAAGGAGCCGGGCACCCCGCGGATCAACCGTTGCGCGCGGCCAGTTCCGCGCCGATCGCCGCCAGCGCCGCACGCAACTCCACCGGCTCCAGCACCTCGACCCCGGGGCTGAGCGAAACCAGCTGGCCGAGCCCGATCTCCCCGTCTTCCATGGCGAGTTCGGCCTCGGCCCACCCCGCCGCGTCCGGCTCGCCGAGCGACACCACCGTGTCCGCCAGGTGCTCACCCCCGAACACCCGCCGCAGTTCACGCACCGCCAGGCGGCTCAACCGCGCACGCACCCGCAACGGCCGCGCGACCTGCTCGAAAGCCGCCGAAGACGACTCCCACCACCGAACCAGGTCGAAGTCCGGAGGCCGCGAGAAGGGAACGTCGAGAGAAACAGCGTGCACGATCCGCGAAACCCGGTAGGTCCGCAAAGCGTCGTCGGCCACCACCCGCGCCACCAGGTACCAAACCCCCGCCTTCAGCACGAGCCCCAACGGCTCCAGCTCCCGCGAAGCCACCTTGTCCCGCCGCCGGTAACCGATCGAAAGACGCTGCTGCGCCCACACCGCCCGCACCACCGTCGCCAGGAACGGCGGCTCGTCGGCGCCACCGAACCAGCCCGGCGCGTCCAGGTGGAAGCGGCCGGCGACCAGCGCCGCGTGTTCGCGCAGCTCGGCGGGCATGCCCGCGGACACCTTCGCCCGCGCCGCGCTCCCCGCCGTGTCCAAGCCGAGTCCCGCGAGCGCGGAAGGGACCCCCAGCGCGAAGAGCGCGACGGCCTCCCGTGCGGTCAGGCCGTCGAGACCCGCGCGCCAGCCGTCCACGAGCCGGAAGCCGCCGTGGCGGCCCTGCTCCGTCCACAGGGGAACGCCCGCTTCGCGCAGCGCCGCGAGGTCGCGGTGCATCGTGCGCTCGGAGACGCCCAGCTCTTCGGCGAGCTCAGCGGCGGTCGCGCTGCGCCGTCGTTGCAACGTGAACAACAGCGCGACCAGCCGCTCGGCTTTCACCGGTTGGCGCGGTTCACCGCCGACACGACCGCGCGCAGCGACGCCGTCACGATCGAGGGGTCGACGCCGATGCCCCAGAACACCCGGTCCGAGATCGCGCACTCGATGTACGACGCGGCGCGCGCGTCGTCGCCGGGCGAGAGCGTGTGCTCGCTGTAGTCCAGCAGCCGCAGGTCGAAGCCCACGGTGGACAGCGCGTCGAAGAACGCCGCGATCGGGCCGTTGCCGCGGCCGGTGACCTCGTGCTCGTCACCCTCCACCTTCACGGTCGCGGTGATGTCGTACTCGCCGTCGCCGTTGTCGCGGACGTGCTGGCGGACCAGCTCCAGCGGCGTCTTCAGCTCCAGGTACTCGGCCGAGAACGCGTTCCACATCGTCGTCGGGTCGACCTCGCCGCCCTCGGAGTCGGTGTGGCGCTGGATCACCTTCGAGAACTCGATCTGCAGGCGCCGCGGCAGGTCGAGCTGGTGCTCGGCCTTCATGATGTAGGCGACGCCGCCCTTGCCGGACTGCGAGTTCACCCGGATGACGGCCTCGTACGTGCGGCCGACGTCCTTCGGGTCGATCGGCAGGTACGGGACCTCCCACGGGTATTCCTCGACCGGCACGCCCTGCTTGCCGGCGGCGTCCTTCAGCGCGTCGAGGCCCTTGTTGATCGCGTCCTGGTGGCTGCCGGAGAACGCGGTGAACACCAGGTCGCCGCCCCACGGCGAGCGCTCGGGTACCGGCAGCTGGTTGCAGTACTCGACCGTCCGCTTGATCTCGTCCATGTCGGAGAAGTCGATCTGCGGGTCGATGCCCTGGCTGAAGAGGTTCATGCCCAGCGCGACCAGGTCGACGTTGCCGGTGCGCTCGCCGTTGCCGAACAGGCAGCCTTCGATGCGGTCGGCGCCGGCCTGGTAGCCCAGCTCGGCGGCGGCGATGCCGGTGCCGCGGTCGTTGTGCGGGTGCAGCGACAGGATCACCGAGTCGCGGCGGGCCAGGTTGCGGCTCATCCACTCGATCGAGTCGGCGTAGACGTTCGGCGTCGCCATCTCGACGGTCGCCGGCAGGTTCAGGATGACCGGCTTCTCCGGCGTCGGCTGCCAGATTTCGGTGACGGCGTCGCAGACCTCGAGCGCGTACGACAGCTCGGTGCCGGTGTAGGACTCCGGCGAGTACTGGAACCGGAAGTCGGTGTCGGGCTGCTTGTCGGCCAGCTCGACGACCATTTCGGCGGCCTGCGTCGCGATCTTCTTGATGCCCTCGCGCTCCTCGCGGAAGACCACGCGGCGCTGCAGGATCGACGTCGAGTTGTAGATGTGGACGATCGCCCGCGGCGCGCCTTCGAGCGACTGGAACGTCCGCTCGATCAGCTCCGGGCGGCACTGGGTCAGCACCTGGATGCTGACGTCGTCCGGGATGGCGCCTTCTTCGATGATCTCGCGGACGAAGTCGAAGTCCGTCTGCGACGCGGCCGGGAAACCGACCTCGATCTCCTTGTAGCCCATGCGGACCAGCAGGTCGAAGAACTTGCGCTTGCGCGCGGGCGACATCGGGTCGATCAGGGCCTGGTTGCCGTCCCGCAGGTCGACGGCGCACCACAGCGGCGCGCGCTCGATGCGCTTGGCGGGCCAGGTGCGGTCGGGCAGGTCGATGTTCTCGACGACGTCGTACCAGGGGCGGTAGCGGTGGACCGGCATGGACGTGCCGCGCTGGGTGTTCCAAGCGGGCTGGTCAGCGGGCGCGGGGCGAGAGGGCTTGCGGATCTTGCTCATGGGATTGAGGGTGTCTCCAGCTCGACGGGTGCGACCGGCACCACGAAGCCCCGCGACGGGGAGCCGGTCCGGTCAGGCCCCGTCGCGGCAGCGAAGCAGGAGAGCACGCGCCACGGCCCCACCATAACCAGGGAACGCCGCCGGAGGGAAGCCGGGCAGTCCCTTCCAGGGGTTACCTGTGGGTAGCACTTGGCCGGTCGCCGTGCGAAACTGCGGGCATGGGTGAGCACGCAGAGTCGTCGTCGGAGGAGACCAAGGTCTCCCGCCGGGCTCCGGTCGATTGGCGCCGGACCGGGGGCCGGGTGGCGTCGGTGGTGGCGTCGATCGTCCGCTGGGTGGGGCTGGTCTTCGCCGCGTTCCTGGTGGTCCACGTGATCTTCACGGTCGGCTCGGCCAACCCGGACAACGGCATCGTCTCGTTCGTGAAGTCCTGGGCGGACGGCCTGGCACTGGGGTTCAGCGACCTGTTCACGCCGAGTGACGGGAAGCTGCGCGTCCTGGTGAACTACGGCATCGCGGCGGTCTTCTGGCTCGTGGTGTCGGGCATCCTCGCGAAGGTGATCCGCAGGGTGGGCGGCGCTTCCTGAGCCCGATGTCCGTGAATGCCACATTCACGGACACTTGGTCCCTCGATGTGGCATTCACGGCCTTTCACACGGCCGGCTTGCCCCAGGAGTCCGTGAACGCGAACTCCGCCAGCGGCAGCCGCACCCGCTCCGCCTTCTCGCGCTCGATCCGCCAGTCCTCCGCCAGCACGTCGGGCGACGCGACCGTCCCCACCGCGATCGCCACCTTCGGGACGGCGTCGTCCGGGAGCGAGAAGGTCGACCGGACCGCGTCCGCCGAGAAGCCCGCCATCTGGTGCGCGATCAGCCCGAGCTCCACCGCCTGCAGCACCAGGTTCTCCGACGCCAGCCCGAGCCCGTACTCCGCGTACGGGACCTCGCCCTTCTCGTTCGTCGTCACCATCACGCCGACCAGCAGCAGGCTCGCCCGGTGGGCCCACGCCCGGTTGCCCGAGTTCAGCGTCGACAGGATCGCGTCGAACGCCGGGGTCCCGCGGACGCCCACCAGGTAGCGGGCCGGCTGGGTGTTGCCGAACGACGGGGCCCAGCGGGCCGCTTCCAGGAGGGCTCGCACCTGGTCCGTCGTCACGTGCGCGGACTCGTCGTAGGCCCGCGGGCTCCACCGTTCGGCCATCAGGTTCGCGATCGGGACGCTCGTCACAGCTGGCTTTCGCACGATCTTGACGATACCCACGAGTGCTGTGCATCACTCGGGAGGAAGGGCTCCGCGCATTTCGTTGGTGTTACGGAAGATTTACTTCCGGGCGGCCGGTGCGAAGGGTCCGCCCCACGTCAAGAGGGTGGCGGGCCGTCGCGGCCCCGGTAGGCTCCGATGCAAATCATGGGACGCGGGGGCTCTCCGGTGCCCACCAGGGAGCCGCCCGGCCCGCGAGGAGGTTCGGGCGTGGCCCTCGTGGTCCAGAAGTACGGCGGATCGTCGCTGGAAAGTGCCGACCGGATCAAGCGCGTCGCCGAGCGGATCGTCGCCACCAAGAAGGCGGGGAACGACGTCGTGGTCGTCTGCTCGGCGATGGGTGACACCACCGACGAGCTGCTCGACCTGGCGCAGCAGGTCAACCCGGCGCCGCCGGAGCGGGAGATGGACATGCTGCTCACCGCCGGTGAGCGCATCTCGAACTCGCTGGTCGCCATGGCCATCTCGGCCCAGGGCGCCGAAGCCTGGTCGTTCACCGGTTCGCAGGCCGGCGTCGTCACGACGTCGGTGCACGGGAACGCGCGCATCATCGACGTCACGCCCAGCCGCGTCACCGAAGCCCTCGAGCAGGGTTACGTCGCGCTGGTGGCGGGCTTCCAGGGGGTCGCGCAGGACACCAAGGACATCACCACGCTCGGCCGCGGCGGCTCGGACACCACCGCCGTCGCGCTGGCCGCCGCGCTCAACGCCGACGTCTGCGAGATCTACTCCGATGTGGACGGTGTGTATTCGGCCGACCCGCGGATCGTGCCGGACGCGCGGAAGCTCGACACCATCCCGTACGAGGAGATGCTGGAGCTGGCCGCGAGCGGGTCGAAGATCCTGCACCTGCGCTCGGTCGAGTACGCGCGCCGCTACGGCGTGCCGATCCGAGTCCGCTCTTCCTACAGTGACAAGCCGGGCACGACGGTGACCGGTTCTATCGAGGAGATCCCCGTGGAACAAGCCCTGATCACCGGTGTGGCGCACGACCGCTCCGAAGCCAAGATCACGGTCACCGGGGTACCGGACCACGCCGGTGCCGCGGCCCGGATCTTCCGCGTGATCGCCGACGCCGAGATCGACATCGACATGGTGCTGCAGAACGTGTCCAGCACCGTCTCCGGCCGCACCGACATCACGTTCACGCTGTCGAAGGCCAACGGTGCCAAGGCGGTCAAGGAACTGGAGAAGGTCAAGGCGGAGATCGGCTTCGAGTCCGTCCTCTACGACGACCACGTCGGCAAGGTCTCGCTGGTCGGCGCCGGGATGCGCTCGCACCCCGGTGTCACGGCGACGTTCTGCGAAGCGCTGGCGAACGCCGGCGTCAACATCGAAATCATCAACACCTCGGAAATCCGGATCTCGGTGCTGATCCGCGACGCGCAGCTCGACGACGCCGTGCGCGCGATCCACGACGCGTTCGAGCTCGGTGGCGACGAGGAAGCTGTGGTCTACGCGGGGAGTGGTCGCTGATGGCGGAAGGTCTGCGGGTCGGGGTGGTCGGCGCGACCGGCCAGGTCGGCGCGGTGATGCGCAAGCTGCTGGCGGAGCGGGAGTTCCCGATCGCCGAGCTCCGGTACTTCGCTTCGGCGCGCTCGGCGGGTTCGAAGCTGCCGTGGCGTGACACGGAAATCACGATCGAGGACGCCTCGACGGCGGATCCGTCCGGTTTGGACATCGCGCTGTTCTCGGCGGGCGGCTCGACGTCGAAGGCGCAGGCACCGCGGTTCGCCGAGGCGGGCGTGACAGTGATCGACAACTCCTCGGCGTTCCGGATGGACCCGGACGTGCCGCTGGTCGTCAGCGAGGTCAACCCGCAGGCGATCAAGGAGGCGCGCAAGGGGATCATCGCGAACCCCAACTGCACCACGATGGCCGCGATGCCGGTGCTGAAGCCGCTGCACGACGAGGCCGGGCTGGTCCGGCTGGTCGCGTCGACGTACCAGGCGGTGTCCGGCAGCGGGCTGGCCGGCGTCGACGAGCTGGCGGGTCAGGTGAAGGCGGCCGCCGAGCACGCGTCGCTGCTCACCCACGACGGCGCGGCGATCGACTTCCCGAAGCCGGAGAAGTACGTCCGCCCGATCGCGTTCAACGTCCTGCCGATGGCCGGGTCCATTGTGGACGACGGCGAATTCGAGACGGACGAAGAGAAGAAGTTCCGCAACGAGAGCCGCAAGATCCTGAGCATCCCGGGTCTGGGCGTCTCGTGCACCTGCGTTCGGGTGCCGGTGTTCTCCGGGCACTCGATCTCGGTGAACGCGGAGTTCGCGCAGCCGCTGTCGGTCGAGCGTGCGACGGAGCTGCTGACGCACGCGCCGGGCGTCGAGCTGTCGGAGGTCCCGACCCCGCTGCAGGCGGCGGGCAACGACCCGAGCTACGTCGGCCGCATCCGCGTCGACCAGGGCATCGAGGGCGGCCGCGGCCTGGCGCTGTTCATCTCGAACGACAACCTGCGCAAGGGCGCGGCGCTCAACGCCGTGCAGATCGCGGAGCTGATCGCCCAGCAGTGACGGCCACAGCGGAGGCCCCGCACCGGATCCGGTGCGGGGCCTCCGCACGTGTCACGGGCGGGTCGCGCCGTGGCAGGCCAGGTAGCGCGTCTTGACGAACTCGAACACCGGCCTGCCGCCGTAGGCCCAGACGGCCGCGTCCGCGTGCGCGCCGAGCACCTTGAACTGCTCGACGGCTTCGTCGCAGCGGCCGTTCACCACCAGTGCCTTGGCCGCGTACGCGCGGTCACGGAGGTTCGACGGGTGGTCCCGGCCGTCGTCGGCCAGCCAGGGCAGGACGACGTCGAGCGCGCGTCCGGTCCGGTCGCTCTGCCACGCCTCGACCTTCTTCGCTTCCGCCTCGTGCGCGGCGACGAGGGCGAGACCCGCGAGCTTCGGCGCCTTCGCGGCGGCTTCGTCGGCGAAGGCGAACATCTGCTCGTGCGAACCGAACCACTTCTCGCACCAGTACTGCAGCGCCTGCTCGTGACCCTGCCGGTGGAGCGGGTCGCGGGCCACGAGCTCCGCCCAAACCGCGCGGAAGTCGTCGTTGCCGTACTGCCGCCCGCGGCCGACGGTGAGCAGGGTGGACCACGGGGTCGGGTCGTCCGGTGCCGCCTCGGCCGCGGCGCGGGCGGCCGCTTCGGCCTCCTCGAGCACGCGGAAGAACCCGGCCCACTGGTCCTGGGAAACGTGTTCGGCGGTGAACGACGAACGGATCTGCCAGGCCAGCGCGACCAGGCCCTGTGCGTGGACGGCTTCGGCGTCCGCGCTCCCGGCTGTCCGCCAGGCCTTCAGCGGAGCGTCGTCGTCCGCCGCGGCGTCCCCGAGCTGCTGCACGGCGGCGGCCCGGCGGTCCCAGTCCGTGCCGAGGTCGTCGAGCAGTGCGGCACCCGGCTGCCAGTCGCCGGCGCGGTAGGCCGCGACGGCTTCGGCGAGGCGGGCGTCGGCGACGAACTTCGTGGCCGTCACGGCGTCGTCCGGCGGGAGACCCCACAGCGCGACGTCAGGCATCTCGGTCTTCGGCTTGTCGTCCCGGGGCACGTACTGCGCGAGTTCGGCCGGGGAGAGCGTCTTCACGTAGTCCTCGACGTCCATGCCGCGGGCACGCGCGGCCTTCACCAGTGCGACGGCGGCCTTGCGGCGCTTGGAGTTGAACAGGGACAGCAACGGGTTCTCCTCAGGACGGGACGGGAAGCGCGCCGGCCGCGGTGAGCAGGCGGCGCAGGGGGACGGTGTCGGGGTCGGCCGCCGCGGCGGCGTCGAGGGCGGCGGACAGCTCGGTGCCGTACGGCTCGTCGACGACCAGGTCGGCCGGGCCCGACCAGGACAGCTTCCAGCGCGCCACCCCGGCTTCCGCCAGCGCGGCGGAGACCATGGTGGACAGGTTTTCGCGGACGGAGGCGACGACGAACTCCCGCCGGGCCCGCGGCCCGGCGGTCGCCGGTGGCCGGCTGTCCGGGTCGGCGAACTCGCTCGCGTGCCCCTCGTCGATGCGCGTGAGCGCGTCCTCGAGCGTGCGCCCGTTCAGGAACGCCGTCGCCACCTTGGCCGCGGCGTGCCGGAAGCCGAGGTCCACCAGGCTGTCCCAGTCCGTGCGCCGCTTGGCCGCCGCTTCGGCGTTCAGGTCGGCGAACAGGGCCGCGTCCAGCGTCGCGTCGGCGTCCCGCAGGACGTCGCTCGCGGGGCGGTCGCCGCCCGGCGAGCCCGGTACCGCAGGCAGGGCTTCCAGCGCGGCGATCCGCTCCGGCGTCGCCGGGTGCGTGTCGTAGCGGGAGGTCTCCTCTTCCGGTAGCTCGCGCCGCAGCCGGTCGATCTGCTCGGCGCGCTCGGCGTCGGCGAGCAGCGCGAGGAACCCGGCGGCGGGCCGGTCCGGCAGGTAGCCCGCGTGCCAGCCGACCAGCAGGTAGTGGTCGACGTAGAACTTCCAGGCGACGTCGAGCGCGTCGACCTCGCGCAGCGCGCTGGTGGCGGCTTCGGTCCCGGCGAGCCGCGCCGCGGCGGCGTCGGCGGCGAGCTCCTGACGGCGGCAAACCGAGGCGGAGACCGCGAAGTAGAGCTTCGCGTAGAGCACGAACAGCTTCCGGACCAGTCCCGCGAACCAGCCGTCGCCGTCGAGCCCGGTCAGCGCTTTCTCGATCGACCGGCGGCCGCGGTAGGTCAGCCCGGCCAGGCGGGTGTCGCGGTTGGTGTAGTGCGCCAGCTCGTGCCCGAGCAGGGCGCGCAGCTGGTCGTGGTGCAGGCCCGCGAGCAGCTGCGCCCCGATGAACATCTCGCGGCGGCGCACCCGCAGCCCGAGCCAGCCGGTCCGTTCGCGAACCCCGGCGTTGACGTCGGCGATCAGCGAGATCGCGTCCGGCGGCCGGGTGCCGACGGTGTCGGCGAGCTCCCGCACGAGCGCCCACAGCCCGGGCTGGTCCGCCGGCGTCACCGGCACGCCCGGCAGGTCGCCACCGCGGGTCCGCTCGATCGCGAACAGGGCCTTGAGCAGCGCGAACGACACCGGGACGGCGACGATGCCGAGCTTGACCGCCAGCAGCCCGGAGTGCTGGAAGGCGTAGTACTCGGCAACGGCGAGGCCGCCGACGATCAGCAGCACGAGGACCGGGAACCCGGCCAGCAACAGGACGGCGACGAGCGCGCGCCACGACGTCTTCACGATTCCTCCCCCACACCGTCCCTTCCGGACGGTCGGCTCATTCTGCCGGACCGATCGCGTCGGCCGGATTTCTTTTTGCTCACGAAGAAATCGCGTTGGTGTTTTGACGGCGGCCGGGAGATCCTGTGCACCGCAAGCAAGTCAAGGGGAGGAAATCATGCACACCGCTGTCGAAGGGGCCCGCGTCCCGATCCGGATGTGGGCGGATCCCGCGTCGGTCGAAGACCAGGCCATGCGGCAGCTGCACAACGTCGCCAACCTGCCGTGGGTGCACGGCGTCGCCGTGATGCCGGACGTGCACTACGGCAAGGGGGCGACCGTCGGCAGCGTCATCGCCATGCGCGACGCCGTCTCGCCCGCCGCCGTTGGGGTGGACATCGGGTGCGGGATGAGCGCCGTCCGGACGTCGCTGACCGCCGCCGACCTGCCCGACGACCTCGGGAAGCTGCGCCGTCGCATCGAAAGCGCCGTGCCCGTGGGCTTCGGGCTGCACAAGACGCCCGTGAACCCCGCGAAGGTGCACGGGGTCGGCGGCTGGGACGCGTTCTGGAAGGGCTTCGGCGAGCTGCACGAGGGCGTCCAGGAGCTGCACGACCGGGCCGCGCGGCAGATCGGGAGCCTCGGGGGCGGGAACCACTTCATCGAGGTCTGCCTCGACGACGACGGCCGGGTCTGGCTGATGCTGCACTCGGGTTCGCGCAACATCGGCAAGGAGCTGGCCGAGCGGCACATGGCGGTCGCGCGCAAGCTGCCGCACAACGCCGACCTGCCGGACCGCGACCTCGCCGTGTTCGTCGCCGGCACGCCGGAGATGCAGGCGTACCGGCGCGACCTGTTCTGGGCGCAGGACTACGCGGCGCGCAACCGCGCCACGATGGTCGCGCTGGTGAAGCAGGCGCTGAAGGACGTCGTCCCGCAGACGACGTTCGACGACGCCATCTCCTGCCACCACAACTACGTCTCGGAGGAGACGTACGACGGTGTCGAGCTGCTCGTCACCCGCAAGGGCGCGATCCGGGCCGGATCGGGTGACCTCGGGATCATCCCGGGCAGCATGGGGACGGGTTCGTACATCGTCCGCGGGCTCGGGAACGACTCGTCCTTCCAGTCGGCGTCGCACGGCGCCGGACGCCGGATGTCGCGCAACAAGGCCAAGAAGCTGTTCACCGCGGACGACCTCGCCGCCCAGACGGCCGGCGTCGAGTGCCGCAAGGACTCCGGCGTCGTCGACGAGATCCCGGCGGCGTACAAGGACATCGATTCGGTGATCCGGGCGCAGACGGACCTGGTCGAGGTGGTCGCGCACCTCAAGCAGGTGGTCTGCGTCAAGGGCTGACCGGTACCTTGGCGCCATGACGAGGGGTGGAACGACGGCCGCGTTGCTGGCCGCGAGCGCACTGCTGTTGAGCGGCTGTGCCGAGGTCAGCGACGCGGTCGACCAGGGGAACCGGACCGCGGACAAGGTGAGCGCGTGCACGGAGGCGCTCGGGCTCGCGGATCTGAACCCGCTGGTCGACCCGGCCAAGCTCAAGGCCCGCGCGGCCGACAAGGAACGGCGGCTGCGCGAGCTGGCGGCGAACGTCCAGGACCAGGACGTCAAGAACGCGCTGCTGGGGATGGCGGGCTCGTACGTCGAGGTGCAGAAGGAACGCATCGAGGACGCCGGGGTCGTGGCCCAGTGGGTGCAGCGCAACGTCACGAAGCTCGACGCCCTGCGCGCAGCCTGCGGCTGACCCCGCACCGGACGTAGCTTTCACGTGAAAGCTACGCCCCAGGTGGGCGCTTTCACGTGAAAGCTACGGTCGCTCGCCGCTGGTGGTGGCCATCGCCGGGACCGGGTCGGCCGCCGGTTCGTGGGTGCGGGAGTGACGGTGGAACAGGCCCGCCGCCGCGATCAGCAGGCCGCCGAGGCCGGCCGCCGCGAAGCCCCACGCCGGGCTCGAGTGGTCGATCGCGAAGCCGACGAACGGGCTGCCCAGCGCCAGGCCGAGCCGGGTCGACGCGTCCTGCAGGCCCATCGCCTCGCCGCGCACGCGGGGCGGGGCGATCTTGCTGACCGCCTCCGTGGTCGCCGCCAGGGTCGGGGCGCACAGCAGGTTCGTCGGGATCAGCACCAGCATCAGCAGCCACCACGGCTGGTCGGCCAGCCCGACCGGCACCACCAGCAGCGCCATCAGCAGCATCAGCACGCCCTGCGGCAGCGACCGCTTGACCGCACCGTGGACGATGCCGCCGAGGATCGACGCCGCGCACATCACCGCGATGACCAGGCCGGTCACGCCGAGCTCGCCGTTCGCGCGCAGGGCCGCCAGCGTCGCCAGTTCGGTGCCGACCAGCACGAACAGCGCGCCGCCCGCGATCAGCAGCGCGGACACCAGCCGCCAGGACAGCCACGTGCGCAGCTTCGGGCGGACCTCGTCGACGACCGGCTCGCGGTCGCCGCGGATCGGCGGGTCGACCAGCCAGATCAGGAACGCCGTGCCGCCGAAGAGCACGCCGAGCGCGCTGAGCGTGAACGTCGGCGGGAGCGACGTCATCGCCGCGATGCCGACCGCCGGGCCGATCATGAACGTCACTTCGATCGAGATGGTGTCCAGCGAGTACGCCGCCCGCCGCTCCGCCACCGGGACGAGCGCCGCCAGGACCTGCCGGGCCAGCGAGCCCGCCGGCACCGAGAGCGCGCCGGCCGGGACCGCGACCGCGGCGAGCGCCGCGTACGGCAGGTGCGGTGCGGCGACCCAGAACGCCGTCGTGGCGATCCCGCAGACCGCGACGACCGGGCGCAGCCCGTACCGGTCGATGCACCGGCCGACCAGGGGCGCGCCGAGCGCCATCCCGAGCGTGATCCCGGCGCCGACCAGGCCGGCGGCACCGTAGCCGCGGCCCAGCCCGGTGACGACGTACAGCGTCATCATCACGCCGTTCATGGTCATCGGCAGCCGCGCCAGGAACATCAGCGCCATGGTCGAGGACACGCGGGGGACGGCGAGGACCCGGCGGTACGGCTGCAGTGGCACGTCCTCGATGAGAACGCACCTTGGTACGCGCGTGCAACAAAATTTCGCGCCTGGTGCTCCGTTAATTTGAGAGCTACTATCATTTGGTAGTGACTACCAATTGGGGGTAGCTATGACTCAGTTCTATCCACGCAGGTGGTGGGCCCTCGGCGCGCTCGCGGTGAGCCTGCTGACCGTCGGCCTCGACCTGACCGTGCTCAACGTCGCCGTGCCGACACTGGCCGTCGACCTCGGCGCCACGACCACGCAGCTGCAGTGGTTCGGCAACGCCTACACGCTGGCGCTCGCCGCGCTCCTGCTCCCGGCGGGCCTGCTCGGCGACCGGTTCGGCCCGAAGAAGCTCCTGCTCGGCGCGCTCGCGGTGTTCGGGCTCGCCTCGCTGGGGTGCGCCTACGCCGGTTCGCCGGGCGCGCTGATCGCCGCGCGGGTGGTGCTCGGCGTCGGGGCCGCGTTCCTGATCCCGCTGTCGCTTTCGCTGCTCAACATCCTGTTCCCGCCGGAAGAACGGGCGAAGGCGCTGACGACGTGGGTGATGGCGACGTTCGCCGGCATCCCGCTCGGGCCGCTGCTCGGCGGCTGGCTGCTCGACCACTTCGCGTGGGGCTCGGTGTTCCTCATCAACGTCCCGCTGACCGTCGTCGGCGTGGCCGCGGTGCTGTTCCTCGTGCCGTTCACGCCGGGGTCGGGCCAGGGCCGCGTCGACCTCGCGGGCATCGCGCTCTCGGCCGCCGGGCTGGTGGCGCTCACCTACGGCTTCGTCCACGCCGGCGAGCACGGCTGGACCGACCCGGTGACCTGCGGCCTCATCGCGCTCGGCGTCGCGCTCGTCGCGGTGTTCTGCCGGACCCAGACGCGGGTGGCGGCGCCCCTCACCGACCTCGCGCTGCTGCGCGAACCGCGGTTCGTCTGGGGCGCGGTGCTCGCCACGATGGCGTCCTTCGCGCTGATGGGCCTGATGTTCGTGCTGCCGCAGCTGTTCCAGGCGGTGCAGGGCGCCGACGCGCTGCAGACCGGCCTGCGGCTCCTGCCGCTGATCGGCGGGATGCTGGTCGCGGCGAAGATCGCCGAGCGGCTGGTCGCCGCGGTGGGCGTGCGTGTGGTCGTCACCGGCGGGTTCCTACTGCTCGCGGCGGGACTGGCGTGGGGGACGGCGCCGTCGGACGGCTACGGCGGGACCGTCGGCTGGGAGGTCGTCATCGGCCTCGGCACCGGGTGCACGCTGCCGCCGCTGATGTCGATGGCGATGGGCGCGCTCACCGAGGGCCGCTCGGGCGCCGGCTCGGCGCTGATCCAGGTGCTGCGCCAGGTCGGCGGCACCATCGGCGTCGCCGTGCTGGGCACGGTGCTCAACGGCGTCTACCGCGACGGCGTCGAGGTGGCGGGCCTGCCCGCGCCGGTGGCCGACGCGGCGCGGGGCAGCGCGTCCGCCGCGATCGCCGTCGCCGGGAAGCTCCACCTGCCCGGGCTCGCCGAGTCCGCGCGGACCGCGTTCACCGACGGCATGGCGGCGACGCTGTGGGTCTGCGCTGGGCTCGGCGTGGCCGGGGCGCTGCTGGCGGCGCTGTTCCTGCCCGGGCGGGCGGTCGCCGGGGCGCAGCCGCGAGAATCGGGGCATGACGTCGTCGCCATCTGAACCGCAGGGACTGCGCGAACGGAAGAAGGCCAGGACGCGCGCCGCGATCCAGCGGCACGCGCTGCGGCTGTTCCACGAGCAGGGCTACAGCGCGACGACGGTCGACCAGATCGCGGCCGCGGCGGAGATCTCGCCCAGCACCTTCTTCCGGTACTTCCCGACGAAGGAGGCGACGGTGCTGTACGACCCCTTCGACCCGCTGCTCATCGCCGCGGCGCTGGCGCAGCCGCCCGAGCTCAGCCCGATCGGCGCGCTGCGGGCGACCGTGACCACCATCCGCGAGGTGCTCCCCGCCGACGAGTGGGAGCGCGAACGCCAGCGGCAGCGGCTGGTGCTGCGCGAACCCGAGCTGCGCACCGCGGCCATGGACAAGTTCGCCGAGGGGATCGACCTGCTGGCCGGGTTCGCCGCGCAGCGCACCGGCCGCGAGCCGGGCGGCTTCGAGGTCCGCAACTGGGCGGGCGCGGTGGTCGGCGTGGTGCTGGCCGCGTTCCTGGGGTCGGCGGCGGATCCCGAGGCGGACACGTTGGCGGTCCTCGACGAAGCCGTGGCGCACCTGGAAGCGGGTTTGCCGCTCTGAATCGGCGAATCGTCTTCGCGTCTTCGCGCTGACCTGTGTGGGTGGCGGTGCGAGCGTGGGGGACTCCCCGTCTGGAGCAGTCCCGACACGCGGTCCGACGGAGTGATGAGGCCAATTGATCACCGTTTACGCCTGTGTGGGTGACCCAACTGTTCCATAGTGGACAGTGCTCACCACTGCGTGACGATCGGGATCGGTCATGATGATCTTCAGGGGGAAGGGCAAGCTTTCGACGTTAATCAGATGCGGGCCAGTTCGCCCTTTCCGGATCCGGCACGTAAGGGTTAGAAAACGTCTCTAACCGGTGATCGGGTGGCTTATCTCCGATACGGCGGGTATCGATTTAACCCGTCAGGTCTCCCGAGGCCAGGAGGTAGGAAATGAAAGGCAAGTTCGGGCGGTCCATCGCCCTGGTAGCCGCGAGCAGTCTGCTGGCGGTCGGAATGGCGGGGATCGCTTCGGCGAGCCCGGACGGGGGCAAGGGTTCCTCCAGCACCCAGGCCCTCGCCGCACAGGTGCTCCAGATGCGTGACGACCTGACCAAGGTGGCCTACGCGGGCAACGTCGGCGCCACGCGCGGCGACCTCGGGCAGTTCAGCCCGGTGCTCGCGGACATCGCGGCGGGCAAGCGCTACACGGTCCAGACCGACACCGAGCAGCTGGCCGGCCTGGCCAAGGGCCGGGCCGACGAGTCCAGCCGGCTGCTGGCCGACCCGACGGCCAAGGCGCGGCAGCTGCCGCCGCTGCCGCTGCCGATCCCGTCGCTGCCCGACCTGCCCGGCCCGCTGAAGATCGTCAGCGACCTGGTGAAGGCGTTGCTGGCGGCCGTCACCGGCATCCTGGGCGGGCTGCTCGGTGGCCTGCCGGTACCGCCGCTGCCGGTGCCGCCGCTGCCCGCTCCATAACCACAGGGAAAAACAGGGGGATCCGGAGCCCGGCCCGCGGACATTTCTCCGCGCCGGGCTCCGGATTCGTTTCACTCCGGTTTCTTGGACAATCCCTGCCGCAGTGCGCCCGCCGTTTCGGCCAGTGCTTCGCGGAATCGCGTGCCGACGCCGGTGAAGTTGATGAACCCGTGGATCAGGTCCTCGTGCCGCCGCAGCGCGACCTCGACCCCGGCGTCCGCGAGCTTCTTCGCGTAGGCCTCGCCCTCGTCGCGCAGCGGGTCGAAGCCGGCCGTGACGACCAGGGCCGGCGGCAGGCCGCTCAGGTCGTCCGCGCGCAGCGGGGACAGGCGCGGGTCGGTCAGGTCGGTGCCCTCGGGCACGTAGTGGCCTTCGAACCACTTCATGTGCACGTCGGTCAGGAACAGGTCCTCGGCGAACAGGTCCTGCGAGCGGTAGCGGTGCGCGAAGTCCGTCGCGGGGTAGATCAGCAGCTGGAACGCCGGCGCCGGGCCGCCGCGCTTCACCGCCTGCTGCGCGGTCACGGCCGCGAGGTTGCCGCCCGCGCTGTCGCCGCCGACGGCGATGCGCGCCGGGTCGGCGCCGAGGTCGCCCGCCTTCGCCACCGCGTAGTCGAACGCCGCCAGCGCGTCGTCCGCCGCCGCCGGGAAGGGGAACTCCGGGGCCAGCCGGTACTCGATCGACAGCACGCGCACCCCGGCGTGCTTGGCCAGGAAGCGGACGGCGTTGTCGTGGCTCGCGCGGGTGCCGATCACCCAGCCACCGCCGTGGAAGAACACGAGCAGCGGCGACTTCTCGGGCAGCCCGGCCGGCGTGTAGAGCGTCGAAGGCAGGTCGCCGTCCGGGGTCGGCACGGCGATCTCGCGCACCGAAACCGGTTCGACCGGCTTGCCGCTGACCAGGTGCCTGCCCAGGTCGAGCAGGGCGCGCGACTGCTCGACCGAACCGCGCACCAGCTCCGCGCGGGCGATCTTCTGCAGCCGGAGCAGCAGCTGGGCGTCGAGCGCCAGGTCCTGGCCGTCGATGCGGACGGTCCGCCCCGCCGCCGCGCGCCGGACCGGCGTGGGCAGCCAGAACGCCAGCTGGGACGCGGCCGCCTGGACACGGATCGGGAGCGGGATCGCCATGGGTTCCTCCTGAGCGTCGATGCCGCCCCGGACGTTACTTGTCAGTAGGTAACAGGTCCAGTTGTGACCAGGACCTCCGTCCCAGAGTCTGGTCCTCCAGTTAACTGGAGGGGTTAGCCTGGAAAGCGTGACTTCAGCCAGGACGCTCAACGTGCTCGGGATCGGCGGCTCTCTCCGCGAGGGCTCCCAGTCCGAACGCGCGCTGCAGATCGCGCTCGGCGGCGCGGCCGAAGTCGGCGTCCGGACCCGGCTGCTGACCGGCCCGGAACTGGTCCTCCCCTTCTACGACGCCGGCGTGCCGGAGCGCGACGAACGCGCCACGCGGCTCGTCGAAGCCATCCGGGAGGCGGACGGGCTCATCGTCGTCTCGCCCGGCTACCACGGCGCACTGTCCGGCCTGGTCAAGAACGCGCTGGACTACGTCGAGGACCTGCGTGACGACCGCCGGCCCTACCTCGACGGCCGCGCGGTCGGCCTCGCCGCCGTCGCGTACGGCTGGCAGGCCGCGGTGACCACGCTCGAACAGCTGCGCACGATCACGCACGCGCTGCGCGGCTGGGCCACCCCACTGGGTGGTTCGATCAACTCGGCCGAGACCAAGTTCGACGAGGGCGGCGGCGCGTCGGACGAGAAGAGCGTGCGGACCCTTCGCCTGATCGGGCGCCAGGTGGCCGAGTTCGCGGTGGCGCGCACCGCATGACGTTTCGCCCGGGGGCACCCGGGTAATCGATGTACGTGACGCCTGCCATGTGCGGGCACTGTTCCGCGGGTGCGGGATGTTGTGTCCGGTGAGACGCTCGTCGAGGAGCGTCCGGAACAGAAGGCAGGCTGAGCATGGGTCAGGCGATCTACACGGCGGTGGCGACGGCGCGCGGCGACGGCCGCAACGGCGAGGTGACTTCGTCGGACGGCGTCATCGACGAGTCGCTGGCCATCCCGAAGGAGATGGGCGGCCCGGGCGGGGACAAGACCAACCCCGAACAGCTCTTCGCCGCCGGCTACTCGGCCTGCTTCCACAGCGCCCTGCAGCTGGTCGCCCGCCAGGCCAAGGTCCAGCTCCACGACTCGACGGTGACCGCGGAGGTGAGCGTGCTCAAGCAGGAGGTCGGCTTCGGTCTCGGCGTCGCGCTCAATGTCTCCCTGCCGGGCCTCGAGCAGGCGCAGGCCGACCAGTTGGTCGAGCAGGCCCACCAGGTCTGCCCCTACTCGAACGCGACCCGCGGCAACATCGAGGTCGCGCTCTCCGCCACCGTCTGAATCCCCGCCGTCGAACCAGTCAGAGGAAAGGATCACGTCAGATGAGCACCTCTCCGATCAAGAGCCCGCTTTCCGAGGCCGACAAGGAGATCACCGGCAACGCCCTGCAGGCGACGCTGGTCGACCTGGTCGACCTCTCCCTGATCGCGAAGCAGGCGCACTGGAACGTCGTCGGCGCGAACTTCCGCAGCGCGCACCTCCAGCTCGACGAGCTGGTCAACACCGCGCGCCAGTACGTCGACGAGGTCGCCGAGCGCGCCAACGCCATCGGTGTTTCGCCGAACGGCAAGGCGAAGACCGTCGTCGAGAGCTCGGGCGTGCCCGAGTACCCCGACAACTGGCAGTCGGTGGAGTCGACGGTCGCGGCGATCGTGGACATCCTCGCCGCGCTCATCGAGCGGCTGCGCAAGCGCATCGACGAGACCGACAAGAGCGACCTCGTGACGCAGGACCTGCTGATCGAGATCACCCGCGCGCTGGAAGAGGCGCACTGGATGTGGCAGGCGCAGCAGGCTTGATTTTTTAACGCGAAAGGGCCGTTCCGGACGGAGCGGCCCTTTTTCGTCGGCGGCGGTCGGTACGTTCGGTGGCATGGTCTTGCATCAGGGGAAAGCCGATCGCGACCGCACGGCCGGGACGAACCCGCTCTACGCCGGGGCGAACCCGGCGCTGGCGGCGGACTTCGTCATGCCGCACGACAAGCTGCGCGACGACTCGCTGCAGCCGGACACCGCGTTGCAGCTCGTGCGCGACGAGCTGATGCTCGACGGCAACGCGCGGCTCAACCTCGCCACGTTCGTCACGACGTGGATGGAGCCGCAGGCGCGCGAGCTGATGGCCGAGTGCGTCGACAAGAACATGATCGACAAGGACGAGTACCCGCAGACGGCGGAGCTGGAGCGGCGCTGCGTGAACATCCTCGCCGACCTGTGGCACGCGCCCGACCCCACGGACATCATGGGCTGCTCGACGACCGGGTCGTCCGAAGCCTGCATGCTCGCCGGGATGGCGCTTAAGCGGCGCTGGTCCAAGCTCGGCCGCACCGGGAAGCCGAACCTGGTGATGGGCGTGAACGTCCAGGTGTGCTGGGAAAAGTTCTGCGAGTACTGGGAAGTCGAGCCGCGGCTGGTGCCGATGGACGGCGACCGGTACCACCTCTCCGCCGAGGAAGCGGTCGCGCGCTGCGACGAGAACACGATCGGCGTGGTGGCCATCCTGGGCTCGACGTTCGACGGCAGCTACGAGCCGGTCGCCGAGATCGCCGCGGCGCTGGACGCCCTGCAGGAGCGCACCGGCTGGGACGTCCCGATGCACGTCGACGGCGCTTCGGGCGCGATGGTCGCGCCGTTCCTCGATCCCGAGCTGGAGTGGGACTTCCGGCTGCCGCGCGTGGCGTCGATCAACACGTCGGGCCACAAGTACGGGCTGGTGTACCCGGGCGTCGGCTGGGTGATCTGGCGCGACCGGGCCGCGCTGCCGCCGGAGCTGGTGTTCAACGTCAACTACCTGGGCGGCGACATGCCGACGTTCGCGCTGAACTTCTCGCGCCCTGGCGCCGAGGTCGCGGCCCAGTACTACACGTTCGTCCGCCTCGGCCGCGACGGTTTCCGCGCGGTGCAGCAGGCTTCGCGGGACGTGGCGACGCACCTTTCTTCGGGGATCGCGGAGCTGGGCCCCTTCTCGTTGTTGACTCGCGGGGATCAGCTGCCGGTGTTCGCGTTCACGACCCGCCCGGACGCGGGGTTCGACGTCTTCGACGTGTCGCGCCGCCTGCGCGAGCGGGGGTGGCTGGTGCCCGCGTACACGTTCCCGGAGAAGCGGACGGACCTGGCGGTGCTGCGGATCGTCGTCCGCAACGGCTTCACGCACGACCTCGCGGACCTGCTGCTGGCCGACCTGGAGCGGCTGCTCCCGGAGCTGGCGAAGGAGGGCGGCCACCCGAAGGACCCCGCGAAGGCGACCGCCTTCCACCACTAGTGCCACGCGTCAAGGTTGCTTGACACACGGGACACGCCCGGGTGGCAGAACGCCGGCCCGGCAACGGCAACCAAAGGTCTTGAATGAGTCATTCAGGACCTCCGAAGACCTGAATGACTCATTCAAGACGTTCGCACGTGGCCGCCGGCCGTCAACGAGCCTCGGACGCGCGACACTAGTGCCAGGACTTGGCCCGGGCGTACTGGTCGGGCCAGCGCACGTCGGCGCCGAGGACGTTCGCCGCGCGCAGTGGCCAGTGCGGGTCGCGCAATAGCGCGCGGGCCAGGAACACGACGTCGGCCTGGTCGTTCCGGACGATTTCCTCGGCCTGGTGCGGGTCGGTGATCATGCCGACCGCGCCGGTCGGGAGGCCGGCTTCGGCGCGGATCCGCTCGGCGAACGGCACCTGGTAGCCGGGGCCGACGGGGATGTCCGGCTTCGGGACGTTGCCGCCGGTCGAGGTGTCGATGAGGTCGATCCCGCGCTCGGCCAGGAGCTTCGCCAGCCGGACCGAGTCGTCGAGGGTCCAGCCGTGGTCCGCCCAGTCGGTGGCGCTCAGCCGGGCGAAGAGGGGAAGGCCGGTCGTCGCGCGGACCGCGTCGGCGATCTCCAGCGCGAGGCGCGTGCGGCCCTCGAAGTCGCCGCCGTAGCGGTCGGTGCGGGTGTTGGACAGCGGCGACAGGAACTGGTGGACGAGGTAGCCGTGCGCGAAGTGCAGCTCGAGCACGTCGAAGCCGGCGTTCTCCGCCCGGCGGGCCGCCTCGGCGAAGACTTCGGGGAGCGCGCTGACTTCGTCGGTGGTCAGCTCGCGCGGAGTGGCGTAGTCGCCGAACGCCGTCGCGGACGGACCGACGCTCTCCCAGCCCCCGTCCTCGGGCGCGACGCTGCCGGGCCCGTCCCAGGGCCGGTGCGTCGACCCCTTGCGCCCGGCGTGGGCGAGCTGCATGCCGATGGCGGTGTCCTGGCCGTGCACGAAGTCGACGATCCGGCGCCAGGCGTCCGCGTGCTCGTCGCTCCAGATGCCGGTGTCCTGCGGGCTGATCCGGCCTTCGGGGCTGACGGCGGTGGCTTCGGTCATGACGAGCCCGGCCCCGCCGGTGGCGAACTGACCGAGGTGGACGAGGTGCCAGTCACCGGGAAAGCCATCGGCGGCGGAGTACTGGCACATCGGAGACACCCAGACGCGGTTCGGCAGGGTCAGGCCGCGGACGGTGATCGGGCTGAAGAGTCGGCTCACCTCTGGGGCAACGACAGGTGCCGGTGGTCTCTTCCCGTGCCCTGCCCCAAGCGCCCCAATGTGGCGTTGGTTGCGTCCAGCGCACCCAATGTGGCGTTCGGTGCGTCAGACGCACCGAACGCCACATTGGGGCGCTCAGGCGACCAGGTACGTGCGCGGCGTCTCTTCCCGTCGCCAATGCCTCTACCGGCGGGTAACCTCGGCCCCATGGGTGTCGCTGCAGACGAACGCCAGGCCTTGAGCTTCCTCCTCCGCGAACTCGGGCCCGACGCGCCCACGTTGTGCGAAGGCTGGACGACCCGCGATCTCGCCGCGCACCTCGTCGTGCGCGAACACCGCCTCGACGCCGCGCCCGGGATCCTCATCCCCGCCCTCGCCGGGCACACGCAAAAGGTCCAAGACCGCTACGCCGCCAAGGCCTGGGGTGCCCTCGTCGAGCAGGTCAAGCAGGGCCCGTCCAAGTTCTGGCCCACCGCGATCGGCCCGCTCGACGAGCTGACCAACACCGCCGAGTTCCTCGTCCACCACGAGGACGTCCGGCGCGCGCAGCCCGGCTGGGAACCACGCCCGGCCGACGCCACGAGGGATGCCGCTGCCTGGCGGTCGGCGAAACAGGCCGCCAAGCTCAACCTCCGCAAGGCGCCAGTCGGCGTCACGCTCCGGACCACCACCGGGCAGGAGGCCGCCGTCAAGACCGGGCCCGATCCCGTCGCCGTGATCGGGGCGCCGGTCGATCTGCTGCTGTTCGTGTTCGGCCGCGACGCCGTGCACCTGGAGTTCGAAGGCGACGCGGCCGCCGTCACGAAGCTGCAGGCCGTGAACCGCGGACTCTGACCGAAACCCACCGGCCCACCGGCAGCGACACGACGATCGCGGCCAGCACCAGGTGCACGGCCATGAAAGCCACCGCGGCCGGCACGCTCGGCGGCCCGCCGAGGAACACGATCATGTGCGACGCCCACTTCAGCTCGGTCGGTTTCGTGCCCGCCGCCCAGACGTCGTTGAGCGCCCAGAACGTCAGGTCGTTCACGCCGGAGATCACCACGAGGATCGACGCGATCCCGACCTTCAGCACGTTCGCCGTCCGGCCGCCGCCGAGGCGGTAGGCCAGCAGCGCGAACAGCACGATGAACGTCGTCACGAACAGCTCGAACTGGTACACCGGCTGGAAGTCCTGGTCGGGCGAGCGCGCGAACCCCTGCACCCGCATCACCAGCTCGGTGTCCAAATAGGACATGTAGACGAAGACGGCGAACACGATCAACGCCGGCCCGAAGCGGCCGCGCGGGAACAGCGACACCGTCAGCACCGCGAAGACGAACGGGCACAGCTTGAACGCCCAGTCGCCGACGTTGTCCAGCGTCTGGTCCGGCGGCAGCACCACCATGATCAGCAGCGTGGTGACCACCGCCGGGACGGCGGCGACCAGCCACAGCCACTGCCGCCGCCGGTACAGGGCGGCGACCAGGCCGGGCGATTCCAAGAGCGTCACAGTTCCTTCTCCACCCAGAACGGTCCGAGGGCCAGCGCGTCGACGTCGGTCTTGAGGTAACACGCGATCGCGTCGGCCGGGCTGGCCACGATCGGCTCGTTGTTGTCGTTGAACGAGGTGTTGACGACCATCGGCACCCCGGTCAGCTTCTCGAACTCGCTGATCATCCGGTAGTACAGCGGGTTGTCCGCACGACTGACAGTCTGCACCCGCGCGGTGCCGTCGACGTGCGTGATCGCCGGGACCTCGGCGCGCTTGTCCGGCAGGACGTCGAACACCAGCAGCATCACCGGTGACGGGTAGTCGCTGACGAAGTACTCGCCCGCGCGCTCCTCCAGGCACGAAGGCGCGAACGGCCGGAACGCCTCGCGGTGCTTCACCTTCTCGTTCATCCGCGTCTTCGACTCGGGATCGCGCGGGTCGGCGACGAGCGACCGGTTGCCCAGCGCCCGCGGCCCGCACTCCATCCGGCCCTGCACCCAGCCGACGATCTTGCCCTCGGCCACCTTCGCCGCGGTGTGCGCCGCGATGTCGTCGACGCGCTCGTACTCGACGCCGGCGTCCTGCAGCGCCAGTTCCATCTCGGCCTCGGTGTAGTCGGGGCCGGTGTAGGTGTAGCCGTCGCGCGGGCGCGGCTTGCCGTACTTGGCGACCGAGACGTCCAAAGCCGCGCCGAGCGCGCAGCCGTCGTCGGCCGCCGCGGGCTGGGCGAAGAAGTCCTCGAACGGCGTCTCCAGCAGGATCCGCCCGTTCATGACGCTGTTCAGCGCGACCCCGCCGGCGACGCACAGCCGCTTCGAACCGGTCTCGCGCTGCAGCCAGCGCGCCAGGTGCAGGCCCGCTTCTTCGAGCGTCACCTGCAGGGCGTACGCGATGTCGCAGTAGTGCTGGGGAACGGGATTCGCAGCCGTGACGCGGGTTTTCGGCCGCGCCGGGCCGAAGGCGTCGGTGAACTTCCGGGACATCACGTGCTTGCCGGTGCGGTGGTGGCCGAACCAGCTCAGGTCGAGTTCGAAGCCGCCGTCGTCGTCGAGGTGGATGAGCTGCTTGAACGCGTCGACGTAGGTGTCCTCGCCCAGCGGCGCCAGGCCCATGATCTTGCCTTCGTCGCGGGTCGGGAAGAAGCCGAGGTAGCCGGTGACGCCCGCGTACATCGCGCCGAGCGAGTGCGGGAACTTGATCCGGCGCAGGTCGACGATCTTGTTCCCGCGGCCGTGCGCGAGGTAGGTCGCCGTGCCGTCGCTGCCGATGCCGTCGAACGTCATGACCGCCGACTCGTCCCACGGCGAGATGAAGTACCCGCTGGCCGCGTGCGCGCGGTGGTGGTCCACGAGGTGGGTCTTGAACTTCGTCGGCCCGGTCCAGCCGACGGCTTCCTTGACGTCGTTCGCCAGCGTGTAGGACCGCTTGATGTGGGCCAGAACCGCGCCGCCGACGTGGTAGTCGTCGTGGCCGGAGCCGCCCCCGGTCCGGAAGGTGTCGACCATGCCCGCGGACTTGCCGCCCTCGTCGCCGTTGGCGTTGCGGAAGACGTCCAGCGTGCCGGGGAAGTACCGCGCGAACACCTTGGCCGCGTGGATGCCTTCCTTCCAGCGCTGCCAGTAGTAGGCCACGTGGTCGACGTCGGCCAGGGTGATCCCGGCGCGCTCCAGGCAGAACTTGATGGCCTCGGCGGGGAAGCCGCCGTCGTGCTTCACGCGCGTGAAGCGTTCTTCCTCGGCGAACGCGATGATCTCGCCGTCGCGCACGAGTGCCGCCGCCGAGTCGTGCACCCGGCTGATGCCCAGTACGTACATGATCTCTCCCAGTGGTTCAGAATCGGCGGACCAGGCGCCGCAGGACGGCCGCCTTCACCGCGAGCGCGAGGACGAGCGCGGCGAACCCGCCGACCGGCCCGAGGACGGGGACGAGCAGCGCCGCGGCGACGGCGGTGGCGACGAGCGACACGACGGCGGTGCCGGACGTCAGCGTCAGCACCTTGCTGTTGGTGTTTTCGATGAGGAAGCCCGCGTACAGCCCGGTCGCGTACAACGCCGTCTCGACGAGCACGAGCACCCCGAGGACGACGTAGGCGTCTTCGGCGGTGAGCAGGGCGCGGGTCCCGGGGATGGCGAGACCCGCGCCGAGCACGAGGACCACGCCGATCCCGGCGCGTTCGACCAGCCGCAGCAGTGAAACCGCCCGCGCCCGCCCGGCCGCCGCGCCCGTGCCGCGCATCCGCCGTGACGCCGCCGGCTGGTGCAGCTTGAGCTGGTAGTACAGCAGCGAGCAGAACGCGCTCGACACCAGCAGCGCCAGGTAGAACGGGCCGCTGTCGGTGGTCCGGCCGGACAGCGCGAGCACCGCGAACACGACCGACGTCGAGATGACGTCGAGCAGTTCGGTCAGGCCGAGCAGGACGGTGCTGCGGCCGAACGCGGGCAGCAGCCGGTGTCCGGGGACACCGCCACCCCGCAGCCACGGGCGCGGCAGCAGGGCGACCGAGGTACCGAGGATGACGAGGATCCCGCCCAGCAGCATCGCCAGGTGCGTCTCGGGCGGCCAGCGCACCGCCCACGTCACGCACGTCACGACGCCGACCACGACCGAGCCCGCGGCGAACGCCAGCGCGTCCAAAGTGGACTTGTCACGCAGCCGGTGCAGGCCGGACACGGTCATCAGCAGCCCGCCGGAGATTGACCAGGCCGCCGCCGTCAGGTACAGCGCCGCGTCCGAGCGCGGAGCCACCACCAGCGCGACGGCCGTCGCCACCAGCACCGCCAGCACGGGCACCGCGGCCAGCCGGACCGCGAGCGCCGCGACGGCGTCCCGGGTCCGGTGCAGCCGCGGCAGGCTCTTCAACGCCGACTTCTCCGCCGCGGCCGGCACGAAGTTGAGCCAGGTCATCAGGCCCAGCGCGTTCGCGAAGCGCCCGTAGTCGCGGGCGCCCCACGCCGTGATCAGGACCAGCCCCATCACCTGGACCGACAGCCGGAAAACCCCGCGGCCGGCGAGCAGCCGCAGCACCACCGCCGGTCGCGGCGGGGCCGCGACCGGCGAAGCGGCGGAGGGCGCGGTCACGGCAGGGGTACCGCCATGTCCTGGTCGTGGAGCAGGAACTTCAGCGTGCCGCGGACGGCGTTCTCCGCCGTGAGCAGCTCCGGCACCGAGCCGGCGGTGAGCACGACGTACCCGAGCTTGTGCCCCGCCTGTTCGTACGGCCGGACGAACGAACCCTCGTCGGCGAACAGGTGCAGCCCGACCAGACCCGGCATCGCGCGCACGTCGTCGATACCGTCCACTCGGGACAGGTGACCGCCGCGGTCGGACGCGAGGATGTGCACCAGGGTCGGCTTCGGCTCGTGCAGGTCCAGCGTGACCTCGCCGCCGGTGGCCGCGGCGATCCCCGCGCCGATCAGGTCGGCGCCGTGGCAGTGCGCGATCGCCTCGGCGAGCCCGTTGCCGCCCATCCGCGCGCCCATTTCGACGAGGTACAGCCGCCCGTCCCGGCCCAGGACGGCGTCCAGCGTCAGCGGTCCGGTCCGGTAGCCGAGCTCGGTGCAGATCCGGTCGAGGGCTTCGATCAGGCCCAGCTCGACGTCGGCGGGCAGCTCGGCGGGCAGCAGGTGCGACGACGTCACGAAGAACGGCGGCGGCGTCAGCACGCGTTCGGTGACGGCGTGGAAGACGATCCGGCCGTCGACGACCAGCGCCTCGATGGTGAAGTGCGAACCGTCGAGGTGCTCCTCCACGACCAGTCGCCCGGACGGCGAGAACGCGAGCGACTCGGTGAACGCCTTGGTCAGCAGGCCGGGGCCGGGGCACGAGACGACCCCGCGGCTGCCGGAGGAGTCGACCGGCTTGACGAGCGCGGGGAACCGCAGCTGCTGCGCGGCGTGCACGAGCTCCGGGCCCGGGCGGCCGTCGACGCTGCGGTAGCTGGGCAGGGCCAGGTGGTCGCACAGCGCGCGGAACACGGACTTGTCCGTCGACGCCCGGACCGCGTACTCGGGCAGCGGATCCGGGAGCCCCCAGTGCCGGGTCAGCCACGCCAGCGCGGGCAGGCCGACGTCGCTGGCCGGGCACAGCACGCCCGCGAGGTCGCGGCGGCCCTCCAGCGCCGCCGCGATCTGCTCCGGTGCCCGGACGCTGACCTGCAGGAACTCGTCCGCGTACGCCACCGCCGGCGCGCCGGGCCGGACGTCGACGCAGATCGTGCGGAACCCCAGTTCCCGCGCCCGCTCGTAGGTGCTGACCGAACCGTCCGCGCCCCCGAGGATCACCAGGGTTCTCGCGGGGTCCTTCTTCGAACTCGTCACGCCGAAACGCCTTTCCCCAGTTGCACATCGATGAGCCGGGGACCCGCCGGGTCCGCCGGGGTGAAGAGCCGGTCCTCGGCGTCGACGACGACGTTCGCTTCCCGGACGTAGAACTGCCGCGGCCGCGGCTGACCCGCGCCGACCACGACGAGGTAGCGCACGGTCAGCGACGCCACCAGCAGCAGGACCGCGAGCAGCGCGAACAGCAGCGTCGCGGTGACCCCGGCGCCGAGCAGGCCGAACGCCGCCGCGCCGCCGGCGAGCACCGCGATCCCCGCGGCCAGCAACGCCGTCGCGGACGCCGCGGTCGTGAGCCGCCGGGTGAACCCGACGAAGAGTTCGATGGCGTGCGAAGCCAGGAACCCGAAGCCCACTTTGGACTCGCCGCGCTCGCGGGCCCGGTGCGCGACCTGGACGCAGGTGTACCGGCTGGTCAGCCGGGGGACCGTGGCCAGGAAGTACGGCGTGCCGAGCCGCAGGTCGACGATCTTGCGGGCCAGTTCCGCGCGGACCAGCCGGAACGCCGTGGCGCCCGGCGGGATCTCGATGCGCAGCACGCGCCGGCCGAGGAAGTGGAACGCGGCGGTGCCCCACCGCCGCAGCCGCGGGTCCTGGCGGTTCGTGCGGACGCCGAAGACCGCGTCGTTGCCCTGCTCGGCCGCCGCGACGAGCTTCTCCGCCTCGGCGGCGGGGAACTGCTGGTCGGCGTCGACGTGCAGGACCCACGGTTGCGACGCGTAGCGGTAGCCGGCCGAGAAAGCGGCCTCGAAACCGAAGTTCCGGGAAAAGGACAAATACCGCACGCGCGGGTCCGCGGCCGCGAGCGCGCGGATCTTGTCCAGCGTTCCGTCGACGCTCCCGTCGTCGACGTAAAACAGTTCCAGCGAATAGTGGCCTAGTTCGTTGGTTATTTCCCGATAGGACGGTTCTATGTTGTCGACTTCGTTGAAGCACGGAATGACTACGGTGAGTCCACTGTGGGCCGGCCCCGGGAAAGGGGTGGTCATCTGCCCTGCTCAGGTGGGTGTACCGAATTCGTGTCCGCGCGGTCACCGACAGTGTGAATTGTGATCATGAATCCCCCAGCCGGATCCGGTAAGGCCGCTTGCCGATTGCGGTGTGGCGGGAGTTATAAGCAGATGGATCGGGAAACGGCGACGGTACTTCTACGAATTCCACCGTTCAGCCCCAGACCAAAGTAGTAACCCATCCGGCATTCGGGGTGACCTGACGGCCAGGTCCTTCCCCGCGGGCCGGTCGGTGGCGCAGACTCCCCGGCCATGTGGAATCTGGGGGCGGGGGTCGTGTGGCGTGCCGCCTACGTCCGGGCGGTGCGCTCGGCGTTCGCGACGGTGCCGTTCTACCGCGAGCGCTGGGCGCTCGACGGCCGGGAGGACCCGGTCGTGGTGCCCGGGCGCACCGGGACGAACGGCGGCGCGGCACCCCTCGCGGAAGCCGTGCACAAACTGGTCGACCTCGTGCCGCTCGCCGGCGGCGCCCGGCGGCCCGAGCCGGCGCGCGGGCTCGGGCGGGTCCTGCGGACGGCCCGGCGGCCCGGTCCGGGCAGCCTGGTCGTCCTGCTGGGCCCCGACGACCTGCGCCCGCCCACCGACCTGCCGAAGGGCGTCCGGGGCTGTGTCGCCGATCCGGACGCGCCTAGCGCCTCGGTGCTGCGCGAGGTCGCGGCCGTGCTGGACCGCGGGCGCCGCGTGCTCGCCGTCGGCGACGACAAGGCGATCGCGGCGTTCACCGAGGACCACCGCGTCGAGGCCGTGCCGCACCGCGAGCTCGATTCGCTGGACGCCGGCCCGTACGGCGTGCTGCACGACCCGGTGCTCGGGTACCTCGGCGCGCTGGGCGGCTGCGGGCGGTGGCACCTCGACTGGCCGCACGTCTACGCCCGGGAGACGGCCGCCGGGCTCGCGTTCACGTTGCTGCGCCAGGCTTCCCCGCGGTTCGTGGACGTCGTCCCGGCCGGCGGGGTGCCCGGCGAGATCGCGTTCTGCCCGCGGCACGGCACCCCGGTCGTCCTGGCATGAGGTTCGCGGTCCACGACCCCCGCGCCGACCCGGCACCCGCGGGGTGGGCGGCGTTCTCGCGCGCCGCACGGCTGCACCCGGTGTGGGACTACGGCGTGATGGGCCTCGAAGCCTGGGGCGCCCGCAACCCGCAGCTGCTGGTCGTCGCGGCCGACGGGGACGAGCTCGTCGCCGCGGTCTCCGTGCTGGTCTGCCGTCCCCGGGTGGCGCCGCGGTTCGCGCCCCGGCCCGGGAAGCGCTTGCTGCGGCCGTTCTGGGCCGAGGTCTGCCAGCCGTGGCTCAGCGGCTACCCGGGGATCGCGTTCGCGCCGGGCGTGGCCGACCGGCCGGCGCTGGTGCGCGAGTTCGAACGGGAACTGGGCCGCCGCCTCGGTCCCGGCCTGCTCGGGGTCGTCCACCGCGCGCTCGGCGAGGACCTCGCCGCCGGGCTCGGCGGCCGCGGCCGGCTCGTCAAGCGCGTGGATCCGGTGGCGGTGCTGGACAACCGGTTCGAGTCCGAAGAGGACTGGATCGCGTCGCTGGGGAAGTCGCGGCGGGCGGGGTTGCGGCGGCAGCGGCGCCGGCTCGCCGAGGACACCTCCCTGGTGATCCGCGGCGGACCGGGCCGCACCGACCTCGACGGCGCCGAGCTGGCCGGGTTGATCCAGGCGCACCGCGAGCGGTACGGGCGGCTGGCGCTCGACACCCGCACACCGCCGTCGGCGGGGTTCCTTGACCGGTTCGTCCGGCGGCCGGACGTGCACACCCTGACCTACACCGACACCGGGGGGAAGCTGCTCGCCGTGCAGACGCTGCTCGACCACCCGGACACCCCCGTCCTGCAGCACTGGGCCGCGTTGCCACCGGACGCGGGCGGGAAGAAGTGGCTGTACTTCGACTCCTACGTGCGCGCGGTGCGCTTCACGGCGAAGCGCGGAGCCCGGGAACTGTCCGCCGGCCGCGGCATGATCGCGCTGAAGCAGGAGCTGGGGTTCCGGCCCCGGCCGGTCTACACGGCCGCCGTGCCGAGGCCGGTGCTGGGCCGGTGAAGACCGTCGTCGCAGTGTCGCAAGTGGACGTTCACGACCCGCGCGTCGACCCGCCGCCGGAGGGCTGGGCCGCGTTCCGGGCCCGGTGCCTGCCTCCGGTGTGGGACTACGAGTTGCTGCGCCGCGAGGCGTGGCTGGCGAAGAACCCGCCGGTGCTCGCCGTGGTCCGGCAGGGCCCGGTGGTCGTCGGCGCGCTGTCGGTGATGGTGTGCCGGGGCTGGGGCGGCGGCACGTTCGGGCCCGTCTCCGGCGGCCGGTTCCGGCCGCGCTGGGCCGAGGTCTACCTCCCGCTGCTCAGCGGCTATCCGGCGTCCGTGTTCGACGAGGACTTCACCGATCGGCGCACGGCGATCCGGCGGTTCGAGCGGGCACTGCGCGAGTACGTCGGCCCGGGGCTGCTCGGGGTGGTCTACCGCGCGATGAACCCGGAGCTGGTGCCCGCGCTGGCCGGGCGGGCGCGGGTCAGCCGCGAGATCGACCCGGCCGCGGTGCTGGTCAACCGGTATTCCACTGTGGACGAATGGGCGGCGGGGCTCGCGCCGGACGTCCGCCGGTACCTGAACCCGGACGTCGAAACGGAAGCGGCGGCCGGGCGCACCGACCTCGATCCGCACGAGCTGGCCACGCTGCTCAACGCCCACCGCGCCCGGCAGGACGAACGCGCGTGGGCCGGCGGCCAGCGTTCCCGGGTCGGTGGGCTGCACCTGGACACCCGCAGCCCGATCGCGCCGGCGTACCTCGACGGGCTCGTCCGGCGGCCCGACGTCGTGACCCGGACCTACCGCGCCGGGGACGGCCGGCTGCTCGGCTTCAACGCGATGATCGACCAGGACCGCGGCTGCGCGGTCCACCACTGGGCCGCGCTCCCGAGCGCGGCCGGGGGCCGGAAGGGTCTCTATGTCGACTGCTACGCCCGGTGCGTGGCCCACATGATCGCCGCGGGACGACCGGAACTGACCGCCGGCCGCGCGATGCTGCCGGAGAAGAAGGCGCTGGGCTTCGGCACACGAAGCCTCTTCTCGGTGGCCGTCCCGAGGCCGGTGCTGGGCCGATGACCTGGACCGTCCGGGTGCTCGACCCGCGCACCGACCCCGAACCCGCCGGCTGGGCCGCGTTCCTCGAAGCCCAGCAGGCCCCGCTGACCTGGGACTACGGCCTGTTGTGCACTGAGTCGCGGTGCTCACGCAGCCCATACCTGCTCACGGTCGTCAGCGACGGCGAAGAGCTCGTCGCCGCCGTGCTCGCGATGGTGTGCCATCCCGGCGGCTCGGCCGAGCCCGGCGCGGTCGACGGCGTCGCGCGGTGGACGCCGCGCTGGCTGGAGGTCCAGCACGCCTGGCTGTCGTGCTACCCCGCGTGGCTGTTCGCCGAAGCGCTCGACGCCGCCGCGCGCCGCGAGATCCTGCGCCGGTTCGAACGTGCCGCCTGCCGGCGCACCGGCCCGGGCTGCCTCGGCGTGGTCTACCGCGCGGCCACCCCGGACACCGCCGGGCTGGTGGCCGGGCGCGGCCGGCTCGTCCGCGAAATCCAGCCCGCGTTGGTGCTGGAGAACACCTTCGGCGACCTAGACGACTGGCTCGCCTCGCTGAGCCGCAACCGGCGGTCGAGCCTGCGCGGCCAGATCCGCAAGATCGCCGCGGACCCGGCGATCGTCGTCCGCGAGGGGACCGCGCGGGACGACCTCGACCCCGAAGAGCTGGCCGCGATGCTGCGGGCGCACCGCGCCACCAAGGGGCCGGTGAAGTTCGACCAGCGCGGCCCGGTCACCGCCGAGTACCTCGGGGAGCTGATCCGCCGCCCCGACGTCGTCACCACGACCTACCACGACGCCGACGGGCGCCTGCTCGCCTTCACCGACCTGCTCGACCACCCGGTGATGCCCCTGCACCAGCACTGGGCCGCGCTGCCGCCCGGCGGCGGCCGGCCGAAACACCTCTACTTCGACGTCGTCGTGCGGGGAGTGCGGCACATGATCGAGAACAACCGGAAGTTCCTGTCGCTGGGCCGCGGGGTCACCGACCTCAAGGCGTCGCTGGGGTTCAGCCCGAGCCCGATGACCGGCGTGGTCGTGCCGAGGCCGGTGACGCGGTGGTGATCGACGTGCTCGACCCGCGTCACGACGCGGAACCGGCGTACTGGACGGCGTTGCGCGCGCGGGCCGGCCTGCGCGCCGACTGGAGCTGGCCGGTGCTCGCCACCCAGGCGTGGGCCGCGCGGACCCCGCAGCCGGTGACCGTGCTGCGCGAGGGCGGCGAGCCGTGCGGGGTGGTCAGCGCCGCGTGGGTCACCGGCCGGACGCGGCGGCACCGGTTCGCCGGCCCGGGCCGTGGCTGGTTCGGCGGCCTCGACGTCCGCGGTCCGGGTGCGGGTTCGCAGCCGGGCTGGTGGTTCGCCGACGCGGGCGACGACGGCGGCGTCACGCGCCTGCTCGAGGCGTACGTCCCGGCCATGCGGGCCGAACTCGGCCGCGGCCTGCGCGGGCTGCTGGTGCGGCAGGTCGGCGAGCCGGGCGTGCCCGCGGTCGACGGGCGGTTCCGGCTGGTGCGGCGGACCGAGGACATCGCGGTGCTCGACGTCGCCGCGTTCGGCTCCCGCGACGACTGGATGAACTCGCTGGCCCGCAAGCGGAAGCAGAACCTGCGCAAGATCTTCCGGACCTTCGACGCCGACCCGTCGGTCGAGGTGCGGTTCGTGCCGGGCAAGGACGCCGACCCGGTCGCCGTCGCCGAGGTGCTGCGGCACAACGAGCGCAAGCACCACGACGTGCCGATCGTGCCGTTGCCGCACTTCACCGGCTACCTGGCCGCGCTGCTGAGCGAGCCGGACGTCTCGGTGATCGAGTACCGCGACACCCGCACCGGACGGCTGATCGCGCTGGCCACCCTGCTCGACCACCCGGACCTGCCGATCGCCCGCCACTGGGGCGCGCTGCCGCCGTCGGACGGCGGCCGGCCGAACCTGTACTTCCACTTCTACGGCGAGGCGGTGCGCTGGGCGATCGCGAACGGCCGGGCGTCGGTGGTGTTCGGCAAGAAGATGACGGAGATGAAGGCGACCCTCGGCGCGCGGCTCGTCCCGCAGTTCGCGGCGGCCGTCCCGGTGCTAGCTTCGCGGCGTCCCGCCTAGTACCAGGAGCCGCCATGCCCATGATCAGCGTTGCCATGTTCCCCGGCCGCACCCCCGCCCAGAAGAGCGCGCTGGTCCGCGAGCTGACCGACGCCTTCGTCCGCACGTGCGGCGGCAAGCCCGAAGGCGTCCAGGTGACGCTCGTCGAGATCGGCGCGGACCACTGGGCCACCGGCGGCGTCCTGCACTCGGAACGCTGAAGCGCCACTTTCACGTGAAAGCTACGTCTTGGGGCGTCGCTTTCACGTGAAAGTGGCGGGTGGGTCAGCGGAGGCCGAGGGCGCGCAGGGCGAAGTGGACCTCGATCGACGTCTGCTTGATCGTCTCCGCGATCACCAGGGAGCCGTGGCCCGCGTCGTAGCGGTAGAACTCGTGGTGGAGGTCGCGGCCGGTCAGGCGGTCCAGGTAGTTCTCGATCTGGCGGATCGGGCAGCGCGGGTCGTTGTCGCCGGCCAGTACGAGCACCGGCGCCGTCACGGCGTCGACGTAGGTGATCGGCGAGCACTCCCGGTACACCGCCGGCACGTCCTCCGGCGAACCGCCGAAGAGCGCGCGGTCGAACGAGCGCAGCTGCTCCATCTCGTCCTCGTACGCGGCGACGTAGTCCGCCACCGGCACCCCGGCGACGCCCGCCGCCCACCGCGTCGGCTGCGTGCCGAGCGCGAGCAGGGAGAGGTAGCCGCCCCAGGAAGCGCCGTTGACGACGCACTTGGCCGGGTCGCTCAGTCCACTTTGGACCGCCCAGTCGTGCACCGAAGCGACGTCCTCCAGCTCGGTCAGCCCGGGCCGGCCTTCGATGGCGTCGCGCCAGGCCGAGCCGTAGCCGGTCGAGCCGCGATAGTTGACCTCGACCACGGCGAACCCGGCGTCGAGCCAGGTCGCCCGATAAGCCGAGAAGCGGTCCTCGTCCGCGGCGTGCGGGCCGCCGTGCAGGGAGAAGACCGTGGGCAGCGGGCCGTCGGGCGCGCCGGACGGCCGCGAGACCAGCGCGTGGATCCGCCCGCCGACGCCTTCGACGAACGCGTCGGTCACCGGCTCCGACCCCGGCGCGCGCTCGCCCGGCGGTTCGAGCAGCACCGAGTCGGCGCCGTCGGCGGTGCGCGCGCGGACCGCCGACGGTTCGGCCGCGCTGGACCACGAGTACTCGACCGTGCCGTCCGGGCGGACGCCGGCGCCGCCGATCCGGCCGGCGGGGGTGTCCACTGAGGACAATTCGGCCGTGTCGAGGTCGTAGCGGTACAAGGAATTGCGGCCCTCGTGGAAGTGGACGACGAGCAGGGCGCGCGCGTCCGGGTACCAGCCGGCGACGACCTCGCCGGGCAGGTCCAGCTCGAGCTCGGTCTCGGTGTCCGCGCGGACGTCCCAGACGAGCAGCTCCTCGCGGCCCCGCCGTTCGTGCAGGACGAGCAGCCGCTGGTCGCCGGGCAGCGGCGAGAACTCCAGCGCGGACAGGCCCTTGCCCTCGCCGTCCCACTTCTCGGCGACGGTGCCGAAGCCGTCGGTGGCGAGCACCCGCAGCGCGGGGTGCCGCGAATCGCCGTGCTCGGAGTGCGAGATCGCGATCAGGCTCTCGTCGCGGGAAAGCGACGCGATGCCGGCGTCGTCCGCGTGGCTGTAGAAGCGGTGCGTCTCGCCGTCGATCCGGGCGAACAGCTCGCTGCCGTCGTCGGTCGAGACGCCGACCGCGACGAGCTTCGCGCCGATCTCGAGCCCGGCCGGGTAGCCGTCGTGGACGTCCGGGACGCCCTTCTCCGGCTTGCTCCCCTCGGTCGCGGCGAACGGCTCGCGCACCCACGAGCCGAACTCGTCGCCGTCGGTGTCGTCGAACCACCAGATCCACTCGCCGTCCGGGGACGGCGTCGCGTGCAGGGTGCCGTTGGGCCGGTCGGTGACGCGGCGGTGCTCGCCGGACGCCCGGTCCCAGGCGTAGACCTCCCAGACGCCACTGGAATTGGAGACGTAGATGTTGGCGTCGGGCGCGTCACGGGCCCAGTCGGGCGTGGAGATGCGCGGCGCGTGGAAGCGGGCGCGCCAGCGGTTCTCGGCTTCGGCGTCGTCGAACAGCCGGTCCGGGACCACCGCGGGCGGATATTGGTTCGCTGACTGCGTGCTCACCCCTCGATCCTGCCACCTTCTGGCCGTACTGTGTGCGGGGTGCTGGAGGGTTACGCGCCGGGCTACGGGCGAGACGCGGTTTCGATGATGTCCGCGCGCACGGCTGCCGAGCGCGCGGCGTTCGCCCAGCCGCTGTTCGCACCGGGGATGTGGGTGGTCGACCTCGGCTGCGGCCCGGGCTCGATCACGCTCGGCCTCGCCGCGGAGTCCCGGGTGGCCGGCGTGGACCTCGACGCGGGGCAGATCGCGATGGCCCGCGAAATCGCGCGCCGGGCCGGCAGGTCCACAGTGGACTTCCTGGTGGCCTCGGCGTACGACCTGCCGTTCGCCGACGGCAGTGTGGACGTGGCGTTTTCGCACGCGCTGTTCGAGCACCTGTCCCGTCCGCTGGACGCGCTGGCGGAACTGCGCCGGGTGCTGAAGCCGGGTGGCAGGCTCGCTTTGTCCACATCGGACTGGAGCAAGGCCCGGTTGCGTCCGAAGACGGCGAACGTCGACGCGGCGCTGAGAGGGCACTACCTGCTGCGCCGCCAGGCGGGCGGCAACCCGTTCGCGGGCCGGGTGATCGCCGACCAGTGCGTCACGGCGGGGTTCACCGAGGTCGTGTCGAGAGCCCGCTACCGCTCGGACATGAGCTACCGCGACCTGGCGAAGTACGTGGAGGCCCGGTTGGAGGCGGCGCTCAAGGAGGAGGGCCGCGACCGTGACCAGCTGGCGAGCGCGGCGCGTTCGGCCTGGGTGTGGACCCGCGGCGGGGACGGCGACTTCAGCCAATGCTGGGTGGAAGTGACCGCGACCCGCTGAAACCAGAAGAGCCGGTGTCCGAAGACACCGGCTCTTACTCGTCGGGGTGGCGGGATTCGAACCCACGACCTCCTCGACCCGAACGAGGCACGCTACCAAGCTGCGCCACACCCCGAGGTACTGCTTAACGGGTCGTGGAGAAGTCTAGCGGACGGTGTTTCGCGCTTTCCGCGGGGCCAGCTTTCGCGGCTTCGCGGGCTCCGAACCACGCGGGACCAGCGTCAACAGGCTGGCCTCCGGCGGGCAGGCGAACCGGGCCGGCGCCCACGGCGACGTCCCCAAGCCGGCCGAGACGTGCAGCCACATGTGCGCGCCCCACCGCGAAGCACCGCGTGCGCGGCTGCGATCCAGGTCACAGTTGGTGACGATGGCGCCGTAACCCGGGAGCCGCAGCTGGCCGCCGTGCGTGTGGCCCGCCAGCACCAGGTCGTAACCGTCCGTGGCGAACGTGTCGAGGACCCGCGGCTCCGGCGAGTGCGTCACGCCGATGCGGACGGCCGCGCCGCTGTCGGCCGGGCCCGCGATGTCGGGGTAGCGGTCGCGGCGCAGGTGCGGGTCGTCGACGCCGGCCGCGAACACCGCCTGCCCGCCGACGTCGATCGTGCGGCGGACGTGCGTCAGGTCGGTCCAGCCGTGCTCGACGAACGCCGCGCGCAGGTCGCGCCAGGGCAGCTGGACGCCGTGGATGCGCTTCTTCTTGCCCTTCGGCATCAGGTACCGGGCCGGGTTCTTCGGCTTGGGCGCGTAGTAGTCGTTGCTGCCGAAGACGAACACCCCCGGCCGGTCGAGCAGCGGGCCCAGCGCGCGCAGCACGGACGGGACGGCCGTCCGGTGCGAGAGGTTGTCGCCGGTGTTGACGACGAGGTCCGGGTTCAGCTCGTCGAGCGCGGCGACCCAGCGCTGCTTGCTGCGGTGGCCCGGCAGCATGTGCAGGTCCGAAACGTGCAGGATCGTGAAGGGCCGGGACCCGGGCGCCAGCACCGGGAGCTCGGCGGTGCGCAGGGTCCAGTGGCGCCGTTCGATGCCGACGGCGTAACCGAGGGTCGCGACGCCGAGCGCCACCGTCCCCGCGGCGAGGCGCTTCGCGGTCGCCCCCGACGTGCTTGTGTTACTGAGCGTGCTCACGAGCTCCAGGATACGTGCTCAACAGTTGGATGAACTCGCCGCCGTTCTGGGGAACCTGCCGATTAGCATCTGCGTCGGCCCGTAGACGGGTGACCAGCCGGGGGGTTGGGGAGAACGATGGAGCAGTTCGGGCCGTACAAGATCGAAGGCCTGCTCGGCCGAGGGGGAATGGGCGAGGTCCACCGCGCCTACGACACCGCGCACGACCGCGTCGTCGCGCTCAAGCTGCTGTCCGGCCCGAACGCGGGCGACGAGGCGTTCCGCGCGCGGTTCCGCCGCGAGTCGCAGATCGTCGCGCGGCTGCGCGAACCGCACGTGATCCCGATCCACGCCTACGGCGAGATCGACGGCCGGCTCTACCTCGACATGCGCCTGGTCGAAGGCAAGGACCTCAAGGAGTTGCTGGAGGACGGGCCGCTGTCGCCCGAGCGGGCGGCGGCGATCGTCGAGCAGGTCGCGGGCGCGCTCGACGCCGCCCACGAAGACGGCCTGGTGCACCGGGACGTCAAGCCGTCCAATGTGCTCGTCACGAGCGCCGATTTCGTGTACCTCGTGGACTTCGGCATCGCGCGGTCGATGACGGCGGAGGGGACCTCGATCACCGGTACCGGCAACGTGATCGGCACGCTCGACTACATGGCGCCGGAACGCTTCGGCGAGGCACCGATCACCGGCCTGGTCGACGTCTACGCGCTCGCGTGCGTGTTCTTCGAGTGCGTCACCGGCCGCCGCCCGTTCCTGGGCGAGGGCGCGGCCGCGCAGATGGGCGCGCACCTGACCGCGCCGCCGCCGGCGCCGTCGCAGGTGCGCCCGGGCCTGCCCGCCGCGCTGGACGCCGTGGTGGCACACGGGATGGCGAAGAACCCGGCCGACCGCTACCCGACGGCGAAGGCGTTCGCGGACGCCGTCCGCGCGGCGCTGACCGCGCCGGCCCCCGCGATCCCGACGTGGCAGAAGACCCTGCCGGGCCCGGTCACCCCGCGGCCCACGCCGACCGCGCCACCCCCGACGTTGACCGGCCCGCCGACCGGGCTCGGGCACCCGGGGCCGCCGACCCCGACGGGCACTCCGGCGGTCGGCACCCAGGCCGGGCCGTACTCCGGGCCCTACCCCGGGCCGCCGACCCCGCCGGGCCAGCCCGCGGTGGCCGCCCCGTATCCCGGTCCGCCGACCGGCTCCTACCCTGGGCCGCCGACGGGCCCGCAGCCCGTCCGGTTCACCGGCCCGTCGGGCAAGGTGGCCCCGACCGGCCCGCCGAAGGCGCAACGCAACCGCTGGATCGCCCTGTGCGCCGCGCTGGCGGGTGTCGTCGTGGTCGCGCTGGTGATCACCTACGTGGTGACCAAGGACGACACCCATACGGCCGGCCCCGGCCCGAACACGCCGACGACCGTCTACTCGACGCCGCCGCCCACGACGTCCGAGACACCGGAGCCGACACCGTCCACTTCGGAATCGAAGGCCGCGCCCGACACCAAGCTGTTCGACGCGCTTCCCGCGGTCTACAAGCAGTACACCTGCGTGCCCGCCGCCGCGCCGCCCGGCACGGCCGCGGCGGCCGAGTGCACGGACTCGAACGTCGGCGACGTCCGGATCGGCAACGTGATGTTCCCGCAGCCGACCGGGGCGAAGTTCCTGCGCTTCCCGGACTCGGCGGCGATGGACGCGTTCTTCCAGGACGTCGTGAAGACCCAGGGGCTCACCCGCAACGACGCCCAAGGCGCGTGCCGGCCGGACAAGTACCCGAAGATCTGGGGCACGTACTACCGCGCGGAGGTCCCGAACCCGGTCCCGGGCGAGTACCTCACCTGTTTCCTCGGTGACCCGGCCCAGCTGGTGTGGACGGAGAAGAAGAACCTCGTGGCGGGCATCCTGCTCTCCACCAAGGTGACGACCAACGACGAGCTGGACAAGCTCTACCAGTGGTGGAACACCGAAGTCCTGTCGGAGATGCCGAAGAACTGAAGAAGGGCCCGCGGTTTCCCGCGAGCCCTTCTCCGGCGTTACCGGGCGCCGCCGCCCATGTACTGCGGGTCCGGTGGTGGTAGCTGCATGACCGGCTGGCTGGCGTCGAGGATGTTCTTCATCGCGCCGAACCACGTCCGCGCCGGGGCCTTGCCACCGAAGATGTTGCCGCCACCGCCGCAGACGCGGACGTTGCCCGGGCCGGCGTCGCAGATACCGCCCTGCCCGCCGCCGAACTTGAACGTCATCGCCGCGCCCGCGAGCTGCGGGGTGCCGCCGACGAACGCCGCCGAGACGTTGCCCTGCGTGGTGCCCGTCTTGCCGATGATCGGGCGGTTCCAGCCGACGTCGGCGGCGGCCTTGGCCGACGTGCCGCCCGGCTGGTCGTCCTTGCTCATGCCGACGGCGAGGGTGTTCGCCAAGCCTTCGGGCACGGCCTGCTCGCACGGCGCTTCCTTGATCGGCACCGGCTTGCCGTTGCGGTCGGTCACCCCGGCGATCGGGGTCGGCGGGCACCAGACCCCGCCGGAGAGGATCGTCGCGGCGACGTTGCCCATCTCCAGGCCGCTGACCGGGCTGAACCCGAGCGTGAACGCGCCGTAGCCCGGGCTGTTGCCGTTGGGCCCGTACGCCTCCGCCTGGCTCTGGTTCTTGCCCTTGACGTTCGGGTCCACCGGGCCACCGCCGGTGTTGCTCGCCATCGTGTCGCGCAGGCCGAGCCGCTTCGCCATGTCGATGGCGGGGCCGGTGCTGCCGAGCTTGTCCTCGAGCGCCACGAACGTGGTGTTCGGGGACGTCGCCAGCGCCGTCTGGAGCGTGGCGTTGGCGCCCACCCGGCTGTAGTCGCCCGCGTTGCCGACGCAGTACCAGTACGTGGCGGGTTTCCCGGTCGGCGTCGTGCTGCAGCCGCCCTTGCCGGTCGAGAACACGTGTGACGTGTAGGAGTCCGGCATGTCGACCGGCGAGTAGATCCCCGCGATGCCCTTGTCGAGGACGGCCGCCGACGTGAAGATCTTGAACGTCGACCCCGCGCCGCCGGTGTTGTAGACGCCCGCGGGCAGCGCGTACGTCGTCTGCCCGGCGTCCTGGTCCTGGCCGTAGTCGCGGTTCGCGGCGAGCGCCACCACCTCGTGCCGGTTCTTGCCCGGTCTGATCAGCGACAGCGTGTTCGCGACGTACTTCTGCGTCTTGTCGACCTGCGCCTCGGCCGAGACCTTCGCCTCGTGGTTGGCGCGCTCGTCCAGCGTGCTCTTGATCGTGTAGCCGCCGGTGTAGAGCTGGTCCTTCGTCATCCCGGACTTGAGCAGGTAGTCCTCGACGTACTGGCAGAAGAACCCGGACTCCGGGCCGGCGCCGATGCAGTTGGCCGGCGGCTTCGCCGGGAAGTCCGGCACGACGCCCAGCGGCTCGCCCTTGAAGCGGTCGGCGTCGGCCTTCGCCAGCTTCTTGTTCTCGACCATCCGGTCGAGGACCAGGTTGCGGCGCGCGGTCGCCTTGTCCGCGTGCTTCCACGGGTCGTTGTTGATCGGGTTGTTCACCAGGCCGGCCAGCAGCGCGGCCTGCGGCACGGTCAGCTTCTCCGGCGTGGTGTTGAAGTACGCGTGCGCGGCGGCGCCGATGCCGTAGATCTGCCGGGAGAACTCGACGATGTTGAGGTAGCCGGCGAGGATCTGCTGCTTGCTCAGCTTCGTCTCGAGCTGGATCGCGATCCGCGCTTCCTTGAGCTTGCGGGCGATCGACTGCTCCTGGGCCTTCTTCTGGCCGATCGGGTCGTTCCGGTAGACGACGTTGATCAGGTAGTTCTTGGTGTACTGCTGGGTCAGCGTGGAGGCGCCCTGGGTGTCCGCGCCGGTGCTGTTGCTGACGGCCGCGCGCAGCGTGCCCTGCCAGTCGACGCCGTGGTGGTCGTAGAACCGCTTGTCCTCGACCGAGACCAGGGCCCACTTCATGGCCTCGTTGATCTGGTCCGGCGTGATCGGCAGCCGGTACTGGTCGTACAGCGTGGCGATCGGCTTCCCGGTGCTGTCGGTGACCGTCGTCACCAGCGGTGGGGGGATGTCGGCGAGGTCCGACGACGTCTTCTCCACCGTCTCGCTGGCCTGGTTCGACATGACACCGGCCGCCCCCACGACCGGGAAGAGCATGCCGGCGACGAGCACCCCGGCGAGCAGGCAGAGGCCGATGAGCTTGAACAAACCATCCGCTTTTCGCACGAGGGCCAGGCTACCCGGAACGAGTCAGGCGACGGTGACGCCCTGTCTCCGCAAGTGTGAATTCAGTGACAAAACCGACCCCCTTCAGTGACTTCTGGTAACGGAAGGCATTCTAGGTCTCGACGGGGGGAACCGAGGGCCCCTACAGTCCGTCAACGTCTCACGAAGAAAAGCCGACGGATGGATCAACGCGAGTGGGAGCTCGCCTGCTCCGTTCGGCGGCACCGGCACCGGGGAGGTGCCCGGGTAACCGACGTGAGCTGAGGGAGACACGCTCGCGGGGGCAGGGAGCGCAGTGCCTTTCCCCGCTGGTGCGTCGATCACCAGGGTAGGGAGCTGGGGGTATGGAAACCAACCAGTCGAGCTGGCGAATCAACGCGTCCTGCCGGGACGCCGATCCGGACGGCCTGTTCGTCCGGGGTGCCGAGCAGAACCGGGCCAAGGCCGTGTGCCTTGGCTGCCCGGTCCGCACGGAATGCCTCGCCGAAGCACTCGACGGCCGCATCAACTTCGGGGTCTGGGGTGGCATGACCGAACGGGAACGGCGGGCGTTGCTGCGCCGCCGCCCCGACGTGGAGAGCTGGGCGGACCTGCTCGAAGCGGCCAAGCGCGACGCGGAAGAGCGGGTCGAAGTCGGCTGACGACGCCGTCGCTTTCACGTGAAAGCTCCGCACCCAGGTGGTCGCTTTCACGTGAAAGTGCCGCGTCAGCCGGCGAGCTTCACGCCGATGTCGCGCAGGCCGTCCAGGTCGTGCACGTCACCGGCGAGCGCGGGCACCCGGGCCAGCGCCACCTCGGGGTGCGCCCGGGTGAACCGCGCGAGCAGCCGCTCCTCGCGGGCCGCCAGGTCGACGCGGTCCGCGTGCAGCCGCAGCACCGCCTCGGCCAGCGGCGCGTTCTGCAGCGTCTCGGCCGCGGCCAGCGCCTCCGCGCCCGACAGCTTCGCGAGCACCGGGTGCGTGCGGTTCGCGATCAGCCCGGCCAGCGGCATCGACTCCGACGACAGCCGCTCCACGAAGTAGGACGCCTCGCGCAGCGCGTCCGGCTCCGGCGCGGCCACCACGAGGAACGACGTCCCGGACGAGCGCAGGAGCTCCGCTGTCTTGCGCGCGCGCTCGCGGAAGCCGCCGAACATGCTGTCGAAGGCCTGCATGAACGCCGACGCGTCGGTCAGCAGCTGGCCGCCGATGATCGTCGACACCGCTTTCGCGAACATCGAGAACCCGGCGTTGACGACCTTGCGCAGGCCCCAGCCGCCGGCCTTCGCCGGGCCGGTCAGCAGGCGGATCATCCGGCCGTCCAAAGCGGACGACAGCCGCGTCGGCGCGTCCAGGAAGTCCAAAGCGGACCGGCTCGGCGGGGTGTCCACGATGATCAGGTCCCAGTCGCCGGTCGCCGCGAGCTGGCCCAGCTTCTCCATCGCCATGTACTCCTGTGTGCCGGAGAACGACGTGGAAATGGTCTGGTAGAAGGGGTTCTTCAGCAGCTGCTCGGCGCGTTCCGGGCCGGCGTGCACGCGCACCATGTCGTCGAAGGTGCGGCGCATGTCGAGCATCATCGCCCACAGCTCGCCCTTGGGCTCGAACCCTTCGACCTGCACCTGCTTCGGGTGGTTGCCGAGTTCGCGCAAGCCGAGCGCCTGCGCCAGCCGCCGCGCCGGGTCGATGGTCAGCACCACCGTCTGGCGGCCGCGCTCGGCCGCGCGCAGCGCCAGCGCCGCGGCCGTGGTGGTCTTGCCGACGCCGCCGGAGCCGCAGCAGACGATCACGCGGCTTTCCGGGTCGTCCAGCATCGCGTCGATGTCGATGGTCGTCACAACCGCACCCCCTGGTCGGTCAGGGCCTCGGCCAGGTCGTAGAGGGCCGCGACGTCGACGCCGTCGGTCAGGTCCGGCAGTTCGAGCGTGGGCAGGTCGGCCTCGGCGAGCTGCTCCCGCGCCCGCTGCTCGGCGGCGACCCGCACGGCGTGCTCGACGGTCTCGTCGACCAGCGCCTCCAGCGTCTCCTGCGGCAGCTTCAGCCCGGCCGACGCGAGCCCGTCGCGGACGCGGGAAGCGTCGACGCGCCCGTCCGCGGCGGCGGTCACCGAGCGGGCCGGCAGCCGCGGCGGCCGGACCCGGTTGACGAGCACCGCGCCCGGGCGCAGGTCGGCGCCGTCCAGTTCGGCCACGGCCTCGACGGTCTCGCGGACCGGCATCTCCTCCAGCAGCGTGGCGAGGTGGATCACGGTCTCGCCGGAGTGCAGCAGCCGCACGACGCCCTCGGCCTGGCCGCGGATCGGGCCGGTCTTCGCGAGGTCGGTCAGTGCCTTGGTGACGTCGAGGAACTTGACGACCCGGCCGGTCGGCGGCGAGTCGACGACGACGGCGTCGTAGGTGTGCCGCCCGTCGGACTCGGTGCGCCCGACGCACTCCTTGATCTTCCCGGTGAGCAGGACGTCCCGCAGGCCCGGCGCGAGCGTGGTCGCGAACTCGATCGCGCCCATCCGCCGCAGCGTCCGGCCGGCGAAGCCCAGGTTGTAGAACATTTCGAAGTACTCGAGCAGCGCGGCTTCGACGTCGACGTGCAGCGCGCGCAGCTCGCCCCCGCCGGGCACGGCGGCGATGCGCTGCTCGGCGTAGGGCAGCGGCTCGGTGTCGAAGAGCTGGGCGATGCCCTGGCGCCCCTCGACCTCGATGAGCAGCACGCGGCGGCCTTCGCGGGCGAGCGCGAGGCCGAGCGCGGCGGCCAGCGTCGTCTTGCCGGTCCCGCCCTTGCCGGTGACGAAGTGCAGCCGGGCGCGGGCAAGCTCGTCGGTCCAGCCGGCATGGGAAGTGGTCACTTCTTCACCCTAAATCAGCTCTCAGCTGGCCAGCAGCATGACGCTGACCGCAGCGGCGACCGCCGCGACCAGTGCCCAGGCCACGGCGCCGGGCAGCACCGTGAGGGTGAGCACGCCCACCACGACCAGCAGCGTGAAGGTGATCACCCCGCCGAGGGCGACCTGGCCCGAGCTCTGCGTCCGGTCGCGCACCTTCGCCATCACGACGAGCACCAGGGGCAGTCCGGCCGCCGCGAGCAGCGCCGTCGCGATCACGCGCCAGGTATCCACGGGCCAACGCTAGCGGCGTGAGATGAACCACACTCCGGCGCGTCGCGAGCCGAAACACGGCGGTGGCCCCCGGCGCACTTGCCCGCTTGGTTACGCTCCCGATCCATGAGCGCCACCAAGTGGGAGTACGCGACCGTCCCTCTGCTGATCCACGCCACGAAGCAGATCCTCGACCAGTGGGGCGAGGACGGCTGGGAGCTGGTCACCGTGCTGCCGAACCCGACGGGCGAGCAGCACGTCGCGTACCTCAAGCGTCCGAAGGGCTGATCCGCGTGAGCTGGAGCGAACGGCTGAAGGAACTCGGCATCGAGCTGCCCGGCGTGGCCGCTCCGCTGGCCGCCTACGTGCCCGCCGTCCAGAGCGGGAAGCACGTCTACACCTCGGGCCAGCTGCCCTTCGTCGACGGCGTGCTCGCCGCGACCGGCAAGGTCGGCGCGGAGATCAGCCCCGAAGAGGCGAAGGGGCACGCCCGCACGTCGGCGCTCAACGCGCTCGCGGCCGTGCACGCGCTGGTCGGCATTGACAACGTCGCGAGGATCGTCAAGGTTGTCGGCTTCGTGGCTTCCGCGGAGGGCTTCACCGGTCAGCCCGCGGTCGTCAACGGCGCGTCCGAGCTGCTCGGCGAGGTCTTCGGCGACGCGGGCATCCACGCCCGCTCGGCCGTCGGCGTCGCGGAGCTGCCCATCGGCTCGCCGGTGGAGGTCGAACTGATCGTGGAGGTGCAGTGATGGACCCGGACATCGAGCAGTCCACCCACGAGCTGCTGCTCCGGCTGGCCGGGCGGCTGCCCGACCAGCTGCTGTGGCGGTTCCGCGACTGGCTCGGCGAGGGCGCGATGGGCACCCTCGCCCGGACCCTGCCGAGGTCTTTGCTTAAGCACAGGATCGACCTCGACCAGACGGAGTACCGGCTGCTCGTGGCCGGTCTCATCCCGCACGGCGCGGACTGGCACCAGGTCAGTTCGACGCTGGGGGTAGACGACGTCACCGAGAACCGGTACACATTCACGTCGAGTGCGCCCGAATGGGTTAACTCGGTCGACTCCGTGTCCGTGTTGATCCACGCAACGTTGCGGGGACGCCCGGATGTGGGGGAAGTGCGGCAGAGCTGGCGACACGTCGGTGTGGTCGGGCAGGGAACCGCCAAGCGCGTCCTGCTGATCACCGCGCAGGCGGGTTTGCCGAGGTTGACCGGCGAGCTGCAGCGGGTGCTGCGGGTCTTGGGCGACGAAGAGCCCAGCGTCGAAGTCATCCCGCCGCGTTTCGACCTGCCGGGGTACCACCGGGCCGCGCTGGCCGACTCAGAGCTGGTCTGCGTGGGCGCGGTGGCGGGGAACCGGCTAGTAGCCGCATAACGCTCGCCCGCCAGCGAGCTGGGAGGGAGCAAGGCAATGGTGGAGGTCCACGACGGCCCGCCCATGGACGGGTTCTCGGTGCCCCTGCGCCTGCACAACCTGTTACTGGCCCTGGCGGGCCGGATCGACGACAGCGCACTCACCGAAGCGCGTGAGCTGATCGCCCGGGCGCACATCGACGAGGCGGTCGAGCTGACCACCGGCACGCTCATCGCGGGCCGGATCCCGGTCAGCTCCGCCGAGCAGCGCGAGCTGGCGCTGGTGCTCGAGATGAGCCGGTCGGACGCGACGCTGGCGAACGACCTGCTGGTCGACGAGGCCGAGCCGGTCAACACGCACCGGTTCAGCGGCGAGAACTCCCCGGAGTTCGGCATCGCCGAGGCGCTCGACCGGACGCTGCAGGTGCTGCCGGACGTCCGGTCGGTGCACGCGGTGTGGCGCAACACCCCGGCGGGCAGCGTGCCGGGCGCGTTGCCGCAGCGCGTGGTGCTGGTCGAGCTGGGGCCGGAGGGCAACCCGCCGGCCGTTGCGTTCCGCGTCGACACGGCGCTGCGCCGGGCCGGGATCCACTCGGTCGTCGAGGTCAGCGGTCCCGGGGTGGCGCACTCCGAGTACCACCAGGCGGCTTCGGCCGCCGCGTCGCCGGCCTGGGTGACCGGGAGCGCGACGTCGAGCGCGTCGTCCTTTCGGCCCGACCCGGTCGTCAAGCCGCCGGCCCCGGTGACGCCGGAGCCGGTCGCGGAGTCGGGCAGCAGGCACAGCATCCGCTCGAGCGGCACCACGACGGCGCCGCCCGAGCCGGTCGCCCCGGTGGTGCCGATCGTGTCGCCGCCGCCCGCCCCGGAGCCGCCCCGCAAGGCGCGGTCCGAGCGGTCGGAGACGCGCGCGGAGCGCACCGCCGACCTGACGCCGGCGGAGGTCGCGCAGCTGCGGCAGGCGCTGGCCGAAGACCCGGAGAAGGGCCGCGAGATCGCCGCGGGCAAGCCGTCGATGCACGAAGTCGTCGAGCTGCCGGCGCTGGACCTCGACGACCCGAGCCTGAGCGAGCGCGACCGGGCGCTGCTGCGCGAGCTGCACGCCGAGCTGGCCGAGCGTGAGCGGGCCGAAGCGGCGAAGATGCGGCTCAACGGTGCTTCCCGCTCCGGCGGCGAGCAGCGCGGCTGGACCGCCCCCTAGGTTCGTCTCGAAAAGGCGGAGCTTTCACGTGAAAGCTCCGCCTTTTCCGTGTCTGGGATGCCACAACTGCGCGACGGGACGTCGGGTACCGGAGGTATGTTGCCCGGGTGGAGCAGCCAACGGAGTTTGTCTTCGACATCCCGGTCGGCGCCGGGGTCGCCACCCGTGCCAACGCGGACGGCCCGCCGGCGACGCCGAAGGACGCGGCGACCGTGATCCTGGTCCGGGACGGCGCCGAGGGCGTCGAAGTCTTCCTGCAGCACCGGGTCAAGGGCATGCCGTTCGCGGGCGGGATGACCGTCTTCCCCGGCGGCGGGGTGGACCAGCGCGACGCCGACGCGTCGGTGGCGTGGGCCGGCCCGGAGCCCTCGTGGTGGGCCTCGCGGTTCGGTTGTGACGAGGCTCTCGCGCGGGCGCTGACCTGCGCGGCGGTGCGCGAGACGTTCGAGGAGTCCGGGGTGCTGCTCGCGGGCAGTGCGGAAACCGTGCTCACCGACGTCGTGCCGTACGCCGCCGCCCGCCAGGCGCTGGAGACGCGGGAGGTGTCGCTGGCCGGGTTCCTCGCCGACGCGGGCCTGACGCTGCGTGCCGACCTGCTGCGCCCGTGGGCGCACTGGATCACGCCCGAGCAGGAGCCGCGCCGCTACGACACCCGGTTCTACGTCGCGAAGCTGCCGGAGGGCCAGCAGGCCGACGGCGCGACGTCGGAGGCGTCGAGCTCCGGCTGGCAGCGCCCCGACGACGCGATCGCCGACGCGCGCGAAGGCCGGCGGATGCTGATGCCGCCGACGTGGCTGACGCTGAGCGAACTGGCGAAGTTCGCGACCGCCGACGACATCCTGAACGAGCAGCGGGAGATCGTCCGCATCGCGCCGACGCTCATCCGTGAGAACGACCACGTCCGCGTCGTACTGGAGAAGCGATGACTGCCCCCGCGTACGGCGTGCTGCGCCAGGTCACCGAGACGGCGTCGGTGCTGCTGGAGAACAACCCGTCGTCGATGACGCTCGAAGGCACCAACAGCTGGGTGCTGCGGGCGACGCCGTCGAGCCCGGCCGTGGTCGTCGACCCGGGCTACCGCGACCTCGAGCACCTCGAACTGCTCGCCGCGGTCGGCCCGGTCGAACTCGTCCTGCTGACCCACTTCCACCCCGACCACGCCGAGGGCGCGCCGTGGTTCGCCGAGCGCGTCGGCGCGCCGGTGCGGGCGTTCGATCCCGCGCTGTGCATCGGTGCAGCGTCCTTTGTGGACGGCGAGGTGATCAAGGCGGGCGGCCTGTCCACCCAGGTGCTGCACACGCCGGGCCACACGGGCGACTCGGTCTCGCTGGTCCTCGACGGCCAGGTGCTGACCGGCGACACGGTCCTCGGCCGCGGCACGACGGTGCTGCACGACCTCGGCGACTACCTGCGCTCGCTGCGGAAGCTCATCGAGCTGCCGCCGGGCACGACCGGCCTGCCCGGCCACGGCCCGGAGCTGCCCGATCTCCCGGCTACCGCCCGTGAGTACCTGGCCCACCGGGAACAGCGGCTCGACCAGGTGCGTTCGGCTCTTCAGGAGCTGGGGCCGGACGCCACCCCGCGCCAGGTCGTCGAGGTCGTGTACGCCGACGTCGACCGGGCGCTGTGGGCGCCCGCCGAACTGAGCGTGCAGGCGCAGCTGGACTACTTGCGGTCGGAGGAACAGGGATGAGCAACGTCGAGGTCGAGTTCTACTGGCGCCCGGGGTGCGGCTTCTGCGCCGCGCTCGACCGGCCGATGTCGAAAAGCGGCTTCAACATCCGCAAGATCAACATCTGGGAGGACCCGGCGGCGGCCGCACGCGTGCGCGAGGTGGCGAACGGGAACGAGACGGTCCCGACCGTGATCGTCGGGTCGACGGCCATGGTCAACCCGTCCTTCGCGGAGGTCGAGGCGGCGGTCAAGGCAGCTTCGGCGGGCTGATGGTGCCGGGCGGCGTTCCGTGGAGGAACGCGGCCCACACTTCGCGCAGCCCGGTCTCCGTTTCGAGGCCCTTCGGGGCGCCTTCGAGCATCGGCGCGGCCCAGACGTCGTGGGTGCCGAAGAGGAACGGGATGTCGATGCAGTGGCAGGCGCCGAACCGGTTGCCGGGCGCCTGCCAGTCGAAGCGGTAGGTGACGGCGTCGAGCTTCTTCACCAGCCGGTCGCTGGTGAAGAAGCTGTTCGCCCGCTCGATCGCGTCTCGCGGTGCGTCGGGGACGAAGGCGCGTAGCTCTTCTCGCGTCCAGCTGATCAGCGCGGGCCCGTGCGGTGCGGCTTCGATCAGGTCGGCCGCGACGAGGTCGTCGTCGGCGATCAGCTGGAACGGCGGCTCGATCGAGCCCGGCTTGCCCGGCACCGCGAGCTGCGCGGCCAGCAGCCGCTCGACCGGGGCGGTCCGGATGTCGTCGCCGCCCAGCCCTTCGATGAGCCGTTCGGTGGCCACCGCGGCCTCGTCTCTTGTGGACGGTCGCATCCCGAGCGGTGCGCTCTGCAAGGCGATCCGCTTGATCAGCCCGTGCGTCCGCGGCGACGACCACAGGGCGAGCGTCGACTGCGCACCGGCCGACTGCCCGCCGAGGGTGATTTCGGCCGGGTCCCCGCCGAACGCGGCGATGTTGTCCCGCACCCAGTCGAGCGCGGCGAGCTGGTCGGCGAGCCCGAGGTTCGGCGGGATTCCGTCGGCGCTCAGGAACCCGAGGACGCCCAGGCGGTAGTTGAGCGTCACGACCACGACGTCGGCCTCGCGCGCCAGGCGCGTGCCGGTGTACCAGACCTGGCCGCCCGAGCCGCTGGAGAACCCGCCGCCGTGGACCCACACCAGCACCGGCCGGCTCCCGGTGGTCGACGGCGTGAAGACGTTGAGGGACAAGCAGTCTTCGCTCTGCGGCAGGGGCATCGGCCCGAGCGCGTGCTCCAGCCGAGACGGCGGCTGCGGCGCGGCGGGACCGGGTTCGAGCGCGTCTTTGACCCCGCTCCACGGCTTCAGCGGCGTCGGCGATTCGAAGCGTTTCGCGGTGGCGTACGGGATTCCCTTGAACGCGCCGTGCGCGCCACGAACCCGTCCGGCGGTGGTTTCGACGATCATCGTGCCTCCTCGAAGTACAGCGCGGCGCCACCCGCGTCCGCGGCGCGGACGAAGAACCCGCCTGGGCGGGTGATGGCCGGGACGTGCTCCTCGACCAGTTTCCGCGCTTTCGCGAGATCCGTGACGACCACGCCGTGGGCGGCGAAGTAGGGGAGTTCTTTCGGGGGTTCGCCGGGCAGGACGGCGTCGAGATCGCTCACCCCTCGGACGTCCACCAGCCGGCCTTCGCCGGTGATCACGGCATAGCGATCCCGGTACGCGGCGACCTCGGCGTCGGGCACGACCAGCAGGATCCCGGCGACGCCGCGGGCGCCGTTCGGGTGCCCGAGGTACCGCGGCTGGTGGACGTACTCCGGGGTGAGGTGCTCGGCGGTGTGCAGGATGCCCTCGGGCGTGTGGTCCCGTCTGATGTGGACACTGCGGAAGCGTGCGGTGCGGGTGCCTTCCGGCAGTTCGACGTCCCGCTGCAGCTTCAGCACGCCGGAGTTCGAGAGTCCGGCTTCGCGGAGCCGGCGCTCGGCTTCCGCGGAGTCGCCGACGCCGAAGGAGCAGCCGTGCAGGCCGTCGCCGCGGGCGTCCAGGATCGGCAGGACGCGCCACGGATCGCCGGCGGCTTCGTCGACGATGCCGATCAGTTCGAGGAACGACTCCCCGAAGTAGGCGCAGCGGTTGGCGGTGCAGCTCGGGACGGGTTCGCTGCCGCCGGTGCGGGACGCGAAGTGCCGCGACGGCGGGCTCAGCGTGAAGCCGAGTTCTTCGTAGCGCCGCCAGGTTTCGGCGTACTTCCTGGTCAGGAAGACCGTGTGGTCGATGGGCATGCTCCGAGTTTTGCCTCTCGGTGGCCTTTTCTCCGTTCACCGCGCATTTGTGCTCGAAATCCGACACTGGTTAGGCTCCGCTGGTGGAATCCGGCTTGCTCGACGACCTCGACCGGCGGCTGGCGAACGCACTGCAGCTCGACGGCCGGGCGTCGTTCAGCACGATCGCGTCGGTGCTGGGTGTCTCGGACCAGACGGTGGCCCGCCGCTACCGGAAGCTGCGCTCGTCCGGGGTGCTGCGCGTGGTCGGCGTCCCGGAAGCGGCGCCGCTGGGCCAGGTCCACTGGCTGATCCGCCTCGGCTGCGTCCCGGACGCGGCGGCCGCGATCGCCGCCGCGCTGGCCCGCCGCGACGACACGCAGTGGGTCAGCCTGATGTCCGGCGGCACGGAGATCGTGTGCTTCATCCGGGCGCCGCTGCGCGAGGAGGCGGACGGGCTCCTGCTGGGCCAGCTGCCGAAGACACCCCGGGTGGTGTCGATGACGGCGTACCGGTTGTTGCGCCGGTTCGCCGGCGGCCCCGCGGGCTGGCCGGGCCGGTCGAGCGCGCTGTCGGCCGCGGAGGTGGCCGCGTTGCGTCGCCCACCGGCGTCGATGGTCTACCGGCCCGAACCCGGAGACCCCGCCCTCCTGGCCGCGCTGGCCCGCGACGGCCGAGCCGACATGTCGACATTGGCTGTGGCGTCGGGTCGCTCGGAGTCGACGGTCCGCCGTCGCCTGGAGGCCCTGCGCACGTCGGGCGCGCTGTACTTCGACGTCGAGGTGGACGCGGCCCTGCTGGGCTACCCCCTGACGGCGACGCTCTGGCTGACGGTGGCCCCGTCGGCCCTGGAGTCGGCAGGCCAGGCGCTGGCAACGCACCCCCAGGTCGCCTTCGCGGCGGCGACGACGGGCCCGGCGAACCTGGTGGCCAACGTGGGCTGCCGCGACGACGCGGCGCTGTACTCGTACCTGGCCGACGACCTGGGCGGGCTGCCGGGCGTGCGCCAGGTGGAGACGGCGCCGATGATCAGGACGCTGAAGCGCTTCGGCACGTTGGCGCCGGTGTAGCACCTGGAGCCACTCCGGCGACTCACCGCCTGTGGACGACGAGCGCGCGATCGACTTCGTACTGAACGGCGAGCAGCATCGCCTGAGCCGCGCTGACGTGCAGAGCGCGGCGGCGCGCGGTGGACCGGAACCGATTCGCACGCACTGGGTCTCCGTCGGGGACCAGCGGTGGCCGCCGCGGCAGCTCTTCGAGCGCGCCGTGGGGGTGTCGCGGACGGAGTTCATCTCGCACGCCGCGATCCGCCAGTTCCGGCGGCTGGGCTTTCCGACGAGCCCGCTGCCCGACGAGCGAGAAGCCCCAGGCGAGCCTGAGCAGGCCGCCGAGCCGTTGGCGCCCAGGAGCGACCTCGGTGCCGCGGTCAAGTCGTTCATCGACCTGCACGAGTTCTTCGGCCAGGAGGCCTTGTCCAGCCGCGTTGCGCGGCTGGAAGAACTCCTGGAGGGCGCCGACAGCACCGCCCTCGACGCTCGGGTGGCACCCGAGGGCCTGACCGACGACCTGCTCCGGGGCGCGCGGCTGGTGCGGCAGCACGCCGGGCGGGTCAACGACCTCATCCACGCCGCCATGATCGTCCGTGCGCTGCCGTCGATCCTCGAACCGGGCGAGCGGATCGTCCGGCGCCCGTCACTGGCCGCCGGGAACGATCCGAGCCGGAAGTTCGACCTCGAGACCGATCGCCGGGTGGCCGAGTTCAAGGCCGCCGAGTGGAAGGGCCGCGACGCGATGCGCAAGCGCACACTCGTGGCCGACCTGGTTGGCCTGGTCCTCGAACGTGGCGACCGCCGGGCCGAGCTCTACGTACTCGGCAGCCTGCCGATCGATTACCTGCGTACCAGCACCACGAAGGTCGAATGGGCCCTCGGCCGCTCGTCGCCGAACCTTCGGGAGGCCTACAAGCAGCGCTTCGGGAGCGCCGAGCTGACCGTCAGCCAGTTCACCGCCGGGCCGGCGGCCGACGTCGTCCTGCGGGACCTCACCGAGATCATCGGCTGAGCATCGGCATCAGGTAGTACGTCAGTTCCACCTCCCCCGGCTCCGCCGACCGCAGGATGCACGCCCGCATCCCCGGCTGGATCGACAGCACCACCCGCTCCCCGTCGAACGCCTGCAGTGCGTCGAGCAGGTAGCGGGCCTGGAACGACGGTGACGTTCGGCCGCCGGTGACGTCCGCCTTCAGGGTTTCCTCCGCTTCGCCCGTGTCCTGGCGGGCGCTCGCCAAACGGATGTGGGCGTCGCCGACCTCCAGGGTCAGGACCCGGCGGTCCTCCGCGTACACCCCGACTCGGCGGACGGCCGCCGCCAGGGCGTCTGCCGGTAGGGACACCGTCGTGTCGACCGCGCCCGAGTGGATCGAGTCCTCGGACAGGAAGCCCGCGTCCAGGACCGCCGTGCCGACGAGGCCGCCGGGCCAGCTCACCCCGAAGCGGCCGGGGCTGACGTGCAGGCCGACCCGGCCGCGGGCTTGGCGGGCCGCTTCGGACAGCAGGGCCGCCGGGACCAGGACGTCCAGCTCGCCCGGTGCGAGCAGGGGCAGGCGTGCCACCGCCATCCGGTAGCGGTCCGACGCCGTCAGCGTCAGGCGGTCGCCCGTCGACTGCAGGCGGACGCCCGTGAACAGCGGGAGGGGGTCGTCCTTCGCCGCCGTTCCGGCCACGATCCGCAACGCCGACGCGAACGCCGCACCGTCCACTTCGGACACCTGGGCGGGCGGGCCGGCGGCCGCCTCGACGTCCGGGAGGAGGGGGAGCGCGAAGCGGGCGTTGTCCAGCCGTAGCGCCAAGCGGCTGCCCTCGACGATCAGGCGCACCAGCTCGGCGTCGAGCACCTTCAGCGTCTCCACCAGCGGCGCCGCCGGGATGACGACCGAGCCGTCGGTGTGCGTGGTCGCCGGGCAGTCGAACCGGACGGTGAGATCCGGGTCGCTGCCGGCGACCGTCAGCCCCGCCGCGCCGGCCCGCAGCCGTAGCCCGGCGCGGGCGGGCAGCAGGCGCGACGCGGCGGTGACGGCCGCCGAGAGGCGGTGGGCAGGCGCGGTGACGTCCATGCCCGCCAAGCTAGCGCCGGGCACCGACAAAAACCGCGCCGCAAGCCGCTGAGCTGCGAAAACGACCTACTTAGTGGCGCCGACCAGCTCCGGAGAAGAGACGGCCGAGGGCTGCGAAGCCGGCCGGACCGTTCCGCGCAGCAGCCAGACGACGGCCGCGAGCACCAGGCCCGCCACGCTCGCCGCCAGGAAGGCCGCGCCCGGGCCCGCGTGCTCGACGAGGTAGCCGCTCACCGACTGGCCGCCGGCCAGACCCAGCGTCACCGCCGTCAGCACCCAGCCGAACGCCTCCGCCGCGGTGCCCTCCGGGGCGACCAGCTCGATCGCCGCCGAATGGGCCGTCGACTGCGGTGTGATCAGCGCGCCCGCGAGCAGCATCATCAGGGCCAGGCCCCACAGCGAGGACGGCCACGCGAGCAGCGCCACCAGCGCGCCGAACCCGCCGAGCAGTACCGGCAGCCGCAGGCCCAGCTTCCGCGGCCACGGGCGCAGGCTGTACGCCACGCCGAATGCGACCGAGCTCAGCGACCACGCCGAGAGCAGCAGCCCGCCGAACGAGGGAGCGCCGGCCTCGGTGGCCGACGCCGGCACGGCGACCTCGACGAACCCGATCACCACGCCGAAGCCGAGCGCGGCCAGCGCCAGCGTCCGCATGCCCGGGCTCGCGAGCGCGCCCAGCAGAGAACCGGACGAAGCCGTCGAAGGACCCCAGGCCCGCACTGCCGGGCTCAGCGCGAACAGCACCGCGCCGGTGAACTGCAGCGCGACGCCCAGCACCAGGCCGGTCCCCGCCCACGGCGCCAGCACCAGCAGCCCGGCGACACCGGGGCCGAGGATGAAGAAGACCTCCATGCTGATCGCCTCGTATGAGAACGCGGCATTGCGCGCGCCACCCGGCGGGAGCAGCCGCGTCCACAGCGCCCGCGACGCCGACCCGACCATCGGTTCCGACAGCCCGGTGAGCGCGCCCAGCGCGACGAGCACGGCCGTCGCCGCGTGGGACTCGATCGCCGTCACCAGTGCCGCCATCGAGAGCGCCGAGAGCAGGGCGAAGACGAGCAGCGGCCGCGTCGGCCCGAACCGGTCGATCAGCCTGCCCTGCACGACGGCGCCGACCGACACCCCGACGAGTGAACCGGCCGAGACGAGCCCGGCGGCGGCGAAGGATCCGGTTTCGCGCTGGACGTAGAGCAGCGCCGAGATGCCGATCATGGCGATCGGCAGGCGGGCGAGCACGGACGCGACGGCGGGCCGCCGGGCCGCGCGGGTCGTCAGCGCGGTGCGGTAGTCGGCGAGGGACGTGCGGCTTTCGTGGTTCGAGGCAGACTGGGACACGCGTACCAGTATGCCGCAGAGTGGTACGTCGGTACCAGTTATTTGGCGGTCGGGTGCGTCACCGGCAGACTGGAAGTGGATCACGTGAAGTCTCGATCCGGTAACAGTCACGATATTCTCCGTGGACTCGTGCAACGAAACGGCCCAGGCGGCGTCCTTGAGAGTGAATGGCCTTGAATTCGTGGGTATGGGCCGTGATGGTTGAACAACAGCACAGAACCCAGCTCCCTCCGGCATATGGGTCGGGGCCTGGTCCGGAGGGCGGGGAGCGCGGATCGTCGGGGGATGGTCCGCGCAACAACGAAGAGCCGGTGCGCCACGTCGGGGGTGGCGCCCGGCTCTTTGTTGTTGTCGGCCAAGGCAAGAAGAAGGCCCCCTCACCCAGGTGAGGGGGCCTTCTTCGAAAACAGACTCAGCGAGCGCGACGAGCCAGGCGCTCCGGGTCCAGGATCAGCACGCTCTTGCCTTCGAGCCGCAGCCAGCCGCGGTGGGCGAAGTCGGCGAGGGCCTTGTTGACGGTCTCGCGGGACGCGCCGACGTACTGGGCGATCTCTTCCTGCGTCAGGTCGTGCGTGACCCGCAGCAGGCCCGCCTCCTGGCTGCCGAACCGCTGCGCGAGCTGCAGCAGCGCGCGCGCCACGCGGCCGGGGACGTCGGTGAAGATCAGTTCCGCGACCATGTTGTTCGTCCGGCGCAGGCGGCGCGCGACCACGCGCAGCAGCTGCTCGGCGATCTCCGGGCGGGTCGAAATCCACTGGCGCAGGGCCGGGCGGTCCATGGTGACCGCGCGGACCTCGGTGACCGTGGTCGCGCTCGACGTCCGGGGGCCGGGGTCGAAGATGGACAGCTCGCCGAACATGTCCGACGGGCCGAAGATGCCCAGCAGGTTCTCGCGGCCGTCCGGGGACTTGCGGCCGATCTTCACCTTGCCGGACTGGATGATGTAGAGCTTGTCGCCGGGTTCACCCTCGTTGAAGATGACATGGCCGCGGGGGAACTCCACGGATTCCAAGGTCTGGGCCAGCGCCTCCGCCGCTGCCGGCTCCACACCCTGGAAAATGCCCGCACGGGCCAGGGTTTCGTCCACCTCGGGTGCCTCCTCGTCGAGAAACGTTCACGCCCCTCCCTTGGCTGGAGGAGCGTGACGCCGATCACTTGCGCGTCAGTCTAGGGCGTACTCCCGAGATCGCCCGTCGGACGCGCGGCCCGCCGAAACGATCTCGTTCGAACGTGGAGCCTAACTCCGCACGCGACGCGCGCGTAGCCTGGCTGCCCGTCCGCCCAGCCTACGCAGCCGGAACAGCTCGAGGGCCCGGCCGATGCCGTGGCCGTAGAGCGCCCTGACCTCGTTGGGCTGCGCCTGCTCGAGGAACTCTTCGACCTCGTTCTCCTGCACCGCGACGTGCTTGAGCCTGCTTTCGACGCGCTCCATGAAGAGCGCGAAGAACATGATCACGAGGGGGACCAGGATGACGAACCAGACAGTCATGACCGGACCCCGAAACACTCAGTGAAAAGCATCTACTCCAGATCCTCGCTCATGGCGGCCGGAAAACTGCGCCGAGGTGGTGCTCTGGCGTGTCGGTCGTCCACCGGTGCACTGACCGGCTCGTCCGACGGCGCCCGTAGGCTATCGGGGTGCCTCCTGCCACCACGAACGCCCCCCGTGAGGGCGCTGGTGAAAGCCGATTGGCTCTGGTGAGACGCGCCAGGCGGATGAAGCGTTGCTTGGACGACGTGTATCCCGGCGCCCACTGTGAGCTCGACTTCACCACGCCGCTGGAACTGCTGGTCGCGGTCGTGCTGTCCGCGCAGACCACCGACGTCCGGGTGAACCTGGTCACGCCGGCGCTGTTCAAGCGCTACCGGACCGCCGCCGACTACGCGGGCGCCGACCGCGCCGAGCTGGAGGAGTACCTCCGCAGCACCGGCTTCTACCGGGCCAAGGCGAACTCCGTGATGGGGCTCGGCGCGGCGCTGGTCGAGCGCTTCGACGGCGAGGTGCCGGGCAAGCTCGAGGACCTCGTCACCCTGCCCGGCGTCGGCCGCAAGACGGCGAACGTCGTGCTCGGGAACGCCTTCGACGTCCCCGGCATCACCGTCGACACGCACTTCGGCCGGCTGGTCCGGCGCTGGGGCTGGACGGCGGAGGAGGACCCGGTCAAGGTCGAGCACGCGATCGGCGAGCTGATCCCCCGCAAGGAGTGGACGATGCTCTCGCACCGGGTGATCTTCCACGGCCGCCGCGTCTGCCACGCCAAGAAGCCCGCCTGCGGCGCCTGCCCGCTGGCCAAGGACTGCCCGTCGTACGGCACCGGCCCGACCGGGTTCGAGGAAGCCGCGAAACTGGTCAAGGGTGTCGAAAAGGACCACATCCTCGCCCTGGCGGCGCCCCGGTGACGAGAGTCACCAAGTGGGCGCTGGCCGCCGCGGTGCTGGCGGTGGCGCTGATCGTCGCGCTGCTGCCCCGCGGGGGTGCCGACACCGCCGCGAAGCCGTCCGAAGACCTCGCGCCGGCCCGGTCGGCGGCGGCGCTCCAGCCGTGTCCCGCACCGGGCTCCGGACCGCCGGTGAAGCAGCTCGAAGGCGTCAAGGCGGACTGCCTGGGCGACGGCGCGAGCGTCGACGTCGGCCAGGCCCTCGCCGGCGCTCCGGTGCTGGTCAACGTGTGGGCGTCGTGGTGCCAGCCGTGCCGGACCGAGCTGCCCGTGCTCCAGGAGTACGCGAAGCAGCCGGGTGCCGTGCGCGTCCTCGGCGTCCAGGTGCAGAGCCCGGCGAAGGACGGCTTGGACCTCCTCGCGCGGCTGGGTGTGCACCTCCCCTCGGTGTTCGACGGGGACGGCGGCAGCGGCCCGGTCCGGACGGCGCTCAAGGTGCCTTCCGCGCTCCCGGCGTCCTACCTGGTCACCGCCGGCGGTGAGATCCGGTTCATCGCGAATCCCCGGACCTTCGGGAACACTGACCAGGTGCGCGCGGCAGTCGAGGGGGCATCGTGATCGGACCACTGGTCGAGCCGGAGTCGGTCCCCGAGTGGCTGCGGCCGCTGGTCAAGGTGAGCGGCGAGGTCGATTCGAAGACGTTCACGCGGTTCAGCCCGCCCGAAGCCGCGTACACGCGCGCCGCGGCGGTGCTCATCCTCTTCGGCGAGCGGGAAGCCGACGGCGAACCCGACGTCCTGCTCCAGCGGCGCGCCGACACGCTCGGCTCGCACGCCGGCCAGGTCTCGTTCCCCGGCGGCGGCGCCGAGGAGGGTGACGGCGGCCCGATCGGCACCGCGCTGCGCGAGGCCGAGGAGGAAACCGGGGTCGTCCCGTCCGGCGTCCGGCCGGTCGCGGTGCTGCCGGAGCTGTTCGTGCCGGTCTCCAGCTTCGCGGTGACACCGGTGCTGGCGCACTGGGCGGAGCCGTCGCCGGTGCACGCGGTGGACCCGGCCGAGACGGCGTCCGTCGCCCGCGTCGCCGTCGGCGACCTGGTCGACCCGGCGAACCGGTTCACGGTCAAGAAGGCCGGCGCGCCGTGGAAGGGGCCCGCCTTCGAGGTCAACGGCCTGTTCGTGTGGGGGTTCACCGCCGGGTTGCTGTCGGTTCTGCTGAACCTGGGAGGCTGGGAGCGCGAGTGGGACGCGGGCGACGTCCGGGATCTCGACGAGGCGCTGGCGGCGTACCGGGCACGGGTAACAAGCGAGGGGTGACACGGTGAACTGGGTCGATGTGCTGGTGCTGCTGCTCGCGTTGCTGGCGGCGGTGTCCGGCGCGTACCAGGGCGTGATCATCGCGCTGCCGTCGCTGGTCGGGGTCGTGCTCGGCGCGATCGTCGGCATCAAGCTGGCGCCGGTGGTGGTCTCGTTCTTCGACGACCCGGTGTGGAAGGTCGCCTTCGCGGTCGCGACCGTCGTGTTCCTCGTCGCGTTCGGCGAGGCCATCGGCGTCTACGTGGGGCGCAAGCTCCGGCAGAAGATCCGGCCCGACAAGCTCTCCGGCGTCGACAAGACGCTCGGCGCGGTCGTGCAGGCCTTGGTCGTCTTCGTGGTCGCGTGGCTGATCGCGACGCCGCTGACGACCGTGTCCGGCCTGCCAGGGCTGGCCAAGGCGATCAACGGCTCGGTCGTGCTCGGCAAGGTCAACGACACCATGCCGGCGGCCGCGCAGGGCTTCCCGAGCCAGCTGCGCAAGCTGCTCGACGCGTCCGGCTTCCCGTCCATCATGGATCCCTTCGAGAAGGCGCCGACGGCGGACACCTCGCCGCCGGACCCGGCCCTGCAGAGCAGCGGGACCGTCCAGCAGCTGCACGGCAGCGTGGTCAAGATCCGCGGCAGCGCCAGCTCGTGCTCGCGGTCCCTCGAAGGCAGCGGGTTCGTGATCGCGCCGCAGCGGGTGATGACGAACGCGCACGTCGTGGCCGGCACCGACACCGTCGGCATCGAGACGACCCAGGGCGACTACCCGGCGCGCGTCGTCTACTTCGACCCGGAGGTCGACATCGCGGTGCTCGCCGTGCCGCGGCTGCGCGCCGAGCCGCTGCAGTTCGCCCCGGAGACGGCGCGGGCGGGCGACAGCGCGATCGTCCTCGGCTACCCCCTCGACGGCCCGTACCGGGCGACGCCGGCCCGCGTGCGCGGCCGGATCAACCTGCGCGGCCCGGACATCTACGAGGCCAACACCGTCCAGCGGGACGTCTTCACCGTCCGCGCGGAGATCCGCAGCGGGAACTCCGGCGGCCCGATGGTGACCCCCGACGGCAAGGTCATCGGCGTCGTCTTCGGCGCGGCGGTGGAAGACCCGGAGACGGGCTTCACGCTGACGGCCGAGCAGGTCCGCGCCGAGGTCGACGCGGCGCCGTCGCAGACGTCGAACGTGTCGACCGGCTCCTGCGCCGCCTAACGCCCGAACCGCAGGGCGAGGCCGTCCAGCAGCGCTCGCATGCCCGACTCGAAGATGTTGTCGAGGACCAGGTCGTAACCGGTTTCGGTCAGGTCGGCGAGCATCCGCGCGAACGTCGGGTGCCCGGCCGTCATCGCCATCACGGCGGCCCCTTGGTGGTCCATCCAGTCCTCCTCGGTCAGCCCGGAGGACGCCAGGGCGCTCTGCTCGCGTTCCAGGTGGACCGCCATGCCCTGGACGTGGCTGAAGAACAGCACGTGCAGGTCGCACAGGGTCGCGGCGTCGACCCCCAGCTCGGACAGCGCGGACAGTGCCCACTCGCCGTGAGTGGCGAGGTTGCGCAGCGGCAGCGGCCGCGTGATCGGCCCGAGCTGCGCCAGCCACGGGTGGCGCTTGAAGAGCGACCAGAGCGTGCGGCCGCCGAGCGTCAGCCGGGCGCGCCAGTCGCCCGACGGCTTCGCCGGGTAGCCGCGCTCGCCGAACGCGGCGTCGGCCATGAGCAGCACCAGCTCGTCCCGGCCGCGCACGTACCGGTACGGCGCCATCGGGGCGACCCCGAGCCGGGCCGCGACGCCCCGTATCGACAGCGCGCCGAGCCCTTCGGCGTCGGCGATGTCGATGGCCGTGCGCACGAGCCGGTCGCGGGTCAGCCCGCGCTGGCTGCCCCGGCTTTCGCGGCCCGCGACGACCGTGCCGGACCGCGGTTCCGCGCGCACCAGGCCTTCCTGGCCCAGCAGGGCGAGCGCCTTCGCCGCGGTCGCCATCGCGACGCCGTGGTCGGCCGCGAGCCGCCGCGTCGAGGGCACCCGCGCGCCCGGCGCCAGCTCACCCCGCGCGATCCGGCCGCGCAGCTCTTCGGCGATGACCACGTACTTCACGGCTTCTCCTGACCTAGTACAGCAGGGCATCTGTACTAGCACAGATTTGGCCATACACCTGCATGAACTCCAGTGTGGTGCACAGCAGTGTACGACTCTGGAGGAAAACATGCGGAACATCCTGATCTCCGGCGCTGGCGTCGCCGGCAGCACCCTGGCCTGGTTCCTGGCCCGCGACGGCTGGTCGGTGACCGTGGTCGAGCGCGCGCCCGGCCCGCGCACCGGCGGCCAGGCGATCGACGTGCGCGGTGCCGCGCTCGACGTCGTCGACGAGATGGGCCTCGGCGACCGGATGCGCGCGCTGCGCACCCGGATGCGGGGAATGTCCATGGTGGACGGTCAGGGCCAGGAGCTGTTCCGGTCCGAGGAGTACACCTACAGCAGCGGACGGCTCGACAACGACGACTTCGAGGTGCTGCGCGACGACGTCGTCGCGATCCTGCACGAGGCGGCCGACGTCGAGTACGTCTTCGGCGACGCGATCACGGCGCTGACCGAAGAGGCGCACGGCGTGCGCGTCGAGTTCGAACACGGGGGCTTCCGGACGTTCGACCTCGTCGTCGGCGCCGACGGCCTGCACTCGGCCGTGCGGCGGCTCGCCTTCGGGCCGGAGGAGGAGTTCGTCCGCCACCTCGGGCAGTACCTGGCGATCTTCCCGGCGCCCAACTTCCTCGGCCTCGAGGACTGGCAGGTCTGGTTCCGCCACGACCACACCGGCGGCGTCGCGTACCCGGTGCGGGACAACACCGAGCTGCGCGTGACGCTCGGGTTCGGCTCGGAGCCGCTGCCCCGGATGAGCGTCCCGGAGCAGAAGCGGCTGATCGCCGAACGGCTCGGCGGCGTCGGCTGGGAGGTGCCGAAGCTGCTCGAAGCGATGGCCGCCGCGGACGTCTTCTACTTCGACGCGATGGCCCAGATCGAGCTGGACCGCTGGTCGTCGGGCCGGATCGCGCTGGTCGGCGACGCCGGTTACTGCGCCTCGGCGCTGTCCGGCCAGGGGACGAGCCTCGCGCTGGTCGGTGCGTACGTCCTCGCGCAGGAACTGGGCCGCGCCGGCCACGAGGAGGCGTTCGCGGCCTACGAACGGCGGATGCGGCCGTTCGTCGCGCTCAACCAGGCGCTGGCGACGGAGAACCCGGAGGGCGGCCCGGCCGAGGAGTCGGTGGACCGGGCGAAGAACGCCATCAGCCTCGCTTGAGGAAGTCCACCAGCGCCGCCGACGTGCGGTCCGGGACTTCGAGGTGGGGGAAGTGCCCGACGCCCGGCCAGAGCTCCGGCTCGGCGTGCGGGCCCGCCCAGCGCACCGACGAGGTCGCCGTCTCGGGCAGGATGCAGGTGTCGTCGGCGCCGTGCAGTTGCAGCGTCGGCGCCGCGATCCGGGTGCCGACGGCGTCGGTGAAGCGGCGGCCTTCGCCGCGGAACTGCGCGCGGAAGGCCCACCGGTAGTACTCGAGCGCGCTGTGCGCGACGCCGGGCACGAGCATGGCGTGCCGGAACTCCTCGACGCTGTCGATGAAGTCCGAAGTGGACCGCCACCGGCTCCCGGCCCAGCCACCGAAGAGGTCCGCGACGGCTTGGGCGTCGTCCTTCACGAGCCACTTCTCCGGCGCCATCGGCACCTGGAAGCGGAAGAGGTGCCCGGCCGCGCGGCCCTGGCCGCGCCACGGGCGGGCAGCGCCGGAGCGCAGGGCGAGCGGGTGGGCGGCGCCGATCGCCGTCACCGACGACACGAGCCGGGGGTGCAGCGCGGCGACCGTCCACGCGAGCATGCCGCCCCACGCGTGCCCGACGAGGTGCGCCCGGCGCGCGCCGAGCGACTTGATCAGCCCGCCGACGTCGCCGGCGAGCGTCCAGGCGTCGTAACCGCGGGGCGGCTTGTCCGAGTCGCCGTAGCCGCGCAGGTCGACGGCGACCGCGCGGAACCCCGCGTCGGCGAGTGCCCGCAGCTGGTGGTGCCAGGTCCACCAGAACTCGGCGAACCCGTGGAGCAGCACCACGACCGGTCCGCCGCCGAGCTCGGCGACGTGCAGCCGGATGCCGTTCGCGGACACGTCGCGGTGGGCCCACGGGCCGTCGAGCCGGACGCTCGACGGGTCGGGGGAAGCGGGCAACGCCTCAGTCGCGGGTGGTCGTCAGGTCGGCGTCGGGCGCCTTCTGCGGCTTGAGTGCGGCGGCGGTCTCCTTGACGCTGGCGATGGTCCGCTCGGGTGCCTTGAACTTCTTCACCTTGCGGTAGCCGAGGAACCCGGCCACGCCCGCGACCACCAGCATCAGGACGAACACGATGCCGAACGCGATCCAACGGTAGCGCAGCCACTGGGCCAGCCCCTCGGCCGCGAAGAAGAACAGGAAGAACGTGCTGTAGAGGAAGACCGTCAGCGCGATCAGGAAGAAGACGGCGCCCTTGAGGCCCTTCTTCACCTCGCCGACCAGCTCGGACTTCGCGAGCTCCATCTCGGCCCTGACCAGGGTCGAGATGTGCTGGGTCGCGTCGCCGACCAGCCGGCCGAGCGACTGATCGCCGGGGACGTCGTTCGCGGAGGACAGCGGGAGGTAAGGCACGGCCCCCACGCCGTCGGGGCCGGTGCGTTCGTGCTTGGGGCTGCTCACCGGGTCATCGTGCCATGTGTCCGGAAACCGGGCGCGGCGGCGTCACAGTGTGTCGGAGATTCGCGCGTGCACTTTGCTACGGCGGAGTAGCAATGCCGCCGCCAGCAGGGACGCCACCGCGGACGCGATCAGCACCGCCGCCTTGGCCAGCTCGCTCGTCTCCCCGGGCAACGCGAGCTCCGCGATCAGCAGGCTGACGGTGAACCCGACCCCGCCGAGCACGGACAACGCGGCCAGGTCGCGCCAGCTCATGTCGCGCGGCTTCTCCGCCGCGCGCAGTCTCACGGCGAGCAGACTGGCGCCCAGGATGCCGGCGAACTTGCCGATGAGCAGCCCGGCGAGCACCGCGAGCGGCAACGCCGTCGTGAACACCGCGCCCAGCGCGTCGCCGCTGACCGAGATGCCGGCCGCGAACAGCGCGAACACCGGCACGGCCACCGCCGCCGACCACGGCTGGAGCCGGTGCTCGAGCCGCAGGGCCGGAGCTTCGGCCTCGCCTTCGTCGGCGCGGACGCGGGTGAGCAGGCCGAGCGCGACGCCGGCGATCGTCGCGTGGATGCCCGCGGAGTGCACCGCGACCCAGGTGATCAGGGCCAACGGCACGTACAGCCAGGGTGTCCGGACCCGCCTGTGCTGCAGGAAGGCGTACAGCGCGAGCGCCACGACGGCGACGGCCACCGCGACCAGGTCGAAGCCCGTCGTGAACAGCACGGCGATGACGATGATCGCGCCGAGGTCGTCGACCACGGCCAGCGAAAGCAGGAAGACCCGCGCGCTCGACGGGAGGTTCGACGCGGTCAGCGCGAGCACGCCGAGCGCGAACGCGATGTCCGTGGCCACGGGGATGGCCCAGGCGCGCTCGATGCCCGGCGTCCCCCAGCCGACGGCCAGCGCGACGAGCGCCGGCCCGATCATGCCGCCGACCGCGGCCACGACCGGCAGGATGGCCTGCTTGAGCCGGGACAGCTCGCCGACGACGAGCTCGCGCTTGAGCTCGAGCCCGGCGACGAAGAAGAACAGGGCGAGGAAGCCGTCCTTGGCCCAGTCGCCGAGCGTCAGGTTCAGGTGCAGGAACTCCGGGCCGACCCGGAAGTCGCGCAGGGCGTGGTAGCTGTCGCGCAGCGGCGAGTTGGCCCAGATCAGGGCAACCGCGGTCGCGCCGAGGAGGATCAGCCCGCCGGTCGTCTCGGTGCGCAGGTAACGGGCGAACTCGCTGAACGGGCGGGACATCGGGGCGGCTCCTGGGGTCGCTGATCACTGGTGCCGACCAGACTTCCCGGCGCTCCTTTGACGGTATTTTAATGCCTCTTTGTCACGGATCGTTATGGCCGCCGCCACACGGGGTGTCGGTGGTGGGTAACACGATGTCCTCATAGCATGCCAAGCGACAACGAAGTCCGAGACAAAGGAAGACGACAGTTGTGAGCACCTCTACCGAGGTCCAGCAGGACACGAGGTTCTTCGGGCACCCACGAGGACTGGCGAACCTCTTCGGCGTCGAGATGTGGGAGCGCTTCTCCTACTACGGGATGCTCGGCATCCTGCCGATCTACCTCTACTACCAGGTCGACCAGGGCGGTCTGGGCCTGGCGCAGGAGTCGGCGCTCGGCATCGTCGGCGCGTACGGCGGTCTGGTGTACCTCTCGGCCGTCGTCGGGGCGTGGGTGGCCGACCGGCTGCTCGGTTCGGAACGGACGTTGTTCTACAGCGCCGTCCTGATCATGATCGGGCACATCAGCCTGGCGCTGCTGCCGGGCCTGGCCGGGATCGGCGTCGGCCTGGTGTGCGTCGCGGTCGGCAGCGGCGGGCTGAAGTCCAACGCGACGGCGATCGTCGGCACGCTCTACGCCGAAGGCGACGAACGGCGCGACGCGGGCTTCACGATCTTCTACATGGGCGTCAACCTCGGCGGTTTCGTCGGCCCGCTGCTGACCGGGCTGGCGCAGACCCAGGTCGGGTTCCACCTCGGGTTCGGCCTCGCGGCGATCGGCATGGCGCTCGGCCTGATCCAGTACACGTTCGGCCGCAAGAACCTCGGTGACAAGGCCAAGGAGGTGCCGAACCCGCTGCCGTCGTCGCAGCGCGCGCTCGCGGTCGGCGCCGCCCTCCTGCTGGTCGCCGCGATCCTCGTGCTGGTGGTTTCCGGCGTCGTCAACCCGGGCAACCTCGCCGACGTCGTCGTGTGGGTGGTCGGCGTGATCTCGGTGATCTACTTCCTCGTCATCCTGACCAGTGGCAAGATCACCGGCGTCGAGCGCAGCCGGGTGCTGTCGTTCATCCCGATGTTCATCGCCAGCGCGGTGTTCTTCTCGCTGTACCAGCAGCAGTTCACGGTCGTCGCGGCCTACACCGACCAGCGGCTGAACCGGAGCCTCTTCGGCTGGGAGATGCCGGTGTCGTGGGTCAACTCGATCAACCCGGTGTTCATCATCGTCTTCGCCCCGGTGCTGGCGGCGCTGTGGACGAAGCTCGGCGAGCGCCAGCCGTCGACGCCGATGAAGTTCGTCCTCGGCACCGTGCTGATGGGCGCGGCCTTCCTGTTGTTCCTGCCGATGGTGGGCAGCGGCAAGAACGCGAGCCCGATGCTCGCGATGGTGGGCATCCTGTTCGTCTTCACGATCGCCGAGCTGTGCCTCTCGCCGGTCGGGCTGTCGCTGTCGACGAAGCTCGCGCCGGAGGCGTTCCGGACGCAGATGGTGGCGCTGAACTTCCTGTCGATCTCCTTCGGCACCGCGATGTCCGGCAAGCTCGCCGAGTACTACACGGTCGACGACGAAGCGCCGTACTTCAGCACGGTCGGCGGCGTCGCGATCGGTGTCGGTGTGCTGCTGTTCCTGGGCATCCCGTTCATCCGCAAGCTGATGAAGGGCGTGCACTAGCCGACGGTGACTCCGAAGATCACCCCGACGAAGTAGGTGACGACCATGGTGAGGGCGCCGACCCCGACGTTGCGCAGGATCGCGCGCCCCACCTTGGCGTCCCCGAGCCGCGCGCTGAGCCACCCGGTCAGCGTGAGGCCGACGACCACCGCGGCCGCGCACGCCCACACCCGCAGGGAGACGCCGGCCCAGGCGATGGAGAGGATCGGCAGCAGCGCGCCGACCGAGAACGCGACCAGCGAAGCCCACGCGGCCTGCCACGGGCTGGTCAGGTTGTCCGGGTCGATGCCGAGCTCGGCCTCCGCGTGCGCCTGCAGCGCGTCCTTTTCGGTCAGCTCACGCGCGACCTGGCTCGCGAGCTCCGGCGAGAGCCCCTTGCCTTCGTAGATCTCGGCGAGCTCGCGCTCCTCGGCTTCCGGCATGGTCTTGAGCTCATGCTTTTCGAGCCGGAGCAAGGCCTGTTCGGTGTCGCGCTGGGTGCTCACGGAAACGTATTCCCCGCCGGCCATGGAAAAGGCACCGGCGACGAGCCCGGCGATTCCGGCGGTGAGGATCGCGGTGCTTTCGGTGGTCGCACCCGCGACCCCGACGACGATCCCGGCGACCGACACGATGCCGTCGTTCGCCCCGAGTACCCCGGCCCGCAGCCAGTTCAGCTTCCCGCCCACGTCCTGGTGTGGTTCGTGGGCGTGTTCCACGGCGTCACCGTCGATCGTTTCGGTCACGGGACAAGTGAAACACGGAAAAGGAACCGGGGCGAGAGCGGCCTTTCCGGTCAGGCGGGCCTAAATTACACATGCCTAACCTAAGCGGTCCTGTGTGGACTCACGGGTTCTGGGCCATCATGGGCGGCATGGACGAGCAAGTGTGGCAGCCGCTGCGCACGGTGGAGGGCCTCCCGGTCACCGGCGGCGAGGGCCGGTTCCGGCTGCTGGAGACGGCGGAAAACGGCCTGGCCTACCTGATCCACTACCCGTCGGGCGTGGCGTCGCCGCCGCATTCGCACGACCACGACTCGATCGTCTACGTCCTGTCGGGCCGGCTGCGCGGCGCGGTGGATGGGGTGGAGGCGGAGCTGGAGCCCGGCGATTCGGCGCTGCACCCGCGCGGCGTGGAGCACCACGTCGAGGCGCTGACGGACGCCATGTGGGTGGAGTTCAAGTCCCCGCTGCCGGGGCGGCCGCCGATCGCCTGAACCGGGCATGCTGGACCTCGTGATCGACGAGTTCGCGAAGCAGTACCTGCACAGTGACCTGCGGGAGATCCGCGAGGCGATGCTCGGGAAGCTCGACGGGCTTTCCGAGTACGACGTCCGCCGTCCCCTGACCACGACCGGAACCAACCTCCTCGGGCTGGTCAAGCACCTGGCGGTGACGGAGGCCCGGTACTTCGGCGAGGTCTTCGACCGGCCGTCCCCCGAGCCCGTCCCGCGGTGGGACGACCTCAGCGGGCGCGGCACCGACATGTGGGCGACCGAGCACGAAACCCGCGAGGAGATCACCGGCCGCTACCGGCGTGCCTGGGCACACTCCGACGCGACCATCGCCGCGCTCGCCGTCGACTCGCCCGGCCACGTGCCGTGGTGGCCGCGGCCGGACGTGCTGCTGTTCAACGTCCTGGTGCACGTGCTCACCGAGACCAGCCGGCACGCCGGGCACGCCGACATCCTGCGGGAACAGCTGGACGGCGAGGTCGAGGCGGCGGGTCGGGACGCGGCCTTCTGGGACGACCGGCGGGCGGAGGTCGAACGGGCGGCCCGGGCCGCGGCCGGATAGCGGAAACGCCCGGCCCCGCGCGAAGCGGACCCGGGCGTCTCCTGGAATGAAGCTCAGGCGTCCAGCTCGGCGAGGGCCTGCTTGGCCTTCTCGAGCTCGGCCTCCAGCGCGGCGACCTTCGCGGCCTGCGCCTCGCGGGCCTGGTTGATCACCTCGTCGATCGGGCCGGACAGTTCGCTGTGCAGTTCCTTCGCCGCACGCGAAACCGCCGCCGCCGGGATCTCGAGGCCCTTCGCGACCCACTTGGAGCCGTTCTTCAGCTCGGCCTGCCACTCGCCGTCGGCGGTGCCGGTGACCGTCAGGATCAGTTCGACCGTGCGGGTCTTCTTCGCCGTGGACGCCGTCGCCGCGCCCTTGGGGCGGCCGCGCTTGGGCTTGGGGGCCTCTTCCTCGGCGGGCTCGGGCGAGCCTTCCGAAGGGGAGGGGGACGCGGACTCGGTGACGGTCGCCTCGTCGGTGGCAACGGCCGGCGCCTCGGTGGTGGCCGAAGCCGTTTCCTCGTCGTGCGTCAGGACATCCACGGTCATCGTCGTGTCGTCTCCTTGCCCGGGAAGTGGGTGTGGTTCGCGGCACAGTGTAGAACATGCGTTCGACGCGTGCCGCTCGGGGGTTCCATGACAGAGCCCTCCCGGCGCGAAGCCGGAAGGGCTCTGACGGGGAGAACGCTAGCTCACTCCTCGGACTTGCCCGACTGCAGGCCCGACGAGATCAGATCCATCACCGACGAGTCGGCCAGCGTGGTGACGTCGCCGACCTGCCGGTTCTCGGCGACGTCGCGCAGCAGGCGGCGCATGATCTTGCCCGAGCGCGTCTTCGGCAGCTCCGGCACGACCATGATCTGCCGCGGCTTCGCGATCGGCCCGATCTCCTTGGCGACGTGGTTGCGCAGCGCCTGGATGGCCTCCTCGCCGCCGTCCACGGCGTTGCCGCGCAGGATGACGAACGCGACGATGCCCTGGCCGGTCGTCGGGTCGGTCGCGCCGACGACCGCGGCCTCGGCCACGGTTGGGTGCGAGACCAGCGCCGACTCGACCTCGGTCGTCGAGATGCGGTGGCCGGACACGTTCATCACGTCGTCGACGCGGCCCAGCAGCCAGACGTCGCCGTCGTTGTCGTACTTCGCGCCGTCGCCGGCGAAGTAGAAGCCCTGGTCCTTGAAGCGCGACCAGTACGTCTCCTTGAAGCGCTCTTCGTCGCCCCAAACCCCGCGCAGCATCGACGGCCACGGCTTGTCGAGCACCAGGTACCCGCCACCGCCGTGCCCGACCTCGACGCCCTGGTCGTCGACGACCTTCGCGGAGATGCCCGGCAGCGCCTTCTGCGCCGAACCCGGCTTGGTCGAGGTGACGCCCGGCAGCGGCGAGATCATGATCGCGCCGGTCTCGGTCTGCCACCACGTGTCGACGATCGGGGTCTTGCCCGCGCCGATGTTCTCGCGGTACCAGATCCACGCCTCGGGGTTGATCGGCTCGCCGACCGAACCCAGCACCCGCAGCGACGACAGGTCGTACTTCTCCGGGATTTCCGCGCCCCACTTCATGAACGTGCGGATCAGCGTCGGCGCGGTGTAGTAGAGGGAGACCTTGTACTTCTGGACGATCTCCCAGTGCCGTCCCTCGTGCGGGGTGTTCGGCGTGCCTTCGTAGACGACCTGCGTCACGCGGTTGGCGAGCGGGCCGTAGACGATGTAGCTGTGGCCGGTGATCCAGCCGATGTCCGCGGTGCACCAGTAGACGTCTTCGCCGGCCTTGTGGTCGAAGACGTTGTGGTGCGTGTACGCGGTCTGCGTCAGGTAACCGCCCGAGGTGTGCAGGATGCCCTTCGGCTTCCCGGTGGTCCCGGACGTGTAGAGGATGAACAGCGGGTGCTCGCTGTCGAAGGCTTCGGGAGTGTGCTCTTCGGACTGTCCGTCGACGAGCTCGTGCCACCAGAGGTCGCGGCCGTCGGTCCACGGCACGTCGCCCTCGAGCTTGTCGCCGGTGCGCCGCACGACGATGACCTTTTCGACGGTCTTGGCGCCTTCGAGCGCTTCGTCGACATTGGCCTTCATCGGCGCGGCCTTGCCGCGGCGGAACTGCCCGTCGGAGGTGATCACGACCTTCGCCGCGGCGTCGTCCACACGGGCCCGCAGCGCTGTCGGCGAGAAGCCGCCGAAGACGACGTTGTGCAGCGCGCCGATCCGGGCGCACGCGAGCATCGCGAAGATGGCCTCGGGGACCATCTGCAGCTGGATCGCCACGACGTCGCCCGCGGTCACGCCGAGGGACGTGAGTGCGTTGGCGGCCTTGGAAACCTCGGTCTTGAGCTCGGCGTAGGTGATGTCCCGCGTGTCACCCGGCTCGCCGACCCAGTGGATCGCGACCTGGTCGCCGTGCCCGGACTCGACGTGCCGGTCGACGCAGTTGTAGGCGACGTTCAGCTTGCCGCCGACGAACCACTTCGCGAACGGCGCATTGGTCCAGTCCAGTACCGTGGTCCACTTCGTGTCCCACGTGAGCCGCTCGGCCTGCTTGGCCCAGAACGCTTCGCGATCGGCGTCCGCCTCGGCGTAGAGGTCGGCCTTCGCGTTGGCCTGGCCAGCGAATTCGTCGCTGGGCGGGAAGGTGCGGCTCTCGGTGAGCAGGTTGTCCAGTGCTGGGGACTGCTCGGTCATGGTTGCAAGGCCTCCTGTAGTGCGCCGAAACGACGGCTAGCGGCACGCTAGCGACGTTAGTCCGCCTTGTAAAAGGTTGCACCCACGTTGCCCGGCCGTTTCACCGAGGCAGGCGAGCCGCGGTGACTAAGCGTTCGTTCAGCCGGGCCTTCGCCGCCGGCCACTCCGGCGCCAGCATCGAATAGGTGACGGTGTCGCGCGAGGAGCCGTCCGGGCGGATCCGGTGCGCCCGCAGGACGCCTTCGCGAAGCGCGCCAAGTCGTTCGATGGCGCGTTGCGAGCGCAGGTTCCGGATGTCGGTCTCCCAGGAGACCCGTTGCGCGCCAAGGGTTTCGAACGCGTGCCCGAGCAGCAGCAGCTTCGACTCGGTGTTCAGCCCGGTGCGCTGCCAGTCCGCGCCGATCCAGGTGTGCCCGATGGACAGGATCCGGTGCTTCTCGACGACCTGGTAATACGAGGTCGTCCCGGCGACGCGGCCGGAGGCGACGTCGATCTGCGCGAAGGGCCGCCGGTCGGGGTCGGCGAGCGCCTGCTCGACCATCCGCTCCGCGGCCGGAAGATCCCCCGGCTGCCGGATGCTCAGCCAGGCCCAGATGCCCGGGTCGGCGCCGGCTTCGAGCAGGCCCTTGGCGTGCTCGGGCACTAGCGGCTCCAGGCGGACGTGCTCGCCGGCCAGCGTCGGTCGCGTGTTCCAGTCACTCACGTGATCACCGTACGGTCGGCAATGGCTGCTTCTGATAGCCAATTTCCGAGCATTTTCGCAGGCCACTTCGGCGTTGCCTATGCTCGGCTGACCACGACGAAGGGCGAGATCGATGGCCGAAGAGCGCGAAGAGCTGAGCTGGGAGCTGTTCGGCACCGCGAGCCGTGAACTGGCTCACACCATCGCCGACGACGGCTTCGCGCCGGACCTCGTCCTCTCCATCGCCCGCGGCGGCCTCTTCGTCGCCGGCGCGCTCGGCTACGCGCTCGACGTCAAGAACCTGCACGTGATGAACGTCGAGTTCTACACCGGCGTCGACCAGCGCCTCGACCTGCCGGTGATGCTGCCGCCGGTGCCCAACGTCGTCGACCTGACGAGCAAGAAGGTGCTGATCGCCGACGACGTCGCCGACACCGGCGCCACCCTCAAGCTCGTGCGCGACTTCTGCCTCGACCACGTCGCCGAGGTGCGCTCGGCCGTCGTCTACGAGAAGCCGCACTCCACGGTCAAGTGCGAGTACGTCTGGCGGCACACCGACCGCTGGATCAACTTCCCGTGGTCGGTGCTGCCGCCCGTGGTCTCCCGTGAAGGCCAGGTGCTCGATGCCTGATCCGCTGAAGCCCCTCCTCGACCTAGAAGGCGTCGCCGCGGCCGCGAAAGCCGCGCAGGACGCCGTGTTCAAGGTGCACCGCCTGCCCGCCAACCTCCGCGGCGGCGCGGCGACCGCGGCCGAAGCGTCGGTGCGCGCCGCCCGCGCGTCCGCCGGCATCGAGGGCGCCAACCCGGAACTGCCCGCCGACGGCGCGGTCGCCGACCCGGTCCTCGCGGGCGCGCTGCGCGTCGCGGAGACCCTCGAAACGCTCCTCCCGACGTGGCGCCGCGCGCCTCTCCAAGCCCTGGCGCGCTTGCACGTTCTCGCCGCGGCCGACCTCGTCGACGACCTGGATGCGTTGGGGCGCCCGCATTCCGGCGGTGGCCGCCTGGAGCTGCTGGCCCAGCTCGTCACGGGCGCGACGTCGGTGCCGGGTCCGGTGCTGACGGCCGTCGTGCACGGAGAACTGTTGGCGCTCAAGCCGTTCGGCAGCGCGGACGGAGTCGTCGCGCGCGCGGCCGCTCGTTTGACGATGGTCGCTACCGGGCTGGACCCGAAGGCGCTGAGCGTTCCCGAAGTCGCGTTCTTCCGCCGGGTGCCGCGCTATCTCGAAGCAGCCGAAGGATTCGCGAGCGGGAAACCCGAAGGCGTGCGCGAGTGGCTGCTGTTCAACTGCGAAGCGTTCGAAGCCGGTGCGCGCGAAGCGAAGAGCATCTCGGACGCCGCTTCCTAGGCAGCGAGGACCGCGAGCAATTCGCGCTCGCGCTGTGCGCTGAGGCCCGCACGCCGCTCCCGGTCCAGACCCTGCTCGCGTTCCCAGCGCAGCGTGTCGGCCAGCAGCTCCGCCCGGGGCCGGTGCCGCAGTCCCGCGGCGCGCGCCGAGGAGCCGTCCCGCGCCGACCACCCTTCCCAGCCCGGCTCGGCCAGCCACAGGGGTAGCGACTCGGGCCCCATGTACTCGGCCACGCCGTTGGCGAGCAGCCACGCCGATTCGGCGGCGACCACGCGGCCGGTGTGCCCGCCGGCGGCGCGGGACAGCTCGATCCACTCTCCGAACGGGACGACCGGGCCGACGGCGTTGTAGGTGCCGGTGGTTCCGGTCGCCGCGGCGTCGAGCAGCCAGGAGGTGAGGTCCCGGACGTCGATCACCTGGGTGGGTGCGGCCGGCGTGGCGGGGACCAGCATCGGCCCTCGCGGATCGCGTGCGGCGCGGGCGGCCCAGTACCCGGAGCGCCCGCTGTGATCGCCGGGGCCGCCGATGAGCCCGGCCCGCGCGATGAGGAGCCGGTCACCCACCACGGCCGCCGACGCCTGCTCGCAGGCGACCTTCGCCTCGCCGTACAGCTCGCGGCCGGCCTCGCTCCGGTCGGTGGGGGCGAGCAGGGGAGCGGTCTCGTCCGCCCCCGGCGAGGCGTGGGAGGCGTAGACGTTGCCGGACGAGACGTACGCCCAGTGCCCGGCCTTGCGGCCCAGCGCGTCGAGCGCGCCCCGCACGAAGCCCGGTTGCCACGACACTTCGACGACCGCGTCCCACACGCGGCCGAGCAAGGGCTCGTACGCCGACGGATCGCGCCGGTCGGCGGCGACCAGCGTCGCTCCGTGCGCGACCTCCCCGCTCTCACCTCGCGCGAGACAGGTCACCCGGTGACCGCGTTCGATCGCCTGCCGGGACAGCTCCCGCCCCACCCACGCCGTTCCGCCCAAGACCAGGATCTCCACCCCGGCAGCCAAGCACGGATTCCCGCTCCCGCCAGGCGGATTCGCTGACAGCGGACGCAGCGTCCTAACCGGACAGTTTCGCCGACCACTTCTCTTCGATCCGCCCGAACCGCCACACGGCCAGCGCGACGACCCAGGTGAGCACGAACAGCCCGACGATCCCGAATCCGACGTAGTCCAGGTCCACCGAAGCGATCGCGGCCAGCGGTCCCGAGGTGATGTCCAGCTTCTCGGTAAGGATCGACACCAGCTCGATCGTGCCGATGACGAACGCGACGGCGACCGACAGCGTCGTCACCGTGATGTTGTAGAAGATCTTGCGCACCGGCTTCGCGAACGCCCAGCCGTAGGCGAAGTTCATGAAGCAGCCGTCCACGGTGTCGAACAGGCTCATCCCGGCGGCGAACAGGATCGGCAGCACGAGGATCGCGTACCAGGGCAGCGCGAACGTGGCGGCGCCCGCGGCGAGCACCAGCAGCCCGATCTCGGTCGCGGTGTCGAAACCCAGGCCGAACAGCAGGCCGACGGGGTAGATGTGCCACGGCTTCCGCACGGACTTCGTCGCGCCGCGCAGCACGCGGTTCAGCACGCCGCGGTTGTCCAGCTGCCGCTCCAGCGCGGCCTCGTCGAACTCGCCGTGGCGCATCCGCCGGAACACCCGCAGGATGCCGACCAGCACCACGAGGTTCAGGATCGCGATCACGTACAGGAACACGCCGGACACCGACGTCCCGATGAGGCCGGTCGCGTCATGCAACGCCGAGGAGCCGTCCTCGACCTGCCCGGCCAGCGCGCGGACACCGAGGGAGAGCAAGAGGCACAGCGCGAAGACGATCGTCGAGTGCCCGAGGGAGAACCAGAACCCGACCGACAGCGGCCGCTGGCCGTCGGCCATCAGCTTGCGGGTGGTGTTGTCGATCGCGGCGATGTGGTCGGCGTCGAAGGCGTGCCGCATGCCGAGCGTGAACGCCGTGACGCCCAGCCCGATCCCGAACACGCCCGTCGTGCCCAGCGCGTAGTGGTGGGGTGCGACGAAGACCGCCAGCACCACCCAGCCCACGACGTTGAGCAGCAGGATGAACCCGGCCATCCCGCCGACCGACACCCACTCGCGGCGCGAAAGCCCGCGCCGCGAGTCCTCTTCCGTGCCCGCCATCGCCCACCCGCCTCCCTCTCATCTGAGAGGTTAGACAGGTGAACAGATGAACGGCAATGAGTTCTAGCTGGCGCGCACGCGCACCAAGTCCAGCGCCTTCCGCACGTGCCCGCCCGACGTGTGCAGCGCCTTGGCCGCGCTCGTGACGTCGGTGCCCGAAAGCAGGTGCACCAGCGCCACCTTGAGGTCGCCCCCGGCCTCGGTGAGCGCGTCCGAGCAGTCCGCCATCGTCATGCCGGTGGCTTCCTGCAGGATCCGGATGGTCCGGCCGCGCAGCTTCGCGTTCGTCGCCCGCATGCTGACCATCAGGTTGGAGTAGGTCCGGCCCAGCTTGATCATCGTCGCCGTGGAGAACGACGTCAGGATCATCTTCTGCGCCGTGCCCGCCTTCATCCGGGTCGAGCCGGCGATCGCCTCCGGGCCGGTGTCGACGGCGATGAGCACGTCGACGCCGACGGGCTTGGCGGCCTTCGGGTTGCCCGAGACGAGCCCGGTCCGCGCGCCCTGGCGGGACGCCGCGGCCAGCGCGCCCAAGACGTACGGCGTCCTGCCCGACGCCGTCAGCCCCAGTACGAAGTCGCCCGGCTGGACCATCGCGGCCATCTCGGCCGCGCCGGCCCCGTCGTCGTCTTCGGCGTTTTCGACGGCGCTGCGCAAGGCCTTCTCGCCGCCCGCGTGATGCGCGATGAACCAGTCCGCCGGCACGTTGAACGTCGGCACCAGTTCGGCCGCGTCCAGTGTCGCCAGGCGCCCGGACGTCCCGGCGCCGACGTAGTGCACCCGGCCGCCGGCTCGCAGGGCGTCGACCGCGTAGTCCACCGCGCGCGCCACCTGGGGCAGCACCGCGGCCACGGCGCCGGCGACCGTGCGGTCTTCGGCGTTGATCGCGCCCAGGATCCCCGCGGTGGACATCAGGTCGATGTCCGTGGTGCGGGGATTGCGGGTCTCGGTCGGCGAATCGACGTGCACCGCCTGCGTGGGGACGGTCATCATGCGCCTCACATTTTCTCCGGTCATTACTTGCCGGTTTCCCGCGGACGGCGACGACCGTCCGGCCTGACCCCCAAGCGGTGCGAGCCGACCGCGTCCCTGGTCGCGTCCAGGGCGCTGACCGACGCGTCCATGTGCCGCTGCGCGACGCCGATGAACAGGCAGTCGATGACGGTGAGCTGGGCGATGCGGCTCGCCGTCGCTCCCGAACGGAAAGTGGTTTCCCGTGCGGCGGTCGTCAAAACGTAGTCGGCGACCTCGGTGATCGGGGACCGCGGGAAGTTCGTCACGGCGATGGTGATCGCGCCGTGCTCGCGGGCCACGCGCAGCGCCTCGACGGTGTCGGTGGTCGCGCCGGTGTGCGAGACGCCGATGGCGACGTCACCGGGGCTGAGCACCGCGGCCGAGGTGAGCATGATGTGCGTGTCCGACCACGAGAAGCACACGCGGCCGATGCGGTGCAGCTTCTGCTGGAGGTCGGCGGCGACGAACGCGCTCGCGCCCACGCCGTAGACGTCGACGCGGCCGGCGCTCGCGACGACCTCGATCACGCGCTCCAGCGTGGCCACGTCGAGCTGGTCGGCCGTCTCCTCGACCGCGCGGGCGTCGGCGAAGCTGACCTTGCCGATGACGGCCGCCAGGTCGTCCTCGGGGCCGATCTCGCCGCCGAGGTTGCGGGTCGTGCGGGCCTCGGTGCGCGCGGTGTCCGCGGCCAGCGCGATGCGCAGCTGCGGGTACCCCCCGACGCCGACGGCCTTGCAGAACCGCGTGACGGTCGTTTCGCTCGTGTTGGCGGCCAGGGCCACCTCGGTGATGCTGCGTCTCGCGACCTGCGCGGGATCCTCCAGCACCACCTTCGCCACACGCTGCTCGGCGCGGGCCAGGCCGGGGAGCAGGGACCGGATCCGGACCAGCGGGCTGGCGTCCGCGTCCCGCACGGTCGGCTGGACCGATACGGGCTCGGACGGTGCCGTGCCGATTACGGATTCGGTATCACTCACCGTCGGAAAGTTACTAACCGTTGGCATCTGCGACAAGGCTACCCACACCCTTCGGTCGGATCGCAACCCGTCCGTGTCTGCGGATCTGGATTTGCGATTAATCACTGACCAGAAAGTCGCCAACCAGGTCGGTCATGTTAACGAGGTCAAGCTAACGACTTGGCAACTTAGTGTCGCGGTGCAAGCGGCCAACGGACGGTAAACTCGGGTGTTTGTTCGACAATTGGCGACAGCTCGGTCACCGAGCGCTCAACTGCCAACCCTCAGCGACGAAAGCGGCGGGGTTTCGTTCACCGTCGAGGAGTGATCGGCCGCTCTCGGTGACTTTCACACCGTCGACCGAAACTCCGCGTCCCGTGTAACTCGGATCGGTGCTGTAACGCCACCTGAGGCTCACCGACGCCGCTCGAGGCAGTGTCCCGATGACCTTCCACCAGGCACGGTGGCCGTGTCCGGAGAGCGACGTCACAGTTCCGGAGGGTGCCCCCGGCCCCGATACCGATACAGCGATCGGTTGCCAGTTCACGCCGTCGGTGCTGGCCTGCAGCTGAAGTGGATCAGTCGGCCCTTCGGTGTCCACGAAGGCGTAGAAAGAGACGCTGGCTTGATCACTTTCCGTAGTAAAAGGCCGCGTACTCAACGTGGCGACGCTCGCGTTACCCAGCGTGCTCGTCCAGGCGTCCTTCCCGGCCGCCGGCCGGACCGCCATGGCCCTGGCCAGCGAGGTCGCCCACACCTGGCGGGCGGTGTTGATCGAGCCCCAGCTCCGGCTCGGGTGCACGCGGTTGGTCAGCAGGACGGCGAACGAGCGCGACTCCGGGTCGATGACCAGCGTCGTCCCGGTGAAGCCGGTGTGCCCCGCGGTGACCGGCGACGCCAGCGCGCCCATGTACCAGGGCTGGTCGAGCTCGAAGCCGAGGCCGTGCGAGTCGTCCGGGAACTGCTGGTTGTAGTTCGTCAGCATCTGCCGCACGGTCTCCTCGCCCAGGATCCGGTGTCCGCGGTAGCTGCCGCCGTTGAGGATCGTCTGGGCGAGCGTGGCCATGTCGCCGGCGGTGCTGAACACCCCGGCGTGCCCGGCGACGCCGCCGAGCGACCACGCGTTCTCGTCGTGCACGCTGCCGCGCACCATGCCGCGCGGCGGGTTGGCCTCGAACTCCGTCGCGGCGATCCGGTCCAGCTTCGACGCGGGTGGGTTGTAGCCCGTGTCGACCATGCCGAGCGGCGCGGTGATGCGGTCGTGGACGACCTTGTCGAGGGGCTGCCCGGTCAGCTTCTCGACGATGAAGCCGAGGGTGAGGAGGTTGATGTCGGAGTAGAGGTACGTCGTGCCCGGCTTGTTCTTCAGCGGGCTGTCGAGCACGGCCTGCCGGCGCGACGGGATGTCCGGGTAACCGGCCCACAACGACGGGATCGGGTCGGCGTCGAACCCGGAGACGTGCGTGAGCAGCATCTTGACCGTGATGGCCGCTTTGTCGCCGGTGGCGAACTCGGGGAAGATGCGCGACACCGGGGTGTCGATGGTCAGCTGCCCGCGGTCGACGAGCTGCAGGACGGCGATCGACGTGAACAGCTTCGAGATCGAAGCCATGTCGAAGATCGTGTCGTTCCGCATCGGGACCTGCTGCTCGGCGGGCAGTTCGGTGCCCGCCGCGTCGGCGTACCGCACCGCCCCGCCGACCGCGTACCGGTCGACGACGACGCCGTCGTGCGCCAGCAGGCCCACCGCGCCGGAGAAGTGCGGGTGCCCGGTTGCGTCCGGCTTGGTCCAGCTCGCCAGGAAGTCCTCGGCCGCCTTGATCGGCGCCGGGTCCAGGCCGACCTCCTGCGGGGGCCCGGTGCGCAGGGTCGTCCACGCCGGGGCGAACCCCTGCTGCGGCCGGTCGAAGCGGCCGGCGTCGTGGCGTCCCGTGATGGCGCTGGCTCCCGAGGTCAACGTGGTCAATGCGACCAGCACTCCGGTGGCCGCGGCGAGGACCTTCCTAGCACGCACGAGTCTCCCCCTCAGCGGTAGAGCAGGTAGTGGCGACGTCCGCGGTCGAACTCGGCGAGCTCGGCCCGCCAGGCCCCGGTGACCTCGTCGACGCCCGCCCCGGCGTCGATCGCGGTCCGCAGCCGGTCGGAGCCGGAAAGCTTGTCGATGTAGTTGTCCGGGCGCCACGCGAAGACGTCCGGGTGCAGCGCCTTCGCCGTGACGAGCATGGCGACCGCGGTCCGGATCGCGTCGAAGGCCCGCGGGTCGCTCACGCTCAGCTGCACGCCACCGCAGGTCTGGTTGACGAACTTGCTGAACGTCGGCACGAAGTAGACCTCGCGGAACTTCGCGCCCGGCAGCGCGAGGTCTTCGAGCTTCTCGCGCCAGCGCCAGTCGAGCCCGGGCGCGCCGATGATCTCGAACGGCCGGGTCGTCCCGCGGCCCTCGGAGAACACTGTGCCCTCGAACATGCCGGTGCCCGGATAGACGAGCGCGGTGTCCGGGGTCGGCATGTTCGGGCTCGGCAGCACCCAGTTCAGCCCGGTCCGCGCGAAGAGCGTGTCGCGCTGCCAGCCGCGGACCTGGACGACATCGAGGTGGTCCAGCTTCACGCCGTCGCCGGGCAGGAACTCCCCGGCGAAGTAGCGGGCCAGCTCACCGGCGGTCATGCCGTGCTGCTGGACGATCGGCTTCCGCCCGATCCCGGAGGCGAACTTCGGGTCGAGCAGCGGGCCGGCCGCCCGGCCGCCGATCGGGTTCGGCCGGTCGAGCACGACGAACGCGGCTTTGGCCTGGGCGGCCGCCACCATCGCGGTGTAGAGCGACCAGATGTAGGTGTAGAAGCGTGCGCCGACGTCGGCGATGTCGAAGACGACGGTGTCGACGCCCGCCTTGGTGAACAGCGAGGCGAGCTTCGTCGCGTCGACGCCGTACGCGTCGTACACCGGGACGCCCGTGCGGGGATCGGTGTAATCGCCTTCGGAGCCGCCGGCCTGCGCGCTCCCGCGGAAGCCGTGCTCGGGCCCGAAGGCCGCGACCGGCTTGACGCCGGCCGCGACCATCGAGTCGACGATGTGGTCGCCGTTCAGCAGCACGCCGGTGGGGTTCGACAGCACCCCGAGCTTGCGGCCCTTGAGCGGACCCCAGCCCTGCGCGGCCAGCTGCTCCGCGCCGGTGAGGACGCGGCCTGGGCCTTGTCCTTGGCCAGCTTCCGGCTCGGCTGCTTCCGGCTGGGCTCCCGCGACGGCCGAACCGCCGGCCAGCAGGGGGACCGCCAGCGCGCTCGCGCCCAGGAAGCGGCGCCGGTCGAGCGTCACCAGGTCAGCCCGTGGCCGAACGGGTACTTGACGGTGGTCAGGTCGGCGCCCGCCGGGACGTCGACCGGCAGCTTCCCGACCGGCTTCGTCTCGCCGAGCACCACCTTGGCGAGCGCCTCGAGGGTCGGCGTGATGTAGCCGTAGGTGGCCAGCCACGTCTTGACGGTGCTCGGGTAGCCGGCGTCGTAGGGGATCTGCGCGGCGACCGCGACGACCGGTTTCCCGGTGGCCTGGAGGGCGTCGAGCAGCTTGGTCTGCCGGGGGTAGGTGGCGATGTTGTTGGTCAGCACGACCACCAGGTCGGTGTTCTGGGCGTTCGCGACGGCTTGCGCGATCTGCGCGTCCGTCGGCGCCTGCCCGGTCTGGTAGGCGGTCGCGGCCGTGCCGTGCGCGGTCAGCTTCTGGGCCAGCGTCGCCGTCGTGGAGACGCCCCAGCCGGTGACGAGCGTGGTCGCGGGCTTCTGCTTCAGCGGCAGCAGGCCGGCGTCGTTCGAGATGGCCGTGATGCCGCGGTCGGCGATGTCCTGCGCCGTCGCGAGGCTCGCCGGCACGCCGACGGTCTTCATCACGCGGTTCGCGTCGACGAACGGCGAGAACAGGATGCCGCGCTTGAACTTCAGCTTCAGCACGCGCAGCACGCTCTGGTCGATCCGCTGCATCGGGATGTCACCGGTCTTCACGGCGTTGAGCACCGAGTTGACGGCGAGGTCGAGGTGCACCGGCATGAGCAGCTGGTCGATGCCGGCCTTGAGCGCGAGCACCGGGATCTCGGCGTCGCTGTGCAGCTCGCGCACGCCCTGCATCTCGAGGGCGTCGGTGACGACCACGCCGTTGTACCCGAGCTCGTCACGCAGCTTGCCGGTGATGATCGGCTTCGACAGCGTCGCGGGTTCGAGCGACGGGTCGAGGCTGGGGAACTGGATGTGCGCGCTCATGATCGAGTCGACGCCGGCCGCGATGGCGGCCTTGAACGGCGGCACGTCGGTGGCCCGCCACTGCGCTTCGGTGCTGTCGATCCGCGGCAGCCCGGTGTGGCTGTCGGTCGGCGCGGCGCCGTGCCCGGGGAAGTGCTTGGCGGTCGCGGCCACGGACTGCTGGAAGCCCTTGAGCTCGGCGGTGACGAAGTCGCTGGCCAGCCCGGGCTGGCCAGCGAAGGACCGCACGCCGATGACCGGGTTGGCGGGGTTGGAGTTGACGTCCGAATCGGGCGCGAAGTCCTGGTTGATCCCGACCGCGCGCAGCTCCCGCCCGAGGATCGTGGCGGCCTGCGTCGCCCGGCCGGTGTCCCGGCCGGCGGAGATGGCCATGGCGTTCGGGAACTCGGTGGCCGGCGCGCCCATCCGCGTGACGGTGCCGCCCTCCTGGTCGGCGGCGATCTGCAGCGGGATGTGCGCCCCGCTGGTGATGGCGGCCTTCTGCAGCCCGTTCGAGAGCTTCGCGACCTGGACCGGGTCGTCGAAGTTGTCGCGCGTGTCGTTGTTGAAGTAGATGACACCGCCCAGGTGGTACTTCCGGACCACCTGCGCCGGGGTGTCGACACCGAAGTCGGTCTGGTTCTTCGGGTTCACCTCGTCGGCCGTCTTGCCGTTCACCCAGGTGATGAACAGCTGCCCGACCTTTTCCTCCAGCGTCAGCCCCCGCAGCGCCTGCGTGGCGGCGGCCTCCGCCTGCGCGTCCACGCTCATCCGCGGTGCGCTCGCCGCGGTCGCGACACCCACACCGGTGAACGCGAGCACCCCCGCGACGGGCAGGGCGAGCGCATGGAACCTCCGATTTCGGGTCGTCACGACCAGCCTCCCAGAAAGTTGCGGGCGCCCGGCGGACGTCAGAAGTCCACTCGGAGGCGCCAGTATCGGGAAGCTACTCACCGAATCCGTCGATGTCCATCGACCGACCGCAGCAACGGGTCGTTCGTACCCGGATCGGTAGGAAACCCTGCACACAGACGAGGCGGCGCCCGTGGCCGAGGGCCACGGGCGCCGCCTGCAAGCGCGAACTTCTCGGGCGACCAAGCGTGCAACTCTGGTCGTACCTACATGGACTCGGCGTGTGGCGTCCCACTACGCAGTCCCTAGACGACGAGCCTCCCGCGGCGCGCTGCGCGTGGGTACCCGGAGTCCGCGCACGGAGGTTTGCCGGGGTGGAACAGGCTTCTCTTCTACCTGCTCCCTGGCCGACCGAACGTCCGCACCTACTTTCTACGCCGTGAGCCCGGTCACTTCAAGTGCGCGGATGGGTGCACCGGTACAGAGGCTGGATCGGGTGACACAGGCACCCTGCGCGACGGACAATTCGAGGCTGGGCCAAGCAAAGCGGGGACCGTACGGCCGTGTGGGTGGCGGGTCGGGCGGCTACCGGGACCGACGGCGACGGCTGAGGCCGTACCAGGTCGCTCCGGCGGCCACGGCGCCGACACCGAGGGCGACGATTCCCGCCGATCGGGTGGGGATCCGGGTGCGCAGCGACATCGGCCGGTCGAACGCGAGGATCGGCCAGCCGCGGTCGAGCGCCTCGCGCCGCAGGAGCTTGTCCGGGTTGACCGCGTGCGGGTGCCCGACCACTTCGAGCAGCGGGATGTCGGTGCTGGAGTCGGTGTAGGCGAAGCACTCGGCGAGGTCGTAGCCGTGCGTCGCGGCGAGCTGCTTCGCGGCGACGGCTTTGTTGGCGCCGTAGCAGTAGAAGTCGACTTCGCCGGAGTAGCGGCCGTCGACGATCTGCATCCGCGTCGCGACGCTGCGCGTCGCCCCCAGCATTTCGGCGACGGGGGCGACGACCTCCTCGCCGGTCGCCGAAAGCACGATGACGTCGTGGCCGTCCGCGCGGTGGCGCGCGATCAGCTCCGCCGCTTCGGCGTACACGAGCGGGTCGACGACGTCGTGCAGGGTTTCGCGGACGATCGCCGAAACCTGGGCGACGTCCCAGCCCGCGCACAGCGCGGAAACCTCGGCGCGCAACCGCTCGGTCTTGTTCTCGTCGGCGCCGGCGAGCGAAAACACAAGCTGCGCGTAGGCGCTTCGCAACGCGGCGCGACGGTTGATCAAACCCTCCCTCAGCAAGGGTTTGCTGAACGCCAGCGCGCTCGAGGAAGCGATGATCGTCTTGTCCAGGTCGAAGAACGCGGCCACCGCGTGCTCCGGGCCCGGCTTCCGCGTGCGCGACGGCGCACTGCTCGGTTCGGCCACGTCGCCCAGGATAAGAGCTTGATCGCGGCGCGTCCCGTTGATCCACCACGGGCGCGCCGCATCGCCGGAAATTCCATGACAGGAAGGCACTTCCGGCGCGCTGTGCCGTTACCGAACTGTGTGCCTCGTCCGGCGCGCGAACCGGCACCGGGCGGAGTTACAGTGAGGGAGCCCGGTGTCCAACCGGGCCGGTTCAGTCCGACCCCCCGGGGCTGAACCCACGGCGGCCCCCGTCCCTCCCCCCTGGCGGGGGCCGCCCTCTTACCTTCCGCTAACCTTCGCCGCTTTTCTTTTGGCCGGGCGGAATCCGTCTTCCGGTGCCACCGGATCGTCGGGTGCGGCGGTTCGCACCTCTTTCCGCCGCACGTGCGTCGCGGGCGGGCGCGATCGTGCCACAGCCCACCGACAAAACCGGTTCGCGAGCCACTGCCCGGCCGGAAGTTGTCCACAGCACCCGGGTTGTCCACAGCTCGCCGCCCGACCCGTTGTGCCCCCGTGCCCCGGCCCGCGACCGTGGAAGCCGGGCCACCCACGGCCCGCACCGACGACGGGGGAGGAACGCATGACGGGGGAACGACCGCTGGTGGTCGCCGCGGACGAAACCGTGCTCGACGAGATACTGCGCGTGGCGGCGGTGGCGGGCTGCGAGCTGGACCGGGCACCGGACCTGACGGCGGCGCACACCCACTGGGCCCGCGCGCCCCTGGTGGTCCTCGACGAAGAAGCCGTGCGGCTGCCACCGGCCCTGCCCCGGCGCCGCGGGATCCTCCTGGTCTGCAAGGGCAGTCCGGGACCGGAGACGTGGCAGCACGCGTTCCGCGGCGGCGTCGAGCGCGTGATCTCGTTGCCGGACGAGGAGACCGAGCTGGCCGGCGCGTTCGCCGACGTCGTCGAAACCCCGGCGGAGGAAGCCGGCCTGGTCCTCGGCGTGATCGGCGGCCGGGGCGGCGCGGGCGCATCGGTGTTCGCGGCGACGCTGGCACTGGCGGCCGACCGCGAGCCCGGCGGCGCCCTGCTGGTGGACTGTGACCCGCTCGGCGGCGGCCTGGATGTGTTGCTCGGCTTGGAAAAGGCCCCCGGCCCCCGTTGGTCGGACGTACGCCTGACGGGCCGCGTCTCGTTGCCGTCGCTGGCCGCGACCCTGCCCCGCCGAAAGCACCGCGGCGGCAGCCTGCCGGTACTGGCCTGCGGCCCCGAAGGCGAAGGCCCCTCGGTCGAATCGCTGTCGGCGGTCCTTTCCGCGGGCCGCCGCTCGGGCCGCACGGTGGTCTGCGACCTCCCCCGCACCCTCACCGACGCAGCCGCGGAAGCGGTCGCGGTGGCCGACCTGGTGGTGCTGGTGGTGCCGGTCGAACTCCGCGCCTGCATGGCGGCGAAGCAGGTCTTGCGCCGCCTGTCCGAGCTGACGGCCCGAACCGGCGTCGTCGCATGTGGACGTTCGAGCACCGACGCGGGCCAAGCCCAAGCAGCCGGCCTCCTCGGCCCACCCCTACTGGCCGCAATGCCCCCGGAACGCGGCCTCCCAGCAGCAGTCGAACGCGGCGAGTTCCCAGCGAAAACGACGGGCCCGGTAGCCAAAGCAGCAGCCCGAGTACTGGCTGCAGCCCGCCACGAAGCCCGAACGGCCACCCGATGACAGCACCGACGAGAATGCGCGACCTCCTGCTGACAACCCTGCTGACCCTGGCAAGCCGCGGTCCGGCAAGCGCGAAGAACTTCCTGTCACTGCTGCCACCCGCCACCCAAGCCACGCCCACCCCTTCCCCGACGCTGGTGCCCCTCCCGCCACAAGCGGGCACCCGCGTCACGGCCGAGGCCACCCCACCCCCGGCTGGCACCCGAGTCACAGCCCACACCACCCCAACCGACCCCCCAACCAAGCCGGTGACCCCATGACGACCGACTTCGTGGACCGCGTCCGCAACCGCCTCGCCGGCGACCGCCGCCAAGCCGACCCGGTCGCCGTCGCCACCGCCGTCCGCGCCGAGGCAGCCGGCGCCCTCGGCCACAACGCCGTCCTCGACGCGGCCCGCCAAGCCCGCGACGAATTCATCGGCGCCGGCCCACTGGCCCCGCTCCTCGAGGACCCGACAACCACCGACGTGCTCGTGACCGGCCCGGGCGAAGTCTGGACGGACGGCCCCGCCGGCCTCACCCGCACCACCGTCAGCTTCACCGGCGAGGAAGCCGTCCGCCGCCTGGCCCAGCGCCTCGCCCTCGCCGCGGGCCGCCGCCTCGACGACGCCCAGCCCTATGTGGACGGCTGGCTCCCCGGTTCCGGTCCGCACGGCCGGATCCGCGTCCACGCCGTCCTCCCACCGATCGCGGCGGCGGGCACCTGCCTGTCCCTCCGCGTCCTCCGCCCGGCGACACACGACCTCGCCGCACTCCGCACCCTCGGCGCGTTCGACGCCGAAGGCGCGAAGCTGCTGCGGACCGTCGTCGCGAAGCGAATGGCCTTCCTCGTCACCGGCGGCACGGGCGCGGGCAAGACCACGCTCCTCGCCGCGCTGCTCGGCGCGGTCGACGGGAGCGAGCGGATCGTCTGCGTCGAGGACGCCGGCGAGCTGCAGCCCGCGCACCCGCAGTTCGTCAGCCTCGTCGCCCGTCCGGCCAATGTGGAGGGTGCGGGCGCGGTCGGCCTGCCCGAGCTGGTGCGCCAGGCACTGCGCATGCGCCCCGACCGCCTGGTGGTCGGCGAGGTCCGCGGCGCCGAGGTCGGCGCGTTGCTCACCGCGCTGAACACGGGCCACGACGGCGGCGCCTGCACCGTCCACGCGAACTCCCCGGCCGAGGCGCCCGCCCGCATCGAGGCGCTGGCCGCGCTGGGCGGTCTCGGCCGCGATGCCGTGCACAGCCAACTGGTCGCGGCGATCCGCGTCGTCCTGCACATGCGACGCGAACAGGGCGGCCGCCGTCGCCTCGCCGAGGTCGGCGTCCTCCGCGCCGAACACGGCCGGGCCCGGGTGGTGCCGGTGTGGCGCGCGGGCCGCTGGACGATCGACCGCCACCTGTTCGCGACCTCGGGGGCGATCGCGTGCTGACCCTCCTGTTGCTGCGATTTTCTTTGCTGGTGAACGCTTTCCCGCGCGAGCCGAGGAGACGCCGGTGATCACGGCGTGGCTCCCGCTGTGCTTCGGCGCGGCCCTGGCGTGCTGGCCCGCGCCACCGAACCGGCTCCAGGCGGCGGTCGAGCCACCCACACCGCTCCGCATTCCCGACGTGTGGCGCGTCGTCCGCTGGCTGCTCCCGACGGCACTCGCCGGCCTGCTGGCCGGCGTCGGCGGCGCGATCGCCGCCGGCGTCCTGACGCTGGCGTGGCGCCAGGAGTGGCGAGCCCACCGGCGCGCCACCGCCGAGCTGGCGATGGCCGCGCACACCGCGACCGCGTTGCGGACGATGGTGGCCGAGCTTCGCTCCGGAGCCCACCCCGTCACCGCGGCGGAAGCGGCCGCGGACGTCGTCCCGGCGCTGGCGAACGACTTCCGCATCTTGGCGACGGCGGCCCGGCTCGACAGCGAACTGCGCGCACCGGCCCTGCCGGAACTGGCGGCGGCCTGGACGCTGGGCAAGCGCTACGGCTTACCGATGGCCGACGTCCTCGACGCGGCCCGCCGTGACGCTGAAGCGGGTCTGGGCTTCGCCCGCCGGATGCGCGCAAAGCTGGCCGGACCCCGGGCGAGCGCTGCGGTGCTCACCGGCCTGCCGGCGCTCTGCCTGCTCCTCGGGCAAGCCATGGGCGCGGCTCCACTGTCCGTCCTGACCGGCAGCACGCCGGGCGGGCTGCTGCTGATCGTCGGCAGCCTCCTGCTCTGGGCGGGAACGGCCTGGTGCCGCGCACTGACCGGACAGGCGCGCATCCGATGAACGCCGCCGTACTCGTACTCATCGCCTCAGCCCTGTTCATCTGGCCGGACGACACGGCAGCGCGGCGCTTCGCCCGGCCTCACCGCGAGCGCGCCCGGAAGTGGCCATGCGCGATCGGCCCCATCGCGACGGCGTCTGCCGGCGTGTCGACGGCGCTGCTGGTCGGCGGGGCCACCGGGGTGACAGTGGGTGCGATCGTGACTGTCACCGGCTGGTGGGCCATCCGCCGCGCCCGCCGTCCACGCGCACCGACGACGAACATCGCGACCCGGCTCCGCCTAGCGGGAACACTCGACCTCCTGGCGGCCTGCCTGCGAGCAGGACTGCCCGTTCCCACGGCACTCGACGCCGTCGCCGGCACCGCGCCCCCGGAAGCGGCCGAGGCACTGCGCTCGACCGCCGGCCACCTGGCCCTCGGTTCCCGTCCGGAAGAGGCGTGGGATCCGGTGCGCACGACCCCCGGCCTCGCCGAACTGGCGGGCGCGGCCACCCGGACGTCCCGCTCCGGCGCGGCCTTCGCCACGGCGGCCGCCGACCTCGCTGTCCGCTTCCGCGACGAGCTGGCCGCGGAAGCGGAGGAACGCGCCGAACGGGCCGGGGTCGCGTTGGCCCTGCCGGTGGGCGTGTGTTTCCTGCCGGCCTTCTTCTGCCTGGGCGTGCTGCCGGTCGTCCTCGGCCTGGCCGGCCACCTCGGCCCGCTCTTCTGACCACCAGTACCGAAGGGAAGTCCCATGCGTGCGTTCAAGCGCCGCCTTCGCTCGGACGAAGGCTCCACGACCGTCGAGTACGCGATCGTCACCGTGGCCGTCGCGGCGTTCGCCGCTGTCCTCTACACCCTGCTCACCGGAGACTCGGTGGTCTCGTGGCTGACGAACCTGGTCATGAAGGCCCTGACGGTGCCGTCATGACCCGCCGCGACGAAGGGGCGGTGACGGTCGAAGCGGCCCTCGGCTTGGCCGGCCTGACGGTGACCACGGTGCTGCTGGTCGCGGCCCTGACGGCCCTGACGGGCCAGCTGCGCTGCACCGACGCGGCCCGCGAAGCGGCAAGACTCCTCTCGAGGGGCCAGCCCGAACTGGCAGCGGCGGCCGTCCACCGGATCGCCCCGTCGGACGCGAAGCTCACCATCGAGCAAACAGGCGACGCGATAACGGTGAAGGTGACAGCCCAACCAGCTGGCGGCCTGCTCCCGGCGGTCCACCTGAACGCGACGGCCTACGCGGTGGCCGAGCCGGGCACCGGGACCGAAGATGGCTGACCTCCGTTCGGACAGCGGCGCGGCCACGATCTGGACAGCACTGGCCGTCGCCGCGTTGACGGGCGTGGCCACCCTCGGCATCTGGCTGGCAGCGGCAACGATCGCCCGCCACCGAGCCGAGGCGGCAGCCGACCTGGGCGCCCTGGCGGCGGCCTCCCACGCGTCGGAAGGTCCGACGCAGGCCTGCGAACGCGCCCGCTGGGTCACCGACCGGATGGGAGTGAAGCTCCTGACCTGCCGCTGGCAACGCCTCGACGCCCTGATCGAGGTCGAGTCCCCAACCGGCGGTATCGCCGGCCTCCCCGGCCCGGCAGCCCGAGCCCGCGCCGGTCCCACCAGCCAGCCCCCGTGACGCGAGGGTGGCCAGAGATGGCCACCACGGCAGCCCGCCGCCTCGGCGGTGCAGGGTGGTGCGGCCGCCACGACGGCTGCCTGCCGCCGCCAGCGTGCAGCGGCCTGCTACCTCCGGGGTGCAGCGCGGGGCGCCCGCCACAACGAGAGTCTCCCGCCGCCGCGGCAGGTGCCAGCGAGCCTCACCCGTGATGGCTGGCGGTTCGTGCGGCGTGTGCTTGTTGGCGCGGCTCCTAATGCTGCGGCGTGTGCGGACGAGCATCGGCCGCAGTGGCTGGCGGGTACGTGCGGGGGCGCTGGCTGCCGCCGCGGCCCGCTCGCAGGCCATCAGGCGTGCCCGCCGGTGGCCAATTGGCCACCCCACCCACCCGCCACCGCCCGCCACCGCTTGCCGAGCACCGGTCGCCAGAGCCGCTCGTCGCCTTCAGCCGGGCTTGCCGCTCGCCCGCGCCGACCGGTCGGTATGCGGCGATAACCGGCTCGTGCCCCGGACCCGCCGACGAGCGGCGCATCGTCACGGGCAGCGGTCGTTAGTGCACGGCGAGCGGTCGAACACCCCGCTCACCTGGGCCGAACAGCGGCGCCGCGGCCGCCGCCCGTCCGTTCCGCGAGCGGCCTGTCCTGGGGATTCGCACGACGAACGGTCCGTCCGCGGGCGCCGTTCGCCGTCGATCCGTGCCGCCGGGTTCGGTCGGGCCGTAGAGATCACTGGGCGTTCATCGCCTCGTAACCACCGGTTGTCGCGTGGGGGTTCCGAGCAATGTGCAACTTGCCGTTAAGTGAGATGTGCGACACGGCGACAGGGTTTAGCGGGTCGCGGCGAACCGGAACCTAAGGCAGGAAGACAATGTTGGACGCGAATTGGCCGGACAGCTGGCGAGGTGCCTTCCGCATCGAACTGCGGGCGGAGGCGATCGGACTCGCTTGGCGCGGCTGGCCAGTGCTCCCGGGCGTCAACCCCGCTCCGCTCACCGAGGGCGACGACCTCACCTGGCGCCGTCCGGTGCCGGCGAGTGAAGCCTGGCGCGAGCAGATCGGCACCCACGCCCACGAGGTCGCCACCTGGTTCTCCGACCGCACCCACAGCCTCCTCGTCGCGACCGGCACCGTGCTCGACGCCATCGAGGTCGACGACGAACTCGGCAAGCGCGCCTGCCGCCTGCTCCGCGCCATCGGCCACCCCGCGCCGATCATCGCGCTGCCGAACGGCCGCTGGCTCTTCCTGACCACCGTCGCCGACCACGTGCCGGCCGAGCTGGCGTCCCGCGCCGGCATCCAGTGGCACGGCAAGGACAGCTACATCCCGCTGCCGCCGTCGCCGTTCCAGCACGGTGTCGTGCACTGGCGCGTCAAGCCCGAGGTCTGCGGCTGGCAGCTGCCGGACGCCGCCGAGGTGCACGACGTGCTCGTCCGTGCGCTGGCCGGTGCCGAAGCTTCGCACCTGGTTCAGACCACCGCGGCCTGAGCCACCCGAACCACCGCCCTCGGCCGGTCCCAGCCCGGCCGAGGCGGAGCAGGACACAACTCCATGAACCACCAAGTGGCTGTTCTAGCTCCCGTGTTGACGCAACGCCCCGAGCACGGTTTCCAGAACGGCCACCGCACCCGCCTTGTCCAGCGGATCGTTGCCGTTCCCGCACTTCGGCGACTGAACGCAGGACGGGCATCCCGTCGGGCACTCGCAGGAGACGATCGCCTCCCGCGTTGCGGCCAGCCACGGGACAATCGCGGCATAACCGCGTTCGGCGAATCCCGCACCCCCGGGATGGCCGTCATGCACGAACACCGTCGCCTCCCCGGTGTCGTCGTGCCACGCGGTACTCACCCCGCCGATGTCCCACCGGTCGCACGTAGCGAACAGCGGTAGCAGGCCGATCGCCGCGTGCTCGGCGGCATGCAGGGCACCGGGGACCCGTGCCGGAACCAATCCGGCACCCCCCGGTGTCCTGCCACCCTCGCGAGCGGGCCCCCGACCGCTCGCCAGGGTTTCCTCCCCGGTCCCCACCGGCCCCGCAGATTCGGTCCCCACCCGATGGCCCCCGGTCCCCGCCACGCCATCGGCCGAAGAGCCGCCGAGCAGCTCGGCGGAAACCGTGTACCAGACCGCCCGCGTGCGCAGGCTCTGCTCCGGCAGGTCGAGCGGCGTGTGGTCCAGTACCTCCCCGGACGGCCGGCGTCGCAGGTACCCGACGACCTGCGACGTCACGGCCACTTCGCCGAGGCAGACGCTCACCCCGCCGAAGTCCTGCTTCTCCTGGGTGCTGAGCACCGAAATGTCCACGACCTCACGCGGTGTCGTCGTCCAGTCCGGGTTTTCCGCGTGCACCAGCGCCAGCCCGGTCTCCAGGTCCAGCTCGTCGACGACGTACGACGACCCCTGGTGCAGGTACACCGCGCCGGGGTGGACGGCGAAGCACGCCGAGCCCGGGTCGACCGTTCCCAGCATCCGGCCGGAGTCCGCTTCGACGACCGCGATCTGCTCGCCGCCCGTGCCGCGGATGCCGACCTCGGCGTGCGGCCGCTCCCGCGATGTCCAGTACCAGCCGCTCGACCGGCGCCGCAGCAGCTTCTGCTCCGCCAGCTCGGTCAGCACCTCCAGCGCCGCCGGGCCGCCGAACACCTCCAGCTCGGAAAGCGTCAGCGGTAACTCGGCCACGGCGCACGCGAGCTGCGGCGCCAGCACGTACGGGTTCGCCGGGTCGAGCACCGCCGTCTCCACCGGCCGTTCGAGCAGCGCCGCCGGGTGGTGCACGAGGTAGGTGTCGAGCGGGTCGTCCCGCGCGACGAACACCACCAGCGCGGAATCGCCGGACCGGCCCGCGCGCCCGGCCTGCTGCCAGAACGAAGCGAGCGTGCCCGGGTAGCCGGCCAGCACGACCGCGTCCAGCCCCGCGATGTCGACGCCGAGTTCCAGCGCGTTCGTCGTCGCGACACCCAGCAACCGCCCCGACAGCAACGCCGCCTCGAGTGCGCGACGCTCCTCGGGCAGATAGCCGGACCGGTACGCCGCAACGGTTTCCGCCAATACCGGGTCCACTTCGGACAGTATGCGACGCGCACCCAGCGCGGCCAGTTCAGCTCCCCGGCGCGACCGGATGAACGCCAGTGACCGAGCGCCTTCGAGGACCAGGTCGGCGAGGATCCGCGACGTCTCGGCACCGGCCGAACGCCGGACCGGCGCGCCGTTCTCCCCGGTCAGTTCCTCCAGCAGCGGCGGCTCCCACAGCACCACCGTGCGGGCTCCGCGCGGAGAGGCGTCGTCGGTCACGGCGACACAAGGCACCCCCGTCAGCCGCGAGGCGAACGAAGCAGGCGAAGCCGTTGTCGCCGAGGCGAGCACGAACACGGGCGAAGCGCCGTAGTGCTCGGCCACCCGCCGCAGCCGGCGCAGCAGCAAGGCGACGTGCGAGCCGAACACCCCGCGGTAGCTGTGGCACTCGTCGACCACGACGCAGCTGAGCCGCCGGAAGAACGACGCCCACCGCCCGTGCGCCGAGAGGATCCCGCGGTGCAGCATGTCCGGATTGGTGAACACCCAGTTCGCGTGTGCGCGCACCCAGTCGCGCTCCGCCATCGGGGTGTCCCCGTCGAACGACGCCGCCCGCACGCCCGGGACGTCCAAAGAGGACACCGACCGCAGCTGGTCCGCGCCCAGCGCCTTTGTCGGCGACAGGTACAGCGCGTTCGCCTTCTCGCCCGCGGCGAGCCGCGACAGCACCGGCAGCTGGTAGGCCAGCGACTTGCCCGACGCCGTGCCGGTCGAAATCACGACGTGACGACCCTCGTACGCGTGCGCGGCCGCTTCGGCTTGGTGCGCCCAAGGAGCCGAGACGCCGCAGTCACGCAGCGCAGCGACGACCGCCGGTTCCGCCCACGACGGCCACTCTGCGTAACCCGCTTCGCGGCCCGGAAGGTCTGCCACATGCGTGACCGGGTTCTCGCGCGCGGGGATGCCGGCGGTCACCCGCCCCAGCAGCCGCCGCCCTCTCGAGTCCTCCACCAGCTGAGCTTGGCACAGGGGTCCGACAGTTCTCGCATCCCCAGCTGCGCCAACGGATCGGCGACAGGATGATCGATCAAGTGAGGAGGCTCACAAGGTAACGGAATGTGCCGTCACCGGGACGGCGTGAAGACGCTGGTTGCAGTACCAATACACTCCCGCAATCCACACCCTCTGTGGTGAGCGTCATGTGAGACGTGCATTGCGTCCCGGCTAGCGTGTCGCTCGGTACAGGGTCCATGCCAGCGCCGGCCGTGTCGAACCCTCGGCTTGCCGTCGACGCTGGCGATCGGCGACGTCTCCTGGAGGACGAATGTCACGGCAGTTCCTCGCGGAGGGCGCAGGCACGATTGCGCTCTCCGGAGGTGGCTACACGATTGTCGGTGTAGTCGCCGTGGTCGCGCTTGCCGCACTCGTCATCGGCTACGTCTTGCTCAAGGAGGTGCTGGCCGCAGGCCAGGGCACCGCCAAGATGCAGGACATCGCCAAGGCGGTGCAGGAAGGCGCGGCCGCTTACCTCAAGCGGCAGCGGAACACCCTCGCCATCTTCGGCGTGGTCGTGTTCCTCCTGCTCTTCGCACTTCCCGCCGACGACTGGAACGAGAAGATCGGCCGTTCGATCTTCTTCCTGGTCGGTGCGGCGTTCTCGTTCGCGATCGGCTACCTCGGCATGTGGCTGGCCACGCAGGCGAACCTGCGCGTGGCCGCGGCTTCGCGTGAGGAAGGCGGCCGCGAGAAGGCCATGCGCGTCGCGTTCCGCACCGGTGGCGTCGTCGGCATGATCACCGTCGGCCTCGGCCTGTTCGGTGCCGCGGTCGTCGTGCTGGTCTACACCGGCCAGGCGCCCAAGGTGCTCGAGGGCTTCGGCTTCGGTGCCGCCCTGATCGCGATGTTCATGCGTGTCGGCGGCGGTATCTTCACCAAGGCCGCCGACGTCGGCGCCGACCTGGTCGGCAAGGTCGAGCAGGGCATCCCGGAGGACGACCCGCGCAACGCCGCCACCATCGCGGACAACGTGGGCGACAACGTCGGCGACTGCGCCGGCATGGCCGCGGACCTCTTCGAGTCCTACGCCGTCATGCTCGTCGCCGCGCTGATCCTGGGCAGCACCGCCTTCGGCGTGCACGGCCTGATCTTCCCGCTCATCGTGCCGGCCATCGGTGTCATCACCGCGGTCATCGGTGTCTACATCACCAAGGCGCGCGCGGGGGAGGGCGGCCTGGTCACGATCAACCGCTCCTTCTACATCTCCGCGGTCATTTCCGCGGTGCTGTCGGCGATCGCGTCGTTCGTGTACCTGCCGAGCAGCTTCTCCGACTTCGGCGCGGGGTATGAGAACTCGGGCAACCCGGCGGTCATCGCGACCGTCGCGGTGATCATCGGCATCGTGCTCGCCGCGGTCATCCTGAAGCTGACCGGGTACTACACCGGCACCGAGTACAAGCCGGTCAAGGACGTCGCGCAGACGTCGGAGACCGGTGGCGCGACCGTCATCCTCTCCGGTATCTCGGTCGGTTTCGAGTCCGCCGTGTACACCGCGCTGGTCATCGGCGCGGCCGTGTTCGGCGCGTACCTGCTGGGCGGCGGCGTCGCGCTGTTCGCCGTGGCGCTGGCCGGTACCGGCCTGCTGACCACCGTCGGCGTCATCGTCGCGATGGACACCTTCGGCCCGGTTTCGGACAACGCGCAGGGCATCGCCGAGATGTCGGGCGACGTCGACGAGAAGGCCGCGCAGATCCTCACGGAGCTGGACGCGGTGGGCAACACCACCAAGGCCATCACCAAGGGCATCGCGATCGCGACCGCCGTCCTCGCGGCGACCGCGCTCTTCGGCTCCTACTCGGACGCGATCACGAAGACGCTGACGGGCATGGGCAACGGCGTGGTGACCGGAATGGACGCGGCCAAGTCGTTCGTGAACCAGGTCGTCAGCCCGAACACGCTCGTCGGCGTGATCATCGGCGCGGCCGTCGTGTTCATGTTCTCGGGTCTCGCCGTCAACGCGGTTTCCCGCGCGGCCGGCGCGGTGGTCTACGAAGTCCGCCGCCAGTTCCGCGACATCCCGGGCATCATGGAGGGCACCACCCGCCCCGAGTACGGCAAGGTCGTCGACATCGTCACGCGCGACTCGCTGCGCGAGCTGACGACGCCGGGTCTGCTGGCGGTCTTCGCCCCGATCGCGGTCGGCTTCGGCCTGGGCACCGGCGCGCTCGCCGGCTACCTGGCCGGCGCGATCGCCTGCGGCACCCTGATGGCGATCTTCCTCGCCAACTCCGGTGGCGCGTGGGACAACGCGAAGAAGCTGGTCGAAGACGGCAACCACGGTGGCAAGGGCTCGTCCGCGCACGAGGCCACCATCATCGGTGACACCGTGGGTGACCCGTTCAAGGACACCGCCGGCCCGGCGATCAACCCGCTGATCAAGGTGATGAACCTGGTCTCCGTGCTGATCGCGCCCGCCGTCGTCCAGTTCTCGATCGGCCCGGACGAGAACGCCGCGGTCCGCATCATCATCTCGCTGGTCGCGGTCGCCATCATCGTGGCGGCGATCGTGGTCTCGAAGCGCCGGGGAACGGTTCTTTCCGACACCCCGACGGAGATCAAGGCCTGACACACCACCGTTCCCGGGCCCGGCACGCGGCGTCGCGTGCCGGGCCCGGGGCGTGTCGGGCCATCCCACACAGGCACGGCGACTTGCGAAGCGGCACCGAGTCGGTACCGTCGGCCCTTCCGGGACGTCGTCGAGCAGGAGGTGCACAGGTGCGGCCGCGGTCAACCGTCTTCGCCGCCCTAACCACGACGATCACGATCGGCCTGGCCGGGTGCGGGCAAGCAGCCACGCAGTCCCCGGCACGGGACCAGGGTCTGTCGGTGACGACCGTGGTGCCGCAGGCCGATCCGGTGGCGAGATGGGCGGACGGCTACTGCGCCTCGGTGACCCACCTGGTCCGCACGCTGGCGGAGCTGCCCACCGTCGACCCGAGCACGCCGCAGCAGGCGTCCAGGACGTCCAGTGACCTGCTCTCCTCGGTGGTCGGCGGGCTGGACCGGAGCCTCGCCGGGCTGAACGCGCTCGGCGCGCCACCGGTGCAGTCGGCGGACGGCGGCCGCGCGGACGTCATCGGGCAGTTCACCGAGATCCGCGACCAGGCCGAGCAGGCGCGGCAGCGCATCGACTCCGTCCGCGGCGACGCGACGGCGACGAAGGCCGCCCTCGGCGAGGCCAGGGCGACGCTCGACCGCATCGACGCGCTCGACTACCTCAAGGGACTCAAGGACGTCCCCGCTTTGACGGCGGCGGAGCAGCGCGCCCCGGCTTGCCGTCAGCTGGATCAACCGCCTGGCTGAAGATCGCGTCGAGGACTGCCGCGAATCGAACTTGTGTTCTAGTATGGCGCGGTGGATCGGACGATCTCGCTCTTCTCCGCCGAGGCCAGCGGGCCGGGCCTGGGCGACCTGGCCGGCCTGTTGTGCTGCCACGGCCAGATCACCGGGTTCGGGCGCACCGCCGCCCGGCTGTCGGTGGTCGTCGAGGAGCCGTGGCGGGCGCACGTCCTGGCCCGCGAGTTCCGCTGCCGCGGCGCGGACGCGCAGGTCTCGAAGGCCGACTGCGGCCATCCGCAGGTCCGCACGTCGTTCCGGGTCGACCTGCTCCCGCTGGCGCTGCGGTGGCTGCGTGAGGGCTGCGCGGGCCCGGTCGAGGACGACTCGGGCAAGGCGGTGCCGGACGGCTTCCGGCTGAGCGGCGCGATGCTGCGGATGTGGGCGCTGGCCAGTGGCCGCCCCGGCACGCAGGGGTACCTGCTCGGCGTCGACCCGCTTGCGCCGACCATGCACGAGCGGCTGGTCGAGGCGCTGACGCCGTTGGGGGTCGCGGCGAAGCTGACCGGCCCGAAGGCCGAGGTCCCGGCCGTCAAGGTCACCGGGAAACGCCGCATGGAGGCGCTGCTGGAACTGATCGGGGAGCCGCCGCCGGGCGCCGAAGCGGCGTGGCCGGGCGCGGAGCCGCTGCCGGTCTCGCACCCGGAGGCCGTGACGAGCACGGCCTGACCGGGTGCGAGCGCCGCGTCAGGGCCGGGGCAGGGTGCAGCCGGCCTGCGTGAGGGCGATTTCGTTGGCCGCGGTGAGGCACGCGGGAATGCCGTACGTCTCCTGGCCGTAGTTCGTCTTGTAGTGCACGGTGACGTTCCCGGCCTCGTCGACCTCGCACGGGTTGTTGTCCGTGCAGCGCTCGCCGTCCTCGTTGCCGGTGTTGTTCACGCCGACGACCTTGCCGCCGGAGACGACCGGCGAGCCCGACGTGCCGCCGATGGTCTGGCAGGCGGAGGTGTAGCGGATCGAGTCCTTCCAGGTCCAGCTGCCCTCCTTCAACCGGTAGACGAACCCGTCGATGTTGCAGGAGTAGATCCGCTTCCAGTAGCCGGAGACGACGTCGATCGCGGCGCCGGCCGCCGGGTGCGCGTTGGACAGCTCCAGCGGCGAGATCCCGTAGCTCGACTTGATCTGCGCGTAGGTGGTGGTGAGCTGGTAGAGCGACACGTCGGTGTCGGTCATCGTCCCGTAGACGATCTTCTTCGCGCGGAGGGTGCCCGCGTTGCCGCCGCTCGCGTTGAGCAGCGTGAACGTGCGGCTGGACGAGCGGTTGGTGATGACCTGCCCGGGTGCCGGGAAGCCGGTCTCGAGGCAGTGGCCGTTGGACATGACGAGCGCGGGTGCGGTGTCCGGCGTCGCGGCCGGCTTCACCACCGAGCCCGAGCAGTTGGAGAGGGCTACCGTGCCGGCGAAGTTCGCCGCGGCCGCGCTCGCCGGAGTGGTCCCCAGTAATACTGTGGCGGTCGCGGCAGTGAGCAGGGCGCCGAGGAGGCGTCGGGTCATGGCGGATCCTTTCGGCTGGACGGGGAAACCAGTGAAGCGGTCACATCCCCGCGCCCACCACCGTCGAACGGAGGGTATCCGGGTGGTCACGCGCTAGGCTGCGCGGGACGTGGCCGAAATCACGTGACAGGTACGTTGGGGAAACATCGTCGAGGTCAGCGGCGATGCGCTGGACACAGGAACGGCGGCGTGTTGGGTCACCTCCGCGCCGTCCGGACCGGGACAGCGTGCACACTGGCAGGTCGAAGACGCGGGCCCGACGCCCCAGAGCAGGGCCTGGTCCCGGTAGCGGGACGAGATGAGCGGAGAGCAGGACAGCGTGGCAGGAGCACGGACCAAGAAGAACGGAGCCTCGGCGGACAACGGCGCCGGGCACCGGCGGCTGGTCATCGTCGAGTCGCCGACGAAGGCTCGCAAGATCGCCCCCTACCTGGGCGGCGGTTACGTCGTCGAGTCCTCCGTCGGGCACATCCGCGACCTGCCGCGTGGCGCTGCCGACGTGCCCGCCCAGTACAAGGGTGAGTCCTGGGCGCGCCTCGGCGTCGACGTCGACAACGGCTTCAAGGCCCTCTACGTGGTCACCCCGGACAAGAAGTCCAAGGTGACCGAGCTCAAGAGCCTGCTCAAGGACGTCGACGAGCTCTACCTCGCCACGGACCCCGACCGCGAGGGCGAAGCCATCGCGTGGCACCTGCTCGAGACGCTGAAGCCGAAGGTCCCGGTCCGCCGGATGGTCTTCCACGAGGTCACCGAGCAGGCCATCCGCGCGGCCGCCGACTCGACCCGTGAGCTGGACGCCGATCTCGTCGACGCGCAGGAAACCCGCCGCATCCTCGACCGACTCTACGGCTACGAGGTCTCGCCGGTCCTGTGGAAGAAGGTCATGCCGAAGCTCTCGGCGGGCCGCGTGCAGTCGGTGGCGACCCGGATCGTGGTCGAGCGCGAGCGCGAGCGGATGCGCTTCACCTCGGCGTCCTACTGGGACATCTCCGCCACCATGGACGCCGGCGAAGAGGCTTCGCCGCGGAACTTCCCGGCGCGGCTCGTCGCCGTCGACGGTGCACGCCTGGCCACCGGCCGCGACTTCGGCTCGGACGGCCAGCTCAAGGCGTCGAACAACGAGGTCCGCGTGCTCGCGGAGGCCGACGCGCGGCGCCTGGCCGAAGCGCTGAAGCAGCGAGACTTCAAGGTCTCGAGCGTCGAAGAGAAGCCGTACACGCGCAAGCCGTACGCGCCCTTCATGACCTCGACGCTGCAGCAGGAGGCGGGCCGCAAGATGCGGTTCACCTCCGAGCGCACCATGCGGATCGCGCAGAAGCTGTACGAGAACGGCTACATCACCTATATGCGTACCGACTCCACGACGCTGTCGGAGTCGGCGATCTCGGCGGCGCGCAGCCAGGCCACGCAGCTGTACGGCAAGGAGTACGTCTCGCCGTCGCCGCGCCAGTACACGCGCAAGGTGAAGAACGCGCAGGAAGCGCACGAGGCGATCCGGCCGTCGGGCGAGGTCTTCCGCACGCCGGGCCAGGTCGCGAGCGAGCTGGACACCGACGAGTACCGCCTCTACGAGATGATCTGGCAGCGCACGATCGCGTCGCAGATGGCGGACGCCAAGGGCACCACGATGTCCGTGCGCATCGTCGGCAACGCGACTTCGGGCGAGGAATGCACCTTCGCGGCTTCGGGTCGCACGATCACCTTCGCGGGCTTCCTCAAGGCGTACGTCGAGGCCGTCGACACCGAGACCGGCGGCGAGGCCGACGACAAGCAGAGCCGCCTGCCGGTGCTGGAGAAGGACCAGGCGCTCACCGCGTCCGACCTGAACCCGGACGGCCACACCACCTCGCCGCCGGCGCGCTACTCGGAGCCGAGCCTGGTCAGCAAGCTGGAAGAGCTGGGCATCGGCCGCCCGTCGACGTACGCGTCGATCATCAAGACCATCCAGGACCGCGGCTACGTCTGGAAGAAGGGCTCCGCGCTCGTCCCGTCGTGGGTCGCGTTCGCCGTGATCGGCCTGATGGAGCGGCACTTCGAGCGGCTCGTCGACTACGACTTCACCGCCGGCATGGAGGACGAGCTCGACCGCATCGCGGCCGGCGACGAGCAGCGCGCGCAGTGGCTGTCGAAGTTCTACTTCGGCGGCGACATGGGCGTCGACGGCTCGATCGGCCGCCTGGGCGGGCTCAAGAAGCTGGTCGAAGGCAGCGTCGAAGACATCGACGCGCGGGAGATCAACTCGATCCCGCTGTTCAGCGACGCCGACGGGCACACCGTCGTGGTCCGCGTCGGGCGCTACGGGCCGTACCTGGAGCGCGAGGTCGACGGGAACTCGCAGCGCGCGAACCTCCCCGAGGACCTGCCGCCGGACGAGCTTTCGCAGGAGATCGCGGAGAAGCTGTTCGCGACGCCGCAGGAGGGGCGTTCGCTGGGTGTCGACCCGGTGAGCGGGCACGAGATCGTCGCCAAGGAAGGCCGCTTCGGGCCGTACGTCACCGAGCTGCTGCCCGAGATCGAGATCCCCGAGGACGCCACGGCCGCGCAGAAGAAGGCCGCCAAGGCGAAGGCGCCGAAGCCGCGCACGGGCTCGCTGTTCAAGTCGATGGACATCGAGACCATCACGCTCGAGGACGCGCTGAAGCTGCTCTCGCTGCCGCGCGTGGTCGGCAAGGACCCGGAGTCCGGCGACGAGATCACGGCGCAGAACGGGCGCTACGGGCCGTACCTGAAGAAGGGCACGGACTCGCGGTCGCTCTCGACCGAGGACCAGCTGTTCTCGATCACCGTCGAGGAAGCGCTGAAGATCTACTCGGAGCCGAAGCAGCGCGGCCGCTCGGCGACCGCGAAGCCGCCGCTCAAGGAGCTCGGCGAGGACCCGGTGTCGAAGAAGCCGATGGTGGTCAAGGACGGCCGGTTCGGCCCGTACGTGACCGATGGCGAGTACAACGCGACGCTGCGGAAGGGCGACGAGATCGAGTCGCTGACCGCGGAACGGGCGTCCGAGCTGCTGGCCGAGAAGCGGGCGAAGGGCCCGGCGCCGAAGCGGAAGGCGCCGGCGCGCAAGCCGGCGTCGACGACGGCGAAGACGGTCAAGGCGGGCACGGCCAAGAAGGCCACCACCGCCAAGCGGTCCACCGCGACGAAGACGAAGTAGCACGTCAGGAAGTCCGTGAAGGCCTCCTTACCGGCGTTTTCGCCTGGTAAGGAGGCCTTCACGGCGTTCGGCCACACTTTCGGGTGACACCTCGAACGGATGTTCGGGAAATTGTCGGTGGTCCCGGGTTTCATGAACGCGTGACCACAACACCACGCACCGTGCACACGGTGATCGCCAAGATCCTCAAGCCCGTCCGCGCCGCGGCCGCGGGCAGTCCTTCCGCGCTTGACCTCCACGACTCGCTCCCCGGGTTCGACGGTGACGGCGTCTGCGGTGTGGCCGTCGCGTTGTTCGACGAGCCGTGGACGTCGGCGTTCTTCGACGACGGCACGCGGTTCGGCGTCGCGGGGGACGGCCTGCGCCGGTCCGGGCCGTCGTCCGGCTCGACCGCGGAGCTGCTCGGCCTGGCCTTCGCGCGGTTGCCGGTACGGCCGCCGGCGCCCGGCGAGGGGCTGTGCCTGGACGCCGACGAGCGCGGGGTCCTGGAGCCCGGGCAGGAGTGCCTGGTCCTCGACCTGATGGAGGAGCTCCGAAGACCCCGTCTCGGCACCGTCCAAGTCGACCTCGCCCGCGGCTCGCGCCGGCCGTGGGAGATAGTCGCGTTCGTCGACGACGCCCGCGGCCGGCACCTGGCGGTGCTGGGCGGGCGCCGGGGTGGCCGCCGCCGGTTGTGGTGGCTGCCGGGCAGTGTCGACGCGCTGGCGGAGATCGCCGAGGGCCGGGTGTCGGAGCATGTCTGAGCCGTTCACCGACCGCTCGCCGAACGATGTCACCCAGTCGAACACATGTGCGAGAAATTGTCGGTGCCAGGGTGTTCAATCAAGGGGTGAGCAACGCAGTCGCCGTCTTCGACGTCATCGACGAGGTCATCGCCCCGCTGTCGGCCGAGGTGCCGGAGCGGCCCTCGGTGATGGAGTTCTACGACCCCGAGTTCGAGATCCCGCCGGTGCTGGCGGACACCGGACCGCTCCCGGGTCGTCGTCCTTCGCCGCCGTTGAGCCTGGCCGACGAAGTGGAGCAGTACACCCGGTTCGTCGCCGGCATGGCCGCGATCGGCCTCGCCCCGGGCGGCGAGGTCACGGCCGAGGCGGTCGGGCTGTACCGGGCGCTGCGCGGTGGCTTCATCCGCGGCGTGGTCACCGGGGTCTTCCCGGCCCGGGAGGAGCCGTGGGAGGTCCGGTTCTTCGGCGACGAGGACTACACCACGGTGCTGCACAAGCTGGGCAAGCGCGCGCGGCTGCGGTCGGGCTTCCTCAGCGAGCTGCCGGGCTGGGTGTTCGACGGCCTGCCGGACCGGCCGCCGGGGCCGGGCCGGCACGTGCGGATCGAGACGGACGAGCGCGGCCTGATCCCGGGCGGCTGCGAGCGGGCGGTCGAGCTGATCCGCGAGTGCGCGGCCCGTCCGCGGCTGGGCACGGTGCTGGTGGACCTGGCGGTCCGCGACGCGATCCTGGCGGAGTACCCGCACGGAGCGTTCGGCCTGGTCGACAACGACCTCGGCCGCTACCAGTTCAGCGCGGCGGTGGACCGCACCGGGCGGTGGACGGTCACGTGGGGTCCGGCCTCGCGACGCACGGCCGAGCAGTGGATCGTCGAGGCGGTGCAGAGCCATGCGTGAGCCGGCGGAAACCCCGCCGGTCCGCGGGGAGGCGCCCGAGCCGGCGCTGCTGGGCCTCACGGTCCGCGACGCGATCCTGGCGGCGGCCGAGCTGATCAGCGACGTTCCGATCCCTCGTAGCGGGGTCAAGAGTGACGAGACCGAGAAGGAGGTGCGAGGCCATGGCTGAGCGGACGGCCGCCCGGGAGCTGCTCGAGCTGGCCGCCGGGCCGGTGCTGGCGGCGATGCCGGACCGCGAACCCGTCGACCGGCTCTACAACCCGGACGTCAGCGACCACGACATCCTCGTCCACGGTCCGGTCTCCGACGACCCCGCGGACCTGATCGCCGAGGTCGAGCGCCACATGGCCTGGGCGGCCTGGATCGAGGGCACGCCTTTCGGGGAGGCGGGCGAACTCAACGAGATCGGCTTCGAGGTCGTCTCGCTGATGCTGCGCGGTTCGGTGCGGGCGGCGCTGTGCGGTGTCTTCGACGAAGGGCCCTCGACCGCGGACATCCGGTGCTACGCGGACGGCGAGCGGGCGTTCATGATGGGCTCGCTCCCGGGCCGGACGGCGATCCACCTCGCCGACTTCGAAGAGCTGCCGGAGATGCTCATCGCGGAGCTGCCGGAGGCGCCGTTCGGTGCCTCGCCGCGGGCGATCTGGCTGTCGGTGGACGACGACGGCCTGGTCCACGACGGCCAGGACGCCGACGTCTGGGCGATGCGGGAGGTGCTGGCCCGGCCGCGCTCGGGCACGGCGGTGCTCGACATGCTCGCCTTCGGCGGGCTGTGCGCGGAGTTCCCCGACCACGGGTTCGTCCTCGTCGATACGGACCTGGGCCGCTTCGCGCTGGCGGCGCTGGATCGCGGTGACGGGCGCCGTCAGCTCGTCCTGAGCCCCTTCAGCCGCGGGATGCTCCGCGACTGGTGCCGGAAGATGATCGACCTCGGACAGGAGGAGGTGCCCTGACCGGTACTCCATCCGGGCCCGAGCGCGACCTGCGAAACTGGCCATCGTGACACCCAGGGTGTGGCCGGTCCCGAGCGGCCGTCTCGGGGCCGGTGTGACCGGACTCACTACGATCTGTCACCAACGGCGGTCGACCCGGCCACCGGCGGACTGGACACTGCAGGGGGTTCGGGCACGGGCTTGCGCTGCGTGACCGACCCTCCACTGGAGACAGAGCCATTGGGCGGATGCGTTATCCGCCATCGTCGCTACCCTGGAAAGGCGAGGACATTCAGTAGTGAGGTGGTCACCATGAGCGCGAACGGTGAGGCTCCCTTCTTCAATGCCCCCGAGCTCACTCAGCGCGACGGCACTCTGTCCCAAGCACCAGGCGAGACGTTCGCGGATCCGGTCTCCGGACTGGTCACCGCGGCGCCGGAGCCGCGTGCCGCGGCTCCGAACGGCCACGAGCCCGCCGCCTTCCCGGTGGCCGGGCCGGTGCAGCCCGACGAAGAGGTCGTGCGCCGGATGGTCGAGGAGACACTCCGCGAGGAGGGCGAAACCGGGGCGAGGGCCCCGGAGGCGATCCCGCCCGCGGGCACCTTGGCGGTGAACGGCGAAACCCCGCCGCTCGGGGTGCTGCCGCGGCAGCGGAACCGGCAGCGCACGTGGCCGACCCGGCCACCGCAGCTGCTGCGGCCCGTCCGGCAGGAGCCACTGCCGGACGAGGACGTCGAAGACGTCGACGTCGTGCCGGTCAAGCGGCGGAAACTGCCGAAGATGCCGGCGGTGTCGATGCCGGCGTTCAACCGGCCGTCGTCGAGCGCGGCGGGCGTGATGCTCGCCGTGGCGCTGCTGATCGTGTTCGGTTTCGTCGCCATCGAGATGGTGTCCAGCCTGGTCAGCAGCGTGACCGGCCTGTTCGACTAGCGTTTGCTCGCTGTTCCCCACCCCACCGGGACCTCGGGGTCGTCCGCGAGGCAAGGGCCGATCGGGCTACCCTGGCTTCACGGTCGGGCTCCCTCACGAGGGCGTCCGGCACCGCGGTGACTAGTGGGGTGGGCGTATCAGCGAGGGCGTGCGATCGGTGCCCGGGGCCGGCCCGGGTGCTTCGTCGGGCGCCGAGGCGTCCACGATCAACCGGGTCCGGCGGGTACTGGCGATCAAACCGTTCCGGCGCCTGTGGGGCGTCACGTACCTGTGCAGCGTGGCCGACTGGCTGAACATCCTCGCCCTCACCGGCCTGGCCACGAAGCTGACGGACAACTACTTCGCCCAGAACTTCGCGTTCGTCGGCGTCGTGCTGACCGGGCTGGCGCCGGGCCTGCTGTTCGCCCCGATCGGCGGGCTGCTCGCGGACCGGTTCGACCGCCGCAAGGTGATGGTGGTCGCCGACCTGCTGCGGTGCGGCTTCCTGCTGTCCATCGCGATCGTCAGCGCGCCCTGGTGGCTGCTCGCCGGCAACTTCCTCGTCGGCTGCGCGTCGAGCATGTGGATCCCCTCGAAAGAGGCGGCGGTCCCCAACCTGCTCCGCCGGCCCGACCAGGTCGAGACGGCCAACCAGCTCGGCATGGTGATGACCTACGGCCTTGCCGTCATCACCGCGGCCGGCGCCAACGCCGCCATCACCGGCGTCAACACGACCTTCCACCTGTTCCCCGGCGACCCGAGCCTCAACATCGCGAAGCTCGTCGTCATCATCACCGGCCTGCTCTACCTGGCCAGCGCGATCCTCATCGCCACCCGGATCCCCGAGCTTTCGCTGCGCAACGTCCACGCGCTGCCGGAGCAGAAGGTCAAGCAGGCCGACGAAGAGAAGTTCGGCGTCGGCCAGATGATCGCCGACGGCTTCCGGTTCATCCGCAGCACGCCGCTCGTGCGCGGCCTGCTCGTGGGGGCCTTCGGCGCGTTCGCCGCCGGCGGGGCCGTGATCGGCTCGGCCAAGCCGTACTCATCGAGCCTGCTGGCCGGCGACTCGGCGTTCAACCTGCTGGTGCTGGCCGTCTTCCTCGGCCTCGCCACCGGCATGGCCTTCGCGCCGAAGCTCGCCCGGCGCCTGGCACACGACCGCCTCTTCGGCATCTCCATCATCGCCGCCGCGCTCTCGTTGCTGGTGGTGGCGCTGTCGCCGCACTTGACGGTCGCGCTGATCGCCGTGTGCTCCGTCGGCATCTGGGCGGGGACGGCGTTCCTGACCGGTGTCACGATCATCGGCTCGCGCGTCGAAGACGCCATCCGCGGCCGGATCAACGCGATCTACCAGCTGATGATGAAGCTGGTGCTGTTCGGCACCACGGTCACCGTGCCGGTGCTGGTCGGCCTGGTACAGCGGCACACGATCATCGTCTGGGGCAGCCCGCTCACCATCGACGGCACCCGGCCGGTCATGCTCGGCGGCGCCGCGATCGCGCTGGTCGCCGGTCTCTTCGCCTACCGGCAGATGGACGACAAGCGCACCGAGCCGATCCTGTCCGACCTGCGCAACGCGCTGCGCCGCAGCCCGCGGCGCGTCAACGGCTTCCTCATCGCCGTCGAGGGCACCACCGCGATCAACACCGCGATCCAGGCCGTCAACCTGGCCGACTGGATGCGCGGCGGCACCCGCCCGGTCGTGGTCGCCGCCGACCCCGCGCTCGACGACCAGCGGCTCACCGCGCTGGTCTCCGGCGCCTCGCTGACCGGGGCGCGCGCCCAGGCGCTGGCCGCCGCCGCGGTGCGGGCCGACATCGTCGAGCGGCACGTCCAGCCGGCGCTGGACGCCGGTTCGGTGGTCGTGATGGAGCGGTTCGTCGATTCGCCGCTCGCGCACCTGTCCGCCGTCGCCGGGCTGGACAGCGACGAGCTCGAGGGCCTCGCGGACTGGGCGACCGGGCGGCTGCGCCCGGACCTGACCGTGCTGCTGGACGCCGCCCCGAACGGCGCACCGCGCGACAAGTCGACCGCCATGAACGACCAGTGGCGCGTCCAGCACCTGCTCACCGAGATGGCCGCGGCCGACCCGGAGCGGTACGTCGTGATCGACGCCGACGGCACCGACGCCGAGGTCGCCGAGCGGATCCGCACCGCGCTGCGCGCCGTGTTCGTCGGCCGGCTGTCCGCGCTCGCGCCGACGACCGAGAAGCCGGTGACCATGCCGCTGGACATGGACGAAACCCTGCCCGCCGAAATCCCGGAAGAGCCTCGCGTGGAGGCGAAGTGACGACGACTGAACGCATCGGCGTCTGGAATCAGGTGGTCGGCCAGGAAGCCGCGGTCGAAACGCTGACCGCGGCCGCGTCTGCCGCCGCGAAGATCGTGGCCGGCGAGCCCGCCCCGCCCGGGGCGATGACGCACGCGTGGCTGCTCACCGGCCCGCCCGGATCCGGCCGTTCGGTGGCCGCGCGGACGTTCGCCGCGGCCCTGCAGTGCAGCACCGGCACCGGCTGCGACGCCTGCCCCGGCTGCCACACGACGATGGCGGGCACACACGCCGACGTCCGGCTCGTGGTGCCCGAAGGCCTGTCGATCTCGGTCGCCGAGATGCGGGCGCTGGTGCAGGCCGCCGCGCGCCGCCCGACCACCGGCAACTGGCAGGTCGTCATCATCGAGGACGCCGACCGGCTCACCGAAGGCGCGTCGAACGCTTTGCTGAAGGCCGTCGAAGAGCCGCCGGACCGCACGGTCTTCCTGCTCTGCGCGCCGTCCGACCACCCCGAGGACGTCTCGGTGACGATCCGCTCGCGCTGCCGCCTGGTGACGCTGCGGACGCCGCCGCCGGAGGCGATCGCCGACGTGCTGGTGCGCCGGGACCACGTCGACCCGGAGCGGGCGCACTGGGCCGCTTCGGTGTGCGGCGGCCACGTCGGCCGCGCGCGCCGGCTCGCCACCGACGAGGCCGCGCGGCAGCGCCGGGCCACCGTGCTGCGGATCCCGCTGGGCCTGCGCCGCCCCAGTGACGTTTTCACCTGTGCCGACCAGCTGATCAGCGCGGCCGAGGCGGACGCGGGCGAGGCGAGCAAGGGCCGCGACGAGGACGAACGCAACGAGCTGCGGACGGCGATGGGCGGCGACGGCGTCGGCAAGGGCGTCGCCGGGGCCAAGCGGGCCGCCGAAGCCGCGGTCAAGCAGCTCGAGAAGAAGCAGAAGTCCCGCGCCACCCGGACCCAGCGCGACACGCTCGACCTGGCGCTGGTCGACCTCGCCGGGTTCTACCGCGACGTCCTGGTCACCGTCACCCGTTCCGGCGCGACGCTCAACCACCCGGACCACGCGGACCAGATCCGCGAAGCGGCTTCGGCGTGGACGCCGGAATCGACGCTCCGCCGGCTCGAAGCGGTGCTGGAGTGCCGCGAGGCGATCGACCTGAACGTCAAGCCGCGCATCGCCGTCGAGGCGATGGTCACGACGCTTCGCCAGGGCTGAAACGCGAAGAACCCCGCCGGGAAAGCTCCCGGCAGGGTTCCTTCACTGCCTTCGCGTCACTCGCGCGGCCGCGGCGACGGCTTGAACGGCTTCTCCTCGACGGCGACGGCCAGCGGGCGACGGCGGCCACCCGGCATCGCGGCCACCATCACGACGCCCAGCAGCAGCATCGCGGTGCCCCACCAGAACAGCGGCACGGTGTCGTACGCGCCCCCGGTGTAGGCGAGGTTCTTCACCGGCCCCTTCGGCGCCTGGCCGCCCGCGGGCGGCGTCGACGTCGTCCCGCAGACGACACCGCCGGTCGGCGCGTAGGCCCGCGCGATCTGCTCGCCGAGCGACAGCTGGGCCAGCGACGACGGCAGGTTCTTGGCCTGCTCGTCCGGCAGCAGGCTCTTGAGCTTGGTCGTCGGCAGCAGCTGCAGGTCGAACATCCGCGCCGACGCGCCCAGCTGGAAGCCCTTGAACGGCGTGGTCATGTTCGCGGACTTCTGGTCCAGCCCGGCGATGCTCAGCCGCAGCACGCCGAGGTCGAGGACGGTGCCCGCGGTGCTGCCGACCTGCTGGACGCCCTTGGTGAGCGTGGAGACCAGCCCGCCGACGACCGGGATGTCGTTCAGCTGCCCGAACTGGTCGCTCAGGCCCTTCAGCGGCAGCCCGATCGGGATGTCCTTGGTCGGGTGCGCGGCGTCCAGGGTGTACAGCGTCTTGCCGCCCGCCGCGATGGTCAGCACCGGCGCGGTGTAGTCCACTTTGGACGTCTTGGCGTCGCCGGTGGAGGTCACCTTGAGCGTCGGCTGGCTGGCCACCTTGATGCTCAGCGCCAGTGGCGTTCCCTTGAGGATCTCGATGTCCGCGCCCTGCAGCGTCGACGTCGACTGCACGGCCTTGTTCTTCGAGCCCGGGATGTCGACCAGCTTGACCTGCGAGCGCGACGACAGCGTGTTCGGCAGGCTCAGCAGCGAGCCGGTGCCGTTGGCCGAGGTCTGCCCGCCGCCCTGCAACAGGCCGCCGAGGCTCTGCAGGCCCTTGGTCAGGTCGAACCCGCTCGCCAGCGAACCCGGGTCGAGCTTCGGCTTCAGCGCGTCCAGCCCCAGGTTCGGCATCGACGGGATGACGTTCAGCAGCGACAGGCTCGCCACCGACGTGCTGGCGTCGGCGATGGTGTCGACGCACGGCCCCAGCGTCGGGCTCCACCGCGCGTGCGCGCTCCCGTTGAGCAACCCGATGTTGAGCAGCGGGTTCGCCGGCCCGTTGAGCCCGCCGCTGATCGGCTGCGGGTTGTCCGGCAACGCGGTCTGCACGACGCTGCCCGGCGTCTGCGGCGCGTTCCCGCCCACCGACAACCCGAACGGCGACGCCTGCGCGATCGCCTTCTCGTAGCTCAGGTAGGCGTCCGAGTTCGCCGACGCGCTCGAGAGGCCCATGCCCGCCTCGAGCGCCGACTGCTTCGGCAACGTGTCGCCGAACCCGGGCAGGATCGTCTTCGTCGGCACGGCGTTGGGCAGCAACCGGATGATCCCGAGCGCGGTCCCGGCATCCCCGACGGCCTGCCCCAGCGGCTGCGGCCCGATCGGCGCCGAGATCGGCGCCTGCCCAGAACTCGCCGGCTGCGGGATCGGCGTCGTCGGATAGGTGGGATCGGCATTCGCCGGCGCCGCGCTGAACAGCAACAACGCCGCGGCCGCCGGCAGGGCCACCGAACGGGGCAGTCTTCGCCGCATGTGCCAGAGCCTCCAGATAGGTCGACCGGTGAGTGAGACCGGCGTCATAGGGCCCTAACGACGGTCCCCCCGGAAAGTGACGGCACGAGCTTCCGCTACACTTGCTGTCGTCGCCAGCGCGAGCCGGAGACATGCCGCCTTAGCTCAGTCGGCCAGAGCGATTCACTCGTAATGAATAGGTCGGGGGTTCGATTCCCCCAGGCGGCTCGACAAGGTTGATGGCCCCTGCCCCTCGAGGGCAGGGGCCATTTCTTGTCTCGCGTATCTTGCGGGGCTCCGCCCCGCGCCCCGCCCGGCGGGCTCCGCCCCCGGCCCCCCGTCGTGGTTGCGTGAGAAGGCCGGCGGCGGAAATTGTTTGCGGGAACCACCCTTCCGGGTCAAGTTGGAGATGGCGAAGGCCCCCGGCTTGTGGCTGGGGGCCTTCGGAAGGACGGGGCTCTACTTAGGCGGGGCCAGCTTCACGACCGTTGCCTTGGCGTCGCCGCGGGGGGTTCGGTAGGTGATCTCGTCGCCTGCTTTGGCGCCGACCAGGGCCAGGCCCAGCGGGCTGTCCGAGGTGATCGCGTCGGCGTCCTCGCCGGGGACCGTGACGACCTGGAAGGTCTCTTCGTCGCCGTCCGAGAAGCGGAGGGTCACCGTTGTGCCGTCGGGCAGCTGGGCGTTGCCGTAGCCGCCGTGTTCCATCTTCGCGGCCAGGTCGGCGATCTGGCGGTCGAGCCGGGCGGCCGCTTCGGCGCGGTCGATCACGTCCGCCTGGTCCGCCGCGTCGCCGGTGCGCTCCTGCTCGCCGGGTTGCGGCGCGAGGGCCTGCCGTTGCGCGCGCAAGTTCGCGATTTCCTTCTCCAGCTGGCTGCGCGCAGCCGGGCTGAGCCCCTTGTCCCCTGAGATCACCATGCGCGCATTGTCCGCTGCGCGGACCGGGGTGGCCAATCCGGTTTTTCACCCGAAGGTCATCCGCGGGACGTCTGCCCTAGGATTCGGGCCTGTCGTCCGGAAAGAAGGTAACGAGAATCACCGTGAGCGCAGTCCCCGGTCGCAGCGACCGGCTCTCTCCCAACCAGCTGGCCAAGCAGGAACAGATCGTCGAAGCCGCGCGCGTGGTGCTCGCCCGCGACGGCCTCGCCGGGTGCACCGTCCGGGCGATCGCCGACGCCGGACCGCTCACCAAGAGCGCGATCCACTACTACTTCGCCGACATCGACGTCCTCATCGACCGCGCGATGGCCGCGCACATCACCGCCTTCGCGGCGGGGCTGCGCGAGGTGGCCGCGAAGCACGACGAACCCCGCGAGCGGCTCTTCGCCGTGCTCGAGGAGTACCTGCGCGTCTTCGCCGCCAACCCGAACGCGGCTTTCCTCTGGTTCGAGTACTGGATCGCCGCCGGACGGGCGCAGCACCCGCAGGCCATCGACGTCATGCTCACTTCGCTCGCGGAGCTGTTCGCCGAGCTCCTCGCCCCGCTCGACGTCGACGACCCGCGGGCGCGGGCCCGGGCGCTGCTGTCGTACCTGCTGGGCACGGTCGTCCAGCAGCGGGTCCGGCCGCGGCCGTTCGCCACCCTGCGTGCCGACATCGAGGCGCTCTGCTTCGCGAACTACGGCCAGTAACACCCAATAGATCCGTACTGGTACGGATTGTGCGTTACGTCCGGCTCCGGCCAAGGTCGAGAGATCCCCGAGAGCAGGAGACGTGATGCGCACACGAACGTGCATGGCAGCGGCCGCGGCCGTTCTCTTGGTGCTCACCGCCGGCGGCCAGGCCGGTGCCGCCCAGCCGGACGGACCGCAGGTCTACGAAGTGACCGGCACCGGCACCGCCCAGCAGCGCACCGAGGTCGCGCGGACCGGCGCGGACATCCTCGACGTCGAAGGCGCGACGACGACGATCATCGCCAACCCCGGCGAGGCGGCTCAGCTGCGCGCGCTCGGCTTCGGCGTCAAGGCGCTCGGGAAGGTGAACCGGCCGCCGGGCACCGAGACCGTCGAAGACTTCCCGGCCGGCTACACGGGCTACCACACGTACGCCGAGACGCAGACGGAGCTGCAGAAGGCCGTCGCGAACTACCCCACGCTCGCGAAGCTCGGCAGCGTCGGCAACTCCTACGAGGGCCGCGCGCTGTCGGTGCTCAAGATCAGCGACAACGCCGGGACCGACGAGAACGAGCCCGAGGTCCTCTTCACCTGCAACCAGCACGCGCGCGAGCACCTCACCACCGAGATGTGCCTCCGCATCGTGCAGCGGCTGACCAGCGGGTACGCCACCGACCCGGCGATCAAGCGGCTCGTCGACAGCGCCGAGATCTGGGTGGTCCCGAGCGTCAACCCGGACGGCTCCGAGTACGACATCTCCGGCGGCACGTTCCACAGCTGGCGCAAGAACCGCCAGGGCCCCGGCACCGACGCCAACCGCAACTGGGGTTACATGTGGGGCTGCTGCGGCGGCTCGTCGGGCTCGACGTCCAGCGAGACCTACCGCGGCACGGCGGCGTTCTCCGCGCCCGAGACCCGCGCCCTCTCGAACTGGGTGAACTCTCGCGTGGTCGGCGGCGTCCAGCAGATCAAGACGCACATCGACTTCCACACCTACTCCGAGCTGGTGCTCTGGCCGTTCGGCTACACCTACGCCGACACCGCGCCGGGCCTGACCGCGGCCGACGCGCAGAAGTTCCAGTCGCTCGGCAGGCAGATGGCCGCGACCAACGGCTACACGCCGCAGCAGTCCAGCGACCTCTACATCACCGACGGCAGCGTCAACGACTGGATGTGGGCGCAGCACAAGATCTGGAGCTTCACCTTCGAGATGTACCCGAAGGGCAGCAGCCCGGGCTTCTACCCGCGCGACACCCAGATCGGGCCGCAGACGACCCGCAACGACCAGGCCGTGGACATCATCATCAACGCCGCGATCACCGGCTGACCCCCAGCAGCCGGCGCGGCTCGCGAATGGCCTCCTTCCCCGTCAGCCGGGGAAGGAGGCCCTCGCGGTTTAGGGTGCGGGGCATGCCTCTGTTCTCGTTCGAAGGGCTCAGCCCGCAGGTCCACCCGGACGCCTGGATCGCCCCCACCGCCACCCTCATCGGCGACGTCGTCGTCGAGAAGGACGCCTCGGTCTGGTACGGCGCGGTGATCCGGGCCGACTTCGGCCGGATCGTCATCCGCGAGGGCGCCAACATCCAGGACAACTCGGTGATCCACGTCAACGACGGCGTCTGCGAGGTCGGCAAGAACGTCACCGTCGGCCACCAGTGCCTGGTGCACGACTGCACGATCGGGGAGCAGGCGCTGATCGGCAACGGCTCGACGGTGCTCGACAAGGCGAAGATCGGCGCGCGGGCGCTGGTCGCGGCCGGGGCCACGGTCACGCCGTCGACCGAGGTGCCGGAAGAGGTGATCGCGATGGGCAGCCCGGCGAAGAAGTTCGTGCCGCTGACCGACTCCGCGCGCATGTGGGTCGAGCACAACGCGGCGATCTACCAGGAGTTGGCCCGCCGGCACCGCGCGGGGACAAAACCGGTTTGACCCTCCAGTAACTGGAGACTCTAGCTTCGGGGCATGGCTCCGAAGAAACTCACCCACCAGGTCACCCTCGAGCTCACCGCGGGCAACGCCCCGGTCGTCGACCTCGGCAAGATGCTGGGGCAGACCGGGGTCAACCTCGTCGAGATCAAGAAGGTGTACGACTCTTCGACGGCGGCGCAGCGCGGTGACATCGTGCCGGTCGTCGTCTCGGTGTTCGAGGACCGCTCGTTCGCGCTGCGGCTCAAGACGCCGCCGACGTCGTTCCTCATCAAGAAGGCGCTGGGGGACAAGGGTTCCGCCCGGCCGGGGCACGAGGTCGCCGGCAAGCTCACGACGGAGCAGCTGCGGGAGATCGCCACGCGCAAGCTGCCGGACCTCAACACCTCCGACGTCGAAGCGGCGATGCGCACGATCGCGGGCACGGCGCGCTCCATGGGCGTCGTGGTCGTGGACTGACGTGCGCAAGCACGCGGTGGTGCCGCCGTTCCAGCGCTCGACCCCGAGCTCGGGGTCGCGGAACGGCTGCTGCGCCAGGGAAATCCGCAGCTGAGCGGGATCGTCGCCCGGCTGCCCGACGAATCCGCGGCCGCGCGCCGCCTCAACTCCGTGCTGGCGGAGGCGGGCGCGCGGCCGCGGCTCGTCGCGACCGGGACGGCGTGGCGGATCGTCTACGTGACGCCGTACGCCGGCACCGGCGAGCTGGCCGCGGGGGCGGCCGGGCTCGCCGAACTCGTCACGGTCGGCGGCTGGCGGCGGGTGAAGCGCTGCGCCACGTGCGCGAAGCCGTTCTGCGACCGGACTTCGGGGTGCACCCGCAAGTGGTGCGCCGAGCACCGCCGGAGCACTGGCGGGGTGGACTAGGCTCTTCTCCGCAGCAGCGACTGGCGCCATCGAGGTGGAGCACCACCGGGAAGCGACGACGAGGCCGGCACCGCGCGCCTGGGTGAAGGCCACTCCAGAGCCGGAGTACGCCATGACACACCAGCCAGCACTGAACGCGCTGACCGCCGCCGACCCGCAGATCGCCGGGCTGGTCGAGGACGAAGCGAAGCGCCAGCACGACAAGATCCGCCTGATCGCTTCGGAGAACTACGTCTCGCAGGCCGTCCTCGAAGCGACGGGCAGCGTGCTCACCAACAAGTACTCCGAGGGCTACGCGGGCAAGCGGTACTACGAGGGCCAGCAGTTCATCGACCAGATCGAGCAGCTCGCCATCGACCGGGCGAAGGCCGTGTTCGGCGCGGACCACGCGAACGTCCAGCCGTACTCCGGCTCGCCGGCGAACCTCGCGGTCTACCTCGCGTTCGCCGAGCCCGGCGACACCGTGCTGGGCATGAGCCTGCCGGACGGCGGCCACCTCACCCACGGCTGGGGCGTTTCCGCGACCGGCAAGTGGTTCACGCCGGTGCGCTACGGCGTCGCCAAGGAGACCGGCCGCGTCGACCTCGACCAGGTCCGCGACCTGGCCCGCGAGCACCGGCCGAAGCTGATCTTCTGCGGTGGCACGGCGATCCCGCGCACGATCGACTTCCCGGCGTTCGCCGAGATCGCCGCGGAGGTCGGCGCGGTGCTCGTCGCCGACATCGCGCACATCGCCGGTCTCGTCGCGGGCGGCGCGCACCCGTCGCCGGTCGGGCACGCGCAGGTCATCACGACGACCACGCACAAGACGCTGCGCGGCCCGCGCGGCGCGATGATCCTGTCCGACGCCGAGCACGCCAAAGCCGTCGACAAGGCGGTGTTCCCCGGCCTGCAGGGCGGCCCGCACGACCACACGACGGCGGCCATCGCGGTCGCGCTCGGGGAGGCGCAGCAACCGTCGTTCCGCGAGTACGCGCACACGATCGTCGCCAACGCCCGCGCGCTGGCGGACGCGTTGCTGGCGAAGGGGTACGACCTGGTTTCCGGCGGCACGGACAACCACCTGCTGCTGATCGACCTGACGAACAAGGCGGTCGCGGGCAAGCCGGCGGCGAAGGCCCTCGATCGCGCGGGCATCGAGCTGAACTACAACACCGTCCCGTTCGACCCGCGCAAGCCGTTCGACCCGTCCGGCATCCGGCTCGGCACGTCCGCGATCACCACCCGCGGCCTGAAGCCGGAGCACCAGCCCCAGGTAGCCGACTGGATCGACCGCACGATCACCGCCGCGGCCGCTTCCGACGACTCCTCCCTGGACGCGATCGCCGCGGAGATCCGCGAGTTCCTGACCCCGTTCCCCATCCCGGGCTACTCCGCCTGACTCCCACCCCGAAGGCGGCACTTTCCCTATGAAAGTGCCGCCTTCGGCATGTCCGGAGGCGGGAGACCGGGGTCACACGAATATTTGGTTGCACGATACAAGCTCTCTGGGAATACTTGGTCGAGACAAGTAGTTGAGGGGTACAAGCAACTACGTGACCGAGGGAGACCACCATGAGCGACACCACCACGGCGGAAGGAGCGTCCGTCACGACCGGCAAACTGACCCACCGCCAGATCCTCACCGTCCTGTCCGGCCTGATGCTCGGCATGTTCCTGGCCGCGCTCGACCAGACCATCGTTTCCTCGTCGATGCGGACCATCGCCGACGAGCTGCACGGCCTGTCCCTGCAGGCCTGGGCCACCACCGCCTACCTGATCACCGCGACGCTCTCCACGCCGCTGTACGGCAAGCTGTCCGACCTCTACGGCCGCAAGCCCATGTACCTGACGGCGATTTCGCTGTTCCTGGTCGGCTCGCTCGCCAGCGGCATGGCGACGTCGATGTACGAGCTCGCCGCGTTCCGCGCGTTCCAGGGCCTCGGTGCCGGTGGCCTGATGTCACTGGCGCTGGCGATCATCACCGACATCACCGCGCCGCGTGAGCGCAGCAAGTACCAGGGCTACTTCATGGCGGTGTTCGGCATCTCGAGCGTCGCCGGGCCGGTCGTCGGCGGCTTCTTCGCCGGCATCGACACCTTCGCGGGCATCACCGGCTGGCGCTGGGTCTTCCTCGTCAACGTCCCGATCGCGCTGGCCGCGCTGGTCGTCGTCACCAAGGTGCTGAACCTCCCGCACACCCGCGTGGACCAGAAGGTCGACTACTGGGGTGCCGTCGCGCTGGCCACCGGCCTGGTGCCGCTGCTGATCGTCGCCGAGCAGGGCCGTGAGTGGGGCTGGGGCTCCGCCGCCTCGATCGCGATGTACGTCGTCGGCGGGCTGGGCGTGGCCGCGTTCGTCTGGATCGAACGCCGGATGGGCGACGCCGCCCTGCTGCCGCTGCGCCTGTTCAAGCGGCCGGTGTTCCGGATGTCGACGCTGGTCACCGTCGTGCAGGGCGCCGGGATGTTCGGCGCGATGATGTCGCTGCCGCTGTACCTGCAGATCGTCAAGGGCGCGACGCCGACCCAGGCCGGCCTGCAGATGCTGCCGCTGACGCTGGGCATCATGTCCGCGAGCATGACCAGCGGCCGGATCATCTCGAAGACCGGGCGCTACAAGATGTTCGCGGTGGCCGGGATCGGCCTGATGGCGGCGGCGCTGTTCGCGCTCTCGACCATCACCGTCGACAGCTCGCTGGCCCTGGTCATGGTGATCGCCTTCGTGATCGGCCTCGGCCTCGGCGCCTCGATGCAGACGCTGGTGCTGGCCGCGACCAACGACGTCCGCCCGCAGGACATCGGCGTCGCCACCTCGGCGGCGACGTTCTTCCGGCAGATCGGCGGCACGGCGGGCACCGCGGTGTTCCTGTCGATCCTGTTCGGCACGGTCGGCGACCGGATCGCGAACGCCGTCCGCTCGGCGCTGACCAGCCCGGCCTACGTGTCGGCGCTGGCCCAGAACCCCGCGTTCGCGCAGCAGCTCAAGAGCGGCGCGCTGGACGTCAACGACACGTCGTTCCTGTCCTCGCTCGACCCGACGCTGGCCCGGCCGATCCTGCAGGGCTTCGCCGAGTCGATGAGCACGGTGTTCCTGGTCGGCGGGATCGTGCTGACCGTCGGCTTCGCCCTGGTGTGGTTCCTCAAGGAGAAGCCGCTCTCGGACAAGTCGGCGATGGAGCAGCGCGCCGAAGCCGAGGCGGACGCCCCCGCCCTCGCCCTGGCGCACTGACCCCCTGAAACGCCGTGAAGGCCTCCTTACCGGGCAAAAATGCCGGTAAGGAGGCCTTCACGGCTTTGGGCAGCTAGTGGGACGCGCCGCCGTTGGCCTCTTCCTTGGCCAGGCGGTCGGTCTCGCGCTCGTACGAGCGCGCGATCTCGCTTTCGGCCTCGGAGCGGCCGACCCAGGACGAGCCTTCGACGCTCTTGCCGGGCTCGAGGTCCTTGTAGACCTCGAAGAAGTGCTGGATCTCCAGCTTGTGGAACTCGTTCAGGTGGTGGATGTCGCGCAGGTGCTCGAGGCGCGGGTCGTTCGTCGGGACGGCGAGGACCTTGTCGTCCGGGCCCTTCTCGTCGGTCATCCGGAACATGCCGATCGCGCGGCAGCGGATCAGGCAGCCCGGGAACGTCGGCTCCTGGACGAGGACGAGCACGTCCAGCGGGTCGCCGTCCTGGCCGAGGGTGTCGTCGATGAAGCCGTAGTCGGCCGGGTACTGCGTGGCCGTGAACAGGGTCCGGTCCAGCTTGATGCGGCCGGTCTTGTGGTCGACCTCGTACTTGTTGCGCTCCCCTTTGGGGATTTCGATCGTGACGTCGAACTCCACGGCGTCCTCGCTGCTTCTTTATAGATCCGGGCGTGCCCGCCCGACGCGGGCGGCAACCTTCATGACTGTCTTGACGTCTCCTAGTGTGGACTACGGCCTGCCGCGGGTCCGCATCGATGTCGGCCACGCGGCATGTGACCTTGGCCCCTTCCGGGGCAGGTGAGAAGGAGTGGTGGGTGCCGGAAAACGACCAGCCGATGTGGCCTTCGTCGGACGAAGACCGCTCGTCGTCGGGCGCGCGGAAGACCACTCCGATGTCCCTGCCCGACCCGCCGGAGCGCGCTCCGGGCGAGGCCGGCGTGCCCAAGGTCACAGGCAGCGAAGCCCCGAAGGGGTCCTGGTTCGCGCCGAACGTCGCGCCGGAGCCGGTCCCCGGGCTCAACGCGCCGGCCGAGGAGCCGCCGCCCCCGCCGCCGCCGGCCAAGCAGGACCTCGCCGACCGGCTCGGCAGCCGGGAGCCGAAGCGGCCGGCGGAAGCGGGCACCGAGTACATCCGGGCCGAGCCGCCGGTCGCGGAGAGCACGCAGTTCATCGAGGTCAAGCAGCCCGAGCAGGCGCCCGTGGTGCCGGTCGAGCGCAACGTCTGGCCCGCTGAGCAGCAGGAACGCCGTGAGGAGCCGCAGCAGCAGTGGCGTGAGGAACTGCAGCTGTGGCGGGAGGAGCAGCAGCGCCGCGAAGAGCAGCTGAAGCGCCTCGACACCCAGCGCCGGGACGAGCCGCAGCGCGCGGAAGAACCCCAGCAACCCTCGGCCCAGCGTCGTGAGGAGCCGCAGCGGCCGGACGAGCCCCAGCAGCCTTGGGCTCAGCGCCGTGACGAGCCGCAGCGCCCGGAAGAACCCCAGCAGCCTTGGGCCCAGCGCATCGAACTGCGGGAGAACCGCGGCGGCGACCGCCCGGCCGAACCGGGTGAGCGGCGGCCCGGCCTGCCGCCGGAGCCACCCCGCGGCGTCGTGCCGTCGGCGTCGGCCGGCTCGCTCGCCCGGCCGCAGCGGATCGAGCCGGACGGGCAGCGGTTCGACGCCGAGGCGACCGTCGGGATCGAGCGGCCCACCCAGTTCCCCGCCGCCTTCCAGCAGCAGCCGCAGCCGCGCAACGAGCCGCCGCGGCCGGAGTCGCAGCCGCCGTCCGCGCCGCCGCCGTCCGCCGAAGCGCCGTCGGCCGAGGAGCCGCCGAAGAAGCGGCGCAAGGGCAAGCTGATCGCGCTCGTCGTGGTCGTCCTGCTGGTGCTGGCCGGGGGCGGGGTCGCGGCGGCGATGCCGAAGGTGTCGAACCGGCTGGGCCTGCCGTGGGCGCCGAACGCGCCGAAGGGCGACAGCCCCGAGCCGGCCGCCGCCACGCGCCAGCTGCAGGGCCCCGACAGCGCCGGGAAGGCGCCGACCGCGAACGGCGTCAAGTCCGTGCTGGCCTCGGCGGCCGGCAACAGCGCGCTCGGCCAGCTCACCGGCAGCGTGATCGACCCGGTGACCGGCACCGTGCTGTGGGACCGCGGCTCGTCGACGCCGGTGACCCCCGCGTCGACGACGAAGGTGCTCACGTCGGCGGCCGCCCTGCTCTCGCTGGACCACAACCTCAGGCTGTCGACCAAGATCGTCCAGGGCGCCGACCCGGGCACGGTCGTCCTGGTCGGCGGCGGCGACACGACGATCACCAACCTGCCGCTCGGCACGGATTCGCCGCTGTACCCGGGTGGCGCGCACGTCGACGACCTCGTCGCGCAGGTCAAGAAGGCGGCGCCCGGCGTCAAGAAGGTGCAGGTCGACCTGACCCTGTTCAAGGGCGCCACGACCGCGCCGGGCTGGGAAGCGGGCGACGCGCCGTCGACGTACGCGACGCAGATGTCCCCGGTGATGGCCGACGGCGGCCGGATCAGCCCCAAGGACAACAACTCGCAGCGCACGGCGAACGCGGGCAGCGCGCTGGCCTCGTCCATCGCGTCGAAGCTGGGCGCGTCGGCCGGCGGCCAGGCGACCGCGGCCAAGGACGCGAAGGTGCTCGGCGAGGTCAAGTCGGCCCCGCTGACCGAGCTGGTGTCCGACCTGATGGTGCTGTCCGACGACGTCCTCGCCGAGGCGATCGCCCGGCAGGTGGCGCTGGCCAACGGCGAGGAAGCGAGCTACGCCGGCGGCGCGCGGGCGACGATCAAGGTGCTGAAGGACCACGGGTTCGACGTCTCGGGCGTCGAGCTGTCCGACGGCAGCGGGATCTCCTCGCTCAACCGCATCCCGGCCCGCCTGCTGACCCAGCTCCTGGCGGCCGCGGCGGCGCCCGAGGGCAAGAACCCGGGCACCGGCAAGCTGCGCCCGGTGCTGGCCGGCCTCCCGGTCGCGGGCGGCTCCGGCACCCTCGCCGACAAGCGGTTCGACACCCCGGCGTCCCAGGCGGGCCGCGGCTGGGTGCGGGCGAAGACGGGCACGCTGACCGGGGTCAACACCCTGGCAGGCCTGGTCCTCGACCAGGACGGCCGGGTGCTGGTGTTCGCGTTCATGTCCAACGGCTCGGACACCGACCCCGGCCGGGACGCCATCGACGTGCTGGCCACCAGCCTCCGCAAGTGCGGGTGCGCGTAGCGGGGGTACCTCTCCGTGTGCGAACCGTACGAAGATCGTGGCCGGAAACCCCCACCGGCCAGGTAGCGTCGGAAGGGTGAGTCAGGAAACCGAGACCCGGCCCATGGTCGACTGGGCGATCGCCGCGCAGACCGGCGCGCTGCTCGTGCGCGGCGGCCCGCAGGTCCCGCGCGAAGAGGCCGAAGCGGCCGTCACCGACCTGCGTGAGCTGACGATGGAGGCCGAGGGGCACGTCCGCGAGCTGACGAACCTGGGCCTCGACCTGCCGCTGCTGCCCGGCGAGGTCGTCGACCGGCCCGGCTGGGTGCGGTCCGCCGCCGCCGGGCTCGACGCGCTGACCGGGCGCGCGCTGCCGCAGCAGGGCGGGGCGCTCGGGCCGATCCTCGCCGGGGGCGCCGGCGTCCAGACCGGGCTCGTCCTCGCGTTCCTCGCCAGCCGCGTGCTGGGCCAGTACGACCCCTTCGGCGGGCCGGAGCGGGAAGGGCAGCTGCTGCTCGTCGCGCCGAACGTCGTCGCCGCCGAACAGGCGATGAACGTGCCGGGCCACGACTTCCGGCTCTGGGTCTGCCTGCACGAATGCACCCACCGGCTGCAGTTCACCGCGGTCCGGTGGCTGCGCGACTACTTCGCCGACGAAGTCGAGCGGCTCGTCTCCGGCCTCGCCGGCGGCGGCAGCGACAGCCTGTCCGACCTGTTCGGCAGGCTGCCCGAGGCGATCAAGCAGGGGCCGAAGCTGAACCTCGCGGAGCTGCTCCAGTCGCCGAAGGAACGCGCGGTGTTCGACCGGCTCCTGGCGCTCTCGACGCTGCTCGAAGGCCACGCCGACTACGTGATGGACGCGGTCGGGCCGCGGGTCGTCCCGAGCGTCGACACGATCCGCGCGCGGTTCACCGCCCGGCGCAAGGGCGGTGGCGTCTTCGACCGGCTGCTCCGCGCGCTGCTCGGCGTCGACGCGAAGATCCGCCAGTACGAAGAAGGCGCGAAGTTCACGAAGCACGTCGTCGACGCCGTCGGCATGGACGGCTTCAACGCCGTCTGGCGCTCGCCGAACACCCTGCCGTCGCGCGCCGAGATCGCCGATCCGGCTGCGTGGGTCCGGCGCCTGCACGGATGACCGGGCCGGCGGTCGCGGCCGTCCGCCGGGCCGTCCGCGCCTTCCTGGACAGCGTCGAAGCGCCGCCCGAACTGTGCGTCGCGGTCTCCGGCGGCGCCGATTCCCTCGCGCTGGCCGAGGCCACGGCGTACGTCGGGCACCACCGCGGGCACGTCGTCCGCGCGCTGGTCGTCGACCACGGCCTGCAGGAGGGCTCGGCGAAGATCGCGCTCGACGCCGCCGCGGCCGCGAAGGCACTCGGCGTCGACGAGGCCGAGGTGCGCCGGACCGACGTCACCGGCCCCGGCGGCCCGGAAGCCGCCGCGCGCAAGGCCCGCTACCGGACGCTGGCCGGGCACGACCTCGTCCTGCTCGGCCACACCCTCGACGACCAGGCCGAAACCGTCCTGCTCGGCCTGGGCCGCGGCTCGGGCGCGCGCAGCGTCGCCGGGATGCGGCCGCACGACCCGCCTTGGGGACGGCCGCTGCTCGCCGTCTCGCGCGCCACCACCCGGGCCGCCTGCGCCGAACTGGGCGTCGAGCCGTGGGAAGACCCGCACAACGCCGAGCCGCGCTTCACTCGCGTCCGGTTGCGCACCGAAGTTCTGCCGCTCCTGGAAGACGTCCTCAACGGCGGGGTGGCGGGCGCGCTCGCCCGCACGGCCGCGCAGCTGCGCGAGGACAACGAGGCGTTGGACACAGTGGCGGACACGATCTTCACCCGCGCGGGCGGCCCCGAAGGGCTGGATGTCGGAGTGCTCGCGGGCGAGCCGCCGGCACTGCGGCGGCGGGTTCTCCGCAGGTGGCTGCTGGCCTCGGGCGTGCGCGAACTCACCGACGCGCACCTCCGCGCGGTCGACGGACTGGTCGCCCGGTGGCGTGGTCAGGGCGGTGTCTGGTTGCCCGGCAACTTGGAGGCGAGCCGGGCGCATGGCAGGCTCTGCCTCACCTCCCAACCCACCACACGAGGGGAATGACCCGTGTACGAGGGCGAAATCGCCTCCGTGCTCGTCACCGAGCAGCAGATCAAGGACAAGATCGCGGAGTTGTCGGAGCAGATCGCCGCCGACTACCCGGCCAACGGGCAGGGCGAACTCCTGCTGGTGGGCGTCCTGAAGGGCGCGGTCATGTTCATGACCGACTTCGCCCGTGCGCTGCCGCTGCCGACGCAGCTGGAATTCATGGCCGTCTCCTCGTACGGCTCGGCGACGTCGTCGTCCGGCGTCGTGCGGATCCTCAAGGACCTCGACCGCGACATCGCGGGCCGGGACGTCCTGATCGTCGAAGACATCGTCGACTCCGGCCTCACGCTGTCGTGGCTGCTGAAGAACCTCGCCAGCCGCAACCCGGCGTCGCTCGAGGTCGTTTCGCTGCTGCGCAAGCCCGAAGCCGTGAAGGTGGACGTGCCGGTGAAGTACATCGGCTTCGACATCCCGAACGAGTTCGTCGTCGGCTACGGCCTCGACTACGCCGAGCGCTACCGGGACCTGCCGTACATCGGGACGCTGGACCCGAAGGTGTACACCGCGTAGTTCACCGACCGTTCACCGCAACTACCGGATTTGCGGAACCCGGGCGCGCCCATTCGCGTCATACGCTCTGATCACGTGCGTTAACCTATGCGAAGACCATTCGTGCCCGCGGTGACCGGGTCGGGGGAACGGGAGAGAGCTCAGATGGGGAACAGCAGCGCTGCCGACGCGAACGCCTTCAAGGCCGCGGCCGCGGCGGGTCAGGTCGGGATCGACCCGGACGCCGCGCAGACCGTGCTGAACAAGATCCGCACCGGCAAGGACGCCGTCGAAGCGCTGCTCGCCGGCGCGGGCACGCTCGCCCAGCCGCCGAAGCTCGGCGACAACCCGGTCGGCAACGCGATGGCCGCGAAGTTCGTGCAGCGCGCCGACGGCGGCGGGGACTCCTACGCCGCCGCGCTGCAGAACCTGCTCGACCAGTACTCGGCCGCGGAGGAGGGCATCGTCACGGCGATGTCCCGCTACCACGAGATCGACAACGCCGCCGCCGACCCGTTCCGCAACGCCTGAGTCCTGAGGGGATTTCGCAGTCATGGCTCCGAACCACAGCGACCAGCCTTCGTCCACCGACCCGGGTTCGCTCGTCCCGCTCGGTGACAACTCGGCGGCGCAGAACATCGTCGACAACGCCCGCGGTAGCGCCGGCGGCTTCGACATGGGCAGCGACCGCGCGATCGCGAACCCGCCGAACTGGAACGCGCAGGAAAGCCAGCAGCTCTACGCCGGCGCGGTCAACAACAACGACCCCGGCACGGCCGAGGCGACCGGGCACGCCTGGGCGCACCACGGCACCGAGCTGAAGCAGGCGTCCGACCACCTGTACAACGCGATCGCCGAGCTCGGCAACGCGTGGGTCGGCCAGGGTGCCGGCGGTGCGCAGGGCGCGCTGGTGGCCATCGCCAACTCCGGTTCGCAGGCCTCCGATGCCGCGCACACGATGTCCGACCGGCTCGCCCGGCAGGCCGCGGCGGCCGCCGAGGTCAAGAAGATGCCGGCCCCCAAGGACTACGACCCCAAGCAGTCCATGGCGGCGGCGCTGGCCGGCGGCCCGGCGGCGCTGATCGCGGACCAGAAGGCGCAGGCGGACGCGGCCAACGACGTCAAGGCGCAGCAGGTCGCGTTCTTCAACGCCTACACCAAGGCGATGAGCGAGGTCGACAGCTCGACCCCGAGCTTCGGCCCGGAGTCGCTCGGCATGAAGCCGACGGGCTCGCACAACTCCATCTCGTTCAACTCGGTCCACTCCGTCGGCAGCACCGGTCCGGTCCAAGGGCTCCCCGGTGGCGCGGGCGACGCGATCTTCGCCTCCAGCGGATCCGGTTTCGGCAGCGGCGGAGCGTTCGGCGCGCAGCACGCGGCCGGCGTGGCCGGTGCGGGTCACGCGGTGCCCGCCGGCTTCGGGGCCGACGCGGCCTCGCTCGGCAGCGACGCGCCCGGCGGCTCGGTCCCGGGCACCGGTGCCGGTTCCGTGACCGGGTCCGGCCAGGTCGCCCCGGGCGGCACGGCGGCCGGTGGCAGCAGCCCGCTGGGCAAGATCGGCATGGGGCTCGGCATCGGCGGCGTCGCCGGCGGCCTCGGCGCGCTGGCGTCGCGGGCGCTCGGCGCGGGCAGCAAGTCCGGCTCGAAGGCCGAGAACGACACGACCCTGGCTTCGGCCGAGGGCCAGAGCGCCGCTTCGCAGCAGGCGCCGCAGCAGGGCGTCGTCTCGCCCACCGGCACGATCGGCGGGCAGCAGGCCCCGCCGCCGATGAACCCGGGCGGCATGGGCGGCATGGCCCCGCACGGTGCCCAGGGCGAGCAGGACGAGGAGCACACGCACGCGTCCTTCCTCATCGAGGCGGACCCGGACGAGGCCTTCGGCGCCAACCAGGCGACCCCGCCGCCGGTCATCGGCGCGTGGTCCGGGGACGACGAAGACCGCTGATCCTTTTCGGGCCGGGCACACCGAGGGTGTGCCCGGCCCGGTTTCTCTTGGGGGTGGCTCGATGCCGAACGCTGAGCTGCTCACCCCGGTCGAGGTGGACTTCCTGTGGGAGTCCGCCGGGCTGGGCGAGCTGCCGTACCCGCTGCGCATCCGCTCGCACGGCGAGACCGTCGACGAGCGGGCGGTGCTGCGCCGCCGCACGTTGGAGGGCCTCGTCGCGCGCGGCCTCGCCGACGGCCGGGGGCGGCCCGAACCGCACGTCGAGGACTACTTCGGCGTGCTCGCGGGCGCCGAGCTGAGCCTGGACGCCGTCCAGCTGATCGCGCCGGACGCCGAGCCGCTGCTCGCGATCGCCGGCGTCCTGGGCGGCCAGGGGCTCTTGGCCGTGCAGGACCGCCGCGGCCTGCACCTGAACCCGTGTCCGACCGACGGCCTGGCCAGCGCGATCGTCTCGCTGCTGCCGGGTGCGCCGCGTGGCACCGAGAAGTCGATCACGGTCCCGCTGGAGCAGCTGGTCGGCGCGCACGGCGTCGACTTCCTGCAGCGGCGGGGCAACGGCGACGACCGTTCGTCGGCGGACGAGGACCGCAAGGCGCTGGCCCGGCTGCACGCCCAGCCCCGCCTGCGCGGCGGCCAGATCGCGGCCAACGCCCGCTCCCGCGTCGGCGGCCGCACCCGGACGCCGGTGCTGAGCTGGTTCGACACCGAGACGGGCCGCTACTTCACCCAGGCGACCCGTGGCCACGACGGCCGCGACTGGATCACCATCGCCCCGGCGGACGCGGCGACGCTGCGCCACCGCCTCGGCGAGATGCTGGCGACGGCGGCGAGTTCGACCGCGCCGGTCTGATCCTGGGGGCCGACGTCATGAACGAGTCGTTCACGACATCACGGCCGGGGTCCCGGCAAAGTCGCGCGGCCAGGCCGCTCCGCCGCCGGTAACCCGCTCGCCCAGTGTCTTGAATGAGTCATTCAGGTCTTCGGACGTCCTGAATGACTCATTCAAGACGCCGGCGCACCGCTGCGGACCGCACCGACCCGACTTTGCCGGGGTCCTGTCGTCAGATGCGGTGAAAGGGTCGTTCATGACGTCCGGTTCCGGGAGCAGGGCGACGTGCCTCGACCTCGGCTCGGGGCCCGCTCGCGCCAAGAAGGTGGCCCCTCATGGCCTAACCCGTCAGCTCTGCCAAGATCGGGCTCCGGCTTCTCCTAGTGTGCTCGGCCGGCGCTCACTTTTTGTCGGTGGTGCGGGCTACGCTGAGCAAGAGTCCGATCCGGGAGAGTAATGATGCAAGAGTTCTTCTCGCCACTGGCGTTCGACTTCCTCTGGGAGTCGGCGCAGGTCGGGGAGCTGCCGTACCCGCTGCGCGTCCGGTCGCACGGCGCGACCGAGGACGAGCGCGTTTCGCTGCGCCACCGCGTCGACGTCGAGCTGAAGGCGCGCGGCATCCGCGAGCAGCGCGGCACGCTGGCGCCCCCGATCGAAGACGCGCTGCACCTGCTGGCCTTCGCCCCGCTGACCATCGACGCGCTGCACATCCCGCAGTTCGAGGCGCAGACCGTCGGCGTGCTCGCGGCGGCCGACGACAGCAAGGGCGTGCTCGCGGTCCAGGACGCCGACGGCATCTGGCTGCGGGACCTCCCGCCGGACGCGCTGGTGTCCGCGGTCGTCGACGTGCTGCCCGCCGGCCCGCGCGGCAGCGAGGCGTCGGTCACGCTCCCGCTGGACGACGCCCTGCGCACGGCCCCGATCCGGGTGCCCGTGTCGCTGCCGTCGTCGCCGGGTGAGGAAGAAGACAAACGCCGGGGCAAGGCCCGCCGGACCCCGCTGAGCGAGCGCGTCACGGCCGATCCGCGGGAGGCGTACGGCCGCCTCGCGGGGCAGCCGCGGCAGCGGGGCGGTCAGCTGGCAGCGAACAGCCGTTCGCAGGTCGGGGCCAAGCAGCGGTCCCGCGTCCTGGCCTGGTTCGACACCGCGACCGGCCGCTACCTGAGCCTCTCCCGCGCAGGTACGGACGGTCGGGAGTGGGTCACGGTGGCCCCGGCCGACCCGGCGACGCTGCGGACCCGGCTGGGCGAGATGGTGAGCAGTGTGTCCGACGGCACGCGATAGCGTGACCACTGCGGACGCCGGGCGGGAACCCGGGCGCGGTATCGCCCGTTGACCTGCGAGAGGCTCACAGGGGATGAACGCGGCAGCGGACGGTACCCTGATGGGACGGCAGCCCGGGCACCACGGGTTGTCAAGATCGTGATGGCGGGTATCACAGGAGCCGCCCAACCAGGGAGGGTCGAGGCCACCAGGGCCGAGTCGTATGAACCGGAAGAGCGTGCTCAGGAACCCACTGCTGTGGATCGTCGCGGGGTTGCTGGCGTTGTTCGCGTACAACACGATCTTCGACAGTGATCGTGGGTACACCCAGGCACCCATCTCGGTGGCGAACTCCCAGATCTCCTCGAACAACGTCAAGGAAGCCAGCCTCGAGGACAAGGAACAGCAGCTCAAGCTGCTGCTTTCCAAGCCCATCGACGTGGACGGGCAGCAGGTCACCCAGATCATTTCGCAGTACCCCTCGGACGCCACCCGCCCGATCTACGACTCGTTGATCGCGGCGAAGAACGGCGGCCAGCCGATCAAGTTCACCACCAAGGTGACCCAGCAGGGCGTGCTGACGCAGATCCTCATCTTCGCCATCCCGCTGGCCCTCGTCCTGGGCCTGCTGATGTGGATGATGAACAACGCACAGGGTGGCGGCAACCGCGTCCTCAACTTCGGCAAGTCCAAGGCCAAGCAGCTGAACAAGGACATGCCCAAGACGACCTTCGGGGACGTCGCGGGTGCCGACGAGGCCGTCGAAGAGCTGTACGAGATCAAGGACTTCCTGCAGAACCCGGCGCGCTACCAAGCGCTCGGCGCGAAGATCCCGAAGGGCGTGCTGCTCTACGGGCCGCCGGGTACCGGCAAGACGCTGCTCGCGCGAGCCGTCGCCGGTGAAGCGGGCGTGCCGTTCTACACGATCTCCGGCTCGGACTTCGTCGAGATGTTCGTCGGTGTCGGCGCGTCGCGAGTGCGTGACCTGTTCGAACAGGCCAAGCAGAACGCGCCGTGCATCATCTTCGTCGACGAGATCGACGCGGTCGGCCGCCAGCGCGGCGCCGGCCTCGGCGGCGGGCACGACGAGCGCGAGCAGACCCTGAACCAGCTGCTCGTCGAGATGGACGGCTTCGACGCCCGCGGCGGCATCATCCTGATCGCGGCCACCAACCGGCCCGACATCCTCGACCCGGCGCTGCTGCGCCCCGGCCGGTTCGACCGGCAGATCCCGGTGTCCGCGCCCGACCTGCGCGGCCGCAAGGCGATCCTCGAGGTCCACGCCAAGGGCAAGCCGATCGCGCAGGGCACCGACCTGGGCAGCCTGGCCAAGCGGACCGTCGGCATGTCCGGCGCGGACCTGGCCAACGTGCTGAACGAGGCCGCGCTGCTCACCGCCCGCCAGAACGGGCACGTGATCACCGACGTCGCGCTGGAGGAGTCGGTCGACCGCGTCGTCGGCGGCCCCGCCCGCAAGAGCCGGATCATCTCCGAGAAGGAGAAGAAGATCACGGCCTACCACGAGGGCGGGCACGCGCTCGCCGCGTGGGCGATGCCGGACATCGAACCGGTCTACAAGCTGACCATCCTCCCGCGCGGCCGCACCGGCGGGCACGCCTTGATCGTCCCGGAGGACGACAAGGAGTTGATGACCCGCTCGGAGATGATCGGCCGGCTGGTCTTCGCGATGGGTGGCCGCACGGCGGAGGAGCTCGTCTTCCACGAGCCCACCACCGGCGCGTCCGCGGACATCGAGCAGGCGACGAAGATCGCCCGCGCGATGGTGATGGAGTACGGCATGAGCGCCCGCCTCGGCGCGGTCAAGTACGGCCAGGAGCAGGGCGACCCGTTCCTCGGCCGGTCGGCCGGGCGGCAGGCGGACTACTCGCTCGAGGTGGCGCACGAGATCGACGAGGAGGTGCGCAAGCTCATCGAGACGGCGCACACCGAGGCGTGGCACGTGCTGAACACCTACCGCGACGTCCTCGACGAGCTGGTCATCGAGCTCCTGGAGAAGGAGACGCTGCAGCGCAAGGACCTCGAGCGGATCTTCGCGACCGTCGAGAAGCGCCCGCACATCACCGTCTTCAACGAGTTCGGCGAGCGGACCCCGTCGGACAAGCCGCCGATCAAGACCCCGGGCGAGCTGGCGATGGAGCGCGGCGAGCCGTGGCCGCCGCCGGAGAAGGAGCCGAAGCCGGCCCTCAAGCCGGAGCCGACCCCGGTCGGCACGGCCCAGGGCGCGGGCGACCTGCCCGGCGGCCCGCCGTACCCGGCCCCGACGCCGGCGGACCCGAACGCCAACCCGTACGCCCCGCCGCAGCCGGGCGCCTACCCGAACGGCGGCCGTCCCTACGGCGGTCCGAACGGCGGCCCCAACGGCACGGCGCACTGGCCGCAGTCCTACGGCGGCGGCCAGCAGCCCGGCGGCTACCCGGGCGGCCCGGCCGGCGGCCAGAGCGGCCCGCCGAACTACGGTGCCCCTCCGGGCTGGACCCCCGCGACCTCCCCCGGCGGTCAGCCGGGCCAGTCGTGGCGGCCCGGTGGTGAAGAACGCCCTCGTGAGCACGGCTGGTTCGCCGATCAGGCGGGCAACCAGCAGAACGAGGGAGAACGACGTGACGTGGATGGACCAGACAAGCCCCAGTGACGCCGGCCGCCCGGTCTTCGACCAGGACCGGGCGGAGAAGGCGATTCGCGAGCTTCTCCTGGCGTGCGGTGAAGACCCGGAGCGGGACGGTCTCAAGGAGACCCCCGCCCGGGTGGCCCGCGCGTACCACGAGATGTTCGCCGGCTTGTACACCGAGCCCGACTCGGTGCTGGACCGCACGTTCGACGAGTCCCACGAAGAGCTGGTGCTGGTCACGGACATCCCGATGTTCAGCCAGTGTGAACACCACCTGGTCCCCTTCCACGGCGTCGCGCACGTCGGGTACATCCCGAACGCCGCCGGGAAGGTGACCGGGCTGTCGAAGCTGGCCCGGCTCGTCGACCTCTACGCGAAGCGCCCGCAGGTGCAGGAGCGCCTCACGTCGCAGGTCGCCGACGCCATCGTGCGGAAGCTGGAGCCGCGCGGGGTGATCGTCGTGATCGAGGCCGAGCACCTCTGCATGGCCATGCGCGGCATCCGCAAGCCGGGCGCGCGCACCACCACCTCGGCGGTGCGCGGGCAGCTGAAGAATTCGCCGTCGTCGCGGGCGGAGGCGCTCGACCTGATCAAGGCGCGCCGGTGAGCGTGGGGCTTCCCGCTCCCGGCCGGTGCGTCGTGATGGGCGTACTGAACGTGACGCCCGATTCCTTTTCGGACGGTGGCCGCTACCTCGGGCTCGACCAGGCCTTGGAGCACGCGCGCGAGATGTGGGCGCGCGGCGCCGACCTGATCGACGTCGGCGGCGAGTCGACGCGGCCGGGCGCGGCCCGGGTGGACGCCGAGACCGAGCTGGCGCGCATCCTGCCGGTGATCCGGACGCTCGCCGGCGAAGGCGTGGCGCTGTCGGTCGACACCACGCGCGCGGCTGTCGCCGCCGCGGCGCTCGAAGCCGGCGCGCACGTGATCAACGACGTCTCGGGTGGCCTGGCCGATCCGGACATGGCGCGGGTCGCGGCCGAAACCGGCGTGCCGTGGGTGCTGATGCACTGGCGCGGGCACAGCAAGGACATGCAGGCGCTCGCGTCCTACACCGACGTTGTCGCCGATGTCCGGTCCGAGCTGCTGTCCCGGGTGGACGAAGCACTGGCGGCGGGCGTAGCCGAGAGCGCGATCGTGCTGGACCCCGGGCTCGGGTTCGCGAAGAACGCCGAGCACGACTGGGCGTTGCTGCGCGGGCTGGACTCGTTGCTGTCATTGGGTTTCCCGGTGCTCGTCGGCGCCTCGCGCAAGCGGTTCCTCGGCCGCCTGCTGTCCGAAAAGGACGGCACACCCCGCCCACCGGACGGCCGCGAGGACGCGACGGCGGCGATTTCCGCCCTCGCCGCCGCGGCCGGCGCGTGGGGCGTGCGGGTGCACGAGGTCGGAGCGTCGCTGGACGCGGTCGCGGTGGCCGCGGCGTGGTGGAAGGGTTCCCCGGATGTCTGACCGGATCACGCTGACCGGCCTGCGCGTGTTCGGCCGCCACGGTGTGTTCGAGCACGAGAAGCGCGACGGCCAGGAGTTCGTCGTCGACATCACGGCGTGGCTCGACCTCGGGCCCGCCGCCGCGTCGGACGACCTGACCAAGACCCTGCACTACGGCGAGCTGGCCGAGCTGGCGGCGGGCATCGTCGCGGGCGAACCGTACGACCTGATCGAGAGCGTCGCGGGCAAGATCGCCGACGAGGTCATGCGCGACGAGCGCCTGAGCGCGATCGAGGTGACGGTCCACAAGCCGTCGGCCCCGATCCCGCTGACGTTCGACGACGTCGCGGTGACGGTCCGGCGCGACCGATGACCCGCGCGGTCCTCTCCCTGGGCTCGAACCTGGGCGATCGCCTCGGCTACCTGAAGCTGGCCCTGGACGCGGTCCGCCCGGCGCTGGTCGCGGTGTCGAGCGTGTACGAGACCAAGGCCTGGGGCGTCGAAGACCAGCCGGACTTCTTGAACGCGGTCTGCGTGGTCGACGACCCGGCCCGCGACCACTGGGCGTGGCTGCGCACGGGCCAGTCGGCCGAACAGGCGGCCGGCCGCGTCCGCGAGCTCCGCTGGGGCCCGCGCACCCTGGACGTCGACGTGGTCGCGGTGGACGGCGTGACGTCCGACGACCCCGAGCTGCTCCTCCCGCACCCGGGAACCCCGGACCGAGCCAGCGTGCTGGTGCCGTGGGCGGAGATCGAGCCGGAAGCGGTGCTGCCGGGCCACGGCTCGATCGCGGCCCTGCTGGCGGCCCGCCCGGCGGACGAAGTGGCGACCGTCCGCCGGACGAACCTCGATCTCAGCTGAGCCGGTCAGCGAATCCGCCCGGCCAAGTCAACCCCCGCCGGGCCACCGATCGCCGAGCAGCGCTCCGCGGTCGGTGACAGACATCCGCCGTCACCCGCGCAGGGCGTCGACCATGAACCGGACCGCGGGCTGGGCCGTCGGGACCGGGGGCCAGCCGTTGATCGTCGCCAGCAGCTGCCAGTAGCGCTCCGCACGGGGGTCGCCGCTCGTCTCGAAGCGGTCCGCCATCTCCGCGCGGAACTCCGGTGATGCCGGGTCCTGGTCGGGGCGGGCCGTCGCCGCCGCGATGTCGGCCGCAAGCGTTTGCCCCGCTTCCGACGTGGGCGAATCGCCCGCCGCCACCGCCGCTTCCGCGCGGGACACCCAGCCCGGCCAGTTCTGCTGCCACGCGTCCGACGGCTGCTGGAACTCGCCCGCCTTGATCTGCTGGGACTGCTGCTCGCTCATGCCGCGGATCAGCGCGCGGAACGACGGCTCCTGCACCAGCTCCGCGAACTCGATCCACGCTTCCAGCTGCTCCGGCGTCGGGTCGTCCGGCAGCTCCGGCTTACCCGCGCGCATCCGCTGGTAGAACTCCTGGTCCACGTCGAGCCCGGCGACCATCTCGTCCCAGAACTCGTCCACCAGCCGCTTGCGCTCCTCGTCCGACATCGACGCGAGACGGTTCATCAGGTTCACTTCCTCCAACTCGGAATTGCGTTTGGCCACCGCGCGCAGCACCGCCCGGCGCAGCCGCAGCCGCCGGATCTGCTCGTCCAGGGCCTCGACGTGCCGGGCCGCCAGCTCGCCGACCGTCGCCGGCTGCGCCAACGCCGCCGAGACGTCGGCCAGGCCCAGGCCCAGCTCCCGCAGTGTGCGGACCAGCTCCAGGCGGGCCATCGCCGCCGCGTCGTAGAGGCGGTAGCCGGCGTCCGTCCGCTCGGTCGGGGGCAGCAGGCCCTCGTCCGAGTAGAAGCGGATGGTCTTGACCGGCAGGCCGGTCCGCCGGGCCAGCTCGCCGATGGTGAATGTCGCGGTGGTGCCCACTAGACGCATGGTGAACTCTCCAGTCGGGGGAGAGTCAAGGTTCTCACGGTACGGTTGTCGTATGCACTTCACGCGGCCCCGTGACCTGGTCGTCGCCGGGCTGCTCGGCCTGGCGATCGGCTACCTGCTGTTCCAGCTCGCCTACGGCTCGCTGCCCCAGCTGCCGCTGCTCGCCGGCATCACCTTGGCCGTCCTGGCGGTGATCGAGGCCGTGCTCGCGTTCTCCATCCGCTCGCGGATCAAGAACGGCCGCGTCGTCGCCGCGATCGGGATCGCCCGATCGGTGGCCTTGGCGAAAGCGTCGTCACTCGCCGGAGCGTTCATGGCGGGCGCCTGGCTGGCCGCGCTGGCCTACCTTTTCCCGAGACGTGACGAACTCGTCGCCGCGGTGCTCGACACCCGCGCGGCGGTCGTCGGCGTCGCGTCCGCCGCGGCCCTGGTAGCAGCGGGTTTGTGGCTCGAACACTGCTGCCGGACCCCGCACGACCAAGATCGTGAGCACACCCGCGGGACGACCGGTTAGCGCTGGAATCCCACCGCTCGCTGGACCGAGTAGGTCTCGTTCGGATTACGAGCAGGTACGGTGTCAGTCATGACCGGCGTGGGTGACGACTCGCGCGGCCGCCTCTTGGGCAGGCCGTGGCTCGTCGTCGGATTCGTCCTCGCCATCGGAGCCACCCTCGCACTGGTGCTCAGCGACGATCTCCGCTATCTCCGGCTGGGGATCGTCGCGGCCCTCTGGGCTGCCCTGATCGGCGCTTTCCTCGCCGTGAAGTACCGCAAGCACGCGGCACAGAGCGAGGACGCGGTCGCCGAGGCGCAGGCTGTGTACGAGTTGGAGCTGGAACGCGAGATCGCGGCCCGGCGTGAGTACGAGCTGGAGATGGAGGCGGACAACCGCAGTGCCGCCGACTCCCGCGGGCGCGAGGAGCTGGAGGCGCTGCGCGCCGAGGTGTCCGCGCTGCGGGACAGCCTCCAGTCGCTGTTCGGCGGCGAGGTGCTGCTCGAACGCGTCGCGCTGACCGCGCAGGCGACCCGGATGCGCAAGCTGTCCGACGAGAACCGGATGATCCCCGACGCCGCGCCGAAGAAGAAGCCGGCGCAGCTGATGGCCGGGAAGAAGCCCGCCGAGCAGGGCGACCGGCCGACCGAGCTGATCGACCGCGTCCTCGACGAGCGCCGCCGCAAGGCGTCGAACGGCAAGCCCGCGAACGGCAAGGGGCTCGGCAAGGGCTTCGGCGGCAAGGCCGTCCCGAAGGCCCCGGCGAACGTCTCGGTGCAGAGCACCCAGCAGATGGCCCGGCCGAAGCCGCTGAGCGAACGCCGTCCGCCGGTGCCGGCGGTCGACCCGGCGCTGAACGCCGCGCAGCGCGAGCTGAAGGCCGCCGAGCTGCGGGCCGAGGCGGCGCGCCGCCAGGCCGAGTCGCAGCCGATGCGGCTGCCGAAGCCGGACGAGGTCGCGAAGCAGCCCGAGCGCCGTCCGGAAGCCGCCGCCGAGCCGACGCGGCAGGTGCCGCGGCCCGAGCCCAAGACCGAGATCCGGCGTGCGCCGGAGCCGAAGACGGAGATCCGCCGTCCCGAGCCGCCGCCCGCGCGCCGCGCGGAGCTGTCGCGCCCGGCGATGCGGCCCGCCGAGGTGTCCCGGTCGGACATTCCGCGGGTGGAGATGTCGCGTCCGGACATTCCGCGGGTGGAGATGTCGCGTCCGGACATTCCGCGGGTGGAGATGTCGCGTCCGGACATCCCGCGGGTCGAGATGTCCCGTCCGGACATTCCCCGGGTGGAGATGTCGCGTCCGGACATCCCGCGGGTGGAAATGTCGCGGCCGGACCTGCCGCGCGTCGGCCCGAAGCCGAACGGCGCGCGCCCCGAGCCGCGCAAGGCGCCCGAGCCGCCGCGTGCCGCGCCGGGACGTCCGGCGGCCAGCGTGCCGCCGCCGAAGCCGTCGGAGATGTCGCGGTCGGACATCCGGCCGGTCAAGGACCTCAGCGCGGCCTTCCAGAACCGCGACGACTTCGCCGAGCGGCAGCGTCCGCACCGGCCGAAGCCGCCGGAGCCGAAGCCGGCCCCGCCGATGCCGCGGGACGCCACGGCGTCGCGCAACGACATCCCGCCGGTCGTCCCGCCGACGACGCCGGTGCCGAGCAAGAGCCCGTCGCCGCGGCAGCCGTCGCGGACGGACCTGCCGCCGGTGGTCCCGCCGACCACGCCGGTCCCGGCCGCCGACGGCCGCCGTCCGTCGCGGCTGGAGCAGTTCTCGCGGGCCGACATGTCGCCGATCCTCGACGAGCCGTCGTCCCGGCACAGCGGTTCGCACCGCGCGCCGGCGGAGGGCGCCCACGAGGCGCCGATGGCGAACCCGACGCTTCCGGAGTCGGTCCGCAACTTCCAGGGCCGTTCCGGCGGCCGCCGCCGCAAGCCGGACGAGTCGCAGCAGATGCCGCCGGTCCCCGCGCCGGAGCCGACGGGAGGCGGCCGCCGCCGTCGCCCGGACGGCGAGCCCCCGGCGTGGGAGGGCATGATCGCCGAGCGCGCCTCGATGTCCCGGCGCAACATGGCCCCGGTCGACCCGGCGGACGTCGAGCAGAACGGCAACGGCCACAACGGCCACCGTTCGGCCGAGCCGCCCCCGGGCAGCGGGTCGCACGCGGCGGGCCGCTCGGTGAGCGAGCTCCTGGCGGCGAACGGCGGAACCGGCGCGACCCCGCGCCGCCGCCGACGCGCGGAGGACTGAGACGCAGGCCCCAAGCACCCCAATGTGGCGTTCGGTGCGTCCAGCGCACCGAACGCCACATTGGGGTGCTTGCCGACACCCCTGGGGCTGGCACGGGCGGCACGCCGAGGGGCGAGGTGGCGTTCCGTCTCCTGTCCGGTCTGCGTAGGGTGACCGCCTGTGAGCGGAACCCTCTCGCCCGCGACGGGACTCGACCGTGGCCGGCGGCCTCGCCGGATCACCGTGCTGCTGCCGGTGTTCGGGCTGATCGTGGTGGCCCTGTGCGGCCTGTTCCTGTTCGGGCTGGCCACCGCGCGGGTCGGGCCGCTCGCCGTCACCATCGGGGTGCTGGCCGCGCTCGTGCCGGTCGCCGGCGTGGTCGCCGGGTTCCTCTGGGTCGACCGGTGGGAGCCCGAGCCCGCCAAGTTCCTGCTCCTCGCCTTCGCCTGGGGCGCCTGCATCGCCACCATCACCGCGCTGCTCATCAACACCACCGCCGAGGCCGTTGGCGAAGAGCTGCTCGGGACCGGCAACGGCAACACGCTCGCCGCGCTCGTCTCGGCTCCCGTGGTCGAGGAGGCGGCGAAGGCGCTGTTCGTCGTGCTCATCGCGTGGCGCCGCTCCAGCGAGTTCGACGGCGTCGTGGACGGGGTCGTCTACGCCGGGTTCAGCGCCGCCGGGTTCGCCTTCACCGAGAACATCTACTACTTCGGGCGCGCGTTCGCCGACTACGGCTTCGGCGACGGCCACAGCCAGGGCGTCATCACGGCGTTCTTCCTGCGTGGCGTGCTCGCGCCGTTCACGCACCCGCTGTTCGCGGTGCTGACCGGCATCGGGATCGGCATCGCCGCGCGGACGACCACCAAGGCGCTCAAGTTCGTCGCGCCGATCGCCGGCTACCTGGCCGCCGTCTGCCTGCACGCGCTGTGGAACAGCGCCGCGCTGCTCGGCGGGTCGAAGTTCCTGACCGTCTACTTCCTGATCATGGTTCCGTTGTTCCTCGGCGTCGTCTACCTGGTCATCCTGCAGCGGCGGCGGGAGCAGCGGATCATCGCCGCCGCGCTGCCGCACATGGCGTCGGCGCGCTGGATCGCGCCGTCGGAGGTCGAGCTGCTGGCCAGCCTGCCCGGGCGGCGGGCGTGGCGTAGGCAGGCGAAGCGGCAGTCCGGCAAGCAGGCCGCGAAGGCCGTCGCCCTCTACCAGGCGAGCGTGACGGAGCTCGCGTTCCTCGACCGGCACCAGCTCACCAGCGACACCGACCGGCAGCGCCAGCAGGAGCTGCTGCGCACGTTGAAGGCCGCTCGCGCGGAGGCGACGCGCCTCGCCGACGAGGCCGCCCGAGGGTGACCCGGTCCGGGTGAAGCTGGTCACCCGGGTTCAACACCTCGCGCTTAATCGAGTTAGTCTCGCGCCGTTCGTCCGGTACCCGGAGCGGGACTGGAACGAGAGCAGAGGGAGTCTGCCACCATGAGCGTCCACAGGCGCACGCCATGATGAGGCCCGCCCGCCTCGCGGTCGGCGTCGTGTCCGCCGGCCGGGTGGGCAGTGTGCTCGGCGCCGCGCTGGCCCGGGCGGGACACACCGTCGTCGCCGCGTCCGGCCTCTCCGCGGCGTCGCTGGCCCGAGCCGAACGCCTCCTCCCCGACGTGCCCCTCCTGCCGCCCGACGAAACCGTCGGCCGGGCGGACCTGGTGCTGCTCGCCCTCCCCGACGACGCGCTGGCCGGGATGGTCCGCGGGCTCGTCGCCACGGGGTCGCTGCGGCCGGGGCAGATCGTCGTGCACACCTCCGGCGCGCAGGGCATCGACGTGCTGGCCCCCGCGGCCGAAGCGGGGGCGCTGCCGCTCGCGCTGCACCCGGTGATGACGTTCACCGGCCGCGAGGAGGACCTCGAGCGGCTGGCGGCGTGCAGCATCGGCGTCACCGCGGCCGAGGACGACGAAGCGGCTTGGAACGTCGGCGAGGCGCTCGCGGTCGAGATGGGTGCCGAGCCGGTGCGCATCCCCGACTCCGCGCGAGCGCTCTACCACGCTGCGTTGACCCACGGCGCGAACCACCTGATGACACTGGTCGCCGACTGCACGGAAGTCTTGCGGGAAGCGGGAATCGGGCATTCCGAACGCCTGGTCGCACCGCTGCTTTCGGCGGCGTTGGATAATGTGCTGCGACATGGCGACCGCGCGCTCACCGGCCCGGTCGCCCGTGGCGATCTCGGCACCGTCCGCAAGCACCTCGCGGTGCTCACGGACCGGGCGCCGGACGTGGCGCCGGCCTACCGGGCGCTGGCCAAGCGCACGGTGGCGCGTTCCCTGGCAGCAGGAGTGCTGCAGGACACCGCGGCCGCGAAAGACCTCACCGAACTCCTCGACGATCCCGCCGAAGGGCAGCAAGACCAGTGACCACACCGAAATTCACCCGCGGCACGCTGAACGCGTTCGCGCCGCCCGAGCACGTCAGCCAGGTCAGCCGCGCGCTGCACGGCGTCGGGCGCAAGGTCGCCCTCGTGCCCACCATGGGCGCGCTGCACGCCGGGCACCGCGAGCTGATCCGCCGCGCGAAGCGGCTGCCGAACACCGTCGTGGCCACCTCGATCTTCGTCAACCCGCTGCAGTTCGGCGAGGGCGAGGACTTCGAGGCGTACCCGCGGCCCCTGGAAGCCGACCTGGCCGTGCTGCGCGAGGACGGCGTCGAAATCGCGTTCACCCCGACCGCCGACGCCCTGTACGCCGACGGCGCCGCGGTGACCGTGCACCCGGGCCCGCTCGGCGACGAGCTCGAGGGCGTCGTCCGGCCCGGCCACTTCGCCGGCGTGCTGACCGTCGTGGCGAAGCTGTTCAACCTGGTGCGCCCGGACTACGCGTTCTTCGGCGAAAAGGACTACCAGCAGCTGGTGCTGATCAAGCGGATGGTGCGGGACCTGAACATCGACACGCGCGTCATCGGCGTGCCGACCGTGCGGGAACGCGACGGGCTGGCGCTGTCGTCGCGCAACGTCTACCTGACGCCCGAGCAGCGCGAAGACGCTGTCGTCCTGTCGGCCGCCCTCACCGCGGGGGCGTTCGTCGGCCGGGACGGGGCCGACGCGGTCCTCGAGGCCGCGTGGAAGACCCTCGCCGCCCGGCCGGCGGTCGAGGTGGATTACCTCGAGTTGCGGGGAACCGACCTCGGGCCCGCGCCCGTCGACGGTGAGGCACGACTGTTGATCGCGGCCCGGGTGGGGAGTACCCGGCTGATCGACAACGCCCCGGTGCTGCTCGGCAAGGCCGTCGAGCACCCGGAGCGGCTGGACGCAGGGGAATAGGAGTCCACGATGTACCGCACGATGCTCAAGTCGAAGATCCACCGGGTCACGGTGACCCAGGCCGACCTGCACTACGTCGGATCGGTGACGGTCGACGAAGACCTGATGGAGGCCGCGGACCTCCTGCCCGGGGAACAGGTGTCCATTGTGGACGTCACCAACGGCGCCCGGCTGGAGACCTACGTCATCAAGGGCGAACGCGGCAGCGGCGTCCTCGGCATCAACGGCGCGGCGGCGCACCTGGTGCACCCGGGTGACCTGGTCATCCTCATTTCGTACGGCCAGATGGAGGACGCCGAGGCCGCGACGTACGAACCGCGCGTGGTGTTCGTCGACGCGGACAACCGGATCGTCCACCGGCACAGCGACCCCGGCCACGCGCCGGAGGGTTCGGGCCTGCTGAGCGGCACCGTGACGCTGCCGGACGACGAGACGGCGGTCTTCCCGGTCGCGGAGACGGCGGACGCCCGCCGCCTCGACGCGTTGCTGCACGCGGAAAGCTGACCCGCTTGCTGCTCACCGTCGACGTCGGCAACACGAACATCGTCCTGGGACTCTGGTCCGGTCAGTCACTCGTGGGTGACTGGCGCATGCGCACGGACGCGCGCATGACGGCCGACGAGCTGGCGTTGACGGTGCGCGGCCTGCTGGGCCCGCACGCGGATTCGGTGACGGGCATCAGCGCGCTGTCGACCGTGCCCGCGGTGCTGCGCGAACTGCGCGTGATGCTTTCGCGGTACTACGCGGACGTGCCGAAGATCGTGGTGGAACCGGGTGTCCGCACGGGTGTGCCGCTGTTGGTGGACAACCCGAAGGAGGTGGGCGCGGACCGGCTGGCGAACACGCTGGCCGCGCACCACCTCCACAGCGGCACGGCGTGCGTGGTGGTCGACTTCGGGACGTCCACGAACGTGGACGCGATTTCCGCTCGCGGGGAGTTCCTGGGTGGCGCGTTCGCACCGGGCATCGAGATTTCGGTGGACGCACTGGCGTTGCGCGCGGCGGCGCTGCGGAAGGTCGAGCTGGTGCCGCCGCGGTCGGTGATCGGGAAGAACACCGTGGAGTGCCTGCAGTCGGGGATCCTGTACGGGTTCGCCGGGCAGGTCGACGGGCTCGTGAAGCGGATCGTGCGGGAGCTTTCGCCGAGTGGTACGGAACCGGTCGCGGTGCTGGCGACCGGTGGGCTGGCGCCGTTGGTGCTCGAGGAGTCGGAGACGATCACCGAGCATGTGCCGGATTTGACGTTGCTCGGGTTGCGGTTGGTGTACGAGCGGAACATTCGTTCCTGACGGTCGTCTTCCGGCTCGTCGTTGGTCAGCCGCGGGCCAGCCTGCGCCGCTCCAGCACGTACCCGAGCGCCGTCACCGCCAGCGCCGGGAAGGCCACCTTCGCCTGCGGAAACCGCGCCTCCCCCGGGGGATCGACCGCGCGCGACCCCGGATAAGCCAGCGCCGAAATCTGCGTCACCCAGTACAACGACGCCAGCACGGCACCCGCGTCAAGACCCGTTCGCCCCGAAAACGGCCGCCACAGCTGCCACAAGCTGGTGGCGCCCAGTGCCAGTCCCAGGCTCATCGTCTGGCCGTTGTGGAACTTCGCGTGCGGTGGCCACGCGGGGTTGTACACGTGGGTCTCGTTCCAGTCGGCGCGGTACGGGCCCGCCGCCGTCAAGAGGGAAGTCAGCGAGATCAGCGCTCGCCCCAAGGGTTTCCGGCTCATCCCGTCAGTATCGAACCTCGACCTTGATCGAGGTCAATGCAGCAGTTTGAGCCCCACGACACCCGCCACGATCAGCGCCAGGCAGGTGATTCGCGCGGCCGTCGCGGGGTCGCCGAGGACCAGCATCCCGTACGCAGCCGTGCCGATCGTGCCGATGCCGACCCAGATCGCGTAACCGGTGCCGAGCGGGATTTCGCGGAGTGCGTACGCCAGCCCGGCCATGCTCAGCGCGAGCGCGAGCACGAACGTCACCGTGGGAACCGGGCGGGAGAACCCCTTGGACGCGCCGAGCGCGGCCGCCCAGATCGTTTCGAACACTCCGGACAGGACGAGGACGAGCCAGGACATGACGAGCCTTTCGCAGTGTGTGGAACCACTGCGCCGTCTTGTCCTGACCGGGTACGACGCGCTCGTCCGGGGCAGCCGCGGACGCGGAGCCACTTCCGAAGCTAGCACGCGAAAGCTACCGGCGGCGGGCGCGCAGCCCCCAGGTGATCAACGGGAGGTCGAACTCACCATTCGCCGTGGCCGGATTGGCCGCGAGAAACTCGCGAAGGCGCGTCAAGAGCGCGGACGACTCCTCCGGGGACGAGACGATCACGAGGGAATAGGTCGCGATCGTTTCCAGCAGGGTCTCCGCGGTGCGCCGTTGCGCATGGTGAAACCGTTCCTCGTCGAACGGCTCGAACGCCGGGTGCGCCACCTCGCGCAAATCGTCGGTCGACGCCGGCTTGCGGGCGCCGTCGCGGCCCAGTTCGGTGAACTCGGCCACCCAGGGCACCGATTCGTCTTCGTAGTTCCACATCGGCACCAGCACGCCGCCGGGACGCAGCACGCGGGCGATCTCCGTCATCGCCGCCGGCACGTCGAACCAATGGAACGCCTGGCCGACGAATACCGCGTCGACCGCGGCGTCGGGCACCGGGATCCGTTCCGCCCGGCCGGGCAGCGCCGTCGCCGCCGGCACGCGGCGCGCCAGTTCCGCGCGCATTTCCGGGTCGGGTTCGACGGCGGTGACGTCGAGGCCGAGGCCGGTGAGGCCGAGGGTCAGCTTGCCCGTTCCGGCGCCGAGGTCGAGCACCCGCCGCGGGGTTCCGGTGGCCCCGGAAAGCCCCCACTCGATCGCTGTCCGCGGGTAATCGGGCCGGTGCTCGGCGTACGCGGCCGCGCGGCTGCCGAAGGAAGAAGCGCGGCGGGCGTGTGTGGGATCACTCACCGGGCCAGGTTAATGGAAGGAAAGTAAAGGTAATCCGGTTGGCGTAGCGCGCGGCGGGGTTCGTACCCTATGGGCCATGACCGAAAACCCCGCTTCCACCAGCGAGCCCGCCGAAGACGAACTGCCCGAGCAGATGCGGGTGCGCCGGGAGAAGCGCGACCGGATCCTCGCCGAGGGCATCGATCCCTACCCGGTCGAGGTGCCGCGCACGCACTCGCTCGCCGAAGTGCGGGCGGCGCACGAAGGGCTGCCCACCGACACCGCCACCGGCGAGACGGTCGGCGTCACGGGCCGGGTCATGTTCCTGCGCAACACCGGCAAACTGTGCTTCGCCAGCCTGCGCGAGGGCGACGGCACCGAGCTGCAGGCGATGATCAGCCTGGCGAAGGTCGGCGAAGACGCGCTGGCGGCGTGGAAGGCCGACGTCGACCTCGGCGACCACGTGTTCGTGCAGGGCGAGGTCATCACGTCCAAGCGCGGCGAGCTGTCGGTGATGGCCGACGCCTGGCGCCTCACGTCGAAGGCGCTGCGCCCGCTGCCCAACGCGCACAAGGAACTCGCCGAGGAAACGCGGATCCGCCAGCGCTACGTCGACCTCATCATGCGCCCGCGCGCGCGGGACGTCGTGCGCACCCGCGCCGGCGTGGCCCGGTCGCTGCGGGAGTCGTTCCACCGCCGGGGGTTCACCGAGGTCGAGACGCCGATGCTGCAGACGCTGCACGGCGGCGCCGCGGCCCGCCCGTTCGTCACGCACTCGAACGCGTTCGACATGGAGCTGTTCCTGCGGATCGCACCGGAGCTGTACCTCAAGCGCTGCGTCGTCGGCGGCATCGAGAAGGTCTTCGAGATCAACCGCAATTTCCGGAACGAGGGCAGCGACTCGTCGCACTCGCCGGAGTTCGCGATGGTCGAGTACTACGAAGCGTATGCGACGTACGAGACCAATGCGGTGATGACGCGGGAGCTGATCCAGGAGGCCGCGCAGTCGGTGCTGGACACCCAGGTGGTCACCCTGCCCGACGGTTCGGAGTACGACCTGTCCGGCGAATGGACCACGCTCGGAATGTACGAGTCGTTGTCCGATTCACTCGGTGAAGAGGTGACGCCGGAGACGCCCGCCCCCAAACTGCACGGATTCGCGCAGGCCAGGGGCCTCGAAGTGGATCCGAAGCTCGGGCACGGCAAGCTGGTCGAGGAACTGTGGGAACACCTCGTCGGAGATCACCTGCACGCCCCCACCTTTGTGCGTGATTTTCCGCTGGAGACGTCACCATTGACGAGGCAGCACCGCTCGCGGCCGGGCGTGGCCGAGAAGTGGGACCTCTACGTGCGCGGATTCGAACTCGCCACCGGTTACTCCGAGCTGGTCGATCCGGCCGTCCAACGGGAACGGCTCACCGAACAGTCGCTGCTGGCCGCGCAGGGTGATAGCGAAGCCATGCGGCTGGACGAGGATTTCCTCCGGGCCCTGGAGTACGGAATGCCGCCGAGCGGCGGCGTCGGAATGGGGATCGACCGGCTGCTCATGGCGCTGACCGGTCTCGGTATCCGGGAGACGATCCTCTTCCCGCTGGTACGTCCGGAATAACCCGCCCGTGTGAGGATAGCGGGCGGTTATCGCATAGAGATTTGCGCTGCACTCCCGGAGCGGGTACTAATGTTCTAGACAAAGTCTTCTGTCCCCGGGGCTCGCCCCGTCACCAGATCATTGAGTAAGCCCCGCAGGAGGAAACAGATGGCGCAGAAGGTGCTCGTCTCGCTGGTGGACGACCTGGACGGCAGCGAGGCCGAAGAGACCGTCGAGTTCGGTTTGGACGGCGTCAGCTACCAGATCGATCTCTCCTCGGAAAACGCCGAGGAGCTGCGGGACGCCCTCGCCCAGTATGTCGAGCACGCGCGGCGCGCGGGTGGCCGCAAGCGCGCTTCCGTGCGTCCGGTCTCGGGCAAGGGATCGGCCCGCCCGGCCGCGGTGGACCGTGAGCAGAACCAGGCCATTCGCGCTTGGGCGCGCAAGAACGGTTACGCGGTTTCGGACCGGGGCCGCATCCCCTCCGAGGTCGTCGAGGCCTACCACAAGAAGAACTGAGGACCGTTCACGAGGTGCTGGTGGCCGCCGGGCGAATTCGCCCGGCGGCTTTCTTCATGTCCGATCTCTGTCCGGTTCGGCCGCGAGAGCCGTTCGGGCGTACTCGGCAGGCGACTGGCCGGTCACCGTCCGGAAATCGCGGATGAAGTGCGACTGGTCGCTATAGCCCAGTCGAACCGCCAGTCCGGCGTAATCCGGCTGGCCTTCCGTGACCAACCGCTGCGCAGCGTCGTTGAGGCGGTATATCCGGATCGCCCACTTGGGCGGGCAGCCGACGTGTTCGGCGAACAACCGCTGGATGGACCGGGTGGTTAGTCCAGTATCCGCGCACAGTTGCGCCACCCGGGTAATTCCCGGATCACGCGCGATTGATTCCACCGCCGCGGCGGCGTGGCGCGCGGCCGGGGTGAGCCGTACCGGATTTGCGATCAGCAAGTTGTCGATCGCACCGACCATTTGCGCGTCGCCGGCCGCGGTCCGCACCGATTCCGCGGCCCGGATCGCCGCCGGCCCGAAAACATCCGTGAGCGGGACGGATCGGTCGGCGATGTCACGCACCGGGCGGCCGAGGAACGCGCGGAAGCAGCCGGGCCGGAAACGCACGCCCAAGCCGTGCACGCGGCCGGTCAGGCGGTGCGAAAAGACGTCGTGCGACGGGCCGTACACGCCGGACGCGCCGGGGAAGAACGTCGCGTGCACCGAGAGGTTCGGCAACACCCGCTGCTCGTGGGCCGGTTCGCCGCGCCGGTCCCAGCGCAGGACCCAGTGGTATTCGACGAAATCCGCCAGCTCGGGGGCGGGCGGGTGCCTCGTCAGCGTGAACATCGTGCGCGCGGTGGCCTCGGCCACGATGCCGCGCGGGATCCGGTGCGCCACGCCGCACACGGTAGCTGTCGCGTTTGTCCAAGACGGGCCGCCGGACACCGGCTTGGCTCTCCGGCATGACTGCCGAGCTGCTGCGGCCCGCCGCAAGCGAATTCCTCCGGGTCGCCACCGCCGTGACCGAGCTGACCGCGCCGACGCCGTGCGCCGGCTACGACGTCCGCGGGCTGCTGAACCACCTCTTGTACTGGGGACCGTGGCTGCTGGCCGCGGGACGGCGCGAGGAACCGCCGCCCGCGGGGGCCGAGGCGGAGGCGGCGCTGGTCGGCGACGACTGGCGTGCGGCCCTGGAGAAGCAGACGGAGACGCTCGTGGACGTCTTCGGGACGCCGTCGGCGTGGACGGGCGCGACGGCGCTGGGCACGGCGCGGCTGCCCGCCTCGGTGGTCGGCGCCATGGTGCTGGGCGAGTTCGTGCTGCACGGCTGGGACCTGGCCCGGGCGAGCGGCCAGGAGCTCACCTGCGCCCCCGGAGCGGCGACGGCGGTGTACGAGTCCGCGGTGCTCATGGGCGAGCAGGCGCGCTCGATGGGCGTCTACGGGCCCGAGGTGGCCGTACCCGCCGATGCGCCGGCGCTGGACCGGGCGCTCGGCGCGTCCGGGCGCGACCCGTCCTGGCCGTCCTGAGCCCGCGGCGAGCAGGTGCGCGGGCAGCCGTCGCACTCCGACTCGGCCGGGAGCAGGTAGGAGAAGCAGCAGCTCTCGCGGCGCCGCGTCCACTCGCGGTGGCCGTCGGGACCCTCCACCAGGCGCAACGTCGACGCCGACGTCAGCGGCGGGTAGCGCGCGTCGAGGACCAGCGCCGCGTCGGCGACGCCCGCGCCCTCCGCCTCCGGCGTGCCGCCCTGGCGGCCGGCCCACCACAGCGAGTTCTCCAGCGCGTCGGTCGCCGCCGCCCAGAGCATCCGGCGGCCGAGCCCGCCGACCGGCGCGTACGCGCGGACGAACTGGGCCGCGTGGGCCAGGTAGCGGGCCCGCAGGACCGCCGCCAGGGCGCGCTCGTCGCGCACCACGGTGGCCTCCGGGCGGGCCGAGCCCGGATCCGTCGGCAGGCAGTGGAACGCGTCACCCAGCACGGCCATGCCGTCGGGGTGCGGGCGGTCGTCGGCCAGCCGGAACGCCAGCTCCGCCGGCTTCAGCGACGGCACCCGGCGCTCGTGGTGCAGCAGCAGCGCGCCGACGTACGCCGGGACGTGCAGGTACCAGGTCATCACCCAGCTGGCCGTGGTCCGGGACGGCGTCGCGTCGTGCTCGCGCAGCAGCCAGTCGCCGAGGAGGCCGCGCCACTCGTCGAAGTACGCGGGCGTCTCCAGCAGCTCCGAGCAGCGGATCCAGCCCGCCGGGACGTCGCGCCGCAGCTCGGTGCGCTCCTGGCGGCCGGAGACCCGCCGCAACGACGACGCGAGGCCGTCTCCGACCTCGCGCGCGTCTCGGAAGGACCGCTGCTGGTTCAACCGCGGCCCTCCTTCGCAGCCGTAGTGGATTAGGCGTGCCTAACCTTACAGGCAGACGGCTACTGCGCCAATCGGGTGGCACCGTGATCCGGCACTCCCAGGTTGCGGACTGTTCGCGGTGAGCGGACACCGCGCGGATGGCGGAATCCGGGCGGCTCTCCGCACGTTGGGCTTGACGTAAAGGTGCAGGGCAACATGAAGATGGGAGCACCCGGGAGATGGCACGTCCGGGTGCGGAAAAGGCCACTGTCGGCCGTAGTGGTACGCCAGCGCGACCACTTGGCTACTAGAGTGGTCTCACGGTGCTGAATCCATCGCGGTGAAAGCACGATGGAAACGGGCCGCCGGCGCAGCAGTCGAGGGAGTGCACATGTTTGAGAGGTTCACCGACCGCGCGAGGCGGGTGGTCGTCCTGGCTCAAGAAGAGGCCAGGATGCTCAACCACAACTACATCGGCACCGAGCACATCCTCCTGGGTCTGATCCACGAGGGTGAGGGTGTCGCCGCCAAGGCGCTGGAGTCGCTGGGCATCGCCCTGGAGGGCGTGCGCCAGCAGGTCGAAGAGATCATCGGCCAGGGCCAGCAGGCGCCGAGCGGGCACATCCCGTTCACGCCGCGCGCCAAGAAGGTGCTGGAGCTGTCACTGCGCGAAGCGCTGCAGCTCGGCCACAACTACATCGGCACCGAGCACATCCTGCTGGGCCTGATCCGCGAGGGCGAGGGCGTCGCCGCGCAGGTGCTGGTCAAGCTGGGTGCGGACCTCAACCGGGTCCGCCAGCAGGTGCTGCAGCTGCTCTCGGGCTACCAGGGCGGCAAGGAGTCCACCGAAACCGGTTCCGGCCGCGGTGAGGGCACCCCGTCGTCGTCGCTGGTCCTGGACCAGTTCGGCCGCAACATGACCGTGCTCGCCCGCGAGGGCAAGCTCGACCCGGTCATCGGGCGCGGCAAGGAGATCGAGCGGGTCATGCAGGTGCTGTCCCGCCGGACCAAGAACAACCCGGTGCTCATCGGCGAGCCCGGCGTCGGCAAGACCGCCGTCGTCGAGGGCCTCGCGCAGAGCATCGTCAAGGGCGAGGTGCCCGAGACGCTCAAGGACAAGCAGCTCTACACGCTGGACCTGGGCTCCCTGGTCGCCGGCTCCCGCTACCGCGGTGACTTCGAAGAGCGCCTGAAGAAGGTGCTCAAGGAGATCAAGACCCGCGGCGACATCATCCTGTTCATCGACGAGCTGCACACGCTGGTCGGGGCGGGTGCCGCCGAGGGCGCGATCGACGCGGCTTCGATCCTGAAGCCGATGCTCGCCCGCGGTGAGCTGCAGACGATCGGCGCGACCACGCTCGAGGAGTACCGCAAGTACATCGAGAAGGACGCCGCCCTCGAGCGCCGGTTCCAGCCGATCCAGGTCGGCGAGCCGTCGCTGGAGCACACGATCGAGATCCTCAAGGGCCTGCGCGACCGGTACGAGGCGCACCACCGCGTCTCGATCACCGACTCGGCGCTGGTCGCCGCCGCGACCCTGGCGGACCGGTACATCAACGACCGGTTCCTCCCGGACAAGGCGATCGACCTGATCGACGAGGCCGGCGCCCGGATGCGCATCCGCCGGATGACCGCGCCGCCGGACCTGCGCGAGTTCGACGAGAAGATCGCGAACGTCCGCCGCGACAAGGAGTCCGCGATCGACGCGCAGGACTTCGAGCGGGCCGCCCGCCTGCGTGACGAGGAGAAGACCCTCCTCGGCCAGAAGGGCGAGCGGGAGAAGCAGTGGAAGGACGGCGACCTCGACGTCGTCGCCGAGGTCGACGACGAGCAGATCGCGGAGGTGCTGGCCAACTGGACCGGCATCCCGGTGTTCAAGCTGACCGAGGAGGAGACCACCCGGCTGCTGCGCATGGAGGACGAGCTCCACAAGCGCATCATCGGCCAGGAGGACGCGGTCAAGGCCGTCTCGCAGGCGATCCGCCGTACGCGTGCGGGCCTGAAGGACCCGAAGCGCCCGTCGGGCTCGTTCATCTTCGCCGGCCCGTCCGGTGTCGGTAAGACCGAGCTGTCCAAGGCGCTGGCCTCGTTCCTGTTCGGCGAGGACGACGCGCTCATCCAGATCGACATGGGCGAGTTCCACGACCGCTACACCGCTTCGCGGCTCTTCGGTGCCCCTCCGGGCTACGTGGGCTACGAAGAGGGCGGCCAGCTGACGGAGAAGGTGCGTCGCAAGCCGTTCTCGGTGGTCCTGTTCGACGAGATCGAGAAGGCGCACCAGGAGATCTACAACACGCTCCTGCAGGTGCTGGAGGACGGCCGCCTGACCGACGGTCAGGGCCGCACGGTCGACTTCAAGAACACGGTCCTCATCTTCACGTCCAACCTGGGCACGTCGGACATCTCGAAGTCCGTCTCCCTCGGGTTCGCCGGTGCCAACGACACCACGAACCGGTACGAGAAGATGAAGCAGAAGGTCAACGAGGAAATGAAGAAGCATTTCCGCCCGGAGTTCCTGAACCGGATCGATGACATCATCGTGTTCCACCAGCTGACGCAGGAACAGATCATCATGATGGTCGACCTGATGATCGGCCGCGTGGAGACCCAGCTGCGCGCCAAGGACATGGAGCTGGAGCTGACCGAGAAGGCCAAGTCCCTCCTGGCCAAGCGCGGCTTCGACCCGGTGCTGGGCGCCCGCCCGCTGCGCCGGACGATCCAGCGCGAGATCGAAGACCAGCTGTCGGAGAAGATCCTGTTCGGCGAGGTCGAGCCGGGTCAGATCATCCTGGTCGACGTCGAAGGCTGGAGCGGCAACCCGGAGGACAAGGACGACCAGGCGAAGTTCACCTTCCGCGGTGAGCGCAAGCCGTCGTCGGTCCCGGACGCCCCGCCGGTGAGCATCGGCGCGGGCCACGAGGAGCAGGGCGGCGAAGCCGAAGGCGAGTGATCGGCTGAGCAGTGCGTGAGAAGGGCGGTTTCCCCGGTTTCGGGGGAGCCGCCCTTTCTCGTGTCTGGCGCAATCTCGCCATAACGTCTACATTATAGTTGCTGGATGGAGTGGGAGATCGAACTGCACGACGAGGTCGACCAGTGGTTCGTGGACCTGTGCCGGGCGGACCCGGTCTCCGCGGATCGGGTCGAAGAGGCGATCGACATGCTCGCTCGAGAAGGTCCCGGCCTCGGGCGGCCGCTCGTCGATCGGGTGCACGGTTCGAGGCTGCACAACCTGAAAGAACTGCGACCTGCTTCCGCGGGCAGCAGCGAGATCAGGATCCTTTTCGCCTTCGACCCCGTCCGGCGAGCGTTGCTCCTTGTCGCCGGCGACAAGGCCGGGAACTGGAAGGGCTGGTACGACCGGAACGTCCCGGTCGCCGAGCAGCGGTTCCGAGAACACCTGAGGCACGGAGAGGAGCGCGGGGCGCGATGAGCCGGTCCTGGAAGGACGTGAAGGCGGACAAGGCTGCCCTCGATCGGGGCGCCGGCCGGGACGTAGAGGGTGCCCGTGCCGCTGCTCGCGAAGCCACCGAGGCCTACGTGCTCGGGTTCCGCCTCGCTCAGCTCCGCGAGGACGCCGGCCTCAGCCAGACCGAACTCGCCCGGCGCATGGGGGTGAGCCAGCCGAGGATCAGTCAGCTCGAGCAAGGGGATCCCGGGCAGATGGAACTGGACACGCTCCGGCGCTACATCACGGCTCTCGGCGGCCGGCTGCGGGTGGTCGCGGACTTCGACGACCACGACGTCACGGTCTCAACCGCCGAGCGCGGGGGCGCCTGCGCCTGAGCACGGCCGCTCCCGTCACGCGTGAGACGATGCCCGCGGGCCTTGGGAGGGGAATCCGCGTGGATGTGCTGGCGATCGACTTCGGGACTTCCAGCACCGTGGGTGTGCTCTCCGCCGCCGGGCACGCGCCACGTGCCGTCGAGGTCGATGGGTCGGTCACCATGGCCTCCGCCGTCTTCCTCAACGACGATGGCCTGCTCGTCGTCGGCCAGGAGGCGGAGCGGCGGGCCCGGATCGATCCCAGCCGGTTCGAACCCAATCCCAAGCGCCGGATCGGCGAAGGCACCCTGCGGCTCGGGGACACCGATGTCCCGGTCACCGACGCCTTCGCCGCCGTGTTGCGGCGGATGCGGGAGGAAGCCGAACGGCAGTCGCAGCGGCCCGCTGGGCAGACGCGGATCTCGCACCCCGCCGGGTGGGGTGCCGCGCGGCAGGAGGCGATCCGGACCGCCGCCGCCAAGGCCGGGCTGCCCGATGTGCGGCTGATCCCCGAGCCAGTGGCCGCCGCCGCGCACTACGCGAGTCTCGGGAACTCCGGGGGCGGGCCGATCGGGGTTTACGACCTCGGGGCCGGGACCTTCGACTGCGCCGTCGTCGGGGTGAGCCGGCAGGGGTTCGCCGTGCTCGCCGAGAGCGGGCTGCCGGATCTCGGGAGCCTCGACATCGACCAGGCGCTGCTCGTGCACATCGGGCGCGCGGTGTCGCACGCCGATCCCGCGCAGTGGCAACGGCTGCTGCGCCCGCAGACCACCGCCGACCGGCGGACGCGGCGAGCGCTCCTCCAAGATGTCCGTGACGCCAAGGAAAGCCTCTCCCGGCACGCGCAGACCCACGTCCCCATGCCCGAGCCGTTCGGGGACGTCCTCGTCAGCCGGGACGAGCTCGAAGCGCTTGTGCGGCCGAGCCTGCTGCGCAGCGCCGAACTGCTCGGGACGACGATCCGCCGCGCCGGGCTGGTGCCCGCGCAGCTCGCCGGGATCCACCTCGTCGGCGGGCCGAGCCGGATGCCGTTGCTGGCGGCGCTGCTCGGGCGGCAGCTCGGGGTCGCGCCGACAACGCAGGACCAGCCCGAGACGGCGGTCGCGTTCGGGCTGCACCACGTGCCGCTCGACACCTCGGACCTCACCGTGCCCGCGTTCGCGCCGGTCCGGCCGCCGGTGCCGCCGCCGCGGCCGCAGCCGTGGCAGCAGCAAGCCGTGCGGCCGCCGTACGCGCCGCCGGAACCGCCGCGCAAGCGGTGGTGGTCGCGGTGACCGCTCACCAAGCCTGCTCGAACCGCATGCCCTTGCCGTAGTAGTCGTCGTCCGGCACGGGCCCGGCCGGCGGCGGCGCGGCCGGCGCGTCCGAAGACCGGTCCTTGAGCACCTTTCCGTCGTCCGCGCGGGGAACGACGGCCGGCGGCGCGACCGGAACCGGCTCCGGCTCGAACTGGACCCGCCAGCGCAGCCGGTCCATCAGGTACCCGCCACTTCCCAACGGCGCCAGCAGCTGCCCCGTCCGCTTCGCCGACTCGCGTTGCGCGGCAACGTACGTCCGCAGCACGGCGTCCGCGATCTCGGTGGGCGACATCCCCGAGACGGCGTCGGTGAGCCGCAGCCGGGTCAGCACGCCGTCGGTGTTGACCGACAGCGAAACCGCGCCGTCGTCGGACGTCGCCGTCGCCGACAGCGCGGAAAGCTCGGCCAGCAGGGCCTCGCGGTCCGGCTGGTCAGCCATCCAGCCTCCCGGCGTGCGTCGCGCCGCTGGACAGCCGGCCGTCGGGCGCGATGTCGACGTTCGCGTCGCGGACGTTCTTCTCGGTCCGCCGCGAAGTGTGGTCGGTCTCGAAGTTCGACGGGTCGAAGCTCGACCCCGGGCTGACGTCCGGCGCGTCCGGGATCTTCGGCAGGTCGACGGACTCGTCGCCGATGCGGTCCGCCAGCGTCTGTGCCGCGTCCTCGGCGCCACTGCGGATCTTGCCCGCGCTCTCGGCGAAGCTCTGGTACAGGTCGAAAGCGTTGTCGCCCTTGATCTCCGCCTGGTTGGCCACGACGGCGGTGATCGCACCGCCGGCCGCGTTCCCGGCGATCAGCGCGCCGTTGGCGGCCGTGAAGACCGACGCGCCCGCGACCGCACCCGCGCCCGCGGTCGCCACCGTGAGCAGCCCGGTGACCGCGCCCGCGAACGTCGCCGCCAGCACCTTCGACATGGCCGCTTCGCGCTGGCGCTCCTGCGCCTTCTGGTAGTCCTCGGCCGTCTGCTTGAACGTCGAACCGAGGTTGTTCAGGTCTTGCCGGGCGGACGCGATCGCTTCGCGCGCCGCGACGATGTCGCTCTCCAGCACCGTGATCTTGGTTTCGACCTCGGTGAAGGCGTCGGCGAGCTCGTTCAGGTAGGCCTTGACGGCGTTCGCCGCGGAGCCGCGCCAGACGTCGAGGAACTGCCGCGCGTCGTCGAGCTTCGGCTTCGAGTCGCGCTGCAGCGCCTTCCAGACGGCGTCGTGCTTCATGATCAGGTGCTGCAGGCCGTCGGCCGACTCGTGGTCGATGTCGGCGTCGGAGAACTCGCGGTAGACGCCGGCGGTGTCGTCCTGCATCTTCTTGAACCCGGCTTCGTCGCTGCCCATGCCGAAGATCCAGTCGGTCACCCGCAGGATTTCGAGGGCGTCGAGCGCGTCGTTCGCCCCTTCCTGCAGGTCCTCGGAGATGCCTTCGAGCAGTTCCGCGCGGCGGTCGTCACCGCTGGACATCGGCTGGGCGTCGAGCCCGGAGTCGAAGTAGCCGTCCACGTCAGTTCCCCTCCAGGCCGGCGGCCGCGCGGTTGACGCGCTGCTTCGAGTCCTCGTCGGCCTTCTCGTACAGCTCCGCGATCCGCATCAGCGCGTGGCTGGTGTCGGCGGTCGTCTGGTGCAGCTGCGCGACCAGCTTCTGGATCTTCGCCAGGTGGTCGTTGTAGGCCTTCGCGACGGCGGGCATGCCGAGGGTGCGGCCGAAGGCGTTGGCCACGGGGATCATCCCCGCGATGCCGCCGAAGATGCCGTCACCGCCGGAGGAGACGGGGACGTCGGTGCCACGCAGGCCGTTCGACGCGGCTTCCGCGGCGTCGGCCGCGCCCTGCAGCGCACCGGCCGAATCCCGCAGGTCCTGCAGGTCGGTCTCGAATCCGATCATCCGCACATGAAAACACCGTTCGATCGCCCGACAGGGGGATTCCACAATGGTGTGCCTCAGATCACGAACGGGGTCGCCGTACCGCCGAACGGGGGAATCTCGTCCGTGCGCGGGGTGCTCGGCGCTCTTACCTGCATGAGTACCGCGACCAAGCCCCGGCCGCCGACCGTGCGGAGGCAGCTGCGCGAGGCGAAACGCTTTTCCTGGACCGGGTTCGCCGTCACCGTCGCGGCGTCGCTGCTCGGCACGCTCGTCCCGGCCGCGATCGGCGCCGGCCCCAGCGCGACGCTGATTTCGACGCTGGTGGTCACCGTGCTGGCGGCCGGCGGGTTCACCGCCAAGGACGGCGCCGCCCGCGGCATCAAGGCCATCGCGATCGTGCTGCTGGCCGCCGGCGCGCTGGTGCTGACGGTGACCGGGGTGACCGTGCTGGACCTCGTGCGCGGGAAGCCGGCGACGTTCCCGGGGGTGCCGGAGACGGCCGCGGAGGCCAAAGTCGTCGTCCCGGAGTCGGTCGCCTGCGGCACGACCCCGGTGCACACGACGACGACCTGCACGGTGGCGGTCCGCAGCGTCGGCGCGAGCGTGCTGCGCGTGAGCGGGATCGAGCTGGACAGCACGGACTTCGCGGTGGACGCGCGCGGCTGCGTGAACCAGGACATCGCCCCGGGCCGCCGGTGCACGCTGGTGGTCAGCTTCACGCCGGGGTGGAGCGGCGACCGGGTCGCGGACCTGACGGTGCACCACAACGTCCCGGGCCCGGCGGCGTTCGTGGAGCTCACCGGCCGCGGCGGTTAGTGCTCCGCGCCCGCGCTGATCACCAGGTCGTCGGTCGTCTTCAATGCCGTGTCCGCCAGGACTTCCAGCGCGTCGGCGATCCGGTCCACCCCGAGCGAGGGTGCCTGCTTGCCCGAGGCCGCGACCTGCTCCGGGCTGAACGGCACGTGCACGAACCCGCCGCGCACGCCCGGGAATTCCGTGGCCAGCAAGTGCATCAGGCCGTAGAAGACCTGGTTGCACACGTAGGTCCCGGCGGTGTGGGACACCGACGCGGGCACGCCCGCCGCGCGGATCGCCGCCACGCAGGCCTTCACCGGCAGCGTCGAGAAGTAGGCCGCCGGGCCGTCCGGGACCACGGGGACGTCGATCGGCCGCGCGCCCGCGTTGTCCGCGATGCGGGCGTCGACGAGGTTGATCGCGACGCGCTCCGGCGTGACGTCGGACCGCCCGCCGGCCTGGCCGACGCACACGACGAGCGACGGCCGGTGCTCCTCGACCGCGGCGCGCAGCGCGGGCAGCGACGCCCCGAACTCGCAGGGCAGCTCGACCGCGGCGACGTCGTCCCGGCGCGCGCCGAGCCGCGAAACCGCCTGCCACGACGGGTTCACCGGCTCACCGCCGAACGGCGCGAACCCCGTCATCAGCACCTTGGCCATGCCACCTCCGAAAGCCGTGAATGCCACATTTAGAGACCTTAAGTCCCTCGATGTGGCATTCACGGACTACGGGTCAGGCGGCGGGCTTGAGGCCGCCCGGGTACAGGTACTGGTCGGCGGGCTTGCCGGTGCCGTACACCCACGCGTCGAAGAACCCCTGGAGGTTCTTGTGCGAGACGGCTTCGGTGTACCGCTGGAACTGCTGCATGCTCGCGTTCCCGTCGCGGTGCAGCGACGGCCAGGTCTTCAGGACCCGGGAGAACGCCTGCTCGCCGACGTAGTTGCGCAGCGCGTGCAGCATCATCGGGCCCTTCGAGTACACGTACGTGAACTCGTTGCCCTGCCCCATGTCGTAGAGCTTGCCGTTCCAGAACGTCGTCGTGGCCTTCTTGACGTCGTCCGCGTACTGCTTGTCCAGGTCGACGCCTTCCTTGCCCTCGTCCCACAACCACGTGGCGTAGGAGGCGAAGCACTCGTTGAGGCAGACGTCCTTCCAGTGCTCGACCGCCACCGAGTCGCCGTACCACTGGTGGGCGTTCTCGTGGACGATCGTCGGCACCGTGCCGGCCCAGCCCGCGGAGTAGATCGGCCGGCTCATCGTCTCCAGCGAGAAGCCGATCTGCTCGTTGAGGAAGATGCCGCCGGCGGCGTCGATCGGGTACTTGCCGAACTTCGACTCGAGGAAGTCGAGGATCTCCGGCAGCCGCGCTTCGGCCTGCTTCGTCGAGTCGGGCACACCGGGGGCGAACGCGCTGACGATCGGCGTTCCGTCCTTGCGGGTCTGCCGGTCGAACGTCCACTTGTCGATCGCGACCGTCGTCAGGTACGGCACGATCGGCGTTTCCTCGGCCCAGACGTGCGTGGTGCCGCCCGGTGCCTTGAAGGACGGCTTCTCGCGGCCGTTGGCGATCACGCCCCACTCGTCGGGCACGGTGATCGCCAGGTGGAACGTGGCCTTGTCGAGCGGGGTGTCGTTGACCGGGTACCAGGTGGTCGCCGACCGCGGCTCGCCGGCGGCGAACGCGCCGCCCGCCTGGGCGAACTGCCAGCCGTTGTTGCCGAGCGCCGGATCGTTGATCGGTGCGGGCACCCCGTGGTAGGCGATCTCGACCTTGAAGTTCCGGCCGCGCCACAGCGCCCGCGAGGGCGTGACGACCAGCTCGTGGTCGCCGGTCCGGGCGAACTTCGCGGCCCGGCCGTCGACCTTCACCGAGTCGACGGTCAGGCCCTTGAAGTCCAGGTCGAACGAGCTGAGCGACTGGGTCGCCCGCGCGGAGATGTCCTGTTTCCCGGTGAGCTGGTGCGACGCCGGGTCGTAGGTGACCTTGAGGTTGTAGTCGGCGACGTCGTAGCCGCCGTTGCCGTCCTGCGGGTAGTAGCTGTCCCCGGCGCCGTCGCTGCCGGGCTGCGCGCCCCAGCCGTCGCCCGCCGCGGCGACGCCGGTGCCCAGGCAGAGGCTGGCGACCACGGCGGCCGCGACGACGACCGGTTTCTGTCCCCTCATGAACGCTCCTGTCCTATCGGGTGACCTCGGTCGCAAGGTAGTGCCAAGATCACGTACGCCTGGGAGTTGCGTCGCATTTGTCCGGATAATCCGCACTTACGTCGGCCCGTCCGGGCCGCCCGGCTCGGCGCCGTCCCGCCGTCTGGAAAGCTGGACGCATGCGCGTCGCGCTGCTGGGCCCGCTGCGTGCGGCGGAAGACGACGGCACCCCGATCGACATCGGCGGTGCGCGCCTCCGCATGCTCTTGGCCCGGCTCGCGCTGGACGCCGGGCGCGCGGTGCCCGCCGACGCGCTCGTCGACGGCCTGTGGGGCGGCGAACCGCCGTCCGATGCGGCCAACGCCCTCCAGTCGCTGGTTTCGCGGCTGCGGAAAGCGCTGCCGGTGGCGGTCGAATCCGGGCCGGGCGGCTACCGGCTGGCGGTCGCGCGGGAAGACGTCGACGCGGAGCGGTTCGAACGGCTCGCCGCCGAGGGCCGCCGCGAGCTGGCCGCGGGCCGGGACGGCTACGCGGCCGAGCTGCTCGCCGAGGCGCTCGGGCTGTGGCACGGCGACGCGCTCGCCGACGTCCTCGACGCGCCCTTCGCGCAGGCGCCCGCTCGGCGGCTCGCCGGGCTGCGGGCCGAAGCGGCCGAGGACCGGTTCGAAGCCCTGATCCGGCTGGGCGAGCACAACGGCGTCCTGGCCGACCTCACCGCCGCGGCCGAGGCCGACCCGCTGCGCGAACGGCTCGCCGGGCTGCGGATGCGCGCGCTCTGCGCGGCCGGGCGGCAGTCGGAAGCGCTGTCGGTGTACGCCGGGATCCGCCGCACGCTGGCCGACCAGCTCGGCGTCGACCCGTCGGCCGAGCTGCAGGAGATCCACGTCGCCGCGCTGCGGGGCGAGCTGGCGCCGCCGTCGCCGGTGGCCGACCGGCTGCCGACCCGGCTGACGACGTTCATCGGCCGCGACGACGAGCTCAAGCTGCTGGCCGAACTGCTCGGCGGCGCCCGGCTGGTCACCCTGACCGGGCCGGGCGGGGCGGGCAAGACCCGGCTGGCCACCGAAGCGGCGTCCCGGCACCCGGCGCAGCAGCGCGGCCGCGTCTGGTTCGCCGCGCTGGCCGGCGTCCGCGACCCGGACGACCTCGGCGGCGCGCTGCTGAGCGCGCTGGAGGTCCGCGACATCCGCAGCACCGACACCGAGATCCGCCGCCCGCTGGACCCGCTCGACCAGGTCGTCGAGGTGCTCGGCGGCGCGGAAGCCCTGCTGGTGCTGGACAACTGCGAGCACGTCGTCGACGCCGCCGCGGCGCTGGCCGACGAGCTGCTGCAGCGCGCGCCGCGGCTGCGGATCCTGGCCACCAGCCGCGAGCCGCTCGCCATCACCGGGGAAGCGCTGTGCCCGCTCGGCCCGCTGCCGGTGCCCGCGGAACGCGCCGCGCCCGCGGAGGCCGCCGAGCTCGACTCGACGCGGTTGTTCCTCGACCGGGCCGCGGCCGTGCGCCCCGACTTCGTGCTCGACGAGTCCACTGTGGACCAGGTCGGCGAGATCTGCCGCCGGCTCGACGGGATGCCGCTGGCGCTGGAGCTGGCCGCCGCCCGGCTGCGGTCGATGACCGTGGCCCAGATCGCCGGGCGGCTCGGCGACCGGTTCCGGCTGCTCACCTCGGGCAGCCGGACGGCGCTGCCCCGGCAGCGGACGCTGCGCGCGGTCGTCGAGTGGAGCTGGGACCTGCTGACCGAGGCCGAGCTGGTGCTGGCCCGCCGGCTCGCGGTGTTCGCCGGCGGGGCCGAGCTGGCGCCGGTCGAAGCCGTTTGCGCGGACGAGCTGCTGCCCGCGGCCGACGTCCCGTACGTGCTCGGCAGCCTGGTCGAGAAGTCCATTGTGGACACCGTGGAAGGCGCGTCCGGCGAGCCGCGGTACCGGATGCTCGAGACGTTGCGCGCCTACGCCACCGAGCGGCTGGTGGAATCGGGTGAGCACGACCGGATGCGCCGGGCGATGGCCTCCTTCTACGCGGAGCTGGCGCAGCGGCTGGAGCCGACGCTGCGCACCGCCGAGCAGCTGCGCGCGATCGACCAGTACGAGGCCGAGAACGCGAACATGGTCGCCGCCCTGCGCGGCGCGATCGAGATGTCCGATGTGGACAACGCGGTCGAGCTGCTGGACGGGATGTTCTGGTACCTGACCATCCTCGGCCAGGGCAGCCGGGTCGGCGGGCTGATCCGCGAGACCCTCGACTTCGGCGACCGGCTGCCGCCCGCGGTCGGGGCGGCCTACCGGGCGCTCGTCTACCTGATGGACGCGATCCCGGTCCGGTCCGACCAGAGCGAGATCCTCCGGCTGGTCGACGAATGCGTGCGCACGAACGCGGTGGAGCGGTACCCGGGGCTCGCGGTCGCGCTGCCGATGCTGGCCTTCCTGGGTGGCGACCGCGAGATCGCCCTCCGTGAGGTGCACCGGGCCCAGACGAGCGCGGACGCGTGGACGCGCGCCGGCGGGCACTGGGTGGAGAGCTTCCTGCTCGACGACGCGGGCGACGTCGCGGGCGCGGACCGGGCGCGCGACCTGGCGCACGCCGGGTTCCAATCGGTCGGCGACCGCTGGGGCACCGCGATGACGCTGAGTTTCAAGGCGTACGCGCTGTCCCAGGACGGCGACAGCGCGAAGGCCATCGAGATCTACCAGGAGGGCCTGGCGCTGTCGATCGAGCTGCGGTCCTACGAGGACGCCGTGCAGCACTGGTGGCGGCTGGCCGTCGAGCGGGCGCGCGCCGGCGACTTCGAGGGTGCGTGGCGCGACCAAGAAGCCGCGGAGCGCTACGGCGAACACATCACGAACCTGCAGCACCGCGCGATCCTGATGTTCGGGCGGCTCGAACTGCTGTTGCGCACGGGCGAGCTGACCGAGGCGCGGGCGCTGCTCGACCGCGTCACCGCGATGGGCGGCGACGACTGGTTCCCCGGCGGGATCGGCGACGAGTTCGTGCACGCCTTCGAGGCGCGGATCCTGCTGGCCCAGGGACGCGCCGACGAGGCGGAATCGCACGCGGTCGTCGCGATCCGGGCGACGAGCCGGCGGGGCGACATGCCGGACATGGCGGGCGCGGTGGAACTGCTGGCGATGATCCGCGCGCGGCAGGGCAAACCCGAGACGGCGGCCCGGGTGCTCGCCGCGTCGGCGGTCATCCGCGGGCGGCTCGACCTCGGCAGCCCGGAGGTCCGGGAACTCGTCGACGACCTCCGCGCGGCGCTCCCGGACTACGACGCCGTCCACGACGAAACCCGCGCGCTGTCCAAACAGGACGCGATCGACTGGCTCATGGCCGGACTGGACTGAAAACGGTCGTGAGTGGCTGGTCGGGTTCTAACCCGACCAGCCACTCACGACCTTCCCCTTGGTGCGGAACACCCCCGTGTCTCCGCGCCCTCACACCCGCCGGCGGTAGGCCCACGTGGCCAGCGGGAAGAACACCACGACCGCACCGGCCATCCAGGCCAGCGCACCGGCCAGCGGCCCGGCGACCGCGCCGCCGTTCATCAGGCCGCGCAGCGCGTTCGCCATCAGGCTGACCGGGCTGATGTCGGCCCACGCCCGCAGCCAGCCCGGCATGGTCGACGTCTGCACGAACACGTTGCTGCCGAACGTCAGCGGCATGATGAAGACGAACATCAGCGCCTGCGCCGAACCCGGCGTCTTCATCAGCATGCCGACGAACACCGAGCCCCAGCAGAAGCTCAGCCCGAACGCCAGCGCGAGCAGGATGGCCACGGCGAACTCGCCGGGGCTGGTCGCGATCCGGTAGCCCATCAGCGTCGCGACGACCATCAGCACGGCCAGGCACACGACGTACCGCACGACGTCGGCGAGCACCGCGCCGATCAGCGGTGCCGAGCGGGCGATCGGCATGCTGCGGAAGCGGTCGAACACGCCCTTGGTGACGTCGGTGTTGAGCTGCACGCCGACGGTCAGGCAGGCCTGCAGGATGTTCATCACGATGATGCCGGGCACGACCATCTGCAGGTAGGCGTCGGTCGAGCCGGACAGCGCGCCGCCGAACAGGTAGACGAAGATGACCAGGAAGACGATCGGCATCAACGTGACGTCGGCGAGCTGTTCGGGGTTCTTGCGGATCTTCAGGATGCCGCGCCAGGCCAGCGAAAGCGCGTGCTGGAAGCCCTTGGCGGGGCTGATGTGCCGCGGCGGGGCCGGGCGGTCGAGTGCCAGGGTCGTCATGCCAGGCTCCCTTCGAGGTCGCGGGTGGTGTCCTCAGTGGACGCTTCGGCGGTGTGCCCGGTCAGGGCGAGGAACACCTCGTCGAGGCTGGGCAGCCGCAGCGCCAGCTCGTCCGCGGTGATCCCGGCTTCGTCCAGCTTGCGGACCAAAGTGGACAGCAGGACGGGGTCGTTGACCGGCGCGGTGAGCAGCCCGGTCCCGTTGTCGCGGGTCGGGCGCACCCCGGCCAGGTCGGCGAGGATCCGGTCGACGGCGTCCATGTCGGCCAGCTGCGTCGGGCGCACCTGCAGCGTCTGCCCGCCGACGCGGCGCTTCAGCTCGTCGGCACGGCCGTCGGCGACGACGCGGCCGTGGTCGAACACGGTGATCTTGTCGGCCAGCTGGTCGGCTTCTTCGAGGTACTGCGTGGTCAGCAGCACCGTCGCACCTTCGGCGACGAGGCCGCGGACGACGTCCCAGACCTCGTTGCGGGCGTGCGGGTCGAGCCCGGTGGTCGGCTCGTCGAGGTAGAGCACCTCCGGGCCGCCGACGAGGCTGGCGGCCAGGTCGAGCCGCCGCCGCATGCCGCCCGAGTACGTCCGGATCGGCCGTTTGGCCGCCTTGGTCAGCTCGAACCGCTCGATCAGCTCGGCGGCCCGCTTCTTGGCGTGCGCGCGGGGCATCCCGTAGAGCCGTCCGATGAGGACCAGGTTCTCGGTCCCGTTCAGGTCCTCGTCGACCGAGGCGTACTGCCCGGTCAGCCCGATCAGGCTGCGGACCCGGACGGGATCCTTGACGACGTCGTAGCCGCCGACGGTGGCTCTCCCTTCGTCGGGTTTCATCAGGGTCGCCAGGATCCGGACGGCGGTCGTCTTGCCGGCGCCGTTCGGCCCGAGCACCCCGACCACCTGGCCGAACGGGACCTCGAGGTCCACCCCGTCCAGCGCCTTGGTTTCCCCGAAGTGTTTGACCAGGCCCTCGGCCTGGATCGCGTGCGACATGGGCGTCCTCCTTCGCTGTCGCGTTGTGAGGACGACTGTGGACGCCGGCGCTGGTAGCCCGCGCACAGCGCGCTGGCAGCGGCTGGCAGCCGCTGGTGGAGATCTTGTGGAGGTGTGGCCGGTACCCGAGCCCCCGGCGGCGGTCGTCGGCATACTCGGCGGCATGGTCCTTGCGGAAGAGACGCGGTCACGGCGGAAGAACCCGCTGGTCACGGCCCTGCTGGTGGTACCCGTCGTGCCGCTGGCCGGCCTGGCGGCGCTGCGCCTGATCGGCTTCGACGGCAACTGGTACACCCTGATCGCGCTGTCGCTGACGCCGTACGCGGTGGTCGCGGGCCTGCTCGCCGGTGGCCTGGCGCTGGCCTTCCGGCGCTGGTGGACCGGTGGGGTCGCGCTGGTGCTGTCGATCGCGCTGGCCGTCCTCGTGGTCCCGCGGCTGTCCGCGAGCGAGCAGCGCGAGGTGCACGGCAAGACGCTGCGCGTGCTCTCGTCGAACCTGCTCTACGGCCAGGCGGACCCGAAGGCCGTCGTCGACCTGGTGCGCGAGCAGCGGATCGACGTGCTGAACCTGGTCGAGATGACGCCACGGGTGGTCGACGGGCTGACCGCGGCCGGGCTGTTCCAGCTGCTGCCGTACCGGGTGCTGCACCCGGCGCCGGGCGCGTTCGGCTCGGGGATCGTGTCGCGCTTCCCGCTCAAGGAGGTCAACCTGACCGGCGATTCGGCGGCCAAGCAGCCGGGCGCGCAGGCCGACCTCGGCGACGGCGTGGTGGCGGAGATCGTCGCCGTGCACCCGATCTCCCCGGACGTCGACACCCCGCAGTGGGAGCGCGAGATGAAGGACCTTTCGCGCGCGGCGGGCGAGCACGGCCTGCGCATCCTGGCGGGCGACTTCAACGCGACGCTGGACCACGCGGCGTTCCGGACCGTGCTGTCCCGCGGCTACAACGACGCGGCCGAGGAGCACGGCTCGGCGCTGACCCCGACGTGGCCCTCGTCGCTGCCGGTGGTGACGATCGACCACGTCGTCGTCGACAACCGCGCGGCGGTGCTGGACTACCGGGTGTTCGACGTCCCGGGCAGCGACCACCGGGCGGTGTTCGCCGAGGTGCGCCTGCCTTAGGCCAGCAAGGCGGTCAACGTCTCCAGCGCGCCGGCCGCGATCGAGACGCCGTGGTTGTGGCGGATCTCGGGTTCGCGCGGGTTGATCCGGATCAGCGCCCCGGTCGCCGCGCTGGCCAGTTCGCTGTAGCGGCGGACCGTCGGGACCGCCCGGCCCGCGCCCAGTTCCACCACCACGAGGTCGCGTGCCGTCCGGCGCCACGCCGTCAGCTCGTCGAGCTGGGCCTGGCTGCGGTGCGGGAGCCAGTCGTAGTCGCCGAACATCAGGATGTTCGGCCGGGCCAGCCCGCCGCAGCGGGGGCACGACGGCAGCGGCGGCACCGCGCGCATGGTCTCTTCGTCGATGTCGACGTCGAGGCCGGCCGCGGGCCAGATGTCCGTGGTGCAGCCGGCGAGGCACTGCAGGTGGTGGATCGAGCCGTGCGCTTCGGCGACGTGCTCGAAGCCCGCCTCCTGGAACTGCCCGTCCACATTGGACGTGAAGACGCGGGTGCCGCCGGGCGGGGCGACGCCGAGCAGCAGCCGGAACCCGTCGTGCGGCACGGTTTTCCGGTACAGCGAAAGCCGGTGCCCGTAGAAACCCCAAGCCAGCTCGGGGTCTTCGGCGAAGTGGCGCGGGTCGGCGAGCTCCTCGAACCGCAGCCCGAGCCGGGCGTACGGCGGGTACTCGCGCCAGAACCCTTCGCCGCCGCGGAAGTCCGGGAGGCCGGAGTCGACGCCCATGCCGGCGCCGGCGCAGATCAGCAGCGCGCCGGCGCCGTCGAGCAGCTCCGCGGCACGAGCGAGGTCACTCACCCGGCTGCGAACCGAGGACGACCTCGAACTCCAGGAGGTTCGCCCCGGTGGACACCGGCTTGGCGCGCTCGCCCGAGTGCGCCGCCGCGGCCGGGCCGCCCTTCGCCCACGCCTGGTAGGCCTCTTCCGTCTCCCACTTCGTGTACACGAAGTAGCGCGTCTCGCCGGAAACCGGGCGCAGCAGCTCGAATCCGAGGAACCCGGGCTGCTGGTCGACCGCGTGCATGCGGGCGGCGAAGCGCTTCTCCAGCTCGGGGCCGGCGCCTTCGGGAACTTCGATCGCGTTGATCTTCACGACACTCATGGGTGACAGCCTAGTTGGCCCCGGCATGTGATCCGTGCCACTGTGAAACCCATGGGGAGCACCGAGCGCGACCTCGCCGCCGACTTGCAGCGCATCATCCGGGCGACCGCCGACTCCGTGGCCGGGAGCGGGGGCAACGAGCTGATCGACCGCGTCACCGGGCACGTCGGGCCGCTGCCCGGCGTGGTGGTCGTGACCCGCAACTGGCCGATGTGGGAGCACGCGAACATCCAGCGCGGCGTCGACGCCTACCTCGCCGAACACGGCACCGACGTCGGCTGGTTCGGCATCGCGGGCGGCCAGCGCACGCACGAGGACCTGATCGGGATGCTCGTGATCGCGCGCAAGCAGGGCACGTTCGAGCTCGGCTCGGTCGACTACACGACGACGGCGACCGGTCCCGAGGAGGCGACTGAGGCCGTGCAGCTCGGGCTCGTCGGCACGCGGGCACCGGGCGGCGAGCCGGTGCTGCTCGCGATCCGCGGCGCGAACCCGCAGTGGGGACAGATGGAGGCGCGGCTCGAGGTGCTGGCGACGTCGCGGGCGATCGCGACGGAGGTGCGCGACCGCGTCGAGCGCGTGATGGCCCGGCACGACGTGCTGCGCGGGCAGGTGCTGGCCTTCGGCGCCAGCGAAAACCGCGGCAACGACCTGCTGACGTTCCTCCCGCGGCCCACGCTGACCGGCGAGGAGGTGGTGCTCCCCGAAGGCGTGCTCGAAGCGATCGAGCGGCACACGGTCGGCATCGCCGAGCACGGCGAGCGGCTGCTGGCCGCCGGGCAGCACCTCAAGCGCGGCCTGCTGCTGCACGGCCCGCCCGGCACCGGCAAGACGCACACCGTCCGGTACCTGATGAGCCGCCTGCCGGACACCACGGTGATCATCCTGACCGGCACGGCGATGCGGTTCGTCGCGAAGGCGGCGGCGCTGGCGCGGCGGCTGCAGCCCAGCGTGGTCGTGGTGGAGGACGTCGACCTCATCGCCCAGGACCGCAGCTACGGCCCGGACGCGCACCCGCTGCTGTTCACCCTGCTCGACGCGATGGACGGCGTGGGCGGCGACGCCGACGTGACGTTCCTGCTCACCACCAACCGCGCGGGCGCGCTGGAACGCGCACTGGCCGACCGCCCGGGCCGCGTCGACCTGGCGGTGGAGATCCCGCTCCCGGACGCGGCGGGCCGGGAGGCGCTGCTGCGCCTGTACGCGCGCGGGCTGAAGCTGACGGCGGACCTGGCCCCGATCGTGGCGGCGACGGAGGGCGTCACGGCGTCGTTCGCGAAGGAACTGCTGCGGCGCGCGTCGTTGCTGGCGCTGGCTTCGCGGCCGGAGGACGAGGTCGTGGTGGGTGACGAGGAGCTGACGGCGGCGCTGCGGGAGATGCAGGACGCGCGGAGTTCCTTGACGCGGTCGTTGCTGGGCAGTTCAGCTGCGCAGTGAGCCGGGGAAGAGGTCGGCGTGACGAACGCACCGGATAGTTGGTCACCTGCGGACAATCCGTACGCGATCGCGGTTTCCGAAGCGTACTGGTGGCTGCAGTGCGTAGAGCTGAACGAAGCTCGAATCCATGAGGATGATGACCCACGGACTGCGTTCAGCTCACGCCAGATCGACGCTCGTCAGCTGGTCGTGGCCTTGTGGGAGCTGTGCATGGCGGAGAAGCTGCAGCAAACGGCCTTGCGGGAATTGAAGATGGAGTTGGCGGTGATCGCCGAGCTGAGCCGTGCCCGGGTGGCGTTCGACGAGGCTGTTCCCGGCCTCCAGCAGATGCGGAACGGTTTGCTGCACTTCGACCAGTGGACCCGCGGCGTCGGCGAAGGACCGCAGAAGAAGGAGGTCAAGGCGGGGGCGGATCCGCGGCTCGTCGCGAGCAAGTACTCGCGCTTTGGCTACGACCCGGCCAACGATGAAGTCGAGTTTGGGCCGTACTCCTTCCGAGTAGCCACTGCGGTCGAAGCCGCGAAGGATCTCGTTCGTGCTATCCATCGTGCGGCGCAAGCGGTCGACTTGCGTGCAGCCGCCGAATTGCGGACTCGGACGATCGCGGCAATGACGGCTTCGTCCATCCAGACGGAAGGAACTATTCGGGTATCGACCGGCGTGGATACCCGAGTTTGGGTATCGCTGGCCGCCACTGCTCCGGAAACCAATCGTGAGGTGCTGGCCGAGCAGGTGATCGGTGTGCTCGTGGAGGCCGGATTGCGACTTGTGTCGTCTATGGAACCGCAAAGCGACAATCCGGCGGAGCGCTTGCGGAGCGGCGAGTCCCTCTGCGTTGAGTCGGTCGATTCGACGCCACGACCCGAGATCGCCAAGTAGTTCAGCTGCGCAGTGAGCCCGGGTAGAGGTCGGCGTCCGCGGGGAGCGTCGTGCCGTGGAACCACGCGGCGAAGAACTCCTTCAGGTTCTTGCCGCTGACCTGTGTCGCCATCGTCTCGAAGTCCGCCCAGGCCGCGTTGGCGTGCCGGTACCGGGACGGCCATTCCTTCAACAGCCGGTCGAACGCCGGGTCGCCGATCTCGCGGCGCAGCGCGTGCAGCGCCAGGATTCCCTTGTTGTAGACGCCTTCGAACTCGTGGCCCTGCCCCATCGCGACGAGCTTCTGCGCCCAGAAGTCCGTGCTGCCATGGGTGATTTCGATCGCCGCGCGGTAGCGGTCGTCCAGGTTCTGGCCCTCGCGCTCGGCCCACAGCCACTGCGCGTACGACGCGAAGCACTCGTTCAGGCAGATGTCGGACCAATCGCGCAGCGAGACCGAGTCGCCGAACCACTCGTGGGCGTTCTCGTGCACCAGTGTCGGCAGGTCGGCCCACTTCGCGTACGTCGGGCGGGTCTGCGTCTCGAGCGAGAAGTGGACGTCCTCGTTCAGGAAGATGCCGCCGGCCGCCGATTGCGGGTACGGGCCGAACTTGCCGCTCAGGAAGCCGAGGACCTCGGGCAGGCGCTCGCCGATCGCGCGGTGGCCTTCGGCGCCGGGGGCGTACGCCGAGACCACCGGGGTGCCGTCCGGCAGTGTCGACTTGTCGACGCTGAACTTGCCGATCGCGATCGTCGTCAGGTAGCTCGCCACCGGGTTCGGCTCGGTCCACGTGCCCGGCGGGCCTTCCCGGCCGTTCGAAATGACCGTCCACCCGGCCGGGACATGCGCGGTGAGCGTGAAGGTGGCCTTGTCGCGCGGGGTTTCGTTCACGGGGTACCAGAACGCGGCCGAGTGCGGCTCGCCGACCATGAACGCGCCGCCGTCGGCCGAGTGCTGCCAGCCGTTCTCGCTGCCGCCTTCGTGCGGGGTCTTCGCTGGGTCGCCGCCGTAGCGCACCCGCGTGCGGAACGTCGTCCCGGCGCGGATCGGCGACGACGGCGTGATCACCAGCTCGTGCGCCTTCTCCCGGCTGAAGCGCGCCGGCCGCCCGTCGACGTCGACGCCGCGCACGTCCAGCCCGCGCAGGTCGAGGTCGAAGCGGCTCAGGTCCTGGGTCGCCTGAGCGGTGATCGTCGTGTCGCCGTCGAGGTGGCCGCTCGGCGGGTCGTAGGTGACGCCGACCTGGTAGCCGAGGGCGTCGTAGCCGCCATTGCCGTCGTCCGGGTAGTACGCGTCACCGCCGCCGGACGCTCCCGGCGTGGCGTGCAGGGGCGGGGGCTGGGGCACGCCGGAGACGGCGTCACCGCTGCAGGCCGCGGCGAGGATCACCGCGGCGCAGACGGCGAGGGCAGCGAGTCGGCGGCGCATACGACCACCATAGGTGATGGATTGCGATCACTTGGTCACGTTCCGCACCTGCGGTTTTGTGGTTAGGTGGCCGCGTGCTCTGTTTCGGCGGCACGGGCGTGCCGATCGTTCTGCTCCACGGCCTGATGGGCCGCGCGCGGACGTGGTGGCGGGTCGCGGAGTGGCTCCGGCCCTACGGCGCGGTGTACGGCTTCGACGCGCGCGGCCACGGGAGCGCCCCGCGGGTCGGGCCGTGGACGACCGAGCGGTTCGCCGACGACGTCGCCGAAGCGCTCCGGACCCTGGACGCGGGCCCGGCCGTGCTCATCGGCCACTCGATGGGCGGGCTGCACGCGTGGGCGACCGCCGCGCGGTACCCGGAGCTGGTGCGCGCGGTCGTGTCCGAGGACTTCGCGCCGGACCAGCGCGGCCGGACCGTCGAAACCTGGCGCGGGTACTTCGAGAGCTGGCCGGTGCCGTTCAAGTCCCTCGACCGCGTCCGTGAGTTCTTCGGCGACGCGGGCGAGTACTTCGCGGACTGCGTCGAGGAACGCGAATACGGCTACCACCTGGTCTCGGACCTCGAAGACCTCTACGTCATCGCGGCCGAATGGGGCCGGCGCGACTACTGGGACCTCGTCGACGCCATCCGCTGCCCGCTGCTGCTGATCGAGGGCGAGCACACGGCGATGCCGCCCGGCCAGCAGGCCGCCGTCGCCGCGCGGGTGCCGGGCGCGAAACACCTCGTGGTGCCGGGTTCGGCGCACCTGCCCCACGACGAAGCCCCGGAGACCTACCGCGGCGCGGTGGAAGCCTTCCTGTCCGACGTCTTACTGCGCTAACCCGCATCTTTCTCGGCGAAAGATGCGGGTTTGGCACCCAAGTGGGGGAGGCTAGATTTGGGAAAGGTCGGATCGCCAAGCGGCGGCCGAGCGGCCGGCCGGGACGATCAGCGGCCAGACGTCGGCGCCGAGGAAGCCGGTTTCGCCGGCCGCCGCGGTGCACGTGTCCCGCTGGAGACCGGCCCGGGCCGAGAGCGCCGCGACTGCGTCCTTTGTGGACTGCCCGAAGACGCCGTCGGTCGGCACGTCGAAGCCGGCCGAGCGCAGGAACTCCTGCGCCAGCTGGACCTTCCTGCCGGTGGCGCCGGGCTTGAGCAACGGCCATTCCGCCTCGCTGCGCGCGACCGAGACGCCGAGTACGCGGCCCACCGCCGTCCGTAGTTCCGGCAGCCGGTCGTAGAGCACCTGGCCGGGGCATTCGGTCGAGTTGAAGTCGCGGTGGCCCTTGATGAACTCGGGCGAAATGCCGTACTGGTGGGCGATGTAGGCGACCAGGCCGACCAGCGAGTCCCACAGCGCCTGCGGCACGTCGACCGTGCTGTAGAGGCCCTCGTTCTCGATGCCGATGACCTCGCTGTTGTGGTTGGCGACGTTCGCGCCCTGGACGTGCTGGGTGCCGCCGCGCAGGATTTCCAGGCTGCGGTGCCTGCCCTCGGTGACGAACCCGCCGCGGCTGTTCGTGAACTGCTGGCCGCTGTCGATCCAGCCGTTCTTGTCCATGTGCAGGTTCTGGATGTACCGCGCGACGTAGAACGCGCGCGCCAGCGAGAAGTCGTCGTTCATCGGCGGATCGACGGCGTGGTGCACGACGATGTAGGTCGGCTTGTGGTTCTCCACCACGATCGTGCCCGAGGGGGGCCGCGCGCCCCACTCGGAGCAGCCGTGGATCGTCGGTGTCGGCACGGCCGCGGCGGCCGTCCCCGTGGTCGTCATCCCCAGTGCGCCGGCCGCCGTAGCGGTCACCCCCGCTTTGAACAGGGTCCGGCGGTCAACAGTGACCATGCGGAGAACGGTAACTCCGGAACGCGTCGACGACAACTATTGACCAACTTTGGTCGTAGTGCGTCAGTGTTCACCCGGCAGCGCGAAGAGACCGTCGCGGGTCTGTTCGAGGAGGCCGTCGACCAGCAGTGAGTCCAGGCAGCGGTCGCGCTGCCCGGCGTCGTGCCAGACGAGGTCCAGCTTCGCCTTCTCGACCGGCCCTTCGCTGCCGCGCAGGACGTCCAGCAGCCGCCCGCGGACCTGCCGGTCGGTGCCGGCGAACTTCTGCACCGGCTTGGCCGGGCCGGCGTACTCCGGACGGCCGGCCAGCTGCCACGCACATTCGTCGTAGACCGGGCAGTCCGCGCACTTCGGCGCGCGAGCGGTGCAGATCAGCGCGCCGAGCTCCATGATCGCGGCGGAGAACTTCGCGGCGGGCGCGTCTTCGACCGGCAGCAGCGCTTCGACGTCGGCCATGTCCCGGGTGTTCGACGCGGGCCCGGCGTCCCCGGCCCCGTGCACCGCCCGCGCGACGACCCGCCGCACGTTGGTGTCGACGACGGGCGCGCGCCGCCCGTAGGCGAACGCGGCGACGGCGCGCGCGGTGTAGGCGCCGATCCCGGGCAGCGCGAGCAGGGTGTCCACATCGGACGGCACGACGTCTCCGTGGTCGCGGGCGATCACCCCGGCGGCTTCGTGGAGCCGCAGCGCGCGGCGCGGGTAGCCGAGCTTCCCCCAGGCGCGGACGACCTCGCCCTGCGTCGACGCGGCCAGCGCCGAGGGCACCGGCCAGCGCGCCATCCACTCGTGCCAGATCGGCTGCACGCGGGCGACCGGCGTCTGCTGCAGCATGATCTCGCTGACCAGCACACCCCACGCCGAGCAGTCCGGTTCGCGCCAGGGCAGGTCCCGGCCGTGCGCGGAGAACCAGTCGAGCAGTACGTCAGCGTCCACAGCCACGCCGGGAGGCTACTTCGCGTGCTCCGGCAGCTCGCGAGCGACCTCGTCGGGCGACGGCATGGCGGCGATCTCCGCGGCGATCGCGCGGGCCGCGTCGCGGCAGGAGGACGCCTTCCGAGCTTGTTCGGCGACGGCGTCCGCGCTCAGCTCGCCCGGCAGGAGACGCAGCGCGGCACCGGCGTCGACGAGCGCCGCGGCGTTGGCGAACTGGTCGGCGCCCTGGGGCAGGACCAGCTGCGGGACGCCGGCGGCGAGCGCGCCGAGCGTCGTGCCGCTGCCGCCGTGGTGCACGACGAGGTCGGCACGTGGCAGCAGTTCGGCCTGGTTCACCCACGCCCGGGCCGTGACGTTGCCCGGCAGGCCGCCGAGTTCCTCCGGGCGCACCCGGCCGGTGGCGACGACGACGTGCGTGCCGAGGGCGGCCATGCCGCGGATCGCCGTGGTGAGGACTTGCGGGGTGCCGAACGCGGTGCCGAGGGTCAGGTAGACCAGCGGGCCGCCGGCCACCGGTGGCGCCGGTTCCGAGAAGGGGACCGGGCGCAGGGCGATCCGGTCGGCGGTCGCGAGGAAGTCCGCGTCCTGCAGGGACGGCGGGCAGATGTCCAGGTGGCGCCCGCCGTCCGGCCGCGTGAGCCCGATGCCTTCGGGGAAGAGCCTGCCGAAACCGTGCCAGAGGACGGGGATCCCGGCGCGCCGCCCGGCTGCGGCGACCTCCGGGACACCCCACCCGGCCACGACCAGGTCCGGCCGCAGCCGAGCCAGGTCGGGTACGTGTGACCGGCCGACGCGAGGGCCGCGAAGAGGACGCGCAAGGCTTACTGGACCTCGGTGAGCCGCCCGGTCTTCACGTCGTAGACGAAGCCGCGCACGGTCTCCGTGTGCGGCAGGTAAGCGCTGCGGCGCACCCGCTCCACCGACGTCCGGACGCTGTTCTCGACGTTGCGGAACGCCTCGACCGACCAGGTCGGGCGCAGGCCGGTGTCGCTCTCCAGCTCGTCCTTGAAGTCGTCCTCGGTGACCATCGACAGGCCGCACTCGGTGTGCTGCACGATCAGCACCTCGCGGGTGCCGAGCTTGCGCTGCGAGAGGGCCAGCGAACGGATCATGTCGTCGGTCACGACGCCGCCCGCGTTGCGGAGGACGTGCGATTCGCCCTGCAGGAGGCCGAACAGCTCGAACACCCGGATCCGGGCGTCCATGCAGGTCAGGATGGCCACCTGGAGCGACGGCTTCGGGGACGACCGGTCGCCGGGCGTGACCTCGCCGAGTTCCTGGTTGCGCTTGAGCAGTACGTCGATCGAGGTCATCGGTCACCTTCCGGCCAGTGGCCCCGCGGCGCGGGCTTGTCCCCTCCATTGGACCGGCCGGCGCGCGATCGAGCAATGCACTACGAGCAATGTCACGGCGTTTTCAGCCGCCGAACCAGGGCTCCTCGACCGTCCGCGGCGGCGCCGACGTGCGCCCGACGCGCAGTTCGGTGGGCAGCGTGATCACCTTCGGCGCGCTGCGCTCGGCCGAGCCGAGCAGCAGGCGACCGGCCATCTTGCCCTTTTCGAGCACCGGCTGGTGGACCGTGGTGAGCCCGATCCGCTCGGCTTCGGCGATGCCGTCGAAGCCGGTGACGGTCAGGTCCTGCGGCACGCGCAGGCCCCGCCGCTCGGCCTCGGCCATGGCGCCGAGCGCGAGGATGTCGGAGGTGCAGATCACGGCCGTGATCTGCGGGTACGCGTCCAGCAGCTGGCGGGCGGCGGACGCGCCGTCGTCCACGGTGTGGTCGAAGCGCTCGACCACCGGGACGCCCGCCCAGTCGACGCCGGCCGCCGAGAACGCCACGGCCAGTGCTTCCAGGCGGGTGCGCTGCACGTGGAAGTGCGCGCCGCTCTGCCGGGTCGCGGACACGAAGTCGTCGTTGCGCTCGCGGGCGAGCCGCATGCAGATGACGCCGACCTGCCGGTGGCCGAGTGAGACGAGGTGCTCGGCGATCTTGCCGACGGCCGCCGCGTCGTCCGGGCCGACGCGGTCGATGCCCTCGATGCTCGGCTGGTCGATGATCACCGTCGGCACCGGGCGCTCCAGCACGGCGGCCAGGTGCGGGTCGTCGTCCGGCACGGAGTAGACGACGAAGCCGTCGACCCCCGCGCGGTGCACCGCGGCGACGTCCTCGCGGCCCGGGCTGGCCGGCACCAGGTGCAGGCCGACGCCGGCGTCTTCGCAGGCCAGGGCCAGTCCTTCGAGCACGCCGACGGCGGCGGGGTCGCGGAAGGCGTAGGAGAGGTTCTCGGTGAGCAGCAGCCCGACCGCGCCCGCCTTGCGCGTGCGCAGGGAGCGGGCGACCGGGTCGGGTCCGGGGTAGCCGAGCCGCCGCGCGGTCTCGAGGACGCGGCGGCGCAGTTCGGGGGACAGCTGGTCCGGCCGGTTGTAGGCGTTGGACACCGTGGTCCTGGACACACCGAGCTCCGCCGCGAGCGACGCCAGCGTCGCCTGCCTCCGGGTGCGAATAGGACGTCCCATCAGCAAACCGTAACGGTTCAGATCGTTTTGTTGAAGAGACACCCCGGGTGGTCGATGTCTCGATCCGCATGCATGAAGTCGCATACACCAAAACCGGATCGGATGGCCAGGAAGTCATCCGGATGGGGTAAGCTGAATCTGACAACGGTTTCCATTAGCGTCTGCAGGAGAGTTCTCGATGAGTTCCCGCCGCACCAGGAGCGCGCTCGCCGCCGCTTCGGCCCTGTCCGTGCTCGCCCTGGCCGCGTGCTCCGGTGGCACCGCCGCCGAGGGCGGTGGGCAGTCCGGCGGCGCCGACAAGATCAAGGTCGTGGCCTCGACGGACGTCTGGGGCAGCGTCGTGAACGCCGTCGGCGGCGACAAGGTCGAGGTCAAGTCGGTCATCCACGACCCGTCGGCCGACCCGCACTCGTACGAGACCACCGCCGACGACGCCCTCGCGGCGAAGGACGCGAAGCTGCTCCTGTCCAACGGCGGCGGGTACGACGAGTTCTTCGACAAGCTCACCGGCCAGGCCGGGGACGCGAAGAAGCTCGTCGCCTACGACATCGCCGCGACCGGCGACGAGAACGAGCACGTCTGGTACGACCTGCCCGGCGTCGGCAAGGTCGCCGACCAGGTCGCGGCGCAGCTCGGCGAGCTGCAGCCCGCGTCGAAGCAGGCGTTCAACGACAACGCGGCCGCGTTCAAGGCGAAGGTCGGCGAGCTGGAGAAGCGCCTCGGCGAGCTGGGCACCACGCACCCGGGCACGAAGGTCGTCGTCACCGAGCCGGTCGCGCACTACCTGCTCCAGAGCGCGAAGCTGACGGACGCGACGCCCAAGGCGTTCTCGGACGCGGTGGAGAACGACACCGACGTCCCGGCCGGCGCGGTGAACGAGTACCAGCAGCTCATCGCCACCAAGCAGGTCAAGGCGCTGATCAACAACGCGCAGACGGTGACCCCGCTGACCCAGGACGTCGTCGGGCAGGCGAAGGCCGCCGGCATCGGCGTCGTGGACGTGACCGAGACGCTGCCGCAGGGTGTGACGGACTACATTGTCTGGATGACCGGGGAAGTCGACGAGCTGGCGGGGGCGTTGAAGTAGTCATGTCTCCCGTCTCCGACGACGTACGCCCCGCGGTCCGGGTCCGCGGGGCGGGTTTGGCCTTCGGTTCCCGGACCCTCTGGTCGGGGCTGGACCTGGTCGTCGAGCCGGGCGAGTTCCTCGCCGTCCTCGGCCCGAACGGGTCCGGCAAGAGCAGCCTGCTGAAGGCGCTGCTCGGCATGCAGGGCCTCTCGGCAGGCACGGTCGAGATCGCGGGCGGGCGCCCGGGCGGCGCGAACCGCAAGATCGGCTACATCCCGCAGCAGCGCGCGATCGACGAGTCGCTGACGCTGCGGGGCGTCGACCTGGTCGGGCTGGGCCTCGACGGCCACCGCTGGGGCCCCGGCCTGTTCGGCATGGCGGCCCGGCGCCGTCTCGTCGCTTCGGCGATCGACGCGGTGGGCGCGACCCGGTACGCGAAGCAGCCGGTCGGGCGGTTGTCCGGTGGCGAGCAGCAGCGGCTGCGGGTGGCGCAGGCCCTGGTCGGCGACCCCGAGGTGCTGCTCTGCGACGAGCCGCTGCTGTCCCTCGACCTGGCGCACCAGCGCGCGATCAGCGAGCTGATCGACCGGCGCCGGCGCACGGCGGAGACCGCGGTGCTGTTCGTGACGCACGAGATCAACCCGGTGCTGCCGTTCGTCGACCGGGTGCTGTACCTGGTCAACGGCCAGTTCCGGATCGGCAAGCCGGACGAGGTCATGACCACGGCGACCCTGTCCGAGCTGTACGGGACCCGCGTCGAGGTGCTGAAGGTGGGCGGGCAGATCCACATCGCGGGCGCGCAGAGCGCGTTGTGCGAGGAGGAGCCGCACCACCACGAACACGACGTCGAAGAGCAAGTGGGCTGAGTCTTGGATCTGTTCGACTTCGGCAAGACGTGGGAGCTGATCACGGAGCTCTCCGGCGTGCAGACCGCCCTGCTGGCGGCGTTGATCCTCGGTCTGGTGGCCGGGATGCTCGGCCCGCTGATCGTGATGCGGCGGATGTCGTTCGCGGTGCACGGCACGTCCGAGCTGGCGTTCACCGGCGGCGCGGCAGCCCTGCTGCTGGGGATCGGCGTCGAGTACGGCGCGCTGATCGGCGCGGTGGTGGCGGCGCTGCTGCTGGGCATCCTGGGCGCGCGCGACGCGGACCGCGACTCGGTGATCGGCGTGATCCTCTCGTTCGGCCTCGGCATGGGCGTGCTGTTCCTGTCCTTCTACAAAGGACGGTCCGGGAACAAGTTCGGGATCCTGACCGGGCAGATCATCACGATCGACTCGACGAACCTGACGTTGTTCGTGGTGTCGTCGGTGGTCGTGCTGGCGGTGCTGGCGGTGGTCTACCGGCCGCTGCTGTTCGCCTCGGTGGACCGGAACGTGGCGGTCGCGCGCGGGGTCCCGGTGAAGACGCTGACGGTGGTGTTCGCGCTGCTGGTGGGCGTCTCGACGGCGTTGAGCGTGAAGGTCGTCGGGTCGCTGCTGGTGGTCGCGTTGATGGTGACGCCCGCCGCGGCGGCGGCCCGCGTGACCGCGTCGCCGTGGAAGGCCACGGTGCTGTCGGTGGTCTTCGCGGAGGTGTCGGCGATCGGCGGGATCGTGCTGTCCCTGGCGCCCGGCCTGCCGGTGAGCGCGTTCGTGACGGCGATTTCGTTCTTGATCTACGTCGTGTGCCGGGTGATCGCCTGGCAGCGCGACCGACGGACGCGGGTCCGGGCGGTCGACCCGGCCCCGGACCTCGTCGCGGCAGCTTGATTGCGCGGCTTGCCCGCCATGGAGCGGTCGAGTTAGGTAACCCGAGCGGGGGACGACGCGACACGCCACCCCTTGGGTCCCGCGCGCGCGCCGACCCCTACATGTAGTCTCTGGGTATCGGCGGCTCGATCATATGGTCGAGCTGCCGCTGGCGGTCTTCGACGCACAGCTCGATCCGTCGCGTTACCGGCAGTGCGCCACCCCTGGGGCACTGCCGGGATTCGTACCCAAACAAAAAGTCCGAACCCCCGGCCAGGGGTTCGGACTTACCGGTGAGCGCGCTCAGCCAGTAGCTTTCGAACTAGACACTTGAAAGCTAGTCTCCCGCTTGGAGAGAGTCAAACCGGAGCTATCCGGATGTGACTGGTTACACGACACAAGCTCGTGCACGGCGCGCTCCTCCCCAAGGAGAAGCGATATGACCAACAACGCCGCCGAAGTCGGCGGGTTTCAGTTCCTTGACTTCATCGTGGCAGGACCGCGACAGTCGACGCGCGTGGTGACCGACCAGAAGGAGCGTTATCTCGGCCAGCAGGGGCCGGGGTGGATTTACTACGGGGACCTCTACGCCGGGCTGCGGGTTGCAATGGGCTCAGTCAACCCCCGAGCCAAGCTCGAGCAAGTGGTTCGGCACGCCGCGGCTGCGGACGAGAGTCGGGGACGTGCGTACGAGGAGGCGGTGGCCGGATTTTTCCGGCTCCTGCCGAAGGCGTCGACTGGCATTCCGGTCAAGCTGGAACGGTGGCAGGACGACGACCTCACCGTCGTGATGCGGCGAATGATCGGTATCCGGCAGGCAGGCGGAAAGCAGCTATTTGTCGCCCCTTACGTGAAGGCGACTGCTCTCGATCAGAATGGTGCCGACGTGCTGTTGTACCTGATGGAGAGCGTCCTCGATCAAGCGTTGCCTGGCGCTACTCCAGTGGTGTGGGATCTGCGACAGGGGCGAGAGTTCAAGCTTCGACGCAACACCAACCGGACGGCGTTGGAACAGCACGTTCGTGCTCAGGCCAAGGCGTACATGTACGTCTGGAACACCGCCGCGTAGTGCTCGAGCCTTGTGGGCCGGCAGCGCGCTGCCGGCCCACAAGGGGTCAGCCGAGCATCAGCAGGACCTGCAGCTCACCCACGACGAACCCGATCACACCGCCGACGGCGATGAGCTTCCACTCGTCCTGCCGGAACGCGGGCCGCAGGAGCCCCTCGAATTCGAGGGGCGTCAGCGCCAGCATCCGCTGCTCGATGACCTTCGCGACGTCCATCGCCTCGGTCAGGTAGCCCTCGGCGTACCGGGCCGTGTCGGGCAGCTGCTCCAGCGCCTTCAACGCCGCCGCGTGCTTCATCTCCTTCAGCCGCGTGCCGCCGACCGTCCAGGAGAGGGGCATCTGCTTGTCGACCGCGTCGGAAACGAGGTGCTCGACCAGCGCGGCCAGGCGGTCGGCGCGGGGGCCGCGCAGCACGGCGTCCAGCAGGTTCTGGACCGTCAGGACCTCGGTCGCGATCAGCTCGCCGTACTGCCGCGCCACCTCCGCGCGCCGCCGCTGGAACTTGCCCTGGAAGATCACCCGCCCGACGCGGACCGGCTCGCGCGGGACGAAGATCAGCTTGATCGCCAGCCAGTCGGTGAACAGCCCGATCGCGCCGCCGAAGATCGGGAGCACCCACGGCTCGCGCGTGAACGCCCAGACGATCGTCTGCACCAGGCCCAGCCCGAAGCCGAAGTAGATGCCCATCCGCGCGATGAACGCCATCTCCGGGCGGGACGTCTCGCGGATCAGCCGCACCAGCAGGGCCTTGTCGCGGGTCAGGCGCTGGACCGTCATGTGCTGGACGTCGAGAACCTCGTCGAGGTGCTCGCGGACGTCGTCGAGGAACTCCCGCACCAGCTTCGGCGCCGACGCCTGGACCTGCTTGATCAGCATTTCCTGGGCCAGCGTCGGCATGACCTCCCACAGCCGCGGGTGGTGCTCGGCGAGCACCTCGCGCGCGATGTGGTCGACCGCGCGCAGCAGCGGCTGCTCCAGCTCGGTCGTGATGATCACCGGGTCGATCCGGTCGAGCACTTCGCGCAGGTCGAGGAGGTTCTCGGTCAGCAGCTCGGTGGCGACCGCCGCCATCCGGCCGCCGTGTTTCGGGACGACGCCCTGCCAGCCGAGCAGCGGCGGGATCCCGATGAACTCCAGGGGCCGGAACATCATCTCGATGGCCACGCGCTTGGTGACGTAGCCGATCAGCGCCGCGATGAACGGCATCGCCGCGTACACCGGCCAGTGCCGGGCGAGGTCGTGCAGGACAGCGTCCACCCCGACCTCCCTCGCAGTCCCGAGAGCGAAACCGTACCGGCTAGCCCAGCAGCGCGAGCACCTGCAGTTCGCCAACGAGCCCGCCGATCACCGCGCCGACCGCGATCAGCTTCCACTCGTCCTGCCGGAACGCCGGCCGCAGCAGCTGCTCGAACTCGAGCGCGCTCAGCTTCCGCATCCGCTCGACGATCGTGTTGCGCACGTCGAGGGCGTTGATCGCGTAGTTCTCCGCGTACCGGATCGTCTCCGGGACGCGCTCCGCGGCCTTCGCCGCCGCCGTCTGCTTCATCTCCTGGAACTTCTTCGTGCCCACGGCGATGGCGACGAACGGCTTGACCACGCTGGCCTGCGCGTCGATCGTCTTCTGCACCTCGCGGGTGATCATCGCGAACAGCTTGTCGGACTTCGGCCCGCGCAGCACGGCCTCCAGCAGGTTGGGAATGGTGATGATCTCGCGCGCGATCATGTCGCCGTAGTCGGCGGCCACCTGGTCGCGGCGCTTCTGGAAGACGCCCTGCCAGGTGTAGACGCCGAAGAACCGGCGCGGCTCGCGGGGCAGGAAGATCATCTTGAGGGCCAGCCAGTCGGTGAGCCAGCCGATGCCGAGGCCGAACAGCGGGAGCACGATCGGCGACTTCGTCAGCGCCCACACGACCAGCTGCACGCAGCCGAGGCTGAACCCGAACCAGATCCCGGAGCGGGCGATGAACCGCATCTCCGGCCGGGAGATGTCGCGGATCAGCCGGTTCAGCAGCGCTTTGTCGCGGACGAGGTTCGTCACGACCATGTGCTTGAGGTCGAGGACGTCCTCGATGTTGTCGGCGATCTCCCGCATGATCTTGGTGATCGCCTTCGGCGCTTCGGCCTGGACGCGCTTGAGCAGCAGCTGCTGAGCGCCGTTCGGCAGGACCTCCCACAGCCGGGGTTGGTAGGTCTCCATCACCTCGCGGGTGACGTCCTCGACGACGCGCAGCAGCGGCTGCTCGATCTCCTTCGCCACCTGCGCCGGGTCGAGCCGGGCGAAGATCTCCTTGGGGTCGACGAGGTTGGTGGTCAGCATCTCGGTGGCGGTGGCCGCCATGCGCTCGGCGTTGGCCGGCAGCACCCCCTGCCAGCCGAAGGGTTTGACGCCGACGAACTCGAGGGGCCGGAACATCATCTCGATGGCGACGCGCTTGGTGACGTACCCGATCAGCGCCGCGATGAACGGCATGGTGACGTACACCTGCCAGTGCGTGCCGAAGTCCACCCGCGCACGCTATCGGCCCGTGATCAGTGCAGCAGGAGCAGCACCTGGAGTTCACCCACCAGGCCACCGATGACCGCCCCGACGGCGATGAGCTTCCATTCGTCCTGCTTGAAGGCCGGCCGCAGGATCCCCTCGAACTCGATGGGCGTCAGCTGCTGCATCTTCTCGACGATCGTGTTCCGGACGTCGAGGGCGCCGGTGGCGTAGCTCTCGACGTGCTTCACCGTTTCGGGGAGGTACGCGATGACCTTCTCCGCCGCCGCGCGCTTCATCTCCTGGTACTGCCGGCCGCCGATGGTGAGCGCGACGAGCGGCTTGGCGATGCTCGCCTGCTGGTCGACGGTGCGCTGGACCTCGCGGGTGATCATCGCGAACAGCTTGTCGGCGCGCGGCCCGGTGAGCACGGCCTCCAGCACGTTCCGCACGGTGAGCACCTCGTCGGCGATCAGCGCGCCGTAGTCGGCGGCGACCTCCTGGCGGCGCTTCTGGAACATGCCCTGCCAGCGGAAGAAGCCGAACCCGCGCGGCTCGCGCGGGTAGAAGATCATCTTGAGCGCGAGCCAGTCCGTGACGAACCCCGTGACGAAACCGAAGATCGGCATGATGAGCGGCTGTTTGGTCAGCGCCCACGCGACGAACTGGACGAGCCCGATCACGAACCCGAACCAGATCCCGGACCGCGCGATGAACTTGAACTCGGGCGCGGCGACCTCGCGGATCAGCCGGCAGGTCAGCGACTTGTCGCGGACCATCGCCCCGATGAGCATGTCGTTGACGTCGAGGACGTCGTCGATGTTGGCCGAGACCTCCCGCATCAGCCGCTTGACGACGGCCGGCGCCTGCGCCTGTACCTGCTCGACGAGCAGCCGCTGCGCCCGCGCCGGCAGCAGTTCCCAGAGGCGCGGCTGGTAGGTCTCCATGACTTCGCGGGTGACTTCTTCGACGGCCTTGAGCAGCGGCGGTTCGAGCTCTTTGACCATTTCCTCCGGATCGAGCCTGCTGAAGATCTCCTGCGGGTCGACGAGGTTTCGGGTCAGCAGGTCGACGGCGGTGGTGGCCATCCGCCGCGCGTTCGCCGGGATGACGCCCTGCCAGCCGAGGAACGGCCGGATCCCGACGAAGTCGAGGGGCCGGAACATCATCTCGATCGCCACCCGTTTGGTCAGGTAGCCGATCAGGGCGGCGATGAGCGGCATGGTGGCGTAGACGTGCCAGTGCGCGCCGATGTCCGCGAGGATCGCCTGGATGTCCACAGTGGCCTCCTCGCGTCAACCGCTGGTCAACAACGGTCAGGATGCCATGCGTCACCGGGGGTTCCAAAATCCGTGATGCATCCGTTTGGCGGTACGTGCGGACGGTCCCCGGCTCACTAAGGTGTGCCGATGGTCGCGCCTGAGAAGCCCCAGTCCGCCCCGAAGACCACCCAGTTCGCGGTCGGTGTCCGCGGCTACAACCAGCGCCAGGTCGACGAGCGTCTCGCCGAACTGACCAAGGAGATGCGCGAAACGTCGCGCAGCCGCGACGAAGCCGTCGCGACGTCCTCGGACCTCTCGAAAGCCCTCGCGTACGCGCAGAAGGAGCTGGCCGAGACGAAGGCCGCCCTCGCGCGGATGAGCTCGAGCCCGTCCGGCGCCGGCGCGATGGCCGAGCGCGTCCGCATGATGATGCAGCTCGCCGAGGAGGAGATCGCCGACCTGCGCGCGGCCGCCGAAGCCGACGCGGCGTCGACCCGCGACCAGGCCGACAAGTACGCGCACGAAACCCGCCGCACGGCCGACAAGCTCGCGAAGGACGCGGAGGAAGAGCGCGCCCGGCTGCTGTCGGAGGCGAAGGGCGAGATCGAGAAGCTGAACGCGGCGGCGGGCGCGAAGCGCGTCGAGCAGGCCGCGGCGGCGGAGCGGGCCCGCAAGGAAGCGGACGCGAAGGCCGAAGCGGCGGCGGCTGCGGCCCGCCAGGAAGCCGACCGGGTGGCTTCGGAGGAGCTGGCGCGGAAGAAGAAGGCGTTCGAGGACGAGGTCGCGCGGAAGCAGCAGGAGACGGAGTCGGCGTTGCGGTCGGCGCGGGCTCAGCAGGCGGAAGCCGATCAGAACCGGAAACTCGCGCTCGATCTGCGCAAGAAGGTCGCCGAGCGGATCGCGGCTACGGATGTCGCGGTCCAGGAAGCCATGCGGCTGCTGGCTCCGGTGGAGGAGGCTTCGGGGAACGGGGACCGCAAGCCCAGCCCGGCTCCTTCTGCTGCTCCGGCTCCGGCTCCCGCGGCGAAGACGCCTACCTCGGCTCCGGCGGCCAAGGGCTGAGCAGCGGACGCGACCCGCGGAGTTTTCCTGGCCCGGCTCGGCGTCTCGTCGAGGCGCCGGGCCCACTCCGTTTCCGGGGCTCGCCGAGGTCGCGAATGACTCATTGGCGACACTGCAAAGCCCACCTCAGCTCCGACGGCGCAGGCCAGCCGGAGTTGTCCACAGTTCCCGCGGACCCCGCCGAGTTGTCCACAGATTTCCGGAACCGCCGTTTTGGCAGGTAGGAGCCGATAGACTGGACAAGGGCCGCCCCCCGGAGGAGGGCGGGGGCGTGTCTGGACCAGAGTGGTGTGCATGATCCTCGAGACCGAGCGGGCCACCGTGTGCGCGTACGCCCGCCGGATGGTCGGTGACGGCCTCGTCGTCGGTACTTCCGGGAACGTGTCCGTGCGGGCCGGTGACCTCGTCGCCGTCACGCCGACCGGGGTCGCGTATTCGAGCATGACGCCGGCGGACGTCGCCGTCGTCGATCTCGGCGGGCAGGTCGTCGACGGCACGCTCAAGCCGACCAGTGAGCTGCCGATGCACCTGTCGGTCTACTGGGACGTGCGCGACCCGGACGGCGAGCCCGTGACCGCGGTCGTCCACACGCACGCGCCGCACGCCACCGCCGCGTCGACGCTCGTGCGCGAGCTGCCGCCGATCCACTACATGATCGCCACGATCGGCCCGTCGGTGCGCGTCGCGCGCTACGCGACGTACGGCACCCCCGAGCTGGCCACCGCGGTGCTCGAGGCACTGGACGGCCGCCGGGGGTGCCTGATGGCCAACCACGGCACGCTCACCTACGGCGACGGCCTGGAAGCCGCCTACCACCGCGCGCAACAGCTCGAGTGGGCGTGCCGCGTGTGGCTGCTCGCGCAGAGCGCCGGCCGGCCGAGCCTGCTCCCGCCGCCCGAGGTGGCGAAGGTCGTCGACCGGCTGCGCGGCTACGGGCAGGGTTAGGACGCCAGCGCGTCGACCTCGTGCACCGCGTCCAGCAGCTCCACCACCGTCGGGTCGTCGACCGCCTCCTTGATGCACTGCCACAGCTGGAGGTTCGCCGTCGCCCAGCGCGAGTACGTCGCGGCCGCCTCCGGGTTGTAGAAGTAGTAACCCTCGTCGTGGACGTCGCACTGCTCGCCGACGATCTTGTTCGCCAGCTCGCGCAGGCTCAGCCCGTTCTCGCGCAGGTACCGGTGGGCCAGCACCACCGGCGTCACCGGGAGCGCCTTGAACAACGTGTCCGCGTCGCTCAGCGCCTGCGCCTCCAGCGAAATGTCGCGGCCGCGGGTGGCCATTTCCGCTTCGTCGACGATCTCGTCGATCCACCGCGAAACGTGCGGCGGCACCCCGCATTCGGCGAGGATTTCCAGACGGAGGTTCCGGCCCGCCGACGCGGGTGAGTTCCGGAGCACCAGGTAGTTGACGTCGTGCACGAGCGCGGCCACTTCGACCACGGCGGGGTCGGCCCCGTTGTGGCGGGCGAAGCCACCTGCTTTCGCGCGGACGAAACTGACGTGGTGCCAGCCGTGGAACTGCAGCCGCTCGGCGTACTGGCGGCAAAGCCGGTGGACCCGGTCTTCGACGACGTCGACGATCACGTGGTCGATCGTGCTTTCCTGCGTGCGCATACACCTCTCCCATCCCGGCCGTGGTGTTCAGACGGGTGGAGTAATGGTAAGCGCCGCTGACGCCGGTGTGTAGCTAGATGCGGTCGGCCAATTCCCCCAATCGGCTCTCCACCGGAACGTGACGATGCCCGATTCCGCTGGCCGGATCGAAAGAAAGGCTGAAACTGCTCACGGGCCGTGATTTCACGAGGAAAGTCATCGTCCCGGCGGCCGCTTCGGGGATCCGGTGGAACTCGTCGGCGAGCATGGTGGCGCAGTCGCCGGCCTGGCACAGGGCCCGGCGGCGCAGCCGCGCGGACGCGATCAGCCCGGTGCCGGGGTCGATCGTCGTTTCGTACCTTTCGTGGAAGTAGTCACCACGGAGAATGGTGGTGCAGAAGTGGTACCTGTGGTTGTGCACCGAATCGGCGTAGCCCTCCCGCCAGTCCTCCTGCGCCTTGTATTCGTGCAGCCAGAAGGAAAACGGGTCGGCCGGCGAATCCAGCAGGCACCAGGCGAAGTGCGTGGTCGTTTCTCTGGACGAGCGCAGCACCTTCGTGGCCTGCGCGCCGGACAGCGTGCGCAGCTGGGTCCGCAGTTCGTCGCGCAGGCCGGATTGCGCGGCCCACGGCCGGAACCAGCCGTCGACCGCGCGCCATTCGGTGGCGAGCGGGAACTGGGCGGTGCGCAGGCGCGTGGCCAGTTCGGAGAGGGGGGACAGGCGGGTGAGCAAGGTCAGCTCCCTAGCTCGGCGACTTCGGAGAACTCCGCGCGGAAGGCGTGGAACTTGGCCTCCAGCTCGCGGAACTGCTCCTCGGACAGCGGGGATCCGGTGATCTTTTCGAACAGCGCCAGGAAATCCGTCCGCGTCGTCGCGGACGTGATGCGGAAGTGGCGGCCGGTCCGGGACTGCGAGACGCGCACGAATTCGGCGCGCTCCATGTTGTAGAGGAAGGAACCCTCGGTGAACCGCAGGGACCGCGGGTACAGCTTCGTGGCGCCGCGGACGTCGCTGTAGAGCGACACCCACACGCTGTCGTCGAACAGCTCGAGCCGGTCCAGCGGCGGGTCGGCGACCACGGTGATGTCGACCGACGCGCAGCGGCTGCGCGCCAGGAAGAGGCCGACGAGCCCGATCCGGATCTCTTCGTCGAGCCGGGTCTGGATTTGTTCGGAGTCGACGTCGCCCGCCTCACGGCGCAGCAGGTAGCGGGCGCGCCCGCTGATCGAGCTGGCGTCACGCGGGTCGGCGATGACGGCCCGGAGTTCGCGTTCGGTGCGGGAGAGCAACAGGCGGGCGGCCGCGTGGCGCCCGGAGAAGCCGCGGAAGAAGTACTGCCGGGTCGCGTTGAGGTCGGCCATCAGCAACCGGTTGAAGCCGGGGTCGGGGTCGGTGGTCGCCTCGAACACGTCGGTGGGGAAGAACTCCTTGTTGAGCGCGCGGTATTCGGCGCTGAGGTCTTCCAGCGCGCGCCTGCTTTCCTCGATCACTGGAGTCACCAGCGCTTTCTGCGAAGCGCTGGCGGTGATCAGCGTGGTGCCGAACCCCACGATCGCGGAGATCAGGGTGCCGGTGCCCAGCGACGTCACCAGGTTCTTCCCGGTGCCGGGGTCCATCAGGCCGGCGAGCCACAGGCTGAGGCCGGCGACGACGACGAGCACGGTGAGGAGCAAGCTCGTCCTGGTCCAGAAGATCTCCTGCAGTGGGGTGCGGCGGCGGGGTCCGCCATCCGCGGCCACTTGCTTCACCTCCCTCGAACCACCCGAACGGACGAATGCAAATAGTGTCTGTTCGAGTGCGCGGAGTCACTTTACGCGCCTGAGGGGGCCTGCGAAATAAGAAGTTCGGGGGACAGCGCGGGCCGCGGAACGTCACTCTCGGCAATAATTAACCAGATCTCCCAGTTTCCCGAAAACGCCGGGAAACTGGCGTCAGAGCGTGGCCGGGAGGCCGTTTTCGTACCAGCCGGGGCCCGGTCGGACGGTCATCAGGAACTCGACGACGACCGGCGCGGGTGCCGGGTGGATCTCCCGGAGATCGCGCTCGCCGCGTGCGGTGTCGACCGGCCAGGCCAGTTTCTCCTCGTCGAGCGAAAACTCCCCGCGCGCGCCCGTGCGGTTGCCGCGGGCGTCCAGGCGCGCCCATTTGCCGTGCAGGTACACGGCATTCAGCCCGTGCAGCGCGGAGAGCTCCTGGTAGCAGAATCCGGCCGGAATCCCTTGTGCCCGAAGCAAAGCGGCGAGCAGGTGCGCCTTCGCGTAGCAGATCCCCACGCGCTCGCGGAGCACGTCCGACGCGCGCCAGGTGACACGCGGATCCCGCGCGTCGATGACGTGTTCGACTTCGTCCCGCACGAACCGGAACGCGGCCTCGGCGGGATCTTCGTTCGTGGCCCGCAAAGCGTCCACTCGCGCGCGGATCAGCGGGTGCCGGTGGTCGACGACGTCATCGGCGGCGAGGTAGTCGCTGAGCCGATCGGAGGTGGGCGACGGAACGGGACTCATCCGGCCATCGTGACAGGTACGGCCATTCGGGCGAGACCTGTTTTTCGCCGCGGACACACTCCGCGTCCGGCGATTACGGAACGTAGAAATCGGGCGGGAACCCGGTCCAGCACAGTTCGGCGGGCAGGTGACTCTGGTCGTTGTAGGTCAGCAGCGCGGCGGGCCGCGCCGGCGAGTACCGGATGACGGTGAGGGCGGCGTTGGCGTGGTTGAGCGCGAGCCACCGCCACGGCGGCGCGTCCTGCGACGCGCGGACGAGCCACCCGACGAGGAAGTTGTGCGTGACGAGAACTTCGTACCGCGGCTCGGTTCCCGGCACCGGCCCGCTGAACCGACGTTCGGCCTCGGCGGCGAGTTCTTCGTCGGCGGGCGGGAGGCTGCGGGCGAAGGCCAGGAGGACACCGGCGGCGGTTTCGGGGAGTTCCTCGCGCTTGGGCACGTAGGGAACGAAGTCACCGGCGGCTTTGTGCTCGTGGACGGGGACACCGGGAAGCTGCGTGGCGATGAGCGAGGCGGTCTGGGTGGTGCGCGGGAGCGGACCGTGGTGGATGGCGGTGACGGGAACGTCCCGGAGGCGGCGTCCGAGGAGGACGGCTTGGCGTTGGCCGGCTTCGGTGAGTTCGCCGGACGGGGTCGCTTCGCCGTGCCGGGTGAGGAACAGGTACCGCGTGGTCAGCACGGGCCTCAGGCTTTCACGTCCCGATCTTGCGGCTCAGCGGCGGGTAACGCGCCGCCGTGGCGCGCGACTTCTTAGTGCGCACAACGTGCCGTGAGGTGGTGGTCGGAATGCCCGGACCGGAGCACATCGAGGCAGCCGAGTTGGTGTTCCACGTCGATTCGCCGTTCACAGTCGACCTCGGCCGGTGGCGGCTGACCCTGCCCGAACAGTACGAAGGCAGGTACCGGGACGACCGCTCGGCTCTGCTGATGGAGCCGGGTGGCCTCCGCCTCCTCCAAGACAACCTCAAAGAGGATCTCTCCGGGCTGCTCACCGAAATAGCGGGACCGGAGTTCACGGTGTCGGGCGTTCGCTTCCGCTCGGCGGGCAGCTTCGAGATCGTGGTCGTCGTCGTGGCGGCTTACGAGGTGCTCAAGAACGCGGTGGAGGTCGTGGAGACCCTGGGGAAGGTCGTGGCCATCGGGCGCCGGCTGGTGCGCGGTGCGCTCACCAGCTTTGGCCTGCAATACGGCCGCGTGGAGACCAGAATGCGGCTCACCGCGCCGGCCTCACCGCAGACCGGCCTGGTCCGGCAGCGGGCGAGCCTGGAAATGCGGCTCCTCGTCGCCCTGGTCGCTTCGAACTTCCTGGCCGTGGCGGCCGTGCTCGCCGTCCTCATTCTGCGCTGACCACGCGGCTCACATCACGGGGACGAGGGTGCCTTCGGGGCCGTGGGTGGGGACGAACTGGGCCTTCAGCCTGATCGGGGCCGGGTGCGGGACCAGGACCATCGAGGCGAACGGCGTGATCGTGTGCTCGTAGCCGCTGTTCGTGTGGAGGTGGGCGCTCACGTGGACGTTGCGGTCCGCCGGGATCTCGAACGTGACCGAGCCCCAGGAGACGATGTATTGGCGGCCGTCGATGCTGGCGATGGGGGCGTATGCGCGGACTGTGTGGCCGAGGTGGGGGATTTCGAGGGTGAGGAGGCGGCGGGGGCCGGTGTGGTTGTCCACGTACGGGATCACGCCGGGGACTTTGGCCAGGTCGACGGGGTCGGTCATGGGGGGATTGTCCCATCGCGCGAGCCGGCGCGAGGGTCAGAACTGGTAGTACAAGAACGGGCTGAACGTTCCCGTCGCGATCAGGATTGCCGCGTACAGCAGGCCTGCCGTCATCACTCCGATGCGCAACGCCGTTGCCGGGCGGCTGCGGGACGACTCCAGCAGCGGGCCCGTCACCGGGTGGGCCGGGAGCAGGAACACCGACAGGGCCGCCAGCAGCAGCACCAGACGCTGGTTCGTGAACGCCTGCTCCACCCCTGCGCCGAGGCCCTCGAAGTCCGGGATCAGCATGTGGCCGATCATCGACAGCGCGTGGCCCAGGTCCGCCGAGCGGAAGAACACCCAGCCGAACACCACCAGCAACATCGTCAGGGCACGGCGCAGGTGACGCTTCCACGGGACCGCCGGGTCCAGGTCGAGGCCGAAGCGGCGCTCGATCACCAACAGGGCTCCGTGGTAGCAGCCCCACACCAGGAACGTCCACTGGGCGCCGTGCCAGAAGCCCGTCAGGACGAACACGATGCAGAGGTTGCGGTACGTCTGGGCCGCTCCGTTCCGGTTGCCGCCCAGGGGGATGTACACGTAGTCGCGGAACCAGCGGCTGAGGCTCATGTGCCAGCGGCGCCAGAACTCCGTGATCGTCACCGACGAGTACGGCCGGGCGAAGTTCTCCGGGAGGCGGAAGCCCAGCATGCGGCCGAGGCCGATCGCCATGTCCGAGTAGCCCGAGAAGTCGAAGAACAGCTGGAGGGTGTAGCCGATCGCGCCGAGCCAGGCCGTGGCGAACGTCATCTGGTCCGGCGGGACCTTGAAGCACGCTTCCACCAGGGGGCTCAGCGAGTCCGCGATGATCGTCTTCTTGCACAGGCCGAGCGCGAACCTCGGGAAGCCCGCCGCGATGTCGTCGAGGCGGTGCGAGCGCGGCTGCGGGAGCTGGTCGGCGATCTCGCGATATCGGACGATCGGGCCCGCCACCAGCTGCGGGAACATCGCGATGTACGCGGCGAACGACACCGGGTTGCGCAGCGCCTGCCGCTCACCTCGGTAGATGTCGACCACGTACGAGATGTGGTGGAACGTGTAGAACGAGATGCCGATCGGGACGACCAGGCTCGCGACCGGCACGCTGCCGCCGAACCAGTGCGCCACCGCCGCGATCTGCTGGGTCGCGAAGCCCGCGTACTTCCAGACCAGCAGCACCGCGACGTCCAGCGACACCACCGCGATCAGGATGCGGCGCCGCCGGACGCCCTGGACGTCCCACGGGCTCGGGGCCAGCAGCGGGCCGGCCATGAAGTTCACGACCATGCAGCCGAGCAGCAGGAACACGAACCCGCCGGCGCCGATCGTGTAGAACAGCAGGCTGCCGACCGCGATGATGCCGTTGCGCCAGCTCCGCGGGCACACCAGGACGGCGATGAGTACCGCCGGCATGAAATACCACAGGAAAAGTGGCGATACGAACGACATCGGGTCCCCTCGGTTTTATCCGACGGAGACCTTAACCCGACCGGGTGGTGGTGTCAGACCCGACCGGCGACACGGCGGCGCCGCGCCACCTCGGCGAGCAGCACGCCGGCCGCCACCGAGGCGTTCAGGGACTCCACGCCCGCCGCCATCGGGATCGACACCGTCGCGTCGCACGTCTCCCGGACCAGCCTCGACAGGCCGCGGCCCTCCGAGCCCAGCACGATGACCAGCGGGTCCGCCGCCAGCTCGAGCTCGTCGATGTCGACCGAGCCGTCCGCGTCCAGGCCGACGAGCATCAAGCCCTCGTTCGCCCACGCCTTGAGCTGCCGGGTGAGGTTCGTCGCCACCGCGATCGGGAGCTTCGCCGCCGTGCCGGCGCTCGTGCGCCACGCCACCGCCGTCATGCCCGCGCTGCGCCGCTCCGGGAGCAGCACGCCGTGGGCGCCGAACGCCGCCGCCGAGCGGATCACCGCGCCCAGGTTGCGCGGGTCGGTGACGCCGTCGAGCGCGACGAACAGGGGCACCTCGCCCGAGTTGCGGGCCGCCGCCATCAGCTCGTCCGGGTGGGCGTACTCGAACGGCGGGACCTGCAGGCCCAGGCCCTGGTGCACGGCCCGGTTCGTCTTGCGGTCCAGCTCCTCGCGCGGGATCTCCAGGATCGAGATGCCCTTGTCGCCGGCCAGCCGGACGGCGTCGTTCACGCGGTCGTCGATCTCGATGTTCAGCGCGACGTACAGCGCGGTCGCGGGGACGCCCGCGCGCAGCGCCTCGACCACCGGGTTGCGCCCGGCGATCAGCTCCGGCTTGTCGGCCTTCTTCTGCCGGGCCTGGTCGCGCTTGGTCGCGGCGTTGGCCTGGCGGTAGGCCTTGTGCCCGGGGCGGTCCTCCGCCTTCGGGGTCGGCCCCTTGCCTTCGAGGGCCTTGCGGCGCTGACCGCCCGAGCCGACGACGGCGCCCTTCTTGGTGCCCGTCTTGCGGATCGCGCCCTGGCGCCGCGAATTGCCTGCCATGGTGAAAGTTTCCTTGCGTTGCTTCAGTCGGACTTGACTGTCCACTGCGGACCGTTGGGGGTGTCCTCCACCACGATGCCCGCCTGCTGGAGGCGGTCACGGGCGGCGTCCGCGCGGGCGAAGTCCTTCTCGGCCCTGGCCTGCTGGCGCTCGGCCAGCAACCCTTCGACGAGGAAGCCCAGCGCCTCCTTGGTGGGCGTGTCGGAACCGCCCGCCTCGGACCAGCGCGCGGACAGCGGGTCGAGGCCGAGCACGTCGGTCATCGCGCGGACGGCCGCGGCGAGTTCGAGTGCCTTCGGTGTGTCGCCCGCGTCGAGAGCGGCGTTACCGTCGCGGACCGTGTTGTGCACCACGGCGAACGCCTGCGGGGTGGCCAGGTCGTCGTCGAGCGCGTTCGCGAACTCGGCGGGCAGCGTGCCGATGGTGACCTCGCCGGACCCGGCCGCGCGGCGCAGGAACGTCTCGATCCGCCGGTAGCCCTGCGCGGCCTCGGAGACCGCGCCGTCGGAGTACTCGACGTTCGACCGGTAGTGCGGCTGCACCAGGTAGTAGCGCAGCTCCGGCGCGCGGTAGCGCTCCAGCATCGCCGGGATGGACACGGTGTTGCCCAGCGACTTGGCCATCTTCTCGCCGGACATCGTCACCCAGGCGTTGTGCAGCCAGTAGCGGGCGAACGGGTCGCCGGCGGCGTTCGACTGGGCGCGCTCGTTCTCGTGGTGCGGGAAGATCAGGTCGATCCCGCCGCCGTGGATGTCGAACTCGCGGCCGAGGTAGGCGGTGGCCATCGCCGAGCACTCCAGGTGCCAGCCGGGCCGGCCGGGGCCCCACGGCGTCGGCCACGACGGTTCGCCCGGCTTGGCGCTCTTCCACAGCGTGAAGTCGCGCGGGTCCTGCTTGCCGCGGGTCGGCGTCTCGCCCTGCTGGACGTCGTCGAGGCCCTGGCGCGACAGCTCGCCGTAGTGGTCGAACGACTTCACCGAGAAGTAGACGTCGCCTTCGGTCGCGTACGCGTGCCCCTGGTCGATCAGGCGCTGCATCAGCTCGACCATCTGGGTGATGTGCCCGGTCGCGCGCGGGTTGATCGACGGCGGCAGGCAGCCGAGCTGGTCGTAGGCCTGCTCGAAGGCGCGCTCGTGCGTCGCCGCCCACTCCCACCAGGGCCGGTCCGCGTCGGCGGCCTTGGCCAGGATCTTGTCGTCGATGTCGGTGACGTTGCGGACCAGCAGCACGTCGAGTCCACTGTGGACCAGCCAGCGGCGCAGGACGTCGTAGTTCAGCGCGCCGCGGATGTGCCCGATGTGCGGCACGCCCTGCACGGTGGCACCACACACGTAGATCGACGCCGTTCCGCTACGGACGGGGTGGAACTCCCGTACGCTCCGGGTCGCTGTGTCGAAAAGGTGAAGGGCCACCCTGGAAGGGTACGGGGTCGGGGTGAGCCGCGTCGCAGGCCCTCAGGCGACGCCGAAGCCGCGCAACGCCGTGAGCAGGGCATCCGGCCGGTCGGCGGTCGGCAGCGGGTCGACCAGCGCGAACTCGCAGCCCAGCGCGCGGGCGCCGCCGTCGGCCTCCTCGCTGTCGCCGACCATCAGCGTCTCGGTGGCCGGCACGCCGAGGCCCTCGACCGCCTTGCGGAAGATCTCCAGCTCCGGCTTGACCGCGCCGACCTCGAAGGACAGCACGAATTCGTCGACGTAGGCGTCCCACCCGCGGGCGGTGAACGCGGGCCGGATGTCGAAGGCGATGTTGCTGAGCACACCCACCTTGAGCCCCCGTTCGGACACGGCCTTCAGCGCGGCCTCGGTGTCCGGGTACGGCGTCCACTGGCTGGGATCGATGAGCCGCTCGTACAGCGCGACGGCCTCCTCGGGCCGCGGGACGCCCGACTTGCCGAGCACCTCGAGGTACACCTTCCGGTGCAGCACGGGGTCGCGGTCGCGGTGCTGCCAGGCGTGCAGGTGCTCGGCGTCGAGTTCGACGACCTGACCGACCGGGGCGGTCATCCGGCGCATCAGCTCGGCCTGCGCCTCGATGTCCAGCGGCGAGCCGGCGTGGTCGGTGAGGTCGGCCAGCCAGGTCTCGTCCTGTTCCAGCCGGAACAGCGTGCCGGAGTAGTCGAACAGCACCGCCTTGATCGTCATGGTTTCAGCCTAACGAAAGCATCAGGACGAATGCCCTGTGACGTGTTCGGGCACCACGCGCACCAGCACGCGCACGACCTCGGGCGGCTCGGGCGGGAAGACCCCGCCGGTGTACTTGCGGGCCAGCTCGTCGTTCAGCTCCGGACCGCCCTCGGCGGTGACCTCGGCGCGGCCGCGGATCTCGACGTAGTTCTCGGGATCGGCCAGGTCGAAGACGGACAGCGACACCCGCGGGTCGCGGCGGATGTTGCGCTCCTTGCGCCGCCCCCGGACGGTCACGAAGAGCACGGTGTCGCCGTCGCGGCGCGCCCAGACGACGGAGCTCTGCGGCGAGCCGTCGGCGTTGGTGGTGGCCACGACCGGGTAGTTGCGGCCGTCGAGCAGGGCCTTGGTGGCCTCGTTGAATGTCACACCCATGGTCTGGACCCTATTTGACGTTCCCGGCGACCTTCTCGACTTTCAGCCGCACGACGACGCGCTCGGTTTCCGGGCCTTCGGGCGGCGGGTCCTGACCGAGGTACTTGTGGCTCAGCACCTTGGGGAGCGCCTTGCCGGGGTCGGGGGTGATCTCGGCGGTGCCGCGCAGCTGCGTGTGCCGGTAGGGGTTTTCGGCGTCGGTGAGCGAAACGCTGAGGCGGGGGTCGCGCCGCAGGTTGCGGACCTTGCGCCGGTCCTCGGTCGCGCTGAAGACGAGGTCGCCGTCGTCGAGGCCGACCCAGACGACCGAGGTCTGCGGACCGCCGTCGGCGTCGAGGGTGGCGACGGTGGCGAAGTTCTTCCCGTCGATCAGCGCGCGGACGGCGTCCAGGAGGGTGAGGGACATATCACGCCGAACCCGCCCCGGCGGGGCGCTATTCCGCGTCCGTTCCGCCTGTGCCCAAGCGCCCCAATGTGGCGTTGGTTGCGTCCAGCGCACCCAATGTGGCGTTCGGTGCGTCTGACGCACCGAACGCCACATTGGGGCGCTAGTCCGCGGCCAGCAGCAGGGCTGTCGCGAAGGCCGCGATGCCCTCGCCGCGGCCGGTCAGGCCCAGGCCGTCCGAAGTGGTGCCGGACACGCTAACCGGGCCACCGACCGCCTCCGACAGGACCTTCTGCGCCTCCTCGCGCCGCTTGCCCACCCGGGGCGCGTTGCCGACGATCTGGACCGTGGCGTTGCCCACGCGCCAGCCCGCCGCCTCGATCAGGCCCCTGACCTCGGCGAGCATGTCCGCGCCGTGGGCGCCGTCCATGCGGGGGTCACCGGTGCCGAACACCGCGCCGAGGTCGCCGAGGCCCGCCGCGGAGAGCAGGGCGTCGCACAGTGCGTGGGAGGCGACGTCGCCGTCCGAGTGGCCGGCGCAGCCGTCGGCCTCCGGCCAGCGCAGGCCCGCCATCCAGCACTCGCGGCCCGGTTCGATCGGGTGCACGTCGACCCCGTTGCCGATCCTCACAGCGTCTCCTCGTTCTTCGGTGCCGCCGCGATCGCCTCGGCCAGTGAAAGTTCGAAATCGGTGGTGACGCGCATCGCGTCCGGGTGGCCCGGCACGGTCGCCGCGCCGGCCGGGACCGCCGTCGTGAAGCCGGCCGCGAGGAACGCCTCGAGCGTGAAGCCGATCGGCGTCTGGGCCGTGCGCAGGCGGGAGCGGTCCTCCGTGCCGACGATGAGCGACGCGTCGTCGGTCACCTTCACCGTGTCGGCCATCGGCAGCACGGGGACGACGACGTCGGCGTCACCGACGGCGTTGATCACGTCACGCACGGTTTGCGCAGGAATGAAGGCACGCAGAGCGTCATGGAGGAGTACAACTGAGTTACGGGGAACTTCGGGCTCGACGACGGCGAAGGCCTGCCGGAGCGAGCCGGGGACGACCCGGCACGGAAGCCCCTCGAGGGCTTCGGAATACGACTTCGCACACCGCTGGGGGGCCGCCACGAGCACCGAAGAGATTTCCGGTACGTCGAGCAGCCCCCGCACGGTGTGCGTGAGTAGCGCCTCACCATGGACCGGCGTGAGAGCGAGCTCCCAGTCGGAGGCATGATGTGCGACGGTCACGATCACGACGACGTTCATCGGTTCGCGATCGTAGAGGCAGCCGCCCGCCGGGCGAGCGAGCTGCCCTGGGCTCAGACCGTCGCGGTTTCCAGAACTTCGTCGAGGAGGACCTCAGCCTTGTCCTCGTCGGTGCCCTCCGCGAGCGCGAGCTCGCTGACCAGAATTTGCCGCGCCTTCGCCAGCATGCGCTTCTCGCCGGCTGAAAGTCCGCGGTCCTTCTCTCGCCGCCAGAGGTCGCGCACCACTTCGGCCACCTTGTTCACATCGCCGGAGGCGAGCTTCTCGAGGTTGGCCTTGTACCGACGAGACCAGTTCGTTGGCTCTTCGGTGTGGGGAGCACGCAGAACGTCGAAGACCTTGTCCAGTCCTTCTTGCCCGACGACATCGCGCACGCCTACGATCTCGGCGTTGTCAGCGGGCACGCGAACCGTGAGATCCCCTTGCGCGACCTTGAGGACGAGGTACTTCTTTTCCTCGCCCTTGATCACGCGGGTCTCGATGGCTTCGATGAGTGCGGCACCGTGGTGCGGGTAGACGACGGTCTCTCCGACCTTGAAAACCATGTGTCCTCTGCCCCTTTCGCTGACTCCATCCTAGCACGGGCCGCCAGTGCCCACCTAGCGGGCCGGACTCGTCCTCGCAGGTCAGCGGCCTGAGCGGGGGTTGACAAACGTCGGACCCCCGTGCTCACGCAGGTAGCGGGGAAGCGTTTCGGGGGGCGCCGCGAAATCCTTTTTGGACGGTTGATCTTGGGCGCAACGCGGACCGGTTCGGTGCCGGAGATCGACCCCGGCTAGTCTTCGCGGGGACGAGGCCGTGAAAAGGGAAGGACTGCGACGTGAGGCTGCAGAATCGTCGCGTGCTCGGCGCGGGCGTGCTGGCGCTCGGTGCCGCGCTCGTGCTCGCCGGGTGCGGGGCCGGCCAGATCACCCAGACCGACTCGCAGCAGCCTGCGGTCAACGGCACGTACGCCCAGGTCAAGACCATTGTCCTGCGCAACGCCGCGGTGCAGTACCCGACGTCCGGTCCCGGTTACCCGGTGGGCGCGACCCCGGCGCTGACGCTGACGATCGTGAACCAGGGCGCCCAGGACGACTCGCTCGTCTCGGTCACGACCGAGGACGGCACGCAGGCCACCATCGGCGGCTCGAAGGAGGTCGTCGCGGCGCACTCGCTCGTGGTCGGCCCGGACGACGCCGTCGAATCGACCAACGAGGTGCAGACCTCGGCCCCGGCCGCGCCGTCGTCTTCGGCCTCTTCGACGCCGACCGCGACCAGCAGCTCGGCCACCGCGAGCTCGGGCACTTCGACCGCGACGGCCACCGCCGAGGTCCCGTCCTCCGGCCCGGCGGCGACGCCGACCGCGCCCGAGAAGGTCGGCCAGGCCACCGTGACGCTGCCGGCGCTGAAGCAGCCGCTGTGGCCGGGTCAGGTCCTGAAGGTCACGTTCGTCTTCAAGAACGCCGGACCGGTCACCGTCGAGCTGCCGGTCGCGGCGCCGGCGCACGCCAAGGAGTAGGTCCCCGGTTTTGTCGGTGGTCGCCGCTAGCCTCGCGGGGTGAAGAAAGGGACCACCTACCGCTGCGGCAGCTGCGGGTACGAAGCGGCCAAGTGGCTGGGCCGGTGTCCGGAGTGCCAGGAATGGGGCTCGTTCGAGGAGCGCGGGGTGCCGGCCAGGCCGGCCATCCAGCGCGTCGCGGCCGGGGCGCCCAGCGCTCCGGCGCGGCCGATCGGCGAAGTCGACGTCGAAGCGGCGCGAGCCAGGAAAACCGGCGTCTCGGAGCTGGACCGCGTGCTCGGCGGCGGTCTCGTGCCGGGCGCGGTGGTGCTGCTCGCGGGTGAGCCGGGCGTCGGCAAGTCGACGTTGCTCCTCGAAGTCGCGTACCAGTGGGCGAAGACGGTCGACCGCTCCTTGTACGTCACGGGCGAGGAGTCCGCGGGGCAGGTCCGGTTGCGCGCGGAGCGCACGGGCAACGTCCACGACCGGATGTACCTCGCCGCCGAAAGCGATCTATCGGCCATCCTCGGGCACGTCGACGACGTCAAGCCGGGGGTGCTGATCGTCGACTCGGTGCAGACGATGGCGTCCCCGCAGGTGGACGGCTCGCCGGGCGGGGTGACGCAGGTCCGCGCGGTGACGTCCGGGCTGGTCGCGCTGGCCAAGGAGCGCGGGCTGCCGGTGGTGCTGGTGGGGCACGTCACGAAAGACGGCTCGGTGGCCGGCCCGCGCGTGCTGGAGCACCTGGTGGACGTGGTGCTGCAGTTCGAGGGCGACAAGCATTCGACGCTGCGGATGCTCCGCGGCATCAAGAACCGCTTCGGCGCGTCCGACGAGATCGGCTGCTTCGAGCTGCAGGAAGAAGGCATCGTCGGCGTCCCGGACCCGTCCGGGCTGTTCCTCAGCCACACGGCGGAGCCGGTCGCGGGCACGGCGATCACGGTGTCGATGGAGGGAAAGCGGCCCCTGCTGGGCGAGGTCCAGGCGCTGGTGTCGGCGACATCGGCGCCCCAGCCGCGGCGCGCGGTCAGCGGCCTCGATTCGGCGCGGGTGGCGATGGTGCTGGCGGTGCTGGAGAAGCGCGGCGGGTTGAAGCTGGGCGACAAAGACGTGTACACGGCGACGGTCGGCGGCATGAAGATCACCGAGCCGGGTATCGATCTGGCGGTGGTGCTGGCGCTGACGTCTTCGTTCGGCGATGTGGCTTTGTCGCCACGGCTGGTTTCGGTGGGGGAGGTCGGGCTGGCGGGGGAGATCCGGCGGGTGCCGAGCGTGAGCCGCCGGCTGGCGGAGGCGGCACGGCTGGGGTTCACGCATGCGTTGGTGCCGCCGGATTCGGGCAAGCCGCCGGCGGGGATCCGGGTGCTGGAGGTGGCGAACGTCGCGGACGCGTTGAACGCGGCCAGCCACGCCCGCTGACCTGGGCCCCGGCACGCTGCCGGGGCCCAGGTGCTCAGCCCGACGTGCGGGTGATCGCGTACGAGTACACCGTCTCCGGCGTTGTCTTCAGCTCCGGCGGAAGCGGCGCCTCCCGGCTCGTCGTGGCCACCGGCGGCGGGATGTCCGAACTCGACGTTGTCCGGGGTGTGCTCATCGGCGTGATCGCCGTCGGGGTACCCGGGGGGAAGTCCCAGGCCAGGAGCTGGGCCGTGGTCGGGTCGAGGTAGAGGTGCTGGCCCGTGTCCTTGGCGCCGATCACCGTGGCCGGGCGGCCGTCCGGGGTCTGGCCCGGGGCCTCGAAGATCGCGTCGACGGTGGTGAGCGCGTCGCGCAGGGCGAAACGGACGTCCTTGGGGGCCAGGCCGAGCTCGAGGACCATCCGCACCATCGTGAGCGACTCCGTGCCGCTGTGCTTGCGGCCGTCGTCGGTGGTGTCGATGGTGTCGTACCGCAGGCGCTTGGCCAGCGTCCCCCGGTCCGGGACCAGGGAGGCGACCAGCGCGGCGTCGGGGCTCAGCCAGTTCTGGAACGGCGTGTTCCAGTGCGGCAGCATCGTCCCGGGCACGGCCGGCTCGCCGGGGAACCGGCCGCCCGGGCCGTATTCGTCGGTCGGGACCTGCTTGACCCGGATCACCTCGCCGGGGTGGAGTCCCCGTACCGCGCCCGTCGACGACGTGCGGCGGTGCCACAGTCCCTTCGGGTCCGCCGGGATCCACAGCTCCACCTTGCGCTGGATCTGGAGGTGCTGCCCGCCGGTCGTTTCCGGGACCCAGCTGAGCTTCTGCGCGTAGCGGAACTCGCCCGGCTCCAGCGGGCGGTCCAGGTCGGGGAGGGTCGCCGCCGGGCGGGACGGCTCGGGGTCCGATGGCAGCAGCGAAGTCACCACCGCCAAGCTGCCCGCCAGCAGGACGACGGCCGCGGCCACCGCGAGCCACCGCCAGGGTGCCTTGCGGGTCTCGCGCGGCGGGGCCTCGGTGCCGCCGGCCGCCGCCATCAGGGACGCGCGCGCGAACGCGAGCCCGTCCTCGTCGTCGACGTCGCCGTGGAGGTCGGACAAGGCCGCGTCGAGCTCGGCTTCGGACCAGATCTTCCGGACGTTGTCTTCACGCAAGGTCCTGCACCTCCTCTTGGGCCGGGGCGTTCGTCCTGAGCCAGCGTCTGATCCGGTGCAACCGGGAGCGGACCGTACCCGGCGGGATGCCGAGGGCTTCGGCCACCTCCGCCGGTTCGAGCCCGGCCCACGACACCAGCAGCAGCGTGTCGCGGTCGGCCGGGCTGAGCCGCGCCAGCGCGCCGGCCAGCTGGGCCGCCCGGACCTGGGCGTCGACGCGCTCGGCGACGCGGCCGTCGTGGCCCGCGTGGCTCGTTTCGCCGGTGCGGGCCAGCCGCGCCGTGGCCTGCAGCCCGCGCAGCTCGGACCGCACGTGGTGGCGGAGCAGGTTGGTCGCGATGCCGTACAGCCACGACCGGGCCGTGCCCAGCTCCGGCCGGTAGGTCTCGCGGCGGCGCAACGCCACCAGGAACGTCTCGGCGACGAGGTCGTTCGCCGGTTCGGGCCCGACCCGCCGGGCGAGGTAGCGGCGCAGCTGCGGGGCGTGGGCGTCGAAGAGCCGGCCGAACGCCGGCCCGGGCTCGGCTCCGCCCAGGTCAGGGCGGTCGTGCCCCCAGAGCTCCGATCCCTCGTGGATCACCTGCATGCCCCCAGTTGCCCGCAGCGCGCGCGAGCGTTCACGGGCGAACCTACCTTCGTCGTGAGCCGTCCGGGGTGTGTGAGGGACAAACGTCGGACCTTGCCGAGATCATCCACCGGTAAGGCGTTGGCCAACCGGCGCCGAAACTGGGGAAGGAACGTCATGCGCAGATTCCGCCTGGGGTTCGTCACGCTCATCGCCGCGATGGGGCTTGTCTCGCTGCCCGCGGTCGCCGAGGCGAGCACCGAAGCCGTGCTGAACATCCAGTACCAGGTCCAGGAGACCGGCTACTGGTGCGGCCCGGCCGCCACCCGCATCGCCATGTCCGCGCGCACCGGCAACCTGCCGAGCCAGGCGACGCTCGCCGCCCAGCTCGGCACGACCACCAACGGCACGGACTGGATCGGCCAGGTCACCGGCGTCCTCAACGCCGACCTCGGCACGACCTGGTACGAGACCAAGGAGATGCCGGACGACCCGCCGACGCAGGCCCAGCGCGACCTGCTGTGGCGGGACATCACGCTCGACATCAACAACGGCTACCCGATCGTCGCGAACATCGTCGCCCCCGCGAACAACCACCCGCCGGGCTACCCGAACTACACGATCTACCACTACTTCACCGTGATCGGCTACGACAGCTCCGACATGACGGTCAAGATCGCCGACCCGGCGAGCTTCGGCGGGAACCAGATCTACTGGCTGAGCTTCGACCAGCTCGCGACGCTGATCCCGCCGAAGGGGTACTCCGCCTAGATCCCCAGCAGTCCCCAGTACACCGCCCAGGGGACGAACACGACGCCGCCGGCGAGCGGCACGCCGAGGCGCGGGCTCCGGTGCCGCCACCACGCCACCGCCGTGCCGATGGCCGCGGCCACCACGCCCAGCGAGAGCAGCTGCAACGCCAGCCACGGCAGCGGGCGGCCGGCGACGACCGGACCCAGCCCCCTGCCCATGGTGACCTGGATCAGCACGTCGAAGGCCAGGAAACCGAGCACGGCGAGCAGCCCGGTCGCCGACAGCCAGCGCGCCGACTTCGCCGCCGGACCCCGCCGGAGGAGCGGGTACCAGGCGAACGCCACGAGCAGGAGCACCAGCACCGCGAGCTGGAGCCAGGTCGGTTCGTACCAGCTCAACGGCGTGATCTGGACGCTCGGCCGGTCCTGCGCGGGCGGCGCGTCGGCGCTCGACGCTGTCGGCGGGTGGTTGATCCACGTGCCCACCAGCTCCAGGTAGCCCGGTGCGTAGCCGGGCAGCTTGTCGAAGCCGTCGGTCGTGCGCCGCAGCTGGTGCTGGGCGTCCGGGAACACCCGCAGCGTGTACTTGGCCAGCGACGCCTGGAAGATCCGGACGGCTTCCCCCGGCGGCGTCAGGACGTCCTTCGCGCCCCACAGCCCGAGCACCGGCTGGCGCAGGCTCTTCAGCACCGGCACCGGGTCGTAGTGCGCCTCCGGGAACACGCCGCCGCCGACGAGCTGGCGCATCATCGTCGACGACGCCATCCGCACCATCGAGCCGTCCATCCCCAGGCGCCGCAGCTGGTTCTCGATCGCCCACGCCTGCTGCCGGGACGGCTCGACGCCGTTCGCCCCGAGCGTCACGACGAACGCGACGTCCGCCGATCGCGACGCGGCCAGCGGCGCCACCCAGCCCCCTTCGCTCAACCCCCAGACGCCGACCCGTGCCGGATCGACGTCCGGCCGCTTGCGCAGCGCTTCCACGGCGGCGAGCGCGTCGTCCGCCAGCGTGGAATAGGACCGCGAGAACTGCGAATAGCCCTCGGTGCGCTTGTCGTAGATGAGCGTCGCTATTCCTTGTCGCGCAAAGGCTTCCGCCTGATCGCGGTAGTCCTCCCGGCTGTGCGCCCCCGAGCCGTGGACCATCACCAGGCCCGGCAGCTTCGTCCCGCCGGGCGGTGCGACGACGGTGCCGTGCAAGGTCACCCCGCCGTTCGTGAACGTCACGTCCGAGCCGTCCGCGGCCGAAGCCGGCGGCGCCGTGATCGCCAGGATCACCCCGGCCAGTAGTAGTGCCCCTCTTCGCATGCGAGATCCCCTGTCATGGTCATTCCCCTGGTTCCGGGAACGCGAGCAGGCGCACGAGCACGCGCCGCGCTTCCGGTGACCGGTCGTCCTCGGCTCGCCAGTACCGGCGGAACAGCTCCATGTAGTCGTGCCAGAACCGCTGCAGCTCCTCGGCGGTGAGCCAGGTGCCGCCGCGGGCGTAGAACAGCGCGTCCGGCCAGTCGCCGGGCAGCTCTTCGCGCGTTTCCGCGAACCGGTTCAGCTTTTCGAGGTCTTCCTCGAACCCCTGGCGCTGCATGTCGTCGAACAGCACCCGGGATTCGGCGCTCTGCTCGCTGCGGCGCGGCCAGCGGATGTCCCGCGGCCGCGTCCGCCACCACCGTTCCTTGCCCCGCGCGAGCTCCGGGGCGTCTTCGACGAACCCGAACCGGGCCAGTTCCCGCAGGTGGTAGCTGGTCGCGCCGGTGTTCTCGCCGAGTTCCTTGGCGAGTTTCGTGGCCGTCGCCGGCCCCGCGGACAGCACGCCGAGTATCCGGCGGCGCAGTGGGTGCGTGACGGCTTTGAGGGCGTCCGGGTCGAGCTCTTCCGGTGGTGGAGCGCTGGTCATGACCCCAAGGTAGCCGTGCAGAGGAAATTGTGCAAAGAAATCTCTGCAACTCGGCGAGGGCGCTGCGGCGAAGTCGCCGGGGGTGCGTCCGCGACCGGATCACCGGGACCCGGCAGCCACATCGGTCACCCGGCCTGCGGCTCGGCCGGCCGATCGGGCGCGACTTTGCCGGGCCTCTGATCTCGGAGGTCCTGAATGACTCATTCAGGTCGTGGGAGGTCCTGAATGAGTCATTCAAGACCCCGCGGCACCCGCCGGCCCCCGGAAGTGGGTGTCTACTGTGGACTCACCAGATGGGGTGGTCGCTGAACTTCCTGAGCGTCTGCACGCTCGGCCGCACGTAGAACATGCCTGCCAGGAAACCCGTGGTGGCGAAGGCCAGCGTCGTGAACACCGTGAGCAGGTCCGGGGCCCGCAGGTCCGGGGTGTCGCGCCACACCCGGAACACGATCGGCACCGCGAAGGACCCGAGGATCAGCACCAGCGTCAGCAGGTAGGTGAACAGCAGCGCGTGGCGGGCCGACGCGGCGCTCGCCACGACCAGGTAGTCACCCCGCAGGCAGCGCCGGGTCGAAAGCACCAGCACCGCGATCGCCAGCACGCCCAGCGGCGGCAGCACCGCCGCGGCCTTGCCGAGCAGCGTGTCCGGGAAGGCGTGGCCGTGGACGATGCCCTGCAGGAACGTCGTGAGCCCGAACAGCAGCACCATCCCGGCGATCATCGAGGACCCGACGACCACCGAGCCCCACCGCACCCGGGCGGCGAACCGGGGCGGCAGCGGTACGAACTCGACCTGCCCGAACGTCCCCTGCACCCAGCTCACCTCCGAATGCCGTGAAGGCCACCATAAGGAACTTGTGCTTCCTCAAGGTGGCCTTCACGGAGATTCGGACCGAAAGGGCTAACTCGCCGCCAGCAAGTTGGCGCACCGGATGAGCCCGATGTGGGAATAGGCCTGCGGGTGGTTGCCGAGGGACCGTTCCGCGATCGGGTCGTACTGCTCCGGCAGCAGGCCCGTCGGGCCGGCCGCCGCGACGATCTGGTCGAACAGCTCCTGGGCTTCGGTGCGCCGCCCGGTGAGCAGGTACGCCTCGATCAGCCACGCCGCGCAGATGTGGAAACCGCCCTCACCACCCGGGAGACCGTCGTCGCGGCGGTAACGGTACACAGTGGACCCACTGCGCAGCTCCGCCTCGATCGCGGTCACCGTGTGCTGGAAGCGCTCGTCGGCCGGGTCGATCAGCCCGGTGAGCCCGACGAACAGCGACGCCGCGTCCAGGTCCGTGCCGTCGTAGGCGGTGGTGAACGCCTGGACCTCGTCGTTCCAGCCGTGCTCGAGGACGTCGTTCTTGATCTCGTCGCGCAAGGTGGGCCACGCGCCGGGCACGCCCCGGCCGTACTGCTCGCCCAGCTTGACCGCGCGGTCGATCGTCACCCAGCACATGACCCGCGAGTAGACCCGGTGGCGCGGCACGTGCCGCTCCTCCCAGATCCCGTGATCCGGCTCGTTCCAGCGCCGCGTCACGGCTTCCGCCATCGCGCGGACCAGCTGCCAGTCCTCGTCGCGCAGGTCACCGCGCGCCGCGGCCAGGGTGCCGACCAGCTCGACGACCGGGCCGAAGACGTCCAGCTGGACCTGGTGGTTCGCCAGGTTGCCGACACGGACCGGGCGGGAACCGGCGTACCCGGGCAGCGACTCGATCACCGCTTCGGCGCCGATCACGCTGCCCGCCAAGGTGTAGAGCGGGTGCAGCCGCTCCGGGCCGGCCAGCGTCGCGAGCACGCCGTGCAGCCAGCGCAGGTAGCCCTCGGCCTCCTCGATCGAGCCCAGGTGCACGAGCTCCCGCACGGTCATCGCCGCGTCGCGGATCCAGCAGTAGCGGTAGTCCCAGTTGCGGACGCCGCCGATCTCCTCCGGCAGTGACGACGTCGCCGCCGCGAGCACTCCGCCGGTGTCGGTGTTGACCAGGCCGCGCAGCGTCAGCGCCGAGCGCAGCACCAGATCGGTCTGGACCTTCGGCAGCTGCAGCTTCGACGTCCACTCGCTCCAGTAGCGGCCGGCGCGGTCGCGTCGCTCCACTTCGGACAGTTCGTGCGGGCCGAGGTCCGTGGTGCCGCACCGCAGTTCGAGCACGACCGGCTGGGTCGGCGTCGGCTGCACCAGCGCGGTCGCGGTGTCGTGCAGGCCGTCGGAGGTGATGGTCCACTCGACGCCCGGCGAATAGAGCACGAACGGCTCCGACGTGCCGAGCACGCGGACCCCGCCGTCGGTGACCTCCAGCTTCACCGGCACCCCGCCGAACTCGGGGCGCGGCGCGAACTTGACGCTCGCCGCGGCCTCGCCCGAGATCACGCGGACCAGGTCCGTGCGGTGCTGCGGGCTCTCCGGCTCGAGGTAGTCGGTGACGAGCAGGCGCGACCAGCGCGTCTCCACCGTCATCGTGTTCGGCAGGTAGCGCTGGCCGAGCGGCAGGCCGTTGCGGTGCGGCTTGATGGAGAAGTGGCCGGCCCCTTCGCCGCCGAGCAGGTCGGCGAACACGGCGGGCGCGTCCGGCCCGGGGTGGCACAGCCAGGTCAGCTTCGCGTCCGGCGTGACCAGCGCGACCGACCGCTCGTTGGCCAGCATCGACAGCCGCTCGATCGGCGGGGCGGACTCGCCGTACAACCAGTTCCGGCGCTCCTCCAGCATGAACGCCAGCACCAGGGCGACGTCCACGGTGTCCGGGACGCGGTAGCCGGCCAAGGTCTCGCCGTCACCGACCTTGATGCCCAGGTCCGGGCCGGAGAGCCGGGCGAAGGCCTTCTCGTCGGTGACGTCGTCGCCGAGGAAGATCGCCGCGGTCGCCCCCACCTGGTGGCGCAGGATGTCCAGCGCGCGGCCCTTGTCCGTCTGGACGACCGCGAGCTCGACGACCTCCTTGCCGTCGGTGGTGGACACGCCTTCCCACGTGGACGGTCCGGAGTGGACGGCGGCCAGCACGCGGCGCCCGGCCTCGTGCTCGGCGCGGCGCACGTGCACCGCGATGCTCGCCGGCTTGACCTCCAGCGACACGCCCGGGACGTCCAGCACCAGCTGCTCGAGCTCGGCTTCGAGCCGCCGGTGCAGCTCACGCGCCTTCTCGTCGAGGGCGTGGATGAAGCCGATGTCGAACTCCGAGCCGTGGCTGCCGACGAGGTTCACCTCGGACGGGAGCCGCGACAGCGTGGCGAGGTCGCGCAGCGCCCGGCCCGAGATGACCGCGGTGGTGGTCTCGTGCAGACCGGCGAGCGATCTGAGGGCGCCCACGGACTCGGGCAGCGGGCGTGCCTCGTCCGGGTTGAGGGTGATGGGTGCCAGCGTGCCGTCGTAGTCGCAAGCGACCAGCAGGCGCGGCGTGCGGGCGATCTGGACGATCGCACGCCGCAGCTCGGCGGGCAGGGCCTCGGCAGTCAACACTCCTCCTCAGGAGCTCGTGCGTGGTCGTTCGGGTCAATCGACCGCTTCGGCACCCAAAGCCTGTAGGAAAGAGCGCGCCCAACGATCGACATCGTGCGTGAGGACCTGGCGACGCATGGCGCGCATCCGGCGACGGCCCTCTGCCGGGTCGAGGGTAATGGCAGCCACTAGCGCGTCCTTCACCCCGTCCAGGTCGTGGGGGTTCACGAGGAATGCGCTAGAGAGCTCGGCGGCCGCGCCGGCGAACTCGGACAGCACGAGCGCCCCGCCCAGGTCGTGGCGGGCGGCGACGTATTCCTTGCACACGAGGTTCATGCCGTCACGCAGCGGCGTCACGACCATGACGTCCGCGGCGGAGAAGAACGCGGCCAGCTCGGTGCGGTCCACGGATTGGTGCAAATAGTGCACGACCGGGTGGCCCACGCGGGCGAACTCGCCGTTGATCCGGCCGACCATCTGCTCGATCTCGCCGCGCATCCGCTGGTAGTGCTCGACGCGCTCGCGGCTCGGGGTGGCCAGCTGGACGAACGTGACGTCGTCCGGCTGCAGCCTGCCCTCGTGCAGCAGCTCGTGCAGCGCCTGCAGCCGCAGGTCGATGCCCTTGGTGTAGTCGAGGCGGTCGACGCCGAGGATCACCGTCTTGGGGTTGCCGAGGTCGCGCCGCAGCTGCGCGGCCCGCTCCTGGACGCCCTTCGTGCGGGCGAGGTTGTCGAGGCCGGCGGCGTCGATCGAGATGGGGAAGGCGCCGACGCGGACGGTCCGGTCGCCGACCTGCATGGTGCCCGGCCGCGACCGGACGCCGACCGCGCCGCGCGTCGACTCGAGGCCGATCAGCTGGCGGCACAACCAGAGGAAGTTCTGCGCCCCGCCGGGGCGGTGGAAGCCGACGAGGTCCGCGCCGGTCAGGCCGCGGATGATCGCGGCGCGCCACGGCATCTGCATGAACAGCTCGACCGGCGGGAACGGGATGTGCAGGAAGAAGCCGATGCGCAGGTCCGGTCTCAGCTCGCGCAGCATCGCCGGCACCAGCTGCAGCTGGTAGTCCTGAATCCACACGGTCGCGCCCGGGGCGGCGACGTCGGCGCTGGCCTGGGCGAAGCGGCGGTTCACCTTGACGTAGCTGTTCCACCACACGCGGTCGAACACCGGGCGCTCGACGACGTCGTGGTAGAGCGGCCAGAGGGTCGCGTTGGAGAAACCTTCGTAGTAGTCGCGGACTTCGTCGGCGCTCAACGAAACCGGGTGGAGCACGAGCCCGTCGTCGTCGAACTCCTCGACGTCGACGTCCGGTACCCCGGGCCAGCCGACCCAGGCGCCCTTGCGGGACCGCAGGAACGGCTCCAGCGCGGAGACGAGCCCGCCCGGGCTGGCCGTCCAGCGGCGTTCGCCGTCCGTCGTGCGTTCCAGGTCCACCGGTAGCCGGTTCGCCACCACGACGAAATCGGCCTGGTTCCCGTGCTCCTTCGGTTCACCCACGTCGACTGCTCCTCGCGTTCTGGGTCGCGGCCCCAGAGTGAAACCCTATCGCGTGAGCGATGAACAGCCGGTGACCGCTGAGTTACTCCAAGCTTCGCTCGGTCGGTTCGAGCGGACCAGCCATGCGTGGTCCGGCGAACCGCCGCTCCAGCCTGCCCAGGCCGGTGCGGACCGGCTGGGCGAGCCATTCGCCGAGTACCACGCCCGCTGCCAGCGCAAGCCCGATTGCGACGGCCGTCATGAGCGTCGAGATGTTGCCGCCCGGCTGGACCCCGATCTGGTACAGACCACGGTAGGTGGAGAGGCCCGGAAGCAGCGGAGTGATCCCGGACACGGCGACCACCAGTGGCGTAACGCCGAGCCGTCGCGCGAGCACGCCACCGCAGAACCCGACCAGCGTGGCGGCGATCGCGGACGAGCTGACGCCGTCCAGCTGGGCCACCATGAGCGAGCCGTAGACGGCGGCGCCGATGCCCCCGGCGGCCGCCGCGACCAGCATCGCGCGCATCTTGGAGTAGCTCGCGAGCGCGAAGCAGGCGGCGGCACCGGCCCCGCCGATGACGACCATCGGCAGCTGCAGCGCGGTCGACGTCGGCACGTCGGGCAGCGGCGTCCGCGGCAGCCCGAGCATGACGGCGATCCGCAGCGCCAGCACGACCCCGGCGATCAGGCCGGCCGACATCAGCGCGGTCTCCATCGTCCGGCCGGCAGCGGTGACGTTATAGCCGGTGATGGCGTCCTGCACCGCGGAGACGGTGGACAGCCCGGACAGCAGCACGGTGACGGCGGCGGCGACCACGAGCGTCGGCCGGTCGGTGGTCAGGATGTTGCTGCTCACGATGGCCATCGCGGACAGCGTCGCGACCAGGCCGCCGATCACCTGCTGGAAGAAGAACGGCAGCGAGTACCGGTTCACGAACCGGCCGATCCGGTCGATGACCCCGCTGATGACGAAGGCGACGAGGGCGATGTCGAGCCCGCCGCCGAGCAGGATGGTGATGAAGGCGGCGACCCCGCCCCAGGCCAGCGTCGCGGTCCAGCGCGGGTAGGGGTGCGGCGCCGACGTGATCCGCTCGAGCTCGGTCTGCGCCTGCTCGGCCCCCATGTGCCCGCGCACGATCTTCCGGACGAGCTTCTCGGTCTCGGTCAGCCGCGTGTAGTCGAGGCTCCGGCTCCGCACCACGCGCAGCGCGGTGACCGGCGCGAGCTCGGTCCCGCGGTGGCAGGTCACGGTGATCGACGTGAAGATGACGTCGACCTCGCAGTGCGGCAGCCCGAGCGCCCCGGCGATGGCGAGGATGGTCGCGGTGACGTCCGAGGCACCGGCCCCGCTCGCCATCTGGACCTCCCCGATGCGCAGGGAGAGGTCGAGCACGAAGTTGACGGTGGTCTCGTCGGGCAGCTGCGGCCCCATGGCCGCTTCGGCCTCGACGGCGGGCAGCTCCCCGGTGGGCGCCTCGAGCACGTGCCACGGCCGGTGCTTGAGCAGGTTCGGCCGGTGGACCTTCGGTCGCTGTTCGGGCGGCTCGAGCAGGGGCCATCTGGCCGCCCTGCCCCCGTTGGTGCGCTCGCTGATCTTCATGATCCATCCACCTCCTCGCTCTGCTCCTCCCGGACCATCGACCCCGGTGTGGTGATCGTTGCAGTGGCGTTGACCACGTTCCTCCATAGTGGCCTGGAGCTGGGGATCATGCCTCTCGGGCGGATCTTGGGAGCGGGCCGATACACTGTGGCTGGCGCTCCGGTGCCAGGCCGCTATAGCTCAGCTGGTAGAGCATCTGTCTTGTAAACAGAAGGTCAGGGGTTCGAGCCCCCTTGGCGGCTCCTTTTCCTTTCCCGCACGGTGGTCCATCCGGGTGATCACCGTGGCGGCCGCTAAACCGGCGGTTCCTTCCCGGTGTGGTGGCGGTGGTTTCGATGCATCCACTCACCGCGAAGGAAGTTTTCATGCGAGGGATTTCTCGATTCGGTACCGCCGTGGGAATCGCGGAGGCGCCGGCGCGACCGCCGTGTCCGCCACGGGGAACCTGGCCTGGTCCTTGTCCCTGAAGACCGTCACCCTGACCAACGTCAAGCTCTTCGTCAACGGCGGCGAGTCCGGCCACCTGCTGATCTTCGGCAATCAGGATTCGTCCGTGGTGACTGTGCCCGGCGGCCGACAGGACCTATTCGATCGGCACCGTCAGCCAGACCGCCGGGGTCGCGGGTGGGATCCAGGACATCGAAGCCTTCGCGATCGACGACAGCCACGACGTCACCGGGTACGCCGACTGCTACCAGGTCTCGTCCGCCTGCTTGACCGGGCAGTTCTGATCCCGGCATCCGCCGAACGGCCGCTACCCGTCCTCCCGGAACCGGCATAGAGTCCCGCCAGGTCTTTCTGGGGGTTCTTGGGGGAAATCATGGCCGTGTCACGTCCGCTCGCGCTCGTCGTCGCCCTGGTGGCGGCGCTCGTCCCGGGCGTCATCGGGGTGAGCGGGGCCGCTGCGGCCGTCACGTCGCCCGCCTCCAGCTTCACCGCCGTGCAGCCGACGCGGTTCCTCGACACCGTTCGCGGGGTCGGGGTTCCCGTCGGGCCGGTGGGGGCGAAGACCACCGTGACCGGCAGCGCGGCCTCGGTCGCGCCCGCCAACACCACCGCCGTGGTCGTCAACCTCTGGGCCGAGAGCCCGACCGCCGACTCCGCCATCACCGCCTTCACGCACGGGCAGGCGCGGCCCTCCTTGCCCAGCCTGCGGGTGCAGGCCGGGAAGCGGCGGTCCAACCAGGTCACCGTGCAGGTCGGGGCCGATCGGACCGTCGACTTCTACAACGAGGCCGGGTCCGTCCACCTCATCGCCAGCATCGTCGGCTACTACACGACCGACGCGGGCTCGCGGTACACGCCGGTCAGCCCCTCGCGGCTGCTGATCGACTGGCTCGGGAACGGCACCACGACCAAGCTGAGCCTGGCCCACGAGGTGCCCGCGACCGCCACCGCCGTGACGTTCGCCCTGACGCTGACCAACCCGTCCGCGGCCACCTACGCCACGGTGTTCCCGCACAACACGCCGCGGCCGACCATGGCCAACGTCGCCGCCTACCCCGGTGGGCAGGGGACGAACCTGGTCACCGTGAAGATCGGCGCGGACCGGTCGATCGACTTCTACAACCTGGCCGGCCAGGTCGAGTCGTACGCCGACCTCGTCGGCTTCTACGCCACCGACTACGGCGCCTACTTCACCCCGGTCGCCCCGGAGCGGGTGCTGGACAGCCGCACCGGGCTCGGAACCTGGGACGGCGCGCCCCGGAAGATCGGCGCGAACAGCGACATCGCGTACCGGCTGCAGCCGTCGATCCCCTCGAACGCACTCGCCGTCGCCCTGAACGTGACCGGCTACTCGGCCACCGCGACCACCGCCGTCACGGCGTGGGACCTGCCGTCGAGCAGCCAGCCCGACCCCGGCCTGTCCCTCGCGCCGGGGCAGACCATCTCGGTGGCGGCCGCGCCCGTCGTGTCCCAAGTCGGGCCGGCGGTCAGCGCCTCCTACGACACGGACCGGGCGGTCTACGTCCACAACCGAGCCGGCACGGTCGACGTGACGGCCGACCTCTACGGCTACTTCACCCTGCCGCTCGCCGACTGCTTCAACCAGTGCGTCTCGACGTGGAGCAGCTACTCCTGGCAGCAGGGCACCGGGTACATCGGGACGCCGAAGACGATGGCCGGGCTGAGCGACGTCGTCGCCATCGCCGGCGACATCTCGCACGGGTACGCGCTGCGCATCGACGGCACCGTCCGGGCCTGGGGCCACAACTGGACCGGTGAACTGGGCAACGGCTGGTTCAGCGGCGCCTCGCGCGCGCCGGTCCCGGTCGTCGGGCTCACCTCGGTCACGGCGATCGCGGCCGGCGACGCCGAAGGGTTCGCCCGGCGCTCCGACGGCACCGTGTGGCAGTGGGGGCAGACCGTCGACGCGCCCGTGCAGGTCGCCGGCCTCACCGGGGTCACCGCCATCGCCGCCGCGCGAGACACCGCGTACGCGCTGAAGTCCGACGGCACCGTCTGGGCCTGGGGCAGCAACACCCGCGGCGAGCTGGGCAACGGCTCCACCGCGGCGAGCTCCGCCACGCCGGTGCGCGTCTCCGGCCTGACCGGCGTCCAGGCGATCAGCAGCGGCGACGGCTACAGCGCCTACGCCGTCAAGACCGACGGCACGGTCTGGGCGTGGGGCGACAACACCCACAACGAGCTCGGCACCGGCGTCGCGTGCACGGCCTCGAGCTGCCTGTCCCGCACCCCGGTGCCGGTGAGCGGCCTGACCGGGGTCACCGCCGTGACCGGCAACGGGTCGGCCGCGTACGCGCTGAAGTCCGACGGCACCGTCGTCGCGTGGGGCGCCAACGACCGCGGCCGGCTCGGCACCGGCGTGAGCTGCGAATCGACGGACACCGGGCCGAACTGCACGTCGGCGGTGCCGGTCCCGGTGCGCGACCTCACCGGTGCCAAGGCGATCGGGACCTTCAACGGCGGTGCGTACGCCGTCAAGACCGACGGCACCGTCTGGGGCTGGGGCGACAACCACGAGCTCGAGCTCGGGCAAGGGGTCACGGCGTACCCGTGGTGGGCCACGGTTCCGGTCCAGGTGCCCGGGCTCAGCCGGGTGAAGGCCATCGCCAGCGGCCTGGCTCTGGGAGAGTGACTCGATGACTTCGACGCACACCCTGGAAACGCCGGAAGCCGCCATCGTCTACGACGTCCACGGCCCGGCGGCCGCCGGACGGCCGCTGCTCCTGGTCGGGCAGCCCATGGCCGCCGACGGCTTCGGCACGCTGGCCTCGCACTTCCCCGACCGGACCGTGGTCACCTACGACCCGCGCGGGATCGGGCGCAGCGTCCGCAAGGACGGCCGCGTGGACCACGTGCCCGACGTCCAGGCCGGCGACCTCCACGCCGTGATCCAGGCGCTCGGCGGTGGTCCGGTCGACGTGTTCGGCAGCAGCGGGGGTGCGGTCGCCGCGCTCGCGCTCGTCACGGCGCACCCGGAAGACGTCGTCACACTCGTCGCCCACGAACCGCCGCTGACCGGGTTGCTGCCCGACGCGGCCGCGGCCGAGCGCGCCGGGGAGCTGATGCGGGAGGCCTACCAGGCCAACGGTTTCGGTGCCGGGATGGCGGCCTTCATGGTGCTGGCGTCGTGGAAGGGCGAGTTCACCGACGACTACTTCGCGCTCCCGCCGGCGGACCCCGCCCAGTTCGGCATGCCTGCCGAAGACGACGGCCGCCGCGACGACCCGCTGCTGTCCGAGCGCTCCCTGGCGGTCACGACCTACCGGCCGGACTTCGCCGCGCTGACGGCGGCCCCGACGCGGATCGTCATCGGCGTCGGCGAGGAGTCCATCGAGGAGATGACCGGCCGCGCCGCCCTCGCCACGGCCGCGGCGCTGGGGCAGGAAGCGACCGTCTTCCCCAGTCACCACGGCGGTTTCCTGGGCGGGGAGCACGGTTACGCCGGGAAGCCGGAGGCTTTCGCCGCGAAGCTGCGCGAGGTGCTGGCGGGCTAGGCCCCGAGGTGTTCGACCAGCTTCGCGAGCTGATCGGCGTACTGCCGCACGAATTCCGGGGACGCCGGGTCCGTCCCGGTCAGTCCCTCGGCCACGTGCGGCAGCGTCACCGGGGCCATCGCGGCCGACATCAGCAGCACCGTGAGGCAGGCCGGGTCGATCCACTCCGGCAGGCGGCCCGCTTCCTTCAGCTCCGCGATCCGCGCCACCGTCGGAGTCAGGCGCTGGGTCCGGGGGCCGTGGTCGGGGTCGGACTCGGCGCCTTCGTATTCCAGCCCGGACCACGCCACCAGCCGCATGCCGTCGCGGCCCGTCGTGGCCTCGAGCGCGAGCCGCCGGACCTGTTCCGACAGTGGCATGTCCGGCGAGACCAGCTCGCCCTGCCGCTGCGTCCACTGCTCCGACAGCGCCCGGTAGAGGCCTTCCTTGCCGTCGAAGTAGTACGAGATCAGCTGCTGGTTCACCCCGGCCCGCGCCGCGATCGCCGCGATCCGCGCGCCCGCGTAGCCCTTCGCCGCGAATTCCGCACCCGCCGCCTCGAGGATCAGGCGCCGGGTGCGTTCCGGATCCCGTTGCCGCTCTTGGGGCTTCGGCGATCGGCGGGGCTTCGAGGCGGTCACGCCCCGACTATACGTCAGCCGGCTGCTTGACTCTGTTCACCAGAAGGATGAGGGAGAGCACCAGCACAGCCGCGCTGACCACGAGCGCGCCCGCCGTCGCCGGGCCCGACCCGCCGTCGAGCCGGGCGAAGAACACCGTGCCGGACAAGGCGATCCCGGTCGCCGTGCCGAGCTGGACGGTCGTGTTGACGACGCCGGACGCCGCACCCGCGCGCTCGGGCGGGACTTCCGCCATCGCCGCGGCGAACAGCGCGTTCAGCACCGCGCCCATCCCCAGCCCGACCGCGATCACCGGGGCCAGCAGTTCCCAGCCGCGCAACGCGGGATCGCCGACCAGGAAAGCGATCGCCACCAGCCCGGCGAGCAGGACGCCGACGGCGCCCGCGGTGAACGCCCGGCCGAAGCGGGGCGCGAGGCGCATGGCGAGGACGTTGCCCGCGACGATGCCGAGCGTCGACGGCGCGAACGTCAACGCCGCTTCCCACGGCGTGAACCCGAGTCCCAGCTGCAGGTGCAGGGTCAGGACGAAGAACACGCCGGTCGCCGTGGTGACGCAGAACAGCACCGCCTGCCCGCCGGCGAGGTGCCGCAGCAGGTCCGGCGGGACCAGGGGTTCGCCGCCGCGGCGGAACTGGAACCGCTGGTGCAGCGCGAAAACCCCGAAGAGCGGGACGGCCGCCACCAGCAGTGCGACCGTCCACATCGGCCAGCCCAGCTCGCGGCCCTGCACCAGGGGGTAGAAGACGGCGGCCGACGCGGCGGTCAGCAGCGCGAGCCCCACCGGGTCCATGCGGTGCCGGAGGAATCCCGGCCGGTCGGCCATGGTGGCCAGCGCGCCGAGCAGCGCGAGCACGCCGATGGGGACGTTCACCAGGAAGATCGCCCGCCAGCCGGTGCCGAACAGGTCCGCCTCGGTCAGCGCGCCACCCAGCAGCGGCCCGGCGAGCCCGCCGACCGGGAACGCGGCCGCGTACCAGCTCATCGCCTTCGGCCGCTCGCGCTCGTCGAATTCCGCGTGGATGAACGACAACACCTGCGGCACCATCAGGCCGGAGCCGACGCCCTGCACAACGCGCGCGGCGATCAGCACACCGACGTGCCCGGCGAGGCCGGCGGCCAGCGACGCGCCGGTGAACACGAGCATGCCCGCCACGAACAGCTTCTTCGTCCCGTGCCGGTCGCCGAGGCGGCCGCCGGTGATCAGCGTGAGCGCGAAGCCCAGCGCGTAACCGGCCGAAACCCACTGCAGGGCGGACTCGCCGGTGCCGAGCTCGCGCCGGATCGTCGGCAGGGCCACCGCCACGATCTGGTTGTCGATCATGTCCACCAGAACGGCGAGCACGGCGACCGCCAGCGCCCACCACCTGAGTGCGTGCTTTTCCACTTCGTCCCCCATTCGTCTCGGTCGCACCCATAGTCATTCAGACAGTCGACTGTGTCAACCATCTGTTTGATTAGCTGCGTCGGCTCGGACAGCGTGACCGAAGTGACGGCTTCGGGACGGCGGTGCGCGGCACCGGCGTCTTGAATGACTCATTCAGGTCTTGGGAGGTCAGGGCTCCGGCAAAGTCGCGCGGCTCGGCCACTTCGCCGCCGGTGACCGGCCCGCCTGACGTCTTGAATGAGTCATTCAGGTCTTCGGAGGTCCTGAATGACTCATTCAAGACGTTGGCGGAGCGCTGCGGATCCGCACCGGCTCGACTTTGCCGGGACGCTGTCTTCGGAGGTCTTGAATGAGTCATTCAAGACGCCCGGGTCGCTGCGTAGGGTGGCCACTGCCGGGCCGCCGGAACACCGTTCCCCTCACGACCGGCCGCACCCGTGGTGAAGCGGCTGATCGGGCGGGTGCGTGCCATGATCGGGCATGGCCACCCTTCGCGACGCCCGCGAGCCGGAGCTCAACAGCGGGATCCTGCCCGGGAACGTGCGTGCCGACGACTGGATCATGCTCATCCTCGCCGCCGGGTCGGTCGGGTTGCTGGGGTTCATGGTGCTCAGCCCGCCGGCGCGGGACGTCGGGCTGGTGATCTTCTACGTCGACTGCGCGATCTGCGGGGTGTTCTTCCTCGAGTTCCTGTGGCGGTGGCGGAAACGCCGGTGGGCCAAGAAGTTCCTGGTGCGCAACTGGTACGAGCTGTTCGCGATGATCCCGGTCGCGCACCCCGCGATGGTCGCGCACAAGTTCGTCAGCGTCGTGCTGCTGCTGGTCCGGATCGGGCGGGCCGCGGACCGGGCCGTCGGGGAGCAGTTCACCTACCGGCTCGTCGACAAGCTGTCCGAGCCGATCGTGAAGGCCATCAAGCAGCCGGTGACCATCGCCGTGCTCGACGAGGTCGTCAAGGTGCTGGAAACCGGGAACTACCCGGAAAACCTCGCCAAGTCGCTCGACGCCAACAAGGACGAACTGCGCACGATCATCGCCGAGAAGATCGCCGAGGACCCGCAGCTCGGGAAGCTGAAGCGGCTCCCGTTCCACGACGAGATCGTGCGGACCGTCGTGGACACGTCGTTCCGCGTGCTGCTCGAGGTCCTCGTCGACCCGCGGATCGACGACTTCTTCTCCGCCGTCGTGCGCGACAACCGCGAGCAGATCCGGCTGGCCGTGCAGCTCGGCCTGCACGACACCGACGACGAGGACAAGGAAAAGTCCCTGCCCGTGCGCACCCAGCACGCGGCCGCGCTCGAGTACGACCGCCTGCACCCGAAGTCACGGCCGTAGCTTCACGTACTCCCCGAGCCGGGCGGCGGCGTCGAGCATGGCCAGGCCCCGCCGCGTGAGCCGTTCCCGCCAGCCCGCCAGCGCGCGGGCCAGCGATTCGGTGCCGCCCGCGGTGCGGACCTGCTCGACGACCGTCGCGATGTGCGCCAGCGGGTAGCCGCCACGGCGCAGGAGGTGGGCCAGCTCGGCGTCGCGGACGTCGGTGGCCCGGAAGACCCGGTACCCGGTCGCCCGGTTCCGCTCCGGGACGAGGATCCCGGCGCGCTCCCACGCCCGCACGGTTGCCGCGGTGACGTCGAGCCGGTGCGCCAGCTCGCCGATCGACCACTCGTCCCCGGCGGGTGTCGGGGCGGGCTCGCTCGTCAGGTCGCCGATCGCCGTGCGTACCGCGTTGAGGGTTTCGCGGTCGCGGGCCAGTTGCGCGTGGCCGCGGTCGACGAGGGTCAGCGCGCGGTCGAGGTCGTCGTCGTTGACGGCGGTCATGATCCCGCCGGCCGTCGCGTGCCCGTACGCCGCGACCAGAGCGAGGAACGCACGCAAGGCTGTCGCGTGCAGCTCGGTGTAGACCCGGTAGCCGCTTTCCGTGCGTGACGCGGGCGGCAGGAAGCCGTCGCGCTCGTAGTTGCGGACCGCCTGGGTGGACAGGCCGTGCTCACGGGCCAGGTCGGCAGGTCTCAATCGGCTGTTCAAGGATACGATTCAACCACATGGACGTCACGGACTTCACGGCCGAACTGCTCGCGTTCGGCGAGCCGACCCACTTCGAACCGGCCTTCGCGCGGATCCGCAACGAGCTCTTCGCGCGGCTGACCGCGTGCGGCTTCCGCTCGATCGCGCTGGAGACCGACCGCGTCGCCGCGCTCGACGGCGGGTTCTCGCACGGCTTCGGCGAGGTGGCCGCCAACCGGCAGCTGCTCGACTGGCTTCGCGAGTACAACGAGACCGCCGAAGAGCCGCTTGCCTTCCACGGCTTCGACGCCCCGACCGAGACGTTCAGCGCGCCCAGCCCGCGCGGCTACCTCGAGCACGTCCGCGACTACCTGGGACTCGACGTCGACATCGCGGCCCTGGCCGGCGACGACGAGCGGTGGAGCCGCGCCGAAGCGATCCTCGACCCGGCCGCTTCACCGGGTGCGTCACCCGAGGCCCGCGAGCTGCGCGTCATCGCGGACGACCTCCTCACGGCCCTCGACGCCCGCACCGAGACCGCCGGCTGGGAGCGCGCGCGGATCCACGCCACCGCCGGGCTCGACCTGCTGCGCTACCACGCGGCGTCGGCCCTGCCCGGCGACCGGGACACGAGGATCGCGCGGCTCGCGGGCGCCCGCGCGGTGATCATGGCCCGGAACCTCCTGGACATCCACGCTTCGGCGCCCGGCCGGACCCTGGTGTTCGCGCACAACGGCCACCTGGGATCCGGCGCCGGCGCGATCGTCGCGTCGCGGCTCGGCGACCGGTACGCCTTCATCGCCGGCAGCCTCGGCCACAGCGAGGCCCTCGGCCTCGGCGAGCCGGCCGCGGAGACCTATGAAGGCCGGCTGCAACGCGGAACGAAGACTTGGCGGCTGACCGCCGAGATCCCGGCCGGGCGCACCCGGGACGACGCCGACCGGCGGTACGCACCGCTGACCAGGGAGCTGCTCGAGCGGGCCGACGCGGTGCTGCACGTCGCCTGAACGCACGGCGGCCCCCGCACCCGGGCCGGGGTGCGGGGGCCGCCGATCACCCGTGCTTACGGGTAGCTGACCACGTTGACCGGCACCGTGCCCGAAGGCGTGACGCCGCCGGCGTCGTTGATGACGTGCGTGATCGTGCCGCGGTAGTTGAGCGAAACCGTCAGCAGGCTGTGGAACTTCACGCCGCTGGTGTTCGGCACCTCGAACGCGTGGTAGCTGGACACCGCCGGGTTCGTGTCGAAGAAGCAGTAACTCCCGAGACCCCAGGCCTCGTGGGAAGTCACGTTCGCCCCGACCTTGTACGCGGCGTACCCGGCGACGCCCGAAGGCGCGTTCCACGACGCCTGGTTCGGGACGTCGTAGGGCATTTCGTTCTGGAAGAAGATGGTCCGGCCGCCCTGGCCGTTCCAGATCACCTGGTATTTCTGGTAGTGCTCGACGAACAGGCCGGTGGCCAGCACGTTCGCGCCGTTCACCACGAGCCCGGTGTCGGCGGTGTTCGTGGTCCAGCCGTACGTGCCCGCGTTGCCGTGGTCGGCCCGCCACGCCCAGATGTGGTCGATGATCGTGTCGGCGCTGTTGACGATCAGGCTGTTCGTCGCCTTGCCGGCGATCGCGCCGCCGATCCGGAAGAAGACGTCCTGGATCGTCGTCGGGTTCGCCGCGTGGCTCGCGGACGACCCGGACTGCCCGACGGTCAGCAGGGCCTGCGAGTTCGTGGTGCCCGCGTCGAAGAGCAGGCCCTTGAGCCGCACGCCGTCCACATCGGACACCTGCATCGCGTTGACGCCGTTGTCCGGCACCAGTGTCGGGTAGCCGATGCCGAGGATCGTCGTGTTCGCCTTGGTCACGTTGAGCGTCTGGTTGAGGTGGTAGACGCCCGGCGTGAAGAACAGGTTGCAGCCCGCGGCGAGCGCGTTGTTGATCGACGAGGCCGTGTCGCCGGACTTGACGACGTAGAACTGGCTCATCGGCGCCGACGTGCCCGGCGTGCTGCCGTTGGCCCAGCTCGGGCCGGAAGCGTTGGTGCGCAGGGAAGGAAGGAACACGCGGTACTTGCCAGTGCCGTCGATGTAGAGGTAGGGCACGTCGCGCGAGACCGGCGTCGTGGCCAGCGTGGTCTCCGGCGGGTTCGGGAACGTGTTCGCCGGCGCGCCGCTGGTGCCGGAGAAGACCATGTTCCAGACACCACCGTTCCAGCTGCCGAGCTGGGAGTCGCGGGTGTACCACTGCTGCTGCGACACCGATGCGGCCTGGCCGGCCACCTTCGTGTCGGCGATGTAGCCGCCGCTGGCGTAGCCGTAGCTCGCCGGGTACAGCTGCAGCCCGCCGCGGACGTCCATCCGGCGGAACGGCGCGGCCTGCGCGACCGCCCACCGCTCGTTGCCGCCGGAGGGGTTGACCGCCATGTTCTCCGCCGAGCGCCAGAAGTTCTGCAGCGCGACGCCGTTGTCGGAGGCGTTGAAGGCGTCCACGGTGACGTCACCGTTGATCAGCACGTCCCCGGGGTTCTGGCCGAGGCCGGCCACCGAGGTGTAGAAGCCGACGTTGTCGTGCACGTCGTTGTACGTGCCCGGCTTGAACAGGTGGGCGACGCGCCGGTCGGCCATCTGCGCGGTCAGCGTGTCCTTCTGGTTGTTGAAGTCGGTGTCGAGCTGCGCCTGGATCGTCGCTGCGGACATGCCCGGGTCGAAGATCCGCACGTTGGACCCGAAGTTGGGGGTGTCGGACTGCGTGGGGCAGCCGGCTTGGGTGCCGATCGTGTAGGTCGCGCTCGACACGGGCGAGTTCGCCGAGCCGGACTTGAGCGCGATCGCGTTGACCGTGCGGGAGTTCGGCACGCTGATCGGTCCGCTGTAGAGCGTCGAGGACGCGGTCGGCGTCGAACCGTCCACTGTGTACCGGATGGTCGCGCCGGAGGTGGCGCTGGTGATCGTCACCGTCTGGGCGGCGGAGTACGTGCCACCGGGCGGGCTGAACGTCGGCGCCGCGACCGTCGTCGTGCCGCCGCCGACGGTGTAGGAGAAGTGCGGGGTGTCGTACTGCGGCCCGCTCTTCTCGTAGGTGAACCAGTAGTCCAGCGTGTTCCCGGTGCTCAGGCCGCCGACGGTGGTCCGCCAGGTGCCGGAGCCGTTGACCATCCGCACGTTCTGCTGGCCGAGGCCGGGCACGCCGGTGTAGTGGACGTCCACGTACAGCGCGGGGGTCGTCGGGGTGAAGTTGAGCTGCACCTGCGTCGAGCTGAGCTGGCTGACGCTCTGCGTGTAGTCGTCCGCGGCGAGGGCGGCGGGGGCGCTCAGCCCGGCCGCCACCAGCAGTGCGGATGCGACGAGCGCGAGCCTCGGGCCGCGTCGTCGTAGCTTGTCCAGGGTCCGGGTCACGCCGTGACACCTCCGCCGTTGGGGATCCACGAGCATTCGTTGTGAGTCACAACAAATTAGCTCCCGGTTACCGGTACTTCGATCACTTTTCGGTAACACTTGTCTGGACCAATACGCGAACGGGTGAAGCGGTTCGTGGCTCTTCGTCTGATTGGCGCCGCGGTGGGCGAATGACTGAACCGAGAAACATGCTTCTGCCGGGTGACCTCGAACGAGTGACATGCGACGATCCCGTGCCACCTCGTCCCCTACCGAGGAGTAGGCCATGTCGCCCCCACGGCTGTTCCGGTCCCTCGTCGTCCTCTCCCTCATCGCCGCCCCGCTGACCGTGGCCACCTCGACGGCCGAAGCCGCCCCGATGCAAAGCGGCGGCGTCGTCAGCTTCGGTTGTGCCACGTCGGGCAAGCTGCACTGCCTCGGCAAGTCGATCCGGTCCCCGAAGGGCTCCGGCCCGCTGCTCACCTCGACCCCGGTCGGCTACGGCCCGGCCGAGATCCAAGCCGCGTACAACCTCGGCGGGTTGCACGCGAACGGCAAGACAGTGGCCATTGTGGACGCTCAGGACGCGCCGACGGCGGAAGCCGACCTGGCCAAGTTCCGTTCCGCCCGGGGGCTTTCCCCGTGCACCACGGCCAACGGCTGCTTCAAGAAGGTCAACCAGAACGGCGCGGCGAGCCCGCTGCCCGCGCCCGACTACGGCTGGGCGATGGAGATCAGCCTCGACCTCGACGCGGTGTCGGCGACCTGTCCGGACTGCAAGATCCTGCTCGTGGAGGCCAACTCCCCGGACACGGACCCGCTGATGACCGCGGTCGACACGGCCGCGGCGACCCCGGGCGTGGTGGCGATCTCCAACAGCTACGGCGGCACCGAGGACTCGACGATCCTCGCCGCGGACGCCCACCTGAACCACCCGGGCATCGCGGTCACGGCGTCCTCGGGCGACTCCGGCTACGGCGTCAGCTGGCCGGCCTCGTCGCCGTACGTCACCGCGGTGGGCGGCACGACGCTCAAGAAGTCCACGACCGCCGCGCGCGGCTGGACCGAGACGACGTGGAAGGGCAGCGGCAGCGGGTGTTCCGCGCTGGAGGCGAAACCGGCGTGGCAGCACGACACCGGCTGCGCCAAGCGGACGGTCGCGGACGTCTCGGCGGTGGCGGACCCGGCCACCGGGCTCGGCGTCTACGACACGTACAACAGCTGCGGCAGCTCGTCGTTCTGCGACCTGCTGCTGTCGCTGGGCCTCGCCCAGGGCGCGGACGGCTGGATCCAGGTCGGCGGGACGAGCTTGTCGTCGCCGGTGATCGCGAGCGTGTACGCGCTGGCGGGCAACTCGGTGACGTCGGGGTCCTATCCGTACGCGCACACCGACGGGCTGTACGACGTGACGTCGGGCTCGAACGGCAGCTGCGGTGGGACGTACCTCTGCACCGCGGGTGCGGGGTACGACGGGCCGACCGGGCTGGGCACGCCGCACGGGACGTCGGGGTTCTGATCGGGGGTGGCCCCGGCGCGCTCGCCGGGGCCACCGTCGCGCGGTGGCCGGTGCACTGTCCACATGCCACGGACGGGTGACCTTTGCTTGCGGGCTCCCGGTGCGGGGTAAGGATGTCTGCATGCTGGACACCGAGCTGCTGTCGCGGACGCCCTCGAGGGCGCTCGACGTCGTCACCCCGCTCGGGGACGTGCGCTTCGCCGTCCGCGTCGGTGGGTGGGACGTGCCGGCGAGACCGGAACTGACCTGGGGCCTGGACTCCGGCACCCGGCTGTGCCGCTGGCGGCACCGGTCCGTGCGGCTCGACGTGCTCTCCGGCGCCACCGCGCCCGAGCAGCCCGGCGTCACCCGGGAAACCGTCATCTTCCGCGTGCTGGCACGGGAAGCCCTCAGCGAGTTCGTCGTCCAGGCCGAGCTCGCCGATCCGCCGCCGGACGTCCGTGGCGGGGACGGCGCCTTCACCGCCGCGACCGCCGACGCCGTGGTGAGCGTCGGCGGTCCCGGTGCCGAAATGCTGCTGCACTGCTCGCGCACCGGGCAGCACGTGCCGCCCTACTGGTCGGGGCGGCTGGACGACGCCGTCGCACTCGACGGTGCGCGGCTCACCTGGCAGCTGCCCGGTGTCGAGCGCGGGGACTACGCCGAACTGTGGGTCTCCGTCGCCTGGAGCGGGCCGGGCAGGGACCCCGGCCGCGCCGTCGACGTCGATCCGGTCCGGGTGCTACGTGAGCTGACCCAGTGAAATCCGGTCCAGATCCGGAGCCCCGGCGCCGTCGTTGCCGATCCGGATCGTGTTGGCGCCCGCGGTCAGCATCACCGGGACCGAAGTGGTGTACGGGGTGCTGTTCCCCGCGCCGCTGACCCTCACCTCCACCGGCGCGCCTCCGTTCACCGACACGAAGTACGACCGGTCGCCGTTGACCGTGAAGTCCAGGAACAGCCGGTACTGCCCGGCCGACGGCACCACCACGTCCGGGAAGGTCACCGCCGCGCCCGCGCCGCCCCCGATGTTGCGGACCTTCTGCCCGCCCGAGCACAGCGAGCAGTTCGTGACGCCGGCGTCGCCGATGTCGTTGGCCGAATCCTCCGCCTCGCGCATGAACACCCGGTCCGCCGGCCGCGGCTTGACCAGCACCGGCTTGCTCACCGACTTGGCGCGGCCGAGCGTCCGGAACGACGCCGTCACCGGGATGGTCGCGTCCTGGGCCGCGGGTGCGGTCACCGTCCACGATCCACTGAGGACCTGACCGAGCCGCAGGTTCGCCGCCGTCACCGGAGCACCTTCGACGGTCCAGCCCGCCGGCGCGACCGGCGCCAGCGTCACGTCGTCGATCGGGTCGTCGACGTCGAGGCGTAGCGACGCGGTGATCGTCATCGACCGCGGGCCCGGCGAAACCCATTGCATGCCCGCGGGTTCGACCGTCAGCGTCGTCTTCGGCGTGTACGACTCAGGCGGCAGCGGGGCCACCGCGATGCGATCGAGGCCCGTCGTTCCGGAGACCTCGACCGTGTTGGGCCCGGCGGTGAACGGCACGGCGATGGCCGCCGGGGCGTTGACCGTGACGGGTGCCGCGCCGTTCACGCTCACCGAAAGCGTGCCCGGCCCCGTCGTGTCCAGCTGCAGGCGTGAGGGACCCGACGCCTGGACGTTCCGGAAGACGACGGCGCCGCGGTCGAGGCCGGTGACGGCGGAAGTGCCCGAGCACGCCTCGCACCACACCGGGGACGCCTTGCCCTCGAAGCCGTTGCGCCACGATTCCGCCTCCAGCGGCGCCTCGCCGCGCGGGTCCGGGTAGCCGTAGGCGACGTCGACCTCGTCGAGTGCGAGCTGGTGGAAGTACGGCTTGGCCTGCGGGCCGGACCACGTGTTCAGCACTTCGAGCTTGAGGTAGCGCGCGTGCACCTCGCCGACGTCGACGAACTGCACACCGCGGGTGCTGGGCAGGGCGCCGGTCCGGACCGGGGCACCCCAGTGCGTCCCGTCGTCGCTCGCGTAGACGCGATAGTCCTTGATCCGCGCGGAATCCTCGGCCCGCCCGAACGATTCCCGCGCGTACGTCGGCGACGACTCGCGCTCGTGCACCGCCAGGTAGGCCGTCGACCGCTTGCGGCCGAGGTCCAGCGTCACGGACACCGGGAGCTGACCGCCGGCGTCCCAGTAGTTCAGGTAGCTGCCGTCGACGAGGTTCGCCGCCGAAGCCGCGTTGGCGGACGCGGTCGCCTTGATCGTGCTCTTGTCGTAGAAGTACTGCTGCCCCGCGGTGTCCACTTTGAACACGGTGTCGTAGATGTCCCAGTCCTTGATGTCCAGAATGGACAGATAGCCGCCGGACTGGGCGAACCGCATCGGCTTCCCGGTGCGCAGGTCCGACACGCCGGTGACGCGGTAACCGTTGTCCCGCAGGCGGACGAGGTTCGTCGACGGCCGCGTGACGACGTGCACGTACTGCGTGCCGCCCCTGATGGTGAGCACGCCGTGGGCGCCGTCGTTCCAGAAGCCGGGCTGCATGCCGCCGTACATGTACCCGCCGCCTTCGGTGCCCTGCAACGACTCCTTGATCGGCTGTGTCCACGACGCCATGAAGTCGTTGAACGCCTCCTGCTGCGGCGGGAACTTTCCGTTCAGCATGGCGGTTTCGGCCATCAGCGACTTGATCGACGAACCCGCGTTCGTGATGTACCGGCCGGTGGAGAGCCGGAAGTCGACGGCCTGGTCGCCGCCGCTGTACCACCAGTCGCCGTTGGTCGGCAGCTTGTAGTCGGCTTCGGTGAGCCGCGGCATCGGCGTGTAGACCGCCTGCGGGTAGTCGTACGACGGCGTCATCCCGGTCTTCTGCTCGTTGCTGACCGTGTCCATGATCGGCGTGTCCTCGTTGTTGTTGCTCAGCAACCAGGATGGCCGCTTCTCGCGGACGCGCTCGTAGAGCCCGTGCTGCTCCCAGTACTCGTTGTCGTTGTCGATCCAGAACCCGGCGAGGCCGTCGTAGCGGTCCATGACCTCGTCGAAGAGGTCGTAGCCGAATTCGCCGAACCCGGCGCGGGTGGTCAGGTCGACCGGCTTGCCCTTGTACGCCGAGTAAGCGGCCGAATCGAGCGACTCGTGGCCGGTTTCGTTGTGCCACTGCGGATCGTCGGTCATGTACAGCAGCACGCGGACACCCTTGGCCTGGCCCGCGGCGATCAGTTCGCCGAGGAAGTCGCGCTCGGTCGAGCAGCTGCCCGGGATCTTCGACGGCCACGGCCGCGCGTAACCCAGCCGGCTGTGGAACGTGGCGAGCACGACGTAGGACGCGCCCAGCTTCTTCGCCTCGTCGATCCAGTAGCCCGGCGTCCAGCCGCCGGCGGTGACGTCGTGCTCCCAGGCGGCGCAGTCGGTGTGCCGCGGCGCGGTGAACATGCCCCAGTGCAGGAACAACCCGGCGGTCGAGGCGCGCAGCCAGTCCTGGCGCGGGTGCCGCAGTTCGGCGTTCGCCGGGGTGATCAGGGTCGCCAGCAGCACGATGACCGCGGCGAGGCAGGCTCGGACTCTCATGGCCGCTCCTTCGTCGGAGAGGTCCGATGATTGCCAGGTGATATATCGTACGTCAAGGGTAGATGTCGCTGAGCGGGATCGAATCATCAGACGTGTCACATCTTCGCGGCGCGGTACGTCAAGGTGGTGACGCATGCGAAAGGACCACCCGTGAACGACGACTTCCTGGCCGAGAGCTTCGAGAGCCACCGCGACCACCTGCGGGCCGTCGCCTACCGGATGCTGGGCTCGCTGAGCGAGGCCGAAGACGCCGTCCAGGAGTCCTGGCTGCGGCTGAGCCGGAGCGACAGCGCCGCCGTCGAGAACCTGGGCGGCTGGCTGACGACGGTCGTCGGCCGGGTCTGCCTCGACATGCTGCGGTCGCGCAAGGCGCGGCGCGAGGAGCCGTGGGACGCGCTGGTGCCGGACCCGATCATCAGCCGCGAGGACGACGGCCCCGAGCACGAGGTGCTGATGGCGGATTCGGTCGGGCTGGCGCTGCTGGTCGTGCTGGACACGCTCACGCCGGGCGAGCGGCTGGCGTTCGTGCTGCGGGACATGTTCGCGATGCCGTTCGAGGAGATCGCCCCGATCGTCGGCCGCTCCGAAGCGGCGACCAGGCAGCTCGCGAGCCGCGCCCGCCGACGGGTGCAGGGCGCGCCGGTCGCGCCGGACCCGGACCTGGCCCGCCAGCGCGAAGTGGTCGACGCCTTCCTGGCCGCGGCCCGCGGTGGCGACTTCGAAGCACTGGTCTCGGTCCTGGACCCCGACGTGGTGCTGCGCGCCGACCGCGGCGCGGCCCACGGCGGCTCGGACGAGGTCCGCGGCGCGGCGGCGGTGGCGAACCAGGCCCTGACGTTCTCCCGCCTCGGCGCGGGCGGCGGCGTGGTCCACCGGGCCCTGGTCAACGGCGCGGCCGGCGTGGTGGCGACCCGCGACGGGCGGCCGTTCTCGGTGCTCGGCTTCACGGTGGCGGGCGGGCGGATCGTGGAGATCGACATCCTGGCGGACCCCGACCGCCTCGACCGCTTGGACCTGGCGGTGCTCGACTGACACGGAAGCGCCCCAATGTGGCATTGGGTGCGTTGGACGCACCGAACGCCACATTGGGTGCGCTGGACGCACCGAACGCCACATTGGGGCGCTTCCGGAACCGGAACGCCGGACGCGGCGGACGTCGTTCACGGCGTTTCCGGCACCACCGCGCCCGTCTCGTCGGTCACCAGGGCCACCCCGGCCTCGCCGTCGAAGTGCAAGTACCGCTGCCTGCTGTCGGCGTAGCGGCGGACCGCGCCCGCCACCACGGCCACCAGCTCGCCGTCCTCGATGGCGTACAGCTCGTCCGGGGTCAGGGTTTCGTGGATGCCCGTGCCGTCCGTGACCAGGGTGCGGACGCGGCGGCCGGTGTGGTCGTAGCCGTACAGCGCGTTGACGCCGTCGTCGCCGTGGACGCCGCGCAGGCGGTCGAACGCGTCGCGGATTTCGGTGCCGCACAACGGTTCCGGGGGCGCCGCCGCGCCGAGTTCGCGGGTCCAGGTGCCGCCCGGGCCGGTGACGACGTGGCGGCCGCCGGTCCACGCCTCGGTGACGCCGTTCGCGTAGTGCACCGCCGTGCGGTGGCCGCGCAGGTCGTAGTGCACCGCGTCGATGAAGCCGGGCACGCTCACCAGCCTGCCGACCTCGTCGTACTGGTGGTGGACCGTCAGCCGCCCGTCGCCGGCGTCCGGGTAGACCACCTTCGCCGGCCGCCCGTCCGCGCGGCGCGTCACGTCCAAGCGGTACTCGACGGCGACGTGCGCCGGCCGCCAGCGCTTCTCGGCCGGATGGCCGAGCGCGTCGTAGCCGAACAGCGTCACGCCCGATTCGTCGGACACGCGCACCAGCCGTCCGCAGCTGTGCGGCCCGGCGCCGGGCGGCACGGGCAGCCCGCCGTCGTGGTGGGTGAACGTCGTGACCGGGCTGCCGTGCGGGTCGTCGACCAGCACCGCCGCCGGCCGGCCGACGGCGTCGTGGACCCGGTACACCGTGTGCCCGTCCGGTGTCCGCGCCTCGACCGGGTTGCCCGCCGCGTCCCGCACCAGCACGACCCCGTCGGCCCCGCGCAGCTCCCGTCCGAGCAGGTCGTGAAGGCCGCCTTCACGAACTACCAGTTGGTCACGAACGTCGGCGGGCCGGCCGAGGGCGTCGTAGTGGAACTCCTCCGGCGGGGGCGGGCGGTCGCCGTCGCGGAAGGCCCGGCTCGTCCGGCGCACGAAGCCGCGGGCGCAATACTCGTGGCGCTCGTCGACGACGTCGCCGAGCAGCTCGGCGTGCCGCCGCTCCAGCAGCCGCCCGGCGCCGTCGCGCACCTCGGTCGTCAGCAGCACCTCGGCCTCGCCGGACACCGCGCGCTGCTCGGTCGTCACCCGCACCGGACTGCCGAAGTCGTAGCGGTACCGGATCGTCGGCAGCTCCGCCGTGTCGCCGGGCCGGACGACGGTTTCGGTCCGGCCCAGCGGGTCGTGGGTCACCGTGGTCACCGCGCCCGCCGGGTCGATCAGCTCGCGCACCCGCGCGGTCCGGACGTCGTGGCGCGTGATCGTCACGTTCCCGAGCGGATCCGTGGCCACCTCGGGGAAGCAGCGGTCCGGCGAATACCGCACCTCGGTGGTGTGCCCGAGCGGATCGGTCGTGGTGGTGCGCAACCCGGTGACGGTGTCGAGCCGCCCGTGGAACGTCGTGATCCACCAGCCGTCCTCGCCGGGACGGCGGTGGTAGCCGTGGTGGCGCAGGTCCGGCGGGACCGGGCCGTAGCCGTCGGCGACGAGCGCGTCGGTGAGCACCAGCTCCTCCCGCGCGGTGCACAGCCCGTGCGCGCCGGCCCGGCCGTCGGGGGTCTCGTCGTAGCGGAACAGGCAGTCGGACAGCACTTTCCCGCCGCCGTCCACCGTGCGGATCCGCGCGGGCAGCGCCGCGAACCGGCCGTCGGGGTCGGTCGCGTACGTCGTGCGGGTGTCGCGCACGACGAGCCCGCGGCCGGGCCGCTCGGTCGTTTCCACCACCCGCGCCGGGTTCCCGGCGGCGTCGAGGTCCGTCTCCGTCGTGGTGACCGAGACCGGGGCCGGCCGCCGGTCGAACTCGGTCACGACCGAACGAGTCCACTGTGGACGGTGCAGGTGCGTCACCCGGCGGTACGGCCGCTCCTGCGCGGCGGAGCCGTCGAGGCCGTAGGTCTCCTCCTTGGTCAGCCGCCCGTCGTCGCCGAACCAGCGCACGGTGCGCAGCGTCGGCGCGTGCTCGTCGCCGACGTCGTCCTGGACGACGCGGCCGAAGATCGGCGCCCGGCTGTCGTGGTAGTCGAACTCGGTCACGCCCACGTGGCCGGTGGCCGCTTCGCGGCGCGAGACGCGCCGGACCACCGGGATCGCCTCGACGGTCGTGTACTCGATCTCCGTGCGCAGCCCGATGCCGTTGTCGATCCCGCTCAGCCGCCCGGCGCGGGGGAGGTCTTCGAAGGAGAAGTACGGCACGGTGTCGTCGGCGTCGAGCAGCGTGACGCCGCCGCCGGACCGGGCCTTCGCGGCGAGCTGGACCCGCCTCGCGACCGGGGTTTCCACCTGGGTGTAGGCCAGCCGCAGCACCGGGGCGGCGGCTTCGGCGCCGCGCGCGTCGAACCCGGTGAGCGCCACCGACGTCAGCAGGGAAGCGCCGGTGACGTCGTCGGGGTCGTAGCCGAGGGTCCACCGCCGGACGAGCGGCCGCGCGTCGGCGGGCACCCGCAGGTCGATCCGCGCGCACCGCAGCGCCGTCGTGACGAGGGTGCCGCCGCGGCCCCAGCGCAGCACGTCCGGCCGCGGCTCGTAGGCGAAGTCCACTTCGTACGGTCCGTAGGCGACGCGGACGAGGTACGCCTGGCCGCTGTGGTGCGCCCAGCCGAACGTCGCCGTCGCGCCCAGCGGGTCCTCGGTCCGGTCGAGGTACCAGCCGTCGCCGTCGGCGGGGCCGAGGAAGTGCCGGGTGCCCGACCGGGTGGTCAGCACGTAGCCGTCGCCGTGGCGGGTGAGCCGGCCCGCCGTCCCGGACCGGGCGGGGCCGTCGGTCTTCCGGACGTGCGGCAGCGGCAGCGCGAACCCGCCGCCGAACGGGCCGTTGGGCGCGCCGGTCGTGTAGCGCAGCGCCAGCGCCGGGGCGCCGCCGCCGGGACCGGGTGGCAGGTCGAGCGGGACCGCGAACCGCCCGCCGCCGGTGGCCGGGTCCGGGGTGAACACCCCGCCCTGTCCCCGGACCGGCGCCGGCCGGGTCGCCTCCCGCGTGCTCGACCGGAGCACAACCATGGTGATCTCCCCGCATGGATTCGTGACTTCCGGAGGCCAGGTGGGTGAGTCGATGGCGCCAGATACCTCTTCACCCGTTTGCCATCGCCGTTACCCATTCGAGACGTCGGTGTCGTATCCCGGTGGCGGCCCGCGGGTCTTTCCCGGGTGCCATCAGTGATCAATGGCGGAGGGTGGACCCGATGGTCGTCAAGTTCGTCCGGGACGAGGGCGCGGAAGTTGCGGCGGAGGACGCGAGCACGCTGAACGAGCTCCCGACCCCGCCGAGGCAGTTGCTCGACCGGCACGGCGCACGCGTGCTCGACCCGGCGACCGCGGTCGTCGTCGCCGGCCAGCCGGTGCCGCGCACGACGGTGTACCGCCCGGGCACGTTCCTGCTGCCCGGCCGGTACCTGCGCGACCCGGAGACCCTGGCCGCGATCAACCGCGTGCTCGCGCGCATCGGCATCTACGCGACCCCGGCCGACCGCGGCGACGACGGCCAGGGGTACGGGCGCGTCCGCGAACTCCCCGACGTGCCCGTCCGCGCCCTGCTGCGGGTCCGCGAGGACTCCGACCCGGTCGTCGTCGACTGCTGGAAGGCACTGCAGCTGCTGCGGGCCGCCGCTTCGGGCGAGAAGCCCGAGCTCGACCCGGAGCTCGTCAAGGAGATGTCCGTCGAGCACCTGCTCTTCACCTCGCCGGTGTTCGGCGGGGTCCCGTGGGAGACCAGCGGCCTCGGCGGCACGCCGTGGGAGACCAGCGGGTTCGGCCCGGGCAGCTCGTACGGGCGCACCCACGGCGCGAACCGGATCCCGGTGACGCTGGCCGCCGAACCGCCGTACCGCAGCCGGAAGCCCGCGCACCGGCGGCCGGTGATCGCCGTGCTCGACACCGGCATCGGCCCGCACCCGTGGTTCGGCATGGCCGACCGCTCCGCCCCGCCGGCCCCCGGCTCCGGGCTCGCCGTGGCGCCGGACATCCAGGCGGCGATCCTGCAGGCCGAGATCGACTCCGGGAACACCGTCCCGACGCAGCTGCTCGCCGACTACTGGGACGCGCCGACGACCGGCCAGCCGCTGATCGGCGACATCGACACCGACACCGGGCACGGCCTGTTCATCGCGGGCATCATCCGGCAGGCCTGCCCCGAAGCCGACACGCTCGCGATCCGCGTCGTGCACAGCGACGGCGTCGCGTACGAGGGCGACGTGCTGCTCGCGCTGCACCTGCTCGCGGACCGCGTCCGCAACGCGCAGGCGAACAACCGGCCGCAGGACCTGGTCGACATCGTCTCGATCTCGATGGGCTACTACGTCGAGGACCCGGCGGACGTCGTGTTCACCGGCCAGTTCGGCACGGTCATCGCCGAGCTGCTCGGCCTCGGCGTGCTGGTCGTCGCGGCCGCGGGCAACGACGCCACGACCCGCCGCTTCTACCCGGCGGCCTTCGCCGACCAGCCGCTCGGCCCCGGCTGCGGGCCGCAGGTGATCAGCGTGGGCGCGCTCAACCCCGACGTCACCACGAGCAAGGCGCTGTTCTCCAACGAAGGCCCGTGGGTGCGGTGCTGGGCGACCGGCGCCGGCGTGGTCAGCACCTACCCGACCGACGTCCGCGGCACCGCGTCCGCCGACCACCAGGTGCCCGACCACGGCCGCAACTCCTTCGACCCCGACGACTACAGCGCCGGCTTCGCGGTCTGGGACGGCACGTCGTTCGCCGCCCCGCTCGCCGCGGCCGAGATCGGCAAGGCACTGCTGCACCACGCCGGGGACCTGGCCACGGTCGACCGCGAAACGGTCGTCAAGCGGGCCTGGTCCGCGCTGGGTTCGCTGTGAACGTGGCCAAGACCGACCACAGCCGGGTAGCGGCACTGTTCGACGCGGCGCGGGAAGGTGACCGCGCGGCGCTGGACGAACTGGTTTCCCTGCTCACGCCGCTGCTCTGGCAGGTGGCGCGCGATCAGGGTCTGGACGCCGATCAGGCGGGCGACGTCGTGCAAACGGCGTGGCTGCGCCTGCTCGGTTCGTTCGCGGAGATCCGCTCGCCGGTCGCGCTGACCGGCTGGCTGATCACCGTGACCAAACGGGAGGCCTGGCGGACTGGGGAAAAACGCCAGGTCGAACGGCCGCTGCCGGAGCTTCCGGAGCGGCTGACCGAAGCGTCACCGGCACCCGAGGAGGGGGTGCTGCGCGACGACCAGCGCGTGCGGCTTTGGCGCGCGGTCGACAACCTGCCCGAACGCTGCCGCAGCCTGCTGCGGATCGTGGCGTTCGTGCACCGGCCGGACTACGCCGAAGTGGGCGCCCGGCTGGGAATGCCGAGGGGGAGTATCGGCCCGACCAGGGGACGCTGCCTCGCGCGCCTGCGCGAGCAGCTACTCGCCAACGGCGAAGGAGATTGGCTGTGACCACCGTCGAACCACCAGGCGCGAACGAGCCGCTGGACGAGCTCGACTTCCGGCTCCTCGCCGGCGTGCGCGAGCTGTGGGAAGACGCCGACCCGATGCCCGCCACGCTGGTGGAGCAGATCCGCTTCGCCATCGCGCTGGAGGACGTCGACCTGGAAGTGATGCGCATCCGCGAGCAGGAGGGCCTCGCCGTCACGCGAAGCGCCGCCGAGCAGGGACGGCTCATCACTTTCGACAGCGAAAGCCTGACGATCATGGTGAACGTGAGTCCCGAAGCGACGGGGACGATCCGCCTGGACGGGTGGCTGACCCCGCCCGCCGAGCACCCGATCGAGGTACGCACGGCGAACGGCCCCTTGACGACCACGTCGGACGCCGAGGGGCGCTTCGCGGTCAACGGGGTGCCGCACGGGATGGTGCAGGTGCTGGTGCGCACCCTCGGACGGTCGAGGACGGTCAGCACGCCGGCCATCGAACTGTGAGGGCGGCCGGGGCGCGGCTTGCGGTGTCTTGAATGACTCATTCAGGTCTTCGGCGGTCTTGAATGACTCATTCAGGACCTCTGGGGAGCTGGGCTCGGGCGACACAGCCCGAACCGCGCCGCACGTCATGAACGACCCGTTCCTGTCATCCGCGCCCCGGATACCGCGCTGCCACGTGAAAATCCGCCTCCCGGCGAGAACTCCCGGACCGCCCGGACCCGGAGGTACGATCCGGGTCGTCCTTCTCGGCCGAGGGGGACGGCTCCGGCCGGGAGGGCAGCCTGTGGTCGCGTCGCCGAGGGCGGAAGACCGGGTGCGCGACCTGCATCGGCGTGCGGTCGCGGCGACCAACAACGGCCAGCCCGTGGTCGGCGGGCGCCTGATCCGTTCCGCCGCACGGCTTCTGGGGCTGCCCGCGACCGCGCCGCCGCCCGGATGGCCGGCCTGGCCCGATCTCGCCACGCGCGTGCTCGGCACTTACGCGGCCGTCGAAACCGCGCTGGGCAACAGCACTCGCGGGCTCGCCCTGCTCGACGAGGCCGACGTCCTCGTCTCCGACGCCGGGCGCGGGATCCTGCGGCAGCAGCGCGGTCTCGTGCTGATCCTCATCGGACGGATGGACGAAGCCCTCGCGTGCTTCGACGAGGCGATTCCGCTGCTGCGGCAGGCCGGCGAGTTCGTCGTGCTCGCCCGGACGCTGCTCAACCGCGCGATGCTGCACCAGTACGCCGGCCGCGTGCGGCTCGCGCTCGCCGATCTCGACCAGTGCGAGCAGATCGGGGCCGGCCAGCCCGAAGAAGACGGCCTGGCCCGGATTTTCGCGAAAGCCGCGCACGGGCGCGGGCAGGCGCGGGTGCTGACCGGTGACATCCCGGGCGCGCTGCGGGACTTCGACGCGGCGAGCGGGTTCTACGCCGAGCAGAGCGTCGGGATGCTGCCGGTGCTGGCCGTCGACAAGGCGCGGGCGCTGCTCGCCGCCGGGCTGCCGCAGGAAGCCGCCGCCGAACTGGACGCGGCGCTGGAGCAGTTCCCGCGGCTGCGGATGAACCAGGAACACGCCGAAGCCGAACTCACGCGCGCACTCGCCGCGCTCGCGAGCGGTGACCCGGCGACCGCGCGCAGCTGGGCCGGGCGCGCGGAACGGCGGTTTCGCCGCCGGGGCAACGAAACCTGGGCCGCGGTCGCGCAGCTGACCGCGTTGCGCGCGGACTTCGCGGCCGGACGGCGGATCGCCCGCGTCGCCACCGAGGCGGCCGCGCTGGCCGGCCGGCTCACCGGGCTGGGCCTGCGCAACGACGCCGAAATCGCGGCGCTGCTGGCCGCGCGGGCCCGGATCGCGCTCGGCGACCCGGACGGCGCCCGGGCCGGCATCGCCCCGCGCGACCGCCGGACCGCGCCGCTGGAAAACCGCCTGGTGCGGCGGCTCGCGCTGGCCGAACTCGGCGCCGCGACCGGCCACCGGCGCATGACGTTCGCGAACGCGCGCGCCGGGCTCGCCCAGCTGCAGCGCCACCGCAGCCGGTTCGGCAGTGTCGACCTGCAGACCGCGACGACGTCGCTGGGCAAGGAACTCGCGGACGCCGGCCTCGCCGCCGCGCTCGCCCAGCGTTCGCCGGGGGTGGTGTTCCGCTGGCTCGACCGTTCTCGCGCGCAGGCGTTCCGGTTCCGGCCGGTGCGCCCGCCCGCGCACCCCGAGATCGTCGACGCCGTCGCCGAGCTGCGGTACCTCTCGATGCAGATCCGCGCCGGCGAGCTGTCCGGGAAGCCGGACGCCCAGGCCGTGAAGCGTTGTGCCGCGCTGGAACGGGAAATCCGCGCCAAGGGCTGGCAAGCGGAAGGCACCGACGAGGACCACCCCGAAGCGAAGCTGCGCGAGATCGGCGACGAGCTCGCCGACAGCGGCAGCGCGATGGTCTGCTTCCTCGCCGACCACGGCGCGTTGTGCGCGCAGGTGATCGCGAACCACCGGGTGGCGCTGATCGAGCTCGGGCCGGCGTCGGCCGTCGCCGAGCCGGTCGCGCGGCTGCACAGCGACCTCGACGCGTTGTGCGGGCGCCAGCTCCCCGCCCAGCTGGACCAGGTCATCCGCCGGTCGGTGCGGACGCAGGTCACCGCGCTGGACGCGATCCTGCTGGCGCCGCTGGCGGCCCGGCTGGGCGACCTCGACGTCGTCGTCGTGCCGACCGGCGCGCTGTCGGCGATCCCGTGGGGGCTGCTGCCGACGGTGCGCGGGCGTCCGGTGACGGTCACGCCGTCGTCGTCGGCCTGGCTCGACGCGGGCCGCCGTCCCCGCCGCGCGAGCGGGGCGCCGCTGCTGGTCGCGGGCTCGGACCTGACCCACGCGGAAACCGAGATCTCGTTGCTGGCGCCGCTGTACCCGGAGGCGGAGGTGCTGACCGGCCCGGACGCGACGGTCGCGGCGACGCTCAAGGCGTTCGACGGCTGCCGGCTGGCCCACTTCGCCGCGCACGGTCACCACGAGCGGGAAAACGTGCTGTTCTCCCGGCTCAACCTCGCCGACGGCCCGCTGATGGCCTACGACGTCCAGCAGCTCGCGACGGCGCCGGAGCAGGTGGTGCTGTCGTCGTGCGACGTCGGCCAGACCGTGGTCCGCGCGGGCGACGAAGTCCTCGGCTTCACGGCGGCGCTGCTCTACGGCGGCAGCCGCACGGTGGTCTCGAGCGTGGCGCGGGTCGACGACCGGACCGCGGGCGGGGTGATGCTGGCGTTCCACCGCGCGCTGGCGGCCGGGACGCCACCGGCGCGAGCGCTGGCCGACGCGGCCACCGCGGAACCGCTGATGCCGTTCGTCTGCTTCGGTCGCAGCTGACACTCTTTTCGACGTCCGGCGATCTTGAAGGTTGCTTTCCGGTGATCGATCGCATCGCGGCGCATCCCCGAGGGGCCGGTGGACATCTCTCCCTGTGAGTCCAGTCGATCACGGAACAAGGGAGGATGACCATGAAGCGAGCTGGTACCGCACTGATCATCGGGGGTCTGGTGGCCGGTGGGCTGCTCGTGGCCGGCGGGGCGGCGAACGCCATGCCGAGCGATCACCCGTGTGGCGCCTCGGACGTCCACGTGACCGTGGCCCGGGACCCGTCGCACGCGGCCGGGCACGAGGCTTACGTGCTCACTTACACGGCGACGTCGCCGAACACGAACTGCAAGCTCGAGGGCGCGCCGACGGCGGTGGGGTTCCTCGCCGGCGGGCAGCGGCTGCCGATCGCGGTCACGACGGACGCGTCCGAGGCGGTCCCGGTGAACCTGCGCGTCGGGCACCCGGCGGTGTCCCGGATCGTCCAGCGCTCGGCCGCCGCGCCCGCGGCCGCCGACTTCGTCACGTTCGACCTGCCGACCGGGCCGTACGGCCAGCCGGTGAGCGTCGCGTGGCCGGCGGGGGCGCCGGTGAAGGGCGACACCGTCCAGGTCACGCCGGTCGGCAACTGAACTTCGGGAGGGGATTTCACGTGAAGCGCATCTTGCTGGGGATCGGCACGGCGGCGGGGGCCTTCGTGCTGGCGGCGTGCGGCACGTCCACGGCGGCTCCGGCACCCGCTCCCGCGGCGGGTTCCGGCTCCGCGAACGGCGCGGCAGCGGGCCCGGCGGGCGGCGGTGTGGCCACGGCGTCGACAGCGACGCCCCGCTGTACGACGGCCGATCTGGAGGTCCTGCTGGGCAAGCCGGCCGAGAAGAACGACGCGCCGGGCCAGTACGACATCCCGCTGACCTACCGGAACACGACGGACCACACGTGCGGGCTGTACGGCGTCCCGGGCGTCGACCTGGTCGGCCCGGACGAGCCGACGTTCGGCCCGGTGTACCACCTGCCGCGCGTCGACAACGGCGTGAAGTACAACGAGGTCACCGCGGGGACGACGGCCTCGGCCACGATCACGGTGGTGAAGCCGGCGGCCGGTGAGCCGACGTGGACGCCGTCGAAGCTGAACACGATCCCGCCGGGGTCGACGAAGGCGCTGTCCGCGGCCTGGCCGCCCGACCTCCCGGTCCTGCGCCAGGACGCGGCGACCCACCCGGGCTCGTACGTCAACGGCATCCTGGCCGACCCGGCCTGACGCCGCTTCTTGTCACTCGATCGGGTGAAGGCTGGGGCCGCGCGTCATTCCTGGCGTGCGGTCCCCTCTTCCTCACTGCGGCGGTAACCGGCCGGCACGCCCCCCGACTGGCCGGTTACCGCTGCGAGTTTCCTACTGACAGTGGAACCGCACCTTCGGAGATCCGGCAGGTGCTCCGGCGCCTTACCGTCGAAAGCTGTGACGGACGAACAGTGGGAGTCGGTGCGCGCGGTCCTGCCGCAGGTCGGCGGCCGGTTCGCGGACCTGGTGGCGAGCGTGCCGGACGCGCACGCGAAGTCGCTGGGCGAGTGGTCGATCGCCGAAACGGCGTCGCACGTCGGCATGATCGCCTTGATGTACACGGCGATGATCCGCGGCGACGGCGGCCCGCTCCCGTTGCCGGGCCTCGAAGAGCCGATCGACTCGGCCAGCGTCGACACGATCTCCCGGATGAACGCGCTCGCCCTCGAGCTCTACCCGGAACGCGACCCGGTCCGCCTGGCCGAGCGGCTGCGCGCGGACATCGCCGAAGTCCTGCTGGTCAGCGCGGACCTCGACCCGGGCAAACCGGTCTGGTGGCTGGGCGGCTCGCGCGTCCCGGTGGCCGGCGTCCTCGCGCACCTGGTCAACGAGATGCTGCTGCACGGCCTCGACATCGCCCGCGCGCTCGGGCGGCCGTGGCCCATCCCGGCGCGGTACGAGGCGATGTTCCTGGAGCTGTTCCTGTTCGGCATGGTCCGGAACGACATGGGCAGCCTGCTCGACGACGCGACGCCGTCACCCCGGCGGATCGCGGTCGAGTTCCGCTCGGCGTACACGAAGCCGGGGGTGCTGGCGCTGCAACACGGCCGGCTGCGCTTCGAGGAACCGGACGGCACGGCGGACGTGCGCCTGCGCTTCGACCCGGCGGTCCTGGTCCCGATGATGTTCGGCCGGATTTCGAAGGCCCGCGCGGTGCTGACCGGCGGCGTCCGCATCAGCGGGCGGCGGCCGTGGCTGCTCCCGGCGTTCCTGCGGACCGTGCGGATGCCTTAGCGGAGCACGCGGAAGGTCAGGTGGGTCGCGTTCGGCGTCTCCGTCACGGCGGTGCGCTCCAGCCGGACGTGCTCCGGTCCGTCGAAGAGCCGGACGCCGTGGCCGAAGAGCAGCGGGACCACGTGCAGGCGGAGTTCGTCGACCAGCCCGGCGCTCAGGAACTGCCGGAGGGTGGTGCCCCCGCCCATGACGACGACGTTGTCCTCGCCGGCCGCGGCTTTCGCTTGCGCCAAGGCGCTTTCGATGCCTTCGGTGACGAAGGTGAACGTCGTCGGGCCCTTCACGACCGGTTCGTGCGGCCGGTTCGTGACGACGAAGACCGGCTTCCCGAAGGTGCCGTCGTCGCCCCAGACGCCGATGCCGACGTCGAACATCGTCCGGCCGAGGACGAACGCACCGGTGTCCTCGAACAGCTTCGCCGCGACTTCGCCGTCGGCTTCGGTGCCTTCGAACAGCCACTCGTGCAGCAGGTCGCCGTCCTTGCCGAGCCGGTGCTCGGTGCTGGTGTCCGGCCCGGCCACGATCCCGTCGGCCGACACGCTGATCTCCGCGATGACCTTCACCAGCTGTCGCCCCATTCCGCGTCGCGGGCCGCGCGGTACCGCGGGCCCTGCTTCTTCGAAACCGCGACGCCCGGCTTCAACCCGTCCCCGGTGCACAGGTCGAGCGCGACCCAGCCCTTGTGCTTCTTCGGGTGCCGGATGATCCGTGCCTCCGGCCGCTCCGGCTCGAACCGTCCCGCGACGACGTACGCGAACTTCTCGTCCTCGAAGCCGAGCGTGCCCGCCTTCAGCCGCCGGTGCAGGCCCGACCGCGGGAGGCGCGCGGCGAAGTGGCACCAGTCCTCGCCGGGCACGATCGGGCACGCGGCGTCGTGCGGGCAGGGCGCGACGACGTGCAGGCCGAGCTCGATCAGCTGGGCGCGGGCGGCGCGGATCCGCTCGTAGCCCGCCGGCGTGCCCGGCTCGATCAGCGCGACCGCCCCGGCCTTCGCCGCCAGCCAGCGCACGACGTGGGCGCGGCCGGCTTCCGGCAGTTCGCCCAGCACGTAGGAGAGCGTGACGAGATCGGCTTCGGGCGCCGGGGCGGCCGGGTCGACGAACCCGCGTCGCCACTCCGCCTCCCGCACCGGCGCCTGGAGTGCGTTGGCGGCCAGCCGCTTCCCGAGCCCGATCGCGCCGGCGACCTGCTCCAGCACGGTGCACTTCGCGAGCGACGGCCACACCGCCGCGGCCGCCCACACCGCCGCCCCGGTACCCCCGCCGACGTCGACCTGCGTGCGCGGCTCGAAGCCAGGAGCCCGCGAAGCCGCTTCGGCGAGCACCGCGTGCACGGCGGCGTAGGTGGCTGGCATCCGGTAGCCCGCGTACGCGGCGACGTCGGCTTCGGAGGTCAGGATCGGCGAGGTCGCGGCGTCACCTTGGCGGTAGCGCGCGCTGAGCCGGTCGACGGACTGGGCCAGCCGGGCCACCGGGTGCCTGGCCAGCTCTTCGTCGAGCGCGGAGGAGAGGTCGTCGGGGAGTACCGCCACGACGGCAGGTTAGCCGGGCTCTCACCAGGGTTTGGCGTCGCGGTCGCGCGCCCAGCCCGCTCGGTCGCGGCACCCGCTGCAACGAACTTCAGACGCCCGGCACGCGTGTCCGAATTGCCCAACCGGAGCGACCCTGAGCTGCTAGTTTTCCGGCGCGAAAACTTTTTCGCCGGAGCTGTCGATCCGGGGCGGGGCCGTTCGACGCGTTGGCGAGACCGAACGAGAGGAGACCGCGGTGCGGTTCATGGTGATCGTCAAGCAGAACGAAGACTCCGAGGCCGGGAAGGGCCCGAGCGCCGAGCTGCTGGCCGAGATGGGCAAGTTCAACGAGGAGATGGTCAAGGCCGGCATCCTGCTCGCCGGCGAGGGGCTCACGCCGAGCTCGCAGGGCGCGCGGGTGGTGTTCTCCGGCAGCGAGGAACCCAAGGTCGTCGACGGTCCGTTCGCCGAGACCAAGGAGCTCGTCGGCGGCTTCTGGATCCTGCAGTGCCGCGACCGCGAAGAGTGCATCGAGTGGATCAAGCGGATGCCCAACCCCGAGGGCCAGGCCGGCGAGGTCGAGATCCGGCGGGTCGCCGAGGCGTCCGACTTCGAGAACATGACGCCCGAGGTCGCGGAGCTGGAAGGGCGGCTGCGCGCGCAGAGCGCCGGGGAGGCGTGATGCGGTTCCTCGTGATGGTCAAGGCGACGCCCGAGTCCGAGGCGGCCGGGTTCCAGCCCACGGCCGAGGAGCTCGCCGAAATGACGAAGTTCAACGCCCGGCTGGTGGACGAAGGCCGGCTCGAACTCGCCGAGGGGCTCACGTCCAGCGCGGAGGGCGTCCGCGTCGTCTTCGAGGGGAACGCCGAGCCGAAGGTCATCGACGGGCCGTTCGCGGAGACGAAGGAGCTGATCGCCGGGTTCTGGGTGCTGAACGGCGAGTCGCTCGAGGAAATCGTCGCGCTGATGAAGCAGGCGCCGAACCCGAACCCCGAGGTGACGAGCGGCGTGGTGGAGATCCGCACGATCGCCGGGTAGTGGGTTGCACCGCGGCCGATCACCCTGTCTGATGGCCGGGTGACGGTTGCGGACGCCCGGAGCACGGTCGAAACGGTCTGGCGCATCGAGTCGCCGCGGCTCATCGCGGGCCTGGCCCGGATGGCCCGTGGCGACGTCGGTCTCGCCGAAGAGCTGGCGCAGGACGCGCTGGTCGCGGCGCTGGAGCAGTGGCCGGAGTCCGGCGTGCCGCGCAACCCCGGCGCGTGGCTGATGACCATCGCCAAGCGCCGCGCGGTCGACCAGTTCCGCCGCAACGAGCGGTACGCGGAGAAGCTCGAGGAGGTCGGCCGCGGCCAGCAGCTCGGCGAGGGCGTGCTGCCGGACTTCGACGCGGCCCTCGACGACCACATCGAGGACGACGTCCTGCGCCTGCTGTTCGTCGCGTGCCACCCGGTGCTGAACACGCAGGCCAGGGTCGCGCTGACGCTGCGCATGCTCGGCGGCCTGACGACCGACGAGATCGCGCGCGCGTTCCTGGTCCGCGAATCGACGATCGCCCAGCGGATCGTCCGGGCGAAGAAGGCGCTGGCGGCGGCGAAGGTCCCGTTCGAGGTCCCGGAGGGCGACGAGCGCGTCGCCCGGCTGTCGTCCGTGCTCGAGGTCCTCTACCTGGTGTTCAACGAGGGCTATTCGGCCACCCGTGGCGACGACTGGATGCGCCCGGCGCTGTGTGAGGAGGCGATGCGCCTCGGCCGCGTGCTCGCCGCGCTGATGCCGGGCGAGTCCGAGGTCCACGGCCTGGTCGCGCTGATGGAGCTGCAGGCGTCCCGCGCGAAGGCCCGCACCAAGCCGGACGGCGAGCCGGTGCTGCTGCTGGACCAGGACCGCTCCCGCTGGGACCGCCTCCTGATCCAGCACGGCCTGGCGGCGCTGGCGCTTTCGGAGCAGATCGCCGAAGGGGCGTACGGCCCGTACTCCGCGCAGGCGGCGATCGCGGCCTGCCACGCCCGCGCCCGCACCCCGGAGGAGACGGACTGGGCGCGGATCGCCGCGTTGTACGAAGGCCTCGGCAAGCTCCAGCCGTCCCCGGTGATCGAGCTGAACCGCGGCGTCGCGGTGGCGATGGCGTACGGCCCGGAAGCGGGCCTGGCGGTGGTGGACGCGGTGGCGTCGGACGCGGCGCTGAAGGATTACCACTTGCTGCCGAGCGTCCGGGGCGACTTGCTGGAGAAGCTCGGCCGGCTGGAGGAGGCGGAGCGGGAGTTCCGGCGCGCGGCGGAGATGACGGAGAACGCCCGCGAGCGGGAGCTGCTCCTGAACCGCGCGAAGGCCGTCGGCGTGCCGTGAACGCGGGGGACAGGGCGCGCAAGGTCTTCATCTCGTACGCGCACGAGTCGGAGGCGCACGTCGAGCGGGTCCGCGAGCTGTGGATCGCGCTCAGAAGCCACGGGATCGACGCACAGCTGGACCTGCCGGCCGCCGGGCAACGGCAGGATTGGGCGCTGTGGATGGGGCACCGGGTCCGCGAGGCCGACTTCGTCCTGGTGGTGGCCTCCGCGACCTATCGGCGCAGAGCGGAAGGCCGCGCGGCGGCCGACGACGGCCGCGGGGTGCAGTGGGAGGCCCGGTTGATCCGGGACGCGTTCTACTCCCACCAGGACCGGCTTGACCGGTTCGTGCCCGTGGTGCTTCCCGGCGCCACGCTCGGCGACGTCCCCGACTTCCTCGCCCCGGCCACCACGACGGTGTACCAGGTGGACGACTTCACCCCGGCAGGTCTGGAGCCGCTGCTCCGGGTGCTGCTCGAGCAGCCGCTGGAGGTGGAGCCCCCGCTGGGACAGGTGCCGGTACTGCCTCCGCGTGGCCACGGCCGGCCGCTCGCGCCACGGGTGCGGGAATGGGATCCGATCCACCTCGGCGTCCAGCGGCCGATGACCGTCGACGACACCGACCTGCCCACCGCACTGCCGCTGTACGTGCCGCGAGACCACGACCGGCGGCTGCGCGACCTGCTCGGCCAGGCACACCGGAGTCTCATGGTCGTGCTGACCGGCGGGTCCTCGACGGGCAAGACGCGTGCCCTGTGGGAGGCGGCGGCCACCGTGCTGCCCGACTGGACGTTGGCGCGGCCACGCACCGCGGACGAGCTGCTGGGCACGGGCGCGACGCTGCCACCGCGCACCCTGCTGTGGCTCGACGAGACCCAGCGCTTCTTCCAGGACGCCACCGAGCAGGTCGCGGCGCTGCTGCTCGATCTGCTGCAGACACCGGGACCCGTGGTCGTGCTGGGCACGATGTGGCCGCGCTACTGGGAAGCCATCACCTCAGGACCCGCGTCGGACCCGTACCCCGTCACCCGGAGGCTGCTGGTCGACCACGCCGTCGAGATCACCGTCCCGGACACGTTCGCGGGCGACCGGAACGCGTTGCGGCACCTCGGCGAGCTCGCCGCGCAGGACCGTCGCCTGGCCACGGCGTACCGCAGTGCCGGCGCGGACGGCAAGGTCGTCCAGGTGCTGTCCGGCGGCACGCTTCTCGTCCAACGCTACGAACGCGGTGGCAACAAGCACGGCACGGCGTTGATCTCGGCCGCGATGGACGCGCGGGGCATCGGATACCTGTCCCCGTTGCCCGCCGAATTCCTCAAGGCGGCGGCTCCCGCGTATCTGACCGCGACCGAACGAGCCGCGGACTCGGGCTGGTTCGCCGATGCGGTGGCGTACGCGACCGAGGAGATCCGTGGTGTCGCGGCCCTGTTCCCCGTGCAGGTGCCCGGCGGCATCGGGCCCTCGGAGCTGTACGGAATCCACGACTACCTCAGCCAGTACGGCTCGCTCCGCAGAGGTCTCAACCCGGTGCCGCCCGCGGTGTGGGACGGTCTCGACCCGTACCTCACCGAGCCGATGGACTGCCTGCGCGTGGCGGCCGCCGCCCGGCGGAGGATGCTCTACGGCCGCGCTCACCGCTTGTACCAACGCGCTTGGGACAGCGGCTACCTCGCCTGGGAGGACTGGGCGAACATGCTGATGGGCCAGGACCGCAAGGAGGAAGCGGCCGAGATCTGCCGTGCGGCGATGTCCGCCGGCACGTCCCAGCCGGTGCGGATTCTTGCCCGGCTGCTGGAGCGGCTCGGACGGCGGGACGAACTGGCCGAACTCGCCGCCGCGGGGTCCGGTGACGCCGCCGAAGAGCTGGCGCCACTGCTGGCCGAACAAGGACGAGAGCCGGAACTGCGAGCGTTGGCCGAGGCGGGCAACCCCAAGGCCGCCATGCTGTTGGCCGAGTTGCTGACCGGAAGAGGCGACCACGACGGCGCCATCGCGATCTACCGGTCATTGTCCGACTACTCGGCCACGCGGGAGGTCGCCCGGTTATTGGCGCGGCAAGGCATGGAAGACGAGCTGCGCGCACGTGCCGCCACCGGCGACAGCCCGGCAAAGGAAGAACTCGCACGACTCCTCGCCCGGCAAGGAAGGAAAGCAGAGCTGCATTCCCTCGCGCTCGCGGGTGACTACTACGCGGCAGAGCAACTGGCCCGCGACCGCGAAGAGAGCGGTGACATCGACGGGGCCATCGCGATCTACGACCTCGTGGAGGGAAGCGGCGCGAGGCTGAGGACAGCGCGGCTGCTCGCCCGGCACGGCAGGGAGGACGACCTCCGGGCACTCGCCCAGGCTGGGGAGGCATACGCGATACGCGAGCTCGCCGACCTGTTCTTCGAGGAGGGGCGGGAGCACGAGCTTCGGGCACTCGCTGCCGAGTCCGACAGGTATGAACCTCAGGACCTGCTGGTCAAGCTGCTCGTCCGGGAAGGCCGGCACGACGAGGCCATCTCCGTGTACAGCTCGTTGATCGAGGCCGGCCTCACGTATCGGGGCCGGGACCTGGTGGAGCTGCTCGCCGAGCTCGGTCGCGACCAGGAACTCCTCGACCTGGCCGAGAAAGGGGATGAATGGGCGGAGAAAGCGCTCGCGGAGCTGCTTGCCGCGCAAGGCCGGGAAGACGAGCTCCGCAGGTTGGCGCTCGGCGGTTCCAGGAGCGCGATCAGGGAGCTGTCCTTCTTGGCGTACGACACGGCGAAGCACGGCCTGAACCCGGACGGATCCACGGCCGGCGGCTAGCGGCCCCGCCACGAAAGCGGCGGCAACGTCAACGCCGCCTCCGCGATCTTCTTCGCCGTCTCGGTCTTGAGGCCCTTCCGCGCCGACGCGATCCACTCGTCCACCGGCCGGACGCCGATGTCGCGGTATTCCAACGCCTGCAGCAGCATCTCCAGCTTGTCCGCGTCCTTCGCGCACAACGCCTCCGCCGAAGCGCGGCTCTCGTACTCGTCGACCGCCTCGCGCACCAGCGCGCGGGACCGCGACGGCAGCGCGGCCGTCTGGTCCGCCGTGATCTCCCGCGGTTCCGGCTTGCGCAGGTACTCGACCGCCGTCAGCGGGAGGTCGCCCGTGCGCGTTTCCTGCGTGTCGTGCCACAGCGCCAGGAACGCCGCCCGCTCCGGGGACGCGCCCTCCTCCGCCGCGATCAGCGCTGCCAGCTGGGCCGCGCGGAGGCTGTGCTCGCCGACCGACTCCGGGTCGCGGACGCCCGCGTGCCACCAGCCCGACCGCCGGATCCGTTTCAGGAGGCCGAGCTCGTAGCCGAACGAGGCCAGCGCTTCAGACGTCATGCCGCTCAGCCTAGGGCGACGGGATCATCGCCGTCAGGACCGTCGCCTGCAGGAGGGAAATCACGCCGACCACGGCCGTCAGCAGCAGGGACCACAGGAACGTCTGCCGCAGCAGCGAGCCCTCCTTGCCGCTCTGGCCGATCGCCGTCGCGCCGATCGACAGGTTCTGCGGCGAGATCATCTTGCCCATCACGCCGCCGGAGGTGTTGGTCGCGCCGGCCAGGATCGGGTTCAGGTTCAGCTGCTGGGCCGAGATCACCTGCATCGGGCCGAACAGGCTGTTCGTCGACGCGTCCGAGCCGGTCAGGAACACGCCCAGCCAGCCGATGTACGCCGAGAACAGCGGGAAGACCGCGCCGGTCGTCGCCAGGGCCAGGCCGAGCGTCTGCGTCGCGCCCGAGTAGTTCATCACGAACGCGATGGCCAGGATCATGAAGATCGTCGCGAGTGCCCAGCGCATCTGGACCAGCGTCGACCGGTACGTCTTGAGCAGCAACCCCGGCCGCGCGCCCATCGCGAAGCCGGCGATGACCGCGGCGATCAGCGCCACCGTGCCCGGCGAGAACAGGAAGTCCACCGTGAACGTCGCCGCGTAGGGCGTGTTCTTCGCCGTGATCGGCGGGTGCTGGATCACGTGGTTGTGCAGTCCCGGCCACGCGAAGATCCAGTCCGCCTTGTGCAGCAGCTTCGTCAGGTCCAGCCAGGCGGGGAGGTTCTTGAAGATCGTGCCGATCCGCGACAGGAAGATCGCCAGGATCAGGATGATGTAGGGCAGCCACGCGTAAAGCGCGCGCCGCTCGGATTTCGCGGTGGTCGAGACAGCGCTTTCTTCACCGTCGAACCGCCACACGCTCGCGGGCTGCCAGAACCGCGTCAGCACCCAGAGCGCGGCCATCGCGGTGAGCGCGGCGAGGACGTCGACGAGGCTGGCGCTGATGTAGTTGGACGCGACGAACTGCATGGCCGCGAACGCGAGCCCGGCGGTCAGCACCGCAGGCCACACCGCGAGCATGCGCTTCCAGCCGGCCAGCACCACGACCAGGAACGCCGGAATGATCAACGCCAGTACGGGAACCTGCCGCCCGACCATCGCCGAGAACAGCTCGGTCGCCTGGTCCTGCTTGAGGTGCATGATCGGCGCGGTGAGCCGCCCGAGCACGATCAGCGGGTTGCCGAGCCCGCCGAACGCGACCGGCGCGGTGTTCGCCAGCAGCGCCAGCACGACGGCCTTCACCGGCGGGAACCCGAGCGCGGCCATCATCGCCGCGGTGATCGCGATCGGCGACCCGCCACCCGCGACGCCTTCGAGCAGCGCGCCGAAGGCGAACGCGATCAGCAGCGCCTGGAGCCGCCGGTCTTCGCTGAACCCGGCGAGCACGCGCTTGATGCTGTCGAACCGGCCGGTCGCCACCGTGACGTTGTGGAAGTACACGGCGTGGAACGCGATCCAGGCCACCGACCACACGCCGAAGCACACACCCATGGCTGCGGAGTCGAACGCCAGCGCGGCCGGCATCCGGTACAGCAGAAGGGCGACGCCGAGCGCGGTGACCAGCGCGAGCGCGGCGGAGAGGTGCGCGGAGAAGCGGACAACGCCGAGCGCGACGAGCAGAACGACGATCGGCAGCGCGGCGAGCAGCGCGGAAACCCACAGCCCGCCCGCCGGCTGGTAGTCCTGGATCCAGGTCACGGTCGGCTCCTTCGCCGGGTCGCGGGAACATCGGGGGTGGCGCGGAGGTCTTGAATGAGTCATTCAGGACCACTGGTGACCTGAATGACTCATTCAAGACACTGGGCTGGGCACGGAACGCCGGTCGGGCCGCACCCACCGCCCGAGATCAGGCCGGCCGGCTCCGCACGAAACCGAGCCGCAGCGACAACGCCGCCGCCGTTCCCGCCACCGATGCGCCGAGTTCGTCCAGGCGGCGCAGTACCCGCGGGGCCGGTCCGGCGATGCTGATCGCCGCGATCGGGCGGCCCGAGTGGTCGCGGACCGCGGCCGCGACGCAGCCGACGTCCGGCTCGTTCTCCACCTCGTCGATCGCCCAGCCCCGGCGGCTCGTGCGCGCGAGTTCGTCGAGGAGGCGGTGCGGGTCGATGATCGTCTTGAGGGTCAGCGAATCCAGCTTCATCCGGCGCACGCGCTCGGCGCGGTCGACCTCCGGCAGCGCGGCGAGCCATGCCTTCCCGAGCGACGTCGCGTGCTGCGGTCGTCGCGTGCCGAGGCGGCAGGCGAGCGTCACGGCGCTGGCGCTGCGTTCGGTCGCGACGTAGACCATGGTGTCGTTGTCCGGCACGGCCAGGTAGGTCGTCTCACCCGAGCGCTCCGCGAGCGACGCGAGGTACCGCGGCGCGCAGCGGTGCAGGTCGGTCGCCGCCATCGCGCGGGCGCCGAGCTCGACCAGGCGCGTTCCCAGCCGCACGCGGCCGGTGATCTGGTCGGCTTCGAGGTACTCGAGGTTCTTCAAGGTGCCGACGATCCGGTACGCGGCACTGCGGGAAAGCCCCAGTTGCCGCGCGATCGCATTGGTGGAAATCTCCTGGTGCCGGCCCACGTGCTCCAGCACCGCGAGTCCGCGTTCGAGAGTTCCGCTGTTCTCCAGCCCGCGCTCCGGTCCCACGTTGCCCTCCGTTGGACGTTCCCGGTTTCCGCTCAGCGGCAAGGCTTTCCGCTGGGTGGGTTTGGACGGTAACACCTCCGATGTATGTACGGAAGATCTTGAAACGTCTCAGGAGAAATGCGAGTAGTTGTGGATGCTAATAGGTACAACCTCCGATGGTTAAGTTTCCTACCTATGGCGGTTGCGGGGGTGTGAACAGGCGCGTTCGACGCGTTCGACAACGTTGTCGTTCAGGTCCGTGAATGCGCATTCACGGACCTGAATCAAGTGGGTCAGCGCGAAAATGTCGTGAAAGCCGGAACGGCCGCCAGTACCTCGCCGAGTGCCTGCCGCGCGGATTCCCCGAACTCGCCGCCGTCGCTCCAGCGTTCGTGGGCGAGCTTCATCGCGAGCGCGCCGAGTTCCGCGGCGACGCACGCGGTCAGATCCGGGACGCCGCGCCGCTTGAGGGCGTCGGCCATCGCCGCCGTGAGGGCCAGGCCCTTCAGCGCTTCGCGCTCCCGCAGTTCCGGGTTCGCGTCGATCACCGCCCGCCGGAGGGCGCCGAACTCACGGCGTTCGGGCGTGAACGCCGTGCGGCCGACCGCGTCCATCGCTTCCGCGACGGCTTCGAGCGGGCCCGCCGTTTCCGGCGCCGCGGCGATCGCCCCGGCGAGCAGGCCGGCCATGGTGCCGCCGCCGAAGAGCACTTCGCGCTTGTCCTGGAAGTGCCGGAAGAAGGTGCTCTTCGTCAGCCCGGCGCGCTCCGCGATGTCGATCACCGTCGTGTTCTCGTAGCCGCGCTCGGCGAACAGCTCCAGGGCGGCTTTGCTCAGCCGCTCCGGGGCGTTCGGTTGCCAGCGGGCCATGGGGCCAGTTTACGGCACTTGGTCCCGTCATCGGTGTACGGTGATGGGACCAAGTCTCATCACTGTGTTGGAGGTCCTCATGAGCCGAGCCGTCGTCTACGAGAAGTTCGGTGGTCCCGAAGTCCTGGAGCTGCGTGAGGTGCCGGAACCGCACGCCGGCCCGGGCGAGGTGCGCGTGCGCGTCACCGCGGCCGGGCTGAACCCGATGGACTGGGGTCTCGCCGCCCGGCCCGAGGCGGCCGCGCAGTTCGGGATCACGCTGCCCTCCGGCTTCGGGTACGACTTCGCCGGCGTCGTCGACGAGGTCGGGCCCGGCGTCACGAAGTTCGCCGCGGGCGACCGCGTCCACGGCGGCGCGCTCGGGCGGGCCGTCGCCGACTTCGTCGTCATCCAGGAATCGGACTCGCTCTTCGCCACGCCGGACGAGGTCAGCGACGAGGTGGCGAGCACCCTCCCGGTGGCCGGCTCTTCGGCGGCCGCGGCGCTGGCGGCGATCGGCCTGCGCGCCGGCGACACCGTCCTGATCGGCGGGGCCGCCGGTGGCGTGGGCATCTTCGCCGTCCAGCTCGCGAAGCTCGCCGGCGCCACTGTCATCGGCACCGCGTCGGAGAGCACGTTCGGCTTCCTGCGGGAACTCGGCGCGGAGCCGGTGACCTACGGGCCCGGCCTGGCGGACCGGGTCCGGGACCGCGGCGTGACCGCGGCGACCGACCTGTTCGGCACCGAAACGGCCGAGGCAGCGCTGGCCCTCGGCGTGCCGCCCGAGCGGATCTCGACCATCGCCGCCGGTCCCACCCCGCCCGGCGGCGTGCGCGCCACCGGGGGCGCCGACGCACGACCCGGCGAGCTCGCGCGCATCGCCGCCGCGATCGCCGGCGGCGAGCTGACCGTGCCCGTCGCCGCGGTCTTCCCGGTCGAGAAGATCCGCGACGCGGTCGAGCTGCAGGCCGGGCGGCACGTGCACGGCAAGGTCGTCGTCACGCTCTGAGGCGAGACGCGGGCCACGGACTCAGGGAACTCACAGCGCCCGCGAGGCACCATCCGCACCGATGAGCGCCCGAAACCCCTTCCGCACCCGCGCGTCCGTGGCCGCCGGCCGGCTGACCGCCTGGCTGTCCCGCAGTTCGGGGCTCGGCCGCGGCGGCATGATCGGCGGCCGCGTCACGCTCGCCCTCGACCCGCGGGCGCTGCGCCGGCTCGGGCGGGAGCGGACCGTCGTGCTGGTCACCGGCACCAACGGCAAGACGACGACGTCGCTCATGCTCACCCGCGCGCTCGAGGCGCTGGCCGAGGTCGCCGCCAACAGCGACGGCTCGAACATGCCCGACGGCGTCCTCGCCGCGCTGGCCGCCCGTCCGGACGCGCCTTACGCGGTCCTCGAAGTCGACGAGGCCCACGTGCCGTGGGTGGCCGGGCAGCTCCAGCCCGCCGTGGTGGTGCTGCTGAACCTCAGCCGCGACCAGCTCGACCGCGTCGGCGAGGTCCGCGCCACCGAACGCGACCTGCGTGCCACGCTGGCCGCGCTGCCGGCCACGGTGGTCGTCGCGAACTGCGACGACGTCCTCGTGACGTCCGCCGCGACGGCGGCCGAGCGGCCGGTGTGGGTGAGCACCGGACGGCGCTGGACCGGCGACTCGACGGCGTGCCCGCGGTGCGACGGCCTCGTCGGGTTCCACGGCAAGGACTGGAGCTGCGGCTGCGGGCTGGCCCGCCCGGAGCCCGGCTGGACCCTCGAGGGCGACCTCGTCCGCACCCCCGGTGGCCGCCAGGTCGACCTCGACCTGCGGCTGCCGGGGGACGCGAACCGGGCCAACGCGGCGCTCGCGCTGGCCGCCGCGCACCGGCTCGGCGTGCCGCCGCACACCGCGGCCGCCCGGCTGCGCACCATCACCGACATCGGCGGCCGCTACCGCACGATCCGCCGGTCCCGGCACTCCGTGCGGCTGATGCTGGCGAAGAACCCGGCCGGCTGGGTCGAAACGCTGCGCGTGCTGGACGAGGACACGCCGGTGATCGTCGCGGTGAACGCGCAGGAAGCCGACGGGCGGGACCTGTCCTGGCTCTGGGACGTGCACTTCGAGCGGCTGCGCGGGCGCCAGGTGGTCGTCACCGGCGAGCGCGGCGCCGATCTCTCCGTCCGGCTCTGCTACGCCGAAGTCGCGCACTGGACCGAGCCGGACCCGGTCGCCGCGATCGACGGCCTTCCGCCCGGCGGCGTCGAGCTGGTCGCCAACTACACCGCCTTCCGCGACCTGGTCGGGCGGCTGCCCGGTGGCTGAGTCGGTCGTCCACATCGGACTGTTGCTGCCGGAGGTGCTGGGCACGTACGGCGACACCGGCAACGCGCAGGTGCTCTGCCGCCGGCTGCGCTGGCGTGGGCTCGACGCCGAGGTGGTGCCGGTCGGGCTGGGCGAGCCGGTACCGTCCACTTTGGACCTGTACCTGCTCGGCGGCGGTGAGGACGGCGCACAGGCGCTGGCCGCCGCCCACCTGCGCAAGCACTGGCGGTCGCGCTCGCGCGGCGCGGTGATCTTCGGCGTCTGCGCGGGCCTGCAGGTGCTCGGCACCCGCTTCCGCGGCCTCGACGGCGTCGAGCACGACGGTCTGGGCCTGCTCGACGTCACCACGGAACCCGGCGAGCGGCGCGCGGTGGCCGAGCTGGTGGCGACGTCGTCCGGGCTGCTCCCGGAACCGCTCACCGGCTTCGAGAACCACCTGGGCGTCAGCAAGCTCGGCGCGGACAGTGAGCCGCTCGGGACGGTCGTGCGCGGCACGGGCAACGGGGACGGCACGGAAGGCGCGGTGACGGACCGGGTCATCGGCACGTACCTGCACGGCCCGGCGCTGGCCCGCAACCCGGTGCTGGCGGACCTGCTGCTGAGCTGGGTGGCGGGGCACCCGCTGCCGCCGCTGGAGGTGCCCGAGGTCGACCGCCTGCGCGCCGAGCGGCTCACCGCGACCCGGCGCCGGCGGTGACCCGGTGCCCGTAGCCCCGCCCACCGCCGCCACCCGCGGCAAGCGCCCCAATGTGGCGTTCGGTGCGTCCAGCGCACCGAACGCCACATTGGGTGCGCTGGACGCACCCAACGCCACATTGGGGTGGTCGGGTGGACCGGCGCCGGCGGTGACCCGGTGGACGTAACCGCGGCGGAACCGCGGGTGGCGGCGGTTCGCGGTTACGCTGCGTTGGTGAAGCTGGGCAGGGTGATCGCCGCGACCGGCGTCCGGATGCGCACCACCGCCGTGGCGGTGCTGGCGCTCGCGCTGGCCATCGCCGCCGCCGGGGTGGTCGTCGTGCTGCTGCTCGAGGAGTCGCTCGACCGCAGCGTCACCGAGAGTGCCCGCAGCACCGGCCGCCAGGTCGCCATCCAGCTCGTCCGCGAAGGCGCGCGCGACCTCAGCGCGAGCGACGTCGCCAGCACCGGTGACACCGAAGCCGTCACGCAGGTGCTGGACGCGCGGGGCGTGCCGATCGCGAGCGACCCGGCGATCGTCGGGCACCCGCCGCTGACCGCCGCGCGGCCGGTCGTCGGGCACGAGACCATCGAGACGCTGCCGCTCGGCCTGAACGGCGACAGCGACGACTACCGCGTGGTGTCGCAGGAGGTGAACGGGCCCGGCGGGCCGTTCACGGTGATCTCCGCGCGCTCGCTGGAGCCGGTGACCGAGGCGTCGACCCGGCTGACGTTGCTGTTCGGCCTGATCGCCGTGCCGCTGCTCGCGATCTCCGGCCTCGCCGTGTACCGCGCGGTCGGCTCGGCGCTGCGGCCGGTCGAGCGGATGCGGCGGACCGTCGCGGAGATCTCGACGCGCGACCTCGCCGCGCGCGTGCCGCTGCCGCCAGGTGGGGACGAGGTACACCGGCTGGCCGTCACGCTCAACGAAATGCTGTCCCGGCTGGCGTCCGCGCAGGCCGCGCAACGCCGGTTCGTCGCCGACGCCAGCCACGAGCTGCGCTCGCCGCTCTCGACCATCAGCACCGCGATCGACGTCTCCGGGCGGCACCCGGAAAGCACCCGCGACCTGGTGCCGGTGATCGCCCGCGAAACCGCGCGGCTGCGCGAGCTCGTCGACGACCTGCTCATGCTGGCCCGCACCGACGACGCCACCGACCGGCCGCAGCGCACCGAGGTCGACCTCGACGACATCGTCCGCGCCGAAGCCGAGCGGGTCCGCGGCGAAGGCGCGCTGGACGTCGAGGTCCGGGCCGGGCCGGCGAAGGTCCGCGGCAGCGAGGCCCAGCTGCGGCGGGCGGTGCGGAACCTGGTCGACAACGCCCGCGGGCACGCGCGGTCGCGCATCCGAGTCAGCAGCGCGGTGCGCGGCGACCTCGCCGTGGTCGAGGTGACCGACGACGGGCCCGGCGTCGGGGAAGCCGACCGGGAACGGATCTTCGAGCGGTTCGTCCGGCTCGACGCGTCGCGGCAGCGCGGGCACGGCGGCACCGGGCTGGGCCTGCCGATCGTGGCCGGCATCGCGGCCCGCCACGGCGGCCGGGCGCGCTGCGCGGACCCCGGGGAGCCGGGCGCGCGGTTCGTGATCGAGCTGCCGGTGATCGCCGTGCCGAAGGAGGAGTAGTGCGCCTGCTGATCGTGGAGGACGAGCGCGAGTTCGCGGAGACGCTGCGGCGCGGGCTGGTCGCCGAGGGCTTCACCACCGACGTCGCCCACACCGGCCGCGAAGGGCTCTGGCGGGCGACCGAGCACGAGTACGACGTCGTCGTGCTCGACATCATGCTGCCCGAGCTGTCCGGCTACGAGGTGCTGAAACGCTTGCGGGCGGCGGAAAACTGGACGCCGGTGCTGATGCTCACGGCCAAGGACGGCGAGTACGACGAAGCCGACGCGTTCGACCTCGGCGCCGACGACTACCTCTCGAAGCCGTTCTCGTTCGTCGTGCTCATCGCCCGGCTGCGCGCGCTGCTGCGCCGGGGCGCGCCGGCCCGCCCGGCCGTGCTGGAGTCGGGCGACCTGCGGCTCGACCCGTCCGCGCGAACCGTCCACAGAGGACAAAAGCGGATCGAGCTGACCGCGCGGGAGTTCGGGTTGCTGGAGTTCCTGCTGCGGCGGCCGGGTACCGCGCTGACGAAGAACGAGATCCTCAACCACGTCTGGGACGCGCACTACGACGGCGACGAGAACGTCGTCGAGGTCTACATCGGGTACCTCCGGCGCAAGATCGACACGCCGTTCGGCACCCGCACCATCGAGACGGTCCGGGGTGTCGGATACCGGCTGGTGGACGTTACTCGATCGTAATCTACCGGGCGAATCCGGCGCATTGGTTCCGCCGGGTGTCCCGGCACTGCGCCGTTTGCCGCCGCCGGTTGCCGCATTGCGCCCATTCATTACCGCGAACCGGTGAAAAATACCGTCCCGCACCGCTACCTCGGGGAGTTGTGCCCGTTGCTACGGTGGGCACCCACCCGCGACCCAGGAAAGCGATGAGTGAATCGCCAGAGCCGTTCCTTGCGTCAAACAACGATATTCCGGACCGCGCCGGGAAATCCGTTCCCCGGTTGCGTGCTGCCGACGCCATTGGCGCCGCGAAGGAGCAGTTCGGTGTGGTGACCGGGCTGGTCCCGCACGCCGTGACGGGCGTCCGCAGCCGCGCCGACGGCGGCTGGTCCGTGCTCGTCGACGTTGTCGAGCTGGCCCGGATCCCGGATTCCACCAGCGTGATGGCCACCTACCGGGTGGACGTCGACGGGACCGGCGAACTCGGTGCGTGCGAGCGGCTGCGGCGCTTCACCCGCGGCGCCACCGATTTGTGAAAGGAGAGGTGACACGATTGGCCGCTTCGTCCGATTCGTTGGCGGACGTTCTGGAACGCGTACTCGACAAGGGGGTCGTGATAGCCGGTGACATCGGGGTCAGCGTCGTCGACGTCGAATTGCTGACCCTGCGGATCCGGCTCTTCATCGCTTCCGCGCAGACCGCGAAGGAAATGGGGATGGACTGGTGGACCGGCGACCCGTTCTTCGCCCCCAACGCCGTCCGTCCCGAACTCGAAAACGCCGGACCGGAGCCGGTGCTGCCGGAAGGGGAAAGACCGCGGTGAGCACCAAGAACTGGCTCTGCGCGTACGCGATCACGCGCAACCGGCCCGCGCTGGACATCGGGGAGTCGCCACGGCTGATCGGCTACCGCGACCTCGGGGTCGTCGTCGCCGAGGCGTCCCCGGCCCGCTTCGACCGCATCGACACGCTCGACCCGGTCGACGGCGCGCTCGCCGAGCTGGCCCGCGAGCACGACGCGGTGGTGCGCGCGGTGTTCCGCCACGAACCCGTGCTGCCGCTGCGGTTCGGCACGGTCCTGGACGGGGAGGCCGCCGCGGTCCGGCTCCTCGAAGCGGGGTACGAGCAGGCGCGCACGTGCCTCGACGAGGTCGACGGGCACCGCGAGTGGGGCGTCCGAATCCGCCACACCGAGCCCGCCGCGACCAGCCGCCCGGACGCGACGGGCCTGACGGGCACGCAGTACCTCGTCCGGCGCCGCGAACGCCTGAAGGCGATCCAGCGTGGCCGCGAAGAAGTGCTGGCGGCCGCCGGCCGGCTCGAGGAAGCACTGCGCCGCCACGCCACCGACAGCATCGGCCGGGCGCGGCCGCACGGGGTGCTGCTCAACACGGCGTTCCTGGTGGAAACCGGCCGGGAAGCGGCGTTCCACGCGGAGTTCGAGTGGTTCGCCCGCGAGCTGCGCGCGGCGGGCGCGACGGTGGAGACCTCGGGGCCGTGGCCGCCCTACTCGTTCACCGACGTGGAGCTGGGTGCGGCGGATGGCTGACGCGGAAGTGGTGCGCTTGACCACGGACTCGCCCGCCGAAGCCGTCGCCGACCTGCTCGACCGGGTCGTGCACCGCGGCGCCGTCGTCACCGGGGACGTGATCATCTCGCTCGCCGGCATCGACCTCGTCCGGCTCGACCTGCGGCTGCTGCTGCTCGGGCTCGAGGAGGCGCCGGGATGACCGAGCCCGTCCGGCTGCCCGCCGACGCCGGGCGCGGGCTGGGGCACCTCGTCGTCACCGTGCTCGACATCCTCCGCGAGGTGCTCGAACGGCAGGCGCTGCGGCGCCTGGACAGCCTCACACCCGCCCAGGTCGAAGACCTCGGGCAGGCCCTGATCGACCTGGATCGCCGGTTCGCCGAGATCCGGGCCGCCCTCGACGAAAGGACCTGAGTTGACCAGACCGGGGCAGACCGGCGGCGGGCTCGCCGACACGCTGGACATCCTGCTGGACAAGGGACTCGTGATCGACGCGTCGGTGCGGGTGTCGGTGATCGGGATCGAGCTGCTGGCCATCGAGGCCCGGATCGTGATCGCCAGCGTCGACACCTACATCCGCTACCTCGAAGCGATGCAGCGCCTGCAGAGCACGCCCGTGCCCGGTCAGATCTCGCAAGGCCTCGGCCAGACGACCGGGCTGATCCCACCCCCGCCGCCCACCCCCGCCGTGGCGGTGCCCGTCGAACCGGCCGTTCCCGTCGAACAGCCGTGACGCTGCAGCTCTACGGCGTCGTGCGCGCCGGGCACCCGCGGGCGCCGCGCACCGTGTGCTGGGACGACCTGGCCATGGTCGTCGGCGACCCCGAGCCCGACCCGGCGGTGCACCTCGCGGTGGTGTCCGCGCTCGTCGAGGGCGGCCCGGTATTGCCGGTCCGGTTCGGCACGGCGGCGGAGGACGAGGAGGCCGTCCGCGCCGAGGTGCTCGCCCCGGCCGCCGACACCTACCGCGCCGACCTCGACCGGCTGGACGGGCTGGCCGAGGTGCACGTCTGCCTGCGGTTCACCGAGCCCGGGTCGGCGTGGCGCTCGGCGCGTTCGGACGGGCTGCTGTCGGAGGTCGCCGAACGGGCCCGCGACTCGGTGGCGCTGCCGGCGGGCGAGTCCGCCGACGAGCGGTGGGCGTTCCTGGTCGGGCTGGGTGACCTGCTCGTCGTCCGGGACGCCGTCGCCGGGCTCGGGCACGGCGGCGGCGTCCAGGCTGACTGGCTCGGGCCGCTGCCCGCGTACAGCTTCCTCGAGCGCCGGACGTGCTCCCGCTGGAGCTGGTGAGCGCGGGCGGAACAGCTGTTGAACACTCTTTTCGGTACTGGTCGTGACCGCCCGCGATCGGCGATCCTGGCGCCGTGACCACCAGTGAGCTCGCCGCCATCGGCGGGCCCGGCTCCGGGCCGGGCCGGTTCCGCGCGCCGTCGGGGATCGCGGTCGACGCGCGCGGGCGGGTGTGGGTGGCCGACACCGGCAACGACCGCGTGCAGGCCTTCACCCGCGGCGGTGCGCTCGTGCGCGTCATCGCCGGGCGGCTCAAGGCGCCCGAGGGGATCGCGGTCGACGCCGCGGGCAACGTCTACGTCGCCGACACCGGCAACCGCCGGGTCGTGCAGTACACGTGGTGGGGCGGGTTCGTGCGCGGGTTCGGCGAATTCGGCAGGCCCCGCGCGGTCGCGGTGGACCCGGCCGGACGGCTGCTGGTGGACGACGGCGGCCGCGTCGCGCGGTTCGACACCCGGACCGGCGCGGCGCTGCCCGACGCCATCGAGTGGGTCAGCTCACCGCGCGACAGTGCCGGCGACGGCGCGGGCGGCGTCTGGGTCGCCGACACCGGCAACCACCGGATCGTCCACTTCGGAGTGCCGGCCTAGTTCCGGGAGATCGCGGCGGTCGCGCGGACCACGGCGGTGCAGCGGTTCTCGACGTAGGCGAGCTCGCCTTCTTCGGCGATGCGGCGCGCTTCGGCGGAGACGATGCCCTGCTGCAGCCACAGTGCCTTCGCGCCGATCTCGACGGTCTCGCGCGCGATGCCGGGTGCCTCGGGCGACGGGCGGAAGACGTCGACCAGGTCGACCGGCTCCGGGATGTCCTTCAGCGACCGGTAGACCTTTTCCCCGAGCAGCTCGGTCGCGCTCGGGTGCACCGGGATGATCCGGAAGCCGTGCGCCTGCAGGACCGCCGGGACGCCGTGGGCGGCTTTGGCCGGGTCGCGGCTCAGCCCGACCACGGCGATGGTCTTCGCGCCGGCGAGGATTTCCTCTGCGTTCATGCCGGGAGAACGCCCGGCGGGCGTCAAAGCTTCCAGAGCCGCAGGCCGCGCACGCGGTAAACCGGCCAGAGCACGTGCCACGGCTTCCGGCGGGCGAAGGTGGCGGCGCAGGTCAGGATGTTGCGGGCGGACGTCGTCGCCACCTCGTGGCGGTCCGGCCACAATTCGCCCTTGGCGCCGACGGCGATGCGGAACACCGTCAGCAGGCCCCGGCCCTGCAGGTCGTACTTCGCGCCGGTGTCCCCCGAGTCCGGCGCGAGTTCGGCGATCTCGGCCCCGAAGGCGCGGGCGGCCTGCGGCGCGATCTCGGCGGGCACTACGCCGACGCTGCGCGTGATCGCCTTGCCGTGCATCCGCCGCGCGTACCGGAACAGCAGCGAGCGCTCCCACCACGGCAGCAGCCGGTGGTGGGCCAGCAGCGCGGCGCACTCGCCGTGCCCGATGGCGAAGATGCTGGTCAGCTCGTCGTAGCTGCCGTTCGTGGCCGGCTCGTTCAGGTGCAGCCGCACCTCGAACCGGGTGCGCGCGGTGAGCTCGTCGAGCTGCTCACGGCGATCGAGCCGCGCCTTCGCGCGGGACAGGGACCAGTCGGACATCGAACCTCCAGACGTCGCGCACAGGGTATGCGGCGCGCGACGCCCGGAACACGCTTTCAGCCGATCTTCTCGCCGTACATCTCGCCAAGCGGGTCGGAGATCAGCTCGACGCGGGCACCGTCCGGATCGGACAGGTAGATGGACGTCTCGCTCTCCAGCAGGTACTGCACGCCGGCCTCGTCGAGCTTGTCCTTGATCGCGCTCCACCGATCGGGGGTGACGGAGAGGGCCAGGTGGTGCAGTCCACCGAGGACTTCCGCGTACGGGCCGAGGTCCAGGCCGGGCAGGTCGAAGAAGGCGACCGCGTTGCCGTTGCCGACGTCGAAGAAGAAGTGGCTGGAGCCAGGGTAGTCGCGGTTCTCGATCAGCTCGGTGAGCGGGAAGCCGAGGACGTCCTGGTAGAACTCGATGGTCCGCTCGACGTCGCTGGAGATCAGCGCGGTGTGGTGGATGCCGCGCCCGTTCGTCGCCGGGCGGTCGGCGGCCGGGCGCAGGTGGCGCTCGCGCAGCTCGTCCCGGATTTCGGCGAGCTTGGCGACCTCGGCCTGGGTCGGTGCCATGTCCCTCACGTCCCTTCCTGGTGGTGCTTCGAACGGTACGCCCAGATTATCTTGCGCGCAAGAGGTTGCCTGGCGAGAGTTCCGTTGGGTGGAACACCGAGGGTTGTGCGCGGGGTGCGCGCCGGGCAGAGTCCGGTGCGTGGACGTCAGCAAGGTGCAGGAGGCCGCCGCCGTACTGGCGCGGGCCTACGCGACGCGCGAGCCGGCCGAGCCGCTGATCAAGCTGTTCCCGGAGGCGACCGTCGAGGACGCGTACCGGATCCAGCAGGAGCAGGTGCGGCACTGGACGTCGGACGGCGACGCCGTCCGCGGGCACAAGGTCGGCCTCGCCTCGGCGGCGATGCAGCGGCAGATGGGCGTCGACCAGCCCGACTACGGGCACCTGACCGGCAGCATGTTCCACCTGGAGCACCAGCCGATCCCGACGTCGGCGTTCTTGCAGCCCCGCATCGAGCCGGAGATCGCGTTCGTGCTCGGCTCGGCGCTGCGCGGCCCCGGCGTGACGGTGGCGGACGCGGTGCGCGCGGTCGACTTCGTGCTGCCGTCGCTGGAGATCGTCGACTCCCGCATCCGCGACTGGAAGATCTCCCTCTTCGACACGATCGCCGACAACGCCTCGTCCGGCGGCGTGGTCCTGGGCAGCAGCCCGACCGCGCTGGGTGCGGTGGATCTGCGCCTGGCCGGCTGCGTGCTCTACCAGAACGGGTCGGTGGCGGCGACGGGCGCGGGCGGCGCGGTGCTCGGCTCGCCGCTGAACTCGCTGGTGTGGCTGGCGAACACGGTCGGGCCGCTGGGGGTCACGCTGGAGCCGGGGCACGTCGTGCTGCCGGGGTCGATGACCCGGGCGATCCCGGTGTCGCCGGGCGACACGATCGTCGCGACCATCGCCGGCCTCGGCAGCGTCACCGCGGTCTTCTCGGAGGAATCATGAACGTGCGCGAGGCGGCCGCGGCGCTGCTCGGAACGGTTGCGGAGCGTTCGCCGCTGTCGGAGGAGTGGCCGGACCTCGACGTCGACACGGCGTACGCGATCCAAGACGAGGCCCTGCGGCAGCGACGTGCCCGCGGCGAAACGCTGATCGGCGTGAAGCTGGGCCTGACGTCACGGGCGAAGCAGCAGCGGATGGGCATCGATTCGCCGCTGCTGGCCTGGCTCACCGACGCGATGGTGCTGCCCGCGGGGGTGCCGGTGCCTTCGCTGATCCACCCGCGTGCCGAGCCGGAGCTGGTCTTCGTGCTGGGCCGCCGGTTGGCCGGTCCCGGCGTGACCGCGGCAACGGCGCTGGCCGCGGTCGACCGGGTGTACGGCGGCATCGAGGTCATCGACAGCCGCTACGCGGACTACCGCTTCACGTTGCCGGACGCGGTGGCGGACAACGGCTCGTCGGCGTACTTCGGCGTCGGCCCGGTGGGATTGCCGCCCGCCTCGCTGGACTTGTCGTTGGAGGCGGCGCTGTTGGAGGTCGACGGCCAGATCGTCGACACGGCCACCGGCGCGGCGGTCCAGGGCCATCCGGCGGAGGCTCTGGCGTTGGCCGCGAATTCTTTGGCGGCGCGGGGTTTGGCGCTGGAGCCGGGGTGGCTGGTGCTGACCGGCGGGATGACGGACGCGGTGCCGCTCCGCCGCGGATCTCGGGTGGCGGCGCACTTCTCGCACCTGGGGTCGATCACGCTGTCCGCTTGACCGCGATCCGCTCGATGCCCCGGATGATGCGAGGCCACACGGCCCGAGGCAGGTCGTGGCCCATCCCCGGTACGACGTCGAGGGCGGCGCCCGGGATGGCGCGCGCGGTGGCGCGGCCGCCGGAAACATGGACCAGTGGGTCGCGGGCGCCGTGGACGACCAAGGTGGGGGTGGTTAGCTTCCGCAACTTCGGCGCGCGGTCGCGGTCGGCCATGATCGCGGCGAGCTGGCGGACCGCGCCGCCCGGGTGGACGCCGCGGTCGTAGGTGCGTTCGGCGCGGTCTCGCATGCGGGCTTCGTCGAAGGGGTAGCCGGGGGAGCCGATCAGGCGGAACGTGCGCAGGAGCATTTCGACGTAGGCGTCGCGATCGCGTGGCGGCGCGGCGAGCAGCATCGACATCGCGCGGGCGCTCGGCCGGCCGACGAACCGGCCGCCGGTGCTGGACATGATCGACGTCAGTGAGAGGACCCGCGACGGGTGCCGGATCGCGAGGGTCTGCGCGATCATTCCGCCCATGGACGCGCCGACGACGTGAGCGGCTGGAATCTCGAGCGCCGTGAGCAGGCCGACGGCGTCGTCGGCCATGTCGGCGAGGGAGTACGGCGCGGTGCGGAGCAGGTAGGCCTGCGCCAGGTTGGCCCGGCCGCGTAGGCGGGTCGAGCGTCCGGCGTCCCGGTTGTCGAAGCGGATCACGTGGAAGCCTTGGGCGGCCAGGGTTTCGCAGAACTCTTCGTCCCACCAGATCATCGGTGCGGCCAGGCCCATGACGAGCAGGAGGGGGCGATCGCCCGGGTCACCGAAGGATTCGTGGCAGAGCTCGATGCCGTTGACGCTGGTCAGCTGCTCGGTCATCGGGCCTCCGCCGCTTCGGTGCCGTTGCGGTACGCGCGGGCCTGGATCTCGTACAGCTCGTGGTAGACCCCGCCCGCGCGGATCAGGTCGGCGTGGGTGCCCTCCTCGATCAGCCTGCCCTTCTCCAGGACCAGGATGCGGTCCGCCGAGCGGATGTTGGCCAGGCGGTGGGTGACCAGGACCGTGGTGCGGCGGCCGCGGTGGGACGTGCTCGCGTGCTGGAGGCCGGCGAACACCCGGGCTTCGGCGCGGGCGTCGAGTGCCGCGGTCGGTTCGTCGGCCACCAGGATCGAGGCGTCGCGGTAGATGCCGCGGGCGATGCCCATGCGTTGCCACTGGCCGCCGGACAGGTCGTGGCCTTCGTCGAACTTCTTCGACAGCATCGTGTTCTCCTTCGCGGGCAGGGAAGCGATCACCTCGTCCGCGCCCGAGTGGTCCACCGCTTCCCGCCACGCCCGGCGGTCCAGGTCCGCGCGGCCGAGGCGGCCGACCGTGATGTTGTTCGCCGCCGTCATCGGCCACTCCGCCGGTTCCTGGGCGATCACCGCGATGTTCGCGTGCACCGAGGCCGGGTCGGCCCGGGCCAGGTCGATGTCGTCCCAGTGGACGGTGCCCTCGTCCGGTGGGTAGAGCCCGGTGAGCAGCTTGCCCAGCGTGGTCTTGCCGGAGCCGTTCTCGCCGACCAGTGCCACGACCTCGCCGCGCCGGATGGTCAGCGAAACGTCCCGCAGGGCCGGGGTTTCGCGGCCCGGGTAGGTGAACGTGACGCCCGTCAGCCGGATCTCTTCCGGGTCGGGTGGCGCGGTCAGCGACGTCTCCGGTGGCCGGCGCTTCAGCGATTCCGCGAGCAGCTGGTTGTAGAACCCGATGTAGAAGGAGTCCTCGTACAGCGAGTTGATCGCGCGCATGGTGTTGGACAGCGCTGTCGACGCCGTGCGCATCGCCAGCACCGCCGTGCCGGCCAGCGCCAGCTCCATCGCGCCGGTGTAGAGCAGCCAGCCGAGCACCAGGTACGCCACCGCCGTGCCCAGCCCCGCCGCCGCCCGGCCGGTCGTGCGCACCAGGTTGCTGCGGTGCGCCAGCCGGATCTCCTCCAGCGCGAGGCTGCGCGAGATGCGCCGGTACTCGCCGAGCAGCGGCTCCTGCAGCGTCAACGCGTGCCGTTCGAGGGCCATCGACCGCCAGGTGGCGACCTCCTCGACGACCGACTTGCGGATGTTGCGCCCGACCGTGTCGAGGAAGTGCCGGTAGTTCAGCTTCGCGACGCGCGCGGCGGCCCAGCCGTCGGCCGCCGCGGCGAGCAGGAGCACCGGCGCGAGCCACGGGTTCAGCAGGCCGGCCGTGATCATCGCCGCCGCGAGCGAGATCGCCGACGACGTCAGGTCGGCCAGCCGGCGCAGGCTCGTCTCGATGGCCCGGACGCCGAACCGGGCGCCCTGCCGCGCCAGTTCGCGGAAGTCCGCGTCCTCGAACGCGATCAGCCCGACGTGCACCACCGACGCCGTCACGGCATCGTCCGCCGCCGCGGTGACGCGCGGCCGCAGCGCGCCCTCGACGGCGGCCACCGCCGCGTCCAGCGTCGCGCGCGCCGCGTAAGAGCCCATGACGACCGCGAGCGCGGGCAGCGACTGCAGCACCCGGTCCGGCGTCGGGCCCTGTTCGAGCAGCGCGGTGAAGACGTTCGCGGTGGCGAGCAGCCCGAACGCCGTGACGCAGCCGGAAACGACGTGCACGAAACCGGCCAGCAAGGTCAGCCGCGGCGAAGTGCGCCACGCCAGCCGCAGCACGACGGAGATCGCGGTGGGCAGCGCGCGCACGGCCTCGCCGAAGCCCGCGGCGGCCACGCGCTCGTCGACGCGGGCCCATTCGGGCATCTTCACGTTCTCGACCCCGATCAGCGGGGGCGAGTCCGTGGGCTTCGGTTCTGCGGGTCTGGCCACGTGTTCATCTGTACTCCGGGGGTACGACAATTCCGGGAGTCCGTTGCGTGCGGGGCCGGGTGCGGGCGGTGATCGGAGCTAGGCCGTTCGAGTGAAAGTAATCGTTTTCCCTAGGCCTCCGGCACTACCGGGAGACACACTCGCTGCACAGCTCGAAAGTGCGCAACACTGAATAACTAATCATTGTTGTGAAATAGCGCGCCCTCTGCGGATGCGCTGGTAGAGACCGGAAACGGGTGACGTCCTCGGTTCAGGGGGGAGGGGCGTCACCCGTTTCCCCTACTGCTCGGTGCGCGTGTACCGCGCTCGCAGGAATGGGCTGAATTCGCGGTCTTCACCCATCTTGACGTCGATTTCGTGCGTCAGCGTGTCCCCGTCCGGGGTGAGCCGGTGCCGGGCCACCCCGCGGGCGGTCTTCTTCTCCAGGGTCAGTGTGACGCCGGTCCAGCCGCCGCGGGCGGGGGAATCGGGTGGGAAGCCGTAGCTGTCGAAGCCGTACCAGAGCGTCTCGCCGGTGTTCGGGTCGGCGGTGAAGACGTTGTGGCCGAGGAACTCCGCCCCGTCTTCGCGGCGCTGGCGGTAGTCCTGGACCAGCGCGAACCCGTTGAGGGTCAAGCGGTATCCGCATTCGGCGTGCGCGGTCGACGCCGGCGCCCACGGCGAGGCGGCGAGTTCCTCGGTGCCGGTCCAGTCGCCGACGAAGGCCTTCAGCGCGTCGTGTGCGGGGCCCAGTGCGGGCATGTCCATGGTCGTCTCCATTTCGACAGGTGCCTGTCGATATGCGAGACTAGCACGCATGCGGTCCCATCGAGCCGAGACGTTCACCCGGGTGATCGACGCGGTGTTCGCGTGCAACGGCGGCTTCCTCGCGGCGGGCGACGCCCTGACCGAACCGGTCGGCCTGACGGCGGCGCAGTGGCAGGTGCTCGGCTTCCTGGAGGACGGCCCGGCGACGGCCGCGGAGGTCGCGCGACGGCGGGGGCTGCGGCGGCAGAGCGTGCAGGAGACGGTGAACCGGTTGCTGCGCAACGGGATGCTCGACCGGCTGCCGAACCCGGGTGACGCGCGGGCGCCGCTGTTGTCGCTGACGCGGCGGGCGAAGGACGCGATGCGGGAGCTGGGGCGGTCGCAGGTCGAGTGGGCGGAGGGGGTGGCGGCGGAGGTGTCGCAGGAGGATTTGGAGACGACGTTGCGCACGCTGCGGCGCCTGCGGGAGCTGACGGCCCAGCCGCGGTTGTTGTGAGGGGGCTTGCGGCAAAGCAACCAGGGCGTCACCGGGGGAATGCCGGTGCGGGCGGGAGCTTGCCGAACGTCGTGAACGACTCTTTCCTGGCGCCGGACGACAGGGCCCCGGCAAAGTCAGGCCGAGGCGGCTAGCGGATGTGCCCCAATGTGGCGTTGGGTGCGTTGGACGCACCGAACGCCACATTGGGGGCATCCGGGACCAGAACGCCAGACCCAGCAGCCACATCGGTCACCGCCCGCAAGGTCATGGCATCCGGCGGCGCGGGAGGGTCAGTCCGGCTTGATGCCCAGCATTGTCAGGAACGTGCGGAAGCCGGTGGACATGTCGACCTCGTCCGGGTCGAGCAGCCACTGCAGTTGCAAGCCGTCGAGGACGGCGATGGCGATCGGGGCCAGTTGCTCCGGCGTCGTTCCCGGGGGGAGTTCGTCGCGGTGGCGTTCCAGCATCTGGGTCATGCCCGCCCGGACGCGGGCGTAGCGGTCGTGGAAGTACTCGCGGGCCGGGTGGTCTTCGGTGACGCTGTCCGCTGACAGGACCGTGTACGTCTGGACGATGCCCGGCCGGGTGGCGTTGTAGTCGACCAGGTCGGCCAGCTGGTTGACCGTCATCGACGACTCGTCGCCCGGTGGGGCGTGGCCGAAGTGGAGGAGGTCCCACTCGTCCCGGGTCTCCAAGACGGCCGTGAGCAGGTCTTCCTTCGTCGGGAAGTAGTGCATCAGCCCTTGCTGGGTCAGGCCGACGCGCTCGGCGACCGCGGCCAGTGAGGTGCCGCGGTAGCCGCGTTCGGCGATCACTTCGAAGGCCGCTCGGACGATGCTCGCGCGGCGGTCGGCGCCCCTGGCCCGGGTCATGATCCCGAGCCTACGGGACTCACCGTCACGAAACCATAACTTTCACTACTCGCCGCCAGGTAGAGTGTGCCCATGAGCTTCGACGTCGACGCGCTGCTGGCCGAGCTCGACCTGGACGCCAAGGCGAGCCTGCTCGCCGGGCAGGACGTCTGGAGCCTGCCCGCCCTGCCGGACATCGGCCTGGACTCCATCGTTCTCTCCGACGGCCCGGTCGGCGTCCGCGGGGTCCGCTGGAGCCAGGACGACCCCTCCGTGACGCTCCCCAGCCCGACGGCGCTCGCCGCGAGCTGGGACCCGCGGCTCGCCGTGCGCGCCGGGCGCCTGCTCGCGCAGGAAGCCCGCCGCAAGGGTGTGCACGTGCTGCTCGCGCCGACGGTCAACCTCCAGCGCTCACCGCTGGGCGGCCGCCACTTCGAGTGCTACTCGGAAGATCCCCTCCTCACCGGGATGATCGGCGCCGGCTACGTCACCGGCGTGCAGGACGGCGGGGTCGGTGTCACGGTCAAGCACTTCGTCGCCAACGACTTCGAGACCGAACGCTTCACCGCCGACGTCCACGTCGGCGAACGCGCGCTGCGCGAGCTCTACCTCGCGCCCTTCGAACTCATCGTGAGGCGCGCGAAGCCGTGGGGGATCATGGCCGCCTACAACAGCGTCAACGGCACCACGATGACCCAGCACACCGAACTGCTCAACGGCGTGCTGCGCGGCGAATGGGGCTTCGACGGCTTCGTCGTTTCCGACTGGCTGGCCGCGCGCGACACCGTCGCCTCCGCCAACGGCGGCCTTGACGTCGCGATGCCCGGCCCCCGCACGGTTTTCGGCGCGCGGCTCGCCGAAGCCGTTCGTGGCGGCGAAGTCGACGAGAGCGTCGTCGACGACATGGTCCGCCGCGTACTCCTGCTCGCCCACCGGACCGGCGCGCTCGAAGGCAGTCCGGCCGCCCGGCAGTCCGAAATGGACGGTGACGCGATCGCGCGCGAGATCGCGCACCGGTCTTTCGTGTTGCTCAGCAACGAAACCGGCGTGCTGCCGCTCAAGCAGCCGCGGAGCATCGCTCTCATCGGCGCGCTGGCCGAAGATCCGAAGATCCTCGGCGGCGGCAGTGCCACGGTGTTCCCCGCTCACGTCGTCTCCCCTCTCGACGGCCTTCGTAAGGCCGTTCCCCCTGGCACCGAACTGGCTTTCGCCACCGGTGCCGATCCGCGCACGACGCTACCGCCGGCCACCGACAATTTCCGGCTCCGCGCGATCGCCAAAGCCGCCGATGGCACCCGATTGGCTGAATTTCCGCTCCGGGAAGCCAAAATCACGTGGATCGGCGAACTGCCGCCCGGGCTCGACCTCAACACCCTGGCTTCGGTGGAGATCGAAGGCACCTACCTGCCGGAGCGGACCGGCACGCACACCTTCGCCGTCACCGGGCCCGGCGACCTCCGCCTCACCGTCGCCGGCCGGACCCTCTTCGACGGCGTGAACCTGCCGCCCGGCGGGGACGTCTTCACCTCGGTCATGCAGGTGAACGAGCAGCGCCGGGAGATCGACCTGACCGCGGGCGAACTCGTCGACGTCAGCCTGACGTACTGGATCCCGTCGGAGATGGCGGAGTTCGCCAGGGGCAGCTTCGCCTGGGTGACGTTCGCGCTCGGCCACCGCGGCCCGGTCCTGGACCCGGACGCCGCGCTCGAAGAGGCCGTTGCCCTGGCGGCTAAGTCGGACGTCGCGGTCGTCGTGGCCGGCACCACCGCCGAGGTCGAGAGCGAGGGCTTCGACCGGACTTCCCTCGCGCTGCCGGGCCGGCAGGACGAGCTGGTCGCCAGGGTCGCGGCCGTCAACCCGAACACCGTGGTCGTCGTCAACGCCGGTTCCCCGGTCGAGCTGCCGTGGCGCCACGACGTCGCCGCGGTGCTGCTCACCTGGTTCCCCGGCCAGGCCGGCGGCGACGCGCTCGCCGACGTCCTCTTCGGCCGCGAAGAACCCGGCGGCCGCCTGCCGACGACCTGGCCGGCGAAGCTCGAAGACGCGCCCGTCACCGACGTGACTCCCAACGAAGGCGTACTCGAATACGGCGAAGGCGTCCACATCGGCTACAGCGCCTGGGCCCGCTCCGACCGGCCGCCCGCCTACTGGTTCGGCCACGGCCAGGGCTACACGACCTGGGCGTACGAGGAACTCGACGGCTACCCGGACGAGGAAGGTGGCGCCCGCGTCCGGGTCCGCGTGCGCAACACCGGGAAGCGGCGGGGCCGCGAGGTCGTCCAGCTCTACCTGGCCCCGACCGAGCGCGGCGACCGGCCGGACCGCTGGCTCGCGGGGTTCGCCAGCGTCGAAGCGGGGCCCGGCGAAGCGGTCGAGACCGACATCGTCATCACGCCGAGGTCCGCCGAAACCTGGCGGGACGGCTGGCGGCACATCGCGGGCGAGTACGTCCTGGAGGCTTCGCACTCCTACGCCGAGCCGCGGCTGAGCACGCGGATCGTCCTCCAGAAAATCCGTTGACGCGCGGCGAGAAGGCCTCTAAGTTCACGCAGGCACCCATGATCGACGAAAGGAGGTGGGACCGATGATCACGCAACCGATCACGCGCTCCCACCCCGGATCGAGGGTGCCGGGTCTGTAGACCGGGAGCGCGAACTCCTGGAAGGACCTCCATGACCGAACTGGTCGTGCGCCCGCTCGAAGCGGGCGAAGAAACACTCTTCACCTCCCTGCCCGACCGCGGCCTCGTCGGCCGCACGCTGCTCGGCAACGACTTCATCGAGATGGCGAAGCAGGGCGAATACCGGCCCGAATGGACCTGGGTGGCACTGCGCGACGACGTCGTCGTGGCGCGGGCCGCCTGGTGGGCCAAGCCCGGCGACGAGGAACCGATCGCACTGGACTGGTTCGACTTCACCGACTTCGACGCGGGCGTCCACCTGCTGAAGACGGCGCCGCTGCGCGCGGAGTACGCGCTGACCACGCCGCCCACGTGGCAGGACGACCCGGACGTCGCCCACGAAGTGACCACGCGGGTCGAGGCGGCGGAGCGGGCGGGTTACCGCAAGCTCGTCGAGCGCTACCGGTTCTGCTGGACGCCGGAAAACGGCCTCCCCGAAAAGCCGGGCCGGCTCGAGTTCCGGCCCGAGCCGGACGACGACGTCATCCTCGAGGTCTTCAAGCGCGTGCACGTCGGCAGCCTCGACGCGCACGTCCGGAAGACGGTCGAGGAGCACGGGCTCGACGTCGCCGCCCAGGAAGACCTCGACATCATGAAATGGATGCCGGCCCCGCGGGACTGGTGGCGGCTGGCGTACACGCCCGAAGGTGAGCTCGTCGGGCTCAGCCTGCCGACCCGCAACGTCTACGACCCGGTGGTCGGCTACATCGCCGTCGTGCCGGAGCACCGGGGCCACGGCTACGCGTACGACCTGCTGGTCGAGGCCACGCACGAACTGGCCGGGCGCGGCGCCGACCGGATCGTCGCGGGCACCGACGTCGGCAACGTCCCGATGGCCAAGGCCTTCGCGAAGGCGGGCTACCCGGTGACGCAGCACCGCATCGACCTGGTCTGAGGCGGAACTTTCACAGGGAAAGTGCCGCCCGGCACTTTCCCTGTGAAAGAGGCGGCGGTAGCGTCGCTAGAGCGATCTATCAAATCCAGGGGGCTGGGATGGACGTGCTGCGAGAAAAGGGGCTGACGCCGCTCCGCGTGATCCTCGGCTTCTCACTGCTCACGACCACGTTGCACTACGCGCACAACGTCGTCCGGGCGGCGGACTACCCGCCGCTCCCGGGCGTCCCGCTGCTGGTCACGCAGGTCGTGGTCGCCTTCGGCTGGGTGCTGTTCACGGCGTTCGGCTGGCTCGGCTACCGCGCCTACGTGCGCGAAAACCACCCACGGTCGCTGGCGTTCCTGCTGGTCTACTCGCTGTCCGGGGTGGCAAGCGCGGGCCACTTCCTGGTCGGCGAGCTGCACATCCCGGCGTTCTGGTTCGCCACGATCTTCACCGACTCGGCGGCAGCGCTCGCACTGTGGGTGTTCGTAACGTGGGCGTGGGCGGTACTCAACCGGGTGACCCCGCGAGATCAAGTTTCTACACAACATTGACGTTCGTCGGAACCATGTAGACACTCGGGTGAGTGACCACCACCACACCGGTGACCTTCGACCGCCGTCCGGACGAGTACCGCCACTGGCGGCTCCGCGTCGACGGGGAGGTGGCCTGGCTGGAGCTGGACGTCGACGAGCAAGGCGGGCTCGTCCCCGGGTACGAGCTCAAGCTCAACTCCTACGACCTCGGCGTCGACATCGAGCTGTACGACGCCACCCAGCGGCTGCGGTTCGAGCACCCCGAGGTCCGCGTGGTGGTCGTGACGAGCGCCAAGGACAAGGTGTTCTGCGCCGGCGCCAACATCCGCATGCTCGCCGCGTCCGAGCACCACTGGAAGGTGAACTTCTGCAAGTTCACCAACGAGACCCGCAACGGCATGGAGGACGCCACCGCGCACTCCGGCCAGACGTACGTCGCCGCGGTGAACGGGACCTGCGCCGGCGGCGGCTACGAGATCGCGCTGGCCTGCGACAAGATCCTGCTGATCGACGACAACTCCTCGACCGTCGCGCTGCCGGAGGTGCCGCTGCTCGGCGTGCTGCCCGGCACCGGCGGGCTGACCCGCGTCGTCGACAAGCGGCGCGTGCGCAAGGACCTCGCCGACGTCTTCGCCACGCGCCCGGACGGCGTCAAGGGCAAGACCGCGGTCGACTGGCGGCTGGTCGACGAACTGGTCCCGCGCCAGGGATTCCGCGAAGCCGTGGAAAAGCGGGCCCGGGAGATCGCGCGCGAATCCGACCGGACCGGCGAAGGCGGCATCGAGCTGACGCCGCTCGAACATCGCTATGTCGACATCGAAGTGGCCAAGGACCAGGTCACGATCACCGTCAAGGGCCCCGAAAACGACCCTGGTGACCTGCACGAAGAGGGCGCGAACGGCTGGTTCCTCGCGATGACCCGCGAGCTGGACGACGCCATCCTGCGGCTGCGCACCAACGAAGTCGAAGCCGGCACGTGGATCCTGAAGACCCAGGGCGACCCGGAGAAGGTGCTCGCGCACGAACAGGCCGTCTTCGGCGCGAAGGACTGGCTGGGCAACGAGATCACGCACTACTTCAAGCGCACGCTCAAGCGGCTCGACGTCACCAGCCGCACGCTGATCGCGCTGATCGAGCCCGGTAGCTGCTTCGCCGGATCGCTGCTGGAACTCGCGCTCGCCGCCGACCGCCAGTACATCCTCGACGGACCCCCGATCGACGACGAAGACAGCGACGAACGCGCCACGATCCGCCTGTCCGAAGCCAACTTCGGCCCGTTCCCGATGGGCAATGGCCTGACCCGCCTGCAGACGCGCTTCTACGGCGACGAGGACCACCTCGCCTGGCTCGCGCGCGAGAAGAACCACGAGCTGAGCGCGGCCGAAGCCGTCGAACTCGGCCTGGTCACCGACGCCCCGGACGACCTCGACTGGGAGGACGAGATCCGGATCGCGCTCGAAGGCCGCGCGTCGCTGAGCCCGGACGCGCTCACCGGGATGGAGGCCAACCACCGGTTCGTCGGTCCCGAGACCATCGAGACCAAGATCTTCGGCCGGCTGGCGGCTTGGCAGAACTGGATTTTCACCCGGCCCAACGCAGCCGGACCGGAGGGCGCGCTGCGCCGATACGGTACGGGGCAGAAGGCCGTCTTCGACAGGAAGCGGGTCTAGCGCAGATGCCCGAGAAGATCGACTACGACGCCAAGATCCCCAACAACGTCAACCTCTCGGAGGACCGGCGGCTCCAGCGCGCGCTGGAGGGCTGGCAGCCGAAGTTCATGCACTGGTGGGGCGAGATGGGCCCGACGCTGGAGACCCAGGGCGTCTACCTGCGCACCGCCGTCAGTGTCGGGCGCGAGGGCTGGGCGCACTTCGACCACGTCAACGTGCCCGACTACCGCTGGGGCATCTTCCTCGCCGAGCGCGACCCGGACCGGCGGATCGCCTTCGGGGAGCACCAGGGCGAGCCGGTCTGGCAGCAGGTGCCCGGCGAATACCGCGCCGACCTGCAGCGGCTGATCGTCATCCAGGGCGACACCGAACCCGCGTCGGTCGAGCAGCAGAAGCTCCTCGGGCTGACCGCGCCGAGCCTCTACGACCTGCGCAACCTGTTCCAGGTCAACGTCGAAGAGGGCAGGCACCTGTGGGCGATGGTGTACCTGCTGCACGCCTACTTCGGCCGCGAAGGCCGCGACGAGGCCGAAGGGCTGCTGCTGCGCAACTCCGGCAGCCCGGACGCGCCCCGCATCCTCGGCGCGTTCAACGAGGAGACCGCCGACTGGCTGGCCTTCTACATGTTCACCTACTTCACCGACCGGGACGGGAAGTACCAGCTCGGCACGCTCAAGGAGTCCTCCTTCGACCCGCTCTCGCGCACCTGCGAGTTCATGCTGAAGGAGGAAGCGCACCACATGATGGTCGGCACCACCGGCGTCGACCGCGTGGTGACCCGCAGCGCCGAGCTGATCCGCGAGCACGACACGCTCGACATCGGCCCGCACGGCGGAATCCCGCTGGAGCTGATCCAGAAGTACATCAACTTCCACTACACCGTTTCGCTCGACCTGTTCGGCAGCGAGACGTCGACGAACGCGGCGAACTACTACACCGCCGGGCTCAAGGGCCGCTGGCAGGAGACCCGCCGCCGCGACGACCACAAGCTCACCGACGACGCCCGCACGCTGGAGAGGCCGGCCGCCGACGGTACCTGGACGACCGAGGAGCTGCAGGCGATCCTGCTGCTCAACCTCGACCTGCGCAGCGAGTACGTGGCCGACTGCCAGACCGGCGTGAAGCGCTGGAACAAGATCCTCTCCGACGCCGGCATCGACTTCGCGTTCCGCCTGCCGCACCCTGGCTTCAACCGCGAAGTCGGCATAAACTCCGGCCACCACGTCACTCCCGACGGCACCATCGTCGACGAGGCGACCTGGGAGGCCGGCAAACGCAAGTGGCTGCCCACCACCGAGGACCTGACGTTCGTCCGCTCGCTGATGCACCCGGTGTACGAGCGGGGGAAGATCGCGAGCTGGGTCGCGCCACCGCGGCAGGGCATCAACGGGAAGCCCTTCGACTACGAGTACGTGTACCTCACGTAGGAGGTCTGGTGGCGACAGCGTTCAACGCGGCGGAGTACCTGCTCTCGGCCGGGCACCCGGACGCGACCGCGGTCGTGTCGCCCCGCCGTTCGCTGACCTACGCCGAGCTGGCGGCGGAGTCCCGCCGGGTCGCCGCCGGGCTCGTGGAGCTGGGCGTCCGGCCCGAAGAGCGGGTCATGTTCTGCATGGTCGACGACGTCGAGCTGCTCACCGGCATCCTCGGCGCGATGCTGGCCGGCGCGGTCGCGGTGCCGGTGTCCACCATGGTCACCGGGCTCGAGCTGGGCAAGGTGCTGGCCGACTCGCGGGCCCGCGTGCTCGGCGTGTCCGGGGAGTTCGCCGAGCAGGCCGCCACCGCGCTCGGCTTCGCCCCCGAGGTCACCGACGTGCTGCTCGACCGGGCCGACGCGGCGGAGTTCGGCGTCCGGACGCACGAGTGGGCGTCACTGGGCGGGACGTTCCGAAGTGGACGGACGTGGGAGGACTCGCCCGCGCTGTGGCTGTACACGTCGGGGACGACCGGGCAGCCGAAGGGCGCGATGCACCGGCACGCGAGCATCCGCGCGGTCTGCGAGACGTACGCCCGTTCGGTGCTGGCGACCACGCCTTCGGACCGGTTCCTGTCCGTGCCGAAGCTCTTCTTCGCCTACGGGCTGGGCAATTCCTGCTTCTTCCCGCTCGGCGCGGGCGGCACCGTGCTGCTCGAGCCCTCGCGGCCGACGCCCGCGCTGTTCGCCCGGCGCGCGCGTGAGGAGCGGCCTTCGCTGTTCTTCGCGGTGCCGACGTTCTACGCGGCGCTGCTCGCCAGCGACGTCCCGGACGACTCGTTCACGTCGGTGCGGCAGGCGGTTTCGGCCGGGGAACCGCTGCCCGCGTCGCTGTTCGAACGGTTCCGCGCCCGCTTCGGGCTGGAGATCCTCGACGGCATCGGGTCGACCGAGGCCCTGCACATCTTCCTGTCGAACCAGCCCGGTTCGGTGCGGCCGGGCAGCACCGGCGTCGCCGTGCCCGGGTACTCCCTGCAGATCCGCGACGAAGCCGGCGCGGTGATCGACGCCGCCGGCAAGCCCGGCGAGCTGTTCGTCGCCGGGCCGTCGACGGCGACCGGCTACTGGGCCCGCTACGACGCGACCAAGCTCGTCTTCCAAGGCGAGTGGCTGCGGACCGGCGACAGCTACGTCCGCAATGAGGACGGCACGTACACCTGCCTCGGCCGGTTCGGCGACATGCTGAAGGCGGGCGGGATCTGGGTGTCACCGTCCGAAGTGGAGGAACGGCTGCGGCAGCACCCGGCGGTGGCCGAGGTCGCCGTCGTCGCCGCGCCGGACGCCGACGGCCTCGACAAGCCGGTCGCGTGCGTGGTGGCCGCGCCCGGCTTCGCGGTGGACCCGGGGGAGCTGATCGAGTTCTGCCGCGAGGGGCTCGCGGCGTTCAAGCGGCCGCGCGGGGTGGTCGAGCTGGCCGAGCTGCCGAAGACGGCGACCGGCAAGATCCGCCGCAACGTGATCCGCGAGCAGGTCCGCGACGTGCTGCGGGTGGTGCCCAGTCCGTGATCGACGGGTACTTCGTGGTGGACGCGCACGTCCACACGCCGCGGCTGCCGACGCTGAAACCCGCCTGGCTGCAGTGGGCGCACGATTTCGCGGGCTCGTACCCGTGGCGTTCGGTGTACGACGCCGAAGGGACGGTGATCCCGTCGGCGATGGACGAATTGATGGACTCCGAAGGCGTCGACCGGGTGCTGCTGTTCTGCGAGTACAGCCCGCGGGCCACCGGGATCCAGCCCATCGAGGACAACCTGCCGCTGGTCGAGCACAACCCCACGCGGTTCCGGCTGGTGGCCAACGTCAACCCGTACCTGCACCATCCGGCCGCGGCGGAGGTCGAGCGGCAGCTGGACCTGGGCGCGGTGGCGCTGAAGATCCACCCGGTGCACGGCGCGTTTTCCCCGGCGGAGAAGGAGCTTTACCCGGTCTACCAGCTGTGTGCCGAGCGCGGTGTGCCGGTGATCTTCCACTCCGGGACGTCGAGCTTCCCGGGTTCCCGCGCCAGTTTCGGGAACCCGGAGCTGCTGTCCGATGTGGTCGAGGACTTCCCTTCGCTGCAGTTCGTCTTCGCCCACGGCGGCCGCGGGTGGTGGTACGACGTGGCCGCGTTCCTGGCCCTGGCCCGCGACAACGTCTGGCTCGACCTCGCCGGGCTGCCGCCGAAGAAGCTGAAGGAGTACTACCAGCGCTTCGACTTCACCCGGCTCGCCGGGAAGTTCGTCTTCGGGACGGACTGGCCCGGCGTGCCGTCGGTGGCGAAGAACGTGCGGACGCTGATCGGCCTCGGCCTGCCGGAGGACGTGCTGACCGGAGTCCTGTCGGGCAACGCGGTCAAGCTGATGCCGGGCCTAGCCTAGAACCTGGTGCAGGCACAGCACGTTGCCTTCGGAGTCGTTGAACCACGCCGCCCGCTCGTTGCCCAGCTCCGCGATGTGGGCCACGGTCTTCAGGCCTTCCATCTCGAAGTCCTGGAACCGCACCCCGCGGCTCTCCAGTGCCTTGATCTCGCTTTCCAGGTCGGTGACCTCGAAGCTCAGCGCCGTGCTCTCGCTCTGCGCGCCCGCCGGCATGGCGCGGAGGCCGATCGAGCCCGCGCCCGCCTCGAAGTACAGCGTTCCGTCTTCGCCCTTCCCCGACTGCTTCAAGCCGAGGGAGTCCGCGTAGAAGTGGCCGGCGCGTTCGCTGTCGGTCACCGGGAGCATCGTCGTGATCGTCGATTCGGTCAGCATGGGTCCATGGTGCGCCCCCGGACGCACCGCCGTGACCTCGACTTTTTCAACGATCGGTGTTGAACGCTCGCAGTGTCCGCATCGCTTCCGCCAGTGCCGGCGCGTCGTCACCGAGCGGGGTCAGCACGATCCGGCGCAGGATGTCCGCGGCCGCCTCACGGGCCTTGTTCGCCACTTCGAGGCCGTGCTCGGTCAGGGATGCGAAGGTGACGCGGCGGTCGTCCGGGCTCGGGATCCGGCAGATCAGGTCCGCCGCCACCAGCCGGTCGGCCACCTTCGTGAAGCCGCCACTGGACAGCGCCGCTTCGGTCGCCAGCTTCGTCATCGGCATCCGGTGCTCGGGCGAGCGGACCAGCCGCACCAGGATGTCGAACGACGCGGGCGCGAGCCCGAACCGGTCGGCGATCTCGCCCATCAGCTTGTCCTGCGTGGCCAGGTAGCCCTCGATCACCAGGCCCCACCAGGTGACGATCTCGTCGTCGTCGGTCGCTTCCACGGAGCCCACCTTACCTCGCTGGAATATATCTTGCGCGCGAGAGGTTATCGGGATACCTTGAGCCCAGGAGGCAACCATGTCGATCAAGACGTCCGGCCTGCACCACGTGACGGCCATCGGCGGCGACCCGCAGCGCAACGCCGACTTCTACCTGCGGACCCTCGGTCTGCGGCTGGTCAAGACGACGGTCAACTTCGACGACCCGGGCACCTACCACCTCTACTACGGCGACAGCTCGGGCAAGCCCGGCTCGCTGATGACGTTCTTCCCGTGGCCCGACGCGCCGAGCGGCCGCCACGGCACCGGCCAGGCGACGACCACGTCGTTCTCCGTGCCCGAAGCCTCGATCGGCTGGTGGAAGCAGCACCTTGCCGCGCAGCAGATCGAGACCGGCGAGGTCCGCACCGCCGACGGCGAGGACACGCTGACCTTCCGCGACCCCGACGGCCTGAAACTCGCCCTGGTCGCGCACCCGCAGGGCGACCCGCGCGACCCGTGGGACACCGAACTCGTCCCGGCCGAGCACGCCATCCGCGGCCTGCACTCGGTGACGCTCTCGGTGACCCAGGAGGACGCCACCGCGGGCATGCTCACCGACGGGCTCGGCCTCAGCTTCGCCAGTCAGGACAGCAATCGCTTGCGCTTCGCGGCCGGCGAGGGCGGGCCGGGCGCGCTGGTCGACGTCCTCGTGACGCCGGACGCGCCGCGCGGGCTGGTCGCCGCGGGCACCGTGCACCACGTCGCCTGGCGCGCGCCCGACGAAGAAACCCAGAAGACCTGGCGCGAGGAGCTGGTCGACCAGGGCGTGCACGTGACGTCCATTTTGGACCGGCAGTACTTCCGCTCGATCTACTTCCGCGAGCCGGGTGGGACGCTGCTGGAGGTCGCCACCGACGAACCGGGCTTCGCGATCGACGAGCCGCTGCTGGAGCTCGGCCGCGCGCTCAAGCTGCCGCCGTGGCTGGAGCCGCGCCGCGAGGAGATCCAGCACATGCTGCCCAAGCTGAACCTCCCCGCCGAAAACAACCCGGAGCTGTGATGACCCTGCGGCACAAGTTCGTCGAAGGCGCGCCGGACGCGCCGGTGCTGCTCCTGCTGCACGGCACCGGCGGCGGCCCGGACGACCTGCTCGGCCTGGCGCGCGAGCTCAGCCCGGACTCCGCGGTGCTGGCCCCGGCCGGCCCGGTGTCGGAGCACGGCGCCGCGCGCTGGTTCCGGCGGCTGGCCGAGGGCGTGTTCGACCACGAAGACGTCGTCAAGCGAGCGAATGAGCTTGCCGACTTCGTGCTCGAAGCCCGCGAGGAGTACGGGTTCGGTGGCCGGCGCGTGGTCGCGGTGGGCTTTTCGAACGGGGCCAACATCGCGGCCGCGGTCGTCCTGCTGCGGCCCGAAGTCGTGCGCGAGGCCGCGCTGTTCGCGTCGATGTCACCGGTCCCGGAGCCTCCGGCGCACGATCTCAGCGGCGCCCGCGTCTTCCTGGCCAACGGCGAAAACGACGCCATGGCGCCATTGGCGTCGACCGAGGAGCTGATCCGGCTGCTGCGCGAGCGCGGTGCCGACGTCGTCACGCAGCGCCATCCCGGTGGGCATCAGATCACTGTGGACGGTGTCCGCGCCGCGGCCGAGTGGATCAAGCTCTAGCGTTTGTACGGGGCGTATACCGGTGCGTCCTACGATCGGGCGATGACTAACGAGGCACTACAGCGTGCCGGCAAACTGCTGGACGCGGCCATCCTGGCCGACGGGCACAACGACCTGCCGTGGGAGCTGCGGCAGCACGGCGGCCCGAACCCGGTCGAGGCGGCCGCGTCGCTGGACCTGACCGTCCGGCAGCCGGCCCTGCACACCGACTTCCCGAAGCTCGCCGACGGGAAGCTCGGCATGCAGTTCTGGTCGGTCTACGTGCCGTGTGAGTTCGAAGGCCACAGCGCCGTGACCGCCGTCCTCGAGCAGATCGAGGTCGTCCACCAGCTCGCCGAGCGCTACCCCGACCGGCTCCGGCTGGTCGACACCGCCGACGAAGCCGAAGCCGCGTTCGCCGACGGCCGGATCGCGTCGCTGCTCGGCGCCGAGGGCGGGCACAGCATCGCCGAGTCGCTCGGCGTGCTGCGGATCCTGCGCCGTCTCGGCGTCCGCTACATGACGCTGACGCACAACTTCAACACCACGTGGGCCGACTCCGGCACCGACGAGCCGGCCCACGGCGGGCTCACCGAGTTCGGCCGCGACGTCGTGCGCGAGATGAACAAGATCGGGATGATGGTCGACCTCTCCCACGTCGCGCCGTCGACGATGCGGGCGGCGATGGAGGTCAGCTCGGTCCCGGTGATCTTCAGCCACTCCTCGTGCATCGCGGTCAACGACCACCCGCGCAACATCCCCGACGACGTCCTGGCCAAGCTGCCCGGCAACGGCGGCGTCGCGATGGTCACCTTCGTGCCGGCGTTCATCTCGCCGAAGGTCGCGGCCTGGGACCAGGAGCTGAAGGCCGCCATGGAGGCCGCGGGCCGGGAGTACCGGAACCTCGCCCAGCGCGGCGAGTTCGTGAAGGAGTGGGACGGCCCGGTCAAGCCGAAGGCCACCGTCGGCGACGTCGTCGCGCACATCGAGCACGCCCGCGAGGTGGCCGGCGTCGACCACATCGGCCTCGGGGGCGACTACGACGGCGTCGGCACGCTGCCCGAGGGGCTGGAGGACACCTCCAAGTACCCGGTGTTGTTCGCCGCGCTGCTCGAGCGCGGGTGGAGCGAAGAAGACTGCGCGAAGCTGGCCGGCAAGAACACCCTCCGCGTCCTCCGGGAGGTTGACGGCTTCGCCCGTTAGGGGGTTTGACACGGCGCTCCCCGCGTGCCGGGCGGACACTGGGCACATGACGCACGCGCGCGGGGACGCGGCCGACCGCCCCACCGGTTCCGCACACCACGACCTGCCCGAGGGCGCACTGGAACCCGCCGAGCTGCGGGCCGGCGACGTCCGGCCCGGCGAGGAGGAGGTCACGCCGGTGCGCCCGGCGCCGGCCAAACCGGCGGGCAAGGCCCGGCCGACGCGGATCAGCGGCACCTGGGTCGCGGTCATCGCCGGCCTGGTCGTGCTGGTCGTGCTGCTGGTCTTCATCCTGCAGAACCTCGACCCGGCGACGGTGCGGTTCTTCGGCGCCGAAGGCAGCCTGCCGCTGGCCATCGCGATGCTGTTCTCGGCTATCGGCGGCGCGGTGCTGGTCGCGCTGATCGGCGGCGCCCGGATCCTGCAGCTGCGGAAGCAGGCCCGGCGCCGCTGACCCGCACTTTCACGTGAAAGTGCCGCCCCCAGGTGGGAGCTTTCACGTGAAAGCTACGGTCAGACGATGATCGAGGTCATCCCGAGGACGACGGCGCAAACGTTTTCGTCGCCGGTCGTGCGGACGCGGGCGAGGTCGGCGGCGTTGCGGGTGCAGAGCCGCCAGAGCGTGTCCAGGTCCGTCGTCACCGTGGCCAGCGGGGTGCGCGACGGCGGTGCGCCGCGGTCCAGGACCCAGCCGTCGCGCTCGCGGCGGGCGTACCACTTGCCGGCGCCGGTGACGGTGTAGCCGACCTGCTTGCCGACGCGCGCGTCGACGTCGCGCAGGGTGTGTGGCAGCGCGCGGACGAACGTGTCGGCGATCGGCTCGGCGTACTCCGCCTCCAGCGGCGTGTGCTCCAGCGCTTCGCGCAGCTGCACGTGGTGGACCCAGAACTCCGAGTAGTCTCGGGCCGCGTCGAGCCAGCGCGGCGCGGGCTCGACGCCGGCCCAGCTCACCGGGTCGCCGTCGGCGTCGAGGTCCAGCTTCGCCCAGTACTCGGTCGTCTGGCCCATGAACTCGTACATCATCGTGAGCAGCACGTCCGTCGAGAGGCGGCGGCACGCGACGACCCACTCCTCGTTGATCCGGTCGATGAAGCGGGGGAAGGACTCACCCGCGCGGGGGGCTTCGGCGGCGTGCCCGTCGCGGCTTCGGGACAGCCGGCCGACCTTGCCGCCCAGCAGGTGGGCGGCGATGTCCTTGACCGTCCAGCCCGCGCACATCGTCGGCCGCGTCCAGTCTTCCTGGGTCAGCGCGCCGAGCAGGGTCATCAGCGCCTGCTCTTCCTTCGAGAAGTACGGGAGGACGTCGATCGGCGGACCCCAGCGCGTCGGACTCATGTGGGCATCCAAACACCTCCATTCGGCCTACCCGCAGGTAGCATCACCCCGTACGCAGAGGGGAGTGGGCTCGTGAACGCAGAGCGACCGAACGGCCGGGGTACCGGTGACGAGGTGGCCGACCTGGCCCGCCGCGCCGGTCAGCTGGCCGGCTGGGCCGCGCGCACCGGGTTCGCGCTCGGGCGCAAGCTCCCCGGGGTGGAGACCGCCGAACGCGGGGTCCGGCAGGTGGAGCGGCAGGTGCTGACCGAGCTGCGCCGCCGGCTCGACCAGGTCGACGACCCGTACCACGCGGCGCTGACCGCGGCGTCGGCGATGAACCGCCCCTCGGTGCCCGGGTCGGTCGAAGCCACCGTGACGATCGTGCCCGCGCGCGACAACGCCGTCGAGCCGCTGCGCGCCGCGATGGCCGAGCTGCTCAACCACTCCATCGGCTTCGGCCGCGACCGCGCCCGCGAATACTTCTACGCGATCATCCTGCGCCAGCTGACGCCGGACGAGGCCCGCATCCTCTCCGCGCTCTCGGACGGCTCGCCGTTCCCCGCGGTCGACGTCGTCGAGCGGACCGGCATCGGCGGCACGGGCCGGGTCGCGCTGCGCAACGCGTCGACGGTCGGCAAGGCGGCCGGGGTGTCGCTGCCCGACCAGGTCCCCGGCTACGTGACGCGGCTGATCGGGCTGGGCCTGGTCGACCTCGACGAAGAGGTGCCGTCGCTGGAGACGCAGTACGAGATCCTGCTGACCGACGAGACCGTGCGCGACGCCGAGAAGCACGTCAAGCGCGCGAAGTACGTCCGGCGGACGATCCACATCTCGCGCCTGGGCGCGCAGTTCTGGCAAGCCTGCGACCCGAGCCTCGGCTGACCGGATGGGGTCGTTCCTCGCCGGCATCGTCGCCGACTTCGCGCAGCACTGGCCCCTCTACGTCTCGATCCCGATCGTCGCCGCGCTGATCGGCTACGGCACCAAGCTCGTCGCGATCCGGATGATGTTCCAGCCGGTGGAGTTCATCGGCGTCAAGCCGTTCCTCGGCTGGCAGGGCATCGTGCCCAAGCGCGCCGCGCGGATGGCGTCCATCGCCTGCGACACGATGACCGAGCAGCTGATCAAGCCGGCCGAGGTCGTCGCGCGGCTGGACGCGTCCCGGATCGCCCAGGAGATCGAGAAACCGCTGCTGGCCGGGGTCGAGGACATCGTCCGCGAGGTGGCGGGCCACTACCAGCCGGGCCTGTGGGAGTCGCTCCCGGTCCGCGTGCAGCGCCTGGTGATCGAGCGCGTCCAGCACGAGTCGCCGCGGATGGTCGCGGCGGTGCTCGACCTGATCAAGTCCGATGTGGACAGTGTGTTCGACCTCAAGGGCATGGTCGTCACCAGCCTGGTCAAGGACAAGCGCCTGCTCAACCGGATCTTCCAGGAGGCGGGCGCGAAGGAGTTCAAGTTCATCGCGCGCTCGGGCCTGGTGTTCGGCGGCGCGATCGGCATCATCCAGATGGTGGCGTGGGTGCTGTTCAAGTTCCCGCCGATCATGCCGATCTTCGGCCTGTTCACCGGCTGGTTCACGGACTGGCTGGCGCTGCGGATGATCTTCTACCCGATCGAGCCGCGTCGGTACTTCGGCGTCCAGTGGCAGGGGTTGTTCCTGAAGCGGCGCGCGGAGGTCGCGGAGGCCTACGGGTCGTTGATCGCGAAGGAGATCATCACCCCGCACAACGTCATCGAGGCCATCCTGCACGGGCCGCTGTCGGACCGCGTGCTGGCGCTGATCCAGCGCCAGCTCGACCGCGAACTCGGGAGCGTCGCGAAGCCGCTGCTGGTGTTCGCGGTGGGGAGCCGCAAGTACCAGGACATGAAGCTGTCGATCGCTTCGCAGATCATGTCCCGGCTCCCGGAGACGATGCGCTACATCGAGGACTACGCGACGGACGCGATGGACATCCGGAACGTGCTGGTCTCGAAGATGAAGCAGCTGTCCCCGAAGGAGTTCGAGCGCTTGCTGCGGCCGGCTTTCGAGCAGGACGAATGGATCCTGATCGCGACGGGCGCCGTGCTGGGGTTCGCGGTCGGTGAGGCCCAGGTCCTGCTGCTGGAGCACCTGGCGGCTTAGCCGACGTCGTAGGCTCGACGCGCTGCGGCGACCTTCGCCCGGTGCTTCGCCGCCCAGGCCGACAGCGCGTGCAACGGCTCGTCCAGCTCCGCCGCGTGGGGCGTCATCGTGTACTCCACCCGGGGCGGGACCTCCGGGTACACCTTCCGCGTCACCAGTCCGTTGCGCTCCAACCCTCGCAGCGTCAGCGACAGCATCCGCCGGGAGACGCCCTCCAGCGCGCGCTCCAGTTCGCTGAACCGCCGGGCGCCGTCGCCCAGCTGGACCAGGACCCGGATCGCCCACTTGTCGCCCACCAGGTCCAGGACTTCGCGCAGGGAGCACATCTCCGCCGGAAGAACTTCGCCGTTGTCCATCGCTGTGACCTCGTTCGTAACAGGAATGTGCCGTCGTACCAGGAAAGTGCCGTCTTCCTGCGGGAACGCCGGCGGTCCACGATCGATTCCGGCAAGCACCGGAAAGGAACGTGGAATGACGAAGACAGTGCGGTTCGCCGTCGAAGGCGGGCCGGAAGTGCTGGAGCTCGTGGACGTCGAGCTCGGCGACCCCGAGGCCGGGGAACTGCGGCTGCGGGTGGAGGCGATCGGGCTCAACCGGGCCGAGGCGATGTTCCGCTCCGGCACCTACTTCGAGCGCCCCGGCGCGTTTCCCGCGAAGCTCGGGTACTCCGCGTCCGGGATCGTGGAAGCCGTCGGAGAAGGGGTCACCGAGTTCGCGGCCGGCGACGCCGTGAGCACCGTCGCGGGCTTCTCGATGCGGGACTACGGCGTCTACGGCGAGGCGGCCATCGTGCCGGCGTCCGCCGTGCTGCGCCGCCCGGAAGGTCTCGACGCCACCGAAACCGTCGCGTTGTGGGGACCTTTCCTCACCGCGTACGGCGCCATCGTCGACGAAGGGAACGTCCGGCCCGGGGACTTCGTGCTGATCACCGCCGCTTCGAGCAGTGTGGGGCTGGCGACCATCGACGTCGTCAACCACATCGGCGCCATCCCCATCGCCGCCACGCGCACGGCCGCGAAGAAGCAGCGGCTCCTCGACGCCGGTGCCGCGCACGTGATCGTCACCGACGACGAAGACATCACCGGGCGCACGCTCGAAATCACCGGGCAGCGGGGCGCGGAGTTCGTCTTCGACGCCATCGCCGGTGACGGCGTCCGCAAGCTCGCCGCCGCCACCGCGAAAGGCGGCACGCTCGTCGTCTACGGCGCGCTCGACACGAAGGAAACGCCGTTCCCGCTGTGGTTCGTGCCCACCATGCGGCTGTTCAACGCCTTCGACCTCACCCTGGACCCCGGGCGCCTGGCCCGTGCGGAGCACTTCATCCGCGCCGGGGTCCGGGCGGGAACCTTCCGGCCGCGCGTGGACCGCGCTTTCGACCTCGCCGACATCGCCGCCGCGCACCGGTACCTCGAGGCGAACGGGCAGTTCGGGAAGGTGGTGGTCGGCGTGGGCGGCTGAGCGGGCGAGCAAGTCCACCCGAACGGCCGTACACCTGGACGTATCCCCGCGCTTACCTTGCGCCTCTACTGTGCGTCACGACTACGACCGGGCGGGGGAGCCCATGACTGCCGAACCTTGGCCGCAGGAGATCCGGCTGGCGGTGACCATGGTCGGGGGCGCCAGCCTCGCGATCTGGATGGGCGGGGTCGCCACCGAGACGTCGCAGCTGCTCCGGGAATCGCACGGCACCGCCGCGCCCGGGCGCTACCGCAAGCTGCTCGACCTCCTGCGGGCCACCGTCTCGCTCGACGTCCTGACCGGGACCAGCGCCGGCGGGATCAACGCCGCCTGCCTGGGCCTCGCGGAAGCTTTCGGCTCCTCGCCGGGGGTTCTGCGCGACACCTGGATCACCACCGGCTCGCTGGAGAACCTGATCCGGGACGCGCGCGAGAAGGAACCGCGGTCGGTGCTCGACGGGGACCGCGTGCTGCTCGATGACCTCGAAAAGGTGCTGTGCGAGATCACGGCGAAGGGCGCGCGCCCCGTCGAGGAACCCGACGTCACCGTGCTGCTCACCGGCACCATGATCGACGGCGAGACCACCCGGTTCGACGACGCGCTCGGGAACCTGGTGCGGGACACCGAACACCGGATGCTGTTCCGCTTCTGCGGTCCACTGTGGACCGATGGGGTGGAGGCGCCGCTCGCGCTGGCGGCGCGCTCCACCGCGTCGTTCCCGGGCGCGTTCGAGCTGTCCCGGATGCCGATCGGCACCAGTGGCACCGACCGGCTGCACCCCGACATGACGCCCTACACCGAGCTGACCCGCTCGCACTGGCTGACCGACGGCGGGGTGCTGCTGAACAAGCCGTTGCGGCCGGCGCTGCGCGAGATCTTCGAGCGCCCGTCGCACGCGGACGTCCGGCGGCTGCTGCTCTACGTCGTGCCGACCGGGGAAAAGGTCGCCGACGCCGTCGATTGCGACGCGGCGAACCCGCCGCTGCTGTCGAACGCGATGGCCAAGGTCGTCAACACCGTGATGAGCCAGTCGATCAGCGCCGAGCTGGACGACCTGACCCGCCACAACGACGCCGTGCTGCGCGCCAGGGACACCCGGGTTTCGCTGGCCGCGCTGGGTTTGCGCGGTGGGCCCGAATGCCTGGTCGACGCGCGGATCGCCACCGCGTACCGCGAGCGGCGGACCGCCGAGGACGCCGCCGATCTGGTCCGGGCCGCCGCGCGGCGGTATTCGATGTCCGAAGCGGACACCCCGGACCGCGAGTGGGCGTCCGGGATGTCGCGGCAGCTGCGCGAGATCGCCGTCGCCGGGCTGAGCAGTGGTGTGCCGGACCGGCCGCCGTCGGAGAGCCTCGCCGTCGCCGACCTGGTCGGCTACCGGACGACGGCGCTCGACGACGCCGTCGCGACCGGGCTGCAGCTGGTCAACGCCGGGTTCCGGCTCCAGCCGGACGCCGCGAGCGCCCAGGCGCTGAACGACGCCCGGGGCCAGCTGCACGCCGCGCGCTCGACGGCGTCGCGCGGGGTGCGGCTCGGGCAATGGGTGGCCGCGCACGACGGGCCCGGCGCGAGCAGCACCCTCGAGGTGTGGATCCGCGAGCTGGCCGAGGAGTGGGCCGGGCTGGGGCGTTCGGCCGCCGTCGCCGAGGCGTGGCCGAAGGTGGTCGCGGGCCTGCGCACGGCCGCGCCGACGCTGCGGGCGCTGGCCGCCGCCGGGGACGAAGCCGGCACGGTGACCACGCTGCTGGACTGGCTCGCGCTGACCTCCGATGTGGCCGACGACGTGGTCCAGGCGCGGCTGGTGGCCTTGCACGTGGCGACGCGTGGGCTGCTCGCGCAGGCGCCGTCGGTCGACCAGCGGGTCGACCTGGTGCAGGTCAGCGCCGATTCCCGGACGTTGCTGGACCTGACGCGCAGCCGGGCCGAGGACAAGCTGACCGGGCTGCAGGTGAACTACTTCGGCGCGTTCTACAAGGCGTCGTGGCGCGCCAGCGACTGGATGTGGGGCCGCGTCGACGGCGCCGGCTGGCTCGTCCAGTGCCTGCTCGACCCGGCCCGCCTCGAGACGCTGCGGGACATCCTCGGCCGGGAGCGGTTCCGCGACGAGCTCGTCGCCGCGTTCGGCCCGGACTGGCGCGCGCCGGACGAGCAGGACCGCTGCACGCCGGCCGAAGCGGCGCAGCTGCGTGCGCAGCTGAACGCCGAGCTGGCCTTCCTCGGCCTCGACGCCGACCTGAAGCCGGCCGAGTTCGGCACCGAACGGCCGGTCAGCCTGCCGGTCACGGCGATGGTGCTGGCCAGGGCGCGGCAGGCCGAGATCGCGGCGGAGGAGCTGCCGGTCGTCACGCTCGCCTCGCGCTACGACGCCGCCGACCGCAAGGGCATCGGGGAGGCCTTGGCGAAGGAACGCGAGCCGGCCGACGCCGGTGGCGCGCAGGCGCGGTTCCAGGCCTGCCGCGTCTCGGCGGAGAAGCTCGCCGGCGAGCAGGGCACCGCGCGGCTGACCCGCACGCTGGTCGCGCTCGGCGCGGCGACGGTGAACGCGGGGACGGTCGCGTTCCGCCTGCCCGGCGGCTGGCTGCGGACGGTCGCGGGCATCCTGCGCACGGTGGCCAGGAGCTCGGCGAAGGTCTCGCAAGGCGCGTCACGGCTGGGCACCGCGGGCTCGCTGGCCGCCGGGGTCCTCGCGCTGCTGGCGGGCTTGGTGCTCGGCAACAACGGCGGCGCGGTGCTGCAGTGGGTCGGTCTCCCGGTGCTGGCGGGCGCGGTCGTCTACCTGGCGACGGCGCTGCTCACGATGGGCCACCTCGCCCGGCGGCTGTTCGCCGCGCTGGGGGTGCTGGTGGTCGCGGCGCTGCTGCTGGCCGCGTTCTTGCCACCGCTGGCCCAGCCGTTCTTCGGCTGGCTCGGCGGGGTCGTCGCCGGCTGGCGCCGCGGGGACGGCGCGGTCTGGTGGCTGGTGGTGTCGGGGCTGCTGATCCTGCCCGCGGTCGTGATGCCGGTGAGCGCGATCGTGCGCGGCGTCCGCCACCGCAAGCGCGCCTGAGGCGTAGCTTTCACGTGAAAGCGACGCCTCGGGCCGGAGCGTGATCGGCCCGTCGCCTTGCGATCAACCCCGAATGGGTTCATCGTGCGCATAGGCCGCGAGCCACGCGCGAGCGACCCAGGCGCGCGTGTGCCCAAGCACCGTCCACTTCAAACATGTTTGTGGGACTCCTCACCGGGTACCCCGCGTCGCCGCAGGTCATCACGGGGGTCGTGAGCTGCGTCGCTGGCGAGCGGAAAATTCTCTGTTACGTTTCCTGAGTATGTCCGTAACGCACTTGATCGAATCCCCGACCAAGGCGGACGGCGCGGAGCTGTGGAGAATCGCGCGCGATTCCGCCAAGCTCGATCTCAACTCGCCGTACGCATACATGCTGTGGTGCCGCGATTTCGCCGAGTCTTCGGTCGTCGCGCGTGAGGACGGCAAGGCGGTCGGATTCGTCATCGCCTACCGCAGGCCGGACGAGCCCGAGGCCGCGCTCGTCTGGCAGGTCGCGGTCGACGCGTCCCAGCGCGGAAAGGGCCTGGCCGGGGCCCTGCTCGACGCGCTCTACACGAGACTCGTCGACGACGGCGTGCGTTACCTCGAGACCACGATCACCCCGGACAACGAGGCGTCCATCCGGCTCTTCGCGTCGTTCGCGAAGCGGTGGAACGCCGCGATGGAAACCAGTGTGCTGTTCGCCGGGGAAGATTTCCCCGAAGCCGGGCACCTGGCCGAAGAGCTTTACCGCATCGGTCCGCTCACACCACGCAAAGATCCGGGCGAGTAGGAGAAAAGAAACGTCATGAGCATCTTCGAAGAGCTCGAATCCGAAGTACGCAGCTACAGCCGCGGCTGGCCGGTCGTGTTCGACCGCGCGCAGGGGAGTCACCTCTACGACGAGAGCGGCAAGGCCTACCTCGACTTCTTCGCCGGCGCCGGCGCGCTGAACTACGGGCACAACAACCCGAAGCTGAAGCAGGCCCTCATCGACTACATCCAGCGCGACGGCGTCACGCACGCGCTGGACATGTTCACCGTGGCCAAGCGGGACTTCCTGCAGACTTTCCGCGACAAGATCCTCGACCCCCGCAACCTGAACTACAAGGTCGTGTTCCCGGGTCCGGGTGGCGCGAACGCCGTCGAGGCGGCGCTGAAGCTGGCGCGCAAGGTGACCGGCAAGGAATCGGTCATCAACTTCACCAACGCCTTCCACGGCATGACGCTGGGCGCGTTGTCGGTCACCGGCAACTCGATGAAGCGCGGCGGCGCCGGCGTCCCGCTGGTGCACGCCACCCCGATGCCGTACGACAAGTACTTCGACGGCGCGATGCCGGACTTCCTCTACTTCGAGAAGCTCCTCGAAGACTCCGGCAGCGGGCTCAACGAGCCGGCCGCGGTGATCGTCGAAGGCGTGCAGGGCGAAGGCGGCATCAACGCCGCGCGCCTCGAGTGGCTGAAGGGTCTCGACGACCTCTGCAAGCGCCACAACATCCTGCTGATCCTCGACGACGTCCAGATGGGCTGCGGCCGCACCGGCCCGTTCTTCAGCTTCGAGGACGCCGGGATCACGCCGGACATCGTGTGCCTGTCGAAGTCCATCGGCGGGTACGGCATCCCGATGGCGCTGACGCTGATCAAGCCGGAGCTCGACGTCTGGGAGCCCGGCGAGCACAACGGCACGTTCCGCGGCATCAGCCCGGCGTTCGTCACCGCCAAGGAAGCGATCGACGTCTACTGGAGCGACGACGAGCTCGAGAAGTCGACGAAGGCGAAGGGCGAGCGCATCGCCGCCGCGTTCTCCGGCATCGTCGAGGCCTACCCCGAGGCCGAACTGCTCGCCAAGGGCCGCGGCCTGGCGCGCGGCATCGAGTTCCAGAACGGCGACCTCGCCGGCCGCGTCTGCGCGGAAGCGTTTGCGCGCGGCCTGCTGATGGAAACCTCGGGTCCCGACGGCGAAGTCATGAAGCTGCTGCCGCCGCTGACCCTGACCGACGACGAGCTCACCCAGGGCCTGTCGATCATCGACGAGTCCATCAAGGCCGTCCTGAAGAAGTAAAGGAGTACGCCCGTGCTCGTGCGCACCCTCGACGAGGTCACCGACACCGACGCCGACATCAAGACCCCCAACTGGCGCAGCAAGAGAATCATCCTGGCCAAGGAGGGCGTCGGCTTCTCGGTCCACGAGACCACGCTGTACGCGGGAACGGTCAACGACTTCTGGTACGCCAACCACATCGAGGCGGTGTTCATCACCTCCGGTGAGGGCGAGATCGAAGACCTCGCCACCGGCAAGGTGTACGAGCTCAAGCCGGGGACGCTGTACCTGCTCAACGACCACGACAAGCACCAGGTCCGGCCGCGGACCGAGATCAAGTGCGTGTGCGTCTTCAACCCCCCGGTGACCGGCCGCGAGGTGCACGACGAAAACGGCGTGTACCCGCTGATCACCGAGGACGCGTAAAACACCGGAGAGGAAACAGGAGGCGAAGCCCGTGACGCTGACGGACACCCGGGTCGACGACACTTACCCGACCCGGATCACCGGTACGCCGGCTCACCTGCCGCGCGTGCACCCCACCGTGTGGGGTACCGAAGCCGACGGCCCGATCGACGCCGCCACGCTGGCGAACCACGAGACCAAGGGTTACACCGTGGTCGACGACATGCTCTCCGTCGGGGAGGTGCAGACGTACTGGCAGGAACTGGTGCGGCTGTCCTCCGACGCCGAGCTCGCCCGGGACGAGCGCGTGATCACCGAGGCGAAGACCGGTGAGGTCCGGTCGATCTTCGACGTCCACGAGATTTCGGACCTGATCGCCGAACTGGTGCGCGACCCGCGCGTGCTGGACCGGGCCCGGCAGCTGCTCGGCTCCGAGGTGTACATCCACCAGAGCCGCGTCAACTACATGCCGGGGTTCAAGGGCACCGGGTTCTACTGGCACTCGGACTTCGAAACCTGGCACGCGGAGGACGGCATGCCGTCCCCGCGCGCGGTCAGCTGCTCCATCGCGCTGACGGACAACTACCCGTTCAACGGCGGCCTGATGATCATGCCGGGCTCGCACCGGACGTTCGTCCAGTGCGCCGGCGAGACGCCGGACGAGAACTACAAGAGCTCGCTCAAGGACCAGCGGGTGGGCGTGCCGAACGAGGACGACATCACCCGGATGGCGGCCGAGCACGGCATCGACCAGTTCACCGGCCAGGCGGGCTCGGCACTGTGGTTCGACTCGAACATCATGCACGGCTCCGGGAACAACATCACGCCGTACCCGCGCTCCAACATCTTCCTGGTGTTCAACAGCGTGGAGAACGCGTTGCAGGAACCGTTCGCGGCCAGCGTCCCGCGACCGGCCTTCATCGCCGGGCGTGACTCGACCCCGATCTCGCGCTGAAGTGACCGGCCCGGCGGTGACGGACCCGGTGCGCTTTGTTACCGTGTCGCCACCGCGCGGGCGTGTGGTCCGCGCAACAGACGTCTTCGCAGACGATCGGCGGCGGGTGCTTCGCTCGGGGTGAGCACACCCGCCCGATCGCCCGCGAAGACGACGGGCGGACCGCGCCCCCTGGCGGCCCGGCCGGGAGTTCCAGCACGACCCCGTACCACCGGATCGGGACCGGTGGTACGGGGTCGTGTCATGTCCGGGGGATGTCGCAGGGCGTGGACACCCGCGCTGCGGAATCCGCAGACCGCCAAAACTCCTGGTACCGGACCTGCTCGACAACCTGTCACCACGGTAGGTTGATTTTCGCGGCAAAGCGGAACCCGGGGAGGTGGGCGCGAGCATGGCCCCGATCCGGTTCCGGCTGCTCGGCCCCGTCCAGCTCGTCCACGGCGACGAGCCCGTCCCGATCGGCGGGCCCGGCGTGCGCGGCCTGCTCGCGCTGCTCGCCCTCAAGCCCGGGAAGGTCGTCGGGCTCGACGAGATCATCGACGCGCTGTGGGGGCACGATCCGCCCGCGACCGTCCGCACGATCATCCACGGCAACGTCTCCCACCTGCGAAGGATCCTGCGGGAGATCGACGGCCCCAGCATCCTCACCACCCCGCCGGGCTACCGGCTCGACGTCGACCCCGACCAGGTCGACGTCCACCGCGCGCACGCGTTGCTGGACCGGGCTTCGGTGGCCACGCCCGAGGTCGCGGCCGCGCTGCTGGCCGAGGCGCTCACGCTGTGGCAGGGGCCCGCGCTCGGCGGCGTGCCCGACTCGCTGCGGGCGCCCGAACTCGAAGACCTCCGCCTCGCCGTGCACGGGGCCCGCGTCGACGCCGACCTCGAACTCGGGCGGCACGCCGAGCTGATCGTCGAGCTCAGCCCGATCGTGCGGGCCGATCCGCTGGCCGAGCGGACGGCGGGGCAGCTGATGCGGGCGCTGTACCACGCCGGGCGCCGCGGGGACGCGCTCGAGCTGTACCGGACGGTCTCGCGCGCCACCCTCGGCACCCTGGGCGTCGAGCCCGGCGCCGAGCTGCGCTGGCTGCACGAGCGGGTGCTCAACGACGACCTCCCGCCGCTTTCACGTGAAAGCTCCCACCAGGGGGCGTCGCTTTCACGTGAAAGCGACGCTGCCGCGAAGCCGATTTCGCAGTTGCCGGCTGCCGTCCCGAGCCTGGCCGGGCGCGCGGAAGAGCTGGCCTGGCTGGACGGGCTCGTCACCCGCGCCGAAGCCGGGGAGACCACGATCGCCGTGGTCACCGGCACCGCCGGGGTCGGCAAGAGCACCCTGGTCGTGTGGTGGGCGCACCGGGTCGCGTCGCGGTTCCCGGACGGCGTCCTCTTCGCGTCGCTGCGCGGTTTCGACCCGCACCACCCGCCGCTGGAGCCGGCCGAGCTGCTCACCCAGTTCCTGCTCGGCCTCGGCGTCGAGACCGCGAAGGTCCCGGAGCTGCTGCACGAGCGCGTCGCGCTGTACCGGTCGCTGATCGCCGGGCGGCGGATGCTGGTGCTGCTCGACGACGCCCGCACCGCCGAGCAGGTGCGCCCGCTGCTGCCGCCGAGCGCCCGGACGATGACGGTGGTGACCAGCCGCTCGCGCCTCGACGGGCTGACCGTGTCGAACGCCGCCAAGCAGCGCGTGCTCGGCACCCTCGCCCCCGACGACGCCGTCCGGCTGATCGAGGAGCTCGCCGGCCCGGCCGACCTCAACCACGCCCTCGCACGGCTCTGCGGCTACCTCCCGCTCGCCCTCCGGATCGCGGGCGCGCGGCTGTCGGCGAGCGCGCTGCGCACCGCGGAGGAGATGGTCGACGAGCTCGGCAACGAGCGCACCCGGCTGGCCGGCCTGCAGGTCGAGGGCGCCGAAGACGGCGTGCGCGCCGCGTTCGACGTCTCCTTCCGCGGTCTGCCCGGCGAGATCGCCGAGACGTTCCTGCAGCTCGGCGCGGTGCCCGGGGTACTGGTCGGGCCGCACGTGATGGCCGCGGTCGCGCAGATCCCGGTCACCGAGGCGCGGCGGCGGCTGCGCGCGCTGGCCGCGCACAACCTCATCGCCGAGACCGCCCGTGACGTCTTCGTCCCGCACGACCTCGTCTGGCTCTACCTGCGCGAGCTCGCGGAACAGGAACTCGGCGAGAAGGAGCGGGACGAGGCGCTCGGCTGGACCGTCCGCTACTACCAGGCCGTCGCCGACCGGGCGCGGCGCCGGCTGGGCCCGGTCGCGGACCCGCTCGACTTCACCGGCGTGCTCGCCGACGACGCGATGCCCCCGTTGCGCGGCTTCACCGAGGCGCACGACTGGTTCGCGGCCGAGTGGCCGAACCTCCTCGCGGTCCTCGACGCCGCGTTCGCCGCGGGCCGCCTCGACGACGTCTGGCGGCTGGCCCGGCTCGGGCACAGCTACCGCCTCGCCTGCCCGCTGCTGGACGAGTGGACGCGGATGGCCGACCTCGGCGTCGCGGCCGCCGAAGCCGCGGGCGACGTCGCCGGACAGTGCTGGCTGCGGCTCGCGCGGTCGGAGATCGCGCTGGCCTTCGAACTGCCGGGGTTCGGCCACGCCGACGCCGAGCGGGCGGCGGAACTGGCCACCGGACTCGGCGACGAGCGGCTGACGACGTCGGCCGACCTGCACCTCGGCCGCGCGCTCAGCCGCCTCGGCGAGCACGAACGGGCCATCGAGCGGCTGGGCAAGGCGGTGGCGGAGGCCGGCGACGTCACCCTGCGCGGTCAGGCGCTCAGCAGCTGCGCCCAGGCGGAGAAGCGGGCGGGCCTGCTCGCCGAGGCCATCGCCCACCAGCTCGCCGGCCTGCGCATCGACCGCGAACTGGGCGACGACGACCGGGTCGTGGTCTCGCTCGACAAGCTGGCCGACCTCAGCCTGCGGGCCGGCGACCTCGAGGCGGCCGAGCGGTACGTCTGGGAAGCGATCGACCTCGCGATCAGCCGCGAGTTCGTCGCGCGGGAGGGTGCGCTGCGGCTGACGCTGGGCCGCGTGCTGCGGGCCCGCGGCGACATCGACGGCGCGCGCGAACAACTCGCGTTGTCGGTGCGCATTTACGAGCGGGTGCACCCCAAGCTCGTCGGTGAGGTGCGCGCCGAACTCGCCGAACTGCAATGAAGATTCGCCCGCGCTTTCGAGCTGCGACAACTCGGTGTCGCCCCGATGCATTCATGGCGATGATTCGGTTGCGAATGGGTCACGGCCGGGCTCGCGCCGTGAATCCTTAGTGGATTCTTAGTGGGCGCGGGCGGCGTCCGCGTAGGTTCGGCGGTGCCGGCGGAGCCCTAGGGGAGGGGCAGGCTGAGACGCCGGCGCCGGGCCCCGCGCGGGAAACCGCGACGGGGCCGGGAGCCGCCAGGAGCGGCTCGTGGCGATCCGGCCGGCCGACGTGGGGGTAGGCCGGCCGGTCGCCAGGCAGGGGATCAGCCCACGTTGGCGGTGCACAGCGCGATGGTCGTCCCGCTGTTTTCCGCGACCTTCTTGCCGTCGACCGAAATGGCGCACTTGATTTCGTTGTTGACGTTCGAATTGCGGGTGTCCGCGGTGAGCGTCAACAGGTACGAACCATTGTTGTACGAAGCCTCGCCTTGCCACGCGTCGGTGCTGGCGGGCGCGTTTTCGGTGCGCTGGTCGCTCAGGCTGCCGTAGCGGACGGTCGCGCCGCCGGCCGAGGTGACCTCGAAGACGACGGAGTGCTTGTCGCCCGCGACGGCGGGCAGGTGCAGCCCGGACTCGCCGCCGCCGAGGAAGGTCGAGTAGAGCAGCAGCCCCGCCGTCGACAGCAGGGCGGCGACCGAGACGACGGTGGCGGTGATCGCCACCCCGCGGTCGCCCGTGGTGCCCTTCTTGACCTGGACCAACCCGGCGATCGCGAGGATCAGCCCGAGCCCGGCCAGCGGCCACGCGACGAATCCGATGTCCGGGACGAACGCGACACCCAGTGCGGCCAGGCCGAGCAGCAGGCCGACGATCGCCAGGATGTTCCGCCCTGGCTTCGCGTTCGCTTGACGACGCTCCGTGGCCGTCACCGGCGGCGCTGGTCTGCCGTGGCGCGCGGTGGTCGGCGGGTACTGCGGGTCGGTCATCATGCGGGCCCCTTCGGGTGGGAGTGCGACGACGTTAACCCATAAGAGTGCCCGCGAACGAAATTGTTACATTCTGGAAAAAGTCATTGTCCCACCATTTTGCGGTGAGTATCGGTATTTCCTGACATCGCGCGCAGGGTGTGGCGATGTGATCAATGGGAAGAATATCGGTGGTCCCACTGTTTTCGTGGCCGTGCGGCCTACGACGACCGTCGGTACCGGTGTTCAAGACGAAGGTCGCAAGCTGGACTTTTCAGTCGAAAAGGCTCACTTCTGGGGTGATTTCGAGGAGTTCGAACACCGGACGCCCGCGGCGGCCGTCGATCGTCGTCGTGCGAACGACGCGCAGCCGGGCGGTCACCGGGCGGTCGAGGTTCTCCTTGATCTGGTCGAGCAGGTCCGGCGCCACCGCGCCCTGGATGGTCCCGCCGGACTCGCGGTCGAGGTAGAAGATGCGCCGCCGGGTGCGCACGCCGTCGAGCCGCCCGCGCACCGTCTCGTAGCCGACCGCCTCGCGGGACTCGCGGAGGCTGCCCTGGAGGATCCGGGCCTGTTCGGTGGTCATGCTCCGGGTGACCTGCTCGCCCGCGGTCGGGGTCAGCGCCATCCCGATGCCGGCGTTCTTCGCGACGGCGTTGACGATGTCGCTCACCGCGTTGCGGACGGTGTCGCGCTGCAGCAGCACGGCGTCGAGCGCGCCGTCGTCCGAGCCGTTCGCCGGCAGGAAGTCGCACAGTTCCTTGACGGCGCGCTCGGAAAGTGTCTCGATGCCGTCGAGGATGAGCGCGTCATCGGAGACGTCGAGCTCCGGGAAGCCGAAGAAGATCGCGTTGCCGGCCTGGCCGCGCTGGATCAGCGGTGCTTTGTCGCGGTCGGCCTGCTGGACCTGGGTGACCTCGCCGGACGGGTTCCGGATGATGTGCCCGATCTTCGCGGTCGCGTCCTGCAGCGCGCGGCTGATGTCGGAGAAGGTGTAGGCGTCGATGGTCTGCTCGCCGATGACCGAGACGTGCAGCAGCGGCGAGCGGGACGTCCGCTCGAACTTGGCGTTGGCCGCCATCGCCGAGGCGCGCGCGAGGTCGTCGAGCCACGTGCCGCCGGGGATCTCGTCGGCGATGCGCCGGAACTCGTTCCTCACCAGATCATCTCCGGGTAGCCCCTGCCGCCTTCGGCCCAGACCTCGGCCCAGGTGTCCTCGTCGCCGGGACGGCAGAGGAAGCCGTCCAGCATGCCGCCGACCGGCTGCACCTGGTCGAGGTACATCGCGGGCTGCCCGACGATGACGCCGCGCAGCGTGAGCAGGCCGTACAGCGCCGACCGGCCGGCGTCGTCGAGCCGCTTCAGCGCGCCCCACTCGTCCGGGATGAGGACGACGTCGAGGCCGCGCGGCGGGTGCGCGGTGCGGGTGATCAGCTCACCGCCGATCCAGGCGCGGCCGGACGGCATGATCCGGCGGGCCACGCCGAGGTAGCTGTTGAGCGCGCTGAAGAGGATCTCGCGCTCGTTCTGGTGCGGCGCGTCGAAGACCAGGCGCTCGTAGACGTCGGCGAGGTCGCACGCGTGGCGGCCCGGCGGCAGGACCTGCTGCGCCGTCCAATGGGGGAGCGCCACGCCACTCCCTCCTCAGCCTCGCTCACAGTGCGTAGCCGAATTTACCAGGATGGGTGTCAGCCGCCGCGCCCAGGCTGCTGCGGCCACCGTGGAGCGGCTTCTTCGCTCTCGGGCCAGGCCGGTTCTTCTTCGGTCGGCCAGTCCTCGGCCTCGGCCCCGCGCTGCGGCGGCAGCGGCAGGTGCCCTTCGCGGTGACCGGCGGGCTCGGGCTCGTCGTCGGCTTCGGCGGGCTCCTTGGGCGGGCCCTGCGCCCACGCGGCGGGGATGAACTGCGTCTGCTCGGTGGCGAGCGGTTCGTCGTACCGCGGCTCGGGTTCCGGCTCGTACGGGGCTTCGGGGACTTCGGCGGGCTTCGCGGTCCGCAGGACGAGCCACGACGTGAGCGCGCCGAGGGCGAAGGCGACGATCAGCCACAGCCAGATCTGCCCGAACAGCCACAACATCGGCACCACCCCTTCAGATGACCGTGATCTCGACCCGCCGGTCCTCTTCGCCGCCGCTGGCCGGCCGGGTGTCGCCGAGGCCCCGGTAGGTCACGCGCTTGGTCGTGAGGCCGTTGGTGGTGAGGATCCGCGCGACGGCCCGCGCGCGGTCCCGGGACAGCTTCAGCGCGGCGCTCTCGCCGCCGGGCCCGCGGCCGACGTGGCCGGTGACGCGGTACCGGAAGGTCTCCGGCGCCTTGGCGAGCGCGACCGCGATCCCGCGGGCGGCCTGCTCCCCTTCGGGCGTGAGCCGCGCGGTGTCCGGCACGAAGGTCACGGGCGCCTCGGCGAGCAGCCGGTCGATCTCGGCCTGCACCCCGGCCTTGTCGGTCGGCGGCGGCGCGGTCGTGGTCGTGGTGGGCGGCGGAGGGCTGGTGCTGGTGCTGCTGCTCGGCGGCGGTGCTTCGGTGGTGCTCGGGGCCACGGGGACGACGTCGCCTTCGAACTCGGCGGTCCGGACGCCGTCGACGCCCTGGACGACTTCGAGGGCGCGGAGGGCCTGGCCGGGCGGGAACCCGTTGAGGGTGGCGTCCCGGCCGTCGAAGCTGACGTTCCCGGCGGGCAACCCGGCGGCGGCGAGCGCGGCTTGCGCCCGTGCGGTGAGGTCACGCTGGACGCTCCCGGCCTGCGCCCAGGTCACGACCCCCGCGAGCAGCGCCGTGACCAGCACCGCGATCGGGACCAGGAGGATCCAGCGACGCCGACCGGACATAAGGGGACTGTAAGCCGGGCGGGACGGGTTGGCGAGTCGGCCGGGGAGGTCCGTCCACAAGTTGTCCCCAGGCAAGTCGACATGTGGACAACTCGGGGCTCTGTGATCAGGCGAGCACTTTCCGGCACATGGCGGCCCGCAGTTGTCTTGAATGACTCATTCAGGACCTCCGGGGACCTGAATGAGTCATTCAAGACGGCAACGGCCGGCCCTAGCTGGCCTGCTGAGCGTTGTCCGGCACCTCGAGCACCTCGAGCGGAGCCAACGGCGTCAAGGGAGCCAACGGCGCCAGCTGCGGCCGCTTCGGCGACAGCCCGTCCCCCATCGACTCGCCGCGCAGCTGCCGCCGTATCCACGGCAGCAAGTGCACCTTCGTCCACGTCAGGTCCGACCGCCGCGAGTCGATCCAGCGGCTCGGCACCGCCTCCGGCGGCCACGGTTCGCGCCAGTCGCCCTCGACCGGGATGCCCAGGACCTCCGCCGACTTCAACGCGATGCGGCGGTGGGCGTCCGGGGAGAAGTGGAGGCGGTCGTCGCTCCAGGCGCGGCGGTCGTGGAGGGGGGTCATCGCCCACAGGTCGACCATGCGGGCGCCGTGGCGCTCGGCGATGGCCCACAGGTGGGTGTTGTAGATCGCGACCTTGCCGCGCAGGACCGACATCACCGACAGGACCTTCGTGTCCGGGCCGTTGAACATCAGCACCGGGATGCCCGCCTCGCGCAGCTTGGCGACGCCCTCTTCCAGGCGCTCCGCGACCGCGTCCACGTCCGCGCCCGGCACGATGATGTCGTTGCCGCCCGCGCAGAGGGTGACCAGGTCGGGCTTCAGCTCCAGGGCGATCGGGAGCTGCTCGTCCATGATCTCGTCGAGCATCTTGCCCCGCAGCGACAGGTTGGCGTACCGGAAGTCGGGCCTGCCCGCCGCCAGGATCTCCGCGAGCCGGTCGGCCCAGCCCCGGAACGAGCCGTCCGGCAGGGCGTCGTTGAGGCCCTCGGTGAAGCTGTCTCCTATGGCTACATAGCTGTCGATTCCGTACACGTGGGTCCCCTTCCCCATCCTGCGACCGACTCCCCGACATGTAGTTGTACACCACAACTAATCATCGGGGTCCAACCCCCGCGAAACTCCAGTCGTTCAGCTCGGAGTAACAGTGTCTTATCTTGTCGGCCTTCTGCGCTCCCCTATTACGCAGTCTTCACCTTCGGCATGCCGTGAAACAGCACACTCGGCGGCAAACCGGGCACCCGATGTGGCGAAGATCTCCCTGCTTGGAGCGTCCCGGGCGGTTTCCGGCAGGCTGGACACGTGTCCGGAGAACCCCGTGAGTCGCTCGCGCAGATCCTCGGCGGCCGCCGGGGTGCGCTCGACGCCAGCGTCCCGCCCGCCGGTTTCGTCGTCGGCTGGCTCGTGGCCGGGCAGTCCGTCGCCTGGGGGGCCGGGGCCGCCATCGCGGTCGCCGTCGGGCTCGGGGTCTACCGGGTCGTCCGGGGCGGCAAGGTCCGCGCGCTCGTGGTCAGCCTGGCCGCCGTCGTCGCGGCCGCGCTGATCGCCCTGCACACCGGTCGCGCGCAGGACTTCTTCCTGCTGCAGCTGATGTCCAATGTGGCCAGCGCCCTGCTGTGGGCGGCCAGCATCGTGGTGCGCTGGCCGTTGCTCGGCGTCATCGTGGGGCTGCTGCTCGGGCAGAAGACGCGCTGGCGCCGGGACGAGGTGCTGCTCAAGGCGTACTCGCGGGCCAGCTGGGTGTGGGTGCTCCAGTACGTGCTGCGCGTCGTCGTCTACGGCCTGCTGTGGTGGGCCGGCCAGGTGATCGCGCTCGGCGTCGCCCGCACGGTGCTGTCGTGGCCGCTCGTGGCGCTGACCGTCGCGGTCAGCGGCTGGGTGCTCTACCGCGCGTTGCCGCCGGAGCACCCCGGCCTGCGCCTGGCGCCGGAGACCAGCTCGGACGACGTACCCGGGGCATAAGGCGGCCCCCGGCGAGGGGGGAGGGTCCGGGGGCCACTGCCTACGGTACCCGGACTACCCGGGTTCAGTCGACGTTTTCGCGCTTTCGCGCCGCGTTTTGCTCAATCTCCCCGTGACGTGGGTCTCGGTGCGCCCTCGCCGAAGGCGTCCACGGCAGCCAGCCAGGCCGCCCCGAGCACGCCATCGGAGCTGGTCAGCACCTCGAGGCCGGACAATCCACGGCGGACGAGCGCGCCGACCGGGCTGTCCCCGGTGAGCACCGAGCCGACGAGCACGACCGGAGTCGACTCGCCGGGCTCGCGCGCCGCGAGGGCGTTCGCGACCAGCAGCTCGGCCGCCCGGGCGACGATCTCCCGCGCCGCGGGCTCGCCGGCGTCGTGCGCCGCGCTCACCAGCGGGGCGAAGCGGGCGAGCCGCACCGGTGCCTCGGCGTTGGCGGTCGTGATGAGCGCGCGGGACGCGGCGAGCCGGTCCGCGTCGGTTCGGACGTCCAAACCGGACGGTCCGAGCGCGGCGGCGAGCACCGCCGACGGCAGGCCGTCCAGCGGCAGGCCGCGGCCGAGAGCATCCAAAGTGGAACGGACGGCTTCGCGACCGAGCCAGAACGCCGATCCCTCGTCGCCGAGCAGCCAGCCGTAGCCACCCGCGGTGCCGGCCAGCCGCCGCTTGCGGATGCGGCCCGCGATCGAGCCGGTGCCGGCGACGAGGACCGTCCCGTCGGGAGCCGAAGTCGCCGACGCGTACGCCACTTCGGCGTCGGCGACGGTCCGGACCACGCCGGTGAGCCCGATCCGCGCCCACGCCGCCTCGAACACCGCCGCCACCGCCGGATCGCTCAGCTTGCTGACCCCGGCCATGCCGACGACGCACGCCCGCACCTCGCCGGGGTCGCGGCCGCCGAGTGCCGCGACGATCGCGTCGGCGATCCGGCCCGCGGCGACCTGCGGCGCGTGCGCGTTGGGGTTGGCGCCTTCGCCGCGCCCGCTGCCGAGCACGACGCCGGCGGCGTCGACCAGTGCGGCCCTGGTCGACGTGCCGCCGGCGTCGACGCCGATCGCGGAGGTCACCGGGTCTTGGTCACCTTGAGCAGGCCGCGCGGGTTGTCCGGGTCGCCGCCGCGCGCCAGCGAGAGGCCCAGCGCGATCTGCTGGATCGGCAGGATCTCCAGGATCGGCGCCAGCTCCTCGACGGTCTGCGGGACGTCGATGCGCAGCGCCGCGGGGGTGTCCGCCGACGCCGAACCGACCGCGACGACGTCCGCGCCGCGCTTGCCGACGGCGTCGATGACGTCGCGCATGGCTTCCGCGCCGTGCCCGGCACTGGTCACCGCCAGCACCGCGGTCTGGTCGTCGACCGCGGCGACCGGGCCGTGCAGCAGGTCCGCGCCGCTGTACGCGCGGGCCGCGAGGTAGCTCGTCTCGGCGAGCTTGAGCGACGCCTCCAGCGCGGTCGCGTAGGAGTAGCCGCGGGCGGCGGTCAGGACCCGGTTGACGAACCGGTACCGGTCGACCGCCCGCTGGACGCCCTCGGCGGCGCCGTCGAGGGTCTGCTGCGCCAGCTCGCCGATCTTCTCGGCGTCGGCCGCCTTGCCGCCGCGCACCGCGTCGATGAGCAGGTACAGCGCCATCAGCGTCGCGGAGTACGTCTTGGTCGCCGCGACCGCCTGCTCGACGCCGGCGCCGATGTCGACGCCGAGCTCGGACGCCGCCCGCAGCGGCGAGTCCGGGGTGTTGGTCACGGAAACGGTCAGGGCGCCCTGGCGTCGCGCCGTTTCGGTGACCTCGATCAGGTCAGGGGAGCCACCGCTTTGGCTGACGGTGACGAACAGCACGTCCCGCAGATCGGGCCGCGCGCCGTACAGGGTCGCCGTGGACGGGGAAACCAGACCGGCCGGCAGGCCGAGGAGTACCTCGATCAGGTACTTCGCGTACAACGCTGCGTGGTCACTCGATCCACGCGCGGCGAGCAAAGCGAAGCGCGGAGGTCGTTGTGAGATCTTTTCCGCCACTTCGGCGATTTCCGCCTGACGCTGCACCAGTCCCGCCAAGACGTCCGGCTGCTGGGCGATCTCCGCGGCCATGTGCTCGCCGGGCCGTTGTTGGGTCATCATTTTCCTCTCCACCTCCGGCATTATGTACCGGACTCAGGCGGCGTCGGTCAGGTCTAGACCAATGTTAGTGGGGCGGCCCGTCGGGGGAAAAGGGTACGTTTCTTACGGGGACGTGGCGTGCGATGAGGGAAGGCAGAGGGAGTCGGGCATGTTGGAGACCACCACCACGGGCGAGGCGGCCGCCGTCGCCGGGATGCGCGGACAGCGCGAGCCCAAATACTGGGCATTGAAACAGCACCTCCTCGATCTCTTGGACGTCCTCCCGCCGGGGTCGCCGATCCCGACCGAACGCGCGCTCGCCGGGGAGTTCACGGTCTCCCGCACCACCGTGCGCCAGGCGCTGGCGGACCTGACCGCCGAGGGCCGCCTGCACCGGGTGCAGGGAAAAGGCACCTTCGCGGCCGAGCCGAAGCTCGCGCAGCGGCTGCAGTTGTCGTCGTACACCGAGGACATGCGCAAGCAGGGCCTGAAGCCGTCGTCGAAGCTCTTGGAAGTCGAGGAGCTGCCGGTCGAAGGAGATCTGGCGAAGCTGCTCGGAATCCGCACGGGTGCGAAAATTCTTCGCCTTCGACGCCTTCGACTCGCGGACTCCCAGCCGATGGCGCTGGAGACCACGCACCTCCCGCTCGGCCGTTTCCGCGGGCTGCGCAAGCACGTCTCGCAGGGCGGCTCGTTGTACGCCGTTCTGCGCGAGCACTACGGGGTCGAACTCGAGCGTGCCGAAGAGACGATCGAGACTTCGCTCGCCGGACCGCAGGAAGCGGAAATGCTCGGCGCGGACGTCGGCATGCCGGTGCTGATGCTGACCCGGCACTCGTTCGCCACGGACGGCAAGCCGGTCGAATTCGCGCGCTCGGTGTACCGCGGCGACCGCTACAAGTTCGTGACGACGCTGCTGCCGTAGGGCGCGGTTGACGGGGATCACCGGGCAAGGTGGAGTTAGCAGGTGACTGCCACCGAAGACACCGGGATCCGGTGGGGGACGCGCGCCGCCCGCGGCGTGCTCGCCACCACCATCCTCGGTTCGGGCATGGCGATGCTCGACGGCACCATCGTCAACGTCGCCCTGCCCCGCATCGGCGCCGAGCTGAACGCCTCCGTCGCCGGGCTCCAATGGATCCTCGACGGGTACCTGCTCGCGCTCGCCGCGCTCATCCTCGTCGCCGGCTCGCTCGGCGACCGCTACGGACGGCGCCGCACGTACCTCGTCGGCGTCGTCTGGTTCGGCGTCGCCTCCGGGCTGTGCGCCGCCGCGACGTCCACCGAAATGCTCGTCGCGACGCGCATCCTGCAGGGCATCGGCGGCGCGCTGCTGACACCGGGGTCGCTCGCCATCCTCCAAGCGTCCTTCGCGCACGACGCCCGCGCCCGCGCGATCGGCGCGTGGTCCGGCCTCGGCGGCATCGCGGCCGCCGCCGGGCCGCTGCTCGGCGGGTTCCTCGTGCAGGTCTGGTCGTGGCGGCTGGCGTTCCTGATCAACGTGCCCATCGCCATCGCCGTGGTGCTGATGGCGCGGAAGTTCGTCCCCGAATCCCGTGACCCGGAGGCCACCGGCCACCCGGACTTCGGCGCCGCCGCGCTCGGCGCCGTCGGCCTCGCCGGGGTCACCGGCGCGCTGGTGGAGGCGCCGGGACGCGGCATCGGCGACCCGATCGTGCTGGTCGCGGGCCTGCTCGGGATCGCGGGGCTGGCCGCGTTCGTCCTCGTCCAGCACCGCTCGGCGGAACCGCTCGTGCCGCCGTCGCTGTTCCGCGACCGGACGTTCACGCTCTCGAACGCGCTGACGTTCGTCGTCTACGCGGCGCTCGGCGGGGTGATGATGCTGCTGGTCATGCAGCTGCAGGTGTCGCTCGGCTATTCGCCGACCGCGGCGGGGCTGGCCGGGCTGCCGCTCACGCTCGTCATGCTGCTGCTCTCCGGCCGCTCCGGCGCGCTCGCGCAGCGCATCGGTCCGCGCACGCAGCTGGTCGTCGGCCCGATCATCGTCGGCATCGGGATGCTGCTGATGCTGCGCATCGCGCCCGGCGCGTCCTACCTCGGCGCGGTGCTGCCGGCGGTCGTGGTGTTCGGGCTGGGCCTGGCGACGGTCGTCGCCCCGGTGACCGCGACGGTGCTCGCCGCGGCTCCGGACCGCTTCGCCGGCGTCGCCTCCGGCGTCAACAACGCGATCGCGCGCTCGGGTGGCCTGCTGGCGGTGGCGGTGCTGCCCGCGGCGGCCGGGCTGACCGGCGAGGCGTACGCGGACCCGGTGGCGCTCACCGCGGGCTGGCGGACGGCGCTGGTCATCTGCGCCGCGCTGGCCATCGCGGGCGGGCTGATCGCGCTGGGCATCCACAACGGCGTCCTCGAACCGCCGTCGACGGCCAAGCCCGACGACGAGTGCCCCCACCTGGGCGAGTGCTATCACTGCGGCGTCGAGGGCCCGCCGACGCACGTCCGCGGCGGCGGGACCCCGGTCGCCGGCTCCTAGTGCCCGGAGCGCCCCAATGTGGCGTTGGTTGCGTCTGACGCACCGAACGCCACATTGGGTGCGCTGGACGCACCGAACGCCACATTGGGGCGCGTGGGGCGGGGCTCTTAGCCCGCGAGGATCTCGGCGAACATCGCCGGGTCGGCGTTGCCGCCCGAGACGAGGACGACCGTCTTCCCGGCCGGCAGTTCCTCGGCGTGGAAGAGGTACGCGGCCGTCGTCACCGCGCCGCTGGGCTCGGCGACCAGCCGGGCCTGGCGGGCCAGGACGCGCATCGCTTCGCGGATCTCGTCCTCGGTGACCGTGACCATCCGGTCGACGACCTCCCGCAGGTGCGCGAAGGTCAGTTCGGACGGCTGCGAGCGCAGGCCGTCGGCGATCGTGCGGGCGCGGTCGGCCTGCGGCCAGCGGACCAGCTCGCCGCGCTCGAGGCTGTCCGCGGCGTCCGCGGCCAGTGCCGGCTCGACACCGATGACCCGCGCCCGCGGGCAGCGGGCCTTGATCGCGGTGCCGACGCCGGCCGCCAGTCCGCCGCCGCTGATCGGCACGAGGACGACGTCGACGTCCGGCAGGTCTTCGGCGATCTCCAGGCCCGCGGTGCCCTGCCCCGCGATGATGGCCGCGTCGTCGAAGGGCGGGACCAGGGTCAGGCCGCGTTCGGCCGCCAGTTCACGCGCTTTCGCCTCGTGCTCGCCGATCGGCACCTCGATCACCTCGGCGCCGTACGCGCGGGTGGCCTCGACCTTGATCCGCGGCGCGACGTCCGGCACGACGATCACCGCGGGCACGCTGTACCGCTGCGCCGCGTACGCGACCGCCTGCGCGTGGTTGCCGCTCGAGTACGCGATGACACCGCGTTCGCGCGCCGCGTCGTCGAGGGAGCCGATCGCGTTGAACGCGCCGCGCACCTTGAACGCGCCGATCGGTTGCAGGCTCTCGGGTTTGAGCCACAGGGTGCCGCGGGGATCCCACGTCTGGAGCAGCAGGGGCGTGCGCACGGCGACACCGTCGACGCGCTTCGCGGCGGCCTCGATGTCGGAGATCGTCACCAGTTCCATGTGCCGAGTATGTCAAGAAATCGTTCGATCCGGAGTGTCTATTGTGGACGGACAGAGTGGCCCTCCTCACGCCGCGGCAACGCGGGGAGTTCCTCGCGCGCCTTAAGCGTTGGACAAGGGGAGAAGACGGACTACCGGATCGGGATCATGACAAAGGAGAATTCAGCGGCTTCCGAAGGAAAGACGGAGGAAAAGTCGGGCCTGCGCATCGCGCAAGTGGCGGCGGCGGCGCTGGCGGCGGTGACCGCGGCGCTGCTGGGCTCGACGCTCGGCGTGGCGGGCACGGTGGTCGGCGCGGGCGTGGCGAGCGTGGTGTCGACGGTCGGCGGCGAGCTGTACTTGCGCTCGCTGCAACGCACGCGTGAAGCGGCGCTCAAGGCCCGGGTGCTGGCGACGTCGGGGATCCGGCGGCGAGGTTCCGTCGAACCGGGGGAAATCCCGATCACCGAACAACCCACGGTCCAGCTGCCGAAACCCGGGGAAGGCGGGCCGTCGCGGCTGCGGAAACTGCGCTGGCCGTTGATCATCGGCACCAGCGTGGCGGCGTTCGCGGTGGCGATCCTGGCGATCGTCGGCTTCGAGTCGGCGACGGGCACCCAGATCGGCGGCGGCACGGGCACGAGCATCGGCAAGATCTTCGGCGGCGGTGGCCACACCGATACGACCCCGTCGACGACGCCCACCACCGGCACGAGCGACACCCAGGTGTCTCCGACGGAGACGACCACGACCCCGTCGGACACGTCGACGGCCCCGACGACGTCGTCGCCGACCCCCACCACGACACCGAGCACGTCGACGCAGCAGCCGTCAACCTCGGCCCCGGCCACGACGACCCCGCCCACCAGCCAGGGCGCGGCGACCACCCCGACCCCGTAAAGCCGTGAAGGCCTCCTTACCGGTCAAAAACGCCGGTAAGGAGGCCTTCACGGACTTGCTCAGGCGAGGCGGGAGCGGAGGGCGCGGGCGGCGGCCTCGGGGTCCTCGGCCTCGGTGATCGCGCGGACGACGACGATCCGGGACGCGCCGGCCTCCAGCACCGCGGGCAGGCGGTCGCCGTCGATGCCGCCGATCGCGAACCACGGGCGGTCGGGGGCCGCCGAAGCGACCGAGCGCACCAGGTCCAGGCCCGGGGCGTGGCGGCCCGGCTTCGTCGGCGTCGGCCAGCACGGGCCGGTGCAGAAGTAGTCCACGCCCGGCTCCGAAGCCGCGGCGAGGGCCTGGTCGACCGAGTGCGTCGAGCGGCCGATGACGACGTCGTCGCCGAGGATGCGGCGGGCCAGCGGGACCGGGATGTCGTCCTGGCCGAGGTGGAGCACGTCCGCGCCGACCGCCAGCGCTACGTCCGCCCGGTCGTTCACCGACAGCAGGGCGCCGTGGCGGGCGCACGCCTCGGCCAGCACCTCCAGCGCCGCGATCTCGCCGGCGGCCTCCAGTGCGCCGGTCTTGTCGCGCAGCTGGATCACGTCGACGCCGCCGGCCAGGGCCGCGTCGGCGAACGAAGCGAGGTCGCCGCGGGAAGTGCGTGCGTCCGTGCACAGGTACAGGCGCGCGGCGTCGAGGCGCGCGCGGATCTTGTCACCGGAGAGGGCGGGCATAGCGGCGACCGTACATCGCGAGTTAGGGTGGACGGGTCCGCACGGGAGCCCGAGGCACGGGCTGAGAGGGAGCTGCCGCTCCGACCGTGGAACCTGATCCGGGTCATGCCGGCGCAGGGAGCGTGATTCCATGACGAACCTGGCAGTGGTGGGCGGCGGCGTGATCGGCCTGTCCGCGGCGTGGTGTGCCGCGAAGGCGGGCCACGACGTCACCGTCCACGATCCCGAGCCCGCTCGCGGCGGTGCGTCCTGGCTGGCCGGGGGCATGCTCGCCCCGGTCACCGAGGCCTGGCCCGGCGAAGAAGACGTGCTCAGCCTCGGCGAAGCTTCGCTGAAACGCTGGCCCGGCTTCGCGAGCGACCTCGCACAGGAAGGCGTCGACCCCGGACTCGCCGAGCACGGGACGCTCGTCGTCGCGTTCGACAGCGCCGACGCCGGGCACCTCGACATCCTCGCCGGCTACCTGCACTCGATCGGCCGCGCGGCCGAACGCCTGACCAGCCGGGAGACCAAGCGGCTCGAACCCGGCGTCGGGTCCGTCCGAAGTGGACTGCACGTGCCCGGCGACCTGGCCGTGGACAACCGGAAACTGCTCAACGCGCTGTACGAGGCCTGCGTCAACCACGACGTCCGGTTCGTGCGCGAGCGCGTCGAAAGCCTGCCGGACGCCGAAGCCGTCGTGCTCGCCGCGGGCGCGTGGACCGGGCGGCTGCACCCGCAGCTGGCCGGGGCCGTCCGGCCGCTCAAGGGCGAGATCCTGCGGCTGAAGCCGCGTCGCGGCTGCCTGCCGCCGCCGCCGCACACCGTGCGGGCCGTCGTCGAGGGCCGGCCGATCTACCTCGTGCCGCGCGGCGACCAGGAGCTCGTCCTCGGCGCCACGCAGTACGAGGCCGGCTTCGACCGGGCGGTCACCGCGCGCGGCGTGCGCGAGCTGCTCGAAGGCGCCGAACGCGTCTTCCCCGCGATCACCGAGTACGAGCTGGCCGAGACCGCGGCCGGCCTGCGGGCCGCGAGCCGGGACGTGCTGCCCTACATCGGTGTCCTGGACGACGGCGTCTTCGCCGCGACCGGGCACCACCGCAACGGCCTGCTGATGGCCCCCGTGACCGCGGCCGCCGTCCTCGCCTGGCTCGACGGGGCGGAGCCACCCGAAGGCGTCGAAGCGGCCTCGCCCGCCCGGCTGCACCAGAAGGAGCACGTGTGATGGAGATCAAGCTCAACGGCGAGTGGACCGAGTTCCCGGACGGCGCCACGGTCGCCGACGTCCTCGACGCGTCCGGCGGCCAGCGGCCCGGGATCGCCGTGGCGGTCGACGGCGTCGTCGTCCGGCGCGCCGACTGGGCGGCCACCCCCGTGCCCAAGGGCGCGGGCGTCGACGTGCTCACCGCGGTCCAGGGAGGCTGAAGTGGACGAAGAACCGCTGGTCATCGGCACCACCAAGCTGACGTCCCGGCTGATCATCGGCACCGGCGGCGCGGCGAACCTCGCCGTGCTCGAACGCGCGCTGGTCGCCTCCGGCACGGAGCTGACCACCGTCGCCATGCGCCGCGCCGACGCCGAAGGCGGCTCCGGTGTCCTGGAGCTGCTCAAGCGGCTCGGCATCGAGCTGCTGCCGAACACCGCGGGCTGCCGCACGGCCGCCGAGGCCGTGCTCACCGCGCAACTCGCCCGGGAAGCGCTGGAAACCGACCTGATCAAGCTCGAGGTGCACGCCGACGACCGGACGCTGCTCCCGGATCCGTTCGAGACCCTCGACGCCGCCGAACGGCTGGCCGCCGACGGGTTCACCGTGTTCGCCTACACGAACGACGACCCGGTGCTCGCGCTGCGCCTGGAGGAGGCGGGCTGCGCCGCGGTGATGCCGCTGGGCGCGCCGATCGGCACCGGCCTCGGCATCCGGAATCCGCACAACATCGAACTGATCGTCTCGCGAGCGGGCGTGCCGGTGATCCTGGACGCCGGAATCGGCACGGCGTCCGACGCGACGCTGGCGATGGAGCTCGGCTGCGACGCCGTCCTGCTGTCCACGGCCGTCACCCGGGCGGCCGATCCGGAGCGGATGGCTTCGGCGATGCGTTCGGCCGTCGTGGCCGGTCACCTGGCCCGTGGCGCAGGCCGGGTGCCCCAGCGCTTCTGGGCGAAAGCGTCGAGTCCACCCCGGTGAACCGGAGCGCCTTCACGCCGAACGCGCACATCGAACCCGTAAGGTGGACGGCACTTTCCGGCGCACCGGCGGCGGGGCAGGGCAGAAGGAGCCAGCCGTGACGAGCACATCGGTCCAGGACGTCTCGGGCAGGTTGTACCTGGCCGTCGGCAGGCTGTCCCGGTCATTGCGGCAGGCCGGCGTGCCGGGCCCGGGCCACGGCGCGATTTCGGCGCTGGCGACGCTGGTGAACTCCGGCCAGCTCCGCCTGGGCGACCTCGCGGCCAAGGAGGGCGTCGCCGCGGCGACGATGTCGCGGATCATCGCGTCCCTGGTCGAGGCCGGGTACGTGAGCCGCGAGTCCGACCCGGTCGACCGCCGGGCGTGGCTGGCGAAGGCGACCGAGGAGGGCGAGCGGCTCGTCTCCGGCGTCCGGTCGACACGGGTGCAGGAGCTGAACCGGCGGCTGGACCGGCTTTCGCCCGAGCACCGCGAAGCCCTGACGGCGGCGATCCCGGCGCTCGAGGCCCTGATCGCGGACGACTGAGCTAGCCCGCGAGCCGGCGCGTGATCCGGTCGAACAGCTCCGTCAGCGGTTCGCCGATGTCCCGGCCGAAATCGGTCAGCCCGTAGGTGACCTGGGGTGGCGTCGTGGGCTCGACCCGCCGCCAGACCAGGCCGTCCGCCACCAGCGCGCGCAGGGACTGCGCGAGCATCTTCTCGCTGATGCCCTGGATGCTCTCCCGCAGCTCGAAGAACCTGAGATCGGTGCGCCGCAAGGAGATCAGCACCCAGATGCCCCACCGGCTGGTGACGTGGTCGACGACGTCCCGCGCGGCGCAGTCAGTGTGAAACACCTCATAGCGAGCCTCGGGACCGGTCGGGGTGAGCTGCGAGCCTCCGGTCATGTCCGGAGCTTACCCAGAGGTATGTACTTACCAGAAGTTAGCCCGACTCCTACCGTCCCGATCACCAGGAAATCGGACGAAGGAGCTGTTCATGATCGTGGTGACCGGGGCTACCGGGAACGTGGGCCGGCCGCTGACGCGGGCGCTGGCCGAGGCGGGGCAGCAGGTGACGGCGGTGTCGCGGCACGCCGCGGCGGTGCCGGACGGCGTCGAGCACGTGGTGGCGGACCTCGCCGACCCCGCCGGTCTCGGGCCCGCGCTGGCCGGCGCGAAGGCGTTGTTCCTGCTGCTGTCCGGCGACCTGCACGCCGTCGGGGCCAACCCCGCCGACGTCGTCGGCCGCGCCGTCGACGCCGGGGTCGGCCGGGTCGTCCTGCTGTCCACCCTGGGCGTGGTGACCAGGCCGTTCGGCACGACGCGGGTCGCGATGCGCGAGCTGGAGGACGTGGTGCGGGAGTCCGGCGTCGACTGGGCCATCCTGCGGCCCGGCGGCTTCGCGTCCAACGCCTTGTGGTGGGCCGAAAGCGTCCGCACGCAGCGCGTCGTCGCGGCGCCCTTCGGCGACACCGGCGTGCCGATCATCGACCCGGCGGACATCGCCGAGGTCGCCGCGGCCTGCCTGGTGGACGACCGGCACACCGGCGGCGTCTACGAGCTGACCGGGCCGGAGGTGATCACGCCGCGCGGGCAGGCGGAGGCGATCGCCGCCGCGCTGGGCTCGCCGGTGCGGTTCCACGAGCTGACCCGCGAGGAGGCCAAGGCGGGCATGACGCGGAGCATGCCGGGGGAACTCGCCGACGACACGCTGGACATCCTCGGCTCGCCGAGCCCGGCCGAGGTGCGCGTCCGCCCCGACGTCGAGCGGGTCCTCGGCCGGCCGCCGCGTACGTTCGCGGACTGGGCCGCCCGAAACGTCGCCGCGTTCCGCTAAGCGGCCCGCTGCCGCAGCTCGGCGAGCTCCGCGCGCAGGGCGCGGAGCTCATCGAGGATCTCCTGGTTCGCCGCCGCCTGGGTTTCGGCCTGCTTCGCCTCTTCCTCGCGGATGTCCTGGCGCAGTTCGTCCTCCATGCCGCTGACCACGACGGCGATGAAGAGGTTCAGTACCGCGAAGCTGGACACCAGGATGTAGACGACGAAGAAGATCCACGCCAGCGGTGCCTGTTCCATGATCGTCTTCGCGATGTCCGGCCAGGCTTCGCCGGTCATCACCTGGAACAGGGTGAACAGCGACGTGCCGAGGTCGCCGAAGTCGCCCGGGTCGATGGCGCCGAACAGCTTCGTCGCCATCACCCCGGCCACGAAGATGATCAGCGCGAGCAGGGCGGCGATCGAGGCCATGCCGGGGATCGCGGCGAGCAGCCCGGAGACGACCTTCCGCATCGACGGCACCACCGAGATCAGCCGCAGCACCCGGAGCACGCGCAGCGACCGCAGCACCGCGAACGGCCCGGTCGCCGGGATCACCGCGATGCCGACGACGAGCAGGTCGAAGACGTTCCAGTTGTCGCGGAAGAAGGCGCCGCGGTAGGCGTAGAACTTCGCCAGCAGCTCGGTGACGAAGATGCCGAGCGCGAGGTGGTCGAGCGCGTGCAGGAGATCGCCGTAGCCGGCCATGATCGACGTCGACGTCTCCATGCCGAGGGTGACCGCGTTGAAGACGATCACGGCGATGATGAAGTTCTGGAAGCGGCGGTCTTCGAGGACCTTCGCCGCCCGCTCGCGTCCGGTCAAGGCCGTCCCTCGCTTGGTTCAAGGATCAGTAAACCCGTTCGGCGGCCAAGATATCTTGCGACGAGAGAGGGGAAGCGCATGGGTGAAGGCCCCGAAATCCCGCTGTCCCGGCTGCGCGAAGTGACCGAACTCCTGCTGGCGCAAGCGGAACGCGCCGGCGGCTCGGTCGCGCTCCGGCACGACCTGTTCTGGGAGCTGACCCCCGGGCAGCGTTACGACCTCGACCGGGAGCCGTCGGAGCACACGATCGGGCAACTGAGCGAGTCGTGGGCGCAGCTGGTGGCGATGGCCGACGACCCGGACCGGGCCGTCGGCTACGGGCTCGTCTGGCTGGCCGACGTCCTGCGCGCGCTCGGGCAGCAGTCGCTCGGCTGAGCCTCAGCGTTCCTCGGGCGCCAGCCGCCAGAACGCCGACACCGGGCCGACCTTCGCGCCCATCGGGTAGGCGTGCTCGACCGCGTGCGAGACGAACCACTTGCCGTAGCGGGCCGCCTCGACCACGGACATGCCCTTCGCGAGCCCGGCGGTGAGCGCCGACGCCATCGTGTCGCCCGCGCCGTGCGTGTGCGGGGTCGAGTAGCGCTTGCCCGGCAGCTCCACGAACGTCGAGCCGTCGAACAGCAGGTCCACGCACTCCGGGTCCGACTGCAGGTGGCCGCTCTTGACCAGGACGTACCGCGGGCCCATCCGGTGCAGCACCACGGCCGCGGTGTGCATGCCTTCGCGGTCGGTCACCGTCATCCCGGTCAGCAGCCGGACTTCGTCGAGGTTCGGGGTCAGCACCGTCGCGCGCGGGAGGAGTTCGTCGCGCAGCGCGTGCAGGCCGGCCTCGTCGAACAGCGGGTGGCCGTGCATCGACGCCGCGACCGGGTCGACGACGAACGGGATCTTCTCGTCGCGCCCGATCTCCGCGCGGTCGCACGCGGCCGCCACCGCGTGGATGATCTCGGCCGACGCCAGCATGCCCGTCTTGGCCGCGCCGACGCCCATGTCCGCCGCGACCGCCTCGATCTGCCCGGCCACGATGTGCGGCGGCAGGTCGGCGCGGTCGTGCACGCCGAGCGTGTTCTGGACGGTGACGGCGGTGACCGCGACCAGGCCGTGCACGCCGCACGTCAGGAACGTGCGCAGGTCCGCCTGCAGCCCGGCGGCGCCGCCGGAGTCCGACCCCGCGATGGTCAACGCCGTAGGAATCATGGTTTTCCCGACTTCTGGTCTAGGCCAATCAGCCTCTTTTGCTTCATCAACAGTCAACCACGGTGAGACATTATGAAGATTACTCACGTTCGAAGGAGCCTGGATGAAGCTCTTCTCGGTGGCAATCCTCACGGCGGCGCTCGTGCTCTCCGGGACGACCGCGGCCAACGCGGACAGCCCGAAGCTGTCCCACGTCACGACCGTCGGCGTGCACAACACCTACGACCCGGCGGCCTACGGCTACCTGGCCCAGGCGCTCGACGCCGGCTCGTCGCTGATCGAGCTGGACGTCTGGCCGGACTTCTTCACCCACGAGTGGAAGGTCAGCCACTCGAACCCGCTGGGGAACAGCAACAACTGCGTCGCGGCCACCTCGGCGTCGCAGCTGTACAGCGGCGGCACGAACAAGAACCTCGAGTACTGCCTCGACGACATCCGGATCTGGCTCGCGGCCCACCCCGGGCACGCGCCGATCACGCTCAAGCTCGAAATGAAGACCGGGTTTTCCGACAACACCGGCATGGGCCCGGACGAACTCGACGCCACCTTCCGCTCGCACCTCGGCAGCGTCGCCTTCCGCCCGGCCGAACTGCTCGGCGGCTACGGCACGCTCGACGACGCGGCCAAAGCGGACAACTGGCCGTCGGTGGACGCGTTGCGGGGCCGGGTGATCACCGAGATCATCCCCGGCACGGTCGAAGAGGGGAACCCGACCGACACGCTGAAGACCGACGTCGAGTACGCGCGCTACCTGGTGGGGCTCAAGAACGCCGGCAAGCTCGGCGACGCGAACATCTTCCCGACGGTGCACGGCGCGGCCGGCGGTGACCCGCGCGACAAGTACACCGCCGACCTCAAGCCGTGGTTCGTGGTGTTCGACGGCGACGCGAACGCGTGGGTCACGCAGACCGGGCCGTGGTGGTACGACGCCAACCACTACTACCTCGTGATGACCGACGCGCAGAACGTCGCACCGGCCATCGACGCCCACAACCCGACGGTCGACCAGGCCAACCAGCGCGTCGCCGATTTGGCGAAGCAGCACGCGTCGGTGGTGACCGCGGACTGGACCGGGCTCACGACGGTGCTGCCGCAGGTGGTCGCGCGGGGTTAGAGCGGCGAGTCCGAAGTAGACGCCCACCGGTCGGGGTGGTCGATCGGCGCTCCGTTCACCACGCGCGGGTAACGATCCGCCCGGACCGGCAACACCCCCGCCGGTCCGGGCGACTCACGGGACGCCGGTGTGACGGGCTTTCGCGTGGAGGTGACCGGGCGTGACCGGATTCTTCGACTGGGTCGACCGGGCGATCGGTGAACCGCCCGAGACGATCCCGGACATCAAGGGCTCCGACGAGGGGCCCGAGCCCGACGGCGGGACGACTGTCGCGGACCCGAATCCGCCCGACTACCCAGGATGATCCCCAGCACGTGGCTGGCTGTCGTCCTGTTCCTGATCGTCGTCGCGCCCGGGTTGTTCTTCGACCTGCTCGGCGCTCGCCGACGGGTCGAGGCCGCCGAATCGGCGTTCCGCGAGATCGGCCGGGTCGCGCTGGGCAGCTTGGGTTTCACCTTGGTGACGCTTCTGCTGCTACTGGGCGTGCGGTGGGTTTTCCCCCGGCTGCTCTTCGATCCGAAGTCGCTGATCCTCGGCGGCAGCGCCTACCTGGCGGAGCACTACGGCCAGGTGGTCCTGACGATCGTCGCGGCGACCGTGGTTTCGCACGCGTTCGCTTTCGGCCTGCACAAGTGGCTCGCCCGGCGGCAGGGCGAGACCTACCGGAAGATCAGCGTCTGGGGTAAGGCGTTCCGCGACGGCGTGCCGCCCGGGCATGCGGTGTTCGTCCGGGTCCGCTTGTCCAGCGGACTGGTGTACACCGGGCAGGTCGAGAACTTCACCGCGGACCTGCCGATGGCGGACCGCGAGCTGCTCCTGCGGAAACCGCTGGCGGCCAAGCTCGACGCGGACAGTGCCCTCAGCCCGCTGCCCGACGTGTATGACCGCGTAGTGCTCCGCGGCTCGGAAATCGACGTGATCAGCGTGGAGTACCGGCGAGTCCCGCCGAGCGCCGGGAAGAAGCGGCTTCAGCGATCCAGCACCCAGAACGGCGACACCGGACCCACTCCCTTGCCCAGCGAGTAGGACTCCGCGACACACCGTTCGATGAACTTCTTCCCCGCCGCCACGGCGTCCGGCACCGACGCGCCCTTCGCCAGTTCCGCCGTGATCGCCGACGCCAGGGTGTCGCCGCCGCCGTGGGTGTTCTCCGTGATGTACCGCGGACCGCTCAGTTCGAGGAACTCGCGGCCGTCCGACAGCAGGTCGACACACTCGGAAGTGCCCAGCATGTGCCCGCCCTTGACCAGGACCCAGCGGGAGCCGAACTCCAGCAGGGCTTCGGCCGCCGCGCGCTGGGTGGCCGCGTCCGTGACGGAAACCCCGGTCAGGAGCCGGACTTCGTCGAGGTTCGGCGTGATCAGCGTCGCGCGGGGGAACAGCTCCGTGCGGATCGCCTCCAGCGCGTCCTCACGCAGCAGGGAATGCCCGGTCATCGACGCCGCCACCGGGTCGACGACCAGCGGGAAGTCCAGGCCGAGCTCGTCCAGGGTCTTCGCCACCGAGCGGATGATCTCGGCCGTCGCGAGCATGCCCGTCTTCGCCGCGTCGACGCCCATGTCGGACGCCACCGCCTTGATCTGCGCGCACACGACGTCGGCCGGAATCTCCGTGAAACCCTGCACGCCCAACGAGTTCTGCACGGTGACCGCGGTCAGCGCCACGAGCCCGTGGACGCCGTTCGCGAAGAACGTCCTCAAGTCGGCCTGGATGCCCGCACCACCGCCGGAGTCGGAACCGGCGATGGTGAGGGCGGTGTGCGGTGTCACGGTTGCACCACGGGCAGGTAGACCTTGCCGCCGGACTCGGTGAACTCCGCCGACTTCGAAGCCATGCCGGCCTCGATGGCCTCCACAGTGGACAGACCGTGCTCCTCGGCGTACTTGCGGACGTCCTGCGTGATCCGCATCGAGCAGAACTTCGGCCCGCACATCGAGCAGAAGTGCGCGGTCTTGGCCGGCTCGGCGGGCAGCGTCTCGTCGTGGAACGAGCGCGCGGTGTCCGGGTCGAGCGAGAGGTTGAACTGGTCGTTCCAGCGGAACTCGAAGCGCGCCTTCGACAGCTCGTCGTCCCACTCCTGCGCGTACTTGTGGCCCTTGGCCAGGTCCGCGGCGTGCGCGGCGATCTTGTACGTGATCACGCCGGTCTTGACGTCGTCGCGGTTCGGCAGGCCGAGGTGCTCCTTCGGCGTGACGTAGCACAGCATCGCCGTGCCGTACCAGCCGATCTGGGCCGCGCCGATGGCCGACGTGATGTGGTCGTACGCCGGGGCGATGTCCGTCGCGAGTGGACCGAGGGTGTAGAACGGGGCCTCGCCGCAGAGCTTCTCTTCGAGCTCGACGTTCTCCTTGATCTTGTGCATCGGCACGTGGCCGGGGCCTTCGATCATCACCTGGACGTCGTGCGAGCGCGCGATGTGCGTCAGCTCGCCCAGGGTTTCCAGCTCGGCGAACTGGGCGCGGTCGTTGGCGTCGGCGATCGAGCCCGGGCGCAGGCCGTCGCCAAGGGAGAACGTGACGTCGTACTGCCGGAGGATCTCGCAGAGCTCCTCGAAGTGCGTGTACAAAAAGGACTCTTGGTGGTGCGCCAGGCACCACGCGGCCATGATCGACCCGCCGCGGCTGACGATGCCGGTGACGCGCCGCGCGGTCAGCGGGATGTAGCGCAGCAGCACGCCGGCGTGCACGGTGACGTAGTCGACGCCCTGCTCGCACTGCTCGATGATGGTGTCGCGGTAGACCTCCCACGACAGCTTTTCCGGTTCGCCGTCGACCTTTTCCAGCGCCTGGTAGATCGGCACGGTGCCGACCGGGACCGGCGAGTTGCGGACGATCCACTCGCGCGTCTCGTGGATCCGCTTGCCGGTGGAGAGGTCCATGATCGTGTCGGCGCCCCAGCGGGTCGCCCACACCATCTTGTCGACCTCTTCCTCGACCGACGACCAGACGGCCGAGTTGCCCATGTTGGCGTTGATCTTCACGAGGAAGTTCTTGCCGATGATCATCGGCTCGGACTCGGGGTGCTTGCGGTTGACCGGGATCACCGCGCGGCCGCGGGCCACCTCGTCCCGCACGAATTCGGGCGAAACCCGTTCGCGCGCGGCGATGTACTCCATTTCCCGCGTGATGACGCCCTGTTTGGCCCAGCCGAGCTGGGTGTTGTGCTCCCGCCCGTCGGCCCAGCCGGCCCGCAGCCGATGCAGTCCACTGTGGACGTCGATGTCCGCTTCGGGATCGGTGTATGGGCCCGAAGTGTCGTAGACGTCGAAGTGCTCACCGTTGGACAGATCGATCCGGCGAGCCGGCACGCGGAGCCCGGATTCGGTCTGGTGGTACACCTTGCGCGAGCCGGTGATCGGCCCGGTCGTCACGGAGACGGCAGCATTGTTTTCCAATGTCGTCAACGACTTTCACTCCCTACGCCGGCATTACCCGGTCAGGTTCATGCGGTCGGTGACGCCTGCGAAACGCAAGTCACCCTCTCAGCCCGCCATGGCGCGAGCTCCCGCGTTGGTGTTGTAACCCCGACCATGCCACGCCGACGCGCGATACTCAAGTCAGGTCACCTCACCCGACCAGTTCGGCGGGTGTGGCGTAGACGTCGACCATGGCTCCGTTGCGCAGCACGGTGATCGGGAGTGCGGTGCCGATCACTTCCGCGAACAGCTGCCGCTGGATGCCCTGGGCGTCGGAGACGCGGGTGCGGCCGACGGTCAGCACGAGGTCGCCCGCCTTGAGGCCCGCGCGGTCGGCCGGGCCGCCGGAGACGACTTCGCGCACCCGCAGCCCGGCGCTCTGCCCGGTGCGCTCGGCGACGTCGTCCGGCAGCGGCGCGGGCACGCCGACGACGCCGAGGTAGGCGCGCCGCACCCGCCCCTCGACGACGAGCGTGTCGATGATCCGGCGGGTGGTCGCGTTGATCGGCACGGCGAGCCCGAGCCCGACGCCGGCGACGGCGGTGTTGACGCCGACGACGCGGCCGGCGGAGTCGGCGAGCGCGCCGCCGGAATTGCCGGGGTTGAGGGCGGCGTCGGTCTGGATGACGTCCTCGATCACGCGCCCGGCGCGGCCGTGGCGCACCGGCAGGGCCCGGCCCAGCGCGCTGACGACGCCCGCGGTGACGGTGCCGGAGAACCCGAGCGGGCTCCCGACGGCCACGACGAGCTGCCCGACGACGAGCCGGTCGGCGTCGCCGAGTTGAGCGGCCGACGGCGTTTCGCCGCGCGCCCGCAGCACGGCGAGGTCCGACAGCGGGTCGGCGCCGACGACGTCGAAGGGCACCTCGCTGCCGTCGGCGAAGGTCGCAACGCCGCGTCGGTGGTCGGTGACGACGTGGGCGTTGGTGAGCAGGTGACCGTCGTCGGCGAAGACGACGGCCGAGCCGCTGCCGCGCGCGAGCTGGACCCCGGCGACGTGCGGGGTGACGGTCTTGGCGACGGTGCTGACCGCGCGCGAGTAGGCGTCCATCGCGTCTTCCATGAGGGCACCTCGATTACACCGTTGCAGGTACTACAAGTGTGCGCCCGGTCGAGCGGGAAGTCCGTTCGCTGCTGGTGAACTCAGCCCTCGAGAGCCACGGTGACGCCAAGCCGACCAACAGCCCGCCTTGGGGTTGCCGATGTTCGTGACGAGACCGGAGCGGAAGCCCGCGCCGGGCCGAATCTCCTTCTCCTCGCCGGAACTCCGGAAGAACAGCGCCTTGATCCCCAGGTAGATCAGGAAAAGCTCGCCCGCGAAGCGCAGGATGTCCTACGCCACTTGGAAGCGGCGAGCACCGCGGTCAGGCCGAACACCGCCGTGAGCCCCCAGAATGCGACGCCGGCTTCGATACCGGCGATGGTCGCGAGCAGGTTCGGCATCGCCCGAGCGTGCGCGAGCCGGACACGCTGGGCAAGCGGATTACCGGACCAGTGACGGTCAGTGGTTCACCGGATCGGACCATGCGCCGGTGAAGATTCGGCGGCAGACTCCCAAAGCGCTTCTGTAACGGTGCAGAAGCGATCTTCTGTGGGGTTGATATGCGCAAACTCATCTTCGGCGCCCTCGCCGGGCTGCTGGTCACCGGCCTGATCCCGGGGATCGCGGCGGCCCAGGGCGAGGCTCCTGGCGCCCCGGGTGCCCATCCCAGCTGGCTGCCCGCGAACAAGACCGGCTTCGGCACGGCACACGACCGCTCGAGCAACGTCTGGTTCACGCTCCAAGGCGGCCAGATGTCCGAGGTCTACTACCCGGACCTGTCGACGCCGAGCGTCCGGTCGATGAACTTCGTCGTCACGGACGGCCGCGGCTTCGCGACCATGGACTACACGGCGAAGTCCCAGCAGGTCCGGCGGACCGACGACGACAGTTTGGTCTACGAGCAGACCGTCACCGACGACCAGCACCGCTGGCGCCTGCGCAAGACCTACGTCACCGACCCGGCCGCCACGACCGTGCTGGTGGACGTCGACTTCCAGTCGCTCACCGGGCGGCCGTACCAGCTCTACGCGGTCGCCGACCCGGACCTGACCAACGACGGCTCCGACGACTCGGCCGCGCGGCAGGGTGACGCGCTCACCGCGCAGGACGCCACGAACGCGGCCGCGCTCACCGCGATGCCCGCCTTCACCAAGACCAGCGTCGGCTACGCGGGGGCGTCCGACGGGAACACGCAGCTCACCAAGACCTTCAAGCTGAACACCTACGACACCGCCGCGAAGGGCAACGTCCTGCTGACCGGGCAGACGAGCGCCGACGGCGTCCGGAACCGGCACGTCACCCTCGCGCTCGGCATGGGCGCGAAGGCCGCCGACGCGCTCGGCAGCGCGCGGGCGTCGCAGCGACGCGGCGTCCGCGACATCACCCGCGCGTACGACCGCGGCTGGGCGCAGTACCTGCGCGGGGTCAGCAAGCCGCCGTCGTCGCTGAAGACCGACGCCGAGCGTGACCTCTACAAAGCGTCGATGCTGACGCTCGCCGCGAGCGAGGACAAGCACCACCCGGGCGCCTTCATCGCGTCGCCGAGCATGCCGTGGCGGTTCGGCAACAACGACCCCGAGTGGTCGCCGTCCGGCACCTACCACCTGGTCTGGCCGCGGGACCTCTACCAGATCGCGACCGGCCTGGCCGCCGGTGGCGACAAGGCGGCGGCGAACCGCGCGGTGTCCTACATGTTCGGCACACAGCAGCAGGCCGACGGGCACCTCCCGCAGAACAGCCGGGTCGACGGCGTGCCGTACTGGACGTCGATCCAGCTCGACGAAACCGCGTTCCCGATCGTGCTGGCCCAGCAGCTCGGCCGCACCGACCTGTGGCCCGGCGTCAAGAAGGCCGCCGACTTCATCATCGGGTACGTGGGCCCGAACGGGCAGCCGTCGCCGTACACCCAGCAGGAGCGCTGGGAGGAGCAGGACGGCTGGTCCCCGTCGACCATCGCCTCGGTGATCGCCGGGCTGGTCTGCGCCGCGGACCTGGCTTCGCACACCGGCGCGGCCGCCGACGCCGCCCGGTACCTCGCCGCGGCCGACAAGATGAAGGCCGACCTGCCGAAGCAGACGATCACCACGAACGGGCCGCTGTCGAAGGACCCGTACTTCGTCCGCCTCACCAAGGACGCCAACGCGAACGCCGGGACGACGTACAACCTCGGGAACTCGAGCGTCACGATGGACCAGCGCGCGGTCACCGACGCGGGCTTCCTCGACCTCGTGCGGCTCGGCGTCTACCGGGCCGACGACCCGGTGATCCGCAACAGCGTGCGCGTCACCGACAAGGAGATCGCCTTCACGACGCCGACCGGGCAGTTCTGGCACCGGTACACGAAGGACGGCTACGGCGAGCAGGCCGACGGTTCGCCGTGGGACTACACGTTCCCGGCCGAAAGCCGCACGACGTTCGGCCGGCTGTGGCCGCTGCTGGCCGGCGAGCGCGGCGAGTACGAGCTGGCGCTCGGCGATCCGGCTTCGGCCGCGCGGCGGCTGCGTGACCTCGGCCGGGTGAGCAGCTCGGCGGAGACCATGCCGGAGCAGGTGTGGGACGAGAACCCGCCGTCGGGCCAGACCGGCTTCCCGGCCGGCACGCCGAACACGTCGGCGACCCCGCTGGCCTGGACGCACGCCCAGTACGTCCGGCTCGCCTGGGACGTCAAGGCGGGCACGGTCCTCGAAACGCCTCGCGTGGTCCGCTGCCACTTCCTCGGCTGCTGAAAAGCCGTGAATGCCACATTGAGAGACTTTAGGTCTCTCAATGTGGCATTCACGGACCTTGATCAGATGACGGCGCCGTCGTCCTCGGGGGTCTTGGGCGGGAGCCACGAGTTGCCCGGGACGCCCCACTTGTTGTGCTTCAGCATCTTCTTCGCCGCGCGCGCGTGGCGGCCGACCAGGCGGTCCAGGTAGATGTAGCCGTCCAGGTGGTCGGTCTCGTGCTGCAGGCAGCGCGCGAAGTAGCCGGTGCCCTCGACCTCGATCGGGGTGCCGTCGACGTCGGAGCCGGTCACCTTCGCCCACTTCGCGCGGCCCGTCGGGTACGACTCGCCGGGCGCCGACAGGCAGCCCTCCCAGTCGTCGTCCGGGTCCGGCATGGTCTCCGGGATCTCCGACGTCTCGAGCTTCGGGTTGACGACGACGCCCTTGTGCCGCACGCCCTCGTCGTCCGGGCAGTCGTAGACGAACACCCGCAGGTCGAGGCCGATCTGGTTGGCCGCGAGGCCGACGCCCTCGGCGGCGTACATCGTCTCGAACATGTCGTCGACGAGCGTGCGCAGCTTCTCGTCGAACTCGGTGATCTCCCGAGTCGGCTGGTGCAGCACGGGTTCGCCGGCGATAACGATGGGGTGGATGGTCACGGCGAGCCAGTTTAGTCGGACCCTTCTGGTAGACCTGCATCAGACCGTGACGCGCCGGGGTCGATGCCCACGTCGGCGGCCGCTTCCGTGGTTGAATGGCGCCCGCGGAAGAGCTAGGTCTGATTCGCCATACGCCCGATTGAGAGGGACTCGGATGGACGCCGCGGAGTCGATGGCTGAGCCGCAGCCGTCGCCGCCGAAGCCCGTGCCCGGCCTGACCGAACGCGAGGTCGAGATCCTCGCCTTCGAACGTCAGTGGTGGCGACACGCCGGGGCGAAGGAGAACGCCATCCGCGAACGGTTCTCGTTGTCGGCCACCCGCTACTACCAGCTGCTCAACAAGCTGCTGGAGAAGCCGGAGGCGATCGAGGCCGACCCGATGCTGGTGAAGCGGCTGCGCAAGACGCGCGCCGCCCGGCAGCGCAAGCGAGGCGCCCGGCGACTGGGGATCGAGCTGAAATGAGTGTGTTTTCGGGCATGTCCCGGCCGATGAAGGCCGCGGGCGTCGTGCTGATCGGCGTCGCCATCGTCGCGGCGGTCGTCGGCGGGATCACGGCGCTGAGCGGTGACGGCTCCAACGAGGCCGGGCCGAGCGGTACGTCGTCGACCCCGCCGGGCACCTCCGGCGGCACGTCCGCGCCGCCGGCCACCTCGTCGACGGCCACCCCGCCGTCGACCTCGACGAACCCGACCTCGCCCACGCCGCCGTCGCCGACGAGCCCGGCGCCCGGCCAGCCGACGCAGGGGCAGCCGGGCCAGCCCGGTGACCAGCAGGCGTCCAACAAGTGGGTGACCGTCCGGGTCTTCAACAACTCGACGATCAAGGGCCTGGCGGACCGCGCGGCGGAGGACTTCCGCGGCAGCGGCTGGAACGTCAACGAGGTCAGCAACTACTCCCAGGGCGTCATCCCGACGACCACGGCGTTCTACCGGCCGGGCACCGACGAGGAAGCCGCGGCCAAGCAGCTCGCCCAGGAGTTCGGCATCAAGGCCGAGCCGCGCTTCCCGGGCATCGAGAGCGCGAGCCCCGGCGTGATAGTGATCGTGACGAAGGAATACCAGTCCGGCCACAAGGGCAGCTGACCGGAAGGGGCCATCGGGTGATGGCCCCTTCGCTCACTCCCCGGCCTGCGTCTTCGCGTACGCCTCCAGCGTCGCGAGCTGTGCCGGGTCGAGGCTGGGCCGGACCGTCTTGCGAGCTGCGTCCAGGTGCGCCGCGGTGACTTCCCGGGCCTCCAGGGACTCGCGCATCGCCGTCAGGGCCGCTTCGCGGATCAGCGCGGCGCAGTCGGCGGCCGAGTAACCGTCCAGAGTGGACGCGACCTCGGCGAGGTCCACATCGGAGGCCAGCGGCGTGTTCTTCGAGCTGGCCGCCAGGATCGCGGCACGGGCCTCGGCGTCCGGCGGCGGGACGTAGACGCGGCGCTCCAGCCGGCCCGGCCGCAGCAGCGCCGGGTCGACCAGCTCCGGCCGGTTCGTCGCGCCCAGCACGACGACCTCTCGCATCGGCTCGACGCCGTCGAGCTCGGTGAGCAGCGCCGCGACCACGCGGTCCGCGACGCCGGAGTCCGACGACTGGCCGCGGCGCGGGGCCAGCGCGTCGATCTCGTCCAGGAAGATCAGCGACGGCGCGGCCTCGGCGGCCCGGCGGAACAGCTCCCGCACCGCGCGTTCGGACTCGCCGACCCACTTGTCCATCAGCTCGGCGCCCTTGACCGCGAAGACGTTCAGCGCGCCGGTGCCCGCGAGCGCCCGCACGAGGAAGGTCTTGCCGCCGCCGGGCGGCCCGTACAGCAGCACCCCGCGCGGCGGCTCGACGCCGAGCCGGGCGAACGAGTCCGGGTACCGCAGCGGCCACAGCACGGCCTCGGTGAGGGACTGCTTGACGTCGACCATGTTCCCGACGTCGTCGAGGGTCAGGCCGCCGGTGGCCAGGTTGTCCGAAGTGGACATCGACACCGGGCGGACGGTGGCCAGCGCGTCCAGCAGGTCCTGCTGCGAGATCCGCGGCTCGTCGGTGTCGCGCTGGCGCAGCGCGGCCCGCAGCGCCGCGTCCCGCCGCAGCGCGATCAGGTCGGCGGCGACGAACCCCGGCGTCTTCTCGGCGAGGACGCCGCAGTCGATGCCGGTGTCCAGCGGGACGTCGCGCAGCAGCACGTTCAGCAGCTCACGCCGGGTCTTCGCGTCCGGCAGCGCCAGGCCCAGCTCGCGGTCGAGCAGGTCGGCGGCGCGCAGCCGCGGGTCGGCCGACTCCGCGCGGGCCGTCGTCGCGACGACGGCGAACTGCCCGCGCCGCAGCGCTGTCCGCAGCTCTTCCAGCACGACCGTGGCGACCGGCGGCGGGGTGGTCGCGGGCAGCAGCGCGTCGACGTCGGTGAGCAGCAGCACCGCGGGCCCGTCGGCGGAGCGGACCGCCTCGCGCAGGCGCGCGACCGCGACGTTCGGATCCAGCACGGCGAGGTTCGGCGCGGCCAGCGGCACGACGTGGATGCCGGCTTCGTTCGCGACCGACCGCACGAGCGTCGCCTTGCCGACGCCTTCCGGTCCGGACAGCAGGACGCCGAGGTGGGCGGGCGCGCCGAGTCGCGCGAGCAGCTCGGGCCGGTGGAACGCCAGGTCGAACCACTCGCCGAGCTTGCGCGCGGCGGCTTCGGCGCCGATCAGGTCGGCCAGCGGGACGGCCGGCTCGACGACCTCCTCGACGGTGACTTCGTCTTCCACGATCTCCGCGTCGATCCACTCCTCGGCCGCGGTGACGGCGGAGGTGCGCACCAGCGCGGTCGCCGTCCGGGGCGCGGCGGGCTCGGCGGCCGGCCGCGCGCCGTCGCGCCAGACGACCACTGTGGACGGTCCGACCGCGACGGTGGCGGCCGGCTCGGTCGCGGTGACGGTGAGCAGCTCGTTGGTCCAGGTCGCCCCGATCGCGCGGGACAGCTGGCCGCGCAGCCCGGCCGGGTCGGACCCCGGCGTCGGCGCGAGGTCCTGCGGCAGCAGCGAAACGGCGTCGCCGACGGTCAGCACCTTGCCGATCAGGGCGAGCCGCAGCATGTGCGGGCTGACCGAGACGCTGGCCAGCCGCGACCCCGCGACGGTCACGGTCCGCGCCGCGGCGACCTCGGCGGGCGCGACCACGACCTCCGAGCCCTCGGTGACCCCGAGGTTCGACATGGTGACGTCGTCGGTGAGCAGCACGCCGGGCATCCCGGCCTCGTCGGCCGGCGCGGCGAGCGCGGCGCTGATCCGGGCCCCGGTCAGGTGCACGGCATCCCAGGCCCGCAGGCCCAGCGCGTCGAGGACTTCGGGGTGCAGCCGCACGACGCCGCGGCGGGTGTCCAGCGCGGAGGGGGTGTGCCGGACGGTCAGCGTGATCTGGGGGTGGCTCACGCCGTTCACCCTAGCGATCCACGGCCCACCCGAAAGCCGTGAAGGCCTCCTTGCCGGTCATAAATGCCGGTAAGGAGGCCTTCACGGATCTTTGGGACTACTTGCGGCGCAGGCCGATCTGGCGCCACGAGCGGCGCCGCGGGCCCTGGCCGTTCTGCGAGGCGCCGCGGGGGGTGCGGACCGTTTCGCGGGGGAGGCGGACCGCGCGCATCGCCGCGCCCGCGACGCGGCGGCGCAGCGGGGGACGCAGGCCGAGGCGGCGCGGGGAGCGGGCCCGGCGGATCGCGCGGCGCTCGCGCGGCGGGACCGTCCAGGCCTCCGGGTGCGCGGCCAGCCAGCGGTGCCGGTAGACCGAGTACGGGATGTGCGCCAGGTACAGCACCATCGCCACGATCAGCGCGACCAGCGGGAACTGGATGATCGCCGCGGCCAGCAGGGCCACGCCGAGCAGCAGCGGGGCGATCGCCTTGGCCGGCGCCTTGACCGTCTTCAGCGACAGCGTCGGGATGCGGCTGATCAGCAGCGCCGCGATGGCGACCGTCCACGCCCACACGACGTACTGCGACGACCACCACCCCTCGCCCCACTGGAGGTAGGCCACCAGCGGCAGCATCGCGAGCAGGCCACCCGCGGGCGCCGGGACGCCGACGAAGAACTCGCTCGCGTACGGCGGCTGCTCGGTGTCGTCCAGCAGCGTGTTGAACCGCGCGAGGCGCAGGATCATGCAGACGGCGAAGATCAGCGACGCCACCCAGCCGATCCGGTCCGCGCCGGTCTGCCAGACGTAGATGACCAGCGCCGGGGCCACGCCGAACGAGATGCCGTCGGACAGCGAGTCCAGCTCCGCGCCCATCTTCGACGTCGCGTCGAGGAGGCGGGCGATCCGGCCGTCCAGGCTGTCGAGCACCGCGGCGATGCCGATCGAGGCGATCGCCATCGCGTAGTTCTTGGACAGCGCGAACTGCACGGCCGAGAGGCCCGCGCACAGCGCCAGCACCGTGATGGCGTTCGGCAGCAACCGGACGCCCGGGGTGGTCACGCGGACCATCGATCAGCCTTTCGCAGGCGCGGCAGGGAGTTCGGCGATGACCGTCTCGCCGCCGATCGTGCGCTGGCCCTTGCTGACCAGCACCGTCGAGCCCGGCGGAAGGTAGAGGTCGACCCGCGAGCCGAAGCGGATGATGCCGTACGTCGCGGCGGCGCCGACCTTGTCGCCCTCGCGGATCTCGCAGAGGATGCGGCGCGCGACCAGCCCGGCGATCTGCACGACGACGAGCTCGTGGCCGTCTTCGGTGCGCATCAGCACGGAGTTGCGTTCGTTGTCGTCGCTGGCCTTGTCCAGGTCGGCGGAGAGGAACTTGCCGGGGCGGTAGGCGACCCGCTCGATCACGCCGTTCGCCGGCACGCGCTGGACGTGCACGTCGAACACCGAGAGGAACACCGACACGCGCATCCGCGGCTCGGCGGGCAGGCCGAGCTCGGCGGGCGGGACGGCTTCCTCGATCAGCGACACCAGGCCGTCGGCCGAGGCCAGCGCGACGCCGGAACGCGGCGGCGGGACGCGCTTCGGCTCGCGGAAGAACGCGGCCATCGCCACGGTCGTCAGCGCGCCGACGACCCCGAGGCGCTTGGAGAACCGGCGGGCGACCAGGGTCGCGACGGCCCCGCCCGCCACGAACGGGCGGCCCGCGGGGTGCATCGGGGGCAACGTTTCGCGGGCGAGCTGCACGGCGTGCGCGACTGGGTTGCCGGCGGGCTCCGGCCGGGTGCCGCTCATGGTCGGGTCCCCTGGTTTCGTGTCGGAAGAACGGGTCGGCGCCGGGGTCCGGCGGCCGCGTACGGGCGCCACCACGCTACCGCTGCCCCAGGTGAGGGTGTCCGCGTCCCCCTCGGTGGCTCCTCCGCGAGGGGGTCACCGCGAAGGGTGGGAGCGACCACATCCCGGTAACGCAAGGTCGATTTCAGCGATGACTCTGGGTAGTTGATGCCGTTCGGGGCGCTGCCGCGCACCCCGCCTGACCCAGTGAGGGGACGATGACCGACCACCGCGATCCGGCCCACGTCCGTCTCACCGAGCTGTTCGGCGCGTGGCGCGCGGAGATCGACGAGGTGCCGCTGCCGTCGCTGGTGGACCCGGAGTACGCCGTCGACGTCGTCATCGAAGCGAAGAAAAAAGGGGGCCGGGTGCATCCGCCCCCCGACGGCGCATGCACCCGGCCACCGGGTAATGCGCGTGACGAAGCAGTCTAACGTCCGAAGGCCTGTCGATCACGATTCGTCCGGCAAAAGTTACCAACGGTCACTCGGACGACGGCCGAGCCCGCTCACGAGCCGCAGGATCGCCAGTAGCGCCACGGCGCCGAGAACGGCCACGCCGAAGCTGGGGAAGTCGAAGTCGAACGTCTTCGGCTGGCCCGTCGCGAGCCGGTAGACCAGGCCGCCCAGAGCCGCGCCGACCACGCCGACGAGCACGCTGACCAGGCAGCCCTGCCGGCGCCGCTCCCGGCCGCCGACGACCAGGTTCGCGGCCCAGCCGACGATCGCGCCGAAGATGACCCATGCGACGAAACCCATGCCGGAAGCTTACGCGAGCAGACGTACAAGAGTCATTGCGCAACTGTTCTTGTGCAACTACTCTTGTGCGTCATGAGCGACGACATCCGGGAGATCCGGGATTCGAAGGTGCTGGCGGCCATGTCGCACCAGCTGCGCCGCCGGCTCCTGGAGCTGCTCCGCCTCGACGGCCCCGCGACCGCGTCGATGCTGGCCGGGAAGACCGGGCAGGCGGTCGGCAACGTGAGCCACCACATGAAGGTCCTGGCCGCGGCGAAGCTGGTCGAGGAGGCCCCGGAACTGGCCCGCGACCAGCGGGAGCGGTGGTGGAAGCGCAGTGCGAAGACCCTGCGGTGGGCCGCGGCCGACTTCCCCGGCGACCCGGTCGCCGAGGCCGCCGAAGTCCTCGTGCTCGACCACCAGGTGGCGGTCGCCCGCGAGTGGATCGCGAGCCGCGAGTCCTACCCCGAGGAGTGGCGCGGGGCGCCGTTCAGCATCGACACCTGGGTGCGGCTGTCGAAGGAGGAGCTCGACGAGCTGAACGAGCGGATCTTCCTCCTGATCAGCGAGTTCGAGAACCGCACCGAACCTGGTGACGGCGTCGAGCGCCGGCCGGTCTTCTTCGCCGCACGGGCGTCGCTGGGCAAGCCGTGAAGGGGCTCTGGGGGAACAGGGACTTCCGGCTGCTCTGGACCGGCGAGACGACCAGCATGCTCGGCAGCATGGTCGCGAGCACGGCGTTGCCGCTGGTCGCGGTGGTCACGCTGCAGGCGAGCACCTTCGGCGTCGCGCTGCTGACCGCCGTCGCGTGGCTGCCGTGGCTGGTGATCGGTCTGCCGGCCGGCGCCTGGGTCGACCGGCTGCCGAAGCGCCCGGTGATGCAGGTCTGCAACACCGTCTCGATGGTGGTGTTCGGCAGCGTGCCCCTCGCTGCCGCCTTCGGGCTGCTGACCCTGCCGTACCTGCTCGCCGCCGCCCTGCTCGGCGGCGTCGCGAAGGTCTTCTTCACCCTCGCCTACCGGGCCTACCTGCCGGTGCTGGCCCGCGACCACGAACTGCTCGAAGCCAACGCGAAGCTGCAGGGCAGCGAGTCCGCGACGCAGGTCGCCGGGCCGGGCGTGGCCGGGCTGCTGGCCCAGGTGTTCGGCCCGGTCAGCGGCATCCTGGCGGACGCGGTCAGCTTCGGCGTCTCCGTGCTGTGCCTGCGGGCGATCCGGGCGCGCGAAACCGTCGTGCCGAAGCCGAAGGCGTCGATGCGCAGCCAGATCGCCGAGGGCCTCCGGTTCGTCGTGCGCGACCGGTACCTGCGGTCGTTGATGACGTTCGGCGCCGTCTCGAACCTCGCCCTCACCGGGTACAGCTCGATCCAGATCGTCTTCCTGTCCCGCACACTCGGCACCGCGCCCGGCCTGGTCGGGCTGGTACTGGCGCTGGCCGCGTCGGGCGGGGTGCTCGGTGCGGCCGCGGCCGGGCGGCTCGCCGCGCGCTTCGGCGCCGCGCGCGCGTGGCTGCTGTGCGAGGGCTTCGCCGCGCCGATGCTGCTGCTCGGGCCGCTGAGCGAGCCGGGCTGGGGCCTGGTGCCGTTCGTGCTCGCGTTGTTCGGGGTCTGCGCCGGTGTCGTCGCCGCGAACGTGCTGGTCACGACGTTCCGGCAGCAGTACTGCCCGCCGGAGCTGTTCAGCCGGATCAACTCGAGCATGTCGATCGTCAACTACGGCTCGGTCCCGGTGGCCGGCGTCCTCGGTGGCGTGCTGGGCGAAGCGATCGGCATCCGCGAGACGCTCTGGGTGGCCGCGGGCTCGCTGATCGTCGCGTTGCCGCTGCTCGCGCCGTACCGGAAGCTGCGCGACTTCCCGGTCAGAGCAGCAGGACGTCCACCTCTTGACCTTCCGCTGCCGACGTGACGTCCTCCGGCAGCACGATCAGGCAGTTGGCCTGCGTGAACGCGGCCAGCAGGTGCGAGCCCGGCCCGCCGCGCGGCCCGACGACGCCGGTGACTTCGCGGTCGGACGGGGTGAACACGCCCCGGCGGTACTGCCGGCGGCCGGCGGGCGAGGACATCTCCTCCGTCAGCCGGGCCCGCACGCGCCGCCGTGTGACGTCGGTGTGGCCCATGGCCGTCAGCAGCGCCGGGCGCAGGAACGCTTCGAACGACACCAGCACGCTGACCGGGTTGCCGGGCAGCGTCACCACCGGCACGCCCTGCCAGCGCCCGCAGCCCTGCGGCCCGCCCGGCTGCATCGCGATCTTGGCGAACTCGACACCCTGGCCGGTCAGCGCGTCCTTGACGACTTCGTAGGCGCCCGCGCTGACGCCGCCGGACGTCACCAGCAGGTCGGCGTCGGCCAGCTTCGGCTCGATGACCTTCCGGAACTCCTCGACGTCGTCGACGACGCTGCGGACGACGTCGACCTCGCAGCCGAGGGCGCGGATCGCCGCGGCGAGCATCACGCTGTTGGACTCGTAGATCTGGCCGTGGCGCAGCGGGGCGGGCGCGTCGATCAGCTCGGTCCCGGTCGAGGCGATCAGCACCCGCAGCGGCCGGTGCACCCGCACCTCGGCCAGCCCGACCGCGGCCGCGAGGCCGAGCTGGGAGTGCCCGAGCACGGTCCCGGCGTGCAGGGCGACGCTGTCGGCCACGACGTCCTCGCCGGTGTGCCGGATGTGCGCGCCCTCGCGGGCGGGCGCCGAGATCGTCACGGTTTCCGTGCCGCCGTCGGTGTCCTCCACCATCACCACGGCGTCGGCACCGGGCGGCAGCGGGGCGCCGGTCATGATCCGGTGCGCGGTGCCCGGCTCGAGCGGCTGGACGTCGACCCGGCCGGCCGGGATGTCGTCGGCCACCGGCAGGGTGACCGGCGCCGCAGTGACGTCGGCGGCGCGCACCGCGTAGCCATCCATCGCGGAGTTGTCGAAGGGCGGCAGGGAGACGCCGGCCCGCACGTCTTCGGCCAGCACGAGGCCGGCCGCGGCGGCGAGGGGCAGGGCGGTCGCGGGGGCGGTGCCGAGGAGCTCGGCGACGCGGTCGCGGTAGTCGTCGACGGAGATCACCGGACCATCCTCCCCGCCTTTTGGGCTCGTGCAAGACTCTGCCCGTCACAGGCACGCCGATGGGGAGCAAGCATGCAGGTTCAGGTCCGTCAACAGCCTTCGTTCGCCGTCGCCCGGCTGATGCTGGCGCCCGGGGAGCCGTGCCAGGTCGAGTCCGGCGCGATGATGGCCACGAGCTACGGCGTGCAGGTCCAGTCGCAGGCGCAGGGCGGGATCATGAAGGGCCTCGGGCGCGCGTTCCTCTCCGGCGAGTCCTTCTTCATCTCCACCTTCACCGCGCCGCAGAACGGCGGCTGGGTCGACGTCGCGGCCAACCTGCCCGGCGACATCCAGGTGATCACCCTCGACGGCCGCACCGGCTGGGCCGTCACCCGCGGCTGCTGGCTCGCGTCGTCGCACGGCGTGCAGACCGAGACCAAGTGGGGCGGGATGAAGAACCTGATGGGCGGCGAAGGCGGGTTCCTGACCCACGCCACCGGCCAGGGGCAGCTGCTCGTCTCCTGCTACGGCGCGGTCGAGACGATCACGCTGCAGCAGGGCGAGATGGTGACCATCGACACCGGGCACGTCGTCGCGTACGCCGACACCGTGCAGTACCAGATCCGCAAGGTCGCGCAGGGCATCATCCAGTCCATGAAGAGCGGCGAAGGCCTGGTGTTCGACTTCGTCGGCCCCGGCCAGATCATGACGCAGACGCGCAACCCGTCCGCGTTGGTGAACTGGATCATCTCCCACGTCCCGTCCCGCTGATGCGCGTCCAGACCCGGCACACGCCCGCCTTCGGCGTCGCCCGCGTCCTGCTGGACCCGGGCGAAGCCGTGCAGGCGTCGCCCGAGACGTTGCTCGCCAGCCGGTTCGGCGTCACCGAAACGCCCGTCGGCCGCGGCGGTGTCCGCGCGAGCAAGGCGACGACGGTGGTCTACACCGCGCCGTCCGACGGCGGCTGGATCGACTTCGCGCCGCTGCGCCCCGGCGACGTCTACCCGCTGGACGTCGGCGGCGGCACGGGCTGGTCGGTGCACCGCGACGCGGTGCTGGTGCGGCCCTCGACGGTCCGGCACGACCCGAACTGGACGCCGTTGCAGCAGCTCTTCGGCGCCGACTCCGGGTTCCTCGAGCACTACAGCGGAACCGGCCCGCTCGTGCTGGCCGCGCCCGGCCCGGTGGACGCGTTCGAACTGGGCAAGGGCGAGCTGGTCACGGTCCGTCCGGACTACCTGCTGGCCTACCCGGACACCGTCCAGTGCCGCCTGCGGGCGCTCGACCCGGGCGGCTCGCAGTCGCTTCGCAGCGGCGAAGGGCTCGCCGTCGACTTCGCGGGACCGGGGACCGTGCTCGTGCACGCGCGGAACAGACGCCTTTCGGGCACGTGATCTTCGGACGAATTGCCCATTGCCGCGGACAATAATTCCGGTAGCGTGATTGGCACTTCCGCCGCTGGCCTCCGCTCGGGCCAGCGGATCCTTTGTGCTGAGGGAGGGCGCCGTGGCTGTCGGCACCGTCAAATGGTTCAACTCGGAAAAGGGCTACGGGTTCATCGAATCGACGGAGGGTCCGGACGTCTTCGTCCACTATTCGGCCATCCAGTCCGAAGGATTCCGCACTCTGGACGAAGGCGATCGCGTCGAGTTCGAAGTGCAGTCCGGGCGCGATGGCCGCAGCCAGGCAGCCGACGTCCGCAAGGTTTCGTAGCCAGGCTCTCACCTGATCGGCGAACCCCCGGCAAGCGCTGAACCTGGGGCGTTAGGCTTCGGGCGTGACAGGCGATGTGTCGGGGGACCTCACCGGTCGCCGGCTGGGCAACTACCGCATCGACGGGGTGCTCGGCAAGGGCGGCATGAGCGTCACCTACAAGGCCACGGACGTGCGTCTCGGCCGCAAGGTGGCGCTGAAGGTGATCGGTGACCACCTCGGGGCCGACGCCGAGTTCCGCGAGCGGTTCGTCGACGAGGCGCGCAACACCTCCGCGATCGACCACGCCAATGTCGTGCCGCTGTACGACTTCGGCGAGCTCGACGGCATGTTGTACATCGCCATGCGGATGGTCGACGGCGGTGACCTCGCCGGCTTGATCGCCGGCGGCCCGATCGCGCCCGCGCGCGCCCTGACGATGCTCGACCAGGTCGCGGACGCCCTCGACACCCTGCACAACCGTGGTCTGGTCCACCTGGACGTCAAGCCGGCGAACGTGCTCGTGACGAAGAAGGAGACGTCGCGCGAGCACGTGTACGTCGCCGACTTCGGGCTGACCCGCCGCGGCGCGACCGGCCACCGCACGCGCGGCGGCGACTTCCTCGGCTCCCCGACGTACGCGGCGCCGGAGCACCTGCGCGGCGAGCCGCTGGACGGGCGCACCGACCAGTACGCGCTGACGTGCGTCCTCTACGCGTGCCTCACCGGCAGCCCGCCGTTCAAGGGCGACGTGCCGACGGTGATCAAGGGTCACCTCAACGGCGAGCCGCCCGCGATCTCGCGCGCGGTCGCGCTGCCGCCGTCGATCGACGAGGTCGTCCGCAAGGGCATGGCGAAGAACCCGGCCGACCGCTACCCGAGCTGCGTCGAGATGGTCGCGGCCGCCCGCCGCGCGCTCGGCCCGCTGGCGACGTCCGACACCCCGCCGGGCCCGCCCGGGTCCAATTCGGGTGGAGTTCCCGCGCCGCACCGTCCTGGTCAGGTACAACAGGGGCCGCACCAGAACAGCGCACCGCAGGGAGAGGGGGCCCCCGTGCACCCGTACGGAGGACAGCAGCAGCCCGGCTACGGCCAGGGGCCGCAAGGTCCGCAGGGCCCTGGGGGCCCGCAGGGTCCTGGTGGGCCTCAGGGGATGCCGCCGCAGGGCCCGCCGCCCGGTTACGGCTACCCGCAGCAGCCGGGCATGCCGCCGCAGGGCATGCCCCCGCAGGGTTACGGCTACCCGCAGCAGCCCGGGATGCCGCCGCAGGGCATGTCTCCCTACGGTCAGGACCCGATGCGCCTGCGCCCGCCGATGCCCGCGGGCGGCGCGGGCGCGTTCCACCAGCCGAAGAGCAGCGGCGGCAAGAAGTGGATCTTCATCGTGCTCGGGCTGGTCGTCGTGGCCGGCCTGGTCGTGGGCGCGATCTTCCTGTTCAACGGCGGCGACAGCGGCGGCGGTGGCCAGACGACGGCCCCGAACATCCCGGTCGGACCCGGCGGCTCGCAGACCAACCCGACGTCGTCGCTGAACGCACCGCCGACGTCGATCTCCATCAAGCCGGGCAACTGATCGTGCGGCGCTGACCTCCGGACCCACCTCGCGGCCCGGTGGTGGTGTCTTGAATGACTCATTCAGGACGTCCGAAGACCTGAATGAGTCATTCAAGACGTGGGGCGAGCGGGTTGCCGGCGGCGAAGTGGCCTGGCCGCGCGACTTCGCCGAAAGCCGGGCGGCCGGTCGGTGGACCGGGTCCGGGGCTCGCGAGATCGTGCGGCGCTGAGCAGGTCTTCTTGCACTCTCCCCCCGAGAGTGCTAAACACGGTCTTGGCACTCGACGCCGTCGAGTGCCAAAGGTCGGGACGGTGAGGCTGACCCCCACCCGGGTGCAGTCGTCCGTCGCGGGCACCGAGCCTGGCCGAGGAAAGAGTCCTGCTGCCGCCGCTGTAGACCAGCGCGGCGGTGGCGCCCAATACCGGAGGACCACACCGCAATGGCCAAACTGATCGCGTTCGACGAGGACGCCCGCCGCGGTCTCGAGCGCGGCTTGAACACCCTCGCCGAAGCCGTCAAGGTGACCCTCGGCCCGCGGGGCCGGAACGTCGTGCTCGAAAAGAAGTGGGGCGCGCCGACCATCACCAACGACGGTGTCTCCATCGCCAAGGAGATCGAGCTCGAGGACCCGTGGGAGAAGATCGGGGCCGAGCTCGTCAAGGAGGTCGCCAAGAAGACCGACGACGTCGCGGGTGACGGCACCACCACCGCCACCGTGCTCGCCCAGGCCCTCGTCCGCGAGGGGCTGCGCAACGTCGCCGCCGGCGCCGACCCCATCTCCCTCAAGCGTGGCATCGAGGCGGCCGTCGAGGCCGTCACCGAGCAGCTGCACAAGGCCGCCGTCCAGATCGAGACCAAGGAGCAGATCGCTGCTACCGCCTCGATCTCGGCCGCTGACCGCACCATCGGCGAGCTGATCGCCGAGGCGCTGGACAAGGTCGGCAAGGAAGGCGTCGTCACCGTCGAGGAGAGCAACACCTTCGGCCTCGAGCTCGAGCTCACCGAGGGCATGCGCTTCGACAAGGGCTACATCTCCGGTTACTTCGTGACCGACCCGGAGCGTCAGGAAGCCGAGCTCGAGGACCCGTACATCCTCCTCTTCGGCTCCAAGATCTCCACCGTCAAGGACGTCCTGCCGCTGCTGGAGAAGGTCATCCAGTCCGGCAAGCCGCTGCTGATCATCGCCGAAGACGTCGAGGGCGAGGCCCTGGCCACCCTCATCGTCAACAAGATGCGCGGCACCTTCAAGTCCGTCGCCGTCAAGGCCCCGGGCTTCGGTGACCGCCGCAAGGCGATCCTGCAGGACATCGCGATCCTGACCGGTGGCCAGGTCATCTCCGAGGATGTCGGCCTCAAGCTGGAGAACGCGGACCTGTCCCTGCTGGGCAAGGCCCGCAAGGCCGTCATCACCAAGGACGAGACGACCATCGTCGAGGGTGCGGGCGACGCCGACCAGATCCAGGGTCGCGTCAACCAGATCCGCGCCGAGATCGAGAACTCGGACTCGGACTACGACCGCGAGAAGCTGCAGGAGCGGCTCGCGAAGCTGGCCGGCGGCGTGGCCGTCATCAAGGCCGGCGCCGCGACCGAGGTCGAGCTCAAGGAGCGCAAGCACCGCATCGAGGACGCGGTGCGCAACGCGAAGGCCGCCGTGGAAGAGGGCATCGTCGCCGGTGGTGGCGTGGCCCTGATCCAGGCCGCCGAAGCCGCGTTCGCGGGCCTGAAGCTCGAGGGCGACGAGGCCACTGGTGCCAACATCGTCAAGGTGGCCGTCGAGGCCCCGCTCAAGCAGATCGCGATCAACGCCGGCCTCGAAGGCGGCGTCGTGGTGGAGAAGGTCAAGGGCCTGCCGCAGGGTCACGGCCTCAACGCCGCCACGGGTGTCTACGAGGACCTGCTCGCCGCCGGCGTGCCGGACCCGACGAAGGTCACCCGCTCCGCGCTGCAGAACGCCGCTTCCATCGCGGCGCTGTTCCTGACCACCGAGGCCGTCGTGGCGGACAAGCCGGAGAAGGCTTCGGCCGCTCCCGCCGACCCGTCCGGTGGCATGGGTGGCATGGACTTCTGATCCACGCAGGGAAAGCCCGGTCCGCCTCGGCGGGCCGGGCTTTTTCTTTGGCTATGGCTTGGTGAAGAACCAGACGGCGTAGGCACCCAAGATGACGACGCCGAGCGCGAGCACGCCGAGGCCCCCGAGCCAGGCGGTGCTCGCTTCTTCCGCTTCCAGCGCGACGACGATCGCGCCGATCCCGGTGAGCAGGATCCAGATCGCCAGCCCGGCGGCGGTGTAGAGCACGGTCTTGGTGACCGTCGCGCTGCCGGTGTCGTTGAACGCGAGCGCGAAGAACGCGGCGAAGGCGGTCAGCCCCAGCCCGGCGATCAGGTACAGCCCGCCCAGGATCCCGACGACGACCTTCGCGGCCGTTCTGCTCCCTTGATCCACGAACGCGGACCCTAACCCCTCGAACGGGATCCGCGCGTGGCTTTTGCGCCGCCCGGCCTACCGTGCTCGGCCGAACGGCCCGGACGTCCCCTGGCGTCCGGGCCGTTCATCGGAACACGCCCCCGGCGGGCACCGGTTCCCCCTGCGAACCGGCGCCCGCCCCGGTCAGGAGTCCTCTTCCGGCGTCAGGATGGCGGCGGCGACGTAGATCGGGATCGCGATGCCGACCGAGAGGAACACGGCGGCGACCAGGCCGATGCGCAGGACGTTGGCATCGATGCCGAGGTAGGTGGACCAGCCGCCGCAGACGCCGGTGAGCATCTTGTCGGACTTGCTGCGGCGGAGCTTCTTGGTGGGGGCGTACACGCTGTTCGTCATGGCTCAATACTGGCTCGCGGGGCACCCTGACCACATCCGGAACGGCCCCGACCCCGACCCTGAACTTCGGCCTCGGGGTCAGGTGAGCGCGCGCACCCGGGCCAGCCGGGCTTCCCACGCGGCCTGGACGTCCGGTGCCGCCGGGTACGCGTCCGTGGGCTCCGGTGCTTGCCTCGGCACCGGCAGGTGACCGTCCACAGGGGACAGTGACGCGGTGCAGACGTCGCCTTCCAGCAACGAAAGCGTGCCCAGTCCGCACGCGAAGTCGAGTTCCGGCAGTGCGCCCGCGAGGGCCAGGCCCGCCGCCAGGCCGACGCTCGTCTCCACCGCCGACGACACCACGCACGGCAGCCCGCACGCCTCCGCGACCTCCAGCGACCGCCGCACGCCGCCGAGCGGCGCCACCTTCAGCACCGCGATGTCCGCCGCTCCGGCGACCGCCACCTTCAGCGGGTCTTCCGCGCGGCGGATCGACTCGTCGGCGGCGATCCGGACACCCACCCGGCGGCGCACCGCGGCCAGGTCGTCGATCGTCGGGCACGGCTGCTCCGCGTACTCCAGCCCGCCCGCCGCCTTGTCGAGGTCCGTGATCGCGCGGACCGCGGTGTCGACGTCCCAGGCCATGTTGGCGTCGACGCGGATCGCGCCGTCCGGGCCGAGCGCGTCGCGGACCGCCTCGACCCGGGCGCAGTCGTCCCCGAGGGAGACGCGCGGGTCCGCGACCTTCACCTTCGCCGTGCGGCAGCCGGACGCGCGCACGAGTTCGTACGCCTTCTCGGGCGTGACCACCGGGACGGTCGTGTTCACCTCGACCCGGTCGCGGACCGGGGCCGGCCAGCCGGTTTCGCTCGCTTCCAGCGCCGCCCGCAGCCACGGCACGCTCTCGGCGTCCGAGTAGTCGGCGAACGGGCAGAACTCGCCCCAGCCCGCCGGGCCGCGCAGCAGGACGCCTTCACGGACGGTGATGCCGCGGAACCGGGAGCGCAGGGGGATCGCGTAGACCTTCATCGAGGCCGATCATGCCACCGTCCCAGGTGCGGCGAACGGATGCAGAACCGCGCATCCGGAGGAGAGAATGATCCCGTGGTCCTCGATTTCCGCGTGCTGGGTCCGGCCGAGGTCACGGCCGACGGCCGCCCGGTACCGCTCGGGGGGAGCCGGCCGCTGATCGTGCTGGCCGGGCTTCTGCTGCGCGCGAACCGGGTCGTGCCGGTCGACGAGCTGGGCCGCTGGCTGTGGGACGACGACCGCCGCCGCTCCAAGGGCGCGCTCCAGACGTACGTGCTGCGCCTGCGCCGGGCACTGGGCGACCAGGTCGCGATCCGCACCGAAAGCGGCGGCTACCTGATCGAACTCGACGACGGCCTGCTCGACCTGTCCCGCTTCCGCGCGCTCGCCGCCCGCGGCAAGGCCGCGCTCGACCGGGGCGAGAGCCGCCAGGCGGCCGCGCACTTCGCCGAGGCACTCGAACAGTGGCGCGGGCCCGCGCTGCTCAACGTCGAGTCGGACGCGCTGCACCGCGACGAAGCCGGCCAGCTGGCCGAAGAGCGGCTGCGCGTGCGCGAACAGTGGGCGGACGCGCTGCTCGAAGTCGGCGAGTACGGCACGGTCATCCCCGAACTGACCCGGCTGACCAGGGAAAACCCGCTGCGGGAGCGGCTGCACGAGCAGCTGATGGCGGCGCTGTACCGGTCGGGCCGCCAGGCCGACGCGCTCGCCGTGTACGGCCGGATCAGCGGGGTGCTGGCCGACGAGCTCGGGCTCGACCCCGGGCCGTCGCTGCAGCGCACCCGGCAGGCGATCCTCACCGGCGCCGACGAGCCCGCCCGGCTGGCGCGCTACCGCCTCGGCGCCGAACCGCAGGTGCCGCGCCAGCTGCCCGCCGACCTGCGGACCTTCTCCGGGCGCGAGGGCGACCTCAAGGCGTTGCACGCGCTGCTGCCGGAGGCGGTCGACGCCGGCGCGTCCACGCAGATCGCGTCCGTCGAAGGCATGGGCGGCGTGGGCAAGACGACGCTGGCCGTGCACTTCGCGCACGAGATCGCCGACCGGTTCCCCGGCGGGCAGGTCTACCTCAACCTGCGCGGCTACGGCCCCGGCGAACCGGTCGAACCGGCGGCGGCGCTGGAGGCGATGCTCACCGCGCTCGGCGTGCCGTGCGACGCGATCCCGGCCGACCTCGACGGCCGCGCGGCGAGCTGGCGGACGCACACCGCCGGACGGCGGCTGCTGGTCCTGCTCGACAACGCCAACCGCACCGAGCAGGTGCGCCCGCTGCTGCCCGGGCCGGGCTGCCTGGTCGTGATCACCAGCCGCTGGCAGCTGCGCGCGCTGGTCGCGACGCACGGCGCGCGGCGGATCGCGCTGGAGGAACTCGGCGACGAGGACGCGGTCGGGCTGCTCGCGGCGACGATCGGCGTCGAGCGGGTGGCCCGCGATCCGGCGGCAGCCGAACGGTTCGTGCGCTACTGCGGCGGGCTGCCGCTGGCCATCCGGATCCTCGCTGTGCGCGCGGCGCAGTTCCCGGACCTGGCGCTCGACGAGTTCGCCGGCTCGCTGGCGGACGACCTGCTCGGCTCGTTCGACCTCGCCGACGGCGAAGGGACGAACATCCGCTCGGTGTTTTCCTACTCCTACCAGGCGCTGGAGCCACCGGCGGCGCGGCTGCTGCGGCTGCTCGGCCTGACCACCGGCGCCGACTTCACCGCCCCCGCGGCGGCCGCGGTCGCCGGGCTGGACCTCACGACGGCCCGCGCGGGCCTGGAGACGCTGGCGTCCGCGCACCTGCTCGCCCGCCCGCGCCCGGGCCGCTACCAGTTCCACGACCTGATCCGGGCCTACGCCGGCGAAGTCGCTTCGCAGGTCGACTCGCCTTCGCAGCGAGCGGCGGCGTTGGACCGGCTGCTGGACTGGTACCTGGCGTCGGCCCTCGACGCGTCCCGCCGGATGCGGCCGGAGCGCTACTACCGGCTGCTGGAACTCGACGACCTCGGCGGCGGGCTCACCTTCGGCTCCCACCACGAGGCACTGGACTGGTTCGTCGAAGAGTCCGGGAACCTCATCGCCGCGGTGCACCTGGCGCGGCGGCTCGGCCGCGACGACGTTTGCTGGAAGCTCGCCTGGCTGCTGCAGAGCTACTTCGTGACGCGCTCGCGGCTCGACGATTGGCGTTCGGTGTTCGCGGTGGCGCTCGAAGCGGCCCGGGCGAGCGGCCACCGCCCCGGCGAAGCGGGCATCCTGAGCGGCCTCGGCGTCGTCGACGGCGTTGCCCGCCGATACGCGGAGTCGCGGCGCTACCTGGAGCAGGTGCTGGCGATCCAGCGCGAGCTCGGCGCGCGCGAGGGCGAGGCGCGGGCGCAGTACAACCTGGCGCTGGCGTCGCACAACCTGGAGGACTACGCCGGGGCGTACGAGCACGGCAAGCAGGCCCTGGAGATCGTCCGCGAGCTGGGGATGGGGCAGTTCGAAGCCAGCGTGCTGCGCGCGCTCGGCGACGTCTGCACCTCGATGGGCGACCACGAGCAGGCCCTGCGCCTGGCGGACGCGGCACTGGCCGTCGTCGGCCCGGACGGCCGTCCGGTTGACACCAGATTTACGCAGCACACCCGCGGCCTGGCCCTGATCGGCCTCGGCCGGTTCGACGAGGGCATCGCGTGCCTCCGCGACTCGGTCTCGATGTTCTTCGAGATGGGCGAGCAGTACGAGGCCGCGGACGTCCTGTCCCAGCTGGGCACGATCCACGCGAGGTACGGCGACGAGGCCCTGGCCCGCGAGTGCTGGCTCAGGTCGGTCCGGCTCCTGACGGAACTGGGCCACCCCGACGCGGACGACGTCCGGGCCAAGCTGGCGGCTTCGGTGCGCGCGGGAGGCTGAAAGACGTGCGGCGGACCGCCCGCGTGCCGACCCCCAGCGACAGCACGCAAGCCGGTCCGCCCGCCCGGTGAGTCAAGCGGACCCCGCTCACTGTCCGCTCACTGCTCACCCGGCGGAGCCACCCCGAGCAGGTCGGCGAGGCACTCGGCGTTGCGCGGAGCCTCGACTTTCACGTCGTTGTCGAAGTAGACGTGCACGTCCCGCCGCCCGCCGTCGTGCCAGTTCTTGATCTTGTCGGCCCAGGTACGGAGGGCTTGGTCCGAGTAGCCGCTGACGTACAGCTCCTCGTCGCCGTGGAGCCGGACGTAGGTGAAGTCCGAGGTCTGGTCTTCGAGGAACGGCCACTTGCCCGCGGTGTCGGCGACGACGAGGGCGAGGTCGTGCTCCCGCAGCAGGTGCGTCGCCGCGGGCTGGGCGAAGCTGAGGTGCCGGACTTCGAGCGCGTGCTTCAGCCGTTTTTTCGGGCCGCTTTCGAGGTAGGGATCGCCTTTGAGTTTGTCGTCGTGCTTCTTGGCCAGCGCGGCGGCTTCGGTGGTGGTGCGGGGCAGGAGCGCGAAGAAGTTCGCGAGCCGGTCGGGATCGAACGCGAGCCGCGGTGGGAGCTGCCAGAGGAACGGGCCCAGTTTCGCACCGAGGGCGAGAACACCGGAGGCGTAGAAGTTCGCGAGCGCGGTTTCGACGTCGCGGAGCTGCTTCATGTGCGTGATGAAGCGGCCGCCTTTGACGGCGAAGAGGAAACCCGCCGGCGTCTCGTCGAACCACGCGCGGTACCGCTCGGGGCGCTGGAGCGAGTAGAAGGAGCCGTTGATCTCGACGGCGTTCATCCGCCGCGAGAGGTATTCGAGCTCCCGCCGTTGCGCGAGCCCGTGCGGGTAGAAAACGCCGCGCCACGGCGGATAGCGCCAACCCGAGGTCCCGATCCGGATTTCGGCGATCGTCCTCACCGCCTTCCCGTTCCCGCGGAAGGTGATTCCCGTTCGTCGGCGCGTCGAAACGCGGCGGCGGCCGGACTGGTGGACCGCGGGTCGGGACAGGTGACCTGAGTTCGGGGACGGTCGTCTTAGGGGGCCTTTGAAGCGTTTGCTCATCGCACCGCCGGGGTGGAGTGGGGTTGGCTGCTTTGCGGGGCACGGGTAAGGGAAGCGAGCTGCCCGCGCTGCTGCCCTGCCCGGCCCCCGCCCCGCGATCGGTCCGCCGCGACGTGAGCCGCGGGGCGCTTTACCGCTACGCCCAGGAGAACCTCCAGTGCCGCGACTGCACCAGCCCCGACGCGTACTCCCGCAGGTTCCCCGGCTGCCCGGCGAACGTCGGCAAGCTGAACGCCCGGTGTTCCGCCGCCACCGTCAGTGCGCGAGCCTGGTTCCGAGGCGGCGCAGCCACCGAAAGCTCGATCGCGTCGAAGCCCAGCACCACCAGCGTCGCGCCGAAGCGGTCCTCCCAACTCCGCAGCACCGCCGACAGCTCGGCCACCTGGTCCGTGCACTTGATCATCCCCGTCCAGCCCAGCAGCGCCGGGATGTCGGCGGGGCGCTCGGTCTGGACCAGGCCCAGCCGGTGCGGGGCGCGGGTGGCCAGGATCGAACCCGTGTTGCCCGCTTCCGCCAAGGGGTCCGACTTGCGCGGGCTGCGCTTCGCCAGGCCCGGGAAGCGGGCGCCGAAGGGGCGGAGGCAGGCGCCGTCGCAGCAGGACGTGTCCCACCAGCGGGACAGGGCCGCCGCCGGGTCGGCGGAGGCCACCCGGTGGCCCGCCGGGGCGAGGCGGCCTCGGTCGTCGATCCAGTCCTCGCCGTTGGCCGCGAAGCGCTGGTCGTGGGGGATCAGCACCGGCCACAAGCCGGATCGCTCGAACTCGGCCACGCAGCCGAGGAAACGCTCTGGCCGGGTCAAGGGCAGGTCGGACACCCACAGCCGGCCGTGCCACGACCCCGGTGGCAGGGTCTGGACCGGCGGCGCGGGCGTACCGGGGCGGAGCGGTGCGATCGTCATGGACGTCCCCTCGAACTTGTGTTCGGCTACTGCATCTCGAACAGTAGTTCGAGGGTCCGACAATTTCCAGCGATTCACCCGCTCATCCGTTCGAGTGAATCCGAGAAACCGCAGGTCAGGGCGCTGAACGAGGCTCGTGATGTGGAAGTTGCTCCTGTGACGATTCGCTGGGCCGAAGGGGTGGCGGTCAGCGGGCCGACGACCGCTCGTCGTACTCGTGCTGCGCGGTCACGACCTCGGCGCTGTGCTCGATCGTCCACCTGAGCAGGCAGATGAACGGCCCGCGGAAGGACTCGCCGAGGGGCGTCAGCGAGTACTCCACGCCGACCGGCGAGGTCTCGAGCACCCGGCGCCGGATCAGGCCGTTGCGTTCCAGGCGGCGCAGCGTCTGGGTGAGCACTCGCTGCGTCACGCCGTCCAGCTGCCGCTTGATCTCGTTGAACCGGGTCGGCTGTTCCAGCACCTCCATCGTCATCATCGACCACTTGTCCGAGATCTGGTCGAGGATCGGGCGGCTCGGGCAGTCGATGCTGAACCGCGGAGCCGCGGCGGGCGAGGTGGTGTCCATGGGGATCCTTGGTACTCGGAAAGTGCGTTATTGATCATTCGCGGGGCTGGGACCAGTGTGAGTATGCATCGCAAACCTACCGGCCTACCGACAACCTTGGGGAACCCGTGAACCCGGACACCTACACGACGCTCGGCGTCACCATCGACGACGGCGTCGCACGGATCGCGCTGGACAACCCTCCCGTCAACGTCCTCGGCGGGACCGTGATCCGCGAACTGCACGACGTGCTCGGCGCGCTGCGCGACGACCGCCGGGTCCGCGTCATCGTGTTCTCCAGCGCCAACCCGGAGTTCTTCCTGGCGCACGTCGACATCCACATCCTCGACGAGCTGGAGCAGCTGCGGGAGATCGCGGACCGGAACCCGGACGCCAACCTGTTCCAGGGTGTCGGGGAACTGCTCCGGCACCAACCGCAGGTCACGATCGTCAAGCTCGACGGCAAAGCCCGGGCCGGCGGCGCCGAGTTCGTCGCGGCGGCCGACCTGACCTTCGCCGCGCGGGAGACCGCGGGCCTCGGCCAGACCGAGGTGCTGATGGGCATCGTCCCGGGTGGCGGGGGAACGCAGTACCTGCGCGACCGGGTCGGCCGGAACCGCGCTCTCGAACTGCTGCTCACCGCGGACCTGGTGGACGCCGACACGGCGGCCGCCTACGGCTGGATCAACCGCGCGGTGCCCGCGGCCGAGCTAGACGCCGTCGTCGACCAGGTGGCGAAGAAGATCGCCGCGCTCTCCCCGGAGCTCATCGCCGCGGCGAAGCGGCTCGTCCCGCCGGCGGATCTGGCGGACGGATTGAAGGCGGAGCACGACGCGTGGGCCGAGCTGGTGAGCGGGCCCCTGCCCGCCCAGCTGATGGCGCGCGCCCTGGACCACGGCGTGCAGACCCCGGATGGCGAGCGCGACCTGGAGTCGGTCATGCGCGGTATCGCCGCCACTCTCTAGCCCACCTTGGAGAACGAAGCAATGAAGGCAGCTTTCTTCACCACCAACGGCCCGGCCAAGACCGTGCTGCGGGTGCTCGACGTCGCCCGGCCGGAACCCGGCCCCGGCGAGGTGCGCGTCCGCGTCACGCTCTCCGCGATCAACCCCGGTGACATGTGGATGCGGGAGAACTCGGCACCGGAAGACTTCAGGACCGTCGGCGAGCGCCGCGGCCGCATCCCGCACCAGGACGGCACCGGCGTGGTCGACGCGGTCGGCGCGGGCGTCGACCCGAGCCGGATCGGCGAACGCGTGTGGCTCTGGATGGCTGGTTCCGGCACGCCATGGGGGACCGCCGCCGAGTGGACCGTGGTGCCGTCCGAGCAGGCGGTCCGGTCGCCGGACGGGACGTCCGACGAACTGGGCGCGAGCTTGGGCATTCCGGCGATGACCGCGCACTGGTGCCTGCACGCCGACGGCTCACCGGCGGACCGCACCGTGCTCGTCGCGGCTGGAGCGGGCGCCGTCGGGCACTACGCGATCGAACTCGGCAAGATCGCCGGCGCGCGGATCGCGACCACCGTCAGCGGACCGGAGAAGGCGGCGCTCGCCCGTGCCGCCGGCGCGGACCTCGTCGTGAACTACCGCGACGCCGACGCCGCGCGGCAGATCCTGGACGGAGCCGGACCCGTCGACCGGATCATCGAGGTCGCGCTGACCGACAACCTCGAGCTGGACCTCGCCGTCGCCGCCCCGGGCGCGACGATCGTGACCTACGCGGCGCAGCCGGTGGACCCGACCCTGCCGGTGTTCCGGCTGCTGTGGCCGAACCTCGTGTTGCGGTTCGCGTTGTTCCTCACCGAACCGCGGGAGGCGCTCCTGCGATCGGCCGCGGAGATCACCTCGGCGCTGGAACGGAAACTGCTCTCACCGCTGCCCGTGCACTCCTTCGGCCTCGACGACGTGGTGGCCGCGCACGAAGCGGTCGAGCGCGGGATCACCGGCAAGGTCGTGCTCGACCTGCGCTGACGGGGCGGCTCAGCGGCCGGGCCGCCACGGCACCGCGCGGCCGGTGAACGCCGCCAGCCGGTCGAGGGCCGGTGCGCCGTCGTCGATCGGGTGCGGGGCGGCGAACCGGTCGCCGCGGTGCTGCGCACCCAATTCACTCCGGACGAACACCAGCGCCCGCTCGGCGAGATCGTCCGGCACCGCCACCGGGACGCCGGTGGCCTGCGCCAGGTCCCAGGAGTGCGTGAGCAGGTCCGCGATCCGCCACCGCAGCCGTCCGGCGCCGGTCGTGGTGCCCAGCGGCGTCGTCCGGACGACGTCCAGCGCGCCCGGCCGGGCCGCGGCCGCCAGCAGGGCGGCGGACGAGCGCCGGAACGCGCTCGCGGGGTCCTCGCCGAGGTGGTCGGCCGCGCGGTCGGGCGGTGGGCCGTCCGAGAACATCGCGGCCAGCACGAGGTCCAGGCCGACGAGGTGGCCCGTCAGGTCGCGCACGGTCCACTCGGCGCACGGCGTGGGCGCGCGCCACTGCCCGGGCCCGATCCGGTCGAGCAGGACAGCGGTGGCGGCCGCCGCGCGGGTGAGGTCTTCGAGCAGGTCCGTCAAAGCGGCCGGAGCAGGTCGTCGGCGTCAACGATGTGGTAGGCGTACCCCTGCTCCGCGAGGAACCGCTGCCGGTGCGCCGCGTACTCCGTGTCGACCGTGTCTCGCGAGACGATCGAGTAGAAGTGCGCCTGCCTGCCGTCGCCCTTGGGACGCAGGAGGCGGCCGAGGCGCTGGGCTTCCTCCTGCCGCGAGCCGAAGGTGCCCGAGATCTGGATCGCCACCGACGCCTCGGGCAGGTCGATCGAGAAGTTCGCGACCTTCGACACCACGAGCGTCCGGATCTCGCCCCGGCGGAACTTGTCGAACAGCTCCTCGCGCTCCTTGTTGCGGGTCGCGCCCTGGATGACCGGCGCGTCGAGTTCGTCGCCGAGCATCTCCAGCTGGTCGAGGTAGGCGCCGATGACGAGCGTCGGCTCACCGGCGTGCTTCTGCACGATCGACTTGATGACCGGTGTCTTCGTCAGCGCCGTCGCGGCCAGCTTGTACCGCTCGTCGGCCTCGGCCGTCGCGTACTCGAGCCGTTCGGCGTCGGTCAGCGTCACGCGGACCTCGGTGCACTCCGCCGGCGCGATCCAGCCCTGCGCCTCGATGTCGCGCCACGGCACGTCGTAGCGCTTCGGCCCGATCAGCGAGAAGACGTCGCCCTCGCGGCCGTCCTCGCGCACCAGCGTCGCGGTCAAGCCGAGCCGCCGCCGGGACTGCAGGTCGGCGGTCATCCGGAAGACCGGGGCGGGCAGCAGGTGGACCTCGTCGTAGACGACCAGGCCCCAGTCGCGCGAGTCGAACAGCTCCAGGTGCTTGTACTCGCCCTTGGTCTTGCGGGTGATCACCTGGTAGGTCGCGATGGTGACCGGCCGGATCTCCTTCTTCTCGCCGGAGTACTCGCCGATCTCCTCCTCGGTCAGCGACGTCCGCGCGATCAGCTCGCGCTTCCACTGCCGCCCGGCGACCGTGTTGGTCACCAGGATCAGCGTCGTCGCCGCCGCCTTCGCCATGGCCGCCGCGCCGACCATCGTCTTGCCCGCGCCGCAGGGCAGCACGACGACGCCGGAGCCGCCCGCCCAGAACGCCTCCGCGGCCTGGCGCTGGTAGTCGCGCAGCTGCCAGTCCGTCTCGTCGAGGGCGATCGGGTGCGCTTCGCCGTCGACGTACCCGGCGAGGTCCTCGGCCGGCCAGCCGACCTTCAGCAGCGCCTGCTTGAGCCGCCCGCGCTCGGACGGGTGCACGATGACCGTGTCCTCGTCGATCCGGGCGCCGAGCATCGGGCTGATCTTCTTGTTCCGGATCACCTCGGTCAGCACCGCGCGGTCGGTGGTCGACATGACCAGCCCGTGCGCCGGGTGGTTGGCGATCTGCAGCCGCCCGAACCGGCCCATCACGTCGACGACGTCGATCAGCAGCGGCTGCGGCACCGGGAAGCGCGAGTACGTCGTCAGCGCGTCGACGACCTGCTCGGCGTCGTGGCCGGCGGCGCGCGCGTTCCACAAGGCCAGCGGCGTGATCCGGTAGGTGTGCACGTGTTCCGGCGCCCGTTCCAGCTCGGCGAACGGCGCGATGGAGATCCGCGCGTCGTCGGCCTGGGGGTGGTCGACCTCCAGGAGCACGGTCTTGTCGGACTGGACGATCAGCGGGCCATCAGTCACAACTACTGTTATACGTGCCTCGCTCGCGGCGGCGTCGATGGGACGAGGTGCCGAGGGGATCACTGGAGGGCACGTTGACCACACCACCGTCCGACGACAACCCGTTCCGGACGCCCGACTACGCGACGCAGTACTCGCCGATGCCACCCGTTCAGGGGCAGCTGGCCATCCCGCACTGGTTCACCGTGAAGGTGCGGATCACGCTCGCCGCCTGCGTCGTGCTGGCGCTGGCCCTCGGCTCGCTGGCCGCGCTGGGCCTCAATTCGCTCGACGGCAGCGGCACACCGTCGGACGGCGACTGCCTGTACCTGACGCGGGAGAGCGGCGACCGGACCGCCTACCACCGCGTCGGCTGCGGCTCGGACAGCGCGACCTACAAGGTCGAAAACGCCTACCGCGGCGCCATCTCCTGCGCGTCCGGCGACTACGTGCGGTTCCGGCTCGGCTCCGGCTCCGGCCAGACGCTCTGCCTGGCGCTGAACGTCCGGTCCGGCGACTGCGTGCGCGGCATCGAGGACGAGACGACCATCACCAAGGTGAGCTGCACCGACCCGGCGGCGCAGGACCGCGTCCAGGTCGTCTCCGGCTTCGGCGACGAAGACGCCTGCGGCGAGAACGCGGACAAGGTCCTCATGTACCAGGGCCCGCCGCGGCGCACGGTCTGCCTGGTGAAGACCGGCGAGAACATCTAGCCGAACCAGCGGCCCAGTTCGGCGGGGTCGACGGCGTACCCGTCCGGGCGGACCAGCAGGAGCCGGCCGCGGTACTCGTCGTCGCCGGTGCTCGCGCGCACCCGGCGCACCTGCCCGGTGAAGCCCGCCGGGACCGGGTGGTCGCCGAGGTCGAGCAGCAGGCCGCGGCCGTCGCGCAGCAACTCCGAAAGCCGCGCCGGGCCGGCCGCCGTCGTCAGGTCGAGGTCCGGGACCCGGTGCGCGCCCGGGTAGCCGAGGCCCAGGCCGGACAGCAGCCCGCTGAAGTACCGGTTGCCGTCCGGCGTCCGCATCAGGTCGACGACGATCTCGCGCAGCGCCTCGACGTTCTCGCTCCGGTCCGGCGCGGTGAACACCCGCTGGGCCGCCGTGTGCCGCAGCACGCGTGCGGCCGCCGGGTGGCGCTCGGCGTGGTAGGTGTCCAGCAGCCCGGCCGGCGCCGTGCCGCGGACGGTCGCGGCCAGCTTCCAGCCGAGGTTCATCGCGTCCTGCACCCCGAGGTTGAGCCCCTGCCCGCCGAGCGGCGGGTGGATGTGCGCGGCGTCGCCGGCGAAGAGCACGCGGCCGTGCCGGTACCGCTCCAGCTGCCGCGTCGCGTCGTTGAACCGCGAAGCGCCGTACACCTCGCCCAGGCGCGTTTCGCTGCCGTAGAGGGCCGTGAGCGCTTCGGTCACTTCGGTGTCCGACACCGGTGCGTCGCGGCCGGGCTGCTTCGTCGCCGAGCCGAAGACGAACCGGTGGCCGCCGTCGCCGAGCGGGGTGAGCATCGCCCAGTAGCCGTTCGCCTGCCGGGTGACCTCGCTGAAGTGCGCGGCGCGGGCCGGGACGAGCGCGGACGCCGCGGCGAGCCGGACGTGCGCGAGCGTGGCGACGTAGGTCTCGGTGCGGCCGGGGAACGGCACCCCGAGCAGCCGCCGGACGGTGCTGTGCGCGCCGTCGCAGGCCACCAGCCAGCGGGCCCGGCGCCCGTCGACCGTGACACCCTCGTCGTCGGCCTCGACGGTGGTCACGTCGTGGCCGCGTTCGACGACCGCGCCGTGCTTCACGGCGTGCTCGGCCAGCACCGCCTCGACGTCGTCCTGGGTGCGGTTGAGCACCCGGGGGTGACGGGTCCGCCAGACGCTGTGGTCCAGCGCCACCGGGAGGCCGGCGAAGTGCCCGCTGGGGCCGTCCACCTCGGGGCCGGCGGGGTCGAGGCCGCGGAGTTCGAACAGCTCGGCGGTCCGGGGCTGGAGCCCGACCGGCCGCGGGAGGCCGGGTCCGTCGCGGCGGTCCAGGACGGTCACCTCGACGCCGGCGATGGCGAGTTCGGCGGCGAGCAGCAGCCCGGTGGGGCCGGCTCCGGCGATCAGGACGTCGGTCACTGCGCACTCCTCAAGTAGGCTGAGTGCAAAAGTAGACCAAGTGCAAGTTTGGTGGAAGCTAATAACCGTTCCGCTCGGGCAGCAGCGCCTGGACGTCCAGGCGGTTCGCCAGCAACCCCGAGTTGTGCATCAGGTCGGCCACCCGCTGCAGCCGGATGCCGTTGAGGGACGCCGGGTACGAGCCCAGGGAGATGAGCGCGGCCGTCGTCGAGTCGATGTCGGAGAACTTCGGGAGCGCGTCGCGGACCACCGCCGGGTCGGTCGCGCTCTGCTGGGCCGCGCCCAGCGCCGTCCGGAACGCCGCCAGGGTGCGGGGATTGGCCTGCGCGAACGGCTTCGCCGAGGCATAGCCGGACAGCGGGAAGTCGAGGGTCGAGCCGCGGGCGCCGTCGGCCAGGATGTGCGCGCCCAGGTCCTTCTCGGCGCGGGTGATGTACGGCTCGACCATCAGCGCCGCGTCCGCGTCCCCGGCCTGGAGCGCCTGCGGCATCCCGTCGAACGCCACCTGCCGGAACTTGATCTTCGCCCCGTCGACGCCCGCCGTGACCAGCACCGACCGCGCGACGAGCGCGCCGATGTCGTCGAGCATGTTGACCGCGATCTCGGGCGACTTCTTCGCCGTCGGCACGGTGTAGTCGGAGCCGGGCAGGGTGACCAGCGCCATCGTGTTGGGCCCGGCCGTGTAGGCCTCGCCCTGCAGCTGCAACGCCGACCCGCCGGCCGCCGCGCGGAACATCGCGATGTCGGAGGCGAAGGTGACGTCGAGGTCGCCGGCGGCCACCTTGGCCAGCCCGTCGTCCGCGCCGAGTTCCACCAGCTGGACGTTCAGCCCGCCGGCGCCGAACTTCCCGCTCGCCACGGCGATCCGCAGCGGGGCCGTGTCGATGGCGTTGCCCACACCGACGCGCAGCGTGGTCCGTTCCAGCGGTGGCGGGGACGCCGGGGTGCCCGAAGAGAACACGCTGCACCCGGCGGTCGCCAGAAGCGCCACCACCAGCGGAATCGTCCGTCCGCGTCTGATCATGAACCTTCACCTACCGCGAGAATCTGGTTCTCGTGCTGGATCGTATGGTCCGCGCCCCATACGATCGCGGGCAGGGCCGGATCGCGCCAGCGCGGCTTTCGGATCTCCACGGTGCGGGCTACCGTTCAGTAGGTTCGAGTGTTGTCAGATCCGCGGGGTCCCACCCGCGGTGGAAAAGGAAACCAGGTGACCCGTCGCGACAAGCGTCCCCGCAAGGGCGGCGACGCGGCGGATCCGCGTCCGGCCGGCGGCCGCTGGCGGTTGCGGAACTGGCGACTCGGCACGAAGCTCTTCGCCGTCCTGCTGATCCCGGCGCTCGCCGTGATCGCGCTCGTCGGCCTGCGGATCAGCTCCGACCTGCGTGACGCGCGGCAGCTCGCCGAGTTCGCCACCCGCGGCCGCGTCGACAGCACCGTCGCCGAAGCCGTCCACGAACTGCAGCGCGAGCGCGACCTCACCGTCCGGTTCGTCGCACAGAACCGGCAGGGCGACACCGCCGACCTCACCGCCCAGCGCAACCGCGTCGACCAGGCCATCGGCACCTTCGAGCGGACGCTCGCCGACAGCAAGCCGCGGCTCGACGCGAAGGCCGCGGAGAGCCTGCAGCAGACCGACGACCGGCTGCGCGTGCTCGGCGGCCTCCGGTTCTCCGCGGAACACTCGGCGTTCCCCGCGGACGCCGTCCTGCGCTCCTACAGCGAGCTGATCTCCGGCCTGCTCGACATCAGCGACTCGGCCGCCGCCGACGTCTCCGACCCCGAACTCGCGCGGCTGCGGCTGGCGGGCAACGCGCTGGCCCGGATCAAGGACCAGATGTCGGTCAAGCGGGCGGTGCTGGGCGAGGCGCTCGCCGTGGGCACGCTCGACCGCGACCGCACGCGCGCCCTGCTCGGCGCGGAAGCCGAGCTGGCCGCCGCGCGCAACGACTACCGCACCTTCGCGACGCCCGACCAGCAGCGGATGTTCGACGACACGGTGATCGGCCTGGTCGTCGACATCGGCAACGACATGGTCGAGTCCGCGCTCACCCGCACCGAGAACAACCAGAACCTCTCGGGCCTCGACCCGAACCAGTGGGACACCTCGGCGACCCACACGGTGAACCTCACCCACCAGGTGCAGCAGGCGCTGCTGGTCCAGTTGCAGGAACGCACCGACGCGCTGGCGGCGCAGGCCCGCACGGCGGCGCTCTGGGACGGCGGCGTGGTGCTCGGCGTCCTCCTCGTCGCGGGCGTGCTGTCGGTGGTCATCGCGCGGTCCTTGTTGCGCCCCTTGCGGATCCTGCGCCGGACGGCGCTCGAGGTGGCCGAGCACCGGCTGCCCGCGGCCGTGCAGAACCTGCTCACCGATCCCGAGCCCGCCCCGGAGAACCTGCGGAAACGGCTCGCGGTCGCGCCCGTGCCGGTGTTCACCCGCGAAGAGGTGGGCCAGGTGGCGCGTGCGTTCGACGCGGTGCACGGCGAAGCCGTCCGGCTCGCCGGCGAGCAGGCGATGCTGCGCGAGAACGTCAACGCGATGTTCGTCAACCTGTCGCAGCGGAGCCAGGACCTCGTCGAGCGGCAGCTGTCGGTGCTCGACCGGATGGAGGCCGACGAGCAGGACCCTGACACCCTCGCCGGGCTGTTCGAGCTCGACCACCTCGCCACGCGGATGCGGCGCAACAGCGAGAACCTGCTGGTGCTCTCCGGCCACGACTCCGCGCGCGAGGACGCCGGCGCGGTCTCGGCGGACGAGATCGTCGGCGCCGCGCTTTCGGAGGTCGAGCACTACCAGCGGATCGAGCTCGGCCCGGCGCCGCAGCTCGCGGTGCGCGGCGAGGCCGTCAACGACCTCGTGCACGTCGTCTCGGAGCTGCTGGAGAACGCGACCCGCTACTCCGGCGACGAGCCGGTCACCGTGTCCAGCGCCGAAACCCACGACGGCGACTGGCAGATCGAGATCATCGACCACGGCGCCGGCATGCCGCAGGCGGAGATCGACCGCACCAACCTGCGGCTCGCGCACCCGCCGGACGTCGACGTCGAGGTGTCGCGCCGGATGGGGCTGTTCGTGGTGGCGACCCTGGCCACCCGGCACCACATCGACGTCAGCCTGAGCGCGGGCGCGGATTCCGGGCTGGTGGCGACCGTGCTGGTGCCGTCGGCGCTGATCGTCGAGCTGCCGCCGATGCCGGCGCCGCCCCCGCCCGCCGAGCCGGCCGCGCAGCCTGAGCCCGAACTGCTGGCACCGCTCGCCCCGCTCACGCCGCCGGAACCCGAGCCGGAGCCGGAACCGGAAGAGCTGTCCCCGCCGTCGATCGAGGCGGGCCCGCCGCGCCGCGCGCCGGTGGTGGCCCGCGAACAGGCACCGGAATGGCCGGTGGCGGACGACGACAACCACCTCGACCTCGACGCGCCGACCGAGCGGATGCCGGCCTACCGCGACGTCCTGTCCCGCTGGTTCGACGCGGCCGCGGCGCCCGAACAGCCGCGCCACCCGGTGGAACCGCGTCCGGTCGCCGAGGCGCCGCGTCCGGCCGAACCTGAGCCGCGGCACGCGCTCGCCGCGGCCCCGCCACCTCCGCCACCGCCGCCACTTTCACGTGAAAGTGGCGCTTTGCCGCGCAAAGCGGAGCTTTCACGTGAAAGCGCCGCGCCGAACCCGGACGACGAGGACACCGAACCGCAGCTGCGCCCGGTCTCGCCGCCGGCCGCGATCGAGCCCGAGTACGAGTGGCCGACCCCGGCCGAACTGGAACAGGAAGACGGCGCGGAGGACACGTGGCCGTTCCTCCAGACCGACGACGTGGCCGCCGGGCCGGGAGCGGTGCCGGAACAGCGGCCGATACTCTCACTTTCCCCGGAAGCGGTGCGCGAGCGGATGACGAGCCTTCAAGGCGGCTTCCGGCGAGGGCGGCACGCGAGGGGAGACGACACCCGGAACCAGTGAAACGGATTGAGGCATGAGCTCGAAGACGCCCCTGCTGGAAGTGATCGCGCTGGACGCGGCGGACGCCGAAGGCGCGCAGGCGGGCGGGGCCGACCGCCTCGAACTGGTCGCTGACATGGCGCAGGACGGCCTCACGCCGTCGCTCGAAACGCTCCGGGACGTGCAGTCGGCGACCGACCTCCCGGTCCGGGTCATGCTGCGGGACAACGGTTCCTTCGCCGTCGGCGACCTCGAAGGGCTGCGCGCGGACACCGCCCGGCTGATCGACGCGGGCGCGCGCGAGTTCGTCTTCGGCTTCCTCACCGTCGACAGCGAGATCGACGTGGACGCCTGCGAAGCGCTGATCAAGGAGATCGACGGCCTGCCGTGGACGTTCCACCGCGCCATCGACCGGACGCGCGACCCGCTGCGCGCGTACGACCAGCTGGCGGCGCTCGGCTGCGACACGGTCCTCGCCGCCGGCCACCCGAACGGCGTCGCGAGCGGGCTTTCGGTGCTGCAGCGGCTGGCGCAGCGGGAGAGCGGGCCGGAGTTGCTCGTGGGCGGCGGTTTGCGGGCGCAGCAGGTGCACCTGTTGCGCGCCGGCGGGGTGCGCGGGTTCCATGTCGGGAGCGCCGTGCGGCCGGGCGGGTGGCAGGCGCCGGTGGACGCGGAAACCGTGCGCCACTGGGTGGATCTCGTCAAATCCTGATCCACTGCGAAACCCGCACGCGGGCCACGGCTCCGTTCGGGAATCCGCAGCCGTTCATACCGGTATTCGATTTCCTTGAATCGGCGAAATGAAATTGCATTCGGCGTTTGCGAATGCCGGTTCTTCGCGGGTTGTGCAGCTGCACGTGCACTGGTGCGGTTGGGCTGCTTGGGGGCTGAAGCTGTGGCAGCCGCTGGCTATCGTGGTTCTGACGTGGCAAAACGGTCGCGGGTGCCCGATGGGCCGCGACCGGAGACGGGCGGTTCGCGGTCCGCCCGGATAGTGTCGGGAATTGTTCGGCCAGTACAGGAGGCGGCGCTGTGGGCGCGCGTATTCGGTTCGTGGTCAATTCGATGCGGGGCCATCGGGAAACCAGGATGGCGACCATCAGGTGGATTTCCGCCGCCCGCGAACGGCTGAATCCCCGCGGGTATCGCGCGAGTGCTTCCCTGACGGACCGGAAGGCCGAATCATGACCGGCGCGCTACCGCGTCAACGCGGACCCGAAACCTCCGAAGACGAGTTCGCCCGACTGGGGCTCGGCGGCTCGCTCGCCCTCACCGGCCTCCTGGCCGCTGTCAAGATCGCGGAAACCGCCACCGGCGTGGTGTTGACCGCCACCGGGGTGCTGCCCGGTGCCAACACCCCGAAGGAGAAGGCACCGGCCTGGCCCGGCGGGGAATGACCAGGGGGCTGCCCGAAGCGGCGGCTCTCTTCGGACGGAGGGCCGCCATGACCGGCAACGACGGGCAGGAAGACCTCCGCGGTACGCGTGTGGGGATCGCCGACGTGCGGCGGTTGGAAGACACGGTCGCGGAGCTGCGGGCGCTGGACTACCGCTACGGCGGCGGTGCCTGCAGAGCGGCCGTCGAAGCGCGGCTCCCGGCCGCCGTGGCGCTGCTGGACGGCGTGACCAAGACCGTGGTGCTGGTCCGGCTCCGCGCCGCCGTCGCCGACCTCTACAACCTCGCCGGCTGGACCAACTTCGACCAGGACCGCCCGGCCGCCGCGCTGGCCGCGTTCCGCCGGGCGCTGGAACTCGCCGGGCAGGCGGGCAACGACGACCTCCTGGCCAACATCCACTACCGCACCGGGCGGCTGCACCTGCACTACGGCGCCGTCGACGCGGCGCTGGCGGAGTTCGAGCGGGGCCGGGAGGCGGCGCGGCTGGCGCATTCGAAGCTCGCGCAGGCGATCCTGTCGGCCAACCAGGCCTGGGCCTACGCCAAGAAGGCCGACGTCAGCGGCGCGCTGACCTACCTGCGCCGCGCCCGCGAGGAGTTCGCGGAAGCCGCGGACCGCGAAGCCTCGCCGTGGGCGGAGTTCTTCGGGCCCACCGACCTGGCGGCGATGGTCGGCACGGTGCACGCGGAACTGGCGCAGGTGGTGGACATCCGGCACGGCCGGGACGGGATCCCCGCGCTCACCGAGGCGATCGCCGGGTACGGCCGCGGGATGACCCGCAGCCGGTCGCTGACGCTGATCTGGCTGGCCACGGTGCACGCGCTGGACGGCGACCTCGACGTCGCCTCGGCCGTCGGGGAGGAGGCGATCGAGCTGGCGGCCGCGTTGCGGTCGCCGCGGACCCGGCAGCGGCTGCAGTCGCTCACCACGGCCGCCCGGCGCTTTTCCGGCAATGCGGACGCCCAGGATATCGCCGACCGCGTCGACGTTCTCCGACAATCCGGACGCTGATCGAATGGTAAACGATTCGCAAAAGCCGAAAGGCAGCCAAAAGTAGGTTCCTGACGCAATAACGGTTTCTTATGCTTCTCGGCAACCTGCGGCGAGCATTCCGCGCAGGCCCGGTCCCCACCGCCGAGAGGAAATTCCCCCATGCGCTTGCGCAAGCTCGTCGCGGCCGCTGTGCCGTTGCCTGCGTTGCTCGGCCTCGCCGTGGCCGTCCCGGCCGCCGCGGCGCCGGAACCCCTGGTCACGCTGGCCGACAACGCCGCTCCGCTGATCAACAGCGTCCGCACCGGTGACGTCGCGGCCGACCGGCCGATCACCGCGGCGCTTTCGCTGAAACTGCACGACCAGCAGGCGCTGGAAAAGTTCCTCGCCGACGTGCAGAACCCCGCTTCACCGCAATACCACCGGTTTCTGACCCCGGCGCAGTTCAATGCCAGGTTCGGTCCGACGCAGGCCGACGTCGACAAGGCCGTCTCATTCCTCGGGAAAGCGGGTGCCACCGGGATCGAGGTTTCCGGCAACCGGCAGGCCGTCACGTTCACCGGATCGGCGGCGCAGCTCGAATCGGCGTTCCGCACCCGGATCGGGACCTACCACGACCGCGTCTCCGGCCGTGACTTCTTCGCCAACGACGCCGCGCCCGCCGTCCCCGCCGGCGTCTCGGACGTCGTGAGCGGGGTCGTAGGCCTCGACGACCACGCGGTGCGCACCCACTCGGCGAAGACCGCCGTCAAGCCCAACGTCGTCAAGGCCGTGACCCCGCCGGTGCTCAAGACCGCCTACGGCACCAGCGGTCTCTCGGCGACCGGCAGCGGCGTCAAGGTCGGCTTCGTCGAGTTCGACGGCTACCAGAAGGCCAACGTCACCAAGTACGACAGCACGTACGGCCTCTCGGCGGGCTCGGTGACCACGGTGCCGGTCAGCGGCGCGAACTACGACTCCTCGCCGGGCGACGGCCAGATCGAGGTCGAACTCGACATCGAGGTCGTGCACGCGCTGGCGGCGGCCGCGAACGACTACGTCTACGAGGCACCGAACTCCAGCGCGGGCGAGCTCGCGATGTACCAGAAGATCGCGTCGGACCACACGGTCGACGTGGTCTCGATCTCTTGGGGCGCCTGCGAATCCGCCGAGGGTTCGAGCGCGGCGAAGAGCGTCAGCAGCGCGATCGCGACCGGCACCGCGGAGGGCATCTCGTACTTCGCGGCCGCGGGCGACGACGGCACGACCGACTGCTACCGCCAGACCGGTTCGACGGCGAAGGCGGTCGACTTCCCGGCGTCGAGCCCGAACGTCACCGGCGTCGGCGGCACGCAGCTGACGGTCACGTCCTCGAACACCTACAGCAGCGAGACGGCCTGGAACGACGGCGCGTCGAACGGCTCGACCGGCGGTGGCATCTCGACGGTCTTCACGGCGCCGTCGTGGCAGTCCTCGCAGAGCACGACCTACCGCAAGGTGCCGGACGTCTCGGCGGACGCGGCGAGCGGTTCGGGCTACTACATCTACTCGGCGGGCTCGTGGGAAACGGTCTGGGGCACGTCGGGCGCGGCGCCGCTGTGGGCGGCCTTCGCCACGCTGCAGAACCAGGTCCACGGCGGTGGTCTGGGCAACCTGAACCCGAAGTTCTACTCGATCGGCAACGGGTCGTCGTACGCCACCGGCTTCCACGACGTGACGACGGGCAACAACTCCCTGCACGGCACCACCGGCTTCACCGCGGGGACGAAGTACGACCAGGTGACCGGCTGGGGCTCGTTCAAGGGCACCGGGCTGTCCGGCCTGATCGGCTGAGCACTACGGCGACCGGGACCGCGGCGCACCGCCGCGGTCCCGGCATTCGGGGGCTTTTCTTCGCAACGCTAAGCGTTAGCCTGGGGGCATGATCAAGCGCACGGTCCTGGACGCCACCAGGGAACTCCTCCGCGAACTGGGCCTCACGACGGTGTTCGGCAACCCCGGCACCACCGAGGTCCCCTTCCTCACCGACTGGCCCGACGACTTCGACTACATCCTCGGCCTGCAGGAATCCGCCGTCGTGGCGATGGCCGACGCCTATGCGCAGGCCACGCGCCAGGCCGTGCTGGTCAACCTGCACTCCGCGGGCGGCGTCGGGCACGGGCTCGGCAGCCTCTTCAACGCCTACCGCAACCGGACGCCGCTGATCATCGTCGCCGGCCAGCAGAACCGCGCGCTCCTGCCGCACGACCCCTTCCTCGGCGCGATGGAAGCCCCCGAGTTCCCGAAGCCGTACGTCAAGTGGTCGATCGAGCCCGCGTGCGCCGAAGACGTCCCGGCCGCGCTGGCGCGCGCCTACCACGTCGCCACGCAGGCGCCGTCCGGTCCGGTCTTCGTGTCCGTCCCCGCCGACGACTGGACCGCCACCACCGAGCGGCCCATCGTCTCCCGGCCGCGCATCCGGGGTTTCGCACCGGATCCCGAAGCCGTCGACGAGCTCGTCGCCGCGCTCGAAACCGCGCAGCGGCCGGCGATCGTCGTCGGGGGAGCCGTCGACCAGGACGGCGCGGTCGTGGAAGCCGTCGCGCTCGCCGAGCGCCTCAACGCCGGTGTGTGGGTCGCGCCGATGTCCTACCGCTGCTCGTTCCCGGAGGACCATCCGCTGTTCCAAGGGTTCCTGGACCCCGAACGCGGCGCGGTCGCCGACGCGCTCGAGAAGCACGACCTCGTCGTCGTGCTCGGGGCGCCCGCCTTCACCTACCACGTCGACCGCGGGCGCGGGGAAGCCGCGCTGCCGCCGCTGTTCATCGTCAGCGACGACGAGCAGGTCCTCGCGCGCGCCTTCGAAGGCACCGGCATCCGCGCGACACCGAAGCTCGGCATCCGCGCGCTGCTCAACGTGATCGAGCGCAGCACCCGGCCGGCGCCGAAGCCGCTGGAGCGGCCCGCGAAGCCGGGCGGGGAGAAGCTCACCGGCGAGCTCGTCTACTCGACGCTGGCGGAGGTGCTGCCGGACAACGCGATCGTCGTCGAGGAGACGCCGAGCCACCGCGGCATCCTGCACGACCACCTGCCGATCACGGCCCTGGACACGGGTTTCCTGACGATGGCCAGCGGCACGCTCGGCTACGGCGTCCCGGGCGCGGTCGGCGCGGCGCTCGCCCGCCCGGACCGCAAGGTCGTCGGCGTCGTCGGCGACGGCTCCAGCATGTACGGCATCCAGGCACTGTGGACGGCCGCGCGCCAGGAGCTCCCGGTGACGATCGTGATCATGGACAACACGGAGTACGCGGCGGTCCGCATCCTCGGCGAAACCATCGGCGGCGCGAAGCTCCCGGGCACCGAACTGGGCGGCATCGACTTCGCGGCGCTGGCGGCGAGCATGGGCTGCCACGGCGTGACGATCACCGAGCCGAACGGTCTGGCGCCGGGGTTGACGGCGGCACTGGCCGACCCGCGCCCGACCCTGGTGCACGTCAAGGTCGCGCCGTCCGATCGGACGCTGTACTGACTTGTCGACAACGGAGGAGCTGGAAGCGGCGGTGGCCCTGCTGCCCGGGTGCCGGGTCACCGAGTTCAGCCGGACGCTGAACATCGCCATCGTCGGCTTCCGGCGCGAGGACACCGAAAAACGGCTCCACGCGCAGTGCCCGTTCCGCGTGACGTACCGCGAACAGATCCTGTTCGGCTCGGTCGACATGTACTACCGGGACACCGGGGACGCGGAGACGGCGTTCGACGAGTACCGGACGAAGTACGACCGCTTCGCCCGGCAGCTGACCGGGATGGTCGAGGAGCACGCGTGCTTCGTCGAGTCCGCGACCCTCGGCCGCCTCGGGATGGTGACGCTGGAGCTCGACGGCCCGCTCGTGGTCGAGATCTTCCCGGCGTGCGCGGGCCCCACCGTCGAGCAGTGGCGGCTGTTCGACTGGCACACCGACTACCACGTGGTGTTCCCGGACTCCGCGGACCGCTAGCGCACCACCATCGCCGCCACGTCCACCGGAGTGGTCAGGACGCCCGTCTTAAGCAGCAGGTCCGGGACCCGCTGCAGCCGGCGGGCGTCCAAAGTGGACTGCAGGGTCAGCAGGCCGGTGCTCGCCGCCGTGGCCGCGTCGATCTTCGCGTACTTCACCATCAGCGGCTCGATCTTCTTCCGGTCCGCCGCCGCGTCCCGGGTCGCCGCCGCCATGGCGCGCTGGAACGCCGCCACGGCGCGCGGGGAAGCCGAGGTGAACGCGCCCAGTGCGCCGTAGCCCGCGGTCGGGAAGTCCACTGTGGAGCCCGTGCCGGTGTCGGCCACCAGCACCGCGCCCGCCGACCGCGACGCCTGCGTGATGAACGGCTCGGTCAGGAAGGCCGCGTCGATGTCGCCGTTCTTCAGCGCCGCCACGGTGTTCGGCAGGGGCAGCGGGACCCACTTGACGCCCGCGGTGTCGACGTGGTTGTCGGCCAGCACGGACTTCGTCAGCGTGTCGGCGATCGTGTTCGGGGCCGAGATGCCGATCCGCTTGCCCGCCAGGTCGGCCACCGAACGGATACCGGACGCGGGCAGCGCCACCACGCCCGTCGACCGCGGGCCGGCCGACGACGCGTCGGCCACCAGCCGGATGTCCGCCGTTCCCTTGCTGCGGGCCACGAAGAACGGCGTGTAGCTCGAATACGCGATGTCGGCTTCGCCGCTGACCAGCTTCGTCAGCGACGCCTGGCCGGTCGCGGCCTCGATCGTCGAAACGTCCAGGCCTTCGCGCTCGAAGTACCCGCTGTCCTTCGCCAGCCAGAACGGGGCCGTGTCGATGGTCGACATCATCGACACGCGCAGCTTTTCCCGCGCCGCGGAGGGCGGCGACGAGCCGTCCAGTGCCGAACAACCCGTCAGCAGCAACGCCAGCAGCCCGGCCAGTACCGCCCTCACCATGGTCCCCCCTGCAGTCGGTCAGCTCCCGGTCTTGGTCTCCGTCACGTCCGAGGTGCGCTCGGCCAGGTCCCACTCCGCGGCGTCCGACGCGGCCGTGGCGGCCTCCGCCGGGGTGCCGCCGTGCAGCAGCCGGGCCACTTCGCCGCGCAGCGTCACGAACTCCGCCGATTCGCGCGTGGTGATCTGGTCGCGCTCGACCGGCAGGCCGACCGGCAGGTCCGCCACGATCGACGCCGGCGACTTCGACAGCACCAGCACCCGGTCGGACAGGTAGACGCTCTCGTCGATGTCGTGCGTGACGACGAGGATCGTGCTGCCCTGCTCGCGCTGCACGCGCCGGGTCAGGTCCTCGAGCTCGAACCGCGTCTGCGCGTCGACCGACGCGAACGGCTCGTCCATCAGCAGCAGCGCCGGGCGGCTGGCCAGCGCGCGGGCGATCGACACCCGCTGCTGCATGCCGCCGGAGAGCTGCCACGGGTACTTCCCGCCGACCGCGGACAGGCCGACGTGCTCCAGCGCCTCGGCCGCCCGCTTCCGCCGTTCGGCCCGCGAGATCGGCCGCCAGCGCAACGGGAACTCGACGTTCTTCTGCACCGAAAGCCACGGGAACAGCGAACGGCTGTAGTCCTGGAACACGACGGCAAGGTCGTCCGGCACGCCGTCGACGCGGTCGCCGTGCAGGCTGACCGTGCCCTCGGTCGGCGGGGTCAGCCCGGCGATGCAGCGCAGCAGCGTCGACTTCCCGCAGCCCGACGGGCCGACGATGCTGGCCAGCTGCCCCGCTTCGACGGTGAACGACAGCTCGTTGACTGCGGCGTGCGCTCCTGTGCCGGTGCCGTACCGGTGACTGAGGCCGGAAACTTCGAGCATGGTGGACATGGGGAGAGGCCTTTCCAGCGTCAGTCGCGGCCGAGGCGGGTCGGCTGCCAGGCCAGCACCCGCCGTTCCGCGACCAGGAAGATCGTGTTGAAGACGTAGCCGAGGATGCCCAGCAGCACCAGCCAGGACCACATGATGGGGAATTCGAAGTCCTGCTGGGCGTTCAGCAGCGCCCGGCCGATCCCGTTGTACGCGCCGACCAGTTCGGACACGACCATCAGCAGCAGCGAGATCGACAGGCTGACCCGCAGGCCGGCGAAGATCTTCGGGGCCGCGGCCGGCAGGACGACCAGGCCGACCCAGTACCGGCGGGGCGTGCGGAACGACCGCGCCGTCTCCACCTTCACCTGGTCGACCGAGCGGACGCCGTCGACCGCGTTGAGCAGCACCGGCCACACCGCGCCGAAGATGATCGACCCGATCTGCATGCCCGAGCTCAGCCCGAAGAGCACCGCGAACACCGGGATCAGCGTGGGCGGCGGGATCGAGCGGAAGAACGCGAACAGCGGGCCGAAGTAGTCCATCGCCGTGTCGGACCGGCCGACCAGCACGCCGATCACGACGCCGACGACGGCGGCCAGTCCCCAGCCGCCGAGCATCCGGCCGAGGCTGGGGAAGACGTTGTCGAAGACGGCGTCGGTGAGGAAGAGGTGCGACGCGGGACCGGTGAACCACAGCTTCGCGGCGGTGGTCGCGATCTCCGTCGGCGGTGGGAAGAACTTGCTGCCGCCCGCGCGGGCGGCGAACTCCCAGCCGACGACGAGGATCGCGAAGAGCAGCCAGTTGCGGACGACGGCGGCGGCGCCGCGGGCGGCCCGGCGGCCCACCCGCCCGGAAAGAGTTGCCGCGGTCACGCGATCGCCTCCCGGTCGACGCTGCTCCAGCGGAACAGCCGCTTGCCCAGTTGTTCGAGCCCTTCGTTGATGAGGTAGCCGAGCACCCCGGCGACCACGGTACCGGCGAGCACCAGGTCGAAGCGGGTCGAACCGGTGCTGGCGACCAGGATGAAGGTGCCGAGACCGACCTGGGAGCCGGCCAGGAACTCCACGCTGACGACGGCGATCAGCGAGATGGTCGCCGACAGCCGGACCCCGGTGAAGACGAACGGCGCGGTCTGCGGCAGCGCGACCGAAGACAGGATCCGGAACCGGCTGGTCCCGCACGCCCGCGCGGTCTCCATCAGCACCGGGTCGATCTCGCCCATGCCGTAGATGGTGTTGAACATGATCGGCCACAGCGAGGCGTACACCGCGAGGGTGATCTTCGCGTCGGGGCCGGAGCCGATCACCAGCAGCACCAGCGGCACGAGCGCGGTGACCGGGATCGGGCGGAGGAACTCGACGATCGCGGCGGTGGCGGTGCGCAGCACGGGGACGCTGCCCAGCAGCAGCCCGGCCGGCACCCCGACGGCGATGGCGATGAGGATGGCGATCAGCCAGGCCAGCATCGTCGCGACGATGTCGCGGATGAATTCGGGGTCGCCCAGCAGGTCGCCGACGGTGACCAGGACGACGCTGGGCGGTGGGGTGAACGTCTTGCTGACCAGGCCGACCTGGACGACGACCTCCCAGAACAGGAGGAAGCCGACCAGGCCGACCAGGCCCCGGAGCAGTTTTTTCACGTCAGAACCTTATTTTGGTTAGGCCGGCGCGACGGACCGCCAGGTGCGATCCTGCGGTGACCTTCGCGCCGGCCGACGGCGGAATAAGGTTCTCAGTTGGTCGCCTGCGGGGCGATCATCGGCGCCGCGTCGACCTTGCTCGTGATGACGCCCATCTGCAGCAGCAGGTCGGGCACCCGCTGCAGGCGCCGGGCGTCCAGGGTGGAGCCGTAGCCGGGCAGGGTGAGCAGCTTGGCGGTGTCTTCGTCGATCTTCGCGTACTTGACCAGCAGCGGTTCGACCTTCGAGCGGTCGTTGATCGCGTCGCTCGTGGCCTTCTTCATCGCGCGCTGGAAGGCGGCGAGGGTCTTCGGGTTCCCCTGGACCCACTTCGTCGTCGCGCCGTAGCCGGTCAGCGGGAAGTCCTGGCTGGCGCCGGTGTTGATGTCGATGACCGGCGTCGCGCCGACGGTCTTCGCCGACTGCGAGAGCATCGGCTCCGGCATGTAGGCCGCGTCCACCTGGTTGTCCTTCAGCGCCGCCGCCATGTTCGGCAGTGCGACCAGGGTCCACTTGACCGTGCTGAAGTCGACGCCGTGGTCCTTCATGACCGACTTGGTGAGGATGTCGGACGCGGTGTTCATCGCCGTGATCGCGATTCGCTTGCCGGCCAGGTCGTTGACCGTCTTCACGTTCGAAGTCGGCACGGTGACGATGGCGTTGCTCTTCGCGTTCACCGACGTGCCGTCGGCGACGAGCTGGATGTCCGCGGCGCCCTTGCTCTTGGCGACGAAGAACGGCGTGTAGGTCGAGAGCGCGATGTCGGCTTCGCCGTTGAGCGCCTTCGTCATCGACTCCTGGCCGCTCTTGGCGACGATCTGTTCGACGTCGAGGCCCTCGGCCTTGAAGTAACCCCCGTCCAAGGCCAGCCAGAACGGCGCGAGGTCCGTCGTCGGCATGATCGAGACCTTGATCTTCGACTTCTCCAGGCCGCCCCCGTTCGACGAGGCGTTCGAGTCGTCCGAGCCGAGGGCGCTGCAGCCCGTGAGGGCTGTCGCCGCCGCGACGGTGAGGGCGAGCCCGAGCGCGGCGCGGCGAGTGCGAACCCGGCCACTGCTCATGGCGTTTCCAAGCAAGGCCTGCTCCTTGGGTGAAAAAAGTGACGGTTGATGGACCGAATCCCGGGGAAGTACGTAACTCATTCTCGGGAGTACGCGGGCCACTGTAGAGAACGTGACAGCTTGCTCACAACGGGTGGGATCAATACCCGAGAGGGTGGCGCACGTCACTCTTTCGGCCTCTGGTCTAGACCCACTGCTCCACTCGCCGTAAGCGTTCACCCAGCGTAGGGCCCAGATCCTGAATAAGAGATGTCCAGCTGTGTGCCGACTGAGCGAACGCTGTGCAACATCGAGCGCGTCCTGTCGGGAGGGTTACATCTTCCCCGGCCGTTCGCTACCCTCTGCACCTGCGGGGAGGTATCAACCTCCGATGTAGTGAGAGAGAGTGCCTGGATGGCCGATCAAGTCGATCCCCGGTTTACCAGGGCACGCTGTGCTTTTCCTGAGAGATTCGTCCCCGTAGAGGCCACTGCCTGGCCGGGCACAGCCGCCGCACCGGTGGGCTAGGCCGAACCAACAGACCGATGCGAGACCAGCGCAGGGACCCGACCGTGATGCTCGAGCTGAACCGATTCCGTCCAGACGGACGGGGTTCAGGAACACCCGCCGAAGACGATCTTTTCACCCGTACGGGTACCGTCTCCCGCTGGGCTCGTTCCGACCTGCCGCTGCGCTTGAGCGCCGGGAGCGTGCAGACGAGTGGCTGACGAGAACGCGATGCGCCCGGGCGGGCGCTGGACCGACCAAGGTTTCACGAGCACGAACGATGATGGTGGTGCGGCGGTGCCGAACGAAGACGCCGCGGGGGTAGGAGGGGCCCCCGCGCAGTCGCCCGGAGAGAGTCCGGGCCGGAAGGCCGGGTTCTTTTCCGGCATGCGCGACTGGCGGCTGCGCTCCAAGCTGGCCGCGGTCCTGATCATCCCGACCTTGACCGCGGCGGTGCTGGGGGCACTGCGCGTGGTCGACGACGCCAGGGAAGCGGCGGAGTTCCAGCGCACGGCCGACCAGGTGGCGTTCGCCGTCAAGGTCACGACGGTGGTCCACGAGCTGCAGAACGAGCGCTCGCTGGCCGTCGCCCGGATCTCGTCCGGCAACTCGCTGCTGCAGACCGGCCTCGACTCGCAGATCGCGAAGGTCGACCGCGAGGTCGCGGACCTGCGCTCGGCGGCGTCGACGCTCAACTACGACGACCAGGCGACCAAGGACCGCTACACCCGCGGTATCCAGCGCCTCGACGCCCTGCGCCCGCTGCGCGCCGCGTTCAACGCGCAGAACGGCCTGCCCGACATCACGGTGATGACGGCCTACTCGGGCATCCTCGACTCGCTCATCGAGCTCGGCCGCGAGGTGACCACCGCGGTCACCGACCGGGACGTGCTGCGGCTGGGCACGAGCACGCAGGCGATCAGCGAGGCCAAGGAGTTCACCACCCGCTCCGACGCCGAGCTGCAGATCGCCGCGTTCCGCGGGAGCTTCCCCGGTGACCTCCTGGACCAGACGCGCGCGTCGGCCTCCAGTGCGGACGCCTCGGTCCAGGCGTTCCTCGCGAACGCCGACGACGACCAGCGGCAGCTCTACAACGACACCTACTCGGGCCCGGAGGTCGACGACCGCCGCCGGATCCAGACCGCGGCGTTCGCCTTCGCCCAGCTGGACCAGGCGCCGAGCATCGACACCACGGCGCTCGGCAAGGACAGCACCGTTTCGGCGGACAAGCTGCACGCGGTCGAGTCGAACCTGCTGGCCCAGCTCAAGACCCGCGCGGACGACCTCGCCACGGCGGCGGTCAACTCGGCGTGGGTCGGCGGTGCCGTGGTGCTCGCCGCCCTGGCCGCCGCGATCGCGCTGATGCTCATCGTCGCCCGCCTGATGCTGCGCCCGCTGCGGGTGCTGCGCCGGAGCGCGCTGGACGTCGCCTACACCCGGCTGCCCGAAACCGTGCAGGCGATCCTCGACGACCCGGACCCGGTCGGCGCCTCCAAGAAGGCCGTCCAGCCGGTGCCGGTCACCTCCCGCGACGAGATCGGCGAGGTCGCGCGGTCGTTCGACATCGTCCACGAGCAGGCCGTCAAGATGGCCGCCGAGCAGGCCCTCCTGCGCGAGAACGTCAACGGCATCTTCGTGAACCTCTCCCGGCGGTCGCAGCGGCTGGTGGAACGCCAGCTCGGCGTCATCGACCGCCTCGAGGCCGACGAGCAGGACCCGGACCACTTGGCGAGCCTGTTCGAGCTCGACCACCTGGCCACCCGGCTGCGGCGCAACGGTGAGTCCCTGCTGGTGCTTTCGGGCGCCGGCCTGGCCAAGTCCGTGCCCAAGCCGGTGCCCGCCGCCGACGTCATCGGCGCCGCGGTGTCCGAGATCGAGCAGTACGCCCGGATCGAGGTCGGCATCGTGCCCGACGTCGCGGTCCAGGGCCTCGCGATCCACGACCTCGTGCACGTCCTCGCGGAGCTGCTCGACAACGCGACCTACTTCTCCGAGCCGGAGACGAAGGTCATCGTCCGGGCCGTGGTGACCCGCCGCAAGGCGCTCGCCATCCAGGTCACCGACCACGGTGTCGGCATGAGCGACGAGCGGCTGGCCGAGGTCAACGCGCGGCTCGCCGAGCCGCCGGACCTGGACGTGTCGGTGACCCGCCGGATGGGCCTGTACGTGGTCTCGCGCCTGGCCAAGCGCCACGGCATCGAGGTCCGGCTGCGCGAGAACGAGGACATCGAGGGTGGCGTGATCGCCCGCGTCGTCGTCCCGGCGGAGCTGCTCACCCACCTCCGCCCAGGCATGCAGCGGCAGACCCCGCTCCCGCCGGGCCGGTCCGAGACGTCCATGTCGATGCCGAGCATCCCGATCCCGGCCGCGCGCTCGGACTTCGACCAGACGCAGTCGTTCTCGCAGACCCCGCCGCCGCCTTCGGCGCCCCCGCCGCCACCCCCGGCCCCGCCGAAGCACGAGCCGGTGGCGAACCAGGGCGGGCTGGTCCCGCTGGACCAGCCGATCAGCCTGGACGACCTGGTCAGCGGCGGCCGCGCGGCGGGCCCGTTCCTGTCGCCCGAGCTGCCCAAGCCGGACGTGCCGGCCTGGCCGACCGCGGAGGACCTGGCGCCGCTGGCGCCCTCGTCGAACGGCGACGGGGCCAGCTCGCGGGCCGGCGACACCCAGTTCGCGCCGCTGGTGCTGCCCAAGCGCGAGCCGAAGTTCGTCCCGCCCGAGGAACCGCCCCCGGCGCCGCCGCCCGCGGCGGAGGTCGGCTCGTCGGCGCTCGAGGACGATGTACCCACCCGGCGGCTGCCCATCTACCAGTCGGTGCTGTCACGCTGGTTCAGTGAGGGCGACGACGCGGCTGCCGACCCGGTGCCGCCGCAGAGCGACCAGGGCCACCAGAGCCACCGGAGTGCGCAGGACGAGGTCGAGGACCCGAACCTGCCACCCCTCACCGGCCGCGACGAGCCCGTCCCGGAACCCGCGGACGAACTCCAGCCGACGGCGGCCACCCGGCACCCGCTCCTCCCGCCCGACGACGGCTGGCACAGCGCCTCCGACGACGGCTGGCAGGCGGCGCAGTCGCTGCTCGAGTCCAAGAACGAGGAGATCACCACGGCCGGGCTGCCCAAGCGCATCCCGAACGCCTACCTGGTGCCCGGTTCGATCGGCGGTCCGAGCTCGACGCCCGACGCACCGGCCCAGAACAACTTCGCGGATGCCACCGCGGGCATGCCCGGAACGGGTGCGATCACCCGCTCGGCGTCCGCGGCGCGGAACCGGATGGCAAGCTTCCAACGTGGGTACACCTCGGGGCGCCATGCGCTGAAGGAGCGACCGGGCGACGAGGTTCCGGTGAGTGGCAACACCACAGACAGCAGTGAGGAGTGAAAGTGACACGGGCGGGTGCAATGCAGCCGGGTGGCTCCGCGCAGCCGAACGGCCAGGCGCATGCCAAGGCGAACAATGCCGGCAGCTTCGCTTGGCTGATCACGGATTTCGTGCACCGGGTGCCCGGCGCGGCCCACGCGGTCGTGGTGTCGGCCGACGGCCTGCTCCTCGCGGCCTCGCGAGGGCTGCCGAAGGACCGGGCGGACCAGCTGGCCGCGGTGGCGTCGGGGCTGACCAGCCTCGCGCGCGGCGCGGCCAAGGTGTTCGAGGGCGGCACGGTGGCGCAGACGGTGGTCGAGATGGCCAACGGCTTCCTTTTCCTCATGTCGGTTTCCGACGGTTCGTGTCTGGCGGTGCTCGGCTCGCCGGAGAGTGACATCGGCTTGGTCGTCTACGAGATGACCCTGCTGGTGGAGCGGGTCGGCCAGCAGCTGACTCCGGAGATGCGCGCGCAACTGCAGGGCGCGGCCGTCCGCCGCTGAGGACCTGGGAACCGAGGAGAGAGCCGTGGACGACGGGCGCTTGAGGGGTGATGGCCGGCTCGGTGACGACTTCTCCGGTGGTTGGTCCGAGCAGGACGACGGCCGGGAGGACTGGCAGTCGTTCCGGGACCGCGTCGACCGCGAATGGCGGGCGAGGCGGGTGCAGGCATCCGACAGCGACCCCGTGCGGGAGCCGCCGAACTGGCTGACCGACAGCAACGCCGGGCAGGAACCGATCCGGCCGATCGCGGGCGGTACCGAGTACCGCGACCGGCTGCTCGGCGGGCCGGGCGCGGAGCTGTTCGGCGGTTCGAGCGGGCCGCTGTACGACGCGCACGAGTTCGCCGCGTACAGCACCGAGCGGGACTTCGGGGCCGGACCGGACTCCGGTGAGCTGGCCGCGGCGCTGCCGCAGCAGGCCCACCAGGAGTACGTCGACGCGCCGCCGCCGACGGAGATGGAGACGTCCGGCCTGGTCCGGCCGTACTTCCGGACCCGCGGGCGGACGAAGGCGACGCTCGACCTGGCCATCGAGGCGTTGATCTCGACCAGCGAACAGGGCCGGATGCTCGACCGGGTCCGGGTGCCCGAGCACCGGTCGATCTGCGACCTGTGCGTCGACACCCGGTCGGTGGCCGAAGTGGCGGCGCTGCTGCGCCTGCCGCTCGGCGTGGTGCGGGTGTTGATTGGTGACGTGGCGGGCCTCGGGCTGGTGCTGGTGCATTCCAGCAGCCCGACCGTGGGCGACCGCCCGAGTATCGAGTTCATGGAAAGGGTGCTCAGTGGGCTTCGGAGAATTTGACTCCGACGCGAACGCGCCGCAGGTGACGGGTCCGACCTCGTCGGCCAAGATCGTGGTCGCCGGCGGGTTCGGTTCGGGGAAGACAACGTTGGTCGGGGCGATCTCCGAGATCGACCCGCTGACCACCGAGGCCATGATGACCGAGGCGAGCGTCGGGCACGACGACACCTCGGCCACGCCCAACAAGACCACCACCACCGTGGCGATGGACTTCGGGCGCATCTCGCTGGACTCGGACCTCGTGCTGTACGTCTTCGGCACGCCGGGTCAGCACCGGTTCTGGTTCATGTGGGACGACCTCGCGGTCGGCGCCATCGGCGCGGTCGTGCTGGTGGACACGCGGCGGCTCGCCGACGCGTTCCCCTCGATCGACTTCTTCGAGAACCGGAAGCTGCCCTACGTCGTGGCGATCAACTGCTTCGACCGGCTGCTGCACCACCAGATCGAAGACGTCCGGCACGCGCTGACCATCGCGCCGTCGGTCCCGATCATGGCGTGCGACGCGCGCGAGCGCGACTCCGCCAAGCAGGTGCTGATCTCCGTCGTCCAGCACGCGATCGCGCACGATTCGGCGTTGCGCGCGGGATAGCGGATGACCTCCCGAACCGGATGCGGCCGTTGGAGTGAACTCCGCGTGCTTCACCCACTTCGGGGAGTGGTGCCGTCGTCCGGAGCAGTGACCGGCCGCGCCGGTCCGCGGCGGCCGGCGGCGGGGCCACCGGTCCGGACCACCGGCACACCGGCTGACCTGCGCCGACACCTCGCGGTGGCGGCGCGGGACCGGCGTCGCCGGCTGTCGCCCGGAAGCGTGACCCCGTCCGGGTGGGCGCGGAGCGCGGCCACGCGCACACGTAGGGTGCGCTGCGGCCGGCCCGTGGTGGACTCGACACCACCGGCGGTGCGAATACGCTTTACCGTGGCGTCGTCGACCGGCCGTGCCGGACGCTCCGGGGTGCGGCACGCGATGCCGCGCGAGCAAGGAGGGGCAGTAGTGACGGCTTCCGGCCAGGGCACATTCGGCTGGCTCATCACGGACTTCGTGCGCCGGGTACCGGGTGCGGCGCACGCCGTCCTGGTGTCCGCGGACGGGCTGCTCCTCGCGCCGTCGGAAGGGCTGCCGCAGGAGCGCGCCGAGCAGCTGTCCGCGGTGGCGTCCGGGCTGATCAGCCTGACGCAAGGCGCCGCGCGCTGCTTCGAAGCGGGCGGCGTCAACCAGACCGTGGTGGAGATGGAGCGCGGCTACTTGTTCTTGATGTCCGTTTCGGACGGCTCGTCGCTGGCGGTGCTGGCCGCCCCGACGTGCGACATCGGCACGGTCGCCTACGAGATGACCCTGCTCGTCGAGCGGGTCGGCCAGCAGATCACCCCCGAGCTGCGCGCGCAGCTGCAGGGCGGCGTGCGTGGGTAGGACGAGATGAGGATTTCGGGATTCGACGATCCGGACTCCAGCGGCTGGGACGCACTGCACCGCGGCACCGAGCGCGAGGGTTTCGATTCGCCCAGCAAGTTCGACATGTCGACGCTGTCGATGATCATGCCCAAGCGCAAGCCGTCCCGGCCGAAGCCGGATCCGCAGGGCTACACCGACGAGGACACCCGTGAGTGGGGCTCGTCGTCCGACGACGAGGAGTACACCGGCGGGCACCGGCGCCACGTAGCGGACGACTACCCGCCCGCGCCGCCGCGCGAGTTCGCCGGCTACGCGGACGCGCACTCGCCCCAATACGCCGAAGACGGCTACGACCCGGCCGAGCCCGAGTGGCAGGACGGCGAAACTTACGCGCCGGAGCCCCCGGCACTGGAACCGGCGTGGACCCCGCCGCGGGGTGCCCGCCCGCCCGCGCCGCCGCGGCCCCCGGTCGCGCACCGGCCGCCCGCGCCGCGTCCGCCCGCGCCCCGGCACCCGGTGGCGCCCCCGCCGTCGTGGACGCCCCCGCCGGACCCGGAGACCCGCTGGATCCCGCAGCCGGAGCCGTGGGAGGACCCGGCCTGGCACGAACCGGCCCGCGTCGCGAGCCCGGTGCCGGTCGCTTCGGCGAACTCGCGGGTCCGCCCGTACACCCGCACCGGCGGGCGCACCCGGTCCGACCACAACCTGGCGCTGGAGGCGCTGGTCTCGACGTCCGACGACGGCCGCCGCTACCGCGGGGTCCGGTCGGTCGAGCACCGCCGGATCTGCGACCTGTGCCTGGACACCCGCTCGGTCGCCGAGATCGCCGCCCACCTGCGGCTGCCGCTGGGCGTGGTGAAGATCCTGGTCGGCGACATGGCCGACATCGGCCTGGTGCTGATCCACCAGACCGAGCTGATCCTCGGCGACCGCTCGTCCCGCGACTTCATGGAACGCGTGCTCGCGGGCCTGCGTGCGCTTTAACCCGCGGTGAGGTCGAGGGCCAGTGTGTTGCCCGGCCCGGCGACCGCCGTGTTGAGCACGGGCGTCGCCGACCCGCAGTTCGCGAACTCGCCGAGGGTGTACGTCGAGGTCAGCCGGCCGCCCTGGCCCGTGACGAAGCCGTCCGCGACGAGCTCCGTCGTCACCGGCTGGGCGGTGCCGCAGGAGGCCCCGACGTCGTACGGGACGCCGTTCACGCGCACGTCCGACAGCTTGACCGGCCAGGTCGCGGAGCCGGTGAAGCCGCTGAACACCGAGCCCTCGGCGCTGCCGGGCCCGAGCGTGACGATCCCGCTGACCGCGCCGATGCCGGGCACCACCTTGGTCACCTTCACCGGCGGCAGCGTGATCGTCCCGTAGAAGGTGTACGAGCCGAGCTGCGTGTACATGTCGAACTGGCCCGGCCCCAGCTTCAGATCGGCGCCCGGCTTCGCGATGTGCGTCGTCCCGCTGACGGTGTACTTCGAGTAGACCGGCGGCCCGGCCGCGTCCGCCGCTCCGGAGAAGCCCGCCCCACCCACGATCGTCGCCGCCGCTACGGCGGTCACTCGCGTTCCCCACTTCATGGACCAGGCTTACCACCTGCGAAGACGCTCCGGTGGGGATTCACCGGATTCAGTCTTCGACGATGGCCGCCGACGTGATCCGGTGGAGCGAGTACCGCTCGTTGTTCTCGCCTTCGAGGATCCCGCCGCCGACGCGCACCGGCCGGATCACGCGCTGGCTGGCGGTGCCGCGGGAGTCCACGAACCCGATCCACACCTCACGGCGCTCCAGTGTCGCCCGGGACAGCAGCTCGAGGGTGGCCGACGTGTCCGCGCCGCCGCCGACCGGCGCGCGCACCGCCGAGCCGCGGCGACGGGCCGAAGCCGCGTCGCCCGCGCGCAGGTTGGACACGATCCGGGTGGCCTGGTCCTCGGTCAGCACCGCCTGCTCGCCCGGGTTCCGGCGGGCCGCGCGCGCCTTCGCGGGCAGCCGCCTGCCGCCCGGGCGGATGTCGACGACCCGGCCGTCGGGGCCCTCCGCGGCCGGGGCGAACCCGGCCCCGCGCAGCCCGGCGAGCACGTCGTGCAGCGGGTCGGGGCTGATCACGACGGTCGGCGCGATCAGCCGCAGGTCGTGTTCCGCCGCGACGGGGTGGGCCAGCACCTCGGCCAGCAGCGCCTCGTCGTCGCACCGCAGGAACGACGCCGCGACCCCGCCGCGCAGCCGGCCGTGCCGCCGGGCGACGTCGTCGACCAGGTAGCTCAGGCCCTGCGGCACCGGCGTGGCCGACTTCGCCTTGAAGAGCGCGTGCAGCTCGTCGGCGGTGCGGCCGGTGTCAAGCGCGCGCCGCACCGAGGCCTCGGTGATCCGGTAGACGGTCGCGTGCCCGGCCGATTCGACGTCGGCGACCGCGTCCATCTCCGCGGCCAGCTCCGGCTCCAGCGGGCCCGGCGCGACCACCGTCAGGTCGGCCTGCAGCAGCACGTGGTCCACCGGCGCGGGCAGCGCGTCCATGATCGCTTCTACGGCGCCAGGCCGGTCTTCGGCGAGCAGCGCCCGCGTCGCCGTCGTGACGCCGCCGAGCCCGACCAGGCCCAGCGCGCTCGCCTCGGACATCGTCCAGCGGACGGTCTCGTCCCGCAGCCGCCCGCCGCGCCGGGGCGCCCGCCAGGCCAGCACGGCGACGAGCTCCTCGACGCTCTTGACCCCGGCGCCCTCGGGGAGGTCGGCCAGCGCCGCGAGGACCCGGCGGCGCGCGACCGGGGCGAGCGGGCGGCGCAGCTCCTCCGACAGCGGCGCGACCGGCTTGTCCTTGGCGTCGCGCCCGCCGGCCATCCCCGGCAGCCGCGGCAGCTCCAGCCACGCCTGGGCCAGCGTCATCCAGCGCTGCGCGGTCGGCGACGCGAGCCACGAATCGGTCAGCGTCGTGGGCACCCACTCGGGCGCGGTCGTCTCGCTGTCGGCGACGAGCCCGGCGCCCACGGCCAGCTCGGCCAGCAGGGTCGCCTGGGTTTCGTCGACCTCCAGGTCCTTCGCGAGCTTCTTCAGCTCGCGGACGCCGAGGCCGCCCGACTTGAGCACCGGCGGCGGCGCGGCCGACCACGCGCGCAGCAGGGATTCGGTGTGGCGCAGGAACTCCATCGCCTCACCGGCCGCCGCCTTGTCCACAGTGGACGGCTGGTGCGGGTGGACCGGAAGGCCGGGCTCGGTGAGCGTCCCGGGTGCGAAGGCCCCGCCGCGCACCGCGATGCCGAGCTCGCGCGGCAGCTCGACGGTCTGGTCGTCGCGGCGCAGCAGCAGCCCGCGGGCCAGCAGCTTCTGCACCGGCGTCTCGGCCTTCTCGAGCGAGAGGTCGAGCCCGGCGTCACGGGTCCGGCCGATCGGCGGCCCGGCGGCGAGGGCGGCGAGTACCCCGCGTTCGTCGTCGGACAGCTCGGCGAGCCGCGCTTCGAGGTCTTCACCGGCGAGCGACGGTGAGGAGGAGCCCAGCCCGGCCGGGAACGGCCCGAGAGCCTCCCTGGCCGCGGGCGGCACGCGCACGGCGTCGTCGGCACCCCAGGCCAGTGCCCGCTTGCGAAGCCGGGCCAGCGGCTCGGCGATGTCGGTGCCGACCAGCTTCGCCACGTCTTCGACCGGCACCGGATCGCGGTCCGCCCCGGCCAGCAAGGAGGCTTCGAGCACGGCGAGCGTGAAGCTGTCGAGGTCTTCGCAGGCACGCGCGACCGAGCCCGGCGTGCCGGCCCGGGTGGCCAGCACCGTGCTGTCGGAGGGCGGGGGCGTGGACAGGTCGCGCCGCGTGCGGAGCAGTTCGGTGAGTGCGCCGTCGGACTCCGCGCGCAGCCAGTCCGCCAGAGAGGTCGCGGGCATAGGCGACCAGGATACCGGGCGGTTGCGACAGCTCGCCCGGCCTCAGGCAGACTGTCCCCGGCGAGCCTTTCGGGGGTCCGGGTGGCGGCGCCCCCGGCCGGGGCGAAGCCCCGAGTGTTGCGGAAGACGAGGAACGGCTGTGGAGGACGTTGTGGCCAAGGGTGAGAAGAAGCACAAGGGCGTCGACCCGACCTGGCCGGGCGAGGCCGGCGAGCACCCCGTGACCGAGCTCGCGTCCGACCGCCAGGGCGCGCTGTCGCCGTTCGGCGACGTCACCTTCCCGCTCGACACGGTGCCCTACGTGCACCCGGAGACCGAGATCAACACCCAGCCGTAAAGTTACTGGTCAGTACCGGTATCGGCCCCTCGTGAGGGCGGTCACGGGAGTAGGTTCGCACCCGTCCCAGCCACCATTCCCATGCGGGGGTAAGTGCCATGCCGGTTCCCGGTCCCGGATATTCGATCACCGTCCGGGTCGAGGCCCCGGCTTCGTCCAGCGCGGCCGGTGACCTCACCACCGCCGTCGGGCGGGTCGGCGGGGTGCTGACGGCGTTCGACGTCGTCGAGTCGCACTCCGACTCGATCGTGGTCGACATCAGCGCCAACGCGTTGTCGGAGAACCACGCGAACGACATCACCCAGACGCTCGACTCGCTGCCCGGGGTCAAGGTCCGCAAGGTCTCCGACCGGACGTTCCTGATCCACCTCGGCGGCAAGATCGAGGTCACGCCCAAGGTCGCGCTCCGCAACCGTGACGACCTCTCCCGCGCCTACACGCCCGGTGTCGCCCGCGTCTGCCAGGCGATCGCGAACAACCCCGAGGACGCGCGCCGGCTGACCATCAAGCGCAACACGGTCGCGGTGCTCACCGACGGGTCCGCCGTGCTCGGCCTCGGCAACATCGGCCCGGCCGCGGCGCTGCCGGTGATGGAGGGCAAGGCGGCGCTGTTCAAGAAGTTTGCCGACGTCGACGCGTGGCCGGTCTGCCTGGACACCCAGGACACCGAAGAGATCATCATGATCGCCAAGGCGCTGGCCCCGGTGTACGCGGGCATCAACCTCGAGGACATCGCCGCGCCCCGCTGCTTCGAGATCGAGAAGCGCCTGCGCGAGCAGCTCGACATCCCGGTGTTCCACGACGACCAGCACGGCACGGCGATCGTGGTCGTGGCCGCGCTGCGCAACGCCCTGCGCGTGGTCGGGAAGAACATCGAGGACTGCAAGATCGTGGTCAGCGGCGTCGGCGCGGCAGGCTCGGCGATCATCCGGCTGCTGCTGCACAAGAACCCGGGCGACATCGTGGCCGCGGACATCGACGGCATCGTCCACTCCGCGCGCGGCAACCTCGACGACAACCTCACGTGGATCGCGTCGCACACGAACAAGCAGCAGGTCAGCGGCACCCTGCACGACGCGCTGGCCGGCGCGGACGTGTTCATCGGCGTCTCGGCGCCCAACCTGTTCGGCGCCGAGCAGGTCGCGACGATGAACAAGGACGCCGTCGTCTTCGCGCTGGCCAACCCGGACCCGGAGATCGACCCGCTGGAGGCGCAGAAGCACGCCGCCGTCGTCGCGACCGGCCGCAGCGACTTCCCGAACCAGATCAACAACGTGCTGGCCTTCCCGGGCGTCTTCCGCGGCCTGCTCGACGCGCACGCGCACAACATCGACGACACCATGCTGCTCGCCGCCGCGGACGCGATCGCCGACGTCGTGGACAACGGCAAGCTCAACGCGTCGTTCATCGTGCCGAGCGTGTTCGACAGCGCGGTGGCGCCCGCGGTCGCCGAAGCCGTCCGCAAGGCCGTGCGCGCCGAGCAACGCTGAGTCGTCACTTCGGAGGACCCCGGAGTCGTCCTTTGGAAGGACGACCGGGGTCCTTCGCTTCCCTAGGCTGAGACGTGACTCACCAGGGGGAGATCGCATGCTGAGGAGTTCGCTGGCCGCCGTGGTGGCGGCCTTGACCGTGACGCTGGCACCCGCGGTGGCGGAGGCGGGCGTGGCGACGTCGTGGGGCGCGTGCCCGGCGGACGTGACCCTGCCGGGCCTGGAGTGCACGACGCTCGACGTCCCGCTCGACTACCGGAAGCCGGACGGGACGCAGATCCAGGTAGCCGTCTCGCGGCTGAAGAGCACGAACCCGGCGCGCCGCCGGGGCGTGCTGCTGACCAACCCGGGCGGCCCCGGCGGGCCGGGCCTTGACCTGCCGGCGGTCCTGAAGCTGATCGGGCTGCCGCAGGGCGTCCTGGACGCGTACGACGTCATCGGGTTCGACCCGCGCGGCGTCGGCCACAGCACCCCGGTGACGTGTGATCTGGCCCCGGCGCAGCAGCGGAGCAACGTCCCGCCGTACGCCTCGAACCCGGCCGACGTGGCCGCGCGCGCCGAGTACGTGAAGGGAATCGCGCACCAGTGCGGCACGTCGAGGTCGGCGTGGCTGCTGCCGTACGTCACGACGGCGAACACGGCCCGCGACATGGACCGCGTCCGCGCGGCGCTGGGCGAGCCGAAGCTGTCGTACTACGGCGTCTCGTACGGCTCGTACCTGGGCGCGGTGTACACGACGCTGTTCCCGCAGCGCAGCGACCGGATCGTGCTGGACAGCAACACGTCCACCGGCGGGCTGGACGTCACCGGTTCCCGCCTGCTGGCCCAGGGTTTCGACGACCGCTTCCCGGACTTCGCCGCGTATGCCGCGTCGCACCCGGAGAACGGCCTGGGCACCACCCCGGCCCAGGTGACGGCGAAGTACTTCGACCTCGCGCGTCGCTTGGACGCCGCCCCGAACCCCCAAGGCGTCGACGGCAAGCTGTTCCGCCAGCTGACGTTCGGGATGCTGTACTACGACGCGACCCTTCCGTACCTGGCCACGGCTTGGCACGCACTGGACGAGGGCGGGCCGATCCCGCCCCCGCCCGGCGGCACTATCCCCGGCATCGAGAACCTGTTGTCCAGCCAGCTGTACGTGATCTGCGGCGACTCGAACTGGCCCGAGTCGGTGTGGACGTACCAGAAGAACGTCGCCGTGGACCGCTTCCGCCACCCGATGTTCGGCCCGGCCGCGGCCAACATCTGGGCGTGCGCGTACTGGCCGTCGGACCCGGTGGAGCCCCCGGTCCACATCGGCGACCGGGGCCCGTCGAACGTGCTGATGGCCCAGAACCTCCGCGACCCGGCGACACCGCTGACGGGCGCCAGGCGGCTACGCCAGGCCCTGGGCGACCGGGCGCGCCTGGTGACCGCGGACCAAGGCGGCCACGGCACGTACCTGTTCGGCACCAACAGCTGCGCGAACGACACGGTGACGGCCTTCCTGACCACGGGAGCCCGCCCCGCCCGGGACAAGGCCTGCGCGGCCGAGCCGCCCCGGCCCGCCCCGGCGGTGGCCGGCCGGCTGCGCGTGGTCGACGGTTGGCGGTGGGGCGCCGAAACCAGCCCCGGAGCTCTTCACGAGCTCCGCTGAAGCACCCGTACCTCGACCTCCGGAAGATCGTCGAACCGCGCCCGATTATCAGTGGTCACCAGAATCCGGCCGGTAGCCCGAGCGGTCGCTGCGATGATCAGGTCGTGCGCCCCGCGCACCTGTCCGCTCCGTCGCAGGTGTGCCAGCAGCTCAGCGTGGTGCTCGACCACACTCGTCGAGTAATCGACCAGCGGCGTGACGGCCAGCAGTTCGGCCAAGAACGCACTGTGCGCCGCCCGCCGAGCCGGGTTCGGGTCGAGCAGCAAACCCACCTGGTACTCGGTGACCACCAGCGTCGGAACGGCGACGTCGTCGTCGTCCCCGATAGCCCCCGCCGGTAGTCGTTGGCGGGCAGCGTCGATGAGGATTCCGGTGTCGAGGATCAGTCGTGCCACGGGTCGCTGTCCAGCTCGGCCGACGCCGTCTCGCGGACCTTGGTGACGTTCTCCTCGAACCGGTCGTCGACGTCGAGCTTTCCGGCCCAGCGGTGGAACACCGCGCACACCGCGACGCCGTTCGCGTGCGGGGCGGGCACGATCAGCGCGACCCGCTTGCCGTTGCGGGTGACGGCGATGGTTTCGCCGTTCTCCGCCTCGTCGAGCACGGCCGAGAACGACCTGGAGGCCTCGGAGGCGGACAGTTCGATCACGGAAATCAGATTATCAGATTCCGAAGTCCTGAACCAAGGGGTCACGGCGACCCGCCCGCCGGCGCCGGAAGTAGCCTCGGCGTGTGAGTGAACTCAGCCACGTCGACGAAACCGGCGCCGCCCGGATGGTCGACGTCTCCGGCAAGACCGCCACCGCGCGCACCGCGCTCGCGGCCGGCACCGTGCGGACCACCGCCGAGGTGCTCCGGCTGCTCGCGACCGACGGCCTCCCCAAGGGCGACGCCCTCGCCACCGCGCGGATCGCCGGGATCATGGGCGCCAAGCGGGTGCCCGAGCTGATCCCGCTGTGCCACCAGATCGCGCTGTCCGGGGTGAAGGTGGAGTTCGAGCTGGGCGAGGCCGAGGTCCGGATCCGCGCGACGGCCAAGACCACCGACGTCACCGGCGTCGAGATGGAGGCGCTGACCGCGGTGGCGGTCGCCGGGCTGACGCTGCACGACATGATCAAGGCCGTCGACCCGGCGGCGACGCTGGACGAGGTCCGCCTGCTCCGCAAGGACGGCGGCAAGACCGGAACCTGGGAGCGGCCGTGAAGCGCAGCGCGCGTGTGATCGTGGCGTCCAACCGCGCCGCGAAGGGCGTCTACGAGGACAAGACCGGGCCGGTGATCGTCGCCTGGCTGGCCGAACGGGGGTACGACGTGCCGGCGCCGGTCGTCGTCGAGGACGGCGAGCCGGTGGGGGTCGCGCTGCGGGCCGCGTTGGCCGACGAGGTCGCCGTCGTGCTCACCACCGGCGGCACCGGCATCTCGCCGACCGACCGCACCCCGGACGTCACCCGCGCCGTCCTGGACCACGAGCTGCCGGGCGTGGCGGACGCGATCCGCGCGGCCGGGCTGCCGAAGGTGCCCACGGCGGTGCTCTCGCGCGGTGTCGCGGGCGTGGCCGGGCGGACCCTGGTCGTCAACCTCCCGGGCTCCAGCGGCGGCGTGAAGGACGGCCTGGGCGTCCTGGACGGCATCCTGGACCACGCCGTCGACCAGCTGGCGGGCGGAGACCACCCGCGGCCCGCGGCGGCCGGTCCGGCGATCCGCGTGGCGCGGGCCATCGTGACCGAGGACGTGCTGTCCGTCGAGGAGCACGCCCGCCTGGTCGAGGACGACGCGGCGGGCGCGGTCGTGACCTTCGCGGGGGTCGTCCGCGACCACGACGGCGGCAAGGGCGTGCGCGACCTGACCTACGAAGGCCACCCGAGCGCGGGCGACGTGATCGCGGAGGTCGTCGCGGACCTGGCGGCGCGCTGGACCGGCGTCCGCGCGGTGGCGGTGAGCCACCGCGTCGGCCCGCTGACGATCGGCGACGTCGCGCTGGCGTGCGCCGTGGCGGCGGAGCACCGCGGCCAGGCGTTCTCGGCGTGCGCGGAGCTCGTGGACGAGGTCAAGGAGCGGCTGCCGGTCTGGAAGCACCAGCACTTCACCGACGGCACCGACGAGTGGGTCAACTCGCCCTGACGAGCCCTGTCCGGCCGGGGACGGTCAGGACGTGGATGGCCGCCCAGGCGCCGCCTCAGGAGGCGACCCACGCGACCCCGGGAACCACTCAGCCCTCCACCGCCCGGGGGATCGGCGGTGGAGGGCTGTGTGGAGTCACGGCGCTAGGCCGGACTTACGCATCGCTGCGCGATCGTCACTTGGTGGCGATCTTCTGGCCGACGAGGATCAGGTCCGCGTTCGGGATGTACTTCGCGTTCAGCTCCTGCAGCTTGGCGTAGCCGCCCTGGACGTTGAACTGCTTGGCGATCTTGGACAGGCTGTCGCCCGCCACGACGGTGTAGTCACCGGCCGGGTTCGAGGACGCCACGCCGGTCGCCGCCGGAGCCGCCGCCACCTTGGGGGCGGGCGTGCTCTTCTTCGGGGTCACCTTCTTGGTGGTGTTGGTCTTCGCGGTGGCCTTGGGGGCCGACGAGCCGCCACCCTTCTTGCCACAGACCGGCCAGGCGCCGATGCCCTGGCCCTGCAGGACGCGCTCGGCCACGGCGATCTGCTGCTCGCGGGACGCGTTCTGCGGGTTGCCGGTACCGCCGTAGGCCTTCCAGGTGCTCTGCGTGAACTGCAGGCCGCCGTAGTAGCCGTTGCCGGTGCTGGTGCTCCAGTTGCCGCCGCTCTCACACTGCGCGATCGCGTCCCAGTTGGTCGCCGACGCGGGGGTCGCGGCGATCGCGAGGGGAGCGCCGACCGCGATGCCCGCGATGGCGACGCGAGCGACGGTGCGGGTAGCAGCGGACATCTTGCGGTGCTTGCCTCGGTAAGACATCTGAATGCTTCTCGGTTTCCCTGCGCCTACGAGCCTGTGCTGAGGGTCAGGATCGGGGTCCTGGCGCCGGCCGTCTCAGGCCGGCAGACGAGTCCGACGCACGGCGCGTCTTCGTCGTCCCCTCGTCCCTGTCCGGAAATGCTTTCGCTCGGGGTATGGGTCCGGGGATCCGTTGGACAGGGCTAGGCGCTACGGATTCCCGGTCTTGCCGGCTGGTCGGGGCCAACCGAAAAGCGACGGTACGTAACGATCGCCGTGATCGGAAATTATTCGGGGCGTGACCTACGTCACAGTAACAGCACGCAACCTGGGTCGATGCGCCTGTTTGTGCAGGTCAGAGGGCCGTTATCTGCCCGTTTCCTACCCGAGATAAAACACGGATCGTGAGGCTTGCATCACGTGATTCGCGCAGCGAATGGACCATTCGCGGCGCCCGCTTGGCGATTGAAGCGCGCATCTTATGACTGGTCGCGGGAGTACGCCAGACTTGACAATCCAGCCACTCTTGCCCCAGGAGTCACATCAGCCCCACCTGTTAGTGGGGTTTGAATCCACCGCCGAAGCCGCTTGAAGTAGCGGTGGCCCCGGAAGAGGACCACGCACCGCGACCGACCAGGCGAAACGGGTCACCGGATGGCGTTGCGGCGGGCTGGGATCAGCTTCTCGCGAACACCCGGATTTGGTGACGCGCCACGCCGAGCCCCGAAAGAGCGGTCGGCGAGCGGTCGGCTGTGGTGCCCGAGCGGCGGGGAGAAGTACGGGAGGGGCGAAGTGGCGCCCGCAGGTGGGCGGCGGGTGGAGGGGGAGCGATCGGGCTACTGGCGGGGGCGGAGCACCGGGTCGGCGCTCGCCGGGCGCGAACTCGCTACCCGCGGCGTGCGGTTAGTAGAGGAGCTGTGGCTGGGCTGGAGGTCGGACGCGCGACGACCTGGCTGGTCGACTCGCGCTGGGTGGAGCAGTTGGGGCGGCGCACGGGCCTGGCTGGGTGGGCTCGCCGGGAGGGGGCGAACTCGTCACCTGCGGCGGCGAGCGGCCGGGCGGTGCCTCGGCTCCGGGGTTGGCGCCCCCCCTGGGCGGGCGTACTCGCCGCCTGCGGCGTGCGGCGGTGGGGAAGCTGCGGCTGGCCGCTCAGCGGACACGCGCGGGCCTGGCTGGTCGACCCGCGCTGGGCGGAGCGGCTGGGCCGGGCGGTGTGCGGGCCTGGCTGGTCGACCCGCGCTGGGCGGAGCGGCTGGGCCGGGCGGTGTGCGGGCCTGGCCGGGTCGGCGCTCGCCGGAAGGAGCGAAGCCGCCGCCTGCAGGCGGCGGCGCCTAGAAGGAAGGGTGGCCGGTAACTGGCGCCCGCATAGAGAAGGTGCGGCGCTGCCGCCGCAAGACAATGCGCCGACCTGCCCGCTCGGCACTGGCCGGAAGAAACGACTGTCCGCACCTCGAGCCGAGGGCACCCCGCGCAGCGACCAGAGTGAACCCCGGGAAGCGTCAGCCCCCGGCGAAGGGCGGCAGCACGTCCAGCTCCGCCCCATCCACCAGCACCCGCCCGAGGTCCCGCACCGCGACCCCGTCCAACAGATAGCTGACCGCGTCCAACACCCGCGGCAACCCCTCGGGATGCAGCCGCCGAAGCTCGCTCACCGCGTCAGCGACCGAGGCTCCCGAAGGCAGCTGCACCTTTTCCTCGTCCACCCCCGCCGCGGCGCGGGCCGCGGCGAAGTAGCGGACCACGATGGTCAGGGTTGCCATCTCAACCGCCGATCGCGCTCATCGGCCGGATCGGCTGGGCGAATCCGGCGTCGTTGATCTCGTGGCCGGCGAGCTTGCCCCACATCGTGGCCCGCCAGGCGTCCGCCACCTCCTCATCGCGCGCGCCCGCGCGCACGAGGGAGCGGAGGTCCGTCTCGTCGTTGCTGAACAGGCAGGAGCGGACCGCGCCGTCGGCGGTCAGGCGGGTGCGCTCGCACGCCGCGCAGAACGGCCTGGTCACCGAGGCGATCACGCCGACGTCGCCGGGGCCGCCGTCGACCAGCCAGCGCTCGGCCGGGGCGCCGCCCCGCGCCGCCGGGAACGGCGTCAGCTCGAACGACTCCGCCAGCATCGAAAGGATCTCCGACGCCGTGATCATCTCGCCGCGGTTCCAGCCGTGCTGGGCGTCCAGCGGCATCTGCTCGATGAAGCGCAGGTGGTAGCCCTCGGCCAGGCAGTACTTCAGCAGCGGCACGGCTTCGGTCTCGTTGACGCCGCGCATCAGCACCGCGTTGACCTTCACCGGCGACATCCCGGCGTCCCGGGCGGCCGCCATGCCGGCGAGCACGTGCGAGAGCCGGTCGCGGCGGGTGATCGTCTTGAACAGCTCCGGGTCGATGGTGTCGAGCGAGACGTTGATGCGGTTCAAGCCGGCTTCGGCGAGTGCCGCGGCCCTCCGCGCCAGGCCGATCCCGTTGGTGGTCATGGACAGCTTCGGCCGCGGCTCGAGCGCCGTGATCCGCGCGACGAGGTCCTCGAGGCCCGGCCGCAGCAGCGGTTCGCCACCGGTGAGCCGGATGTCGGTGACACCCAGCATCTCGACGGCGATCCGCATCAGCCGGACCAGCTCGTCGTCGGTCAGCACCTGCTCGCCCGGCATCCAGTCGAGGCCCTCCGCGGGCATGCAGTAGGTGCAGCGCAGGTTGCACCGGTCCGTGAGGGAAACCCGGAGATCGGTGGCCACCCGGCCGAAGGTGTCGATGAGGTGCGGGTTCTCGGGCCGGGGCACGCGAGATGACCCTCGTGTACCGGGAACACGAGGAAACCCGAGATCCACTGCAGTCATTAAGCACAGCGTAGCTCCGGAACGTCCGGAGTGAGCGGCTCGCTACGATACTTTGAGCAGTGAGTGGTTCAGTTGCCGAACTAAGAGGGCCTGTGACGGAAAAGACCTACCCGGTCACCGACGATGAACTCTTCCGCTTCGCGGAATTGGGTCGGCAGAGCAGCACGCTGACGGTCCTCCGGCACGCCAGGATCGCCGAGCGGATGGGCCTGTCCGGCACCGACCACAAGACGTTCGACCTGGTCATCCAATCGGGCGGACCGTTGACCGCCGGGCGGATCGCCGAGCTGACGGGCCTGTCGACCGGGGCGGTGACCGGCGTCATCGACCGGCTCGAGAAGGTCGGGCTGGTCCGCCGCGTCCGCGATCCGGAGGACCGCCGCAAGGTCCTCGTGGCCGTCGTGCCGGGGGCCGAGGAGCGCTTCGCGCCGCTCTTCGAGTCGGCCTTCGACGCCCTTCGCGAGACCCTGGCGCAGTTCTCCCCGGCCGAGCGAAAAGCCATCGAGCGTTATCAGAATGTCATCCTCGAACAGCTGCGCGCGGAAATCCTCGACAATGGCCGCCCCGCGTAGCTTTTCCTCAAGTGCGGAGATAATGTCTCTGACATGCCGCAATTTCGGTTGTCTGAGGCCGCACGCCTGCTCGGGGTCAGCGACGACACCGTGCGCCGGTGGGTGCGCGCGGGTCAGCTGACCGCCACCGACGACGCCGCCGGCCGCAAGGTCGTGGACGGCGCCCAGCTGGCCGGGTTCGCCCGGGCGCAGGCCGCCGGTCCCGAAGACCCGTCGACGGTCGGCCGCTCGGCCCGCAACCGGTTCGTCGGCCTGGTCACCGAGGTCATCGCCGACAAGGTGATGGCGCAGGTGGAACTGCAGTGCGGGGCACACCGGGTGGTGTCCCTGATGAGTACGGAAGCCGTCCGCGAGCTGGGCCTGCGCCCCGGAGTGCTCGCGGTCGCGGTGGTCAAAGCGACCACCGTCGTGGTGGAGACACCGGAAGGAAGTCGATGAAGAAGCTCGCTCTCGCCGTCGCGGCCGTCGCCTTGTTCGCGGGCGCCTGCAGCAGCTCGGACGAGCCCAGCACGCAGGCCGGCGGGTCGTCGGTCACCGCGCCGGCGCCCAAGGGGGCCGGGAACGCCGGCGGCGGCACGCTGACCGTGTTCGCGGCCGCGTCGCTCACCGAGTCGTTCACCGCGCTCGGCAAGGAGTTCGAAGCGCAGCACTCCGGCGTGACCGTGAAGTTCAGCTTCGCGGGCTCGTCCACCCTGGTGCAGCAGCTGACCAACGGCGCGAAGGCCGACGTCTTCGCCTCGGCCGACCAGGCCAACATGGACAAGGCGAACCAGGGCGGGGTGATCGACGGCCAGGCCACGGTGTTCGCCACGAACAAGCTCGCCATCGCCGTCGCGCCCGGCAACCCCAAGGGCATCAAGTCCTTCGCCGACCTGAACAAGGCCGGCGTGAACGTCGTGACGTGCGCGCCGCAGGTGCCGTGCGGCTCGGCGACCAAGAAGGTCGAGCAGGACACCGGCGTCACGCTCAAGCCGAAGAGCGAGGAATCGGACGTCAAGCAGGTGCTGAACAAGGTCGCCTCCGGGGACGCCGACGCGGGCCTCGTCTACGTCACCGACGCCACCTCCGCCACGGGCAAGGTCGAGAAGGTCGACTTCCCGGAGGCCGGGCAGGCGGTCAACAGCTACCCGATCGCCGCGGTCAAGGGCGGGCAGGCCGAGCTGGCGCACCAGTTCGAGGAGTTCGTCCTCGGCACCGAGGGCAAGAACGAGCTGACGAAGGCCGGGTTCGGTCCTGCGCAGTAGGCGGCTCGCGAACGGCCGGCCGGGATCCGTCCCGGCCGGCCGTTCACGCGTCCCGTGGGTCCTTGGCATCCCGGCCACGCTGGCGTTGGCGCTCGTCGTGCTGCCGGTGGTCGGCCTGCTGGTCCGCTCGGACCTGACGCGGCTGCCGTCGCTGGTCGCCACGCCGTCGTCGTGGCACGCGCTGCGGCTGTCACTGCTCACCGCGGGACTGTCCACCGTGGCCTGCGTGCTGCTCGGCGTCCCGCTGGCCGTCGTGCTGGCGCGCGCCCGGTTCCGCGGCGTCCGGCTGCTGCGCTCGATCGTGCTCCTGCCGCTGGTGCTGCCCCCGGTCGTCGGCGGTCTCGCGCTGCTCTACCTGCTCGGCCGCAAGGGTTTCCTCGGCATGCTGATCACCACGCTGACCGGGGAGTCGGTGCCGTTCACGACGGCCGCGGTGGTGATCGCGCAGACGTTCGTGGCGATGCCGTTCCTCGTCGTCAGCCTCGAAGGCGCGCTGCGCAACGCCGGCGACCGCTACGAGCAGGTCGCCGCGACGCTCGGCGCGCGCCCGTGGACGGTCTTCCGCCGGGTCACGCTGCCCCTGCTGCTGCCCGCGCTCGGCTCCGGCGTCGTCCTCAGCTTCGCCCGCGCGCTCGGCGAGTTCGGCGCCACGATCACCTTCGCCGGCAGCCTCGAAGACGTCACCCGCACGCTGCCGTTGGAGGTCTACACGCAGGCCGAAGTGGACATCGACAGCGCCGTCGCACTGTCCCTGCTGCTCATCGTCGTGGCGATCGTGGTCATCGCCGTCGCGCGGCCGCGCTCGTGGGAAGGCGGCCTGCGGTGAGCCTGACCGCCCGGATCGAGGCCGTCCGCGGCTCGTTTTCGCTGGACGTCGACCTCGACGTGCCGGCCGGGCACGTGCTGGCGCTGCTCGGGCCGAACGGTTCCGGCAAGTCGACGGTCCTGGGCTGCCTCGCCGGGCTGATCACGCCGACGTCGGCGGAGATCACCGTGGCCGGGCGCGCGTTGGTCGGCGTGGCGCCGCACCGGCGGGGGATCGGCCTCCTGTCGCAGGACGCGCTGCTGTTCCCGCACCTGTCCGTGGCCGACAACGTCGCGTTCTCGCCGCGCTCGACCGGCGCCGGCCGCCGAGCCGCGCGCGAGCGGGCCTACTACTGGCTGGCCGAAGTGGACGCCGTCGCCTTGGCCGACCGGCGGCCCGGGCAGCTGTCCGGCGGGCAGGCCCAGCGCGTCGCGATCGCCAGGGCGCTGGCCGCCGAACCGGAACTGCTGCTGCTCGACGAGCCGTTCGCCGCCCTCGACGTCGACGCGGCGCCCGCGATCCGCGGCCTGCTGCGGCGCGTGCTCAAGACCGGGCCGACGACGGTGCTCGTCACGCACGACCCGCTGGACGCTCTCGCGCTCGCCGACCACGTCGCGGTGATGAACGGCGGCCGTGTCGTCGAACGCGGCCCGACCCGCGAAGTGCTTTCGGCCCCGCGGACGGCGTTCACCGCGCGGATCGCCGGCCTCAACCTGGTCGCCGGCACCGCGGTCCCCGAAGGACTGCGGACCGCGGCGGGCGAGGTGGTGAGCGGGATCCCGGCGGCCGACGTGGTGCCCGGAGAGCCCGCGGTGGCGGTCTTCCCGCCGAACGCCGTCGCCGTCTACCCGCACGACGGCGAGCACCGCGGCAGCCCGCGCAACACCACCGACGCCGTCGTCTCGGCGCTGGAACCGCACGGGCCGGTGATCCGGGTCCGCGCCGAGGGCGACGGCTGGGCGCACGGCCTGACCGCCGACCTGACGCCGGCCGCCGTGGCCGAGCTCGCGCTGGAGCCCGGCTCGGCGGTGACGCTGTCGGTGAAGGCCGCGACCGTGGCGGTGCACCCGGCCGCGGCCTCCTGAGTCCCAGACCGGGGTCAGCCGTCGTGGTGGTGGCCGCCGCCCGGGTGGACGTGGAACTTGGCCACCTCCGGCGGGTGCACGACGAACGGCCGCATCATGCCCTCGTCCTCGTGGTCGAGGATGTGGCAGTGGTACATGAACTCACCGGTACCGCCGCCGAACTGCCCGGCCACGCTCACCCACTGGCCGGGGTTCACGATGATCGTGTCCTTCCAGCCCTCCTCGTACTTCTCCAGCGGGACGTCGGTGAAGCCGTCGATCGGCGCCGTCGTCCGCTCGGTGGCCTGGTCGAACGTCGTGGCGAACTTCCGCCGGAAGAGCGCCTGGAACTCGGTCAGGTGGATGTGCACCGGGTGCGCCGGCCCGCCGTTCGCGACGTGCACGATGTTCCACACCGCCCACCGGTCGTGGTCGATGAAGATCCCCGTCGTGTCGTCGAAGATCCGGCCGATCATCCGGAACGTCTTCAGTCCGCCGTTCGGGTCCTGGATCTGGATGATCCCCTCGCCGCCGGGATCCGCCTCGACCTGCTCCAGGTCCCACAGCTCCGGGTGGCCCGCCTTGTTGAGCAGCAGCGCGATCCAGACGTGGTCGTGGTCCTCGGGCAGCGTCGAGCCGTGCTGCAGCCGGACGTACGACGTCGAGATCTTCTCCGGCAGCCGGAACGGGTCGTGCTTCGCGCCGCTGTCGACGCGGAACTCCATCAGGTCCGGCTCGACCGTGCCCAGCCGCGGGTCGGCGTTGCGCAGCTTGAGCTTCTGCCCCTTGAAGCGGCTGAAGTCGATGAGGACGTCGAACCGCTCGGCCGGGGCGACGGTCAGCCCGCCGCCCGGCAGCGGGGCGGGCGCCGGCAGCAGGCCGCCGTCGGTGCCGATCAGGCGGACGGCGTCGTTGACCGGCGTGTTGTTCTCGTCGACCAGGTTGAGCGTGTAGAACCGCGAGTTGGCCGCGTTGAGCAGCCGGAAGCGGTACCACCGCGCGTCGACGTCGAGGTGCGGCCAGATCACGCCGTTGACCAGGTTGAACGGCCCCGTGAACGGGATCATCGGGCCGTTCGGCACCACCGGGACCTTGAACAGCAGCTGCCCGGTGAGCGCGCCGGTCGCCGGGTCGGTGTCGAGGTTCCGGTCGGTGATGATCAGCGGGATCTCGTGGTCGCCCTGCGGCAGGTCGAGCGCGTCCTCCTCGTCGTCGCGGACCAGGTACATCCCCGCCAGGCCGGTGTGGACGTTGAAGCGCGTGATCGCCATGGCGTGGTCGTGGTACCAGAGCGGCATCGCCGGCTGGCGGTTCTGGTACTCGGCCAGCTGCGAAGTGCCGTGGAGCCCGGCGTTGTGCGCCCAGCCGTCGTTGCCCGCGTTCGTGCGGGCGCCGTGGAGGTGCACGACCGTCCAGGCCGGCAGGTCCGCGACGCCCTCGATGACCGAGTAGCCGGGCCGGTCGAGCTCGCGGCCGGGACGGCTGGCCGGCCCGTCGGCGATCGGGCCCTGAACGGCGACGAGCGGGAACTCGCCGTCGATTTCGTTCGACCACGAAATCCGCAGTTGTTTGCCGCTGCGCACTTCGATTGTCGGGCCCGGGAAATGTCCCGCGTACGTCCACAACGTACTCGGCGGCAATTGCGAGTGCAGCCGCTGGCGCTTCGTGATCATCGGAATGGTGATGGTGTCCTGCCCGCCCCACGAATGCGGCCGGTAGACCGGCGGAACGCGCAGTGGGTCGAGGAACTTGGTGAGCCCCCAGTTCGGCGCGGCGACCGGTGCGGCGGCCGCCGGGCGCTCGATGATTTCGGTCATGCGATCTCCCCTTTTTGCGGACAGGGGGCAGGAAGAATCGCGCCGCCGCGGAACACGCGGACGCCGTTGAATGGTATTCCCCCGAACCCCCTCGGTGACCGGTACGCGAACTCCCCTCGCAATACCGGCAATTTCCACTGTAGCCGTTTTCGGCGGGGACCGCAGGTGTCACCCGCGCGTGATAGGTTCCGCGCATGAGCGAACGCCGGTGGACGTACCTCTCCGACATGGACGGCGTCCTGGTGAAGGAGGAGCACCTCGTCCCGGGGGCCGACGAGTTCCTTGCCGAGCTGAAGGCGAACGGCATCGACTTCCTGGTGCTGACGAACAACTCCATCTACACCCCGCGCGACCTGCGGGCCCGGCTCGAGCGCACCGGGCTCGACATCCCGGAGGAGTCGATCTGGACCTCGGCGCTGGCGACCGCGAAGTTCCTCTCGTCGCAGCGGCCGAACGGCTCGGCGTACGTCATCGGCGAGGCCGGCCTCACGACGGCGCTGCACGAGGTCGGTTACGTGCTGACCGAGCGCGACCCCGACTACGTCGTGCTGGGCGAGACCCGCACGTACAGCTTCAGCGCCATCACGCGCGCGATCCGGCTGATCGAGGGCGGCGCGAAGTTCATCGCGACGAACCCCGACGCGACCGGCCCCAGCCTGGAGGGCTCGATGCCGGCCACCGGGTCCGTCGCGGCGCTGATCGAGAAGGCCACCGGCCGCTCGCCGTACTACGTCGGCAAGCCGAACCCGCTGATGATGCGCTCGGCGTTGCGCCGATTGGGTGCGCACTCGGAGTCGACGCTGATGATCGGCGACCGGATGGACACCGACGTGCACTCGGGCATCGAGGCCGGGCTGCAGACCATCCTGGTGCTCACCGGCATCTCCACGCAGGAGTCGGCCGAACGCTATCCGTATCGGCCCACCCTGGTGCTGGACTCGATCGCGGACCTGATCGGGCGAACCACCGACCCGTTCGGCGAAGGCTGACGGTGGCCCGGGTGCACGCAGGGCTTATCGTCACCGGATGAGCAAGTCCACCTACGTTGTGGGCGACGTGCACGGCCACCGTGACGAACTGGCCGAGGCACTGCGCGCCGAAGGCCTGGTCGACGACGAGGACAACTGGTCGGGGGGCGAGGACCAGCTGTGGTTCCTCGGCGACTTCGTCGACCGCGGGCCCGACGGCGTCGGCGCGATCGACCTGGTCATGCGGCTGGAGGCGCAGGCGGCCGAGGCAGGTGGCCTGGTGCAGACGCTGCTGGGCAACCACGAGATCCTCGCGCTGGGGATGTACCACTTCGGCGACGAGCCGGTGCCGTCCGACTTCGGCCCGCGCAGCTTCGCCCGCAGCTGGGAAATCAACGGCGGCCTGCTGTCGGACCAGGACCGGCTGACCCCGGAGCACATCGAGTGGCTGGCCGCGCGCCCGCTTGCCGCGCTCGCCGCCGACCACCTGCTGCTGCACTCGGACACGCTCGAGTACCTCGACTGGGGCTCCACGATCGAGGAGATCAACGAGGCCGCGGGCGAGATCCTCACGGGCTCGGACCTCGAGGCCTGGTGGGACGTCTGGCGCCGGATGACGACGCGCTACGCCTTCCGCGGCCCGGACGGCGAGGAGAACGCCCAGAAGCTGATGGACGCGCTCGGCGGGTCCCGGATCGTGCACGGGCACAGCGTCATCGCCGACCAGCTGGGGATCCACCCGACGCAGATCGAAGGGCCGTTCCTGTACGCCGGCGGCAAGGCGCTGGGCGTGGACGGCGGCCTGTTCGTCGGCGGGCCCTGCCTGGTGGTGAAGCTGCCCTACGAACCGGAGTCGTGATCAGGGGAGGTCGACGATCTCCTTGCCGAGCGGCATCAGCGACACCGGGATCATCTTGAAGTTCGCGACGCCGAGCGGGATGCCGACGATGGTGAGGCACAGCGCGACGCCCGTGAAGACGTGCCCGAGCGCCAGCCACAACCCGGCGAAGACGAACCAGATGACGTTGCCGAGGCACGACGCGGCGCCCGCGTCCGGCCGGTCGACGACCGTGCGCCCGAACGGCCAGAGCGCGTAGTTCGCGATCCGGAACGACGCCAGCCCGAACGGGATGGTGACGATCAGGATGCAGCAGATCACGCCGGCGAGCAGGTAGCCCAGCGCCATCCAGAAGCCGCACAGGACGAGCCAGATGATGTTCAGCAGGACGCGCATCAGACGTGCAGCTCCCCGCTGAGGACAGTCACGGCCTGACCGGCGAGGTGGACGCGGTCGCCGTCCTGGCGCGTGCGGACGATGCCGCCGCGTGCCGAGACCTGGTGCCCGACGAGTTCGGTTTTCCGGAACTGCTCGGACCAGTACGGCGAGAGGATGCAGTGCGCCGAGCCCGTGACGGGGTCTTCGTCGATGCCGACGCCCGGTCCGAAGAAGCGGCTCACGTAGTCCGTTTCGTCGCCCTTCGCGGTGACGAGCAGCCGTCCGGTCCAGGTGTGCTTCAGCTTTTCGAGGTCGGGTTTCAGGTTTTTGACCGTTTCGGCGTCGGGCAGGACGGCGAAGAGGTTCTCGACGCCGCGTCCGGTGTATTCGATCTCGACGCCGGGGAGGATGCCGGACAGGTCGTCGTCGGTGGCCGTCGGCGGGTCGGTGGGGAAGTCCAGCTCGACCCAGCCGTCCTTCGCCGTGGCGCGGAGTTCGCCGCTCTTCGTGGTGTAGGTCTGGTCGCCGCCGAGCACGTGCGTGGTGGCGAGGGTGGCGTGCCCGCAGAGGGCGACCTCGACCTCGGGGGTGAACCACCGGAGCGACTTGGGACTTTGTGAGGTGACGACGAAGGCGGTCTCGGCGTGCTTCATCTCGGCGGCGACGGCCTGCATCCAGGTGGGGTCGGCGGGCTCGTCCAGCAGGACGACCCCGGCGGAGTTGCCGGTGAAGGCCCGGTCGGTGAAGGCGTCGACGATGAAGAAGCGCATGCCCCCAATGTAGCCAGGGCGGGCTTCTCGGACCCGCTTCTCGTGACGGGATCGGGGAGATCTAAGGGGTTTCCCCGATGGTCGGCCGCACGATCTTCTCGCCGTCGGGCCCGCGTTCGGGCTTGAGGTCGAAGACCTCGTCGTCGACGGCGTACTTGTTCTTGTGCTCTTTGTCGTCGTCCTTCTTCTTGCCGGCCGCCGCGCCCGTCGCTCCTGCTGCGCCTTTGCCCTTGGCAGCCGCGGCGGCGGTGGCCCCGCGTTCGAGCCGCTCGCCGCTCTTGCCCACGCCGCTGCCCTTGCCCACGCCCTTGCCTTCGCTTTCGCCGGCCGCTCCCTTGGGCGTGCCGCCGGCACTGCCGGAAACGCGCGACCCGGCGAAGCCGCTGCCGGCCCGTCCGGGCTTGCTGCCGCCCCGAGTGGTGTCCCCGCCGCCGGTGCTGGTGCCCCCGGGAGTGGTCCCGGGCATGGCGAGGCCGTCGGGTGTCATGCGCGTGAAGCTGCTCGCCGCGGGGGCGGCGCGGAAGTTGGTGTTGCCCGCGAAGTTCCCGGGCCCGCCGGTGCCGCTGGTGCTGCCCGGCGGCACGAAGGAGGGCGGGGTCGTGCCTGGTGCGGTCCCGGTCGTGCTTCCGGGGACGTAGCTGCCGCTGGTGCCGCTTCCGCCGATGTTCGGGGTGCCGGAGAAGCCGCCGGTCCCGCCGGTGCCGCTCGTTCCGTGGAACCCGGAGACGGAGGTGGAGTCCCCTTGCCCAAGCTGCGGCGGCGGCGCGTAGGTGGGCTGGGAGCTGGCGGTTTCGTGGTAGGTGCCGTCGAGGTTCTGCAGCACCTGAACGGCCTGCTGGTGCGCGGCGTCGGCCTGCTGCTGCTTGACCTGGATGCCGGCCATGGTGCCGCTCATGCCGACGAGGTCGCCGGAGTTGTACTGCTGTTTCGCCTTGTCGAGTTCGGCTTGCTGGTTGAAGCCGGTGGGCTCGGGCATGTTGGTCTTGGCGTAGTGCGCGGCCGCGGACTGCTGGGAGTAGTGGTTGGACGCCAGCTGCATCGCGTTGCCGGTTTGTTCCGTGTGGCCGGCGGTGCTCTGGAAGAAGCTGTTCGCCTGTTCGGCCGCTGGTCCTTGCCAAGAGCCGCCCGCCGCGGTGGCCGCGTCGCGGAACTGGTTCGAGGCATCGGCGAGCCAGTTCCCGTAGACATTGGCCACCCGGCTGCGGTCGTTGAGGTCCTCGAGGTCCAGGTTCTGGTGCACCATGTCGTATAGGACTTCGTGCGGCTGGCTCGCGTAGTTCTCGTCCGGGGCCGGTGCCCCGGAACGGAGGGTTTGCCCTTCCTGCAGGAGCTTCCCTTGCGCGACCGAATAGTCCGACGCGGCCTGCTGGGTGAGCCGTTGGCCGTCGGCCCCATGACCATGGAGCTTCTGGGCGGTTTCCGCGTAGTAGTCACCCTCGGACTGGCGATGCTGCGCCCGGTGCGGCTGACTCATGGCTGGACTCCGTATCAGTTGGTCTTCGGCAGCAGCGGCTCGATCTTCTCCGCGAATCCTTCGACGAGCTTGCAGGCGTTGGCCGTGTCCGACCCCGAAGTCACCAGTACCAGGGCTCGGGACTGCGGTTTTACGTCCAGCCAGATACCGCACTGCCCGGGCGATTGCTGGGGCTCGCGTACTTCAACCGCCGCGCGTTCGTGGACCGTGCCTTCGCTCGCTTGGCTGGGGTTGCTCACGTTGTTCTTGTAACCTCGGCCAGGTTGAAGCGAAAGCGCCAGGTCGATCGGGCTCACGTCGCCTGCCCGCGGCTTGGTTGCGGCGCAACTTTCCTTCGCGTCGGCGACAGTCGGGACCGCAGCCGGAAAACCTTGGCCAGCAAGCGCTTGGTCCAGGAGCGAGCACGGTTTCATGGAGGCGAACGGATCGTCCGGGTCACCTGCGGATGTAGCCGCGCTGGACGGATCGGTACCGGCGGCGGTTGAACTCGGGTTTGCCTGGCCGCCGACCTGACTGGTACACGCGGCCAGGGCCAGCGCCGCACAGACGGCGACGGTCAAGATCGCGGTGATGCGGTGAGAAGTCACTTTTCCTGCAGATTCTTGTTCAGGTCGGCGAACGCCACCGCGTGGGCATCTTCGGTTTCGCGATAGTTCTTTCGTGCGATCACCATCGCCTCACGCGCGTCTTCGACGCCGCGTTTCATAAGGAGGAGGTTGGGAATCAACGCCTGCGGATCGCCGTCGGCCGCAATCGCGTTGAACTCGGCTACGGTCTTAGCGTAAGTGCTGCCGCCCATGCGGGCGGCTCCAGCGAGAACATGCACGTCCCGGAGCATCTTGTCGTAGCCGTCGATGAAGAAGTCGCAAGCTTTGATGTACGCCTGGAAACCTTCCTCGTTGACCGCGAACTGACCGCTCTCCGCGAGCGACTTCAGATGGCTGCCGCCGGTGCTGACCTGCTTGGCGGCGTCGGAATCCGTCGGTCCATCGAGCAGCCCCGACAGGAAGTTCGCCCCCGCGTCCCCAGCCGCGGGTGGGGGTGTGAACGAGCCCGGTGCGCCGAATTGCGAACCGCCCATGACGCCCTCCCCGTCGTCCGGCACCACCCTGCGTGGTCCCTTCGCACTGTACTAGTGACGAACCGGCCGCGTCAGTGGTTCCTGCCACGCTCGTGGAGCCAAGCGCGCAGGTGAGAACCATCCGAAGGGGTGAACGTCACTCGCGTCTCGTCGCCTGGCAGCGACTCGCTGAACATCAGGAACCGGCCGCCGTCGTTGTCGATGAACGTCGTCGTTCCCACCGGCTTCAGCGCTCCCGCGGACCGGACCGACAGCTCCACCGTGCCGTAGCGGTGCAGGGGCCAGGCCGAAAACTCCGCCGCCAGCTCCGCTTCACGCGCTGAACCGGGGGCGATGAACGCCAGCTCCGGCAGCGGCACCGGGGGGTACGCCGGCAGCATGCCGACCAGCAGGTCGACCAGGCGGTCCGGGCGGCTCTGGGCGAACAGGACCTCCTCGCCCGAGCCCGACAGCTCCGAAAACACCCCCAGCCCGTGGCCGATCGCCGCGCGGTAGAAGACCTGGCGGGTGTCCTCCGCCGCGCGGACGATGATCAGCACGTCCGGCTGGGTCCACGCCCTCAGCGTCTGCTCGACCTCGATGTCCAGCTTGTCCGGACCGGCCAGCCCGCGCGCCCGCATCGACTCCCAGGCCGCCGCCGCGATGCGGTCGTGTTCGGCCAGGGTGCGGCCCGCGCTGCGGATTTCGAACGGGTGCCAGTTCGCCGGGAGACCGGTGCGCCGGACCGCGGTGTCGACCTCCGTCAGGCCCAGTGAGAATTCCTCCGGCACGTCCCCGAGCGTAGCGGAATCGCCACCCGCCGCTTCAGATGTCGAGCTGGCGCACGCCCGTCTCGCGCAACGCCACCCGACTGGCCGTCGCCCGTCCGCGCAGGCGGACGATCTCGTGCGGCTGCAGGCCGATCGCGACGCCGAACGCCTCCACGTCCGGGAAGCCGCCCTGGCGACGGCGCAGCTCCAAGGCCGTCGTCACGCGCGACGGCGACAGCCCCGGCAACGTCGCCAGTTCCGGGCCCGAAGCCACGTTCACATCCACCAGCGTGGAAGCCACCGCGGGAGCCGACGTCGGAGCCACCGCGGGAGCCACCGTGGGCGGCGGCGCCAACGCGGGCATCGCGGCCGGGACGTACGCCTCGACGATGTCGTTCTCCCGCAGGTCCCGCGTCGCCAGCGCGACCGTGAACACCCGCGTCCCCGCGCTGTTCCGCACCGCCACCCCGTCCCGTGCCAGCGACAGGATCCGCAGGTCCGCGGAAACGACCGTGCTGCGCTCGTTGAACGTCGTCCCGATCGGCCGCAGCACCCGCGCCGAAGACCCGGCCGTGAACGCCGCGCCGCGCCCCTCCGGCACCTCGACCGCCGCCACGACGGAGCCGTTGCCCAGGTCGGTGACGCCGTGCACCACCACGGCCCCTTCGCGCCACTCCAGGGAGTCGTGCGCGGGCTCCTGGAACGCCACCAGCGCGTCGCCGGCCATGGGCGGCACGTCGCACTGGAAGCCCAGCAACACCGTGCCCGGCCGCCCGGCAGGCAGTTCTTCCACCGGGCCGGGACCGAACAGCCCGAGCACCCGCATCGGCTCGCCGGCCGGACGTCCGCCGCGCGTCAACGCCACCAGTGCCCCGGAACGCAGGACCCCGTCACGGACGACCACCGACGCGTGGAACCCCGTCAGCTGGTCGAAACCCGGCGCGAGCACCGAAGCGAGGCCCTCCTGGCGGCTGGTGTCCGGGCCGACGGCGTCGTCGGTGTACAGCTCCAGCGAGTCGCCCTTCACCAGATCGCGCCGCCCGACCGCGACGAAGACGTCCTTGAGGAACCCGGCGTCCGTGACCGCTTCGACGTCGCTGGAGAAGAACTTCTTCCGCACCATGATCCCGAGGCGCAGGTTGTCCGCGAGGACCCGGTCACCCCGCAGCAGCCGCGCGCGGGCACCGCGGACCGCCCGGCCCGCGCTGACCTGGCCGCCCGGGAGCTCGCCGAGGCCGGGGAGGGTGACGGAGTCGTTGAGCGCCTTGCCGAACTCGATCAGCCCGACCCTGACCTCGGTCACGACGTGGCGGCCAGCGTGACGCTGATCGACTGGTCGGCGTTCACCCGCTCCGACTCCACGACCATCCCGTTCGAAGCCGCGCGCGCCTTCAGTCGCGCGAGCACCGACTGCTGCACCTGGGCGGCGTACGCCTCGTCGACCGACAGCACCAGCCGCTGCGCTTCGGCCTCGGCGAGGCCCGGGCCGTCGACGTGCGCCAGCTGGACGCCTTCGGGACCGTAGACGAACGTGATCCGGCGCCCCTCCCAAGCTGCGACGACGGAGTTGCCGTCGTCGGTGACCTGCGCCCGCAGCCCGGTGAGCGCGCGGGCGAGCAGGTCGCGGTGCCGCATCCGGGTCCGCACGGTGACGACGCCGGGCTGCGCCTGCGCGTGCGCGGCGATCGTCGCGGCGTTGAGCTGGGCCAGTGCTTCGCTGCGCAGCTTCAGCGTGACACTCATCGGTGATCCCCTTCGAGCAGCGCTTCCAGTACTTCGGTGGTGGCGAACCCGTTCACTTCGATCCCGCCGTCCACCCCGATCGTCAGTTCCAAGCGGTTCGGCGTGGTGAAGATCGACTCGTCGTAGCGGTCGGTCAGGAAGTGGAACCGCTGGTTCACCGACCCCACCCACGGCCGCTCGGTCTCCGGCCGGTCCGCCAGGAAAGGCCCGTCCACCAGCAGATCCGTCGAGTCGAGCAGCTTCGACGGCGGCAGGTCCTCGAGGACGTGCCCGGTGAACGTCATCACCGAAAGCCCCGCTTCGCGCACGGCGGAAGCGAAGTGACCCAGCGGTTCGGGCTGGTCGAACGGCTCGCCGCCGAGCAGCGTGACGCCCTCGATCCCGGGAATCGCGAGGACGTGCGAAACCAGGTCCGGCCACGGCGTCAGCGTCCCGCCGCGCGTGGTCCACGTCTGCGGGTTGAAGCAGCCGGGGCAGCGCACCGAGCACCCCTGCGTCCACACCGCGCACCGCACACCGGGACCTTCGGCCGCGGTGACGTCGACGATCCGGTGGAGGTTCAGGAGTTCCATTGCTGCTGCGACGCCGTGTTCTCGGCCTCGGCGGACGTCCGGCGGTAGTCCTCGGTGAACTCCGACGACACCGTTTCCGCGCCGAGCAGGTCCTCGAGCAGCGGGATGTAGTCGAGGCACTTGGACCCGGTCACGCCGTGCGTTTCGGCGCTGATCGAGCCGTCCTTGGCGATGGTGACGGTCACGCGATGCGTCATACGTCGATCGTCCTTCCCCTCGGGGACTCCGGCGGCGGCGCCGCGACGGGAGCGGCGGTGCCGGCCTCGGTGGAGGTGTCCGTCGCTGCGACGGCCCGGGTCTCCGCCCAGTTCCGGATGGCCAGGATCTCGTCGGCCTGGGTGACCGACAGCGGCACGGTCGACTCGACCGCGCGCACGAGGTCGTCACGGCGCAGCGGCCGCTTCTCGGCGAACGCGTCGACCAGCCCGGACAGCACGGCCTGCTCGATCTCGGCGCCGCTGTAGCCCGCGCTGACGTCGGCGAGTTCGGCGAACAGCGCGTCGTCCATCCGCAGCTCACTGGCCACGAACGGGTCGGTGACGCGCTTGGCCAGGTGGATCCGCCAGATCGCGGCGCGCTCGGGCGCCGAGGGCAGGTCGACGAAGAAGATCTCGTCGAACCGGCCCTTGCGCAGGAACTCCGGCGGCAGCGAGCCGACCTGGTTCGCGGTCGCCATCACGAACACCGGCGCCGACTTCTCCTGCATCCAGGACAGGAACGTGCCGAACACGCGCCGCGCGGTGCCGCCGTCGCCCCCGCCGCCGGCGCCCGCGAGGCCCTTTTCGATCTCGTCGACCCACAGCACGCAGGGCGCGATGCCTTCCGCGGTGCGGATGACCGTGCGGATGTTCTTCTCGCTCGAGCCGACCAGCCCGGCGAAGACGCGCCCGAGGTCCAGCCGCAGCAGCGGCAGCCGCCACATGTTCGCGACGCAGACCGCGGACAGGCTCTTGCCGCAGCCGGGGACGCCGGTGAGCAGCAGCCCCTTCGGCGCCGCGAGGTTGTACGCCGACGCGGCGGGCGTCCAGGTGCCGGTGCGCTTGGTCAGCCAGCGCTTGAGCCGGTCCAGCCCGCCGACGGCGTCGAAGCTCGTCTCCGCGGGGACGATGTCGAGCATCCCGGACCGGCGGACGGCCTGGCGCTTCTCGGCGAGGATCAGCTCGAGGTCGCTGGGGTCGAGCCCGCCGCCTTCGACCAGGGCCCTGGCGAACGCGTTCTCGGCTTCCGGCAGCGTCAGCCCGCGCGCCGCGGCGACGATCATGTCCCGGTCGTCGCGGTCGATGCTGATCCGGACGTTCTGCCGGTGCGCGGCGACCATGCTGTCGAGCAGCTCGCCGATCTGGCGCTGGTCGGGCAGCGGGAAGTCGACGACGGTCGCGTCGTGCTCCAGCTCCGGCGGCACCGGCAGGGACGGCGACACGAGGATCAGGCTCAGCGGCACCGGACGCGTCTTGAACGCGGCGGCGAGCTCACGCAGCCGCCGGACGACGTCGGGATCGGGCCGGTGCCCGCCTTCGGACACCAGCGACGGGTGCAGGTCGGCGAAGACGAAGACGGCGGGCTCGCCCCAGCCGTAGATCCGCTCGAGCGCGGCGGCCGCGGTACGGGTGTCGCTGATCGGCGGGCCGCCCGCGGGCGCGAGCCCGGTGGTCGACGACCAGACGTACACCCGCCGCGGCGTGCGAAGGCGCTGCTGGTCCTCCGCGACCGCGCGGATCTCCCGCAGCACCCGCTGCTCTTCGTGCGTCTCGACGACCAGCAGCGGGTAGCGCGCCTGCAGCAACTGGGTCAGCTCGTCGCGAAACCCCTGGCCGGCCATCGATCGCCCCCTCGAAGTCCGTCCGGACCCTACCAGTCACGCGCCGACGAGAAGGACCTCGTAGGTCGGGCTGGTGGGCGGGTAACCGCTGAAGATGTGGGAGTTGACGACGGCGAGCCGGTCGCCGATCTTCGCCGCCGAAACCGGCTGGTCGAACCGCGGATCGGTGATCGTCCCGGCCGCGGTGCCGTGGCTCAGGTCGCCGTCGAGGCACCACCGGCTGATCGTGTCGTCGAGCTGCACCGCCCAGAGCCGGCGGCCTTCCAGCACGAGACTGGCGACGCTCGGCGCGTTCACCCCCGCGATCTCCGCGCTGACCCCGGTGACCGGGTCGATCCGGTACACCTTGCCGGGCGTCGTGGCGGCCACGAGCAGGGTGTCGCCGGACGGCGTGGCGATGATGTCGTTCATGAAGAAGGTGTCGGGGGAGCCGCCCGCCCCTGGTCCGCTCAGCTGGAGGGTGCGCGGCGTGCCGAGCACGCCGGACACGTTCGGCACGAAGAACAGCTGCGGGTGGTAGGAGTCGGTGAACCAGGCGCCGTACGGGGTCACGGCCACGTCGTTGACGTAGGACGTCTGCGGGTCGCCGAAGGTGAAGTCCGCGACCTTCGCCTTGGTGCGCACGTTGTAGACGTAGGCCTTGCCGCCCTTCCCTCCGGCGACGAACAGCAGGTCGTGCCGCCGGTCCAGGTCCACCCCGGCCGCCATCGCCCCGGGTGGCGCCTCGATGAAGCGCTCGGCGGTGCCGCGCTTGACGTCCTCGCGGAAGATCGTGCCGGCGATGAGGTCGCCGGTGTAGTAGGTGCCGCCGCCGGCCGGGGTGATCCCTTCGGCGGACGTGGCACCGGGCAGCACGATCACGCTGGTCGCGGCCGACGCCGGTGCGGCGGGCGCGAGCACCAGGATCGCCGCGGCCAAAGCCAGGATTCTTCGCATCGGGTTCCCTCCCTCTTCCGAGCGAAATCCTGCCACCGATCGGGGCCGCCGTAACGGTATTTCCCGGCGACTGGCTACCGGGTACGGCGGTTCTTAGACTCGGCGCCAGTCACCGCCGACTTCAGGAGGCACCATGCCTGACGCGCCCGCACTGCCGAGCTACGCCTCGGGAACGTCCGAGGTCCCGCTGCTGGGAGACACCATCGGGGACAACTTCGACCGGACGGTGGCCGCCTTCGGGGACCGCGACGCTCTGGTCGACCGGACGGCCGGGCGCCGGTGGACCTACCGCGAACTGGCCGCCGAGGTCGACGCGCTGGCGTTGGGGCTGGTCGCGCAGGGCATCGGCAAGGGCGACCGGGTGGGGATCTGGTCGCCGAACCGGGCGGAGTGGACGTTCCTGCAGTACGCGACGGCGAAGATCGGCGCGATCCTGGTCAACATCAACCCCGCCTACCGCTCGCACGAGCTGGAGTACGTCCTCAACCAGGCCGGGATCCGGCTGCTGGTCGCCTCGGACAAGTTCAAAACCTCCGACTACCCCGCGATGGTCGAGGAGGTGCGGGAGAAGTGCGCCGCGCTGGAGCACGTCGTGATCCTGGGCAGCGACACCTGGCAGGCGTTGATGACCGCCGGTGGGGACCCGGGTCAGCTGAAGCATCTGCAGGCGGGGTTGTCGGCGGATGACCCGATCAACATCCAGTACACCTCCGGCACCACGGGCTTCCCCAAGGGTGCCACGCTCAGCCACCACAACATCCTCAACAACGGTTTCTTCGTCGGGGAGCTGTGCAACTACACCGAAGCGGACCGGGTCTGCATCCCGGTGCCGTTCTACCACTGCTTCGGGATGGTGATGGGCAACCTGGCCTGCACCAGCCACGGCGCCTGCATGGTCATCCCCGCACCCGCATTCGACCCGAAAGCGACCTTGGAAGCGGTGGCGGCGGAGCGGTGCACCTCGCTGTATGGGGTGCCGACGATGTTCATCGCCGAGCTGAACCACCCGGACTTCGCCAGCTTCGATTTGTCGTCGCTGCGGACGGGGATCATGGCGGGGTCGCCGTGTCCGGTGGAGGTGATGAAGCAGGTCATCGACCGGATGGGCATGGGCGAGGTGTCGATCTGCTACGGCATGACCGAGACGTCGCCGGTGTCGACGCAGACCCGCGCCGACGACTCGATCGAACGCCGCGTGTCCACGGTGGGGCGGGTGGGGCCGCACCTGGAGGTCAAGGTCGTGGACCCGGAGACGGGGTTGACGGTGCCGCGCGGCGAGCCGGGTGAGCTGTGCACGCGTGGCTATTCGGTGATGCTCGGGTATTGGGAGCAGCCGGACAAAACCGCCGAGGCGATCGACGCGGCACGCTGGATGCACACCGGCGACTTGGCGGTGATGGACGGTGACGGGTACCTCAACATCACCGGCCGGATCAAGGACATGGTCATCCGGGGTGGGGAGAACCTGTATCCGCGGGAGATCGAGGAGTTCCTCTACACCCACCCGGACATCCTCGACGCCCAGGTGATCGGGGTCCCGGACGAGAAGTACGGCGAGGAGCTGATGGCCTGGATCCAGATGCGCGAAGGCGCAGAGCCGTTGACCGCGGAGAAGGTCCGCGAGTTCTGTGAAGGCAAACTGGCCCGCTACAAGATTCCCCGCTACGTCCAGCTGGTCAAGGAGTTCCCGATGACGGTGACGGGAAAAGTCCGCAAGGTCGAGATGCGGGAGAAGTCGATCACCCTCCTCGGTTTGGAGAATGCTGCGGCGACCAAGCACGCCTAAACCACTCGGGACGTCCGCGCGTTGGCCCTTCGCGACTGTGCGAAGGGAGGGCAAGTGATGATCCTCAGCTGGGATTGGTGAGCTGCTGAACCCACGAGCGGTGGGGTGGGACACAAGGTTCGTACGCATGAAGGGCCGGGACGTCGGGCAACCCGCCGTTGGGACGCCACGGCGTCCCGGTCCGAAAACCCTATGCAGTCAACCAAAAGGGGATGTTTTCATGCGTACGATCCGCCGCACCATGGCCGCCGGGGCCCTGGCGCTGCCGCTGACGCTCGGCGCCGCCGGAATCGCTTCGGCCGACAGCTTCGGCAGCACCCAGGTCCAGGCCGGTCCGGACGGCGCAGCGACGCACTCGGTGCAGTCCGGCACCCACCGCGGGGGGAGCACCTTCCACGAGAACTCCACGGCCGCGGGCCCGGACGGCGTCGCGACCAGCGACAAGGCCGCGTCGGCCGACCGGCACGGCGGCAGCCAGTACCGCGAGAACGCGGGCACCGCGTCCAAGGACGGCGTGGCCACGCAGGACACCTCGGCTCGGACCGACCGTGACGGCGGTTCGCAGTACCGGCAGCACACCGGCTGGGCGGGCCAGGACGGCGCCGGCTCGAGCGACACCCACGCGAACACCGGCGACCACGACCGGGGCAGCGCGGGCGTTCTGAGCGGCACCCTGGACGCGATCGGCCTCTGATCCGCGGAAAATTCGTGAAGGCCACCTTGTGGAACCACAAGGTGGCCTTCACACACGCGCGTCACCCGACCGCGGCGGCCGCCTCGGCGATCGCCTTGGCGTCTTCCTCGCCGAACGTTTCCTCCAGGTGCTCCGGCGAGTAGTCCAGGTCGATCTGCTCCACCGGCATCCCGCGCGCCGACTCGATCGCGCCCAGCCGGCGCTGGGCCCGGTCCGCCGCGTACTGGATGATCTCCTGCGGGTCGTTGTCGAACGGCAGTTCCTCGAACTGGTCCTGCACCCACTGGATCATGTTGAGCGCGTGGGGAAGCAGCTCGCCCATCCGCTGTTGCACCGCGTCCCACAGCGAGTCGTCCGCCGCGACGTGACGGCGGCACGTGAACGTGCCCCACGCCATGTGGCGGCGCTCGTCGTCGCCGATGCGGCGGACGAGTTCCTGCATGCCCGGCAGGATGTCGTGCTGGGTGCAGATCAGCTGCCACGAGTAGTAGCCGGTCAGCGCGAGGCTGCCTTCGATCACGTGGTTGTACGTCACGCTCGCGCGGATCTGGTTGAGCGGGCTGGGATCGTCCTCCAGCGCGCGCAGCGACTGCGGGAGTTCCTCGTAGAACAGCTTGCGGTAGTGCGGGTTCTCGGCGACGTAGGGGTGGAGGTCGGCCGTCAGCCCGACGGCGTCCATCCACCGCCGGAACACTTCCGTGTGCTTGGCCTCCTCGAAGCAGAACTGCGTCAGGTACATCTCGTCGCCGAACCGGCCGGTCGCCGACATCGCGCGCATGAACGGCTGGATGTCCTCGGTGACGGCTTCTTCGCCGGCGATGAACTGCGCGACCAGGTACGTCGTGCTTCGCTGCTGCTCCGGGTTGAGCGTGTCCCAGCCTTCGCGTTCGCGGCTGAAGTCGATGTCGGCGGGGTTCCAGAACTTCTTGTTGCCCTTGACGAACAGCCGCAGCGGGAAGGAGTCCCAGTTGAGCCCGCCCTTGCGCAGCGAGGAAAAGCCGGTCCGCAGCTCGGGCAGCGTGTCGGTCATCGTGTCACTCCATTGTGGACGAATTGGCGGATGGCGGGGGCCAGCACGGCGGTGACGGCGTCGGCCGCCTCCGTCGCGGAGTGCGTCGGGAGCACCAGGTGCGACAGCGAAAGCCGCACGACGGTCTCCGCGAGCAGGGCCGCGGCTTCGGCCGACAGGCCTGGTTCGAATTCCCGGTACTGCTCGGCGGCGAGGTCCGCGGCCGCGGTCAGGATCGGCTCGCCCCGGCTCGTGAGCAGCGGCAGCAGGTCCTCGCCCGCTTCGGTGCCGAGCGCCGCCGCGACCAGGCGGTTCTCCCGCGCGTGCTCGATCGTGTAGACGACGGCGTGGTGGATGCCCGTGAGCAGCCCGTCCGCCGTTTCGAACCGCTGCCGGATCCCGTCGAGGAACTCCGCCGCGGTGCGCAGCGCCACCGCCTGGGTCAGCGCCGCCTTGTTGCCGAACTCGTTGTAGACGGTCTGCCTGCTCACGCCGGCGCGCGCCGCCACGTCGGCCATCCGCAGGCCCGCGTGACCGCGGTCCGGCAGCATCTCGGCGGCGGCGTCCAACAGTGCTTCCCGCAGGGACGCCTTCGTCCGGTCAGTGAAGCTGGTCACACCCTCACCTTGACACAGATAACCCCGCTGTCAAGACGCTGTACATGATCAGCTGACGTGTAAAACTGTCGGTGGTCGCCAGTACCGTGTGGACCGTGGGCATCACGGTGGGGTTCGACCTCGACATGACACTGATCGACGCGCGGCCGGGCATGGCCGCGGCGATGAACGCGCTCGGCGCCGAATCCGGCCTGCCGCTGGACGGTGACGCGTTCGCGGCCAACCTCGGCCCGCCCCTCGACGACATCCTGCGCGGCTTCGAAGCCCCGGAGGAGCGCATCCCCGGGCTCGTCGACCGGTTCCGCGCGCTCTACCCCGACATGGTCGTGCCGAGCACGGTCGCGCTGCCGGGCGCGGTCGAGTCACTGCGCGCGGTGCACCGGGCCGGCGGCCGCACGCTCGTCGTCACCGGCAAGTACGGGCCCAACGCGCAGCTGCACGTCGACGCGCTCGGGCTGGAGGTCGACGAGGTCGTCGGCGAGCTGTGGTCCACGCGGAAGGCCGAGGCGCTCCTGGCGCACGACGCCCGCGTGTATGTCGGAGATCACGCGGGCGACATCCGGGGGGCGCTGGCCGCCGGCGCGATCGCGGTCGGCGTCACGACGGGTCCGTGCGATCGCACGCTCCTGCTGAGCGAAGGAGCGGAGGTGGTGTTCGAGTCGCTGACGGAGTTCCCGGACTGGTTCGAGAAGACGTTCGCAGCGGTGCCCTAGTTCTTGGCGCGTGCCTCGCGGACCAGCGCGATCAGGCCCAGCAGCAGCCCGAGCGGGGTGACGACACCGGCGCCGACGGAAAGCCAGATCGGCAGGTTCTCCAAGCCGGCGGCGAACATGATGAACACGGCGAGCACGGCCAGCATGCCGATGCCGAACAAGCCGATGCCGAGGCGCATCAGGAACGGTTTGCCGGGGGTAGCCACCGCGGCCTCCTTCGACGTGGTCTTCATGACGCAGAGGGTATCCGCCGGTATCGACTTCTCCCCAGGGCATGTGGCGAGATACCCTTTACCCAGCGCGCCCTGGGTACGCCCCCGGGCGCGTTCGTCGTGAGCGGGACACAGAAGGACTGGTGAGGGAAGTGCCGACCGGCAAGGTCAAGTGGTACGACGCGGAGAAGGGGTTCGGGTTCGTCACGCAGGACGGTGGCGCCGACGTCTACATCCGCAAGGCCGCGCTGCCGCAGGGCGTCGAGGGGCTCAAGGCCGGCCAGCGGCTGGAGTTCGGCGTCGCCGACGGCCGTCGCGGTCCGCAAGCGCTCTCCGTCCGGTTGCTCGACCCGCCGCCGTCGGTCGCCGAGGCCCGTCGCCGCCCGGCCGAGGAACTGCACGGCCTGATCGAGGACATGATCAAGCTCCTCGAGCTGAAGGTGCAGCCGGACCTGCGGCGCAACCGCTACCCGGACCGCAAGCACACCAAGCAGATCGGCGAGATCATGCGCGCGGTGGCGCGGGACCTGGACCCCTAAGCCTCCAGGCGCAGGCCCCACACGTCGCTGGGCAGCAGCCCGGACTCACCGGTGCTGGAGTTCAGCACGGCCGTGTACTTCTGCACGTCGACCGCCGAGATGCGGTCGGCGGGCGTCGGCGGCGTGACCGTGTACGCGTAGCGGTCCAGCGACGTGAAGGGAATCGGGTCGCTCTGCTTGTACTCGCCCTGCGGGGTGACGTACTCGTAGACGATCTGCCAGGGCGCGTCCGCGACCTCGCCGGGCACGGAGATCTGCACGGGCTTGCCCGGGCGGACCTTCAGCGTCTTCGTGTCGCCCTTGGCGCTGCACGGCTGGGCGAGCTGCTGCGAGTAGTCGCAGGAGAGCACCGGCGCGGTGTTGATCGTGTGGCCGTCGGCGTAGAACGTGACCTCGGCCGGGCCGGGTGCCGAGCAGCCGGCCACCGCGAACCCACCGGCCGCAAGCAGGGCCACCACCCGGGAACGTCGCATGGCCGGAGCCTACCGGCGGGGCGCCGGGTCCCTGGGCAGGCCCTGGGCCGGGAAGCTGCCGGTCGGCTCGGGGCGCAGCGGCCGGTCGCCGCCGAGGCCCGGCACGAGCGAGCCGCCGCGGCGCACGAGGTACGTCTGGGTCAGGCCGACCGCCAGCACGACCGTGATGACCAGGAAGCCGATCCAGTACGTCGGCGGCAGCAGCAGGCCCGCGCCGCCGCCGAGGCACCAGGCCAGCTGCAGCACGGTCTCGGAGCGGCCGAACGCCGACGCGCGCGACTCCTCCGGCAGGTCTTCCTGGATGACGGCGTCGAGGCTGATCTTCGCGAGCGCGCTGGCCGTCGCGCCGACCAGGCCGACGATCGCGGCCGTGGCCAGGCCGGGCAGGATCGTCGCGACCAGCGCGGCCAGCACGCAGCCCGCCACGCAGCCGACGATCACCTGGTCCGGGCTGCCGAAGTGCAGGCGCGAGCCCAGCGCGTTGCCGAGGAAGCCGCCGGCCCCCGCCGCGGCGCCGATCACGCCGAGCAGCAGCAGCTGCATGAACGGCGTCTGCCCGGTGCCTTCGGTCTGCGCCTTGACCGCGAACGCGGCGAACATCATGAGGAAGCCGGTGAGCACGCGCACCGAGCCGTTGCCCCACAGCGCGACGACGATGTGGCGCCCCATCGGCTGGCGGCGTTTCTTCTCGGTCGGGTGCGCCGAAAGCGACGTCGGGACCTCGCCCTCGGTCGCCTCCACCCAGGCCGGGATCCGCATCGACTGCACGGCGGCCGCGACGCAGATCAGCGCCGTGAACCACAGCGCGCCCGCCGAGCCGGAGATCGCGTTGATGCCGCTGGCCAGCGCGCCGAACGCGCCCGCGGCGACCAGGCCGAACGTCGTCAGCCGGGCGTTGGTCTTCGAAAGCGTGATCTCGGACGGCAGCACCCGGGGCGTCACCGCGGCCTTGAGCACGGTGAACGACTTCGAGAGCACCATCATCCCGAGCGCGGCCGGGTAGAGCAGCCAGTCGTCGAAGTGCAGCGCCATCACCACGGCCATCAGGCCCTGGCCGACCGAAGACGCGCACATCGCGAGCCGCCGGCCGCGCTGCACCTTGTCGAGCGCCGGGCCGATCACCGGCGCGACCAGCGCGAACGGCGCGATCGTGATGAGCAGGTAGAGCGCCACCTTGCCCTTGCTCTCGCCGCTGGTCGCGGCGAAGAAGAGGGTGTTGGCCAGCGCGATCGCCATCGCCGCGTCGCTGGCGTAGTTCAGCATCACGGCGTAGGTCAGCGAGGTGAGACCGGACTTCTCGGCGCCGTCGGCCTTCGTCGCGCGCTGGAAGGCGCCGACGGCCTGGCCGGTCAGCTGGCGGCTGCGCATCGCCGCCACGCGCGTGACGGTGATCTTCTTCGGCAGCTTCGGCGTGCCGCCGGGCGTCCGCGGTTCTTCGCGCGGCGGCAGCGGTTCGGCCTCCGGCGGCCGCGGCTCGCCGGCGTAGCCACCGGTGTCGTAGTGCTCGTACTCGCCGCTGCCGGGGTGCCGGTCGCCCTGGTAGAAGCCGCCGGGTTCACGGCGGACGGGCTCGGTGCGGTGCGGGTCGTGCGGCGGGTACGGCCGCGCCCCGCGTGGCGGCGGCGGCCGGTGCCCCATCGGCGCGGCGGCGGTCGGTGCCTCGTTCGCGTCCGGCGCGCCGTAGTACGCGCCGCGCGGAGGCGGCGGGGGCGCGGGCCGTTCGGCGCGGGTGGGCGGCGGCGCGCTGCGGTGCTCGACGCGGGTGTGCTCCGCGGGGCCGGCCGGCGGCGGGCCCGGGCGCTCGACGCGGGTGGGCTGCGGGTTGCGGGCGGCCTCGCGCCAGTTGCGCGCTTCCGCCGCACCCGGCTCCGGCGTCCAGCGTCGCTTCGACTTGCGGCCGCGCGATCGCGAGCCGGAGCCGTCGGAGCGGGAGCCGAAGAGTGCCACGTGTCAATCCTGCCTTACCGGGGGTCGGTTCCGCCTGCTCATCCGTGCTTTGCGGGCGAGACCGGGACGAACCTCACCCGGAACGTGACCGGCCACTGCTTCCCGGTGAGCAGGAAATCGCCGGTCCCCGGGACGGCGGCGATGCCGTTGAGCACGGCTTCGGCGTCCGTCGGGTTCACCTTGGCACGCAGCTGACCTGCGTCGATCGCGCCGGTGACGTGCCCGGTGGCGGCGTCGACCCGCAGGATCGTGTCGGTGTGCCAAACGTTTGCGTAGACGTCGCCGCCGACGCACTCGAGTTCGTTGAGCTGGTCGCGCCCGACGTCGACGCTCCCGGTCACGGCGAAGGTCTTCGGATCGCGGAAGGTGAGCCGCGAGGAACCGTCGCTCATGACGAGCCGCCCGTCGGCTTGGTGGCACAGACCCCAGCCTTCGCCCTGGTAGGGCACCCGGCGCAGCTCGGCGAGAGTCTTGGAGTCGCGTTCGATGGCGACGCCGTCCTGCCAGGTGAGCTGCCAGAGCGTCGGCCCGAGCACGGTGACGCCCTCGCCGAACAGCGGCGAAGGCAGCGTGGCCGTCGTGGTGGGTGGCCCGCCGGCCGGCCCGGCGGTGAGCATCGACTGGCCGGCGAGACCGGTGCTCTCGTACAGCGTGTCGCCGGCGAACTCGAGCCCTTCGGTGAACGCGACGGGGTCGTGCGCCAAGGTCGAGACCACCTCGACGGTGAGCTGTTCCGGGCCGGGTCGTTGTTCGGGGGCACCGGCACAGCCACCGAGTGCGGCGGCCAGCAGCAGCGTGGTGAGGATCGGCGTGCGCACGTTGAACAGCCTGGCACGGGCGCCGCGGATGCGTGCGGCACAATTGGCCGCATGACTTTGCTGCTGACCCTCGACGACGGTTCCGTGCAGCGCAAACTCGCCGACGCGGTGGAGTTCGCGCGAGCTGCGGTGCTGGAGGAAGCGCCCGCGGAGCAGCTCGGCACCCACGTGGGGGTCACTCGCGAGGACGCGGTCACGGCAAGTCACCTGTTCGAGGCCCAGGTCCCCGGCTACGGCGGCTGGCGCTGGTCGGTGACGGTCGCACTGGCGGGCGACGAAGAGCCGGTGACGGTCAGCGAGGTCGTCCTGGTCCCCGGCCCGGACGCGCTGATCGCCCCGCCGTGGGTCCCGTGGGAGCGCCGGGTGCGCGCGGGCGACCTGGGCGTCGGCGACATCTTCCCGACGGACGAGAACGACCCCCGCCTGGCCCCGGCGTACCTGCAGTCGGACGACCCGGCGGTGGAAGAGGTCGCCCGCGAGGCAGGCCTGGGCCGCGTCCACGTGCTGTCCCGCTTCGGCCGCACGGAAGCGGCCACCCGCTGGCACAGCGGCGAGTTCGGCCCCCGGTCGGATATGGCGCGCAGCGCGCCGGACGTGTGCGGGACGTGCGGGTTCTTCGTGCAGCTGGCTGGTTCCTTGAGTGGTGTTTTCGGGGTGTGCAGCAACGACATCGCCCCGGCGGACGGCCATGTGGTGGATGTGGAGTACGGGTGTGGGGCGCACTCGGAGGTCGAGGTAGAGGTGACGTCCTCGGTCCCGGTGGCGGAGCTGGTGTACGACGACTCGCTGCTGGACTTCACGCCGGCGGAGTCGGAGGCGTCGGTCGAGGCGCAGCCGACGGCCGCGGAGACGGTGGCGGCAGAGGCGCAGCCGGAGACGGCGGCCGAGCCGGAGGCGTCGGCGGTCGCGGAGCCGGAGGCGGCGGTCGTGGAGACTGCGGCCGCGGAGCCGGAGCCAGTGGCGGCGGAGACGGCCGCGGTGGAGCCGGAGGCGGCGGTCGCGGAGCCGGTGGCGGCAGTCGAGACGGCAGCGGCGCCGGAGACGGCAGTCGACGTGGAGACCGCGGCGGCGGAGCCGGAGACGGCGGTCGCCGAGGCGGATGTGTCACCGGCGGAGGTTGAGCCGGAGATGGCGGCGGCCGAGCCGGTGGCTGCGGAGCCGACTCAGGCTGAAGTGACCGATGTGGCCGAGGCGACTGGTGCAGTTGTGGAGCCGGAGGTCAGTGCGGCCGAGATGGAGTCGGCGGAGCCGACTCAGGCTGAGGTGACCCACGCGGCCGAGGCGACTGGTGCGGTTGCGGAGCCGGAGGTCAGTGCGGCCGAGCCGACGGTGGCAGAGCCGACGCAAGCCGAGGTGACCGATGCGGCCGTGGCTGAGGGCGAGGATGCGGTCGCCGAAACTGCTGCGCCCGTCGAAGCGGAGTCGCCCTCGGCTGAGGCAGCTGTGGAGCCGCTCGCTGTGGAGAGCGCTGAGCCGGTTGAATCTGATGTTCCCGAGCCGGCGGAAGCCGAGCCGACTCAGGCTGAGGTCACCGATGCGGTTGCCGAGCCCGCTGTAGAGCCGCGGGAAGCGCAGGCCGAGGTCGTTGCCGAGCCGGTCTCGGTGGAAGAGCAGCCGACCGACGTGGCTCCCGAGTCCCAGGTGGCGGAGAGTGTCGCCGAGGCAGAGCCGGTCGATGAGGTCGACCTGCCCGAAGCCGCTCTTCTCGACGAGGTGGTCACCGCGGAGCCGGAGCCCGCTCAGGGCGACGTGAACGGGGCCGACCAGCGTGACGATGCTGGGCGCTGAGCCCGTCGGGGGCGATCCGTTCGGTTCCGGTCGGCTTCGTGAGGCGACGCTGCGTGCTTGGCGGGACTCGCCGACGCGGCTCATCGAAGACACCAACGTCGAGCGCGATCTGCGGGTCGGGGCCTATCGGGATCGGCTCTTCGTCGAGCTGGCCCAGAACGCCGCCGATGCCGCCATGGCCGCCGGTGTGCCTGGGCGCGTGAAGGTGTCCCTTGTGGACCGGGAACTCCGGTTCGCCAACACCGGTGCGCCGCTCGATGCTCGGGGTGTTGCTTCGCTTGCCTCGCTTCGGGCTTCCGGGAAGACCGGCGAGACCGTCGGGAAGTTCGGGGTCGGGTTCGCCGCCGTGCGGACCGTTTCCGATGAACCTCGCGTTGTCTCCCGTACCGGTGGGGTCGCTTTCTCCGCCGATCGGACCCGGGAAGCCGCCGGGATCGAGGGCGAGGTTCCCGTTCTTCGGTTGCCGTGGCCGGTGGACGGGGATGTTCCGGAGGGGTTCGACACCGAGGTCCGGCTTCCGCTGCGGGATGACGTCGATGGCAACGCTCTTCTTGAAGAACTCGCGCGAGATGTCGCCGACCTGCTGCTCGCCCTGCCTTGGCTGGCCGAGTTCGAGGTCGGGGGTCGCGTTTGGACTCGGTCCTCCGAGGACGACGTCGTCGAAATTCGTGGGCCGGTAGGGGAAAACCGGTGGCTGACCCATCGTGGTGACGTCGTCTGGGCGGTCCCGATCGGACGAAATGGCGTGCCGGAGCCGCTGACGGAAGACGTTCTGCGCGCTCCCACGCCGACTGATGACGCGCTGTCGTTGCCCGCTCGGCTGCTTGCTTCCGTTCCCGTCGAACCTTCGCGCCGTCGGGTGTTGCCTGGACCCGAACTGACTGCGGCGCTGGAGAAGGCTGCCGCCGAGTATGTTGGGCTCGTGCGGGCACTGCCGGTCGAACATCGGTTCGCGCTTGTTCCGGCGCCGGGATTTCCGAAGTCTACTGTGGACGCCAAGCTGCGTGATGAAGTGCTTGCCGTGCTTAGCAACGAGACTTGGGTGTCCACTCAGGACAAGAGTGAGGTTTCCGGCAGGCAGGCAAGGGTTCTCGACGTCGATGTTCCCGGACTGCCGGGGCTGCTCGCCGACCTCGTGCCGGGGTTGGTCAAGGGTGACGTTCCGGCGCAGGCGCTGAAAGCCGTTTCGGGGCAAGTGATCGGCATCGAAGAGGTGCTGGAAACGCTTACCGGCGTCAGCCGGGATCCCGGGTGGTGGCGCGAGGTCTACGCCGCGCTCGCGATCGCCGTCGACTCGCACGCCGTCGCCGCGTCCAAACTGGACGGTTTGCCGGTTCCGCTGTCGGATGGCCGGACGTTGCCGGGGGCTCGGGGGTGCCTGCTGGTCGAGGGGTCGGCCGAGCTACTCGAACTGCTGTCCGATGTGGACATCCCGGGACTGCGGCTGGTGCACCCCGCCGCGTCGCACCCGCTGCTGGAACGGCTGGGGGCCAAGCACGCCGACGCGCGGGAGCTGCTCAACGCCGATCAGCTGCGGGACGCCGTCGAGCGCAGTGTCGAGGACGTGCGGTCCGGATTGGACGGTACGACGCTCGCCGGTGCCGTGCTGCGGCTGGTCGCCGACTGCGGGGACGACGCGCCGCGCTGGGTCGGTGCTCTTGCGCTGCCCGCCACCGATACCTGGCGCCGGGCCGACGAGCTCGTGCTGCCGTCGTCGCCGCTGATCGACGTCTTCGACGAAGAGGTCTTCGAGGAGGACGGCGCGCTCGACGTCCTCGACGAGGACTTCGCCGAGGACTGGCCGGCCGGCACGCTGAAAGCCGCCGGGGTGCTCGACTCGTTCGCGCTGGTCGTCGACGACGAGCCGCACGAACCCGACCACGACCTGCCCGACGAAGAAACCTGGTGGGACTCGCTGCCGGAGCCGCCGTCGACGCTCGTCGCGATCCGGGACCTCGATCTCGTCGCCGACGACTCGTGGCCCGCCGCGCTGCGCCTGCTCGCCGCGCGGCCCGAAACCTGGCACGCCCTGCGCGCGCCGCGGGGGCACGCCGCCTGGTGGATCGCGCAGTACGCCGTGCTCGGGGGACTCGCGCCGAACGAATGGCGCTTGCCGGACGCCGATCTGGCCGGGCTCTACGACGAGGTGCCCGATCTCGGTCTCGGCGAGCAGCTCCTCGCGGCCGCCGGGGTGCGGGCGGAGCTCAGCCTGTCCACAGTGGAGGAAGCGGAAGACCTCCTCGACCGGCTCGCCGACCCGGATCGCGCGGTTTCGGCCGGGCTGGTGGCCCGCGCTTACGACGCCGTCGTCGAGTCGGGGCTCGGGCCGCGCGCGCCGCGGGGAGTACGGGCCGCGGACGGGACCGTGGTGGACGACGCGCTCGTGCTGGACGTGCCGTGGGTGGCCGGGGCGCTCGAGCCCGATCGGTACGTGGTCGCTCCCGAGGACCCGGAGCGGCTCGCCGACCTGCTCGACCTGCCGCTCGCGAGCACCGCGCCCGCCGAAGTGGCCAGCGAGGGCGAGTACGCGCCCTGGGCCGAGCTACCCGCGCTGAAGCTCGTCGCCGACCAGCTCGGCGTCCGGCTGCCCGACGGCGGCGTCCTGGTGCACGACCCGCTGACCGTGTCGATCCAGGGCGCCGAGCACGAAGTCCAGTGGTGGTCCGACGGCCGGCTGCACGCGGCCGACACGTCCGAGGGCCTGGCCCGCGCGTTCGCCTGGGCGGCCGGGCGCTGGCCCGACCGGCACCTGATCACCGCGTTGCTCGACGACCCCTCACCGCGGACCCTGCTCGCCTGACGCTCAGAGCCGCTGGGCCGACTTCGAGCCGCGGCGGGCGGCGGCGCGCTGCCAGCCGATGATCGCCATGCCGACGAAACCCAGCGCGAAGCCGGACAGCGCGGTCTGCACCCAGAGCCCCGATGTCGTGAAGAAGAGCACCACCAGCGCGACAGCCCAGATCGAGGTGCCTACGATCACCACCGGCGTCAGGTCGGTCAGCTTCTTGGGCAGCTCCGGCGTGTGCCGCAACGAGCCCGTAACCTCCGGTGGATTGATCGGTTCACTCACGAGGTGCAGGGTACTCCGCAGCAGCGACAGAATGGGCAGGCGAATGGCGGAGCAGGAGACGACCCGCGCGGGGACGTCCACACTGGACCGGTTCTTCAAGATCACCGAGCGGGGTTCGACGGTGTCGCGCGAGGTGCGCGGCGGCCTCGTCACCTTCGTCACGATGGCCTACATCGTGGTGCTGAACCCGCTGATCATCGGCAGCTTTTCGGGCGACGACGCGGGCGCGCACAAGGACCTCCTCGGCGGCATCCTGCCCGTCTCCCAGGTCGCCGCCGTGACGGCGCTCGTCGCCGGTGTCATGACGATCCTGATGGGACTGATCGCGAACTACCCCTTCGCCATCGCGACCGGTCTCGGCATCAACAGCCTGGTCGCGGTCACCATCGCCCCGCAGATGACCTGGCCCGAGGCGATGGGCCTGGTGGTCATCGAGGGCGTGATCATCGTCCTGCTCGTGCTCACCGGCTTCCGCACCGCGGTGTTCCGGGCCGTGCCGGCCGCGCTGAAGTCCGCGATCGCCGTCGGCATCGGCGTGTTCATCTGCCTGATCGGCCTGGTCGACGCCGGGTTCGTGCGCCGGCTGCCGGATGCCGCGCACACCACCGTCCCGGTCGGCTTGGGCATCAACGGCTCGATCGCCTCCTGGCCGACCGCGGTGTTCGTCGTCGGCCTGCTGGTCACCGGCATCCTCGTGGTGCGGAAGGTCAAGGGCGCGATCCTCATCGGCGTGCTGGCGTCGACGGTGCTGGCCATCGTCGTCGAGGCGATCGTCAAGGCCGGGCCGTCGAAGGGCACGAACCCGCTCGGCTGGAACCTCGGCTACCCGGCGCTGCCGGACCAGGTCGTCGGCCTGCCGAACCTCTCGCTGGTCGGCGACGTCTCCTTCGGCGCCTGGACGCGGCTGCCGATCATCACCGTCTGCCTGCTGGTGTTCACGCTGGTGCTCGCCGACTTCTTCGACGCCATGGGCACCATGACCGGCCTCGCGAAGGAGGCCGACCTGCTGCCGAAGGACGGCCAGCTGCCCAACGTCGGCAAGGCGCTGTTCGTCGAGGGCCTCGCGGGCGCGGCCGGCGGGTTCGGCTCGGCCAGCTCGAACACGGTGTTCGTCGAGTCGGCGTCCGGCATCGCGGAGGGCGCGCGGACCGGCCTGGCCAACATCGTCACCGGCGTGCTGTTCATCGCCGCGATGTTCCTGACCCCGCTGTACCAGGTCGTGCCGGTCGAAGCGGCCGCGCCGGCCCTGGTCGTGGTCGGTGCGATGCTGATGTCGCAGGTGCGCGACATCGACTTCACCGACTACTCGATCGCGCTGCCGGCGTTCCTGACCATCGTCGTCATGCCGTTCACGTACTCCATCGCGAACGGCATCGGCGCCGGCTTCGTCAGCTACGTCGTGATCCGCGCGGCGACCGGCAAGGCCCGCCAGGTGCACCCGCTGATGTGGGTGATCGCGCTGGCCTTCGTGGCGTACTTCGCGGTCGGGCCGCTCCAGGCCGCGTTCAGGTCCTGATCTTCAGGGCTTCGTCGAGGACGCTCCGGTCGCGCTCGAATTCGGCGGCCGGGGCGTCGAACCGGACCGTCACCAAGGCGTCGCCGGCGCCGAGGCCGACCACGGCCACCCGCCGCGGCACGCCGTCGCGGTCGTAGGTGAAGTCCCATTCCGCGGCGTCGAGGGCGGCGATCGGGGCGTGCTCGGTGACCGTGCCGCCTTGCCGGCCGGCGACCGCCTTGAGCCCGCTCAGCACGTCCTCCTGCGTGATCGGTACCCGGTCGGTCTCGAGCAGGAGGTCGCCGCGGCGGTAGCTCGCGCGCTCCTTGTCGCGGCTCACGGCCCAGCCCGACGGCACCGGGATCTCGATCGCCGCACCGGGACCGTCCGCGAGCCGGTAGACCTCCAGCGTGCCTTGGACGATCGACGGCGCGGGTGACGGCGGTGGTGGCGCGGCCGCCGGGGCGTCCTCCCTTGGCCAGAACCACGCCGCCGCGATCGCCAGCACCGCCGCGCCGACCACGGCCGAGCCCACCAGTTTCTTGTTCATCAGACCCCCAGGTTTTCCCTGGGGAGGACGCGCGGTGCGTATTCCAGGTTGCCGCTTGACGGAGATCACCCGTGCGGCCGAAGTTTCGTAAGGTATGCTAACTATATGTCCGGCGACACGCACGAACGCTCCTTGGCGAGCCGGTTGCGTCTCGCGGTGGTCCGGCTCAACCGCCGGCTGCGGGCACAGCGCGTCGGGGACGACCTCACGCTCACGCAGGTCGCCGCGCTGTCCACCCTGCACAAGTGCGGTGCGCTGACCCCGGGTCAGCTCGCCGCGAAGGAAGGCGTCCAGCCGCCCTCGATGACGAGGGTGATCGCCGCGCTCGAAGAGCTGAAGTTCGTCGAGCGGCGCCCGCACCCGACCGATGGCAGGCAAGCCATCGTCGAGTTGTCCGAGAGCGGGCTGGCTTACGTGCAGAAGGCGATCTCCGTGCGGGAGGCCTGGCTGGACCGGCAATTGGCGGAACTCGGCGACGAAGAGCGCGAAGTGCTCTCCAAAGCCGCCGAAATCATCGACAGGATGGCGGGGAACTAACCACGGTGACGGCCACGGGTAGCGAAACGAAGCGTTCGATCGAGACCACTGCTACCCAGGACTCGGCGCCACCGGCGTCCGCCTCGCCGCCATCCCCGTCCAAGCGCGGCAGCATGTTCGCGTCGCTGCGGGTCCGCAACTACCGGCTGTTCTTCACCGGCCAGGTCATCTCGAACATCGGCACCTGGATGCAGCGCATCGCCCAGGACTGGCTGGTGTTCACCCTCAGCGGCAACAACCCGATCGCCCTCGGTATCGCGGTCGCGCTGCAGTTCGCGCCGACGCTCTTCCTCTCGCTGTGGGCCGGCGTCCTCGCCGACCGCGTCGACAAGCGACGCCTGCTGACCTGGATCCAGGCCGCCGCGTGCTCGCAGGCCGTGGTGCTCGGCGTCCTCGACATCACCGGGCTCGTCGCGCTGTGGCAGGTCTACGTCCTGTGCTTCACGCTCGGGATCACGGCGTCGCTCGAAGTGCCGACGCGGCAGTCGTTCGTCGCCGAGATGGTCGGCCGGGACCAGATCGCGAACGCGGTCGCGCTGAACTCGTCGATCTTCAACATGGCCCGGATCGTCGGGCCGGCGATCGCCGGGTTCGCGATCACCTGGATCGGCACCGGCTGGCTGTTCATCGCGAACGCGCTCAGCACGGTCGCGGTGATCATCGGGCTGCTGATGATGAACCCGGACAAGCTGTTCCGCGTCGCGGCGGTACCGCGCGAGAAGGGACAGCTGGTCGAGGGCCTCCGCTACGTCCGGCGGCGTTCCGACCTGATGACCGTGATGGTGCTGGTGCTGTTCGTCAGCACGTTCGGCATCACCTACTTCAGCTCGCTGCCGATCGTCGCGGCGAACGTCTTCCACACCGCCGCCGACGGCTACGGCCTCCTTTCCACCCTGGTCGCGGTCGGCACGTTCACCGGCGCGGTGATGTCCGCCCGCCGCGGCACCAAGGGACGGCCGCGGGTGCGGCTGATGCTGATTTCGGCCTTCTTCCTGGGCGTGTTCGAACTGGTCACGGCGTTCATGCCGACGTACCTGACCTTCGGCCTCGGCCTGATCCCGCTCGGCTTCGCGACGATGACGTTCCTCAACACGGCGAACGCGCTGGTGCAGACGTCGGTCAGCCCGGAGATGCGGGGCCGGGTGATGGGCCTGTACGTGCTGGTCCTGATCGGCGGCAACCCGATCGGCGGGCCGATGGTCGGCTGGATGGCGGACGCCTTCGGCGGGCGGTCTCCCTTCTACATCGGCGGAGCGGTTTCGGCGCTGGCCGCGGTCGTGTGCGCGGTGGTGCTGATCCGGCGGGGTGGCGTTTCCTGGCCGGTGCAGCGGGGGTTCGGGCTGCGGGTGCTGAAGCGGGCGAAGGTCTAACGGCCGAGCAGTTGCGGTAGCAGGGACTCGGCCCAGGCCCGCAGTTCTTCGTCGGACTTCCTCGGCGACAGCCACGCGAGCTGCACCTGTTGCGGTGACTCGTCGGTGAGCTGGATCGTCACCGACGGGTTCCGCACCGAAGCGGGCCGACCGCCGATCGTGTCCGGGAGAGACTGCGTGAGCCGCTCCTCGCTCGACGCCTGGACCTTGAACTCCTCGTCCGCGCGGTATTCGCAGCGGCCGTCGTGCTTCGGGACGAACTCGTCGAGCGGACGCCCGGTGGACCGCGAGAGCGCGGAGCACAGCTGCCAGGCGATCATCGGGGTCGGCGCGTCGACGATGCCGCTGCCGGGCGGGATGTCCGCGGTGCGGACCGGGATCTCGTCGCCGAGCCCGCGCGGCAGCGCGGGCCCCGGCTTGGTGATGGCGGCGACGAGGCCCTCGCCGATGCCGCGCACGAGGTTCGGCAGGTCGCGGGGCAGCTGGTCCCACACGTGCTGCTCGAGCGAAACCTCCAGCACGGGTTTGGCCCAGCTCGGCGGGTTCGGACCGGTGAGCACGATGACCGCGGTCGCTTGCCTGGCGTCCGAGTAGATCGTGGCTTCACGGCCGCCGACGGCGGTCCGCTGCGGCTTCCCGAGCGGGCGCACCAGCGTCCCGTCGCTGAGCTCGGCTTGCACCCGGAGGGTCTTGGTGACGACGGTGCAGCCGGACACCAGCCACACCTCACGCAGGACCGAGTCGCCCAGCAGCTTCGCCCAGGTCTGTTCGGGCAGTGCCGAACAGAGCACGTGGCCCGACGTGTAGTCCGGCAGCGCCGCGGCCAGCTCGCCGGTGGGCATGGGTGCCTCCCGGACCGGCTGCGCACCCGTTTCCGGCCACGGGCTGGGCAGTTCCTTCGGTGGCTCGGGCAGCGCGACGGGCTGGACGAAGATGCGCATGACCAGCCAGGCCCCGCCGCCGTGCACGACGATGAAGGCCAGGACGGCGACGACGATCAGCGCCGCGGTGAGAGTCGAGTTCCCCCTTGTGTTCACGCTGTGACCGTAACGACACGCACCGACAAAATCCGGCGGTTTCCGCAGGCAGTGTCACTCGAACGAGTGAGATGTGCGTCTCCGCGGCCTGACTCTTGCCTCGGGAGATGAGGTTAGGCTAACCTCATACATGTCCGCTTCGTGGTGGGAGCGGCAGTCAGTTCGGGAACGGACGGAGCCCCGGCCCTGGGAACCCCAGGCCGGGGCTTCGTTCACGTCAGGGCAGTGTCGGGCTGAGCGTCCCGCTCGTCAAGGGACTCCCACCCGGTGGGGTCGGCAGGCGCTTCAGCGGCATGCCGAAGTAGACGCGGTAGGCCGTCCTGATCGCGGCTTCGGTCGGCAGCACCACTTCGTTCCGGACGCCGTCGACCGTCTCGATCAGCTTGTCGCCCGAGAGCGTCACGCGGCCCTGGGACGTCGGGCGCGAGCACGTCAGCGAGCGCGTGAAGTGCGACTCGGGGGACGTCGACTGCCACCACGCCATCGGCACGAAGTCGATCAGCGGGCGCGGGCGGCGTTCGAGCCGGTACTGCGGCTTGCCGTCCAGCAGTACGTCGACGTCGCCGTCGGGGGTGTCCAGCAGCAGGAACTCGCCGTCCGGGTCGGGCTGGGCGTCCACGCCGGACAGGCGCAGCGGGTGTCGCGAGAAGCGGCCGAAACCGACGTCCACCAGCCACGGCTCGTCGAGTTCGACGACGATCGCCGCGTGGTCCAGGGGTGGGCCGAGGGTGCCGTCGGGGCGGAAGACCTGCGCCGCGTGCAGGGTGGCGGAGTAGCCGAGCTCGCGCAGCAGTGCCGCGAAGAGGCCGTTCAGCTCGTAGCAGAACCCGCCTCGCCGGCGGCGCACGATCTTCGCGAACAGCGCCGCTTCGGTCAGCTCGACGGGTTCGCCCAGGTGGATGCTCAGGTTTTCGAACGGGACCGCGGCCAGGTGACGCTCCTGCAGGTGGCGCAGGGTCGCGAGGTCGGCCGCGGCGGGGTGCCGCACCCCCAGCCGGTCCAGATACGCGTCGACGTCCATGCGTCCAGCCAAACACCTCGACCGCACTCGAGGTCAAGCGATTTCACCCGCCGACGAAAACGGGGCCCTCCCGTTCAGGAGGACCCCGTTGGCGAGACAGCTCAGCCGAGCAGCAGGCCGTTGCCGCCGGCGACGGCGTTGTCGAAGCGCTTGGAGATCTCCGCCCAGTTGAAGATGTTCCAGAGAGCCTTGACGTAGTCCGGCTTCACGTTCTTGTAGTCCAGGTAGAACGCGTGCTCCCAGACGTCGACCAGCAGGATCGGCACGGTCGGCAGGATCAGGTTGTTGTGGTGGTCGCGCAGCTGCTGGGTGATCAGCGTCTTGCCGATCGGGTCCCAGGAGAGCGCGCCCCAGCCGTTGCCCTGGATCGTGGTCGACACGGCGGTGAACTGCGCCTTGAACTTGTCGAAGGAGCCGAACGCCTCGTCGATCGCCGCGGCCAGCTCGCCGGTCGGCTTGTCGCCGCCTTCCGGCGACAGGATCTTCCACCACACGACGTGGTTGGCGTGGCCGGCCAGGTTGAAGGCCAGCGTGGTCTCCAGGCCGACGATGTTGCCGAAGTCGTTCGCTTCGCGGGCGGCTTCGAGCTTCTCGAGCGTGTCGTTCGCGCCCTTGACGTAGGTCGCGTGGTGCTTGCTGTGGTGCAGCTCGTTGATCTCGCCGGAGATGTGCGGCGCGAGGGCGCCGTAGTCGTAGTCGAGATCGGGCAGCTCGTAGCGGGCCATTGGCCCTCCTTCTGTCTTCGACACAAGTTTCCGGTATCGAACCTAGTAGCACACGCCTCTCCGTGGCGAACGGGGGCGCGTCGTGGTCACCGCGTGGGATGACCGGCTCGTAGGTGGCGTACCCGAGGGCCCGCCACCCGAAACCGAGCCTGCTACCTGGACTTAACTGGAGGTCAACGAGCTGTGATGACGATCATGCGACGCGGTATTCGGCCAGCCGCTCGGCCAGCTCGTCGAAGACGGCGACGTTGCACTCGAACGCCACCAGCGTCTCGTCGATGACGCGGGCCCGCTCGGCTTCGTCCCACGGCGCGTTGTCCAGCTTCGCGCGGTACTGGTCCCGGAACCGCGGGGCGCTGCCGATCTCGTCGAAGTGGTAGAAGAGCGCGCCCGCCTCGGCGACGTCGTACTGGCGCTCCAGCAGCCGCCGGATGGCCTGGCCGCCCGCGATGTCGCCCAGGTAGCGCGTGTAGTGGTGCGCCACGTACCCGCCGGCCCACGAAGACGCTTCGCGCACCCGCGCGACGTACGCCCGCGTCGAAGCGAGCGGCGAGATCACCGACCGCCAGTCCGGGCCGACCAGGTGCGCGAGGTCGCGCTCGAGGTTGGGCAGCCGGCGGAGCTCGTCGAAGACGAATTCGCCCCCGACCGGGTGACCGGCCATCGCGTCGCTCGCCGCCTCGATGGCGCCGTAGATGAAGTAGTACTGGATCGCCAGCTGCGTGTAGCCCGCTTGCGACAGCTCGCCGCCGAGCAGGGCGCGCATGTACGTCGAGTAGTTCGCCTTCTCGTGCACTTCGAGCGTCGACGCGCGCAGCGTCGCCGAGAACGGGCGGGCGTCCGTGGTCACCGACATGGGCAGGCCTCCCGGCGATCGATCTGACACGCTGTCAGAAAGATCGTAGGGCACAATCCCGGCTTAGGCTACCCTAAATCGGCGCGCCGACCGCCCGGAGCACGAACCGCACCGCCGCTTCGATGACGTCTTCCAGCTGCTCGGGCGGGCCGTCGACCAGGGTCCGGTTGCCCAGTGCCGCGGTGATCATCGGGATCAGCACGTCCGGGTCCTCGGCGGGCCAGCGCCCCAGGTCGACGCCGCCGGTGAGGATCGCGCGCAGCCGGTCGGTGATCGGGTCGGCGTGCGCGCTGATCCGCCGGTACGCCGCGGGGGCCAGTGCCGACGCGAGCGCCGTGCCCGGCGGCATGTGGTACTCCGCCAGCACCCGCAGCTGCAGCCGGACGAAGGTGGCCAGCTGCTCGGCCGGATCGGCCTGGGCCTCGACGGCTTCGGTCAGGCGCGTGACGTACCGGGCGGCCTCGTCCTCGACGAAGGCGACCAGCAGGCTCTCCTTGTCGGGGAAATGGTTGTACAGCGCGGTCCGGCCCACCCCGGCGGCCGAGGCGACCCCGGCGAGCGTGATCGCGTCGAAGCCGCGTTCGTAGAGCTGGGCGCGCAGGACGTCGAAGACCCGCGTGCGGACCTCGCGGCGGTGCGCTTCGAGCGACTCACCGAGAATCTTCGGCATCCGCCCAGGCTAGCCTCAATCGGCGACGGGCCAGGTGTGCACCGGTTCGCCGGCCTCCGACAGCTCCAGGTACCGGCCCAGCATCAGGCTCAGCGCGGCTTCCCGGTCGAGACCGCGGTCCTGCGCGCGCAGGACGTAGTCGCGCTGCCAGGTCGCCCCGGTCCGCCGCGCGAGGCAGCGGCGTTCGATGATCCCGAGGTAGCGCTCGCGGGCTTCGTCGGAGACGTCGGAGCGGCGCAGCCCCTCGTGGGCCAGCGGCAGCAGCACGCGCAGCGCCAGCTCGTCCGGCGGGATCCAGCCGATGCCCGGCCAGTACAGCTGCGCGTCGAACCCGCGGCGCGCGCCCGCGTAGAGGTTTTCCTCCGCCGCCTGGAAGGACATCTGGCTCCACACCGGGCGTTCCGCCTCGGCGAGCGCGCGCTGGGCGCCGTAGAAGAACGCCGCGTTCGCGACCGTGTCGACGACCGTCGGCCCGGCCGGCAGCACCCGGTTCTCGATCCGCAGGTGGGGCAGGCCGTCGACGACGTCGTACACCGGGCGGTTCCAGCGCCAGATCGTGCCGTTGTGCATGCGCAGCTCGGTCAGCTTCGGCGCCTGGCCCGCGTCGAGCGCTTCGATCGGGTCCTCGGCGTCGGTTTCCGGGAGCAGGCCGGGGAAGTAGCGGACGTTCTCCTCGAACAGGTCGAAGATCGACGTGATCCAGCGCTCGCCGAACCACACGCGCGGCCGCACGCCCTGGTTCTTCAGCTCTTCCGGCCGGGTGTCGGTCGCCTGCAGGAACAGCGGGATGCGCGTCTCGTGCCACAGCGCCTTGCCCAGCAGGAACGGCGAGTTCGACGCCAGCGCGATCTGCAGCCCGGCCAGGCACTGCGCCGCGTTCCAGTGCGCGGCGAACTCCTCCGGCGCGACCTGGAGGTGCAGCTGCACGCTGGTGCACGCGGCCTCGGGGAGGATCGATTCGGCGTAGCTGCGCAACCGCTCCGGCTGCTGGCCCGGCAGCGGCGCGCCTTCCATCGCGAGCACCGTGCGCTCGCCGCGCGCGGCGAAGATCTGGTCGTTCAGCGTGGAGTACCGGGTCTTGTTGGTGAGCCACTTCTGGTCGAAGTGCTCGTGCTTCAACGTCGGCAGGATGCCGATCATGGCCAGCGCCGACCCGGTGTCCCGCGCTTTGGACGCCGCGGTGGCGAGATAGGCGCGGAGGTCGTCTTCGAGCTGCAACGCCGAATCGCCGGCCAGCGGCCGCGGCGGCACGTTCAGCTCGATGTTGTGCTGGCCCAGCTCGGTGGTGAACGACGGGTCGTCCAGCGCTTCCAGCACGGCGGTGTTCGTCATCGACGGGCGCAGCTCGCGGTCGACCAGGTTCAGCTCGACTTCGAGGCCGATGTTCTTGCGGGGAAACGAAAAACTGCCGTCGGTGAGCATGCGGGCCAACGTGTCCAGGCAGCGCTGCACCTTGCGGCGGTACTTCCCGCGGTCCAGCGTGGTGAACGATCGAGCCGCGAGGTCCATCCCCATGACCATCCCTGCTTCGTGCGTCGGCGTGGAACTAGGACGTGTTTCAAGTCCTGGCGGACAACCGTTACACAGGCGATGCACCCGTGCTAGCGGCCAAACTGGTGCTCTCCGTCACGAGCGGTTAACCGAAAGCAAAATGGACCCGTTCGTACCACCCGCGCCAGGACGTTCGGACCAGTCGGGCGCCCGGCAAGCGGGTGACAGACTGGGCGGATGGGCGTGATCCACATCGACGATTCCGGCGACCCGCGGGTCGACGACTTCCGCGACCTGTCCACTGCGGACCGGCGGCCGGACCGGCCCGGTGGCCGGGGTTTCGTCATCGCCGAAGGCACCGTCGTGGTGTCCCGGCTGCTGGCCTCCCGGTACCCCGTGCGGGCGCTGCTCGGGGTCGAGCGGCGGTTCGCCGAACTGGCGGCCGAACTCGAGGGAATCGAGGCGCCCCAGTACGTCGCGTCCGCGGAAACGATGGCCGACGTGGTCGGGTTCCACCTCAACCGCGGGATCCTCGCGGTCGCCGACCGGCCCGCGCCGCTCACGGTTTCCGAAGTCGTGGACGGCGCCGGCACCATCGCCGTGCTGGAAGGCGTCGGTGACCACGAAAACCTCGGCGCGCTCTTCCGCAACGCGGCCGCGCTCGGCGTCGGCGGGGTGCTGCTCGGACCCGGCTGTTCCGACCCGCTCTACCGGCGCAGCGTGCGCGTCTCGATGGGACACGTGCTGCGCGTGCCGTTCGGGCACCTCGCGGACTGGCCGGGCGGGCTCGACGACCTGCGGGCGCGCGGGTTCGCCGTCGCGGCGTTCACCCCGCGGCCGGGGTCGATCCCGCTGCGTGAACTGCGCGCGCACGCGCCGGGACGGGTGGCGCTGCTCTTCGGTGCCGAGGGTCCCGGGCTGACCGAAGCGGCGCTGGCGGCGGCGGATCACGCGGTCCGGATACCCATGCCGGCCGGAGTCGACTCACTGAACATCGCGACCGCCGCCGCCGTCGCCTTCTACGAACTGGCTCCGAATGGCTAAGGTGATCCCCTGGTCTGGGCGAAAGGACACCATGGAGCTGCGGATCCGCGGCGAGCGCGCCGTGCTGGCCGGTCCCGGCGGGGAGCACGCGCGCGAGGTGGACCCGCACAAGCTGGCGATCGGCGCCGACCTGGCGCAGGCCCTGCACGAGTGGGCGCGCGTCGCTTCCGCCGTCTCGGCCGAATCCGGCGAGGAAGCGGGCGCGGTCGTCTCGCAACGCGGCCGTCAGCTGGCCGGCCGGCTCGCCTCGGTGATGGGCACGACCGTCCGGTTCGTCGACCCGGTGACGGGCGCCGACACGGTCGTCGAGCCGCCACCGCGGGAGCCCGAACCCGGCCACCGGCTCGTCCGGACGGTGCTGGGCCCGGTCGGGCCGCCCGGCGAACCGACCCCGTGGCTGACCGGGCTGACGGTGTCGGCGTTCATCGCGGCGGTGGTCGTCGTGGCGATGCTGGCGCTGGCTTCGACGCTGGCCAGGGAGACGAGCGGGTGGCTGGCGCTGGTGGCGTCGGTCGTCGTGACGGCCGGGATCGCGCCGTCGCTGTGGCTGGTGCGGCGGACGCCGATCCTGCGGTGGGCCGCGTACGGCGCCGCGGGCGGTGTGGTGCTCGCGTGGATCGGCGTGCTGGTGATCGCCTTCGGCGGCGCTTGATGAGCGGGCCGCTCGACGCCTTGCGGAAGCTCTGCCTCGCCCTGCCCGAGGCGACCGAGCGGCTCAGTCACGGCTCGCCGGCCTGGTTCGTTCGCGGCAAGAAGACCTTCGTCATGTTCCACGACGACCACCACGGCGACGGCAGGCTCGCCTTCTGGTGCCCCGCTCCGCCCGGCGCGCAGGAGGAACTCGTGCGCACCGAGCCGGAGCGGTTCTTCCGGCCGGCGTACGTCGGGCACCGCGGGTGGGTGGGCGTGCGGCTGGACGTCGACGTCGACTGGGGCGAAGTGGACCGGATCGTGCGCGAGGCCTACCGGCAGGTGGCGCCGAAGACGCTCGCGGCGCGGGTGGACTAGCGCCCAATGTGGCGTTCGGTGCGTTGGACGCACCGAACGCCACATTGGGTGCGTTGGACGCAACCAACGCCACATTGGGGCGCTTGGGACTCAGCCGCGCTGCGAGCGGACCCCGAGGAGCACGTCCTCCCAGGACGGCACGATCGGGTGGTTCTTCTTGACCTTCGGGCGCGCTTGCTCGGCCGTGTCCTCTTCGGGATCGGCCGGGACGCGCGGGATCTCGCGGGTGTCGTCGTCCGGGTCCGGCTCGGCCGACGGGAGTTCGGCGCGCTCGGGCGCGACCGAATCCAGCGTGGGCTGGAACTCCGCTTCGCGGGCCGGGTTCAGTGCGCGGACCGTCCGGGGTGGGCGGTACGCGTTCGGGTCCAGCAGGACCTCGGCGTTCTCGTCGAGCGCCGTGACCGTGCCACCGTGCGCGCCGGGGGAGAACGCCCAGTGCGCGCGGTTGTCCGACCGGCCGGCCTTCCACTGGAGCACGACGACCCAGCGGCCGTCGTCGCCCTTCCACGAGTCCCAGGTGGCCTGCGAGTAGTCGTGCCCGCGGACGCCGAAGCCGTACGCGACGACCTCGCCGAGCGTCTGCACGTCGGGCCCGTCTTCGCGGACGGGGTGGGCGCTCTGCGCCATTTCGGCGGTGCGCGAGCGCTCCAGCAGGACGGGGTAGGCGAAGCGTTCGACGCGCTGCACCGAAATGCCGGCGCCGTTCGCGACCTGCTCGACTGACTCGCCGGCGCGGATTCGCGCCTGGATCTCGCGTGGCCGCATCTGGCTCTCCAACTCGATTTCGATCTGGCCGAGGCGGGTGATGTCCCCCCGCGCCGCCGCACGCAGTCGCTCATCAGCCGGGAGCAGGAAGCGAGTGCGGCTCGCCGGGTCTTCGAGCACGATGGACTTGCCGTCCTCGTGCAGCCCGACCACTCGCAGCGCCCGCATTGTTCTCGCCTCCCCGATCTTCTTCACCGTTGTGGGTGCCCACGTTAGAACGGCGCGTCGACTTGACGTGCGAGGCGCGCCGAGTCCGTGCCGAACTGCCCACTGTTCATTTCACGACGCTGGCATCATGCGTCACCCAGGTCAGCGGCTGCTGTGTGACACGCCGGACACGGTCAGTCACGATCGAGTGGATCACGAGGGCGGGAGGCGGACCGTCACCGTGAGGCCGCCGCGCCGGCCCGGCTGGGCCTCGGTGTAACCCCCGTGGGCCTGGGTCACCGAGCGGACGATCGACAGGCCGAGCCCGGCGTTGCGCGTGTCGCCGGTCCGCTCCGACCCCACGCGGCGGAACGGCTCGAACAACGTCGGCACGGCGTCGGGCGGCACCACCGGGCCCGAGTTGCGCACTTCCAGGGCCGGGTCCCCGCGGACCTCGACGTACACCCAGCCGCCCGAAGCGTTGTAAGTGATCGCGTTGACCACCAGGTTCGTCACCAGGCGCTCCAGCAGGACCGGGTCGCCCGCCACCACCCGCGGCCGCAGGCGCGTCTCGACCGTCACGCCTGCTTCGGACGCCGCCGCGGCCGTCGCCCGGACCACCGAAGCGACCACCGCGTCCAGCCGGACCGGGGCGCGCGCGTGCAGGCCGCGGTCGCTGCGCGCGAGGACCAGGAGACCCTCGATCATCCGTTCGCTGCGTTCGTTCGTATGGAGCAGGTGCGTGCCCAGCTTCCGCAACTCCGGCGTCACTTCCGGGTCGGCCATCGCCACTTCGATCAGCGTCCGTTGCACGGCCAGCGGCGTCCGCAGCTCGTGCGACGCGTTCGCGACGAACCGCTTCTGGCTGTCGAACGATTCCGCGAGCCGGTCGAGCATGCCGTCGAACGTGTCCGCCAGCTCCTTCAGCTCGTCGGGCGGGCCTTCCAGGTTGATGCGGCGGTCGAGCTTGCCGGCCTCCAGCCGCCGGGCCGTCGAGGTGATGTCGTGCAGCGGCCGCAACGCGCGGCCGGCCATCAGCCAGCCGAACAGCACCGCCAGGCCGGCCGTCGCCACCAGCGCGATCCCCGAGCCGACGAGCAGCGTGGACAGCGTCGAGGAGCGGTAGTCCGCCAGCGAGCCGGTCAGCAGCCGGGCCGCCACGCCCGACGACGGCAAGGCCGCGTCCGCCGGGACGCCGTAGGTCAGGTCCGCCGAGCCGATCGTCGTCGACGCGACCCGGGTCGGGTCCGGCAGCGTGCTTTGCACCAGCAGGTAGTTGATCACCACCAGCACCAGCCCGGCGAGCAGGAACAGCGCGCCGTACCAGGCGGTGAGCTTCGCGCGGACCGAGAAGCCGTTCACGGCGTGCCGAACCGGTAGCCGGCGCCGGGCACGGTTTCGATCACCGGCGGGTCGCCGAGCTTGCGCCGCAACGTCATCACCGCGACGCGGACCGCGTTCGTGAACGGGTCCGCGTGCTCGTCCCACGCCTTTTCGAGCAGCTCCTCCGCGCTGACCACCGTGCCCTCCGCCCGCATCAGCACCTCGAGCACGGCGAACTCCTTCGGCGAGAGCAGCAGGAACCGGCCGTCGCGGGCGGCCTGGTGGCGGGGCAGGTCGAGGACGACGCCGCCGCGTTCGAGCACCGGCGGCAGCGCCGGCCGCGCGCGCCGCGACAGCGCCTGGACGCGGGCGACCAGTTCGGCGAACGCGAACGGCTTCGTCAGGTAGTCGTCGGCGCCGAGGCCCAGCCCGGCCACCCGGTCGGTGACGTCGGCGGCCGCGGTCAGCATCAGCACCCGTGCCTCGCCGCCCGCACGGACCACCGCGGCGCAGACGTCGTCGCCGTGCACCCCCGGCAGGTCGCGGTCCAGCACCACGACGTCGTAACCGTGCACGCCGACCCGCTCCAGGGCCTGCGCGCCGTCGTAGCAGACGTCGACGGCCATCGAAAACCGCCGCAACCCCTCCGCGACCGAGTCGGCCAGCAACCGCTCGTCCTCCACCACCAGCACGCGCACCGCCCCAGTCTGCGCAGGGAGGCCATAAGGACCGCATAAGCGACGTCGCTTAGCGCGCCCGAATGCCCCGCTCCGTAGACCTGGCACCCGACCGGAACGAAAGGAGCGAGCCGATGCGGACACGGATCGTCGTCGCGGCGATCGGGGCGGCCCTGCTGCTCGCGGGCTGCGGCGGCCAGGGGGACGACGCGGCGAAGGTGGCTTCGATCTCGACGCCGCCGAAGTCGGGCGGGCCCACCGCCGCCGACAACAGCGGCAAGAGCGACGAAGACAAGATGCGCGACTTCGCCAAGTGCATGCGCGAGCACGGCGTCGACATGCCCGACCCCAAGCCGGCGGGCGACGGCGGGGGCATGGCGATCACGCTGGGCGGTGAAGGCGCCGACGGCACCAAGATCGAAGCCGCCCAGAAGGAGTGCCGGCACCTCATGCCCAACGGCGGCGAGATGAAGCCGCCGAGCGCCGAGGAGCTCGACAAGATGCGCAAGGACGCCAAGTGCATGCGCGAGCACGGCATCGACATGCCCGACCCGGACCCGAGCGGCAAGGGGACGATGCGGGTAGGCGGCCCGGGCGACGACCCGAAGAAGTTCGAAGAGGCCGCGAAGGCGTGCGGCATGGGCATGAGCGCGAAGGCGGCGCCGGCGAAATGAGTCACGTCACCGAACTCAAGCCGCGCCGTCGCGGCCGGACCCGCTGGTTCATCGCGGCCGCGGTCCTCGTCGTGGTGCTGGGCACCGGCTCCGTCGTGATCCTGACCCGGGTGTCGAGCGCGACGCCGGTCAAGGAGGCGGCGCCGCCGCCGGTGGAGACCGCCGAGGTCGTCAAGACCGACCTCAGCGAAGAGGAGGAGGCCGACGGCACCCTCGGCTACGGCGACGAGGCGTCCGTCCAAGGGCGCAAGCCCGGCACGATCACGTCGCTGCCCGCGGCCGGGGCCAAGATCGGCCGGTGCCAGGCGGTGTACGGAGTGGACGCGAAGCCGGTACCGCTGTTCTACGGCACGCTGCCGTTCTACCGCGACCTCGCCACCGGCGCGGACGACGGCGCTGACGTCAAGCAGCTGGAGGAGAACCTCAAGGCGTGCGGCTTCGGCGGGTTCGGCACGCCGGACAAGAAGTTCACCTCGGCGACGGCGGCCGCGCTGAAGAAGTGGCAGAAGTCCCTCGGCCTCGAGCAGACCGGCGCGTTCGGGCAAGGCGACGTCGTGCTCGCGGCCGGTGAGGTCCGGGTGTCGTCGCTCGCCGCCAAGCCCGGTTCGCCGGCACAGGGCGAGGTGCTCAAGACGACCGGGACCGTCCGGTCGGTGCAGGTGAAGCTGGAGGCGGCCAAGCAGGACCTCGCCCAGCAGGGCGCGAAGGCGGCCGTGACGATCAACGGCAAGACGACGGCCGGCACGATCACCGACGTCGGGCGGTCCGCCGTCGAAGGCAAGGACGCGGCGGGCAACAACGACGGCAAGCCCACGATCACCGTCACCGTCCGGCTCGACGACCCGGCCGCGGGCGGCACGCTCGACTCGTCGCCGGCGAGCGTCCGGTTCACCAAGGACGTCCACCAGGGCGTGCTGGCGGTCCCGGTCGGCGCGCTGCTCGCGCTCGCCGAAGGCGGGTACGCGGTCGAGGTCGACGAGAACGGCAAGCGGCGGCTCGTGGCTGTCCAAACGGGACTGTTCAGCGGCGGCAAGGTCGAGGTCACCGGCGACGGACTGACCGCGGGCATGCGGGTGGTGACGACGTCGTGACGCCCGTGCTGCGCGTGCACGACGTCACGCGCACCTACCCCGGCGGGGTCGCCGCGCTCGACGGCGTCTCGCTTTCGCTGGAGGACGGCGAAATGGTCGCGATCGTCGGGCCGTCCGGCTCCGGCAAATCGACCCTGCTGCACCTGATGGGCACGCTCGACCGGCCGTCGTCGGGACGGATCGAGCTGCACGGCCACGACGTCGCCGCGCTGCCGGACCGCAAGGTGTCGGCGCTGCGGTCGCGCTGGATCGGGTTCGTGTTCCAGCAGTTCTTCCTCGACGAAGGGATGAGTGCGGTGGACAACGTGTGCACCGGCCTGCTCTACGCCGGGGTGCCGCGACGGCGGCGGCGCGAGCGGGCGCTGGCCGCGCTCGACCGCGTCAAGCTGGGGCACCGGGCGTGGCACCGGCCCGGCGAGCTGTCCGGCGGGGAACGCCAGCGCGTCGCGATCGCCCGCGCGGTGGTCAACGAGCCGTCGATCCTGCTGGCCGACGAGCCGACCGGCAACCTCGACACCGGCACCGGCGCGTCCGTGCTGGCGCTGCTCGGCGAGCTGTCGGCGGAGGGCACCACGATCGTCGTGATCACCCACGACCGGGAGATCGCCGCCGGCATGCCGCGCCGGATCGAGCTGCTCGACGGCCGCCTGCGGCTGGACACCGGGCTGGTGGGTGCGCGATGACCCTCGTGACGCTGCCGGAACCGGCCCGGCTCAAGCCGCCGGACGTCGTCGCGCTCGGCGCGCACGGCATGCGCACCCGGCCGGTGCGCGCGGTGCTTTCCGCGCTGGGCATCGCGATCGGCGTCGCCGCGATGGTCGCGGTGCTGGCGATCCCGGCGTCCGGCGCGCAGGCGCTGCACGACCGGCTGGCCGCGCTCGGCACCAACCTGCTGACGGCCGGGCCGGGGCAGACGTTGTTCGGGGACACCGCGACGCTGCCGGACGACGCCGTCCCGATGGCCAAGCGGATCGGGCCGGTGCAGGCGGTCAGCGGCACCGGGACGACGTCGGCGAACGTGCGGCGCAGCGACAAGATCGCGCAGAACGACTCGTCCGGGCTCGCCGTGTACGCGGCCCGGCCGGACCTGCTGGGCGTGCTCGGCGGCAAGGTCCGGGCGGGCGCGTTCCTGACGGCGGCCAACCAGGACTACCCGGTGGTGGTGCTGGGTTCGCAGGCCGCGGCCCGGCTCGGCATCGACCACATCGACCCGGCCCGCCCGCCGCAGGTGCTGATCGGGACGCAGTGGTTCACCGTGACGGGGATTCTGGCGCCGATGCCGCTCGCCCCGGAGATCGAGCGGTCGGCGCTGGTCGGCTGGGACGTCGCGAAGCGGCTGCTCGGCTTCGACGGCCATCCGTCCACTGTGTACGTCCGCGCCGAGGAGTCCCAAGTGGACAGTGTGCGCACGGTGCTGGCGGCGACGCTGAACCCGCAGGCGTCCAACGAGGTCGAGGTGCGCCGGCCGTCGGACGCGCTCGCCGCGCAGAAGCTGACGGACACCACGTACAGCGCGTTGTTCCTCGGGCTCGGCGGGGTCGCGCTGCTCGTGGGTGGCGTCGGGGTGGCGAACACGATGGTGATCTCGGTGCTGGAACGGCGGCGCGAGATCGGGCTGCGGCGCGCGCTCGGGGCGACGAAGCGGCAGGTGCGGGGGCAGTTCCTGGCGGAGTCGGTGCTGTTGTCCGGGCTGGGCGGTCTGGCCGGGGTGCTGGCCGGGGTGCTGGTGACGGCGGGGTACGCGTTGAGTCAGGGGTGGCCCGCGGTGCTTCCGGTGGGGGCGCTGGCCGGTGGGGTGGGGGTGGCGGCCCTGGTGGGCGCGGTCGCGGGGGCCTATCCGGCGGTGCGGGCGGCTCGGCTGCCGCCTACGCAGGCGCTGGCCTGAGCCGGTCCGCCCGGTCGGCGCCGGGGCGTCTTGAATGAGTCATTCAGGTCACCAGGGGTCCTGAATGACTCATTCAAGACCTTTGCGAGGGCGGGTGCAGGGGTACACGGAATGCCGGGTGGCGGGTTACACGTCACCCGGCATTCAGCACGTTGGAAGATCTCCCACCCGATCGGCCCGCGTTGAATGGGCACCGGGATGGGTGATCGAAGGGGTGGGCGGATGCGAGTCGAGGCGAACCGGCGGGACTTCCTGCGATGGCTGGCTACCGCGGGAGCCGGGCTGGCCGCCGCCGGGATCGCGCCCGCGGTGTTCGCGCAGGAGGCCGCCGCGGCCGGGAGTGACGTCGTCGTGGTCACCGGGGTGACCGTTGTCGACGGTACCGACGGGCCGGCCCGGCCGGACTCCGCGGTCGTGCTCGTCGGGGATCGGATCGCCTGGGTCGGGCCCGCCGCCGAAGTGCCTCGTCGCGGGACCGCGCGGGTGATCGACGGGCGCGGCCGGTTCCTCGTGCCCGGTCTCTGGGACATGCACACGCACGGCATCGAGATGGAAGACGTGTGGCCGCCGCTGTTCCTGGCCAACGGCGTCACCGGGATCCGGGAGATGCAGGGCTACGACGAGAACCGCGTCACCCGGGACAAGATCGTCCGCGGCGAGCTGCTCGGCCCGCGCGTGGTGCTGGGCAGCGCGATCATCGACGGGCCGGTGTCCCTGCTCGGTCCGCCGGTCGAGCGGGTCGCGAACGCCGAGGAGGCGCGGGCGGCGGTCCGGACCGCCGCGGCGCAGGGCTCGGACTTCATCAAGGTGTACTTCTACCTGCCCCGCGAGTGTTTCACCGCGATCGCCGACGAGTGCGACCGGCTCGGCCTCACCTTCGCCGGGCACTGGCCGTACCGGATGCGGCAGCTGGAAGCCGCTCGCTACGGGCAGCGCAGCTTCGAGCACTCCTTCGGGCTGCCGATCGCGACCTCGGGCCGCCGCGACGAGTTCCTCGCCCGGCTCGACGCGAAGCCGTTCGACCCGAAGGCCCCGCGCGACTTCTTCAACCTCGCCCGCGAACTCGACCGGCAGGCCGCCCAGGCCTACGACCCCGGCACGGCCGCGCGCCACTTCGCCGGGCTCAACGCGTTCGGCACCCGGCTGACCCCGACATTCGCGGTCAACCGCGTCATCTCCAGGCCCGCCGACACCTACGCGCACGACCCGCGGCTCAAGTACATCTCCCAGGACATCCGCGACTACTGGGCCGACCGGCTCCGGCTCTTCACGCCGGTCACGCCCGAGCAGGTCGCCCAGCAGGAGGACTACTTCCAGGCGCAGCTGCGGCTGACCGGGGAGGCGTACCGCGCGGGCGTCGGCATCCTCGGCGGGACCGACTGCCAGAACCCGTACGTCTTCCCCGGCTTCAGCCTGCACGACGAGCTGGACTTCCTGGTCGAGGCCGGGCTCACCCCGAAGCGGGCGCTGCAGACGGTGACCCGCGACGCGGCCGCGTTCCTCGGCCGGGCGGACAGCGTCGGGACGATCGGTGCCGGCAAGGCCGCCGACCTGGTGCTGCTGGACGCCGACCCGCTCGCCGACATCCGCGCGGTCCGGCGGATCGACACCGTCGTCACCGCGGGCCGCGTGCTCGACCGGGCTCGGCGGGCCCGGATGCTCGCCGACGCCGAAGCCGCGGCGAGCCGGCCGCCCTCGGCGAAGGCCAGGTCAGTGCGCTTGCCGGTGCGCGGCTGCTGCTGAGCGCCCGGTAATCTCGGCCGGTCGGTCACCGGGCTGAGTGGGGGTAGGCGTGTCGGCGCGGAAGCTGGTGGCGGGGCTCGCGGTGCTCGAGGTCGCCGCGGTCGTCCTGGTCCTCGTCCTGAAGCGGTTCGACGGCCTCGACCTGGAGGTCTACCTGGGCGGCGCCAAGGCGCTGGCCGCGCAGGGCTCGCCGTACGACGCCTGGGTGCCGACCACGCACCAGATCCTGCTGCCGTTCACGTACACGCCGTTCGCCGCGGCCGTGTTCCTGCCCGGCACGCTGCTGCCGTTCGCCGTGACGATGAAGCTGGTCAGCATCGCGTCGATCCTCGCGACCGGGGTCGTCGCCTACCTCTACGTCGCGACGCTCAACGGCTCGCTCACCGACGCCTCGAAGGTCAACGGCCGCGTGGTGGCCGCACTGGTCGCGATCGGCGCGCAGCTGGCCGGCGCCCTGCTGGAGCCGGTGCGCTCGACGCTGGGGTTCGGGCAGATCAACGCGCTGCTCATGCTGCTGGTGGTGCTCGACGTCCTGCTGCCCGGCGAGCGGAAGCGGACGAAGGGCCTGCTGATCGGCGTGGCCGCGGCGATCAAGCTGACCCCGGCCGTCTTCGTCGTCTACTTCCTGTTCCGCCGCGACTTCAAGTCGGCCGCGCGGGTGGTCGTCGGCTTCCTCGCGGCCGGGGCGCTGCTGTGGCTGGTCCGGCCGTCGGCGTCCTTCACGTACTGGACGAAGCTCGTCTTCGACGCGGGCCGCATCGGCGGCGTCGACTACGTCGGCAACCAGTCGCTGCACGGCCTGACCGCGCGCGCCGGCCTGCCGGAGTTCGTGTGGGTGCTGGCCGCGCTGGCCGTGATGGCCCTGGTCGCGGTGATCATCGTGCGCGCCGCGGAGCCGGTGCTCGGGCTCACCGCCTGTGCGCTCGGCGGGCTGCTGGTCTCGCCGATCTCGTGGACCCACCACTGGACGTGGTGCGTGCCGATCCTCGTCCTCGCCGGGTGGTACGCGTGGCGCTTCGACCGGGCGGTCCGGTGGGTGGCGGCCGCGGTCGTCGTCGCGGGAGTGGCGTTGTTCATCGTCGGCCCGATGTGGTTCGCGCCGCGCCCGGCGCCGTCTCCCGGCTGGTGGCTGGCCACGGAGTCCTACGAACTGTTCGGCCTGCTTCTGCTCGCCCTCGCCGCCGTCGCCGCACCCCGCCTGAAAGCCGTGAATGCCACATCGAGGGACGTAAAGGCCCTCGATGTGGCATTCACGGACTGACGGTCAGGACAGGCGCTCGACCACGTACTCGATGCTCTGCGTGAGCTTCGTGATGTCGTCCGGGTCGATGGCCGGGAACAGGCCGACGCGCAGCTGGTTGCGGCCCAGCTTGCGGTACGGCTCGGTGTCGACGATCCCGTTGGCGCGCAGCACCTTCGCCACCGCGGCGGCGTCGACGTCGTCGCTGAAGTCGACCGTGCCGACGACCTGCGAGCGCAGGTCCGCGTCCTTCACGAACGGCGTGGTGTAGCTCGTCTTCTCGGCCCACTCGTACAGCCGCGAGGACGAGTCCTTCGTGCGCGAAGTCGTCCACTCGAGGCCGCCCTGGCCGTTCATCCACTCGATCTGCTCGGCGAGCAGGAACAGCGTGGCCACGGCGGGGGTGTTGTACGTCTGGTCCTTGCGGGAGTTGTCCAGCGCGGTGGTCAGCGACAGGAACTCGGGGATCCAGCGGTCGCCGCCGCCGATCTCGCCGATCCGCTCGACCGCGGCCGGGGAGGCCAGCGCGATCCACAGCCCGCCGTCCGCGGCGAACGACTTCTGCGGCGCGAAGTAGTAGACGTCGAAGTCCTCGGCCTTGACCGGGAGGCCGCCGGCGCCGGAGGTGGCGTCGATCGCGACCAGCGCGCCTTCGGAGCCTTCCGGACGGCGAACGGGGACGGCGACACCGGTCGACGTCTCGTTGTGCGCCCAGCCGACCAGGTCCGCGCCGGCTTCGTAGGCGATGTCCGGCGCGCTGCCCGGCTCGGCCTTGACGACGATCGGGTCGGCCAGGAACGGCGCGCCCTTGGTCACGGTGGCGAACTTCGAGGAGAACTCGCCGTAGGTGAAGTGCTGCGCGCGCTCGCGGACCAGGCCGAACGCGGCCGCGTCCCAGAACGCGGTGGTGCCGCCGTTGCCGAGGATCACTTCGTAGCCCTCGGGCAGCGAGAACAGCTCGGACAGGCCGGCCCGGACGCGCCCGACGAGGGACTTGACCGGCTTCTGCCGGTGCGACGTGCCGAGGTAGGTGGAGCCGGACTCCGCCAGTGCGCTCAGCTGCTCGGCGCGGACCTTCGACGGTCCGCAGCCGAAGCGGCCGTCGGCCGGCTTGAGGTCTGCGGGGATGGTCAACTCAGCGTCGGTCATGTGGCCAGTCTCTCAGGTCGGGATCGGGCTGCTAACAGAGGTGGCCAGGTGTCCGACATGTGGAATCGATGAAGCCTCGTTGGTACTTTTTCGCCTGGTTCGCGGTGGTGGCCGCGGTGCACCTCGTCGTCGAGGGCTGGACCGACACCACCGCCATCGGGCTGCCGGTCGGCTTCGCGGCGACACTCGTGCTCGTCTTCGTTCCCCGGCTGCCGTGGTGGGCGACCGGCGAGGAACGTCCGGACCGCGTCCGGCGCGTCCGGCTGCGGAAGCGGTCGTGGGTGCCGGTGCGGCTCCTGGCCCGCACCGCGACGGCCTGGACCGCGGGGATCCTCGCCGTGGCCGCCGAGGTGGCGGCCATCGTCTTCGACGGCGGCTGGCTGCCGTGGCTGGTGCCGGTCCCGAGCCTGCTGGTCGTGCTCGGCTTGGTGGGCTGGCGGTCCGACCTCGCCGAAGTCGCGCGGTGCCTGAAGAGCGACCGCTGGACGCCGATCGCGGCGGCGGCGTTCGACGTGCGGCCGGGCGAGCCCGTCGACGGCTGGGCCGTGCTGCCCGGCGACGTGCGGATCAAGTTCCACCTGGACGCGGCACCGGCCGACGTCGCCGCCGAGCTGGCCGGGCGTCGCCGGCTGTGGCTGGCCGGGTGGCCTTCGGAGCAGCTCGTCATCGGCTGTCCGGAGGGCGAGCACTACACCGTCGGGCACTTCGGCGTCCACCACCGTGACCGGAAAAACACGGTGTCCGCGGGTCGCACGGCCCGGTAGGTTGGCCCGCCATGACGACTGTGCAGCAGAACTTCCCGGTGCCGCCCCAGGTGCTGTGGAACGCGCTCCCCGCCGGGGTGACGGCGATCGGCGGGCAGGGCCCGTTCTACGACGCCCAGCGCGGGTACGTCACCTGCCGCACCGGGATGACCTTCCTCAGCTGGGGCCAGGTCATCACCGCGATGGTGTCGCCGTCGGCGCCGGGTTCGACGCTCACCGTCCAGACCCAGCTGAAGTTCGGGGTGTTCGACTGGGGCGAGGGCAAGCGCATCGCCACCCGGTTCGCCGCCGCCGTCGCGTACGCGACGGGCGCTCCCGCGCTGACGTGAGGGCCCCGCTCACCACCACGCTGGGGGTGTGAGCGGGGCCCGGCTCCTCAGCGCCAGTCTTCGACGCCGCCCGGGATCGGCGCGGCCGGGTCGTACGGCGTGCGCGTGAAGATGAACGTCGCCAGGTCGAGGTGGGTGGCCACGCCCTCGGCGTTCCGGCCCACTTCGAGCGTCTCGCCGGCGTAGTAGCCGTCGAGGCCGACGTAGGTGTCCTTGCCGGTCGCGCGGAAGCGCGAGCTGCGCCCGGCGCCCTCGACCGGCGCCAGCAGCAGCTGCTCCTCGCCCTGGACGCGCAGGTGGTACGGCGTCGGGCCCCAGTGCCAGAGCCCGGTCAGCGCCAGCAGTTCCGGGGCGACGGTGGCGGGCTCCCACTCGGCGGCCGGCCGCGGTTCCAGTTCGTCGGTCGTCGTGATGAGGTCGAGGCAGAGCTGGGTGATGCCGACCCCGGACGTCGAGTTGGCGAGCACCAGCGCGCCGGTCTGCGCGACCGGGTCGACCAGCGTGACGGCGAGGAAGCCGGGCATCGAGCCGGTGTGCCCGGCCAGCCGGCGGCCGCCGTAGCGCACGAGCATCAGGCCGAGCCCGAAGCCGGTCGTCCACACGTCGGTGTCGTCGACGGTGATCACGGTCCGCATTTCCTCGATGGTCTCCGGCGCGAGGACCCCGCCGCCGTGGCCGCCGAGGAACGCCGTCCAGCGGCCGAGGTCCTTCGCCGTCGACCACAGCTGGCCGGCGGGGGCCATCGCGCCGGCGTCCGGGCTCGGCTCGGGCAGGAGGACGTCGGCGAAGGGGTGCACGGCGAAGCCCTCGGCGTGCGCGCCGGTCGGGTGCGGGGTGGTGCGGCTCATCCCGAGCGGGCCGAGGATCTCCTCCTCCAGCACGGAGAGCCAGCCCTTGCCTCGGTGGCGCGAAATGAGTTCGCCGAGCACGCCGTAGCCGACGTTCGAGTAGTGGAACCGCGCGCCCGGCCGGTGCTTGGTCGCGCCCTCGGCGAGGCTGCCGGCCAGCGCGTCCCAGTCGGCGCCCGGGGTCCGCTCCCACCACAGGCCCGGCGACTCGGACGTCAGGCCGGAGGTGTGGGACAGCAGCTGGGCGATGGTGGCGGCGCCGAACGGCGTGCCGGGGACGTGCTTTTCGAGCGGGTCGTTGAGGTCGAGCAGGCCTTCGTCGCGCAGCCGCATGACGGCGGTGGCGACGACGGTCTTGGTGATCGAGCCCAGCCGGTACTGGGTGTCGGTGCCGGGCCGCGTGTCCCCGACCCGCCCCCGGCCACCGGACCAGACGATTTCGCCGTCCCGCACCACGGCGGCGACCAGCGACGGCGCCCGGCAGGCGGCCTGCTCGTGGGCGATCCGGCGGAGCAGGGCGTGTTCGGTCGACTCAAGCATGGGGGCATTCTGCCGCGCGGAGGCGGGAGAAGCAGGTCCCGGGGTTCAGCCGAGCAGGTTCCGCGCCATCGCGGTCGTCACCGCGGCCGTGCGGTCCGAGACGCCGAGCTTGCCGAAGACGCGCAGCAGGTGCGTTTTCACCGTCGCCTCGCTGATGTGCAGGGCGCGGCCGATGTCCGCGTTCGTCCCGCCCTTCGCGACCAGCCGCAGGACCTCCACCTCGCGCGCCGAAAGCGTTTGCGGCTCGGGGTGGCGGACGCGGTTGACCAGCTTGCCCGCCACCGACGGCGCCAGCACCGTCTCGCCGCGGGCCGCCGCGCGGATCGCGTTCGCCAGTTCCGTGCGGGACGCGTCCTTCAGCAGGTAGCCGGACGCGCCGGCCTCGACCGCGCGCAGGATGTCGGCGTCCGTTTCGTACGTCGTGAGCACGACGACCCGCCGGGCCGGCCGGTCGCGCAGGATCCGCTTGGTGGCGCCGACGCCGTCGAGGCCGGGCATCCGCAGGTCCATCAGCACGACGTCGGGCTCGGCGACCCGGTCGAGCGCGACGGCTTCGTCGCCGGAGCCCGCTTCGCCGACCACCGTCAGGTCGGGTTCGGCTTCGAGCATGCCGCGGAGGCCTTCGCGGACGACCGGGTGGTCGTCGACCAGCAGGACGCGGATCAAGCGGGCACCTCCAGGGTGAGTTCGGTGCCGCTGGGGCCACTCCGGACGGTCAGTCTGCCACCGACCTGTTCCGCGCGGGACCGCATGCCCCGCAGCCCGTAGCCGTCGGCGTGGTCGGGGTCGAAGCCGGCGCCGTCGTCGCGGACGGACAGCCGGACGGCATCGTCCACAACGGACAGCGTGATCGAGACCGCCGACGCGGCCGCGTGCCGCCGGACGTTGTTGAGTGCTTCCTGCGCGCCCCGCAGCAGGACGACTTCGCCGGCCATCGGCAGCACGGGCAGCGCACCGTCCACTTCGTACCGCACGGCGAGGCCCGCCTCGTCCGCCAGCCGGTCGGCCTGCCGCCGGACGGCGTCGACGAGCGAGCCCGAAGTGAGGTCGGCCGGGGCCAGCGCGGCGACCATCGCGCGGGCCTCGGTGAGGTTGTCGCGCGCGGTCCGGGTGGCCAGCCCGGCGTGCCGCCGCGCCGCGGCCGGGTCGGTGTCCACTTCGGACTCGATGGCCTGTGCGAGGGTGACGATGCTGGTGAACCCCTGCGCGAGGGTGTCGTGGATCTCCCGTGCGAGGCGTTCGCGCTCGGCCGCGGTGCCCGCCTCCCGGGAGAGGCGGGCGACTTCGGCCTGGCTCGCTTCCAGCCGCGCGATCAGGTCCGCCCGCGACCGGCTCTCCTCGATGACGTGCAGGATGAACTTGCCGGACAGGATCCCGAACACGACCAGGATCGCGGTCATCGGCAGCAGGATGTGCAGCGTCGGCCCCCGCAGCCCGTTGTTGACGATCGCCGACGCGGGGCTCAGCAGGATCGCGATCGTGGTGAACGCCGCGGCCGGGCGGAACTCGAGCGTCGAGAACAGCAGCGGGCACACCATGAACAGGATGAAGCTGGCCGTGGTGGCGGCGAACATCGAGACCGCGACGAGCGCCAGCACCACGAGGGCCAGCGTCCACCGCTGCGGGAGGTGGCCGTCGTCGCGGACCACCCCGCGGCCCCAGAGCAGGTAGGTGAGCGCGAGCGCGGTGAGCGCCCCGACCGCGACGGCGGTGCGCACCGGATCGGCTTCGTCCAGCACCACCAGCACCGTCGTGGCCAGGTACGCCACCGCGAAGAGGATTTCCCAGAGCCAGTTGAACCGGTCCCAGGCGTCCGTCACTTCGCGTCGGTCCACCGGAACGTCAGCCGCGCCAGCACCGCGCCCACCACGCACCAGATCCCCAGCACCAGCGCCACCCGCGGGAGCTCCCATGACCCAGCCATCTCCATCCGCACCGCGGCGTCCGGCAGGAACACCGACCGGAAGCCCTGGCAAATCCACTTCAAGGGGAAGAACGACGCGATGTCCACCATCACCTTCGGCAGGTTCGTGATCGGCGAAACGAACACCCCCGAGATGAACTGCAGCACCAAGTAGAGCATCTGCACGATGGCGACCGCGCCGTTGGTGGACTTGGCGAGCGCGCTGATCGCGATCCCGAGCAGCGTGCAGGAGACGATGCCGAGCGCGAACACCCACAGCAGCGTCAGCCACTTCGCCGGGTCGGACGGCAGTTCGAGCCCGAAGAGCAGCACCGCGACGCCGGCCATCAGCACGGTCTGGGCCAGGCTGGACACCGCGACCAGCACCATCTTGCCGATGAAGTAGGACGCGGGCGGCATCGGCGTGCCGCGCAGGCGTTTGAGCGCCCCGGTTTCGCGGTCGCCGGAGACGCCGGTCGCGATGCTGTTGAACGACGTCGAGACGATGCCGGAGCCGATCATCCCGGCCGCGAGCAGCTGCCCGGAGGTGACGCCTTCGAGCGCGGTCGGACCGTCCAGGATGGACCCGAGCAGGATCATCAGCACCGCGGGCAGGGAGAAGGTGAAGACCACCTGTTCCTTGTGCCGGAAGAACTGCCGCAGCTCCGTGCCGCCGCGGGCGAGCCCGAGTGACAGCGGGCCGGGGAGGGCGAGCGTGGTCATGCCTTGTCTCCGATCAGGTCCAGGTAGACGTCCTCCAGGCTCGGCCTGGTCACGGTGAGGTTGGCGAGCTCTCTACCCCCAGCGGAGAGCTCGGTGACGAGTTTCGTCGGGTACGCCGTGCGCTCGACGTGCTCGCCGCGTTCGTCCACCCACCGCACGGTGGCTTCGGCGGCGGCCCGGCCCCCGAGGTCGCGCGGGGTGTCCTGCGCGACGATCTCGCCGCGCGCGATCACGGCGACGCGGTCGGCGAGCGCCTCGGCCTCGTCGAGGTAGTGGGTGGTGAGCAGGATGGTGGTGCCGTCGGCGGCGAGGTCGCCGATGAGCGTCCAGAACTGCCGACGGGCCTCGGGGTCGAACCCGGTGGTGGGCTCGTCGAGGAAGAGCAGCTCGGGCCGCCCGACGATGCCCAGCGCGACGTCGACGCGGCGCCGCTGGCCGCCCGAGAGCGACTTGACCCGCGCTTTCGCCTTCTCGGTGAGCCCGACCTTGTCGATGACTTCGTCGGGGTCGCGCGGGTCGGGGTAGTACTTCGCGAAGTGCCGCACGGTCTCCGCGACGCTCAGCTCGGCGGCGTCGTTGGCGGTCTGCAGCACGATGCCGATCCGTGATCGCCAGGCGCGGCCGGCCTTGCCGGGGTCCTCGCCGAGCACGGTGACCTCGCCGGCGGTGCGCTGCCGGTGGCCTTCCAGGATCTCGACGGTCGTGGTCTTCCCGGCGCCGTTCGGGCCGAGCAGGGCGAACACCTCGCCCCGGGCGATGTCCAGGTCCAGCCCGGCCACGGCCAGGTGACCGGGGTACTGCTTGCGCAGGCCGCGCACGCTCACTGCTGTGGTCATGGCTCCAGCCTGGCCCCCCGGAGCCTTGATCGGGAGCAACGCTCAGCTGAATCCGGCTGTCCACCGTTCGGTGGACACGGTCGTCGGCCGCGGCCGCTTGGTTCCACGGGAAACCACGAAAACGCTGTCATACAAGCAAAAACGGCGCGAATGCATGAACGGCGAACCGCCACCAGCCGCCGCGCGGGTGAACGACGCTGTTGACAGGTTGTCTAACATGACGGAATGTCTCACAAGTGGGTGACCGCCAGCGACGGTGTCCGCCTCTCGGTCCACATCGACGGCCGCGACGACGGCCCTACGGTCGTGCTCGTGCACGGCTACCCGGACAACAGCTCGATGTGGGACGGGGTGGCCGCCGAGCTGACGGCGAAGCACCGCGTCGTCACCTACGACGTGCGCGGGGCCGGGCAGTCGGACAAGCCCTCAGGTCGCTCGTCCTACCGGCTGGACCAGCTGGCCGACGACCTGCGGGCGGTCGTCGAGGCGGTGCAGCCGGCCGGGAAGGTGCACCTGGTCGCCCACGACTGGGGCTCGATCCAGACGTGGCACGCCGTCACCGGTGACGGGCTGCGCGGGCGGATCGCGTCCTACACGTCGATCTCCGGGCCGAGCCTCGACCACGCCGGCTCCTGGTTCCGCGCGCAGCTCACGCGCCCGACGCCGAAGCGCCTCAAGAACGCGCTGAGCCAGTTCCTGCACTCGTGGTACATCCTCGCGTTCCAGCTCCCGCTGATCCCGGACGTGCTGTGGCGCACCGGCCTGCTGGGCAAGCAGATCCAGCGGATGGAACCCGACGCGGCGGCCCCGGAGAAGTCCGACGGCCGGCACGGGCTCGAGCTCTACCGCGCCAACATGTTCACCCGGCTCTCGCGGCCCGCGCCGAAGCCCGCCGACGTCCCCGTGCAGGTGCTCGCCCCGACCGGCGACGCCTACGTCACGACGCCGCTGCAGACCGAGGTCGCCCGCTGGGTGCCGGACCTGCGGATCCGCCGGGTCGTCGGGACGCACTGGGTCACCCGCGCCAAGCCGGCGGTGGTCGCGCGCGCCGCCGCCGAGCTGATCGAGTACGTCGAAACCGGCGCCGAAAGCCGGGGCCTGCGCCGGGCACGCGTGGGGGCCGGCCGATTCGAGCACAAGCTGGTCGTCGTCACCGGCGCCGGCAGCGGGATCGGCCGGGCCACCGCGCTCGCGTTCGCCGCCGAGGGCGCCGACGTCGTCATCACCGACATCGATCCCGCGGCGGCCGCGGAAACCTTGAAGCTGCTGGAAGACCACGGCGTCGCCGAGTACACAGTGGACTCTTCGGACGGCGACGCCGTGCACCGCTTCGCCCGCGATGTGCGGGAGAACCACGGCGTGCCGGACATCGTGGTCAACAACGCCGGCATCGGGATGTCCGGCCCGTTCCTCGACACGTCCGTCGAGGACTGGGAGCGCGTCATCGACGTCAACCTCTGGGGCGTGATCCACGGCTGCCGGGCGTTCGCGCCGATGCTCGCCGAGCGCGCCGAAGGCGGCCAGATCGTCAACCTCGCGTCGGCGGCCGCTTATCTGCCGTCGAAGATCCTCACCGCCTACGCGACGACGAAGTCCGCCGTGCTGACGCTGAGCGTCTGCCTGCGGGCCGAGCTGGCCGAGCACCACATCGGCGTCACGGCCGTGTGCCCGGGCATCGTGAAGACGAACATCACGAACACGACGACGTTCGTCGGAGTGTCCGAAGAGGAGCAGCGACGGCGGCAGAAGGAAAGTTCGAAGCTGTACGCCCGACGCGGTTTCGGCCCGGAAGGCGTCGCGAAGGACATCCTGCGCGCCGTGGAGAAGGACACCGCGATCGCACCGTCCACTCCGGAGGCCAAGGCGGCGCTGGTCCTTTCGCGACTGGCGCCCGGACTGCTGCGTGCGGCGGCGAAGCTGGACCTGACGCCGTGAGCCGGCCGCGGCGGATGTCGCCGCAGGCGCGCCGCGACGACCTGATCCGCGCCGCGCTGGACCTGTTCGGTTCACGGGCGCCGGAACTGGTCACCGTGGACGACATCGTCGCGCGCGCCGAGGTGTCGCGGCCGTTGTTCTACCGGTACTTCCCGAGCCTGCGCGAGCTTCAGGTGCAGGCCCTGCGCACGGTCACCGACGGCCTCATCGACGGCTTGGCCGGGCTCGAGGAAGGCCCGCCGGAAACCCGGCTCCGGGCGGCGGTCCGGGGCCTGATCGACGTCGCCGACCACTACCGGGCCGGGTACATCGCGTTGCTGCGCAGCGGTTCGGTGATCGCGACGTCGGAGACGGACGCGGCGATCGACGAGGTCCGCAACCGCGCGGTGGCCCTGATCCTGGACGCGCTGGCCGTCACCGATCCCTCGCCTCTGCTCTCCCTCACCCTGCGCTGCTGGACGGCGGTGGTCGAGGGAGCCCTTCTGTCCTGGCTCCAAGAGCGCACGGTCCCGCGCGAGCACCTGGACACGTGGCTGGTCGACCAGCTCACGGCAATGCTCGCCGCCACCGCCGCCCACGACCAAGCCGTCACTTTCACGTGAAAGTGACGTGGAGGGTGCCTCCGGGTCGCTTTCACGTGAAAGTGGCGCGTCGCGGTCAGTGCTTGGTGACCAGTTCCCAGCCCTCGACGTCCTCGGGGGTGCGGGGCGCCGGGCCGACGTACTTGGCCGACGGGCGCACCAGGCGTCCGGTGCGCTTCTGCTCGAGGATGTGCGCGGCCCAGCCGGCGGTGCGGGCCGAGCTGAACATCGCGGGCATCATGTGCGGCGGGACCTGGGCGAAGTCCAGGATCACGGCGGCCCAGAACTCGACGTTCGTCTCGATCGGGTGATCCGGGCGCCGCTCGCGCAGCTCCTTCAGCGCCGCCTGCTCCAGCGCGGCGGCCGCCTCGTAGCGGGTCGCGCCGAGCTCCTGGCAGGTGCGGCGCAGCACGCGCGCCCGCGGGTCCTCGGCGCGGTAGACGCGGTGGCCGAAGCCCATCAGGCGTTCCTTGCGGTCGAGGATGCCCTTGACCAGGCCCGCCGGGTCGCCGGTGCGCTCGACCTCTTCGATCATCGGCAGCACGCGGGCCGGGGCGCCGCCGTGCAGCGGGCCCGACATCGCGCCGATGGCGCCCGACATGGCCGCCGCGACGTCCGCGCCGGTGGAGGCGATGACGCGGGCGGTGAAGGTCGAGGCGTTGAGGCCGTGCTCGGCCGCCGACACCCAGTAGGCGTCCAGCGCCTTGACGTGCGCCGGGTCGGGCTCGCCGCGCCAGCGGATCAGGAACCGCTCGGTGATCGAGTGGGCCTCGTCGACGCGGGTCTGCGGGACGGCAGGCTGGCCGATGCCGCGCGCCGACTGCGCGACGTAGGAGAGGGCCATCACCGAGGCGCGGGCCAGCTGCTCGCGGGCCTCTTCGTCGGTGATGTCGAGCAGCGGGCGGTAGCCCCAGATCGGCGCGAGCATGGCGAGCGCGGCCTGGACGTCCACCCGGACGTCGCCGGTGTGCACCGGCAGCGGGAAGGGCTCGGCGGGCGGCAGGCCGTGCCCGAACCGGCCGTCCACGAGGAGGCCCCAGACGTCACCGAAGGTCACCTTGCCGGCGAGGTCCTCGATGTCGACGCCGCGGTAGCGCAGCGCACCGCCGTCCCGGTCGGGTTCGGCGATTTCGGTGTGGAAGGCGACGACGCCTTCCAGACCCGGTCGGAAGCCGTCGTCGGGTTGGCCGGACGGCTGTGGCTTGCTGATCGTGGAGGTAGTCACTGTTTCGCGGAACCTTTCGGTGCGCTTTTTTCCCCGTCTTGGTGGTGGTGCACGCGCGGACGGAAATGCGCACGGAACGCGCGCGCCATCGCACGGATGGATAGACCTTGCTCCCTCGATCGCCAGGGGGCAATCGAAAGAAGCGGTGGTTTCGGTCACGATTACGAGAACGATTCAGTCACCGAGGCCGTCCGACGGGAGAATTTTCACCACTCAGTGTGACGAAGCCCAGGTTAAAGGTATGTTTCCGAACCAGGCGCCGTCGTGGTCCGGGTGATAGACCTAGCGGATGCACCTCAGTCCGCAGGAGCGCGACAAGCTGCTCATCCACGTCGCGGCGGACGTCGCGCGGAAGCGGCTGGACCGCGGCGTCCGGCTGAACTACCCCGAGGCGGTCGCGCTGATCACCGACCACGTCCTCGAAGGGGCCCGCGACGGGTGCACGGTCAGTGAGCTCGTGGCCAGCGGCCGTACCGTGCTGTCTCGTGCGCAGGTGCTCGACGGCGTGCCCGAAATGGTGGACTCGGTGCAGGTCGAGGCCACGTTCCCGGACGGCACGAAGCTCGTCACCGTGCATGACCCGATCGTGTGAAGGCGGACGATGCACCCAGGTGAGATCATTCCCGGCGACGAGCCGGTCGAGCTGAACCCCGGCCGCCCGCGCGTGCGGCTGCTGGTCCGCAACCTCGGCGACCGGCCGGTCCAGGTCGGCTCGCACTACCACTTCGCCGCGGTGAACCCCGGCCTCGAATTCGACCGCGACGCCGCCCGCGGCCACCGGCTCGACGTCCCGGCCGGCACGTCGGTGCGGTTCGAACCCGGCGTCGAACGGGAAGTGGATCTCGTTCCCCTCGCCGGCGCCCGCCGCGTTCCGGGCTTGCGGACCGAATTTTCCGGGGAGTTCTGAAATGCCGCAGATCGACCGCGAGCGCTACGCCGAGCTGTTCGGCCCGACCACCGGCGACCGGATCCGGCTCGCCGACACCGACCTGCTGATCGAGGTCACCGAAGACCGTTCGATGGGGCCCGGCGGCTCCGGCGACGAGGTGCTCTTCGGCGGCGGCAAGGTCATCCGCGAGTCGATGGGCCAGGGCACGGCGACCCGCGCCGAGGGCACCCCCGACCTGGTCATCACCGGCGCGGTGATCCTCGACCACTGGGGTGTCGTCAAGGCCGACGTCGGGGTGCGCGACGGCCGGATCGTCGGCATCGGCAAAGCGGGCAACCCGGACACGATGGACGGCGTCGACCCGGCCCTGGTCATCGGACCGTCGACGGAGGTGCTGTCCGGCAACGGCAAGATCCTCACCGCGGGCGGCATCGACTGCCACGTCCACTTCATCTGCCCGCAGCTCGTCGACACGGCGCTGGCGGCCGGGCTGACCACCCTGGTCGGCGGCGGCACCGGTCCCAACGAGGGCACGAAGGCCACCACCGTCACGCCCGGCGCGTGGAACCTCGGCCGGATGCTGTCCGCCATGGACGGTTACCCGGTCAACGTCCTGTTGCTGGGCAAGGGGAACACCGTCCGGCACGACGCCCTGCGCGAGCAGCTCGCGGCCGGCGCGGGTGGCTTCAAGCTGCACGAGGACTGGGGCACCACGCCCGCCGCCATCGACGCCTGCCTGACCGTGGCCGACGAAGCCGGCGTGCAGGTCGCGATCCACACCGACACGCTGAACGAGGCCGGGTTCCTGGAGTCCACTGTGGACGCCATCGGCGGCCGCTCGATCAACGCGTACCACACCGAAGGCGCCGGCGGCGGGCACGCGCCGGACATCATCCAGGTCGTCTCGCTGCCGAACGTGCTGCCGTCGTCGACCAACCCGACCCGGCCGCACACGGCCAACACCCTCGACGAGCACCTCGACATGCTGGTCGTCTGCCACCACCTCAACCCCTCGGTGCCCGAGGACCTCGCCTTCGCCGAAAGCCGCATCCGGCCGACCACGATCGCCGCCGAAGACGTGCTGCACGACATGGGCGCGATTTCGATGATGAGCTCGGATTCGCAGGCGATGGGCCGGATCGGCGAGGTGATCATCCGGACCTGGCAGACCGCGCACGTGATGAAACGCCGTCGCGGCGCGCTGCCCGGCGACGGCGCGGCCGACAACCTGCGCGCGCGGCGTTACGTCGCCAAGTACACGATCAACCCGGCCATCGCGCACGGCATGGAGACCGAGATCGGCTCGGTCGAGGTCGGCAAGCTCGCCGACCTCGTGCTGTGGGAGCCGAAGTTCTTCGGCGTCCGCCCGCACGTGGTGCTGAAGGGCGGCTTCCCGGCGTGGGCGGCGATGGGCGACGCGAACGCGTCCATCCCGACGCCGCAGCCGGTCATGGCCCGCCCGATGTTCGGGGCGAACATCGGGGCGGCGCTGAGCCTGCACTTCGTCGCGCCGTCCGCTTTGGACAGCGGGCTGCGCGAGACGTTCGGCATCACGCGGCCGCTGGTCGCCGTGTCGAACATGCGCGCGCGGACCAAGGCGGACATGGTGCTCAACGACGCCACGCCGGACGTCCGCGTCGAGCCGGACAGCTTCGCCGTGCACGTCGACGGCGAGCTGATCGAACCGCAGCCGGTGACGGAACTGCCGATGGCGCAAAGGTACTTCCTGTTCTGATGGACCTTTCGGCACTGATCCTCGCGGACTCCCGCTTCCCCGGCGGCGGGCACGTCCACAGTGGCGGGCTGGAGGAAGTCGTCTCCCGGCGGCTGGTGACTTCGGTGCGCGACCTGCCGGGATTCCTTTCCGGACGGTTGCGGACGGCGGGGTTCCTGGCGGCCGTTTTCGCCGCCGCGTCGGCACATGCCGCCGCGCGAACCGTCTCCAGTGGACATTGGGCGCTCCTGGACGCCGAGCTGGACGCGCGGACGCCGTCGCTCGCGCAACGGGAGGCGTCGCGGGCACAGGGGCGGGGGACCGCGCGGGCCGGGCGGATCGCCTGGCCGTCTCCCGTACTGGACGCGCTGCTGGCCGAGACCCCGCGGCCGCACCACCCGGTGGTGCTCGGCGCGCTGGTCGGCGTCGCGGGCGGTTCGCCATACGACGCGGCGATGGCGGTCGCGTACCTGGCGGTGAGCGGGCCGGCGAGCGCGGTGGTGCGGCTGCTGGGGCTGGATCCCTTCGCGGTCAACGCTGTCGTCGCGCGCTTGGATCTCGATTCCGTCTGTTCGGAAGCGGCGGCCGTGGCGGGGGACGCCCCGGCGTCGCTGCCTTCGCCGGGGTCGCCCGCGTTGGATCTGTTCGCCGAGGCGCACGCCCGGCACCACCAGGAAGAGGTGCGTCTCTTTGCCAGCTGAAGGCCACGGCCACGGTCACTTCCACGAGGTCAACTTCGACCCGACGGCCGCCGAACCCGACCACTACGACGCCGCGCCCACCGCGGGCCGCGCGTACCGGATCGGCATCGGCGGCCCGGTCGGCTCCGGCAAGACGGCGCTGACCGCGGCGCTGTGCCGCGCGCTCGGCGACGAGATCAACCTCGCCGTGGTGACGAACGACATCTACACGACCGAGGACGCGGACTTCCTGCGTCGCGCGGGCGTGCTGGACCCGGCTCGGATCGAGGCGGTGCAGACGGGCGCGTGCCCGCACACGGCGATCCGCGACGACATCACCGCGAACCTCGACGCGGTCGAGCGCCTGGAGGAGAAGTTCCCTGACCTGGACCTGGTGATCATCGAAAGCGGCGGCGACAACCTGACGGCGGTGTTCAGCCGCGGGCTGGCCGACAGCCAGATCTTCGTGGTGGACGTGGCGGGTGGCGACAAGGTGCCGCGCAAGGGCGGCCCCGGCGTCACGACGGCGGACCTGCTGGTGATCAACAAGATCGACATCGCGCACCTGGTGAACGCGGACATGGCGGTGATGACGTCGGACGCGCACCGGATGCGGGGCGAGCTGCCGGTCATCACGCAGTCCCTTGTGGACACCCCCGACGCGCCCGACGTCGCGGCCTGGGTCCGTTCCCTGCTGTGAAGGCCCACGCCCGGTTGACGGCGTGCTTCGACGGCTCGCGGACGGTGCTGCGCGAGCTGCGTTCGATGGCGCCGTTGACGTTGTTCCCCCGCCGGGGCCGCGGCTCGACGGCCGTGGTCCACCTGGTCAATTCGGCGACGGCCCCGCTGGGCGGGGACGACCTGCTGCTGACCGTCCGCGTGGGGCCGGGCGCGTCCCTCCGGTTGTCCGGCGTGGCGGCGACACTTGCGTTGCCGGGTCTCCACGGTGAGTCGTCACTGTCCACTGTGGAGGTGATCGTGGAGCCGGGTGGCTCGCTGGAGTACTTGCCGGAACCGACGGTGATCACCTCCCGCGCCCGGCATTCCGCGGTCTTCCGCGGGGAGCTGGCCGCGGACGCGTACCTGCACACGCGGGAGGTGCTGGTGCTCGGCCGGGCGGGCGAGGCGCCGGGGTCCTTGACGACCACGCAGTCGGTCACCCGGGGCGGGGTTCCTGTGCTGCGCCAGACACTTTCGGTCGGCTCGGCGCTGGACCGGAGCCTGGCGGTGCTGGCGGGCCGCCGGGTGCTGGCGACGGACCTGGTGGTCGGCGGCCCGGAGCTGCCGGCGGCGTCGGGCGAGTGGTGGTCCCGCACCCCGCTCGCCGCCGGCGGCACCCTGACGACCTCCCTGGCCCCCGACGCGGTGACGGCTTTGAAGGTGTTTCACTGAGGCTGGCCGCAAGCCCACTTCCAGGTGGCGTCGCCGTACGCCTTGGCCGCCGCGTCGGGATCTTTGCCCGGGGCGGGCATCGCCGTTTCGCCGACGAGGGAGGGATCGAGAGCTTGCCTCGCCAGCCCGGCGATCGCCAGGGCCGAGCCGGTGGCGCAGAAGTTCTTGGCCGACTCGAACATCTCGTCGTAGGTGTGCGGCGAATTCGGTACGAAACCGGCGGTCTTCATCGCGAACGTCCACTCCGCTTTGGGGTCCGGCGGTGCGTCGCTGCCGCAGCCGGAGACGACCGCGATCGAGAGCGCGGCGAGAGCGGGCAGGGCGGTGCGGCGCATGGGTTCCCCTCCGTCGGTGATCAACACAGTGGTGTCGCCACCGTGCCGACATCCGTTACGGTTCACGCGCCGTTCGCCGGGGCAGGCCCCCTGCGCCGTCCCCGGCGAACGGAATCCTCAGAACTTCGTGCCCAGCCAGGTCATCGCCGCCGGGCCGCCGATGGACACGCCGGCGATGTGTTCCAGCAGCGGGAACTCCTGCCAGGTGACAGCGGCACCAGCCGCCTTCCAGCGGTCTCGCAACGCCGTTCCGACGCTGAACGGGATCAGCTCGTCCAAGGTGCCGTGGTAGAGGTACACCGGAACCTTCGGGGCCGTCGTGCCCAGGTAGTTCGACGCCAGCCGGGCCTGCCAGCGCGGGTCGTGGATCGGGTCCGGCACCGTCACGAAGTCCTGCAAATGCGCGAACGGCGCCGCCGCGCCCAGTTCGATCGTGCACGCCTGCGACACCCGCGCCACCGCCTCGCGGCCGCGGTCGTTGAGGATCGACTCGAACGGCACGTCCGGGTAGGCCGCCGCGAAACCCGTGGCCGCGCCCAGGACCAGGCCGAAGGCCGCGCCGCCGTCGTTGGCGCGGAACACCTCGTTCAGGTCCGCCGGGACACCGCCCGCCGCGACACCGACGACGTTCAGCGAAGGCGCGTACGTCGCCTGCAGCTCCGCCGCCCACGCCGCCGCCTGGCCGCCCTGCGAGTAGCCGAACACGCCCACCGGGCCGGCCGCCGACAGCCCGGCGCCGGGCACCCGGGCGGCCGCCCGGGCCGCGTCCAGCACCGCGTGGCCCTCGGACCGGCCGACCGCGTACGTGTGCGTCCCCGGTGTGCCGAGGCCTTCGTAGTCCGTGACGACGACCGCCCAGCCCTGGGACAACGCCTGGGCCAGCAGCGCGCTTTCGTTCTCGGCGCCCCGGGCCAGCAACGCCGAAGGCGCGCACTGGTCACCGAGGCCGTGCGTGCCCACCGCGTACGTGACCAGTGGGCGCGGGCCGCCGCGCAGCCACGGCGTCGGCGGGACCAGGAGCGTGCCGGACACCGCGTCCGGCTCGCCAGTCGCCGACGTCGAGCGGTAGAGCAGGTGCCACGCCTTGACCGGGGCCGGGAAGGGGCCGACGAACACCGTCGTCGGCTGGGCGGAGAGCAGCGCGCCCGGATCGGCCTGCGCGGCCGGCGCGGCGGCCACGAAGAGGAGGGTGACGGCGACCAGTAACCGACGAAGCATCGTTGCCTCCGGCTGTGTGGTAATCGAAGTTTTCACAAACTAGCCAGCCCGGTAGGATCTGGCAATCCCTCAGAAGGAGGAGACAACCGGTGGCTCGCACGTACGGCGGCGTCGCACCCGAGCAACGCCGCGCCGACCGGCGGGAGCGGCTGCTCACGGCCGGTCTCGAGCTGTTCACCTCCACCGGCTTCCGGCACACCAAGATCACCGACGTGTGCGGCCGCGCCGGCGTTTCGACGCGGAACTTCTACGAGGAGTTCACCGGCAAGGAAGACGTGCTCCGCATCCTGCACGACCGGATCAACACGCTCGCGCTCGAACACGTCACCGTCGCGCTCGACGAAGTCGCCGACGCCGACGCCATGACCCGCATCGCGACGCTGCTCGACGTCTTCATCGACACGGTCACCGTCGACCCCCGGCTGCCGCGGCTCAACTACGTCGAAGCGGTCGGCGTCAGCGCGGAGCTGGAGGAGCAGCACCAGGTCTGGGTCGACCGCTGGGCGGCCTTCATCGAGACGGAAGCGCGGCGCGCGGCCGAACGCGGCGCCGCGCCCGACCGCGACTACCGGCTGACGGCGATCGCGCTGGTCGGCGCGGCCACCGGCCTGCTGCGCGAGTGGCAGGCGCACGAGCCGCCGCTGCCGGTCGAAGACGTCGGCGCCGAGCTGCGGGCGCTGATGCTGGCGGCCATCATGCGGCCGGAAAAGATCTCGGAAATCCCGGGCAACCCCGGCGCGGCTTCGGACGTGAAGGAGTCGAGCCGGGAGGGGGACTAGGGGGGACCCCGGCCAACGCGGAGGCCCGTCACCTGCAGCGGACGCAGGTGACGGGCCTTCGCGGACTCTACGGGGTCCGGACCGTCGGCAGGCCGAGCGAAACGGGGCCGGCCGACTGGCACATGTCGTGGCAGGTGCTGTCGAGCGTGCAGCACAGCGAGCAGATCGGGCCGTCCTGCTTCGCGCAGTCCGCGACGTCCGGCACCTCGTACGGGTCGCCGCAGGCCGCGCAGGTGTGCGTCGCGAGCAGGTCGGCCTCCACCGTCATGACGGTGTTCTCCCGCGCCAGGTAGTACTTCCCCTTCGTCGCGACGGCGAGCGCCGGCACCAGCACGACCGCGATGACCAGCGCGAGCAGCGGGCTGAACGCGGCCAGGAACGGCCCGAACGCGCCGAAGTACGCCACGATCGACACCGCCGACGCGACCAGCATGGCGCCGAACCCGACCGGGTTGATCTTGTGCAGGTAGGCCCGCTTGAACTCGATGTAGCGCGGCGACAGCCCGAGCGGCTTCGCGATCACCAGGTCCGCGCACACCGCGCCGATCCACGCGATCGCGACGTTCGAGTAGAAGCCCAGGATCTTGTTCAGGAAGCCGAACGCGCCGAACTCCATCAGCGCGAGCGCGATCCCGCAGTTGACCAGCACGTACCAGACGCGGCCGGGGTGCTTGTGCAGCACGCGGGAGAAGAAGTTCGCGAACGACAGCGAGCCCGAGTACGCGTTCGTCGTGTTGATCTTGATCTGCGAGACGACGACGAACAGCGCGGCGAACGTCAGCGCCACCGGCCCGAGCGCGGGCTTCACCGCTTCCAGGTACGGCGCGATCGGCTCGAGCGCGTGCGTCTTCCCGACGACGCCGAGCGCGAGGAACGCCAGCAGCGCGCCGCCGATCTGCTTCGCGGCGCCGAGGATCACCCAGCCGGGGCCGGCGGCGAGCACCGCCGCCCACCACGACCGCTTGTTCTCGGCGGTCTTTTCGGGCATGAACCGCAGGTAGTCGGCCTGTTCGCCGATCTGCCCGATCAGCGACAGCGCGACACCCATGCCGAGGCCGAACCCGATCGCGGAGAACCCCGAGCCGGCGCCGTCGGTGCCCGCGAAGTGCGCGAACTCGGCGAACTTGCCCGGCTCTCGGACCAGCACGACGACGAACGGCAGCACGAGCCCGGCGATCCACAGCGGCTGCGTCCAGGTCTGCATCTTCGCGACCGCGCCCATGCCGTAGAGCGCGAACGGCAGCACGATCAGCGTGGCGAGCAGGTAGCCGACCGGCAGGGGGATGCCGAGGGCGAGCTCGAAGGCCTGGCCCATGATCGAGCCTTCGAGCGAGAAGAAGATGACGGTGAAGCTCGCGTAGACGAGCGACGTCAGCGTCGACCCGAAGTAGCCGAAGCCGGCTCCGCGGGTCAGCAGGTCCATGTCCACTCCGGACTTCGCGCAGGCGGCCGCGATGGGCACGCCGGTCACGAAGATGACGACGGCGGCGGCGAGGATCGCGAGGACCCCGGACGTGAAGCCGTAGGAAAGGACGATGCTGGCGCCGATCGCGAAATCGGCGAGGTAGGCGATACCGCCCAGCGCCGTCGTCGCGACCACGAACGGTGACCATTTCCGGAACGAATGAGCGGCGAAGCGCAGTGAGTAGTCCTCGCGGTTTTCGTTGGCCGCGAGCGGGGCGTAGCGGCGTTTCGGCGGGGCGCTTTCTTCGGCGCTGGACAGGGTCTCGGTCATGCCTGCCTCCGGGGTGGTGGGGAACGGGCCGAAGGTAGGTGCGTCCTGTATCGATCCTGGTCCGGCGGGTAACGCGGGGGTTACGGCTTGTTGTCCAGCGGTTACGGGCTGCTGGCGGCGGCGTCGTGTCGGGTGTCACCGTTCAGTGGGTTCCGCTGCAGCTCGCGAGGCCTTAACGTGCCTAGAGCCGAAGTCGACTGATGCCCCGACCGGGCGTGGAGGTTTGGCCATGATGCCGGGAATCGAGGACCAGGTGGAAGACGCCGTAGTACGGCTTCCGGGAATGCGGGTGGCCTATGACGGCGCCGCGTTCGACGAATCCGCGCTCGCCGCCACCTGGACCGACCAATTGCAGGGCTGGCTGAACCAGGCCGTCGCCGCCGGCATAGCCGAACCGAACGCGATGGTCTTGGCGACGGCGGACGCCGAGGGCCGCCCTTCGTCGCGCACCGTGTTGTGCAAGGGCCTCGACGAGCGCGGCGTCGTGTTCTACACGAACTACACGTCGACCAAGAGCCACGACCTGACCGCGACCCGGTACGCGTCGGTGACGTTCCCCTGGTACCCGCTGCAGCGCCAAGTCCACGTCCGCGGCGAGGTGGAGAAGGTCGGCACCAAGGAGACGGCGGAGTACTGGGCGAAGCGCCCGCGCGGTTCGCAGCTGGGGGCGTGGGCGTCCCCGCAGTCCCGTGTGGTCGACGGGCGGCGTGCGCTGGACAACGCGTTGAGCGGGATCGAGCGCCGGTTCGCGGACGTGGAGCACATCCCGGCGCCGCCGCACTGGGGCGGGTGGCGGATCCGGCCGGATCTCGTGGAGTTCTGGCAGGGGCGGGAGGACCGGATGCACGACCGGTTGCGGTACGTGCGGACGGATGACGGGTGGCACGTGGAGCGGGTCGCCCCCTGATCTCAAGCGCCCCAATGTGGCGTTCGGTGCGTCCAACGCACCGAACGCCACATTGGGTGCGTTGGACGCAACCAACGCCACATTGGGGCGCTTCGGCGGGGGCACCCGATCGCGGGCGAGGTAAATCACCTGCGGGAAGATAGTTAGCCGAGCTAAGCTCGCTTTTCGTGACTGGTGAACCGGGGACCATGCCGCCCCGCTCGGGCGTGCGCAAGGTCCTCGGACGCATCATCGTCGACACCCGGCCGCTGAAGATCCCGGCTTTCCGGCGGCTCTGGCTGTCCACTGTGGTCACCGCCGTCGGTACGCAGCTGACCGCCGTCGCGGTGCCGAAGCAGGTTTTCGACCTCACCGGGTCCTCCGCCTACGTCGGGCTCACCGGGCTCGTCGCGCTCGTGCCGCTGCTGGTCTTCGGGCTCTGGGGCGGGGCCGTCGCCGATGCCGTCGATCGGCGGAAACTCCTTTTCGTCACCAACGTCGGGGTCGCGATCACCTCCGCGCTGCTGTGGCTGCAGGCGTTCGCGAACTTCGGCTCCGTCTGGCTGGTGCTCGGTCTCCTCGCCGTCAACCAGGCGTTCTTCGCGATCAACATGCCGACGCGCGGCGCGGTCGTCGCCCGGCTCGTGCCCGCCGAACTGCTGCCGTCCGCGAACGCGCTCAACACCACCATGTCCACCTTCGGCGCGGTCTTCGGTCCGTTGCTCGCGGGTGCGCTGATCCCGGTCCTCGGGCTCTCGACGCTCTACTTGATCGACGTCGTCGCCCTCGCGATCACGCTCATCGCCGTCTGGCGGCTGCCGTCGATCCCGCCGCTCAACGGGCCGTCGCGGCGCGCCGGGCTCGGGGACGTCATCGACGGCTTCAGGTACCTCGCCGGGCAGAAGATCCTGCTGGCCTCCTTCGTCGCCGACATCATCGCGATGGTCTTCGGGATGCCGCGGGCGCTGATCCCGGAGATGGCCGAGCGCACGTTCGGCGATCCGCCCGGCGGCGGGCCCGCGCTCGGCTGGCTCTACGCCGCGCTGCCCCTCGGCGCGATGCTGATCGGCCTGTTCAGCGGCTGGCTGACGCGCATCCACCGCCAAGGCGTCGCGGTGGTCGTCTCGATCTGCGCGTGGGGCGCGGCGGTCGCCGGGTTCGGGCTCGCGCACTCGCTGTGGCTCGCCGTCGTCTTCATGGCGCTGGCCGGCGCCGCGGACATGGTCAGCGCCGTCTACCGGATGGCGATCCTGCAGGTCGCGACCACCGACGAGATGCGCGGCCGGCTCCAGGGCGTCTTCACCGTCGTGGTGGCGGGCGGCCCGCGGATCGCCGACCTCACCCACGGCTGGGGTGCCGCCGCGTTCGGCACGACGGCGGCCGCGACCGGTGGTGGCCTGCTGGTCATCGTGCTGGTCTGCGCCGCGATGTTCGTGCTCCCCGCCTTCTGGCGATACCGGGCACCGACCGCGTAGGCCGTTCAGAGTACGGTGCGGTCATGCGTACCTTCGCCGTCGTTTTGGTCGCTTTTGCCGCTTTGACCGCCTGCTCCTCGGGGGACAAACCCACCACGGCGCCGTCGTCGTCCGCGGCCCCGAAGCCGGCGCCGAGTTCGAACGCCGCCGCCGCGTCGCTGGACCCGTGCAAGCTGCTGCCCGCCGCGGCCGTGTCGAAGGCGCTGTTCCTCGACAACCTCACGGCGGTCCCGGGGCCGGTGCAGGACAACGCCGCCAACGGCGGCAAGGCCCGCAGCTGCGAGTACCAGCTGAACGGCAAGGCCGCGGGCGCGCTCGCGGTGACCCGCTACGAGGGCAAGCAGGGCAAGCCCGCCGAGATGGTGGCGTCGATCAAGAAGGCCAAGCCGGCCGCGAAGGACGTCGCCGGCTTCCCGGACGGGGCCGTCTACTACGTCGACGAGCAGAAGACGGCCACCCTCGCCACGGCGGAGCTGGTCGCGGGCACGCCGGTGCTGGTCAACTACACCGGCCCGGCCAAGATGACCCCGGAGCAGATGGCGCCGCTGGTCAAGCAGGCCGTCGACGCCAGCTGATCAGGCCCAGCCGACGAGCTGCCGCTCCGACAGCGTCCCGGTCGGCTTCAGCTGACCGAGCGCGGGCCGGGCGATCGCGCCCGGCGTGGCCTGCGACTGGAACCACTCGTCCTGGTCGGTCTGGTACAGCACGGCGGCCTTGTCCGGGGCCACCGCGGTCTTGGCGATCATCGGCTCGGACCGGTCGACGAGCTTGGTGAGCTGCGGCGTTCCGCCGGCGAGCGACAGGCGCATCAGGACGCCGTGTTCCTCCGTGCCGGAGGCGGCGGACATCAGCACGGTCGTCGCGTCGAGCGCGGTGACGAACTGGTAGACGGCGCCGGGTTCTTCGTAGAAGGCGTAGGCGATCGCGCCCGCCGAGTCGGTCAGGTACGTCAGGCCGTCGCCGGCGTGCCGGGCGTCCTTCCAGGTCAGCACTTCGCCTTGCGAGCCGATCGCCCAGTCCTCGACGTGCTGGTCGGAGCTGCTGTTCGGCACGATGGCGGCTTCCATGACCGGCTGCCCAAGCTGCCGGTAGTCGATGGAGTACACCGCTTTGCCGTCGTCGAAGTACAGCTTCGACCCGGCCGGCCCGAACCGCGGGTTCTGGAACCTGGCCGCCTTCTCGCTCATCGACCGCTCCGGTTCCGGCACGGTGCCGGTGCGTTCGTACCGCCGGTCGGCGGCGTTGAGCTTGAAGACGTCGACGCCGTCTTGGGTTTCGAGCGTCGCGTACTGACCGTCGGGCGAGATGAGGTCCAGTTTGGTGGCCGGCCCGTCGAACCGGTTCAGCGAGCTGTCGTACCCGGGCAGCGACAAGGTCGTCTTCGCCGCGCCGGTGGCGGGATCGGCGAAGACGACGTCGTCGAGGTGCGTCGGCGCCTGCTGCAGCAGGACGACCCCGGAAAGGTCGAGCGGCGGCGCTTCCGGCGCCGCGGCGGCGGCCGGTGCGGGCGGGGTGCCGCTCCCGCACGCCGTGACCAGCACCGCGACCGCCCCGGTCAAGGCCGCACTCCACCACTTGTTCGTCACCGCTGAGCCTCCTTCGTCACGGCTCAGATGCGACGGGAGATCATCCGGTTCCCTCAGCGGCGAAGTGCGGCCAGTTCGACCGGGCTGTGCGCCGAGAACACCTTGACCTCGTCGTGGTGGTCCCGCGCCAGCTCGTGCAGCCGCGCCAGGTTCTCCAGCCGCGGCCGGCGCAGGGTCTGGACGAGGTTCTGGAACACCGTCAGCCCCGGTGGGCAGTGCGGCGCGACCGGGTCGAGCTGGCCGTGGAAGAAGTACGCGTCGCCCGCGTGCAGCAGCCAGCCGTCGCCGGTGTCGACCGCCACACCCGTGTGGCCGCGCGTGTGGCCGGTGAGCGGGACCAGCAGGATCTCCTCCGGCAACCCCTTCAGCGAGCGGACCGCTTCGAAGCCGAACCACGGCTCGCCCGTCTCGTCGTACGTGCTCCACAGTGGGCGGTGCGCGAACTGGGCCGCCCGGTAGCGGTTCTTCTCCGCCGCGTTCGCCGGGGCCGTCGCCGCGCGGTGCTCCTCGGCGCGGACGTGCACGACGGCGTTGGGGAAGTCGGCCAGGCCGCCCGCGTGGTCGACGTCGAGGTGGGTCATCACGATGTGGCGGACGTCGGCCGGGTCGAGGCCGAGTGCCCTGATCTGCGCGACCGCCGTCTCGGCGGCGACGGGCTTGGCGCCGACCATCGCCATGAACGGCCGGCCCAGCCAGACGCCCGGGCGGGCCACGCCCTCGCTGCCGAAGCCGGTGTCGACCAGCACCAGGCCGTCGCCGGTCTCGATCAGCAGGCAGTGCGCGACCAGCTCCGCCCGCCGCAGCAGGCCCGGCTCGCCGTCGAGCAGCTTGCCGCCCGCCGGGCGCATCGATCCGCAGTTCAGGTGGTGCACCTTCATACGCTGCTCCTGGTGCTCAGCCGGAGGAACTCGGTCTCGTCGTGCGCGGCGAAGACGGTGACCTCGTCGCCGTGCTCCTGAACAAGCTGGCGCAGGCGGCGGTGATTGTCCAGCCGGGCGCCCTTCACCGTCTCCATGTGGCCCTCGAACCACTTGAGCCCGGGCGGGCAGCTCGGCGCGGCCGGGTCGACCTGGCCGTGGAAGAAGTACGAGTCGCCGGCGTTGAGCAGCCAGCCGCTGCCGGTGTCGACGGCGACGCCGGCGTGCCCGCGCGTGTGCCCGGAGAGCGGGATCAGCAGGACCTCCGGGCCCACGCCGTCGAGCGGGCGGACGGCGTCGAAGCCGAACCACGGCTCGCCGGTGTCCGCATAGGACGTCCACTGTGGACCGTGGGCGAACTGGATCCGGCGGTAGCGGCCGCGCTCGGCGGCGTCGCGCGGTTCCGTGAACGCCCGCAGCTCTTCGGCGTAGACGTGCACGCGGGCCCACGGGAAGTCGATCAGCCCGCCCGCGTGGTCGAGGTCGAGGTGGGTCAGCACGATGTCGCGGACGTCCGCCGGGTCGAACCCGAGCGCGCGGATCTGCGTGATCGCCGGCTGCGCGGGGTCCGGGACGGGGTTGGACTGGCGGACGAACCCGGCGCCGAGCCAGGCCGTGCGGTCGACCGCGGCCGGCGTGCCCATGCCGGTTTCGACGAGCACGAGACCCGTGTCCGTCTCGAGCAGCAGGCAGTGGCAGACCATGGTGGCGCGCCGGAACAAGCCCGGCCTGCCGTCGATCAGCCCGCCGCCGAGCGGGCGCATGGTGCCGCAGTTGAGGTGGTGGACGCGCATCAGGCGAACTCCCGGTCGAGGGTGGTGTGCAGGTGGGTGGCGACCGCGCGCAGCGGCGCGAGGTCGCGGCGGGTGCGGGCCAGCAGCAGCCCGCCTTCGATGGTGGCGAGCACGACGGTGGCCAGCTCGTCTGCGCGCCCGGCCGGAAGACCTTGCCCGGCAAGGTAATCCGTGAAGATCGCGTGCCACGACGAGTAGCCGTCCACGCAGGCTTCGCGGATCGGCTCGCTCGCCGCAGCGACGTCCAATGCGACCGTCGCGAGTGGACACCCGCGCTGGAAGTCGGACTCCGTCAGGAAACTCGCCAGCGCGTCGATCGCCCGGTCGATCGCGGTCGGCGCGTCGGGCGCGTCCCGCAGGATCGCTTCGAGCAGCGTGCCGGTGCGCTCGCCGGAAAGCCGGACGGCTTCGGCGGCGAGCTGTTCCTTACCACCGGGGAAGTGGAAGTACAGCGAACCCTTGGGCGCGCCGCCCGCCGTTGTCAGCTGGGTGAGGCCGGTGGCGTGGTAGCCCTGGGTCTGAAACAGGTCGGCGGCGGTGTCGAGCATCCGCTGCCGCGTGTCGGTGCGACGGACCATGGCGATGACGGTAGCGCAAACTATGACGACCGGTCTAGTGACTTCGCGGATCGGTAAGGTCGTGCCCATGGGCAACCCGACCGGTCAGCAGTTCGAGATCACCCGCGGCAACGCGCGCGCCGTCGTCACCGAAATCGGCGCCGGGCTGCGCGCTTTCGAGGTCGGCGGCGTGCCGTACGTCGAGGAGTTCGGCGAGGACGAGAAGCCGCCGAAGGGCGCCGGCCAGGTGCTGCTGCCGTGGCCGAACCGGACCAAGGGCGGGAAGTGGACCTTCCAGGGCGAGGAGCAGCAGCTCGAGATCACCGAGGAAGCGCGCGGCAACGCCATCCACGGCCTGACCCGCCACCTCGAGTGGGAGCTGCTGGAGCACGCCGAGTCGTCGATCACTCTGGCCGTCGACGTCGAGGCGCAGCCCGGCTGGCCGGTGCCGCTGCGCGCGACGGTGACCTACGAGCTCGCGCCGCGCGAACTGACCATCACGCACGAGATCCGCAACGAGGGCGAGCAGCCGATCGGCGTCGGCGTCGGCACGCACCCGTACTTCCGGATCGGCGACGTCCCGACCGACGAGCTGACCCTGACGCTGCCGGCGAGCCGGGTGCGGCCCTACCTCGGTGACGAGCAGATGCCGTACGCGCCGGAGCAGGACGTCGAAGGCACGGAGTACGACTTCCGCGGCGGCCGCGTGCTGGAAGGCGTCGACCTGGACACGGCGTTCGGCGGCCTGGCGGCGGCTTCGGACGGCCAGCACCACTTCGTGCTGTCCCACGGGGAGCAGCAGCTGGTCGTCTGGACCGGCCCCGACTTCCGCTGGGCGCAGGTCTTCACCCCGGACGACCTGGTCGGCCGCGGCCGGGCCGTCGCCATCGAGCCGATGACCTGCCCGGCCGACGCGCTCAACACGGGCACCGACCTGATCGAGCTGGAGCCGTCGGCGTCGTGGTCGGGCAGCTGGGGCATCCGGGTCCGGTGAAGCGGCTGGGTCCCGCCGACGCGGGCGAGGTGCTGACGCTGCAGCGCGCCGCGTACGTCACCGAGGCCCGCGCGCACGGCGACCTCGACCTGCCGCCGTTGCTGGAGACGCTCGACGAGACGCGCGCGGCTCTGGCGTCGGTGCTCTCGTGGGGCATCCGCGAGGCGGGCCGGCTGGTGGCCTCGGTGCGCCTGACGGTGACCGGCGAGGTCGGGGTGATCGGCCGCCTGGTCGTGGCGCCGGACCGGCAGGGCGCCGGCCTCGGGGGTGGGCTGCTGCGGTTCGCGGAGTCCGCCGCGCCCGCGGAGGTGACGGTTTTCCGGCTCTTCACCGGGGCGAACAGCGTGGGGCCGCTGCACCTGTACGCCAAGCACGGGTACCGCGAGACGCACCGGACGCCGGAGAACAACCACGAACTGGTGCACTTGGAGAAGGCCCGCGTGCACCCGCCCGGACGAGTTCGTTAGCGTGGCGAACTATGGCGAAGGCAATTGTCGGGGGCTACGTCGTCCCCATCGACGGTGAACCCATCGACGGCGGCACGGTCCTCATCGACGGCGGCAAGATCGTCGCGGTCGGCGCCGAAGCCGACGTCGACATCCCGGAGGACGCCGAACTCGTCGACGCGGCGGGCACCTGGGTGCTGCCCGGCTTCATCGACGCGCACGCCCACCTCGGCGTCCACGAGGAGGGCGAGGGCTGGTCCGGCAACGACACCAACGAGATGACCGACCCGAACGGCGCCCGCTTCCGCGCGATCGACGGCATCGACCCGTACGAGCCGGGCTTCGACGACGCGCTGGCCGGCGGCGTCACGAGCGTCGTCATCAAGCCGGGGTCGGGCAACCCGATCGGCGGCCAGACGATCGGCGTCAAGACCTGGGGCCGCAGCATCATCGACATGGTCTTCGCGGAGCACGTCAGCGTGAAGAGCGCGCTCGGCGAGAACCCGAAGCGCGTGTACGGCGAGAAGAAGCAGACGCCGTCGACGCGGCTGGGGGTCGCGGCGATCCTGCGCGAGGCCTTCACCAAGGCCCGCAACTACCAGGCCAAGCGCGCGCACGCCGAGGCCGAGGGCAAGCCGCACGAGGTGGACCTGACGCTGGAGACGCTGTCGAAGGTCCTCGACGGCGAGCTGTACTGGGACCAGCACGTCCACCGCGCGGACGACATCGTCACGGCGCTGCGGCTGGCCGACGAGTTCGGCTACAAGCTGGTCATCAACCACGGCACCGAAGGCCACCTGATCGCGGACCTGCTGGCGTCGCGCGATGTGCCGGTGATCCTGGGCCCGCTGTTCACCACGAAGTCCAAGGTGGAGCTGCGCAACCGCACCCTGCGTTCGGCCGGCATCCTGGCCCGCGCCGGTGTGAAGATCGCGATCACGACCGACCACCCGGTGATCCCGATCAACTTCCTGGTCTACCAGGCGGCTTTGGCGGTGAAGGACGGGCTCGACCCGGCGACGGCGCTTCGCTCGCTGACGGTGAACCCGGCGTCGATGCTGGGCCTGGACGGGCAGATCGGCGCGCTGAAGCCGGGTCTGGACGCGGATGTCGTGCTGTGGTCCGGCGACCCGCTGGACGTGATGAACCGCGCGCTGCGCGTGTTCGTGCGGGGTGACGAGGTTTACCACTTCGACGAGTCGCTGGGTGAGGGCGTGTCGAAGGACCGGCGCTACCGCGAGGCCCACTGAGTTTCGGGCAGCACGCCGGTTACCGGGCGGTTCCGGCGTGCTGCCCGATCAATGCGTTCAGGTCGAGCTTTGCCGGGAAGGGGACTTCGGTCTCGAAGGTGCCGGTTGTCGGCGCTGCGTCGTGGTAGCCCTGGCAGGCGACGAGGGAGACCGGTTCGTTGAGGTCGATGATCCAGTAGTGCGGGATTCCCGCGTCGGCGTACTCGTCGTGCTTCACGCGGTAGTCCGTGCGCCGGGAGCCCGAGGTCGCGATCTCGACGACCACCGCCACTTCGTCCGCTTTGAGCATGCCGTCGTCTTTGTCGACGCGGGCAATTGCGGACTTGTCGATGACCATCAGATCCGGTCGACGGGAAAAGCCGGGCTTCCCAGGAGGCGCCAAGCCGAGGTCAACATCGCAGCCGGGGACGAAGTCGAGGTGTTCCGGCAGCTGCGCTTCGAGATGTGCCGCCAGCCGGTGGATCGCGCGGTTGTGTCTGGGTTCATGGCTGGGTGACATCAAGACGCGGCCTTCCACGAGTTCGGTGAAACCGGTGTCGGTTTCACCGAGCGCCGCGTACTCCTCGATCGTCAGCAGGTGATCGGGAATCTCCCATCGTCGAGCAGGGCCCGGCTCGGAAACTGCGGTCACAGCGGCTCCTTCACGACAGCAGGCCGTCGAGGTCGAGCTTGACCGGGAACGGGACGTCGGTCTCGAAGGTGCCGGTCACTGGCGCTGCGTCGTGGTAGCCCTGGCAGGCGATTAGCGTGACCGGTTCGTTGAGGTCGACGATCCAGTAGTGCGGGATCCCCGCGTCGGCGTACTCGTCGTGTTTGACGCGGTAGTCGGTGCGCCGGGAGCCCGAGGTCGCGATCTCGACGACCACCGCCACGTCCTCGGCGCGGATCGGGTCGCCCGCTGTCCGGTCGAAGATCAGCAGGTCCGGACGGCGGGAGAAGCCGGGCTCGCCGGGTGGTGCCAAGCCGAGGTCGACGTCGGTGCCGAGGGCGAACGCGAGGCCGCGTGGCAGCTGGCGTTCCAGCTGCGCGGCAAGCCGGCACGCGGCCATGTTGTGCGTGCGGCCGGCGCCGGGTGAGGGTACGACGCGGCCTTCCACCAGTTCGGTGAAGCCGCGGTCGGACTCCCCGAGCGCTCGGTATTCCTCGATGGACAACAGCTGACCTGGCATGCGGAAAACGTATCCGTACCGCGCGTGGGACAGGGTTCGCTCGACCAGGTCGGGTCAGTCGAGAAGGGCGTCCAGGTCGATCTTGACCGGGAAGGGGACGTCGGTGGTGAAGGTGCCGGTGACCGCGGAGGCGTCGAGGTAGCCGAATTCGCCGGCCTGGTGGCAGGCGACCAGGGAGATGGGCTCGGTGATGTCGATGATCCAGTAGTGCGGGATTCCCGCGTCGGCGTACTCGTCGTGCTTGACGTGGTAGTCGGTGCGTTTCGAGCCGGGCGACACGACTTCGATGACAACGGCCACTTCGGCGGCCCGAAGCATGGCGCCGCCCCGGCGAATCCCGGCTTTGTCGACGATCATCAGGTCTGGCCGCCGGGAGAAGCCCGGTTTGCCGGGCGGCGCCAGACCGAGATCGACATCCGTGCCGGGAACGAGCTTGAGGTGGCCCGGCGCCTGTCGCACGAGTTGCCGCCCGAGCTCGAACACCACGAGGTTGTGTCCGGCCTCGGGGCCGGGGGACGACACGACGCGGCCCGCCACAAGCTCGGTGAAACCCGACTCGGTTTCACCGAGCGCCGCGTACTCCTCGATCGTCAGCCGCTCACCTGACATTCCGCCACCGTAGGTGTCCCAAGCGTGTGACAGAACCCGCTCGATCAGGCCTTCTTCAGCTCCCGGGCGATCACCATCCGCTGAATCTGGTTCGTCCCCTCGAAGATCTGCGGCACCTTCGCCTCCCGCATGTACCGCTCCACCGGGAAGTCCCGCGTGTACCCGGCCCCGCCGAGCACCTGCACCGCATCCGTAGTCACCTTCATCGCCCCATCCGTCGCCACCAGCTTCGCGATCGAAGCCTGGCGCTGGAACGGCAGCCCGCGGTCACGTCGCCGCGCGGCCTCCAGATAACAAGCCCGGGAGGACTCCACCGTCGCCGCCATGTCGGCCAGCAGGAACTCGACGCCCTGGAAGTCGATGATCGCGCGGCCGAACTGCGAGCGGCCCTTCGCGTACGCCACCGCCTCGTCGAGCGCCGCCTGGGCCAGGCCGACCGCGCACGCCGCGATGCCGAGCCGGCCCGAGCTCAACGACGACAACGCGATCCGCAGCCCGTCGCCCGGCGAACCCAGCAGCCGGGACGCCGGTACGCGGGCGCCGTCGAAAATCATCTGCGCGGTCGGGGAGCCCGTGAGGCCCATCTTCCTCTCGCGCGGCGCTGCCGACAGTCCCTCGGTCTCGCCGTCGACCAGGAGGCACGAGATCTCGTCGGGGCTGGTGCGGACCATCGTCGTGTAGAAGTCGGCCACGCCCGCGTGCGTGATCCACGCCTTCGTGCCGTTGACGACGTAATCCGTCCCATCGAGACGGGCTCGAGTCGACAAAGCGGCCGCGTCCGAGCCGGCCTGAGTCTCCGAAAGCGCGTACGCGCCCAGCAGCGAGCCTTCGAGCATGTCCGGGAACCACTCGTCGCGCTGGGTATCCGTGCCGTACTCCGCCAGCGCGTAGCAGGACATCGTGTGCACCGACAGCCCGACGCCGACCGTCATCCACGCGGCCGCGATCTCCTCCAGAACCTGCAGGTACACCTCGTACCGGACGTCGCCGCCGCCCCAGCGCTCCGGGTACGGCAGGCCCAGCAGGCCGGACTTGCCCAGCAGGCGGAACTGCTCGCGCGGGAACTGCTCCGCCTCTTCGGCCGCTGCCGCGCGGGGGGCCAGCTCGTCGCGGGCGATCTCGGTCGCCAGTGCGACCAGGTCCTCGGCGTCCGAATCCGGCAGCAGGCGTTCGGCGGGCATCGTCGTCCTCCAAAGCGGTACTGAAAACAGTACTGTGGGCTAGTTCAGAGTACAGTACGACAGGCCTGGGGTGGCCGGAAGACGTAGGAGATAGTGAGCCGATGCGCCCCGAACCCCGCCGACGGCCGACCGCGCGGCAGCGCGCCCTGCTCGCCGAGCTGGAGGCGCTCTTCCTCGCCGAGGGCTTCGTGGCCTTCACCCTCGACGACCTCGCCGGCCGCCTGCGCTGCTCGAAGTCGACGCTCTACGCGCTCGCGCCCAGCAAGGAGCAGCTCGCCGTCAAGGTCGTCACCCACTTCTTCCGGGGCGCCGCGGAGCGGATCGAGGAGCGCATCGCCGGCATCGACGACGCCCGCAAGCTCATCGGGGAGTACCTGGCCGGCGTCTCCGAGCACCTGAACCGGGCGTCGGCGGCGTTCATGCGCGACCTCGCCGAGTTCGGGCCGGCGCGGGAGGCCTACCAGGTCAACAGCCGGTTCGCGGCGCAGCGGCTCCGGCGGTTCATCGACAAGGGTGTCGCCGACGGGGTGTTCCGGGACGTCCACGCCCGGCTGGTGGCCGAGATGACCGGGCTGATCATCGAGGGCATCCAGACCGGCGTGCTCGGGCAGCGCACCGAAGTTTCCGACGCCGAAGCGTTCACCGCTCTGGGTGAGTTGCTGCTCGGTGGGCTGAACAAATAGCGGACAGGAATTGTCAGCCCGCAATGGATAAACTCCCCGCGTGATCGTCGTAGGCGGAGAAGCTCTGGTCGACCTGGTTCCCGGCGACCCCCTGGATTCCACTGTGGACGGTGGGCTGCGCGCGCTGCTGCCCCGGCTCGGCGGTGGTCCGTACAACGTCGCCCTCGCGGCCGGGCGGCTCGGCGTGCCGGCGGCGTTCCTGTCCCGCGTGTCGACCGACCGCTTCGGCGACGCGATGGTCGAACGCCTGCACGCTTCCGGCGTCGACACGTCGCTGCTGCAGCGCGGCGACGAGCCGACGACGCTCGCCGTCGTCGCGCTCGACGCGAAGGGTGCCGCGCACTACACGTTCTACGTCGAGGGCACGGCGGACCGGCTCGTCGCCGACCCGGGACCGCTTCCGGAGAACGTGACCGCGCTCTCCCTCGGCACCCTCGGCATGGTCCTCGAGCCCGGTGCGTCGGTGTACGAGGCGATGCTGCGGCGCGAGGCCGCGCGCGGTGTGCTGACCGTCCTCGACCCGAACATCCGCGAGGCGCTGATCGCCGACCCGGCGGCCTACCGCGCCCGGTTCGCGTCCTGGCTGCCGGACGTCCGGCTGCTCAAGATCTCCGACGACGACGCCGCGTGGCTCACCGGCGGCGCCGACCCGCTCGCCGCCGCGAAGACGTGGGTCGAGTCCGGTGTGGACGCCGTGGTGCTCACCCGGGGCGCCGACGGGCTCGCGGTGATCACCGCCGCAGGTGAGCTGGCCCACGTGCCGTCGCGGAAGGTCGAGGTGGTCGACACGATCGGCGCCGGCGACACCGTGCAGGGCGCGCTGCTGGCCTGGCTGCACACCCGGGAGGTCGCCGACCTGGCTTCTCTCGACGCGGACGCGTGGCGCGAGGCCCTCGCTTTCGCGGCGAAAGCGGCGTCGATCACGGTGTCCCGCAGCGGTGCCGAGCCGCCGACGTCCGCGGATATGGCGTCGAGCGTGTGAACCTGGTCCCAAAGGGGCCCCCAGGAGCAACGCCACCGCTGCGCGAACACCAGTTCCTCGACTAGCGTAGAGGGGCATTCTTCATACCCCAGCGGGGCGGTGTGCAGCGAGGCGCCAGTGTTTCCTCGCGTGAACACGTGGCTACCTGTGAAACGTACAGGCGCCGCCGCTCCGTGCCGAACGTGAGAGGGACTTGCATGTCCGACGCGACGACTGCGGGGCAGTCCGGCGGCGATACCGCGAAGCTGACCCTGCCGAGTGGCGAGCACGAGTTCAAGATCGTCCACCCGGTCGAGGGCGCGCCCGGGATCGAACTGGGGAAGCTGCTGGCGCAGACGGGGTACATCACCTACGACCCCGGTTTCGTCAACACCGGCGCCGCGTCGTCCGCCATCGCCTACATCGACGGTGACGCCGGCATCCTCCGCTACCGCGGTTACCCGATCGAGCAGCTGGCCGAGAAGTCGACCTTCGTCGAGGTCTCGTACCTGCTGATCTACGGCGAGCTGCCGACCCAGGCCCAGCTGGCCGACTTCACCGAGAAGATCCAGCGCCACACGCTGCTGCACGAGGACCTGAAGGCCTTCTTCAGCGGCTTCCCGCGCGACGCGCACCCGATGCCCGTCCTGTCCAGCGCGGTGTCGGCGCTGTCGACCTTCTACCAGGACTCGCTCGACCCGTTCGACGAGCCGAACGTGGAGCTGTCCACCATCCGGCTGCTCGCCAAGGTCCCGACCCTGGCCGCCTACGCGTACAAGAAGTCCGTGGGCCAGCCGCTGCTCTACCCGGACAACTCGCTCGGCCTGGTCGAGAACTTCCTGCGCATGACCTTCGGCTTCCCGGCCGAGCCGTACGAGGTCGACCCGGACATCGCGAAGGCGCTGGACCTGCTGTTCATCCTGCACGCCGACCACGAGCAGAACTGCTCGACGTCGACCGTGCGCCTGGTCGGCTCGTCCGAGGCCAACCTGTTCGCGTCGATTTCGGCGGGCATCAACGCGCTGTTCGGCCCGCTGCACGGCGGCGCGAACGCGGCGGTCCTCGACATGCTCGAGGGCATCCAGAAGGACGGCGGCGACGTCGCCAAGTTCGTGGAGCGGGTGAAGAACAAGGAAAAGGGCGTGAAGCTGATGGGCTTCGGGCACCGGGTCTACAAGAACTACGACCCGCGCGCGAAGATCATCAAGAACACCGCCGACGAGATCCTCGGCAAGCTGAAGGGCGGCGACCAGCTGCTCGACATCGCCAAGAAGCTCGAGGAAACCGCCCTGTCCGACGACTACTTCGTCGAGCGGAAGCTGTACCCGAACGTGGACTTCTACACCGGCCTGATCTACCGGGCGCTGGGCTTCCCGACGAAGTTCTTCACGGTGCTGTTCGCGCTCGGCCGGCTCCCGGGCTGGATCGCGCACTGGCGCGAAATGATCAACGACCCGGCCACCAAGATCGGCCGCCCGCGGCAGATCTACACCGGCCACGCTTCGCGGGACTACACCCCGATGTCGGAGCGCTAAAAGCTCACCCTGGTAACCGCCCCGTCGTGCACCCGCACGGCGGGGCGCTTATCGTTGGGCCGCGTGACCAAAGAAGCACCCGTCGTCCTGTGGTTCCGCCGCGACCTGCGGCTGGGCGACCACGCCGCCCTGCTCGAAGCCTCGAAGCACAGCAAGCACGTGCTCGCGCTGTACGTCCTCGACGAGGCATTGCTCAAGCCCGGCGGCGCCCCGCGTGAGGCCTTCATGTACGGGTGCCTGGAAAAGCTGAACGAGCAGCTCGGCGGCCGGCTGATGCTGGTCCGCGGCGAGCCGGCGGCCGAGGTCGTGAAGGCGGCGAAGAAGATCGGCGCGGCCGCGGTGCACGTCAGCGCCGACACCGGACCGTACGGCCGCCGCCGGGACGCCGAGGTCGCGAAGGCGTTGGCCGAGAACGACATCGACTGGGTCGAAACGGGCTCCCCGTACGCGGTGACGCCGGGCCGGGTCACCAAGCCGGACGGCGACCCCTACCGCGTCTTCACGCCGTTCTACCGCGCGTGGACCGCGCGCGGCTGGCACTCGCCCGCGGACACCGGACCGTCCCTTGTGGACTGGGTCGAACCGCCGCGCTCACTGAAGATCCCTCGTGCGCCGAAGGTTTCCGCGACCCTGCCCGAGCCGGGCGAGCGGGCCGCGCTCGACGTCTGGCACGAATTCCTCGACGACGGCATCGAAACCTACGACGAGGACCGCGACCGGCCGGACCGCGAGGGCACCACGCGGCTTTCGCCGTACCTGCGCTGGGGCTGCATCCACCCGCGGACCATCCTGGCGGATCTGGCGGGCGACGACCGTGTCGGCGCGAAGTCGTTGCGCAGCGAGATCTGCTGGCGCGAATTCCACGCCGACGTCCTGTGGAACCGGCCGGAAACCGCGCGGAAGAACTACGACAAGCGGTTCGACGGGATGAAGCACGACGACGACCCCGAGGCGTTCGAGCGGTGGTGCGCGGGCAAGACCGGCTACCCGATCGTCGACGCGGGGATGCGGCAGCTGCTGGCCGAGGGCTGGATGCACAACCGGGTGCGGATGGTCGTCGCGAGCTTCCTGGTGAAGGACCTGCACCTGCCGTGGTGGCTGGGTGCCCGCCACTTCATGAAGCACCTCGTGGACGGCGACCTGGCGTCGAACCAGCTGAACTGGCAGTGGGTCGCGGGCTGCGGCACCGACGCGGCGCCGTACTTCCGGATCTTCAACCCGACGACGCAGGGCGAGAAGTTCGACCCGAACGGCGACTACGTCCGGAAGTACGTGCCGGAGCTGCGGTCGGTCGAGGGGAAAGCGGTGCACAAGCTGAAGGAACGGCCGAAGGACTACCCGGAGCCCATGGTCGACCACGCGCACGAGCGCCAGGTTTCCCTGGAGCGGTACGGCAAGATCACGTCGTGAGCAGCGGGCGGGCGCGCCACACGACGGCGAGCCGGGGATCGCCGGAAGGGCTCGGCTCGATCCGCTCCACGGTGAAGCCCTCGCGCTCGTAGAACGCGCCGGCCCGCTCGTTGGCCGCGAAGTGCTCGATGCAGAGCCGGCTCGCGCCGGCGGGCAGCTGCCGGGCCAGGGCGTCGAGCAGCCGCGGACCGAGCCCGCGGCCGCGGCGCTCGGGGTGGACGTAAAGCTTGTAGACCACGTGATCGGTGCCGTCGTGGCCGCGCTGCCCGACGCCCGCGAGCCCGGCGTCGTCCCCGGCGACGACCACCCGCCCGGCGGCCACCGCCGCGGCGAGGTGCGGTTCGTTCCACCAGTCCCGGACCTGCGCGTCCGCGGCGGCCGCGCCGATCAAGGGCGTGTAGTGCGGCCGGATGTGCGTTTCGCCGAACCGGACGAGCGCGGCGACGTCGTCCGGCCCGGCCGTCCGCACGTCAGCCACGCAGGGCCTCCGACAGCTTGATGCGGCTGCCGATGCGCAGGACGCTGTTGCCGTAGATCTTCCCGCCCAGCCAGGTCAGCAGCGCGACGGACGCCAGTGTCAGCGCGAGCGACAGCACGATCTCCCAGCCCGCCGCCGCGCCGGTCGAGATGCGGGCCGGCATCAGGATGGGGGACAGCAGCGGGATCAGCGAGACGACCTTCGCCGCCGTGCCGGAAGGATCCTGCAGCAGCAGGTTGAAGCCCGCGACGAACCCGACGATGAGGATGATGTTCAGCGGCCCGACGACCGACTGCGTGTCCTCCTGCCGCGACACCAGCGAGCCGAGCGCGCCGTAGATCATGGCGTACAACAGGAAACCGAGCAGGTACCAGAGCAAGCCCCACAGCACCGCGCCGGTCGCGAAGCCGGACAGGGTGAACACGCCGGTCGCCGTCGCCGCCAGCAGGCCCGCCGCGCCGAGGATCACCAGCTGCGTCAGGCCGACCAGGCCGATCCCGATCACCTTGCCCAGCAACAGCTGCCACGGCCGGACGCTGGCGAGCAGGAGCTCCACGACCCGGCTCGACTTCTCCTCGACCACGCCCTGGGCGACCATCATCCCGTAGGTGATGATGCTCATGTAGAGCAGGAACGCGACGATCAGGCCGAGGACCAGCCGTTGCGTGTGGTCCGCCGGTTCGGGCGAGAGGGCGTCGTCCTGCACGTGGGTGGAGTTGACCTGCGCCATGACTTCGGCCGGTTCGAGCTGCGCGGACGACAGGACGCCGTCGAGCACCTGCTGCTGGGCGACCTGGTCGAGCACCCGGCGCAGCTGATCGTCCAAAGCGGACTTGTAGGTGGCGGTCAGCTTCGCCGCGCTGCCCGAGACGAGCGCGTCGAGGTCGCCGTCTTCGACCTTCTTGCGGCCCTCGGCGGGGTCGGTGACGGTGACCGTCTCGACGTGGCGGCCGGACTGCGCGGCGGCGATCTGCAGCTGCTTGGCGATCCCGGTCGCCTGCCCGGTCAGCCCGACCTTGCTCTGGTCCGACGAGCCGGCCAGCGCGGTCTGGAACCCGACGTAGCCGAGCAGCAGCACCAGCAGCACCGCGGTGCCGATCACGAACGACCGCGTGCGCAGCCGCGTGTTCAGCTCGCGCTTGAGCACGAGCCAGACGGCCCGGCGCCCGCTCAGCTTCTTCACCGTTCCCCCTTCTCCGAGACGGCGTCGCGGAAGAGCTCGGTCAGCGACCGGCGACGGCGGCTGAACTCCGTGACCGGCCCGGTGCTCAGTGCGGCGGCGAGCACGGCCTGGTCGTCGGCACCCGGGTCGAGGTCGAGCACGGTGGTGGCGCCGTGGTCCTCGACCACGCGCACCCCGGGCAGGCCCCCGGCCCAGCCGGGCCGCGCGGCAGGCGCGGTGACCACGAGCTTGCTGCTCGCGCCCGCGGTCAGCTCGCCGACCGTGCCGACGGCGACCATCCGGCCCCCGCGGATGATCCCGACCCGGTCGCAGAGCCGCTCGACGAGGTCGAGCTGGTGGCTGGAGAACACCACGGGCACCCCGGCCGCGGCCTTCTCCCGCAGCACCCCGCTCATCACGTCGACGGCGAGCGGGTCGAGGCCGGAGAACGGCTCGTCCAGCACCAGCACGGCCGGGTCGTGGACCAGGGCCGCGGCCAGCTGGACGCGCTGCTGGTTGCCGAGGCTGAGCTTCTGCACCTCGTCCTTGCGGCGCTCGGCCAACCCGAGCCTGCCGATCCAGTCCTCGGCGTTGCGGTGGGCTTCGTTCGTGCTCAGGCCGTGCAGCTCGGCGAGGTAGACGAGCTGGTCGAGCACCTTCATCTTCGGGTACAGGCCGCGTTCCTCCGGCATGTACCCGATGTGCGTGCGGGTCTCGTGCGTGACCGGCTTGCCGCCGAAGCGGACTTCCCCGCTGTCGGCGGCGAGCACCCCCAGCGCGATCCGCATCGTCGTGGTCTTCCCGGCCCCGTTGCTGCCGACGAAGCCGAACAGCTCCCCGGCACGGACGTCGAACGTGACGCCGTCCAGCGCGACCTTCGTGCCGTAGCGCTTGGAGATCCCGTCGATCTCCAGCGTCCCCTCGGTCATGCCCTCACCCTAAGCCAAGCAAGGACCGCGCTCAGGCGAGGCCGGCCAGCGACTTGTCGACAAGTTCCGCCACCCTCGCCCGCGCGGCTTCCGCGTCCGCCGGGATCAACGCCAGCCGCGTGCGGCGCTCCAGGACGTCTTCGACGCTCAGCGCGCCCTCGTTCCGGACCGCCCACACGACCTCGGCCGCCGTGATCCCGGTGCCCGGCGACACCGGGGCGGCGAACTCGGCGTCCAGCTCGCCCAGCGCCGCCACGCGCGGGGCCTCGGTGCCGTACCGTGCCACCAACCGCGCCGGGGCGTCCACAAGGGACAGTTCCGCGCGGGGTGCGGCGCCCAGCAACGGCAACCGGGCGGTCCGGCAGGGGACGACGGAAAGCCCGGCCAGCCGGATGGCCGCGTCGACGGCGTCTTCGGCCATCCGGCGGTAGGTGGTCAGCTTGCCGCCGACCACCGTCAGCAGCCCGTCGGAACCGGCCAGCACCGCGTGCTTGCGGGACAGGTCGGCCGAGCGGCCGCCGCTGCCTTCGACCAGGGGGCGCAAGCCCGCGTACGAACCCGCGACGTCGGCACGGGTCAGCGGCCGGTCCAGTACCGAAGAAGCCAGCGAGAGCAGGAAGTCCACATCGGACTCGGGCACCGAAGGCACGTCGGGGATCGCGCCCGCGACCGGCTCGTCGGTGAGTCCCAGGTAGACCCGGCCGTCCGGCTGGGGGAGCAGGAAGACGAACCGGTTGGTCTCCCCGGGCACGCCGACGTTGATCGACGTCGTCCCCATCGGCACCGTCCCCGGCGCGAGCACCAGGTGCGAACCGAGGGACGGCCGCAGGCGCACCGCGCCGGTCAGGGTGCCCGCCCACACACCCGTCGCGTTGATCACCTGGCGCGCGTGGATGTCGAACGCGTCGCCCGAAACGCCGTCGACGACCGCGACCCGGTCCGCCGAAAGCGAGGACGCCGACAGGCGCGTCAGGATCCGCGCGCCGAACGACGCCGCCGTGCGGGCCAGGGAAACGACCAGCCGGGCGTCGTCGACCAGCGCGCCGTCGTAGGCCAGGAGGCCGCCGCGCAACCCGTGCGGGGACAGCCCGGGCGCCAGCGCCAGCGCTTCGGCGGGCGGGACCGACCGCGGCCGCGGCAGCACCGACGACGGCGTCCGCGCCGCCCGGCGGAGCACGTCGCCCGCCCGGAGCCCCGCCGCCACCAGCGCCTGCTGGGCCCGGGAAGTGCCGGGGTACAACGGGAACAGCTGCGGCATCGCGCGAGTCAGGTGCGGCGCGGTCCGCGTCATCATGATGCCCCGCTCAACCGCGCTTTCGTGCGCCAGGCCCAGCTCGCCGTGCGCGAGGTACCGCAGGCCGCCGTGCACGAGCTTCGACGACCAGCGTGACGTCCCGAAGGCGAGGTCGTGCGCCTCCACGAGCGCCACCGACAGCCCGCGGGAAGCCGCGTCCAGCGCGATGCCCGTGCCGGTGACGCCACCGCCGACCACGACCACGTCGACGCGCTCGCCCGAGGCCAGCTCGGCGAGTTCGCGATCGCGGCGGCGCGCGTTGAGGGAGCCGGTCGTCACGGCTTCAATGCCGCGTCGAGCACGTGCCTGAACTCCGCCAGTAGTGCCGTTTCGTCGACGTCCGCGGTGGCCGGCCGCAGCGAGAACGCGAACGACTGGACCACCAGCAGCACCGCCCGGGACTGCGCCGCGACCGGGGCGCGCCGGATCGAGCCGTCGTCGTGGCCGGCCGCCAGGAGCAGGTGCAGCGCCTGCTCGGCGAACTTCTGGGTCGCGCCCAGCCGCTCCACGATGTACGGCAGCACCAACTCGGGGTCGACGTCGAGCAGCGTGCGGAACAGCGGGTCGTCCGACAGCGCGCGGACGCCGGCCGAGGCGATGACCACGAGCCGCTCGCGGCTGTTCGCGGCGTCGGCGCCGCGCTCGCTCGCGGTCTGCAGCAGCCCGCTGAACTCGCGAGTCATCAGTGCCGCGAGCACGCTGCGGACGTCGGGGAAGCGGCGGTAGACCGTCATCCGGCTGACCCGGGCGGTGCGAGCGATTTCGGCGAGTGTGGTGCGGCGCACACCGACCGCCAGCACGCATGCGCGTGCGGCGTCGAGCAGCACGTCATCGGCCACTCTGGTCGCCGTTTGCCGGTTGCGGGTGTCCGCGAGCGCGGAAGATCCCGCCGTCTGCGTGGTGTGACGTTTCACGTCCATATGTCACACTGTAGTCGTGAACGCGCTCATTGACCACCGTCTCCGCCGGTCCTGGACCGCGGAAGCCGGCGACGCCGCCCAGCTGCCCGCGCGGGCGGCCAAGTGGCTTGAACAGCGTATAGGCCAGGTGGCCCCCAGTGCTGCCCCCGCGGGCGAATTGCCGGTGGAAATACCGTCACGGAAACTGGACGAATCTGCTGCCGCCGCGTTGTCGGAAGTGGTCGGCGCGGAGAACGTGCTGGTGGACGACGCGGCACGGCTGGCGAGGGCGACGGGGCTGTCCTACCTCGACCTGCTGCGGCGCCGGTCGCCGTCGGTGGAATTCCCGGTGCCCGACGCCGTCGTGCTGCCGGCCGGCCCCGACGAGGTCCAGGCGGTGCTCGACGTCTGCGTGCGGCACGACATCGGCGTCGTCCCCTTCGGCGGTGGCACGTCGGTGGTCGGCGGCGTCGCGGCGCTGCGCGGCGACAAGGCGTCGGTGATCGCGCTCGACCTCGTCCGGCTCGACGCGCTGGTGTCGGTCGACGCCGAGTCGCGCATCGCCGTGCTGCAGGCCGGTGTGCGCGGCCCCGAGGCCGAGCGCCTCCTCGGCGAGCACGGGCTGACGCTCGGGCATATCCCGCAGTCGTGGGAGCGGGCGACGATCGGCGGCTTCGCGGCGACGCGCTCGGCCGGCCAGGCGTCGTCGGGCTACGGGCGGTTCGAGGACATGGTCACCGGCGTGCGGCTGGCGACCCCGCGCGGCGAGTGGAAGCTCGGCGTGGCACCGGCGTCCGCCGCCGGGCCGGACCTGCGCCAGCTCGCGGTCGGCAGCGAGGGGACGCTGGGCGTGATCACCGAGGTCGCGCTGCGGGTCCGCCCGACGCCGGCGGTGAAGCGCTACGAGGGCTACGCGCTGCCCGGCTGGGCGGCGGGCGCCGATGCGGTCCGCGACCTCGCGCAGCACCACGCGCTCGCCGACGTCACCCGGCTGTCCGATGTGGACGAAACCGAGGTTTCGCTGGCGCTGAACGCGGGCCTCAAGACGGCGGCGCTGCGCCGGTACCTCGCCGCCCGTGGGGTGCGGCGGCCGTGCTTCCTCATCGTCGGCTGGGAAGGCAGCGCGCACGAAGTCGCGGTGCGCCGGCGCGAGACGGTCCGCCGGCTGAAGGCTGCGGGTGCCGTGCGCGTCGGCAAAGCGCTCGGCGAGTCCTGGCGGCACGGCCGGTTCGCCGGGCCCCGGCAGCGGGATGCCCTGCTGGATAGGGGGATCTGCGTCGAGACGCTGGAGACCGCGGCCTACTGGTCCAATGTGGACGAACTGCGTGACGACGTCCGGGCCGGGCTGACGGCGTCGCTCGGCCGCGCGATCGTGATGTGCCACGTTTCGCACGCGTACGAAACCGGCGCGTCGCTGTACTTCACGGTGCTGACGGCCCGCGACGAGGCCGACCCGATCGGCCAGTGGCAGCGCGCGAAGGCGGCGGCGTGCGAGGCGATCACCGGGCTCGGCACGATCTCCCACCACCACGCGGTCGGCGTCGACCACGCGCCCTACCTGAGCGCGGAAATCGGCTCGCTGGGCGTGGAAGTGCTGCGGGCGGCCAAGTCCGCGGTGGACCCGACCGGGATCCTCAACCCCGGCAAGCTGATCTAGGGGAAGGTGCGCCCGTCCGGCGGTTCGACGACCTCGCAGGCGACGCCCGGGCCGTCGGCCGGCTCGCCTTGGAGCTCGACGGCCTGCGCCTGCGGGACGTCGGCCGTGCGCACCGGCTTGCCGTCGACCAGCAGCGGGTAGCGGATCGGCATCGCGCCGATGTAGGCGAGCACGTCGGTCACCCGGCTGCCGTCTTCGAGCGTGATGTCCGGATCCGTCAGCCGCACCAGGTGGTAGCGGTTGCCGCGGCCCTCACAGACGTCCAGCACCGCGAGCTGCTGCGGAGTCACGAACCAGACGGCGTGCTCCTCGACGCCCGGCAGCGCGGTGAGCGTCGCCGGGCGCTGGCCGTCGCGGAACCGCAGGCCGGACGCCCAGACCGCGGCGAGACTGTCGCAGCGCGCGTGCGCCACGACGACCGGGCCTTCGAGCCCGAGTTCGGCGCGCATCCAGCTGATCTTCGACGGGTTCGCGTTGGAGCCGTACGCGAGCACGGCCTGCCTGTCCCGCCAGCCGGCCGGCGCCGTGTCCAGCGGGTGGCCGGCGCCCTGGGTGTGGACGAAGGAGAAGCCCGGCCGGGTCCCCGGGTAGGGGTCGGCCGGGTAGTCCTCGTCGGTGAAGAGGATCAGAACGTCACTACGCTGCGCAGGACGTCGCCGTGGTGCATGCGCTCGAAGGCCTGCTCGACGCCGTCGACGCCGATCCGCTCGGTGACGAACTTGTCCAGCGGCAGCCGGCCCTGCAGGTAGAGGTCGACGAGCATCGGGAAGTCCCGGCTCGGCAGGCAGTCGCCGTACCAGGACGACTTCAGCGAGCCGCCGCGCGAGAAGAAGTCGATCAGCGGCAGGTCGTCGAGCCGCATGTCCGGCGTCGGCACGCCGACGAGCACGACGGTGCCGGCCAGATCGCGCCCGTAGAACGCCTGCCGCCAGGTCTCCGGGCGGCCGACGGCGTCGATGACGACGTCGGGGCCGAAGGAGTTCGTGGCGTCCTGCATGGCCTCGACGACCTGCGCCTCGGAGAGGCCACGGCTGTTGAGGGTGTGCGTCGCGCCGAAGTCCTTGGCCCACTCCAGCTTCCGGTCGTCCATGTCGATCGCGACGATCGTGGTGGCGCCGGCCAGCTTCGCGCCCGCGATGGCGGCGTCACCGACCCCGCCGCAGCCGATCACGGCCACCGAGTCGCCGCGGGTGACGGCCCCGGTGTTGATGGCGGCGCCGAGCCCGGCCATGACCCCGCAGCCGAGCAGCCCGGCGACGGCGGGTTCGGCTTCCCGGTTGACTTTGGTGCACTGTCCGCTGTGGACGAGCGTCTTCTCGAGGAACGCGCCGACGCCGAGCGCGGGCGACAGCTTGGTGCCGTCGGCGAGCGTCATCGGCCGGCTGGCGTTGAAGGTGGAGAAGCAGTACCACGGCTTGCCGCGCTTGCAGGCCCGGCAGGTGCCGCAGACCGCGCGCCAGTTGAGGATGACGTAGTCACCGGGTTCGAGATCGGTGACCCCCTCGCCGACGGCTTCCACGATGCCGGCGGCTTCGTGGCCGAGCAGGAACGGGAAGTCGTCGTTGATCCCGCCTTCGCGGTAGTGCAGATCGGTGTGGCAGACCCCGCAGGCCTGCACGTTCACGACGGCCTCGCCGGGCCCGGGGTCGGGCACCACAACGGTCTCGAGCGAGACGGGCTCGCCCTTCGCCCGCGAAACGACCCCCTGCACCTCGTACGGCATGCGAATCCACCTTCCGGCTCCTGCGGTCCTGCCCGCAGCTAATCACGGATCATGCGGAGATGGCGACATCCGCATGAGTGAGGTTCGGTGGTGAATACGCAACGGGTTGCGTCCTCCGCAACTCGGCTCAGAGGTCAAAGTCAGCTCGGCGTGGCAGGTCCGGTGTCCCTGAATGTCTTGAATGAGTCATTCAGGACCTCCGAAGACCTGAATGACTCATTCAGGACGCCTGCGAAGCCGCCGCGCCGGGGCTTGGGCAGGTTGGGGCGGGGCCGGACGTGCTCCTCACTCGGGCCTCGGCAGGTCCATCGACGCCAGCCGCACCGGGTCGGCCACCGCGGCGATGCGCGTGACCCGGCCGTCCGCCACCACGAACGCCACCACCGACAACGGCGACCCGTCCGGACGCCAGGCCACCACGCCCGGCAGCCCGCCGACCAGCACCGTGCTGCCGCCGGACGCCGCGCCGAACTGGGCGCCCGCCGCCACCTTCGTCGCGCCCAGTACCACCACCACGCCGCCCGGGGTGTCCACCGTCAACTGGACGTCCGGGTCGAGCACCCGCAGCAGCCCTTCGAAATCGCCGTCGCGAGCCGCGCGCAGGAACGCCTCGACCACCACGCGCTGCGAACGTCCCGCCGCCGGGGGCCGGTCCGCGGCCCGCACCTTGCGGCGGGCGCGGCTGGCCAGCATCTTCGTCGCGCCCGCGGACTTGCCCAGGATGCGGCCGATCTCCTCGAACGGGACCGCGAACAGGTCGTGCAGGACGAACGCCAGCCGCTCGGCCGGGCCCAGCGACTCGAGGACCACGAGCAGTGCCAGGCCGACGGAGTCCGTGCGGGCGACGTCCTCGGTGCCGTCGTCGACCGCCACCACGATCTCGTCGTAGGGCGACTCGGGGCGCGACTTGCGCGAACGCAGGACGTCCAGGCTGATCCGGCCGACCACCGTGGTCAGCCAGCCGTCGAGGTTTTCGATGGCCGCCGCGTCCTGGCGCGACAGGCGCAGCCAGGCCTCCTGGACCACGTCCTCGGCGTCGGCGTGCGAGCCGAGCAGGCGGTGGGCCACCGCGCGCAAGCGGTCGCGCCGCTCTTCGAACGCTTCGGCCAGCGTGTCGGGCATGTCGTTACCTTCCTCGGTTCCGCTCCGTCGTGGTGGTGACGAGCCCGGAGGGGCACAGGTAACCGATGGAGGAAAAGATGGAAGCACGGCTGGCGAACGACAGCAGTCCCGAGGTGACCGGCGCGGTCCAGCAGCTGTTCAAGGCGGTGCACGGCGCCGGCGTCGATCCGCTGCTGCTCGAACTGGTCCACCTGCGGGCCAGCCAGATCAACGGTTGCAGCCCGTGCGTCTTCGCGGGTGTCGCGTCGGCGAAGCGGCAGGGGGAGACCGACGAACGGCTGCACAACGTCGTCACCTGGCGCGAGACGCCGTTCTTCACCGAGCCGGAGCGGGCGGCGCTCGCCCTGACCGAAGCCGCGACGCGGATCCAGGACGGCCAGCCCGGCGTCACCGACGAGATCTGGGCGGCCGCCGCCGCGCACTTCGACGACAAGCAGCTGTCGGCGATCGTCCTGAACATCGCGCTGACCGGCTTCTTCAACCGGATCAACCGCGCGATCGGGGAGCAGGCCGGCAAGACCTGGTGACAAAAGCCGTGAAGGCCTCCTTACCGGCTTTTTTGCCCGTTAAGGAGGCCTTCACGGATTCAGGCGGGGGTGATGATGTACGCGATGCCGCCGGGGCCGCCGGCCACCGTGCCGTCCGCGCGGTAGCGCTTGGTCCGCTGCCAGATCTTCTCGAACTGGTCGCGCTTGTAGACGTTCCGCACGCGGTCGTTGCTGCTGGCCGCCGGGTCGTTGGCGATCACGTCGCCGTCCTTGGTGAACCCGACGACGACCATGATGTGCCCTGCCGTCCCGTAGCCGGCGCCGTCCAGCTCCGAGGCCAGGAACGACTGCGACGTGATCACCGGGATGCCGCGGGCGATGTAGTTCTCCAGCTCGTTCAGCGAGTGCAGCCGCGTGATGTGCCCCTTCAACCCGCGCGACGCCGCGTAGGCGGTGTTGAACGGCCAGTTCCCGGTGCCGTCGTAGGCGTGGTCGTAGGTGTAGCGCGCCGCGAAGGCCACCTGCGGGTCGACGTAGTCGGCCGGGATCCACGACATCTCTTCGGCGGACGGCTTCTTGCCCCAGTACTCGGCCACCATCTCGGTCGACGTCGGGCTGCACCAGGCTTCGCCGCCCCCGCCGTACTGCGGGAACTGTCCCTTGTGGAGGTTCTGCGCGTACGCGGGCACCTTCAGCTCGATCCCGGTGGCGCGGCCCGGCTTCGTCGGCTGCACCTCGAAGCGGTCCGGCACCGCCGACGTCATCGCGCCCAGCAGCGACACCGACGGCGTCGCGCCCGAGCCGGCTTCGCGGTAGAGGCTGATCCGCAGCTTGTACGACTTCAGCGTCACCCCGGCCTTCGTGACCAGCGTGTCGACGTCGACCAGCGCGTTCGCGTCGTCCTGGCCGTCGACGCTGGTGCGCAGGATGTCGGCGTCCCCGCTGGCCCAGCGGCCCATCACGTACCAGCCGGTTTCGGCACCGGCCGACGTCCGGCCTTGCGCTTCGACCTGCAGCCACGTCTTGGCCGGCGTCTTCGCGTTCCAGGACGCGACCAGCTGCGTCGCGCCGAAGCCCTGCCGGTACGACGGGGACGTCCACTGGCTGTACTCGTACGTCCGCGTCGTGCCGAGCTCCGGCTCGGTGTGCTGCACCGTGCCGATCGGGCGCGTGATGCGCAGGCCGTCCCGGGTCAGCGCGAGCCCGGCGAAGTCGCCTTCGTGGAAGCGGCCGCCGGTCCACTCGTGGTAGTCGACGGCTTCGTCGTCGCGTGGCCCCGCTTCGGCGACTTGAACGGTTACGGCTGTCAGCACGACAACCGACAGTAGTGTGAACAGACTGCGCACCCGCATCGCGGCTCCTCGCTCGACCCACCCAGTAGGCGAGGATTTTCGCCGGTCCGGCGAGGTATGTAAACAGGTACCTAGAGGACGGCCTGGGTCTGTGTCACTTTCGCGACCAACTTGCCGTCGTCGTCGTGGACCTCGGTTTCCACGACGACGAACTTGCGCCCGGCGTGCAGTGGTCTGGACGACGCAACGGCGTAGCCCGAACGCACCGCGCGCAGGAAGTTCGTCTTCGATTCGACGGTCGTCGTGCCCTGTCCGCCCTCGGGCAGGTTGAGGAACGCGCACACGGCACCGGTCGAGTCGGCCAGCGCCATGAGCGCGCCCCCGTGCAGCGCGCCGCCGAGCGTGCAGAGGCTCTCGTCCCACTTCAGCCGGCTGCGGACGAGCGCGGGCCCGTGTTCCAGCACCTCGACGCCGAGGCGTTCGGAGAACGGCATGGAGCGGTGGAAGAGCTGCGTGCCCTCGGGATCGGTCATGCCCCGCAGCTTGCCCGAAAGCCCGCCGCGGGGCGATTACCTCCGGGGTAACGTCAGGACAGCGGGTTGACCAGCAGCAGCTCGGTGTTGTGGTCCCCGCTCGCCCCGACGCGGCCCGGGTCGGTGTGGATGTCGTTGTAGGACAGTTCGCGGTACAGCGACGCAAGCGCTTGCGGCGTCCGGGCGCCGTAGTCCACCGCGTACGGCGCTTCCGCCTCGATCAACGTCGTGAACAGCGACAACGTGCCGTCGGCGTTGTCCGCGACCTCGACGATCCGGGCGTGCTGCGGGAAGTCGACGTGCGACGCGGTGTTGATCTCCCAGAAGCTCTGCCGCGGGGTGTTGCCGGCGTGGGCGGTGATCTGGTTGCGGTGCGTGTGGCCGTTGACCCAGGCCAGCACGTTCGGGAACCGCTTGAGCAGCGCGACGAACGCGTTGCCGTCCAGGCGCGGGTCGAGGAGGTGGCGCGAGTCCGGCAGCAGGTTGCCCATCGAGCCGCTGGTGTGGTGGCTGAACAGGATGAACAGCTCGTCGGTGACGGCGTGGGTGACCTTGCGGCCGAAGAAGTCGTAGTACGCCGAGCTGTTCCGCTTGAGCGTCGACTCCACCCAGTTGTACTGCGTCAGCCCGATCGACCCGTCGGCGAACCCGGCGTCGGTGGTCGTGTCGAGGCTGATCCCGGTGATGCCCGGGGCGATCCGGAACGTGTAGTAAACGTTGCTGCCGTCGGCGTTCGCGCTGGTGAAGCCGTGCCCGACCGGCCCGGGGCCGGTGTTGGCGGTGTCGAGGTGCGCGCGGACGAACTCGCCGGTGGTGAACGGGCGGCGCCGGGCGTCCGGCGTGATCTCGCGGATGGTGCCGGAGCCGCCGAAGAGTTCGGTGACCGGGATGCTCGAGCCCGGCGTCTTGATCGCGTCCGCGAGCTTCTTCGCGGTGGTCTCGTCCTTGCCGATGACCTTGTACTTCCCGGTGTACCAGGCGTCGATGCCGGGGATCTGGGCCGGAAGTGAGCCGACGATGCTGTCGTCGTGGTTGCCGAAGGTGCAGAACCACGGCACGTCGAGGCCCGGCGCGGTGAACGTCTTCATGGCCGCTTCGAGCAGGCCCGGCAGCTGCGGGAAGCCCTTGGCCGAGTAGTCGTCGCCGACGCCGGGGATCGACGGGTTCCAGTACTCCTTGTTGCCCGAGCTCTGGACGCCTTCGTAGACGTTCGGGTCGCCGGAGCCGGGGGTGACGCTGCCGCCGTTGAGGACCTTGAGGAACCAGTCGAGCTCGATCAGCTCGTGGTTGTCGGTGTTGTCGCCGGTGGTGACCATGAGGTCGAACGGCCGCCCGGTGAACGGGCCTTGGCGCACGCTGTTGACGCGCTCGACCAGCGCGCTGGTGGCGACGGTGCCGAGCGCCTCCTGCGGCCGGTGCGCGGAGCCGATGAACGGGTGCAGGTACTCGAACCGCGCGGGGCTCTCGGTGTCGGTGATGTGCAGGTCGGTGAACTGCACGAAGGCGCTGAGCGCCCGGCGCCGATCGTCGCGGCCGCTCTGCGGCGTGGCTAGGTCACTGCGGACGACCAGCGGCCAGCCCGGGCCCGCGGACAGCCGCGAGTAGCCCGTGCCCGACGCCGTCGCGACCTGCTCGAGCGTGGTGCCGGTGGTGCTGACCGACCGGGTGCCGGTGAGCCGCAGGGCGCGGTCGAGGGCGTTCGCGGTGGGCGTGCAGAGCAGGAGCCCGAGACCGGCGGCGCCCGCGGTGGCGACGGTGCGCCGGGTGAGTTCGGCCATGGTTGTTCGCTCCCCAGTCTTCTCGGTTGCCCAGCACCGTGCCGGACGTCGGTGTCCGGGCGATGAACGTGACATTTCGAGCTACCATGTCACGGGCGTCGAGGTGGGTGTACCGCCGAAGGTCGTGGTCATTTCAGCCCGTCAGGCCGGACTCGGTCACCCCGCGCACCAGGTACCGCTGCAGGAACGCGAACAGCAGCACGATCGGCAGGATCGACACCGCCGCCGCCAGGAACAGCAGGTTCAGCTGCGGGTTCTGGGCCGTCAGCAGCCCCGACAGCGCCACCTGGACCGTCCACGAATCCGGGGACTGGGCGATGATCAGCGGCCACAGGAACGCGTTCCAGCTGCCGATCACCGTGATGACCGCGATCGCCGCGAAGAAGCCCTTCGAATTCGGCACGACGATCCGCCAGAACACGCCCCAGCGGCTGAGCCCGTCCACCCGCCCGGCTTCCTCCAGCTCGCGCGGGAAGTCGAGGAAGTACTGGCGGAACAGGAACACGCTGAACGCGCTGAACAGCCCGGGGATCACCAGGCCGCGGAAGTCCGACAGCCAGCCCAGCGACGAAACCACCACGAAGCTCGGCACGAACGTCACCGACGTCGGGATCATCAGCGTCGCCAGCACCGCGTAGAACACGATCTTGGCATGCCGGTACGGGATCCGGGCCAGGCCGTAGCCGGCCAGGGAACAGAGCACCAGCAGGCCGACCGTCTGCAGCACCGCCACGATCGCCGAATTGAGCAGGCTGCGCGCGAACGGGACATCCTGCGCGGAGAACAGCTTCGAGAAGTTCTCCCAGTGCACTGTGGACGGGAAGAACGTCCACTCGGGAGCGGTGATCTCGGCCCGCGACGCCAAGCCGTTGCGCAGCAACAGGTAGAAGGGCAGCAGGAACAGGACCGCCGCCACGATCAGTGCGGCCCACCGGAGGAACGTCCTCACGCCTGCCTCCCGAAGCGCAGCACGCGGCCTTGCAACAACGTCACCAGTGCGATGATCAGCGCCAGGATCACCGCGCCCGCGCTGCCGCGGCCGAGGTCCTGGCCGCCCGAACCCAGCGAGGTGTAGTAGAGGTACACCAACGGCGGCCGGGCGAACGGCGGATAGCCGCGGCTGTCGCCCATGATGTTGTAGAACTCGTCGAACGCCTGGTAGGCGTTGATCAGGTTCAGCAGCAGCACCGCCACCGCCGTCGCGCGCAGCTGCGGGAGCGTCACGTACCGGAACACCTGCCAGCCCGGTTTCGCGCCGTCGAGCCACGCGGCTTCGTAGAGGTGCTTCGGGATCCGTTGCAGCGCGGCGATGAACAGGATCATGTAGAAGCCCAGCTGCAGCCACAGCCGGGCGGTCACCAGCACGATCCAGTACAGCGGCGGGTGCACCGTCCCGGTCCACGCCACCGGATCCACGCCGAACACCGACAGCACCGTGTTCGCCAGTCCATATCGGACACCCGAGAACAGCGACGTCTTCCAGATCAGCGACGCCACGACGTACGAGCACGCGAACGGAAGGAAGAACACCGACCGGAAGAACGCCCGCGCGAACCTCAGCTGGTTGACGCCGAGCGCGAGCGCCAGCGACAGCACGAACGTCAGCGGCACGATGAACACCGCGAACACGCTGAACGTGCCCAGGCTGGACAGGAACGGCTCGTCGGTGAGCATGTGCCCGTAGTTGTCCAGCCCGACGAAGTCCGTCGGGGTCACGGTGTTGCGCGCGTCGAAGAAGGACAGGTACGCGCTCCAGCCGATCGGGAGGTACGCGAAGACCGCGAGCCCGATCAGGAACGGTCCGACGAAGAGCCAGAAAGCGCGCGCGTCGCGCCGTTTCATCCGAACAAGCGCTTCAGCTCGGACTGGGCCACACCGACGGCCGTCTTGACCTGCGCCGCCGGGTCCGCACCCTCCTTGGCGATCTTCGCGGCCGCGTCGGACAGCGCCGTGTTCGCCTGCTGGGTCCACACCGGACCGCCGACGAGGTGGCTGTTCTCCTTGACGAACCGGGCGGCGTCGGCGGCCGGGCCGCTCTTGAGGTTGTCCGCGCGGTCGATCAGGCTCTGGCGGGCCGGCACGTGGAAGCCGAACTTCGTCGCGAACTCGAGCTGGTTCTGCGTCTGGTCGATCCACAGCCACTTCACGAACGCCTTGGCCTCGGCGACGTGCGCGCTCTTGGCGTTGACCATCGCGCCGTACGCGCCGACCGGCACCGAGGGCGCGCCGCTGCCGTCCAGTTTGGGGAACGGGAGCACGCCGAAGTCGTCGTCGAACGCCGAGCGGATCTTCGGCATGTTCCACAGCCCGGTCCACTGCATCGCGGCGAGCCCGTCGACGAACGCGCCGGGGTCCGACCAGTCGGCCGGGGCGCCGAGCAGCAGGGAGCCGTTGGTGTTGAGCGTGTGCAGCTTGCCGAGCGCGGTCGCCGCGCGCGGGTCGTCGAAGCCGACCTCGCGGTTGCCGTTCTTGAGGTAGTCGAGACCCGCCGACCACAGCAGCGGGCCGGTGAGCACGCCGACGCCGCCGTCGTTGCCCGCGAAGAAGCCCTTGACGCCGTCCTTGGTGAGCTTCGCGGCCGCGTCGATCAGCTCGTCGACCGTCTGCGGTGGTTGCACGCCCGCGGCCTGCAGCAGGCTCTTGCGGTAGAAGAGCACCTGCGTGTCGGTGGCCTGCGGGATGCCGTAGACCTTGCCTTCGACGGTCTGCGCGGCGAGCACGGCCGGGCTGAAGTCGCCCTTCACCGGCGCGATGACGTCGTCGAGCGAGACGACCTGGTTCTGCCGCACCCAGTCGATCTTGACCTGCGCCTCGAAGACGTCCGGGACCTTGCTGTTCTGCAGCGCGGTGACGATCTTGGAGTCGTAGTCGCCGGGGTTCCACTGCACGTTCACGGTCGCGCCGGGGTAGCTCGCCGCGTAACGCTTCACGGCTTCCTGGACGCCGTCCTCGCCGTACGCGTGGTACCACTGCTGGAGCGCGACTTTCGGGGTTTCCGACGGCGGGGGCCCCGCCGAGTACGCCGTGGAAGGTGGCGGGTCACCCTGCCGCCCGGTGTTCGACCCGCACGCCGCCGTCAGCGCGCCCGCACCCGCCAACGCCAAGAACCTGCGCCTGTTATGCATCCCCAGTACTCCTCCGCGTACGTCCGTGAATGCCACATTGAGGGACCTAGCGTCCCTCAATGTGGCATTCACGGACTTCGAGCCACGCCGGAGATTTACCCGTTAGAGCTGGGAGATGTCGAGCTTTCCCTCGGAGTAGGACGCGCGGATCCGCTTCTTGTCGAACTTGCCGACGCTCGTCTTGGGGACTTCGTCCACGAACGTCCAGTTCTCCGGCAGCTGCCACTTCGCGACCTTGTCGCTGAGGAAGTCGCGCAGCTCCTCGGGTGTCGCGGTCTGGCCCTCCTTGAGCACGACGGCGACCAGCGGCCGCTCGTCCCACTTCTCGTCCGGGATGCCGACGACCGCGGCCTCGGCCACCGCCGGGTGGCCCATGACCTGGTTCTCCAGGTCGACCGAGGAGATCCACTCGCCGCCGGACTTGATGACGTCCTTGGCGCGGTCGGTCAGCGTCAGGAAGCCGTCCGGGCTGATCTTGCCGACGTCGCCGGTGCGCAGCCAGCCGTCGTGGAACTTGTCCGGGTCGACCTGCGAGCCGCCGTAGTACGAGCCGGCGATCCACGGGCCCTGGACCTCGAGCTCGCCGACGGCCTCGTTGTCCCAGGGGAGCACCGTGCCGTCGTCGTCGAGCAGCCGCGCCCGCACGGACGCCGGGAAGCGGCCCTGCGTGTAGCGGTAGCGCCAGGCCTCGTCGCCGGTCGCGGACGCCGGCGGGCGCGCGACGCTGCCCAGCGGCGACGTCTCGGTCATGCCCCAGGCGTGCAGGATCGAGACCTTGTGCTTCTCCTGGAAGGCGTGCATCAGCGACGGCGGCACCGCCGACCCGCCGACGACGACTTCGCGCAGGTGGGAGATGTCCTGCGGGTGCGCTTCGAGGTGGGCGAGCAGGCCCTGCCAGACGGTCGGGACCGCGCCGGCGAAGGTCGGCTTCTCGGCCGCGAGCAGGGCGGCGAGCGGGGCCGGCTGGAGGAAGCGGTCCGGCATCACCAGCGACGCGCCGACCATCAGCGCCGCGTACGGCAGGCCCCACGCCATCGCGTGGAACTGCGGCACGATGGCCAGCGCCTTGTCGCTCTGCGCGAGGTTCATGCTGTCGCTCATGCAGACCTGCATCGAGTGCAGCCAGATCGAGCGGTGCGAGTAGGCGACACCCTTGGGGTCACCCGTCGTGCCCGAGGTGTAACACATCGCGGCGGCCGAGCGCTCGTCCACGTCCGGCCAGTCGAAGGTGTCCGGCTGGGCCGCCAGCAGTTCGGCGTAGGCGTGCACCTGGATGCCGTCCGGGGCTTGAAGCGACGCTGCGTCGCCGTTGGCCACGATGACGTGCCGGACCGTCTTGAACTCGGGCAGCTGCTTGGCCAGCAGCGGGACGAGCGTGCCGTCGACGATGACGACCTGGTCCTCGGCGTGGTTGGCGACGAACGTCAGCTGCTCGGGGAAGAGGCGGATGTTCAGGGTGTGCAGCACGGCGCCCATCGCCGGGACGGCCAGGTAGGCGGCCAGGTGCTCGGCGTTGTTCCACATGAACGTGCCGACGCGCTGGTCGCCGGTGACGCCGATGCTCCGGAGCGCGTTCGCGAGGCGGGCGGCGTTGCGCCCGAGCTCGCCGTAGGTCTCGCGCCGGGCTTCTGAACCGGTCCAGGTGATGACTTCGCTCGCCGAGTGCACCGACGTGCCGTGGCGGAGCAGGTTGGCCAGCGACAGCTGGCCGTCCTGCATGGTGCTCAACATGGTCGCTCCCGGGGGTCGTTCGCCGGTGAACTGGGGTTGCGCCGACTCTAGTGCGGATCGGGTGAAGCGGGCATGGTCAACAACGGCTCCGTTCGGTCACGGTCGTCGCGCGATCGGGCGACAACCGGACGATGATCAAGATCATCAATTTTTCCGCCTTTCCTTATAGGCAAGGAAATACGTGCGGTAACGGAGGCTCCACTTCCGGGTGAGTCTGGCCACTCGAGCCGCTTATTGGGAGCGTTTCCGCAGGCCGGAGCGGGTTGCCCGGTATCACCTCCGGGGGTAATAAGTGCGTGTCGGTTGCACGGCCACGCAGCCGGTGGCGTTTACTGGGGCCGTGGCAAGAGACGGCTGAGCAGCGCTTGCAGGAGCAAGCACTCACAAAAGCTGTCGGCCGCGAAAGCGGAGACCTGAGAGGAAAGGACACTACGTTGGCTCTGCCTACGTTGACTCCGGAGCAGCGCGCCGAGGCCCTGGCCAAGGCCGCCGAGGCTCGCAAGGCGCGTTCGGAGCTGCTCGCGTCGATCAAGTCCGGCAAGGAGAGCATCGAGAAGGTGCTCAAGCAGGCCAAGGAGAACAAGACCATCGGGAAGACGAAGGTCACCCAGCTGCTGAAGGCCGTCCCCGGCCTCGGCGCGGTGAAGGTCGCCGCCCTGCTCGAGCAGGCCGGCATCGACCCGGACCGGCGTGCGGCCGGCCTGGGCGAGCGCCAGCGCGAGGCGCTCATCGACGCGCTCAAGTAGCTCGTCGTCAGGAGCTCCCGCGAGGGGAGTGTCGCTCGTGACACTCCCCTCGCGGATCTCCCGAAGCCTGGGACGCTGGAGTCGTGAGTTCACCTGACCCGGCGACCCCGGCACTCGACCTCGCCGCCCGCTACCAGCGTGGCGACTTCCTCTTCACGACGGCCCAGCGCGCACTCCTGGCGCAGGGCGTGCTCCGGACCGTCACCGAGACGGACCCGCGGCGGCTCGCTTCGGCGATCCCCGGCGTCCTGGCCGAGACCGGAGCCCCGCTGGCCGTCGGTGTCCTGCCGTTCGACACCGGGCCCGACACGAAGGTGCCGGGTCACCTCGTCGTGCCGCGGACCGTCCACCGCGCCGAGGGCGCGCCTTCGCTCGCGCGTGAGGTCCTGGCGGCGCCCGTTCGGGTGCGTGCGGTGCCCTCGCCCGCGCAGCACATGGCCGCCGTGCGCGCCGCGGTGGACGCGTTGGCTTCGCGGGATCTGCGCAAAGTCGTGCTGGCTCGCGCCCTGGACCTCGAGTTTTCGTCGCCGGTGTCCGCCGAGCGCGTCGTGCGCAACCTGGCGGCCGGCAACCCCCGGCACTTCACGTACGCGGCCGAGGTGCCCGGCGGCCGCACGCTCGTCGGCGCGACGCCCGAGCTGCTGCTGCGCCGCACCGGCCGCACGGTGTTCTCGTCGCCGCACGCGGGCTCGATGCCGCGGTCCGCGGACCCGGCGACCGACCGCGCCAACGGCGAGGCGCTGCGGACGTCCCGCAAGGACCAGCTCGAGCACGCGGTGGTCATCGACTACCTCGTCGAGGCGCTGCGGCCGTTCTGCCGCACGCTGGACGTCCCGGCGGGCCCGGAGCTGGTGACGACGCCGGCGATCTGGCACCTGCGCACCCCGATCACGGGCGAGCTGATCGACCCGGACATCACGGCCCTGGACCTCGCGGCGGCGCTGCACCCGACCCCGGCGATCTGCGGCACCCCGACGGCGGACGCCCGTGACCTGGTCCAGGAGCTGGAGCCCTTCGACCGCGACTACTACGCGGGCGCGGTCGGCTGGGTCGACGCGGCAGGCGACGGCGAGTGGGCGGTGGCGATCCGCTGCGCGGAGATCGCGTCGACGTCGATGCGGTTGTATGCGGGCGGCGGCATCGTGGCGGCTTCGGACCCACAGGCGGAACTGGACGAGACGACGGCGAAGTTCCGCACGCTGCTGACGGCGATGGGCCTGGAGGACCTCACCTCGGTCTGACCCCGGGATGGTCGCTTAGGGGACCCAGTGCTCCTCGGTCACCGACAGCTCCTCGGTGGTCAGCACCGCGATCGCCGCGCGATAGCCGTCCGTTGCCTTCAAATCCGCCAGCCGCGTGCGGGCCGGGTCCAAAGCCGCGTCCCCGGACGACACCAGCCGGGCCGGTTCGTCGTAGCGGGAGAACGTGATGCTCTGCAGCGGGATGCGCAGGCCCTTGCCCGTGGCCTTCATCACCGCCTCCTTGCGGGTCCAGTAGACGAAGAACGCCGCCGCCTTCTCCTCCGGGCCCAGGCCCGCCAGGTGGGCCGCCTCGGCCGGGCTCAGCGCGTAGTCGATCAGGCCGTCGTCCGCGCGGCGGTTCGCCGTCTCGACGTCCAGGCCGACCGGGACCGCCGGGGTCGCCGCGAGGCCGATCAGGTCGCCCGAGTGCGAGATCGACAGCGTCAGGTCCGCCCCCGGCACCCGGGGCCGGCCGTGGGGCTTGCCGCAGTCTTCGCAGGTCGCGTCGAACTTCACCGCCTCGGGGGTCAGGCCCAGCCGCTCCGCCGCGACCGTCTTCGCCAGTACGCGGCCGGTCAGGAAGCGGCGCTTGTCGGCGTCCTGGCGGTACGCCGCGAAGCGGTCCTGCTCGGCTTCGTCCAGCAGACGCAGGAAGCGCTCTTCGGCGGGCAACGGCGGCGACCAGCGGACCACGATCTCCATCACCCCTCCGATCCTTCCGGGCGCCCGGGCGCTTGTCACGAATTCGGGGCGAGGTCTGGGGTAATCCACCTCTCACGGGGTACCCTCGACTAAGCAAGCGCTTAGCCAGTGTCGGAGGAGCAGCTCACCCATGGACTTTTCACTCAGCACCGAAGAACGGGAAGTGCGCGACTGGGTCCGCACGTTCGTCCAGCGGGAGCTGATCCCGCTCGAGCAGGAAGTCCTCCGCCGCGAGCGCGCGCACCAGCCGGGGCTGACCGGCGAGGAGCTGAAGGATCTCCAGCTCAAGGCGAAGGAGTCCGGCTTCTGGGGTGTCTTCACGCCGGAGGAGTACGGCGGCATGGGCCTGTCCGCCGTGATGGCCGCGCTGCTGGAGGCCGAGCTCGGGCGCACCTTCGTGCCGTTCCGCTTCGGCGGCGCCGCGGACAACATCCTGTTCCACGCCAACGAGGAGCAGAAGCAGACCTACCTGCTGCCGACCATCTCGGGCGAGCGCAAGTCGTGCTTCGCGATCACCGAGCCGGGCGCCGGGTCGGACGCCAAGGCCATCCGGACCACCGCCCGCAAGGACGGCACCGACTGGATCATCAACGGCGAGAAGACCTTCATCACCGGTGGCAACGAAGCCGACTTCACCATGGTCTTCGCGATCACCGACCCGGAGAAGGGCGCGAACGGCGGCGTCACGTGCTTCCTCGTCGACCGCGAGGCAGGCTGGAAGTCCGAGTACATCGATACCATGGGCGAGTGGGGCCCGGCGTCGCTGATCTTCCAGGACGTCCGCGTGCCCGAGACGCAGATCCTCGGCGAAGAGGGCCGCGGCTTCGAACTCGCGATGCAGTGGATCGGGCAGGGCCGCTACCTCCTGCCGGCGCGCGCGATCGGTTCGTGCGAGCGGCTGATCTCCATGGCCATCGAGCACGCCAACACGCGGGAGACGTTCGGGCAGAAGATCGCCGAACGCCAGGCCATCCAGTGGATGATCGCCGACTCCGGAGTGGAGCTCGAGGCGCTGCGCTGGCTCGTGCTCAACGCCGCCTGGCAGGTCGACCAGGGCATCGACTCGCGGCACGCGCAGTCCATGGCGAAGCTGTACGGCGGCCAGAAGGCCAACGAGATCGTCGACCGCGTCCTGCAGATCCACGGCGGCATGGGCTACACGCGGGAGCTGCCGATCGAGCGGTGGTACCGCGAGCTGCGGCTGCTGCGCATCTACGAGGGCACCGACGAGATCCAGCGCCGCACCATCGCGCGCAATCTCCTCAAGGGGCACGTGAAGGTCGGCGGCGTGCTGGGCTGATCCCGTCCGGAACGCGAACGAGGCCACCTCCCGGACGTCCGGGAGGTGGCCTCGGCGGTGTTCGGGGTTACTTCTTGTTGCGGATGGCGATCGGGACGCCGGCCAGGTCCTCTTCGTTGCACAGGAGCTTCACGTCGTAGTACGGCGAACCCTGACGGTCGTCGTAGTCGAGGTGGATGGCCAGGACGTCGAGCGGCTCGCCCAGCCATTCCTGCGCCTGCCGTAGCCAGGCGGAGCACCGTTCCAGGGCGGTGGGGAGATCGTCATCGCGGAACTCGACCGGGCGATAAGGGACATCCTGCACCTGATCGCGGGGGTGTGCCGGCGCCGGGAGGCCCGGCGCGAGACCCGAGTCGTCCAGTTCCAGTTGGATCGTTTCCTCAGTCACCCTTCGAGCGTCCCCCACGCACGCCGTCTGGGCAAGGCGTACACAGGTAAAAGCGCCGCTAAACGGACACGCCCCACTCTTTCGCGACGATTTCCCGGCACCGCCGGAAGTCGGTCCGGCCCGGCGGCGACGGGCAGCCCAGCGCCCTCGACACCAGCTCCGCGTAGTGCTCCGCGAGCTGGTCCAGCGCGAGCGGGCCGCGCGGGGAGTACCACCTGGCCACGCCGCTGCACATCTCCAGCAGTGCGAGCCGCGTCACGGCCGGGTGTTCGGTGTGGAACACCCCGGCCGCGACGCCCTCGTCGATCGCCGCCGCCCACAGGCGTTCGTACGCGTCCCGCAACGCCACCACCGGCTCGCGCGCGGCCGGGGACAGGACGTCGACTTCGTTGTCCACCACCCGGGTTTCCGCCGGGCCGACCGCGTGCGCGAGCACGTGCAGCGCGACCAGCGTGCGCAGCCGGTGCACCGGGTCGCCGCCGCCCGCCGTCGCTTCGCGGGCCGCGTCCAGCAAGCGGTTCAGGGCGGTGTGCATGATCTCCGCGAGGAGATCCTCCTTGGTGCCCATGTAGTGGTACAGGCTCGCCGACGAGAGTTCCGCCTCCTGCGCCAGATCCCGGATGCCGGTGCCGTGGAACCCCTTGGTGGCGAACAGTTTCACCGCCGCCGCCCGCACCCGTTCCCGGCTGCTCACAGCCATGCTCCCGCCTTCGCGTCCCACGACCCGGCGCGCGGGTCGGCCACCTTCCGCAGCTCGCCCTTCGCGACCCGCTCCGACGGCGTCATCGGCAGCGCGTCGGCGAACGCCCAGAACCGCGGAACCTTGAAGTAGGCCAGCTTGCCCGAGCAGAACTCGGCGAGCTCGGCCGGCTCCGGACGTTCGCCGTCGCACACGACGTACGCCTTGATCTCCTCGCCGCGCAGCTCGTCGGGCACCGCGACGACGGCGGCCAGCTTGACCGCGGGGTGCAGCAGCAGCGCGCGCTCGACCTCGTCCGCGGACACGTTTTCGCCGCTGCGGCGGATCATGTCCTTCGTGCGGCCGACGTAGTGGACGCGGCCGGCGTCGTCCAGCCGCGCGAGGTCGCCGGTGTGGAACCAGCCGTTCTCGAACGCCTTCGCCGTCGCTTCGGGATCTTCGTGGTAGCCGTGCATCAGCCCGATGCCGCGGATCAGCAGCTGCCCGGTTTCCCCTCGCGGCAACGGCTTCCCGTCGTCGCCGGCGATCATCACCTCGCGGTCGCGGCTCGGCCGCCCGATGCAGCCGGTGCCGACGGTCTCGTCGTGGTCGGCCACCGTCATCCGGATGTCGCCGCCGGTCTCGGTCATCCCGAACGCCTCGTACCACGGGACGCCCCAGCGCGCCTCCAGCTCGGCGTGCAGTTCTCGGGGGATGGCCGACGCGCAGATCGCGCGGACGCGGTGGTCGCGATCGGCCGCCGACGGTTCCTGGCGCAGCAGCAGCGTCGGCATCAGGCCGAGGCAGTAGAACCACGTGACGCCGTGCTCGCGGACCTTCGCCCAGAACGTGCTGGGGTGGAACCGGTCCAGCACGACGAGGGTGGCGCCGCCGGCCAGCCCGAGCGCGACGTTCCACTGTGGATCGATGTAGTGGAAGGGCTGCGCGGTCAGGAGGACGTCCGTCTCGCCGACGGCCGGGAAGTCGGTGGCCAGGCTGATCGCGAGCGTCGTCCAGTAGCGGTTCGGCAGGACGCAGCCCTTGGGCGCGCCGGTGGTGCCCGAGGTGTACTGGATGTTGACCGGCAGCTCGGGCACCGGGGTGAAGGCGCCGCTTTCACGTGAAAGCTCCGCCCGCAGGTGGTCGCTTTCACGTGAAAGCTCCGCTGGGGTGACGACCTCGGTCAGGCCGATCCGGCCGAGCAGGTCGGTGAACTCCGCGGCCGCGACGACGAGCTTCGCGCCGGAATGGCGGAGGACGTGGGCGCCGTCGAATTCCTGGTAGTTCGTGTTGACCGGCACCAGCTGCGCGCCGATCTTCGCCAGCGCGAGCCAGGTCAACGGGAACGCGGGCACGTTCCGCAGCATCACCGCGACCCGGTCGCCGGGGCCGATGCCGCGCCCGGCCAGCGCCGCGGCGATCCGCGAGCTTTCGCGGTCGACCTCGGCGAATGTGAACTCCTGGTCCAGGTGGTCGAAGACCCACGCCGTGCGCGCCGGCCACAGCTCGGCGGCGCGCCGGACGAGCTGCTCCAGGGTCCCGATCTCGGCGAGCGGGGTCATCCGCGGCTCCGGAACGCTTCCGTCGACGCGGCGACCGCGGCCGAGTGCTCGGTGATCAGGGCGTGGCTGACCTCGAGTTCGAGGGCCGGCTCGACGTCGATCGGAGTGTCGAGGACGCGCTTCGCCATCGCCGCGGCCGCCGGCGGGTGCTCGGCGATCCGCTTCGCCCAGCTCAATGCCTCGGCCTGGAGCTGCTCGGCGGGCACGGCGGCGTTGACCATGCCCAGTTCGGCGGCCTTCCGGCCGTCGAAGCGCTCGCCGAGCAGCAGGAGTTCCTTCGCCTTGAGCGGGCCGACGAGCAGCGGCAGCAGCCGCGACGCCGCGCCGGTGACGCTCAGGCCCAGCGAGACCTCCGGGAACGCGAACACGGCGTCCTCGGCGGCCAGGATCATGTCGCAGCCCAGCGCGAATTCGGCGCCGGCGCCGATCGCGTAGCCGTGCACCGCCGCGATCACCGGCTGGCGCAGCCCGCGCAGCCGCCGCGTGACGTCCTGGAGCCGGTCCAGCCGCGTGCGCGAATCACCCTCGGGGGTGGGTTCCTTGAGGTCGTGGCCGGCGCAGAAGGCGCGCCCGTTGCCGGACAGCACGACCACGCGGGCGTCGCTGCGGGCGGCCGCGTCGAGGGCGGCGAGGAAGTCGTCGACCAGGACGGCGGCGACCGCGTTGAGCCGCTCGGGCCGGTTCAGCCGGATCTGTGCGATGCCGTCCTCGACGGCGAAGTCCACGGTGGGCATGAGGGCGATGCTAGACGTTCGATCGATCGATCGATAGCCTCTGGCTCATGCGGGTTGACACGGTCTACGAGAACGCCACGGTGTGGACGGGCACCGGCGTGACCAGCGCTCTTGCCGTGTGGCAGGGCCGGGTGGTCGCGCTGGGGGATGACGCGCTGTCGCTGTCGGCGCGCTCGCGGGTCGACCTCGCCGGCGGCTTCGTGGTGCCCGGCTTCCACGACGCCCACAACCACATGGCGTGGTTCGGCATGGGCCTCGACGACGTGCCGCTCAGTGACTGCCGCAGCGTCGAGGAGGTCTACGACGCCGTCGCCGCGCGCGCCAAGACGCTGCCGCCCGGGAGCTGGGTGGTCGGCAGCGGGTACGACCAGAACAAGCTCGCCGGCGGGCACCCCGACTCCCGCGGCCTCGACCGCGCCGCGCCGGGGATGCTCGTGCGGCTCAAGCACACGTCCGGGCACATGACCGTGGTCAACTCGGCCGTGCTCGACCAGCTCGACCTGGCGCACGTCCCGGTCGGCGGCGACGTCGTGCACGTGGACGGCTCGCCGACGGGACTGCTGCGCGAGCAGGCCCAGCTGCTGCTGCGGCCGCTGACGTACCCGACGCCGGTCTCGCGGGTCGTGCGCGGGCTCGCCCGGGCGTCCGAGCGGTACCTCGCCGAGGGCATCACCAGCGTCCAGGAGGCCGGGATCGGCGGCGGCCTGGTCGGCGAGACGCCCGCCGAGCTGGCCGCCTACCAGGAGGCGCGCGACACCGGCGTGCTTCGCGTGCGCAGCACGGTGATGGTCGCCGCGAGCGTGCTGCACGACCTGCCCGACGACGCCGGCTTCGGCCTCGACCTCGGCCTGCGCACCGGCCTGGGCGACGAGTGGCTGCGCGTCGGCCCGATGAAGTTGTTCGCCGACGGCTCCCTCGTCGGGCGTACCTGCGCGATGCACGACCCGTTCGACGGAGAGCCGGACAACCGCGGCTACTTCCAGGTGCCCGAGGACGAGCTGGCCCGCACGATCCGCCGCGCCCACGAGGCGGGCTGGCAGATCGCGACGCACGCGATCGGCGATCGCGCGATCACCGTCGTCCTCGACGCCTACGAAGCCGCGTTGGCCGCTTCGCCGCGCGCGGACCACCGGCACCGCATCGAGCACTGCGCGGTGCTCCAGCCCGCGGAGCTGACCCGGCTCGCCTCGCTCGGCCTCATCCCGTCCCCGCAGGGGCGGTTCGTCAACGAGCTCGGCGACGGCATGCGCGCCGCGCTCGGCGAGTCCCGCGTCCCCTGGTGCTACCGGCTGCGAAGCGTCCTCGACGCGGGCTGCGTGCTCCCCGCGTCCTCGGACCGCCCGGTCGTGAACGGCGCTCCGCTGCTCGCGCTCTCCGACATGGTTCGGCGGCGCACGGCGTCAGGCGCACCCTTCGCGCCCGAAGAGGCGTTGACGCCGGAGCAGGCGTTGCGTGCGTACACGTACGGATCGGCGTACGCGACCTTCGCCGAGCGTGACCTGGGCACGCTCGAGCCCGGGAAGCTCGCCGACTTCGCCGTGTTGTCCGGATCGCCGCTCGAAGAGTCCGCTTTGGACGGGCTCAGCGTGCAAGGCACCGCCGTCGGCGGCGAACTGCGTTATCAAGCGTGATGACTCACTTCCTTCCCACGAACTCGAGTGCTTCTTCCGCCAGCGCGGACCACGGCTGTGGCGACGCCGCGTCCAGCGCCAGCCATTCCTTCATCGGCGTGCCCTTGTTCGCGTCGAACCGCACGCCGTGGCCGCCCTCGACCAGCTCGTCCACCCTGGCCTTGGGCAGCTTCAGCACCAGCTGCCCGCGGACGAACATCGCGAAGATCCGCCCGTCGGCGCGCAGGGCGGAGCGGCCGAACCCGCCGGTCGCGCCCGGTGGCGTGATGCCCGGGCGTCCGGTGAACTCGTCGACCAGGGCCTCGAACCTGCCTTCCGGTGACATCGACCACCTCCGAGCCCGACAGTAACGACCACCACCGACAGAAACGGGAGGCGAGATGCCCGTCCGCGACGCCGTCTTCGAAGACATCGAGGAAATCTGCGCGCTCATCGAGGAGCACGCCGTCTACGAGGACAACCACGACCTGAAGCTCGACCGCGCCGAGATGAGCGGGCACCTGTTCGGGCCGGACCCGAAGGCGTGGGTGCTGATCGCGACCCCGCCCGGCGAGCCGGGGACCGTCGCCGGCTTCGCCTTCTGCAGCTGGAACTTCTCGACGTGGGAGGCCCGGCCGGGGATCTGGCTGGACGACCTGTTCGTCCGTCCGGCCCATCGCCGCCACGGCCTCGGCGGCGAGCTGCTCGACGAGCTGCGCAACCGCACGACCGGCCGCGTCGAGTGGGACATGCAGGAGGGCAACGAAAAGGGCGAGGCGTTCTACGCCCAGCTGGGCGCGGAGCCGGTCCCCGGCTGGATCCGCTACCGCTGGCGGCCGTGAACTTTCACGAGAAAGAACCCGGCCCCGTAAAGTATGCGGTATGGGAGATGGTTCGGTCCGGAGGTCCTCGTCGGTCGAGGACTACGTCCGGGTGATCTACGGCCTGGTCGAGCGGGGTGAGGCGGTCACCAACACGTCGCTCGCCGGCCGGCTGGAGGTCAGCCCGTCCTCGGCGTCGGGGATGGTCACGAAGCTGTCCCAGCTCGGCCTGGTCACGCACGTGCCGTACCGCGGCATCGAGCTGACCGCGGACGGCAGGCTGCTCGCGCGCTCGGTGCTGCGTCGGCACCGGCTGATCGAGACGTACCTGGTCTCGGAGCTCGGCTACACGTGGGACGAGGTCCACGCGGAGGCCGACGCGCTGGAGCACGCGGTGTCGGATCGGCTGGTCGAACGCATCGCGGCGAAGCTCGGCAACCCGGTCCGCGACCCCCACGGCGACCCGATCCCGGCCCCGGACGGCAGCGTGGAGGAGCTGTCGGTCCGGATCCTGGACGACCTCGAGCCGGGCGCGGTCGGCGAGATCGTCCGGGTGTGGGACACCGACCCGGAGCTGCTGCGGTACCTGACGGAACACGCGATCAACCTGGGCGAACGCATCGAGGTCATGGAACGCCAGCCGTTCGGCGGCCCGATGGTGGTGAAGGTGGGCTCGCCCCCGGATGCGGCTACGCACGCGATCGGGAAGGAGATCGCGCAGGCGTTGTCGGTCACGCTGCGCTAGTCCCGAGCGCCCCAATGTGGCGTTGGTTGCGTCCAACGCACCGAACGCCACATTGGTTGCGTCTGACGCACCGAACGCCACATTGGGGCGCTTTGACGCTGAGGGGCGTACGCGCGGGTGACGTCGTGAAGCGGATGTGGTGACCAGCCCGGCCGCAGCACCATGGCCGCATGAAACCCTTCCGCTTCGGCGTCGTCGCCGGCTTCGCGCCTGATCTCACCGCCTGGACGGCCCAGGCCAAGCGGGTCGAGGACCTCGGCTACGACACCCTCCTCGCCACCGATCCCGTCGGGACCGCCGACCCCTTCGTCCTCCTCGGTGCCGCCGCCGCGGTCACGCGGAACCTCCGGCTCGGCACCTTCGTGCTCGCCGATCCCTTCCGGGACGCCCGCGCCCTCGACTGGCAGGCGCAGACCCTCCACCGGCAGACCGGCGGGCGATTCGAACTCGGGCTCGGCGTCGGGCGGCCCGGGGCGGAGGGGCACGCGAAGCAGCTCGGCCGGGAGTTCCCCTCACCGGGTGAGCGCGTCACACGGATGGCCGAGACCATCGCGCTCCTCAAGCGCACGGCCGACCGGCCACGGCTGGTACTTGCCGGCGGCGGGCCGAAAATGCTCGCGCTCGCCGCGCAAGAAGCCGACACCGTCACGTTCACCTGGGCGCCGAAAACCGCCGAAGCCGAAGCCGAGTCCATTGTGGATCGATTCCGTACGCTCGCCGGTACGCGGCTGGCGGACATCGAGCTGGGGCTGAACCTCATGGCCGTCGGGGAGGCGCCGTCGCCCGGAATCGCGCGGTGGGCCGGGGTCGACGTGCCCGAGCTGGCCGCCGCTGGTGCGGTCACCGTGCTGCCCGAGGACCCGGACCGGGCCGGGGAAAGGCTTCTCCGGTGGCGGGAGCGGTGGGGGATTTCCTACGTCACCATCAACTCGGGCTACGCCGAACCGTTCGCCGCGATCGCCGCGAAGGCGCGCACGGCAGGTGGGTGAGTGCTCTTCCGATCTTGCGGACCTGCGCCTACGCTCCAATGTTCGTATTCGGGAGTGCTTCGGAGCGTTGTGATGACCGGTCAGCGAACACGCACGATCGACCGGGGGGAACAGGCGGAGCTGAGCCAGCTGCTCGCCGCGGGCCCGTTCGACGTGGCCTTGCGGGCGGCGATCCGGGCCCGCGGGCTCGGGCTCGATCGGATCCGCTATCGCTTGCGCGGCAGGGGAACCACGGTCAGCCTGGCCACCCTCAGCCACTGGCAGTCCGGGCGGTGCCGCCCGGAACGCGCGGAATCGTTGGAGGCCTTGCGGAATCTCGAGGACATTCTGAACGTGCCGGACGGCTCGCTCAGCAAGCTCCTCGGGCCGCCGCGGGGAAGAACGCGGTTCCACGCGCAGCCGCCGCCGCTCAACTGAGCGGTAGCAAGGAAAAACGGATCACGTAGGCTCGCGGCCATGCGAGCTGTCGTGATCGAAGAGTTCGGCGTCCCGCCCGTCGTGCGGGACGTGCCGGAGCCGGTGGCGCCGCCGGGTGGTGCGGTGATCGAGGTCGACGCGACCGGCGTGTGCCGCAGTGACTGGCACACCTGGCAGGGCCACGACGCCGCCGTGACGCTGCCGCACGTCGCCGGGCACGAGCTCGCCGGCCGGGTCGTCGCGCTCGGTGCGGGCGTGCGTGGGTGGGCGCCCGGCGCACGTGTCACCGTGCCGTTCGTCTGCGCGTGCGGCACGTGCGCCCAGTGCGCGCGCGGCGACCAGCAGATCTGCGACCGCGAGTTCCAGCCCGGCGCGACGCACTGGGGTTCCTTCGCCGAGCGCGTCGCCATCGAGCACGCCGAGACGAACCTGGTGGCGCTGCCGGACTCGATGGGCGCCGCCGAAGCCGCCGCGCTCGGCTGCCGGTTCGGGACGGCGTTCCGCGCGGTGCTGCGGCAGGGCCGGGTCACCGCGGGGCAGTGGGTTTCGGTGTACGGGTGCGGCGGCGTCGGGATCTCCGCCGTCCTGCTGGCCGTCGCGGCGGGCGCCAAGGTGGTCGCCGTCGACGTCTCGCCGCCGGCGCTGGAGCTGGCGGCGAAGTCGGGTGCGGTGCTGACCGTCGACGCGTCGGCGTTCGACGGCCCGGAAGCCGTCGCCGAGCACGTGCGAGAGCTGACCGGCGGCGGCACGCACGTCTCGTTGGACTGCCTCGGCTCGCCGTCGACCTGCGCCGCGTCCGTCGGCAGCCTCCGCAAGCGCGGGCGTCACGTCCAGGCCGGGCTGATGCCGCCCGCGCAGGGCGTCGCGCCGATCCCGATGCACCGGGTCATCGGCGGCGAGCTGGAGCTGGTCGGCATCCACGGGCTGCAGGCCCACGAGTACCCGGAGCTGCTCCGCGTCGTCGAGACGGCGGGGATCGACCTCGCCGCGCTGATCGGACGGCGGATCGGGCTCGGCGACGTCCCGGCGGCGCTGGCCGAGATGAACGACCCGGTGCCGGCGCGCGCGGGCGTCACCGTCGTGACGTTCGGTGACTGATCCGCCGCGCCGTGGTCAAGTGACCCGTTCGTAGCTGATCCACGCTGGCCTTGTGACATTCAGGTGTGGCAACGTCTAGTTCATGGTGGCCCAGGGCGAGGGGTTTCGGCCGCAGGAGCGTCCCGTTGGTCCGTTGGGACGTCTCCTGCGGCAGTTCGCCGCCGCGGGCGTCACGTTCCGCGGTCACCGTGTCGTGCCTTCGACGATCACCGAGCGTGCGCGGCGGGAGCTTCCGGCACAATCGAAGTGATGGACGCTCTCCTGCCGCGCCCCCGCGCCGAGATCGCGCCCGGCGCGGTGCACCTGCCCGACTGGCTCGGTTTCGACGAGCAGCGCGAGTTCGTGACGGCCTGCCGCGGCTGGTCCGGCTATCGCCACACCCGCCTGCCGAACGGCGGGGTGATGTCGGTGAAGTCCGTCTGCCTCGGCTGGCACTGGTACCCGTACGGTTACTCGCGCACCACCGGGGAGGGCACGCCGGTGCTGCCGTTCCCGGACTGGCTGGGCGACCTCGGCCGCCGCGCGCTGGCGGCCGCGACCGGTGAGGAGGGCTACGAGCCGGACGTCGCGCTGGTCAACTTCTACGACGCCACCGCGAAGATGGGGCTGCACCAGGACAAGGACGAACGCAGCCTGGCCCCGGTGGTCTCGTTCAGCCTCGGCGACGCCTGCGTGTTCCGCTTCGGCAACACCGAGACGCGCGGCAGGCCGTACACCGACGTCGAACTCCGCTCGGGCGACGTCTTCGTGTTCGGCGGCCCGTCCCGGCTGGCCTACCACGGCGTCCCGAAGACGTTGCCCGGCACGGCGGACCCGGCGCTGGGCCTGACCGGGCGGCTGAACATCACGCTGCGGGTGTCCGGGCTCTAGTCCTTTGTGGACTCGTCTTCCTCGGGCACCACGATGAGCCGCACGGCGACCGCGCGCGAGCCTTCCGGGTGCTGCCCCGGCTCGGTGACGTACTTCCACACCAGGTTCTGGTACTCCTCGACGAACGAAGCGATCTGTTCCTTCGTCAGGTGCAGCCCCGACCGGTAGATCTGGTTCCAGCCGCCCGCGCTGTCGTACCCGGCGTACGCGCGCGTGACCAGCCCCAGGTCGTGGCTCATCTTCATCGCGCCCAGCTTCAACGCGGCTTCGCGCTCGTCCGGCGTCAGCTCCAGGCCCGGCGGGGTGTAGATGTCCTTCATCTGCGACTTCCACCAGCGTTCGCGCCCGTCGCCGCGGTCCTCGAGCTCGGTGATGAGGTCGAGGTCGGCGAGCTTGCGGAGGTGGTAGCTGGTCGTCCCGGTGCTCTCGCCGAGGGCTTTGGCGACGCTCGTCGAGTTCGCTTCGCCGTGTTTGCCCAGGTAGGACAGGATGTCCCGGCGGACGGGGTTGGCCAGCGCCTTCGAGAAGGCCTTGAGATCCGGGCCGGTGAGCACGCGCTTTTGGGGACGTTGGACCATGGCCGCAGCGTACTACAGAGACTGTTTGCAAAAAATCTCTGCAATCGGCTACCTTGGATCGGGAGATCGGGGGTTGCGATGAAGAAGCTGTTCTGGGCGGCGGGGTTGGGGCTACTGCCGTGGATCGCGGTACTGGGGCTGACGCTGCCGGACGTCGTGCAAGCGCAAAACTGGCGGCTGGCCTGGACGGGGTTCGACGCGGCGGAGGCGTTCGGCCTGCTGGCCACCGCCTGGCTGCTCGGGCGCGGCGACCCGCGGACGCCGTTCGCGGCGATCGGCACGGCGACCCTGCTGCTGGCCGACGCCTGGTTCGACGTCGTGACGGCCGGCGACGATGTGGTGTTTTCGCTGCTCATGGCCGGTCTGGAGGTGCCGCTGGCGCTCGCGTGCCTGTCCGTCGCCCTGCCGCGGCCGGCGGTGCCCGCCCATGTCTGAGCTGAGCCCGGGGCTGCGCGACGAGATCGACGACCAGGTCGCGGAGGCCCTCGACGCCTACCTCGTCGAGTGGCGCCCGATCCGGGCCCGCCGCACCTGGCCGCTGTGGCTGGCGATCGCGCTCACCAACGTCGCGTGGCTGGTGGTCGTGAGTGTTCGGTCGGGTTAGCACCCGACCGAACACTCACGACGCGGGACGGAAGCGCACGGTCTGACCCGGGCGCAGCTGGGCCGCGAGGTCGAGGTCGTCCTCCTCGACGACGGCGAGCACCGGGTAGCCGCCGGTCGTCGGGTGGTCGGCGTGGAACAGGATGGGCCGGCCGGACGGCGGTACCTGCAGCGACCCGGGCACGCACGCCTCCGACGGCAGCTCGTCGTGGCGCACGCGCTCGAGAGCGGGCCCGGTCAGCCGGATGCCGACGCGGTCGGAGTCCGGTGACACCGTGTACACAGTGGACAGCAGCGCATCCGGTGCGGCGAACCAGTCCCGGCGCGGGCCCGGCGTCACCCGCAGCACCGGGGATTCCGGCAGAGCCGCCCGGGGCGCGAGGTCCACGACGGGAAACTCCCGCGGTGCCGGGCCGATCGGCAGTAGCATGCCGGCGGCGAGCGGCGGCGGGCCCAGCTTCCCGAGCGTGTCCGTCGCCCGCGAGCCGAGCACCGGCGGCACGTCGATGCCGCCGCGGACCGCCACGTAACACCGCAAGCCCGAAACCGCCGTGCCCAGCGCGAGTTCCTCGCCCGGCCACAACGTGATCGGCCCGTTCAATCCGCCTTTCGAGAGCGGGCACACCGCCCCAGTGACGGCGACCGTGGTGACGGCGGAAGCGCGCAGCACCAGCCCGCCCAGCGTCACCTCCAGGGCCGCGGCGCCGTCCGGGTTGCCGACGAGCCGGTTCGCCAGCCGGAACGACGAGCGGTCGGCGGCCCCGGACCGGCCGACGCCGAGTGCCGCGTGGCCGGGGCGGCCGAGGTCCTGCACCGTCGTCGTGAAGCCCGGCCGCACGACCTCCAGCTTCACGACGGCACCACCGTGAACCGGACGCGGGTGCCGGGCGGCAGCAGGTTCGGCGGGTCGCGCTCGACGTCCCACACCGGAACTTCCGTGCGGCCCAGCAGCCGCCACCCGCCGGGGGAGGCGCTCGGGTAGACCGCGCTGTACTCGCCCGCGATCGCCACCGAGCCCGGCGGGATCCGGGTGCGCGGCGACGAACGCCGGGACACGTGCAGCACCGGGTCCGATCCGGACAGGTAGGCGAAGCCCGGCGCGAACCCGCAGAACGCCGAAACGTACGAACCGCCGCTGTGGCGGGCGATCAGCGAGCCCACGCTCAGCCCCGTTTCCGCGGCGACTTCGGCCAGGTCTTCGCCGTCGTAGACCACCGGGATCACCACCTCGCCCGCGTCGGCCGCCGCACTGTCCACAGGGGACACCTGGCGCAGCACCGCGCCCAGCCGGCCGGCGTCGGTCACCGACGGGTCGAAGCGGACCAGCAGCGTCCGCGCCGCCGGGACCAGCTCCTCGACGCCCTCCGGCGCCAGTTCCGCCACGGCCGCCTGGTAGCCCAGCACGTCGCCGGTCTCGACCAGCACCGCGCGCCGCCCGCACGGGAGCAACCGGACGGTCATCCGGTGAACGCGCCCAGCGGCACGCCGGCGCCCTCGAGCGCCGCCTCGATCCGCCGGGCCAGCTCCACCGCGCCCGGCGTGTCCCCGTGCACGCACAGGGAATCCGGGCGCACGTCGAGCTTGGTGCCGTCTTCGGTCACGACGCCGCCGGTCGCCATGCCGACCGCGCGCTCGGCGACCAGGTCGGGGTCGTGCAGCACCGCGCCCGGCTTCTTGCGCGAGACCAGCTTGCCGTCGGCGGTGTAGGCCCGGTCCGCGAACGCCTCCGCGTACGCCACCACCCCCGCGATCTCCGCCTGCCGCTGCATTTCCGAGTTCGGCAGGCAGAGCAGCGCGAGCGCGGGGTCGTACCGGCGCAGGCCCTCGACGATCGCCGCGGCCTGCTCGGCGTCCGCCGCCGCGGTGTTGTACAGCGCGCCGTGCGGCTTCACGTACGACACGCGGCTGCCGGCCGCGCGGGCGAACGCGTCGAGCGCGCCGATCTGGTAGAGCACTTCGTCGGCCAGCTCGTCCGGCGCGATGTCGAGCGCGCGCCTGCCGAACCCGGCCAGGTCGCGGTACCCGACGTGCGCGCCGATCGCGACGTCGCGCTCGGCCGCCAGCTCGCACACCCGCCGCATCACCGACGGGTCGCCGGCGTGGAAGCCGCACGCGATGTTCGCGCTGGTCACGATGTCGAGCATGGCTTCGTCGTCGCCCATCTTCCAGGCGCCGAAGCCCTCGCCGAGATCGCTGTTCAAGTCCATTTCAGCCCACCCGGTATTCGCTGTCGTGGCGGTCGGTGATGAACATGTACCCCGGCGCGTGGGTGATCGCAAAGGGGGGCCGCGACGCCATCAGCGCCGCCTGCGGGGTGACGCCGCAGGCCCAGAACACCGGGACGTCGCCGGGGTGCGCGTCCACCGGGTCGCCGAAGTCCGGCCGGGAGAGGTCCTCGATCCCCAGCGCGCGGGGGTCGCCGATGTGCACCGGGGCGCCGTGCACCGCAGGCATCGCCCGGGTGATCCGGATGGCGTCGTCGACGCGGTCCTCCGGGATCTGGCGCATCGACACCACCATCGGCCCGAACAGCCGCCCGGCAGGCTCGCACTGCCGGTTCGTCAGGTACATCGCGACGTTGCGGCCCTGGTCGACGTGCCGCAGCGGGACGCCCTCGGCAGCCAGCGCCGTCTCGAACGTGAAGCTGCAGCCGATCGAGAAGGCGACCATGTCGCTGCGCCACAGCCCGGTCGCGTCCGACACCTCGCCGGCGAGCGCGCCGTTCTGCCAGATCCGGTAGCGCGGCAGGTCGGTGCGCAGGTCCGCGCCCTCGGCGAGCCGGGTGGCCGGGTCGCCGGGGTCGGTGACGTCGAGCAGCGGGCACGGCTGCGGGTTGCGGGTGCAGAAGAGCAGGACGTCGTACGCCCAGTCTTCGGGGACGGCGATCAGGTTGGTCTGGGTGAAGCCGTTGGCCCAGCCCGTGGTCGGCCGTGCGGTGCCGCGGCGGAACACCGCGCGCGCCTGGGCCGGGGTGAACGTGGCCGGTTCGTCCGTGGTCGTCATGAGTTCCCCCTCAGTCGACGAGTTCGATGCCCCGGGTTTCCGGGAGGCCGAGCAGTGCGAGCACGGCGATGCCGTAGCCGAGCGCGCCGAACACGATGGCCCCGCCCGCGCCGAGGAAGCCCACCACGGTCGGGAAGATCGCCCCGACCGCGCGGCCGAAGTTGTAGGTGAAGCCCTGTCCCGTTCCGCGCAGCGCCGTCGGGTACAGCTCGGCGAGGAACGCCCCGAAGCCGCTGAAGATCGCGGACATCGAGAAGCCGAGCGGGAAGCCGAGGACGAGCACGAGCCCGTTGGCGCCCTTGGGGATCTGCGTGTACGCGACGATCAGCGCGGCCGAGAGCAGCGCGAAGGTAAGGAACGTTTTCTTGCGCCCCAGCAGGTCCGTGAGGTAGCCGCCGCAGACGTACCCGACGAAGGCGCCGGTGATGAGGAACGCGAGGTAGCCGCCGGTGCCGATCACGGTCAGCTCGCGCGTCTTCTTCAGGTAGGACGGCAGCCACGTCGAGATCGTGTAGTACCCGCCCTGGACGCCGGTGGCCAGCAGCGCGGCGAAGAACGTCGTGCGCACGAGGTCGCCCTTGAAGATCTGGCCGAGAGTGCCCTTCGGGCGTTCGGTCTTGAGGCGTTCTTCCGCGCGCGGGGCGTCCTTGACGCTCTTGCGCACCCACAGCACGAGCAGCGCCGGGATGACGCCGGTCCAGAACATGATCCGCCAGGCGACGTCGTCGCTCGCGACGCTGAACACCACGGTGTAGACGATCACCGACAGGCCCCAGCCGACCGCCCACGCGCTCTGCACGAACGCCACGGTCCGGCCGCGGTAGCGCGCCGAGGAGTACTCCGCGACCAGCGCCGCGCCGGCGGCCCACTCGCCGCCGAAGCCCAGGCCCTGCAGCGCGCGGAAGATCAGCAGCGTCTCGAAGTTCGGCGCGAACCCGCAGAGCACGGTGAAGATCGTGTACATCGCGATGGTGATCTGGAGCGTGCGGACGCGGCCGATCCGGTCGGCGAGCATGCCCGCGCCGACGCCGCCGACGGCCGACACGACCAGCGTCGTCGTGCCGAGCAGGCCGGCTTCACCGCTCGAAATGCCGAAGTAGGCCGTGATGGCGGCCAGGCCGAGCGGCAGGGTCTGGTAGTCGAACGAGTCCAGGCCGTAGCCGCCGAACGCGCCGACGAAGGCGCGCCGTCCGCGTTTTCCGAGCGTGCGGAACCAGTCGAACGGCCGGGCCTCGGTTGCAGTGGTCGCGGTCATGGGCACCTCCTGGCCAGTGTCTCTCATCGTGGCGTGCCTCACACGGTAGGGATTGTTGAACAATTCCACAAGACCGCAATTGGATCGTCCCCTGTGTGACGGGTACCATCGGAGTGTGGTCATCGAAGACAGCGGGTTGCCGGGCCTGGCGGCCGACCGTGGCCTGGTCAGCCGCAAGAGCACGGCCGAACGGGTCGCCGGCGTCCTCCGCAAGCGCATCGCGGAGGGCTTCTTCCTGCCCGGCGGCCGGCTGTCCGAGCAGGACATCGGCAACGCGCTCGGCGTCTCGCGCAACACGCTGCGCGAGGCGTTCCGGCTGCTCACGCACGAGCGGCTGCTGGCCCACGAGCTCAACCGCGGGGTCTTCGTCCGCATCCCGAGCGTCGAGGACGTCGTCGACATCTACCGCGTCCGCAAGATCATCGAGTGCGCGGCGGTCCGCGGGGTGACGGCCAAGCCGGCGAGCTTCGCGCGGATCAAGGAGAAGGTCGACATCGGCGACGAGGCCGCCCGCTCCGGCAACTGGAAGGACCTCGGCACCGCGAACGTCTGGTTCCACCAGGAGCTGGCCGCGCTGTCCGGCAGCGAGCGCGTCAACGAGCTGGTCGACAGGCTGACCGCCGAGCTGCGGCTGGTCTTCCACATCATGGCCGAGCCGCGCCGGTTCCACGAGCGCTACCTGCCGCGCAACCACGAGATCCTCGACCGCATCGAGGCGGGCGACGGGCCGGGCGCGGAGCAGCTGCTGATGAAGTACCTCGAGGACGCCGAGGAGCAGCTGGTCGAGGCGTACGCCGACCGCGCGGAAGCCGCCCGCGCGGCGATCGCGGCGGAGTAGCTACCGCCGTCGCACCATCTCCGCGATCCAGGCGGGCGCGTACGGCGACGTGCAGTTCGGCGGCGTCGGGTAGTCCTTGAGCACTTCCAGGCGCTCGCCGATGGCGATCGCCCGGGCGCGGAGGTTTTCGTGCTCGATCCCGATCTGAGCCAGGCAGTGGTTCATCGCCCACTGCAGGCGGTCCGGGGCGTCCTTCAGCTCCTTCTCGATGACGTCGAGGAGTTCGGTCAGGCCGTCGGTCATGGTGGCCACGCGGGCGGTCGTCAACGCCCAGCCGGCGCTCGCGACGACGGGGTCGGGATCGGCGAACCAGGCCTGGCGCAGCTCCTCGGCGTGCGGGCTCTTCTTGACGACGTAGTTGACGAGCCAGTCGTGCACCTTGGGGGTGCGCGCGGTCCGGAGCATGGTGTCGAGCTCGTCGCGGTCGAAGGCTTTCGGGCGGCAGATCAGCGTCGCGAGCAGTTTGGCCGCGGTGTTGTCGGTCCGCCAGAGTTCGCGGGCGAGGTCGTGCTGCGTTTTCAGCCGTTTCGCGACGGCTCGCAGCTTGCTCAGGTTCACGCCGTGGTCGTCGCCGTGCTTTTCGTTGACCGCACGGGCTTTGGGGTCGTCGAGGGTCGCCAGCTCGGCGAGCACTTCGTCCACGGTCTCCGCCATGGCGACCAGTTTACGGTGCGCGTTCGGGCACGCTTGGCGTCCGGACGGGCCGAGCACCGGCCTGGCTCCGGCGCCGCTGGATAACCTCGGTGCGGTTCCGCCGCCGGAGACCCCCAGCGGCCGGCGGGCCACGCTGCCGGGTCGCCGCAACCCCAGTGCCGCGGCCCGGCAGTCCATACTCCGAAGTCCGTGAATGCCACATTGAGAGACGTAAAGTCCCTCGATGTGGCATTCACGGACTTTCCCGTGGTGTCGTCAGCCGGCGTAGCGCGCGAAGATGCGTGTGAAGTCCCACGCCTGCTGGGAAACACCCGAACAGGTGTCGTTGTTCGGGTAGGCGCCCGGGCACGGGCGGTCGCGGTTGGCCGACCAGAACGTCAACCGGGCCAGGTGGTGCGCGTTGGCGTAGCCCAGGATCGTGGTGAAGTCGTTCAGGGTGACCGTCTCGTTGTTGTCGGTGATGCCGTTCATCGACGAGATGCCCATGTGCCGGTAGGCGGTGTCGTCGTCGTAGCCGTACGCACTCTTGACGACGGTCTTGAGGCCCTCGGCGGCCCGCTGCGTCAGCGTGCCCATGTTCTGGCCGGCGCCGCCGAAGTCGAACGGCATGATGACCCAGCCGTCGACCGTGAGCCCGGACTGCGCCGCCCGGTTCACCAGGCTGCTGTCCGGTCCGGACTGCCCGGTGCCGAAGGTGACGTAGAGCTTGATGCCCGGGTTGTTCGCCCGGACCGTCTTCAGCGCGTCGACCGTGCGCTGCTGCACCGTCGGGTTGCTGTAGGCGTCGGCCTCGATGTCGATGTCGATCGCCTTGAGACCGTAGGCGCTGATCACCTTCTGGTAGCCCGCCGCGAGTTCGTCCGCGCTGCCGCACGAGGACTCCAGCTTGTTCCCGGAGTAGCCGCCGAACGAGGGGATGACGTCGCCGCCGCCCGCGCGGACCGCGTTGATCGTGTTCTGGTCGACACCGCCGGTGAGCGCCCGGCCGCCGTCCCACTGCGGGTTGCAGTAGCCGTTGGACAGGATGAACGCGAGCGTGAACCACTTGACGCCGGTGGCGCTCTGGATCGTCTGCGGGTTCGGCGGGTCGCCCCAGCCGTTGTAGAGGTACGGCGCCACGGCCATCACGCCCGGCGACGGCGTCGTGTTTCCGCTCGGCAGGGTCCACTGCTGGTTGGCCGTGCTCGCGCACGTCCAGATCTGCAGCCGCGTCCCGTTCGCGCTGGAGTTGCCGGTGGCGTCGAGGCATTTGCCCGAGCCGGTGTTGACGAGGTTCTTCGCCGCGTTGGCCGTCCACTTCTGGGCGCCCGAGCCGTTGCAGTCCCAGAGCTGGACCGTGGTGCCGTTCGCGGTGCCGGCGCTCGTCACGTCGAGGCACTTGCCCAGCGCCTGCAGGGATCCGTCGGACCCGACTGTCCACTGTTGAGCGTTGGTGCCGTTGCAGTCGTACAGCTGGATCGCCGTGCCGTTCGCGGTGCTCGCCGCGTTGACGTCGACGCACTTGCCGCCGATGCCGGTGATCGGGCCGGTCGCCGCCTGGGCGACGCCCGGGGCGAGCACCAGCGCCGACGCGGCGGCGAGCGCGCCCAATGCCGCTGTCAGTTTCATGCGGGCACATTCCACTTCTGGTTGGTGGCGCCGGTGCAGGTCCAGATCTGCAGCCGGGTGCCGTTGGCACTGGTGTTGCCGGTCGCGTCGACGCACTTGTTCGACCCGGCACCGACGATGTCCTTGGCCGCGGTGGCCGCCCATCTCTGGTTCGCGGTCCCGCCGCAGTCCCAGAGCTGCAGCTGTGCTCCGTCCGCAGTGGACTGCCCGGTGACGTCGAGGCACTTGCCGAGCGCGCGGATCGTGCCGTCGGTGCCGACGGTCCACTGCTGGGCGGCGGAGCCGTTGCAGTCGTAGAGCTGCACCGCGGTGCCGTTGGCGCTGTTCGCGCCCGCGACGTCGACGCACTTGCCGCCGAGCCCGGTGATCGGGCCGGTCTTGCCGGTGCCGCCGCCGTTGCCCTGGTTGCCGCTCCAGGTGAACGTCGCCGAGGTGTGGCCGGGCAGGGTGTAGCTGAACGAGGAGGTGCCCCAGTTCACCCGCACGCTCTGGTTGCCGGTGCTCGAGTTGTACGCGATCAGCGCCTTCGAGCCGTCCGGGTTCTTCCAGGCGACGTTGCGGACGGTCGAGTTGTCGTTCGAGTCGATCCGGTACGCGCCCGGCTTCACGAACTTCGTCAGGTGGCCCATCGTGTAGTACTCGACGGTGTAGTCGACCTGCCCGCTGCGCGAGTCTCCGTTGTGGACGGTGATCAGGCCGGTGCAGGTGCCGCAGCCGCCGTTGTGCGGGCCCATGTTCTGGTCGACGCCGAGGCTCCACTTGACGAAGCTCTTCGACCAGTTCCGGGTGTAGTCCACGATGTTGTTCATGTCTTCGGCCTGCTGGTTGGAGATCCAGGTGCCGCCGGAGTGCTCGGTCGAGTAGGCGTTGACGCCGGGGTACTGGTTGTGCGTCGTCGTCTGCTGCGCGATGTCGCCGCCGTAGCCGTGCCAGGCGACGCCCCCGAAGTTCGGGTGGTTCCGGATCGCCGAGTCGTCCAATGTGGGCGCGCCGTAGGAGGCGTAGGTGTCCCAGTTCCAGTCGAGCGCGAGGACCTTTGTGGACAGTCCGGCGCCCTGCAGTGCGGGCAGCAGGTTGTTCTTCGCGAAGTACGCGAGCCCGGCGCCGTTCCAGTTGGTCGACGGGTAGCTCGAGCAGCACGTCGGCTCGTTCTGCATCGAGACGTAGTCGATCGGCACGCCCGCGGCCTGGTAGGCCTGGAGGTACTTGACGAAGTACTGCGCGTAGGCCGGGTAGTACTGCGATTCGACCCAGCCGAGCAGGTAGCTGTCGTTGTCCTTCATCCACGGCGGCGCGCTCCACGGCGACGCCATCACCTTGGCCTGCGGGTTGAGCTGCTTGGCCTGCTTGGTCAGCGGCAGCACGTCGGCCTGGTCGTGGGCGATCGAGAAGTGCGTCAGGTTCGGGTCGGTCTGGCCGGCCGGCATGTCGTCGAAGGTGTAGCTGTAGCGGGCCAGGTCGGACGCGCCGAGCGGGTTGCGGATGAAGCTCAGCCCGATGCCGTTGTTCGGGTCGAACAGCTTGCGCATCGTGTCGTCGCGGGTGGCCTGGGAAAGCGCGCCGCTGGAGTTCATCAGCCAGGCCGCAGTGTCCGTAAAGGACGCTCCGCCGCCCTCGAACTGTTGGTAAGTGGTGCCTTCGTTGACGTTGATGGTCACGCCACCGGTGCCGGTGCCCGAGGCGAACGTGATCGGCGTCTGCTGCTGGAGGCCGCGGGTGACCGTCCGGCCGCCGGAGTCGCTGGTGGTGGTGAGCCAGATGTTGACCGTCTCGCCCGCGGCCTGCGCGGGCGCGGCGAAGGTGGCCGCGGCGAGCGCGGTCACGCCGAGCAGCGTGAGCAGTTTTCTCATGGGAGCGTCCACTTCTGGTTCGCGCCGGACCCGCAGGTCCAGATCTGCAGCCGGGTGCCGTTGGCGCTGGAGTTGCCGGTGGCGTCGAGGCACTTGCCCGAGCCGGCGTTCACGAGGTTCTGCGAGCCGTTCGCCGACCACTTCTGGGCACCCGAGCCGTTGCAGTCCCAGAGCTGGGTCGGCGTGCCGTCGGCCGTGCCCGCGCTGGTGACGTCGAGGCACTTGCCGAGTGCTTTCACCGTGCCGTCGGTGCCGACCGTCCATTGTTGAGCGTTGGTTCCGTTGCAGTCGTAGAGCTGGACGGCGGTGCCGTTGGCGTTGTTCGCGCCCGCGACGTCGACGCACTTGCCGCCGATGCCCTTGATCGGCCCGGCCGTCCCGGCGGGCGGGGGTGTCGTGCCGCCGACGAACTGCGTGGCGACCTGCTCGCCGAGGCTGACCGCGTTCGCGTGGTTTTCGATCGGGTCGACGTGCGTGTTCGGGAACACGACGTAGGTGACCGGGCCTTCGGTGCCGCCGTTCTTCGGGTCGGGGTTGATGCCGAGGCTGACGGCGGTGGCGTAGGACGCCTCGCCGATGATGCTCGTCGGGCCGGTGTCGCCGACGACCGCGTAGGTGACCTGGTTGTTGTAGATCACCGCCACGACCGAACCGCCGTCGATCCCGTAGTTGCGGTAGTCCCAAGTGGACGTCGGCTGCGGGAGGACGATGTACGGGAGCTGCGCCGCGTTGAGCGGCTGGTCGGTCGAGGTGTGGAACGCGGTGTCGGGGTAGAAGCAGCAGTCGGTGTTCTCGTTGCACTGCGTGGTGCGGACGCCGTCGCAGTCGATGTCCATGTCGGCGGTGAAGAACACGGCGCCGGGGGTCTGGCAGACGGGCACGGTGGCCGCGCCGCCTTCGTCGAAGGAATACTTGCCGTTGGAGATCTGCTGGCAGTTCTGGGTTTTGGCGAGCAGCTGGCTCGCGGACGGGCCCGCTTCGACCGCAGCTTGGGCGGAACCGGTGGTCAGGGAAAGCGCTAACAGGGCACACCCCATTAGCGCGACGAGGATTCGCCGCACTCGATTCTCCTTATGGGGTAAAGATCAGGGAGTGGTCCACTTCTGGTTGGTGCCGCCGGTGCAGGTCCAGATCTGCAGGCGGGTGCCGTTCGCGGAGCTGTTGCCCGTCGCGTCGAGGCACTTGTTCGCGTTGGGGTTCACGATGTCGCGCGCCCCGGTGACGACCCACTGCTGGGCGCCGGTTCCGTTGCAGTCGTAGAGCTGCACGGGTGTCCCGTCCGCGGTGCCCGCGGCGGCGACGTCCATGCACTTGCCGAGCGCGCGGATGGTGCCGTCGGTGCCGATCGTCCAGCTCTGGGCGGCGTTTCCGTTGCAGTCGGTGATCTGGATGGGCGTCCCGTTGGCGCTGTTCGCGCCGGCGACGTCGACGCACTTTCCACCGATGCCGGTGATGGTGCCGGTCCGGCCGCTGCCGCCGCCCGAGGTGTCGGTGACGTGCACGTAGTCGACGACCAGCTGCTGCGGGAACTGCGTGCTGCTGTTGGGATCGCCGGGCCAGTACCCGCCGACGGCGAGGTTCAGGATGAGGAAGAAATTGTGGTCGTAGACCCAGCGGTTGCCGTTCAGGTCGGCCGGGGTGCGCGTCTGGTAGAGGTTCCCGTCGACGTACCACTTGATCTGGTTGGGCGCCCAGTCGATGGCGTAGGTGTGGAAGTCGTCGGAGAAGTTCGGTCCGTTGTAGGCCGCGCCGATGCCGCCGGAGCCGGAGTACCCGGGCCCGTGGATGGTGCCGTGCACGGTGTTCGGCTCGAACCCGACGTTCTCCATGATGTCGATTTCGCCGTCGGTGGGCCAGTTCCCGCCGCCGAGCATCCAGAACGCGGGCCACATGCCTTGCCCGCGCGGGAGTTTCATGCGCGTCTCGAAGTGGCCGTAGGCCTGGCTGAACCGGCCGGCGGTGTTCATCCGCGCGGAGGTGTACTCGCAGCGGCCGTACCAGCAGTTGTAGTTGCCGGGGTTTTCCTTCTTGGCCGTGATGACGAGGTGGCCCTGCCCGTCGAGCTGGGCGTTGTTCGTGCCGGAGGTGTAGTACTGCCGCTCGTGGTTGTTGACGTTGTCGCCGGTCTCGAGCTGCCACTTCGACCCGTCGACGGCCGACCCGGCGGGCCCGTTGAAGTCATCGGTGAAGGTGGCCGCGGCTTCGGCGGCCGGCGCGGTCAGGGCCTGCTGCCCGAGGACGAGCAGCGAGCAGGCGGCGAAGAGCGCCGCCCATCTCTTGCGGAACTTCGAGGTGGACATCGTTGTCGCCTCTCTTGCCGTTGGGGGGACGGCGTTCCGCGCGCAGCACGGAACGCGGGGAGGGGCCGCGCATGCCGGGGCGGCGGCAGGCGCGGTCAGGCCCTCGAGCCGGGGCGGGGTGGCTCGGGGACGGGTGCTTTGTTGTGTCTGGCAACAAAGTATGCATGGTCCAGACAAGCCGGGCAACAGTCGGCCGGTCATTTTTTTTCAACCCGAATTAAGGGTGGGTGGGTGCCGGGGGTGGGTGGGTCGTCGCTGGTGGCGGGGTCCCGGTGAGCGGGGCACGGGTGGCTCGGTTCGTGGTTGCCGGGCTGGGTCGTGCGGGTGGTCCGGCCGGTGGGTGGGCGCTTGCCGGGTCGGTTGTCCACAACTTGGCTCGGGTGGGGACAACCGGGCGCCGAGGCGGGAATCCGGCGGGTTTTGTCGGGGCGGCTGGATACGCTGGAGCGGGGCGGTCCCCCTGGGAGGGTGGGCCCTGCTGGTGGGGCGCTGCTCAGCGAGGTCGCGAATGACTCATTCGGGACCTCCGAGGTCCCCAATGACCCATTCGCGACACCACGGCAGCCACCGGCACCACCCGACCGCACCGAGAACACCGGCAGCAAAGCCGCCGTGCGTGGATGGCACTGGCGCGCACCAGCACGCTCGACCTCGCGGCGGGCGACCCTCCGCTACGCCGCATCCGAATCCGGTGCGCCCGGCTTCGCCAGCCGCGACGTCGCCCCCTGCTCCAGCAAATCCGCCACCGGCAACGTCGCCGCCCCGGTCGCCACCGCGTCCAGCCCCAGCGACCCCAGCTGGATCGACGTCTGGCTGAACGGGTGCCGCAACGCATGCTCCCCGGCCACCGCGCGAATCCGCGGCAGCAGCTGCTCGCCCAGCGCCAGCCCGGCCCAGCCGCCGATCACTATCCGCTCCGGGTTGAACAAGTTGATCAAGTTCGCGATCCCCGCGCCCAGGTACCCCGCCGTCTCGTCGAGGACGCGAGCCGCCGTCTTCGACCGAGCTGCCGCCTCCAGCAACGCCGTGAACTGGGCCTGCTCGTCCTCGCCCGAGACGTCCTTGCCGCGCGCCCGCCGGTACCGGGCCAGCACGCCGCCCGCGCCGATGTACGCCTCCAGGCAACCCCGCGCGCCGCAGCGGCACTCCTGGCCGCCGTACGCGATCGTCGTGTGGCCCCACTCGCCCGCGCTGCTCGTCGAGCCGCGGTACGTCGTTCCGTCCGTCACCACCGCCGCGCCGACGCCCGAGCCGATCAGGGCGATCACCGCGTGGCGGGCGCCGCGGCCCGCGCCGAACCACATCTCCGCCTGGCCCTGCGTCTTCGCGCCGTTGTCCACGAACAGCGGCAGCCCGACTCCCGCGTCGCGCAGCAGCGAGACCAGCGGGACCGCGTCCCAGCCCACCGTCGGGGCGTGCACCAGCACCCGTGCGCCTTGCTCGACCGTGCCCGGGACGCCGATGCCCACGCCCAGCACCGCCGATTCGTCGATGCCCGCCGTCGCGAACACCTCGCGGAGCCCTGACGTCACCTGCTCGACCGCCGTCGCCGCGTCCGGGGCCTTCGGGAGCGGGTGCTCCACCGTGGCGAGCCGGTTCATCGCCAGGTCGAACAGCTCCACCTTGACGCCGGTTTCGCCGATGTCGACGCCGGCCACGTGCCCGTACGCCGGGTCGACGCGCAGCAGCACGCGCGGGCGGCCGCCGTCGGACTCCACCTGGCCGGCCTCCGTGATGAGGCGTTCCTCGCCCAGTTCCGCGGTCACGTTGCTGACCGTCGCGGCGCTCAATCCGGTGAGCTGGCTGAGTTCGTGCCGCGACAGCGGGCCGTCGAAGTACAGTTTCGACAGCAGCAGGGAACGGTTGTGCCGCCGCAGATCACGGACGGTGGTGCGCTTGCTCGCCATGGGCAACCCATCTGAAACTCTTACCGGCTTCGACCAGGATGCCTGATCACCGTAAGTTGTGGCTATGTATTAAGTGGTGAACTAAGTCCCGAACTGATGGTCGCACGGTGGGTGTCTGGCACAATCCCCCAGGTGACCCAGGTGGTGCGTCAGACAACCCGAGACCTCCGACGGCACAACCGCGCGGCACTCCTCTCCTCCCTGTACCTCCGCGGCCCCGTCAGCAGGCTGGAACTAGTAGCTGAATCGGGACTTTCGGCCGCCACCGTTACCAACGTCGTCTCCGAGCTCATCGCCGACGGCGTCGTCGCCGAGGCCGGTTCGGTCGAATCGGACGGCGGGCGGCCGCGGACGCTGCTCGCCGTGCGGCCCGACTTCGGGCACGTCGTGGGCGTCGACGTCGGCGAAACCCACGTCGAGGTCGGCCTGTTCGACTGCGCGCTCGGCACCCTCGGCACGGTGCGCCACCCGCTCGTCGGCACCCGGCTCGACCCGGGCGAAGTCGCCGGGTTGGTGCGCACCGGCATTGCCGAAGTGCTGGAAGACGGCGAGCCGGACATGGTGTTCGGCGTCGGCATCGGGGTGCCCGGCGCGGTCCGCGACGGCGGGATCGTGCACGCGCCCACCCTCGGCTGGCGCGGCGTGGCCTTCGGCGACCTCATCCACCCGCACATCGACGCGCCTCTCCACCTGGACAACCGGGCCCGCACGCTCGGCCAGGCGGAGACCTGGCGCGGGGCCGGCCGGGGTGCCGAACGCGCCATCGTCGCCCTGCTCGGCGTCGGGGTCGGCGCCGCCGTCGCCACGGCCGGGCGGTCGCACCCCGGCATCACGACCAGCGAGTGGGGCCACACCGTCGTCAAGGCGGGCGGTGCGCCCTGCCGGTGCGGCTCGCACGGCTGCCTGGAGGCCTACGTCGGCACCGAGGCTGTCGTCCGGCACTACGCCGCCCGCGTCGGCAAACAGCCGGTCATCGGGGACGAAAGCGACATCGAACTCGCGCACATCGTGGCGGCGGCCGTCGAACCGGGCGCCGCCGCGGACGTGCTCGCCGAAACCGGCGAATACCTGGGGATCGGCATCGCGAACCTGATCAACCTGCTCAGCCCGGACCGGGTGGTGCTCGCCGGTTCGGCGGGCGCGATCATGGGCCCGGCGATCCTGCCCGCCGTCCGCGACGCCGTCGGCCGCCACGCGCTCGACTACCTCGCCGGGCGCACCGAGGTCGTCCTCGGCCGGCTCGGGCCGGAGGCCGTCGCGCTCGGCGCGGCGACGCTGCCGATCGCGCAGTTGCTGGCCAGCGGGGGCCGGACCGGCTGATTTCCTTGCGTCGCAAGGAGTAGTCCGACGGACAGGTCCAGACCGCCAGTTCTTTCAGTACTTAAACTTAGGCACAAAACGTTACCACCGTGTTATTGACGTGACCCGAGTCACCCGGGTTGACTTCTCGACGTCGTTCGGTCGCCGGCGGTCGGGGCTCGCTACCAGTCGACACAGGTAAGTCGTCGATGACCAGGAGGATCCGATGCGAGTCAAGCGCTCCATCGTCGCAGCGCTAGTAGCCGTAATGGCCCTGGGCGGCCTGACCGCGTGCGGAGGCAGCGGCAGCTCGAACGCCGCTCAAGGCAACCCGGACGCCGTGCTCAACGTCGGCAAGCCCGACGGCCCGCAGTCGGAGAACAACAACCCGTTCCTCGAGACGTCGGCCCTGTCCAACATGGGCTACCGCTGGATGATCTACGAGCCCCTGGTCATGCACAACCGCGTCAAGCCGCAGGAGCCGGGCAAGCCGTGGCTGGCGACGAAATGGGACTGGACGGACAACTACAAGAAGCTCGTTCTCACCATCCGTGACGGCGTCAAGTTCTCCGACGGCCAGCCGATGACCGCCGAAGACGTCGCCTACACGTTCCAGCTGCTGCGCGACAACAAGGCGCTGAACGTCGACGCCGTGCCGTACAAGGACATCGCCGCCGCCGGCAACCAGGTGACGCTGGGCTTCGAGAGCTCCCAGTTCGTCAACCAGCTCAAGATCCTGCAGACCCTCGTCGTGCCCAAGCACGTCTGGCAGGGCATCAAGGACCCGGCGCTCGACACCGTGAAGAACCCGATCGGCACCGGCCCGTACACGCTGAAGTCGGCCACGCCGCAGACGATGATCGTCACCCGCCGGGACGGCTACTGGCAGGAAGCGCCGAAGGTCAAGGAGATCCGCTACACCTCCTACACCGACAACAACGCGCAGGTGAGCGCGCTGGTCAGCGGCGCGTCGGAGTGGAGCTTCGTCTTCATCCCGAACTACAAGGCGGTCTACACCAGCAAGGACCCGCAGCACTACAAGCTGTGGTTCCCCGCGCAGCTGGCCGTCCACGGCCTGTGGTTCAACACCGAGAAGGCGCCCTGGAACGACGCGAAGCTGCGTCAGGCGGTCAGCAAGGTGATCAACCGCGACGACATCTTCAACCAGGGCGAGGCCGGCTACTTCTACCCGAAGAACGACCAGGTCACCGGCATCCCCACGCCGGCGGGCGACCCGTTCATCGCACCGCAGTACAAGGGGCAGACGGTCAAGGTCGACGTCCCGGGCGCCAAGTCGCTGCTGACCGGCGCGGGCTACAAGTTCAACGGCGACAAGCTGGCCGACCCGAGCGGCAAGCCGGTCACCCTCAAGCTCACCGTCCCGTCGGGCTGGTCGGACTACATCACCGACCTGGAGATCATCAAGGACAACCTGGCACAGATCGGCATCACCGCCACGGTCGAGAAGATGAACCAGGACGCGTGGATCAAGTCGGTCGACACCGGTGACTTCGAAGGCCTGATGCACTGGACCAACGACGGTGCGACGCCGTACGACATGTACCGCGACGTGATGGACGGCAGCCGCTACAAGCCGACCGGCCAGGGTGGCATCAACGGCAACTACGGCCGCTTCAAGAACGACGAGGCGACCAAGGCGCTCGAGACCTACGCGAACGCCGAGGACGACGCCGCCCGCACCGCCGCGATGGCGACGCTGCAGAAGATCATGATCGACCAGCAGCCGATGGTCCCGACCTCGGCGGCCAACTCCGGTGGCGAGTACAGCACGAAGAACTGGACGGGCTGGCCGGACGAGGCCAACCCGTACGCGCCGGCCCAGCCGACGCTGCGCAACGCGCTCGACATCGTCCTGCACCTGAAGCCGTCGGCCTGATCGATGGCGGAATCAGCTGTGACGACCGAGCAGTCCCCCTCCGACCCCGTCGCCGTCGGGTCGGAGGGGGACCTCCCCGTTGTCCTCGAGGCGGCGGGGCTCACCAAGCACTTCCCCCTCCGGCGACGCGGCCGGGCCGCGCTGACCGGCCCGAAGCGCAGCATCCAGGCCGTCGACGACGTGACCCTGACGCTGCGGCGGGGCCGGGTCACCGCGCTGGTCGGCGAGTCCGGTTCGGGCAAGTCGACGGTCGCGCGCCTGCTCGCGGGGCTCTACCCGCGCACGGCCGGTGACATCCGGCTGCACGGCGAAGCGGTGGACGTCAAGCACGGCAAGGCGTTCCGCGCCTACGCCCGCCGGGTGCAGATGATCTTCCAGGACCCGTTCGCGTCGCTGAACCCGGTGCACACCGTGCGCTACCACCTGACGCGGGCGCTGAAGATCCACGGCCGAGCGGGCGACGACCTCGAGAAGTCGTTGCACGAACTGCTTTCCCGGGTGCAGCTGACGCCGCCGGAGCGGTACATCGACAAGTTCCCGCACGAGCTGTCCGGCGGCCAGCGCCAGCGCGTCGCGATCGCGCGGGCGCTCGGCGCCGACCCGGAAGCCCTGCTGGCCGACGAGCCGGTGTCCATGTTGGACGTCTCCATCCGGCTCGGCGTGCTGAACCTGTTGCGGGACCTCAAGGAACGCCTGCACCTGGCGATCCTGTACATCACGCACGACATCGCGTCGGCGCGCTACTTCGCCGACGAGACGATGGTGATGTACGCGGGCCGGATGGTCGAGGGCGGCGACAGCGAGACCATCACGCAACGGCCGGCGCACCCCTACACGCGGTTGCTCATCGACTCCGCGCCCGACCCCGACCGGATCGCCGGCGGGGCCAAGCCCGGGGAGACGCCCGCCGAGCGCGGGGCCGGCGAACCGCCGAGCCTGATCGACCCGCCGTCCGGCTGCCGGTTCCACCCGCGCTGCCCGGTGGTGATGGAGCGGTGCAAGACCGACCTGCCGCCGCGCTTCGACGTCGACGACGCACCCGGGCACTGGGCCGCGTGCTGGCTGTACGACGGGGCCGCCCGATGAGGTACCTGCTGCAACGGCTGCTCTTCTACGTCTTCACCGCGTGGGCCGCCGTCACCATCAACTTCTTCATCCCGCGGCTGATCCCGGGCGACCCGGTGCAGTCGCTGATCGCGAAGAACCAGGGCATGCTCAGCGCGGACGCGATCCAGTCGCTGTACGTCCTGTTCGGACTCGACAAGAACGAAAGCCTGGTCTCCCAGTACTTCGACTACTGGGGCCAGCTTTTCCGCGGCGATCTCGGGATCTCGTTCACGTTCTTCCCGACCCCGGTGTCCGAGCTGCTCGGCGACAGCCTGCCGTGGACGATCATCCTGGTCGGCATCACCACGATCGTCGGCTTCGCCATCGGCACCGGCCTCGGCGTGGTCGCCGGCTGGAAGCGCGGCTCGTGGGTCGACGGCCTGCTGCCGGTGACGACGTTCCTCTCGTCGATCCCGTACTTCTGGCTCGGCCTGATCGCGCTGACGCTGCTGGCCGGCCCGGGGAGCTTCTTCCCGTCGTCGGGCGGCTACGACCCGGGCACGATCCCGGGCTGGGACGGCACGTTCATCGGCAGCGCCATCCAGCACAGCCTGCTGCCCGCGCTCACCATCCTGATCAGCTCGATGGGCAGCTGGATCCTGGGCATGCGCAACATGATGGTCACCGTCGCTTCGGAGGACTACGTGACGGTCGCGCACGCCAAGGGCCTGCCCGAGCGCCGAGTCATGGTCGGGTACGCGGCGCGCAACGCGCTGCTGCCGAGCGTGTCCGGCTTCGCGCTGGCGCTGGGCTTCATCGTCGGCGGGACGCTGCTGGTGGAGATCGTCTTCTCCTACCCCGGCGTCGGGTTCCAGCTGTTCCAGGCGGTCGGCTCGCAGGACTACCCGCTGATGCAGGGCATCTTCCTGATCATCACGCTGTCCGTGCTCGTGGCGAACCTGTTCGCCGACGTCGCCTACCTCGCGCTCGACCCGCGCACCCGGAAGGAGGGCTGACATGGCCGTACCCGCGGCGGACGTCAAAGCCGCCCAAGCCCTCCCGATCGACGCGGTGGCGCGGCGGCGCCGGTTCCGGTTCCTGGCCGGCGGCAAGACCGGCACCGGCCTGGCCGTGATCGTCTTCTTCCTGGTGATCGCGGTCATCGGCGAGTGGATCGCGCCGTACGACCCGTCGGCGCGCAGCAGCGATCTGCTCGAAGGGCCGTCCGGACGGCACTGGTTCGGCACCACCCACCTCGGCCAGGACATCTTCAGCCAGGTCGTGGTCGGCACGCGCAGCGTCATGCTGGTCGGGCTGGCCGCCGGCGTGGTGGCGACGATCCTCGCCGTCGTCGTCGGCGTGGCCTCCGGCTACCTCGGCGGCAACACCGGTGAAGGCCTCTCCGCACTGTCCAATGTGTTCCTGGTGATCCCGGCGCTGCCGCTGATCATCATCGTCGGCAGCGCGGTGCCCACCGGCGGCGACATCCTGGTGGCGGTGATCATCGGGTTCACGTCGTGGGCGTGGGGCGCGCGCGTGCTCCGGGCGCAGACGTTGTCCTTGCGCGGCCGGGAATATGTCGAAGCCGCGCGGGCGACCGGCGAGTCGACGTGGCGGATCATCTTCTTCGAGATCCTGCCGAACCTGACCGCGGTGATCGCGTCCAGCTTCGTCGGCACGGTGATCTTCGCGGTGATGTCCGAGATCACGCTGGCGTTCGTCGGCGTCTCGGGACTGTCCAACTGGAACTGGGGCACGATCCTGTTTTGGGCGCAGAGCCAGCAGGCCCTCGCGCAGGGCGCGTGGTGGTGGTTCGTGCCGGCCGGGCTGGCGATCGCGATCCTCGGCACCGCGCTGTCCCTGCTCAACTTCGGCATCGACGAGTTCGTCAGCCCGCGGCTGCGCGGCAGCGGCAAGGCGCGCGTGCGCGGCGCCGACGGGAAGACGCACCGCATGCGAGTGGGCTTCACGCCCGTGCTCGGGCGAGAGGAAACGCCATGATGGACCCGGTACTGGAGATCAAGGGTCTCGACGTCGACTACGGCGTCGGCGACGAGGCCGTGCGCGCGGTCCGGGACGTGCACCTGACGCTCCACCGCGGCGAAGTCCTCGGTCTGGCCGGGGAAAGCGGCAGCGGGAAGTCCACTTTGGCCTACGGGCTGACGCGGCTGCTCGCGCCGCCGGGTGTCATCCGGGGCGGCGAGGTGATCTACCACCCCGCCGACGGCGAGCCGTACGACGTGCTGAAGCTGACGGACAAGCAGCTCCGGGGCTTCCGCTGGGCGGAGACGTCCATCGTGTTCCAGGGCGCGATGAACTCGCTGAACCCGGTGCACAAGGTAGTCACGCAGCTCGTCGACGTCATCAAGGCGCACGAACCGCGGACCACGAAAGCGGGCCGGGTGGCGCGGGCCCGCGACCTGCTCAAGCTGGTCGGCATTTCGGCTGACCGCCTGGAGGCGTACCCCCACCAGCTCTCCGGCGGCATGCGGCAGCGCGTGATGATCGCGATGGCGCTCGCGCTCGAGCCGCGGGTCGTCATCATGGACGAGCCGACGACGGCGCTCGACGTCGTGATGCAGCGGCAGATCCTCGGCCAGCTCGTGGAACTGCGGGAACGGCTGGGTTTCTCGGTCCTGTTCATCACGCACGACCTCTCACTGCTGGTGGAGTTCTCGGACCGGATCGCGATCATGTACGGCGGCCGGATCGTCGAGCAGGCGCCGGCCGCGGACCTCTACCGGGACGCGCTGCACCCGTACAGCCACGGCCTGCTGAACTCGTTCCCCGCGCTGCGCGGGCCGCGGCGCGAGCTGGCCGGGATCCCCGGTTCGCCACCGGACACGCGGGGGATGCCGGCCGGCTGCGCGTTCCACCCGCGCTGCCCCAAGGCTTTCGAGCCCTGCCCCGACCGCGTCCCGCTGCTGGGCACCCCGGGTGACCCGGCGCGTGAAGTCGCGTGCTGGCTGCACCCGGTGGCCACCCCCTGAATGCCGTCCGCCCTGTCCGGTACCACTGGAGGAGTGCTGCCTTGACCGAGACCACCGCCGCGACCGCCGACCAGCAGGCGCTGATCGACACCCTGCCGCCGGACTTCCGCTGGGGCGTGGCCACCGCCGCGTACCAGATCGAAGGCGCGGTCGCGGAAGACGGACGCACACCGTCCATCTGGGACACCTTCTGCCAGGTCCCGTGGGCGATCGACAACAACGACAACGGTGACGTGGCGTGCGACCACTACCACCGGATGCCGTCGGACATCGAGCTCGTGCAAGAATTGGGCGCGGACACGTACCGCTTTTCCGTGGCGTGGCCCCGGGTCCAGCCGCGCGGCCGCGGCGGCGTCAACGAGGCGGGGATCGGCTTCTACGACCGGCTGGTCGACGAGACGCTGAGCCGCGGGATCACGCCGTGGCTGACGCTGTACCACTGGGACCTGCCGCAGGAGCTGGAGGACGCGGGCGGCTGGCCGGCGCGTGACACGGCGTACCGGTTCGCGGACTACGCGATGCTGGTGTTCGACCGGCTTTCCGACCGCGTCCGGCACTGGACGACACTGAACGAGCCGTGGTGCTCGGCGATGCACGGGTACGTCCACGGCGTGATGGCGCCCGGGCGCCGGGACTACGCGGCCGGCCTGCACGCGGTGCACCACCTGCTGCTCGGCCACGGGCTCGCGACGCAGCGGATGCGCGAGGCCGCCCCGGCGGACACGCAGTTCGGCATCACGCTCAACATGTGCACGGCCGACCCGGCGACCGACTCCGAGGAAGACGTCCGCGCGGCCCGCCAGGCGGACGGCCTCGGCGTCCGCGTCTACCTGGACCCGCTGGTGCACGGGCGGTACCCGGAAGACGTGGTGGCGGACCTGGCCGACCGCGGGGTGAAGCTCCCGGTCCAGGACGGCGACCTGTCGATCATTTCGACGCCGCTGGACTTCCTGGGCGTGAACTACTACTTCGGCCAGCAGTTCTCGGGCGTGGACGAGAACGGCTCTTCCGTAGACGAGGACGGGGCGCCGGCTTCGCGAGTGGTCCCGTTCGGCGAGCCGACGACGGCGATGGGCTGGGAGATCCTGCCGGGCAAGTTCACCGAGCTGCTGACCCGCCTCGGCCGCGACTACCCGGGCCTCCCGATGTACATCACCGAGAACGGCTCGGCGTTCGACGACGACCCGGACTCGTCCGGCTTCGTCCGCGACGAGCAGCGGACGGCTTACCTGGCTTCACACATCGCGGCCGTGGCGGCGGCGCGTGAGGCGGGGGCGGACGTGCGGGGGTACTTCGCCTGGTCCCTTTTGGACAACTTCGAGTGGGCTTACGGGTACGCGAAGCGGTTCGGGCTGATCCGGGTGGACTACGAGACGCAGGAGCGGGCGATCAAGCAGAGCGGCTACTTCTACCGCGACACCGTCCGGCGGGTGCGGGGCAGCTGAACGGCGGTGGGGTGAGCCCCACCACGGTCGTGGTGGCTCACCCCATGGTTTCGTCCCCGGGATCTCCCTACCTTCGGATCGGTAGCCGATCCTGGGGGTAGTCATGACCGTTCGGACGGAGATCAGACCCGCACCCGCGCAAGGGAAACCGACGTGGTGGCGGCGGCCGTGGGTGGCGCCGCTGGCGCTCGTCGTCGCCGTCTTCCTGGCGTATTCCGTGCCGCCTTACCTCACGCTCGATCCCGCGCAGTCGCGCGTGCCCGCGCCGGCCGGGTTCGCCGCGCACTACTGGTTGCTCGTCGCCCACATCGCCTTCGGGACGATCGCGATCGTCGGCGTCATCCTGCAGATCTGGCCGTGGCTGCGGCGGACGCACCCGGTCGTGCATCGCCGCGTCGGGCGGGTCTACGTCTTCGCCGGGGCGATTCCCGCCGCCGTGATGGCGGCGACCATCGGGGCGGTCAGCCCGTTCGGGCCGGTCGTCGCCGCGCTGGACGTCGTGGCCGCCTTGCTGTGGCTCGGGTTCACGATCGCCGGGTGGCGGGCGATCCGGCAACGGCGGTTCGCCGACCATCGCAAGTGGATGGTCCGCAGCTTCGCCATGTGCATGCACACGCTGCTGACCCGCGCGCTGTCGCCGGTCGGATTTCTGCTGGTCATGTCCCGAGGCGGGGACAAAGGCACGATGATCCTCAACGCCGCCACGGTTTCCGGGGTGCTGAGCGTGCTGACGCTGTTGCTGCTCAGCCAGTGGTGGCTCGACCGGAAGCCGAAGACGCCAGCCACCGCGCGATGATCGTCCGCTGGATTTCCGACGCGCCTTCGTAGATGCGCGGCGCGCGGACCTCGCGGTACAGGTGCTCCAGCAGGTGCCCGCGGCGCAAGGCGCGGGCACCGTGCAGCTGGACCGCGGAGTCGACGACGAACTGCGCGGCCTCGGTCGCGAACAGCTTCGCCATCGCCGCGCGGCCGCCGAGGTTCTGCTCGCCGGCGTCGTACGCGCCCGCCGCCGCGTAGACCAGCAGCCGCGCGGCTTCCGTGCGGGTCGCCATCTCCGCCAGCGCGTGCGCCACCGCCTGCTGCTTGATCAGCGGGCCACCGAACGCTTCCCGCGCACCCGTGTGGTCCACAGTGGCGTCGAGCGCCGCCTGCGCCATGCCGACGGCGAACGCGCCGACGCTCGGGCGGAACAGGTCCAGCGTCCGCATCGCCACGGCGAAACCGCGGTTCTCCTCGCCGAGCAGCTCTTCGCGCCGGACCTCGACGGCGTCGAACGTGACCGTGCCGATCGGGTGCGGGCTCACCAGGTCGAGGTGCTCGCCGCCGAGGCCCGGGCGGTCGGCCGGGACGACGAACGCGCTGACGCCGCGGGAACCCGCGTCCGGGGTGGTGCGGGCGAAAACCGTGTAGAAGTCGGCTTCCGGCGCGTTCGAAATCCACATCTTGGATCCGGTGAGCCGCCAGCCGTCGCCGTCGGGCTCCGCGGAGAGCGACAGCGCCGCCGCGTCCGAACCGGCGTCCGGTTCGGTCAGCGCGAACGCCGCCACCGCGTCGCCGGCCGCCACCGCGGGCAGCCACTTCGCGACCTGTTCGTCCTGTCCGGACTGCAGGACCGGGTAGGTTCCCAGTCCCTGCAACGCCAGCGCGGTTTCGGCTTCGGTGTTCACCATGGCCAGGTTCTCGCGCAGGATGCACAGGTCCGTCGCGGCCGCCTGCCGCGACGGCGTGCCCGACGCGACGCCGGGGAACAACCGCGCTAGCAGGCCGAGCGCACCCATCGCCTTGAGCAGCGGGCGGTTGACCGCACCCTCCACACCGGACTCGGCGAGCGGGCGCAGCTGCTCCTCGGCCAGCCGCCGGACTTCCGCGGCGAAAGCCTGCTGCTCTGCGGTCAACGCGAAAGCGGTCATCGCGAAACTCCCGGTCGCCAGCGGGCATGGGCGGTCCCCGTCGGCCCCGAGCGGACGAGGTCGAGGCGCGGCTCCGGCCCGTCGCTGCGGCCGGTCTGGGGTTTGCGGCTGCCCGCGGCGAACGGCTTCGGCCACGCCAGCGGGTAGTCCTGCTCGGCCGCCGCGTGCAACGTCCACTGTGGATCGTAGAGGTGCGTGCGGCCCAATGCGCAGAGGTCTGCGCGCCCGGCCAGGATCAGCGAGTTCACGTCGTCGTACGACGAGATCGCGCCGACCGCGATCACCGCGATCCCGTACTCCTCGCCGATCTCGTTGCGGATCCGGTCCGCGTACGGCGTCTGGTAGCTGCGCCCGTACTGCGGGCGTTCCTCACTGACGACCTGGCCGGTCGAGACGTCGATGCCCGCGGCGCCGTGGGAAGCGAACGCGCGCGCGATCTCGACCGCGTCGTCGGCGTCGACGCCGCCCTCGCACCAGTCGGTCGCCGAGATCCGGACGGTCATCGGCCGCTCGGCGGGCCACGCGGCGCGGACCGCGTCGAAGACTTCGAGCGGGAAGCGCAGCCGGTTCTCCAGCGAGCCGCCGTAGGAATCGGTCCGCCGGTTGGTCAGCGGGGAGAGGAACGACGACAGCAGGTAGCCGTGCGCGCAGTGCAGTTCGAGGACGTCGAACCCGGCGCGGGCGGCGGGCTGGGCGCACGCGACGAACTGGTCCCGGATCGCCGAAAGCTCTGTTGTGGACAGTTCGCGCGGGACCTGGTTCCGCGACGAGTACGGCAAGGCCGAGGGACCGCAGACTTCCCAGTTGCCCGTGGGAAGCGGCTCGTCGATGCCGTCCCACATGAGTTTCGTCGAACCCTTGCGGCCGGAGTGTCCCAATTGGACACCGATGCGCGCGGACGACTGCGCGTGCACGAAGTCCACCACCCGCTTCCAGGCGGCTTCCTGTTCCGGCGTGTACAGCCCGCCGCAGCCGGGGGTGATCCGGCCTTCGGGGGAGACGCAGACCATCTCGGTCATCACCAGCCCGGCGCCGCCCAGCGCCTTGCTGCCCAGGTGCACCAGGTGGAAGTCGCCCGGCACGCCGTCGACCGCCGAGTACATGTCCATCGGGGACACGACGATCCGGTTGGGCAGTTCCAGCGAACCGAGCTTGTACGGCTGGAACATCGGCGGCCGCGACGTCGTCCCGAGCGACCGTGCGAACCAGTGGTCCAGCTCGGTGGCGAACTCCGGATCGCGCAGGCGGAGGTTCTCGTAGGTGACGCGGCGGCTGCGCGTGAGGATGTTGAACGCGAACTGCGGCGGTTCCTGGTGCGCGTACTGCGCGATGTTCTCGAACCACTCCAAGCTGGCCTGCGCGGCGCGCTGCGTCGACGTGACGACCGGCCGCCGTTCCAGCTCGTACGCCTTGAGCGCGGATGCGACGCCATCGTTTTCGTGCAGGCAGGCGGCGAGCGCGAGCGCGTCCTCCATCGCCAGCTTGGTGCCGGAGCCGATCGAGAAGTGCGCGGTGTGCGCCGCGTCGCCGAGGAGGACGACGTTCTCGTGCACCCACGTCTCGCAGCGGACCGTGGCGAACGAAACCCACTTCGAGTTGTTCGCCATGACCTGGTGGCCGTCCAGGACGTCGGCGCACAGCTCGCGGATCAGCGCGATCGACTTCTCGTCGCTCTCGCCCGGCTTGAGCGAGGTCGCCGCGACGGGGCCGAACGTCCGCTGCCAGACGTCCTCCTGGACCTCGAGGATGAACGTGCTGCCGTCGCGGCCGTACGGGTAGCCGTGGATCTGCATGATCCCGGCCGGCGTCTCCAGGACGTAGAACTTGAAGGCGTCGAACACCAGGTCCGTGCCGAGCCAGATGTAACGGCACCGGCGGGTCTCGACGCTCGGCCGGAACGTGTCGGCGTACCGGTTCCGGATCGCGGAGTTCAGGCCGTCGGCGGCGACGACGAGGTCGTACCCCGAGAGGTCCGCCGGCGCCTCCTCGCGGAAGTGCAGCCCGACGCCGAGTTCGCCGCAGCGGCTCTGCAGGATGCCGAGCAAGCGCTTGCGGCTCATCGCCGCGAAGCCGTGGCCGCCCGAGGTGGTCACTGTGCCGCGGTAGTGGACGTCGATGTCGTCCCACCGCGCGAACTCGGCCTTCATGGCCTCGTGCACCGCCGGGTCGGCGTGCTCGATGCCGCCGAGCGTTTCGTCGGAGAACACGACGCCGAAGCCGAAGGTGTCGTCCGGGGCGTTGCGCTCCCAGACCGTGATTTCGTGGCCGGGACCGAGCTGTTTCGCCAGCGCGGCGAAGTACAGGCCCGCCGGGCCGCCGCCGATGACCGCGATACGCACGCCGTCCAGGGTATGTCGTCACGACTACGACCGTCAATAAGGCGAAAGATGGCGTACGGTGTGCGCATGGAACGCATCAACCCGCCGGAGCTGGGCAAGCCGTCCGGGTTCTCGCACGCGGTGGTGGCCGAGGGCCGGGTCGTCTTCCTGGCCGGCCAGACGGCGCTGGACTCGTCGAACAAGATCGTCGGCGACGGCGTGGTCGAGCAGTTCGAGCGCGCGCTGGGCAACCTGCTGGCGTCGCTGCGCGCGGCCGGCGGTTCCCCGGAAGACCTGTGCAGCGTCACGATCTACATCGTCGACATGCCGGATTATCGCGCCCACGCGCGCGAGATCGGCCGGGTCTGGAAGCGGCTCGCGGGCACGGAGTATCCGGCGATGGCGGGCATCGGCGTCGCCCGGCTCTGGGACGAGGAGGCGCTCGTCGAGGTCCAGGGCTTCGCGGTGCTCAGCCGAGGTTGATCGACCTGGCGACGTAGGCGCGTGCCGGGGTCAGCTGCCCGCCATGCGGGCCATGATCGAATGCAATTTTCCGGCGGCGTCAGCTCGGTTCACGATCGGCGCTTCGGGGTTCTGGACCGCCGCGCAAAGGTGGTTGATCAGGTATTGCAGTGCACCGCTCGCCGCCTTTTGCAGATCCTCGTGATCGGCCAGCGGGAACGACTGTCGACAGGTCCACTCATTTTTCGACCTGTCGAGAGTCATCTCAAGGAGGTGCCAGCATCTCCCGCCGTCCGAGACCGCACCGATCATGCCGTCGGTGATCGGGATCCCGACTGCGGGCGATCCGTCGGGGAGCGGGGTTACGTCAACTTGAGTAAAGATGACGAAATTGCGGATGAGATCACGAATCGCCTGCAGGTTCCGAAGCACCGGCTGTCCGTTGATGAGCGGCATCGACTCCTCCACGAGTCCGGGAGCCGATAACGATAGCTCCCGGTGTGGCGCGTTCAAAGATCGTCAATGGCGGTCGGCTGGGAGAGCTCAGCCGAGGTTGATCGACTTGGCGACGTAGGCACGTGCGGGGGTTTCCAGGCGCGCGTGCAGCTCGAAGAACAGCTCGGCCGCGCGGATCCCCGACCAGCCGGCGGGCAGGAACTCCGCGGGCAGGCCCGGGTCGAGGTAGGGCATCCGCCGCCAGCCGGTCAGCACGCGGACGTAGTCGGCGAACGCCTCCTCGCCGGCGGCCGGCTCGCGGCGCTGCCAGCGGCGCAGCGCCGGGCCGTGCTCGTCGAGGAACGTCGTGTACAGCTCGTCCAGCCGGTCGAGGTCCCACCAGTCGCGGACCTTCGCGGCGACGTCGCCGAACGCCAGGTGGTCGGCGCGGAACAGGTCGGCGTACCCGGCCAGGCCGAGCCGGGTCAGCGCCTCGGCGGCCACCCCGTGCAGGTGGGCCGGCGCGATCCAGACGCCCGACGCCGCCGTCCCGAAGCCCATCCGGGCGAGCTGGGTGCGCAGGAGGTGGCGCTTGTGGCGCTCGGTCTCCGGCACCGAGAACACCGCGAGCAGCCAGCCGTCGGCCGGGGTCGCGCGGTCGCGGCGGAAGATCCGCTCGTCGCCCTCGCGCAGGATCTCGCGGGCTTCGGCGGACAGCTCGTAGCCCGCTGTCGCGTCCCGGCGGACCGCTTCGAGGATGCCGCGCCGCTTCAGCCGGGAGATCGACGAGCGCACGGCCGGTTCGTCGACGCCGACGGCCGCGAGCAGCTCGATCAGGGAGGCGACCGACAGCCAGCCGCCTTCGGTGCGCGAGTACAAGCCGTACACCGTCACGATGAGCTGACGCGGCTGGGCCGCCCGGCCGGAGCCGTCCAGTTCGGTTGCGTCGGGTACGGCCGTCATCGGGCCACAATACAACTCGCGTCCCGGCCGCTCCGCTACGATTTCGCCGCGATGCTGCCAGCCACCAAGGGGATCTTCGACCGGCTCACCCGCCGCGGCCGCCTGATGACCAAGCGGACCTGCGACCGGCAGGGCCACGTCGTGCGCGACGGGCGCTTCCTCTTCCGCACCCCGACCGCGTGGGAGTACGCCGCTGCGGTCGCGTGCGGCAGCGATCCGGCCGCCCAGCGGTGGCTGGGCTGGCAGGCCGCCTCGATCGTCGCCGAGCCGGCGCGGGCCGACGCGCTGCGCGTGGTGCCCGGCACCGGCCCGGACTGGGCGGCGCCCGATCCGCAGTCCGTCGACCTGGTGATGATCGACGTCGAGGCCAACCGCTGCGTCGGGCTGGTGAGCGTGCACACCGGTGAGGACGGCGGCCCGGAGACCGGCGGCTACCTCGCGCCGGACTACCGGGGCCGCGGCTACGGCCGGGTGCTCTTCGCGGCCGGGCTCGTGCTGGCGCACGACCACCTCGGCCTGCCGCGGGTGCGGGCCGGCGCCGAGGTCGGCAACGTCGCGAGCGCGCGTTCGCTGCAGGCCGCCGGGCTCGCCCGCGTGGCGGGGCCGCCGACGTACCGGCTCCCGGACGGCCGCGTCACCGAGGCGTGGTGGTTCCAGCACGCCGTCCCGCGGCCCGTGCGGTGCGGTGGTCCGCAAGCCACCTGGTTCCCGGTTTCGCTGCTCTGACTTCGGCAGGCGCCGAAGTTTTCCGCGGCTAACTTCGCCGTATGACTTCGCTTTCCGCTCCGGTGCCGCCCGTTCCCGTCGACGTTCCGCCGGGGAGCGTCGCCTGGCTGCGCGCCACCGTGGCCCGGTTCAGCAATGGTCCCGACCACGTCCGGCGGCGCGCGCTCGCGGTGGCGCTCCTCGAGCCGATCGGCGACTTGCGCGAAAAGGCTTTCTCGCGGACCGAGCGGATCGTGGCTCCGCTCGACGATTTCGACGTGATGGCGCTGATCGCGCGGCCGGTGCCGGTCGGCGTGCTCGCTTCGGCGCTCGGCCTGCCCGACGTCTCGGCGGACGTGGCACTGGTCGCGGCGGCGTACCACCCCCACGTGACGCCGGACGCCGCCGCCGAAGCCGCGCTGGGCCGGCTGATCGCCGCGTGCGGCGGGGCGGACGAGGGGGTGGCCGCCCGGATCGGCCTGCTCGTCCAGGCGTGCGACGCCACCGCAGGGCTCATCGGCAACGAGCTTTCCGCGCGGCTGTCCGGAAAACCCGCCGGGCAGCCGGTGCTGTCCACCCGCCGCCGGATCGACGGCGCCGACGTCGCGGTCTCGCTGGCGGGGACGCCGTTCGGCGCCGGACCGCGCGCCTGCCCGGGATCGCGGCACGCGACCGCCCTCGCGACCGGCGTTCTCCAGGCGCTGCAAGGGTTTTGCCTGACAGAAACGAAGACGACGTGGGTGTCGTCGCCGAATCTCCGGATGCCCGCCGAGCTGTGGGTGACCCGCGGCCGGCCCGGAACCGGGCTCTGCTAAGACTTACCGCGTTCATTCCTTGGGGGAAAGGCGCGGAAATTGCTGTACCTGGACGGACTGCTCGGCATCGTCACGCTCGGGCTGTGGATCTTCTGCCTGGTCGACGTGATCACGACGGACGAGTCGTCCTGCCGCAACCTGCCGAAGGGCCTGTGGCTGCTGCTCGTGCTGGTGGTGCCGCTGGTCGGGTCGATCGTCTGGCTGGTCGCGGGCCGGCCGCAGCAGGTGACGCGGGTGCGCGGGCCGTACGAGCGCCACGCGCCGGCGTACCCGGAGTACGACCGCCCCGGGCGGTTCGCGGCGACGAGCCCGGACGACGACGAGGAGTTCCTGCGCAAGTGCCGGGAACGCGCGGAGGCACAGCGGAAGCTGGCCCGCGAGAAGCGCGCCGAGGACTGAGTCAGCAGCCGGGGCCTTCGCACGTGGCGCGTTCGTAGGCCTCCAGCGTCGCGATCACCAGCTGACGCTCGGCCGGGCTCAGCGGCGTCAGCGCGTCGGTCCACGCCTTCGCGCCGCGCGCCAGCCAGGCGTCGACGGCGGGGCGCTTGTCCGGGGTGATGCTGACGATCGTGCGGCGGCGGTCGGCCGGGTCCTCGTCGCGGTTCAGCACGCCCTGGCGGCTGAGGTCGCCGACCATCAGGCTCGCCGTCGTCGGGGCGACCTGGAGGCGGGTGGCCAGTTCGGTGACCGTCATCGGGCCGTCGAAGAGCAGGTAGGACAGCAGCGACAGGTGCCGCGGCGCGAGCGAGCAGCCGTCGAGCTCCGCGGGCACCGGCGTCCGCTTCGCGCGGCCGACCAGGCGCGGCATGAGCAGCAGGAGCTGCCGCACGCCGTCCTCGACACTCGGGCCGGGCTGCGTTGACACTGCTCACCTCCGGTCGGTAGCTTTGTTTGCAAAGCAAACGCTTCGGCTCGTCCGAGCCTACCTCGCGGATCGAGCGTACCGGCCAGAACAGGGGATCCTCATGACCGCACCAGCCGACATGAACGACTTCAACAAGCAGGTCGTGGACGAGTTCCGCGCCAACAACGGCGTGGTCGGCGGCTACTTCGAGGGCAAGAACGTGCTGCTCCTCACGACGATCGGCGCGAAGAGCGGCGAAGCCCGCCTGTCCCCGCTGGTGTACACCACCGACGGCGACCGCTACGTCGTCGCCGCGTCCATGGGCGGCGCCCCGAAGAACCCGGCCTGGTACCACAACCTGGTCGCCAACCCGAAGGTCACGCTCGAGGTCGGCACGGAGAAGTTCGAGGCCACGGCGACGGTGATCGCCGACCGCGCCGAGCGTGACCGCCTGTACGCGGGGATGGTCGCGCACGCCGAGGGCTTCGCGGAGTACGAGACGAAGACCGACCGGGTGATCCCGATCGTGGTCTTCGAGCGCTAAGACGCCGAGGTCGCGGGAGCGGGCCGGGGCTCGGACGGAACCTGAGGCTCGGCCGTCCGCCGGGCCTCCTCCCGCTCCGCGCGCCGCCCTTCCTTCCGGGCGATGATCCGCTTGCCCACGTCGATCAGCGGCTTCTCCACCCACCGGTGGATCAGGTCCGCGATCGCCAGGCCGACCAGGAAGACCACCACCGCGCTCGTCGTGTGGTTGCGGGCCAGGCCCGGCACCGCCTGGATGACCGCGAAGTGCACCGGCCCCTGCAGCAGGTACAGCGAGTACGACCGCTCGCCCACGAACCGCAGCGGGGCCGTGCTCATCAGCCAGCGGGCCGGGCCCGGGCTGACCAGGACGATCAGCAGCAGCATCGCCGCGAACGCGTACGCCACCAGCAGCCACAGGTTCTGGCCCGTGCCGTTCCACAGCGTGTCGAGGTTCGTGTGGAACACGACGAAGCCCACCACGATCGGGATCGCCGCCAGCGGGTGCGTCAGCGGCTTGAGCAGCGCGTAACCCCGGCGGTAGTGCAGCAGGATCGCCAGCAGGCAGCCCGCCGCCAGGATGAAGTAGTGCACCGTCGAGCGGTAGATCGGCACGTTCGCGCCGTGCAGCAGCCAGCCGCCGGTGGTCAGCGGGACCAGGGCCAGCAGGACGACCATCGCCACGCCGACCAGCACGAACTTGCGCTTGGCCGCGCCGATCCCGAGGAAGACCAGCAGGAACGGCCAGACCAGGTAGAACTTCTCCTCGATCCCCAGCGTCCACGAGCCGCTGAAGAAGTTGTCCGTGCCGTTGGTGAACGACGGCAGGAACTCGTTGAGGAACGTCAGGTAGAACTTCAGCGCGTTCGGGAAGTCGCGGGCGTGGAATTCGCCGCGCAGCGCCACGAACGCGACGATCCCGCCCAGGATCACCAGGTACGGCGGCAGGATCCGGAACACGCGCCGGATGTAGAAGTTCGACAGCGAGATCCGGCCGGTCCGGTCCTGCTCGCGCAGCAGCAGCGTCGTGATCAGGAACCCGGAGAGCACGAAGAACAGGTAGACGCCGACCCAGCCCGACAGCCACGTCCAGTTCTGGCCGCCGAAGTGGAAGAAGATCACCATCGTGGCGGCGATCGCGCGGAGGCCGTCGAGGCCAGGGAACCGCCGCATGCCGAGGTAGTCCTCGTGGCTCATCGTGCGCAAGTCGGTTCCCCCGTCGGTGTGATCGTCCGGGCGAGTATAGGACGTCCGCTTACCCTGCCTTTGCCTCCGGTCCGACCGCCCGGAAGGTGCTCCGAACGTCGTAACGGCGCTTCAGCTCCCCGAGTCGGCGCAGGTCCGCGGCCGGATGGACCCCCTCGACCGCGGCGTGCTCGCCGTACACGAAGGGCAGCAGCCGCCCGGTCGTCCACGGCGCCAGCGCGTCGAACAGCTTCGCCTGCACGTTCCGGACCGCCGCGACCCCGCCGTCGCCGACCACCGACAGCGCCCGGACGACGAACTCGGCCGAGCTGTCCCAGCCGACGCCCGCCTTGTCGGACGGCCGGGCGAGCGCGCCGCCCAGCCGGTCGATGATCAGCACCGGCGGGGTGGCCGCGCCGGGGCCCGCGTGCTCCACGACGGCGTCGAGCATGGCGTCGTTCAGCTGCGAGACGGTCGCGTTGGTGCCGTGGTAGCCGTGCGGCTGCCGCGGCTCGGCCGCGATCGAGCCGGACTCGGTGAACGGCATGACCTTCAGCGTGTCCAGCAGGACCGGCGCCGCGGCCCGCAGCGGCGCGACCAGCTCGTCGCCGTCCTCGCCGAGGTAGGCGACGCGGATCTGGGCGATGTGCTTGCCGCGCAGCGGTTCCGGCAGCACCGGGAGGTCGGGGTAGTCGACCATGGCCAGCGACGTCGTCAGCGCGTCCGGCGCCGCCGCCGACCACGTGCGCCAGGCCCGCAGCACCGCGGGCACGTCGTCGGGGCCGAAGTAGAGGCTGCCGCCGTAGAGCCGGTCCACCGGGAACAGGTCGAACTCCATCGCCGTGACGACGCCGAAGCTGTCGCGGCCGCCGCGCAGCGCCCAGAACAGGTCCGAGCCGGGCTCGACGCGCCGCAGCTCGCCGTCGGCGGTGACGACGTCGAGGGCGCGGACGTGGTCGGCGGCGCGGCCGTACCGGCGGCCCAGCAGCCCGAAGCCGCCGGCGAGCGTGTAGCCGACGACGCCGACGTCCGGCGACGAGCCGCTGAGCGGCGCCAGGCCGTGCGCCCCGGCGGCTTCGATGACCGCGCCCCAGCGCGCGCCCGCTGCCACCCGGGCGGTCCGGGCTTCGGGGTCGATTTCGACGCCGGTCATCCGGCGGGTGCTGATCAGCAGCCCGTCGGCGCCCGCGGTGAGGCCGTGGCCGGTGGCCTGGACGGCGACCGGCAGCCCCTGCTCGGCGGCGTACCGCACGGCGGCGGCGACGTCCTCGGCGCTTTCGGCGGCGACGACGACCGCGGGGGCGCTGGGCACCGCCGTCTGGAACCCGGCGACTTCTTCGGCGTAACCGTCCTGACCTGGGCGGAGGGTGTGCATCTCGGCTCCTTTCGTTCGCTGTCTCCAGCTTCGGGCCGAGTCGACCAGAAGTCCAAGATCTGGTTTTTCTACGAGCTAGAATCAATGCTTATGGAACTGCACCAGCTCGCCTACTTCGTCGCGGTCGCCGAGGCGGGCAACTTCACGCGCGCCGCCGAACGGCTGCACGTCGCCCAGCCCGGGGTGAGCGCGCAGGTCCGGCGGCTGGAACGGGAGCTGGGGCAGGAGCTGCTGGACCGTTCCGGCCGGACGGTCCGGCTCACCGACGTCGGCGCCGCGGCCCTTCCGCACGCCCGGGCCGCGCTGGCGGCGGTGCAAGGCGTGCGCGAAGCCGTCGACGAGCTGGCCGGGCTGGTCCGCGGCCAGGTCGCGATCGGTGCCGTGACCTCGGCCGGCCCGGTCCGGCTGCCGGACCTGCTGGCCGGCTTCCACGAGCGCTACCCGGCCGTCGAGATCACGCTGTCGGAAGCCAACTCCGACACGATGCTCGCGGCGCTGCGCGAAGGGCGCCTGGACCTCGCGGTCGTCGGTCTCTCGACCGAGCCGCCGCCGGGCATCGCGACGCAGGTGCTGCTCGACGAGCCGTTCCTGGCCGTCACCGCACCGGACGGCCCGCTCGACCGGGCCGAGGTCGGGATCCGGGACCTCGACGGCCTGCCGCTGATGGCACTGCCGAAGGGGACCGGCCTGCGCACCGCGCTGGACGCCGCCTTCGCGCGTGAAGGGCTGACCCCGCGGATCGCGTTCGAGGCGGCCGACCCGAACGTCCTGGTGCAGCTCGCGACGCGCGGCCTCGGCGTGGCGATCGTGCCGGAGTCGCTGGCCCGGTTCCACCGGGCGGAGCTGCGGATCATCGGGATCGCGGGCCCGGGCCTGCGCGGGATGCTCGCGCTGGCGTGGCGGACGGAGGGCCCGCTCAGCCCCGCGGCTCGCGCGTTGATCGCGTTCGCCCGGGCGAACTACCGCTCTTGACACATCGTCAACAGTGTCGTTCCCTGGAGGGCGTGACCGAAACCGCGCTCCAGGACGCCGTGATCGGCGCCGGGCTGCTGGCCGGCAGCGCGAACGTGATCATGCAGCTCTCCCGCGCGCCCGTCGGGTACGGCGTGCTGGAAAGCCGGGTCGACAGCGGCAACCTCTTCCGCCACCCGGTGAAGCGGACGCGCACGACGCTCACCTACCTCGCCGTCGCGACCATGGGCACCGACGCCGAACGGGCGGCCTACCGCCGCGGGGTCAACGCGGCCCACGCGCGGGTCCACTCGACCGACGAGAGCCCGGTCGCCTACAACGCCTTCGACACCGACCTCCAGCTGTGGGTCGCGGCCTGCCTGTACAAGGGCTTCGAGGACATCTACCGCGCGTTCGTCGGCGGCGAGCCGGGGAACTTCTACCGCGAAGCCGCTTCGTTCGGCACGACGCTGCAGGTGCGTGAAGAGATGTGGCCCGCCGACCGCGACGCCTTCGAGGAGTACTGGGCCGCCGGGCTCGCGGAAGTCGGCATCGACGACACCGTCCGCCGCTACCTCACCGACATCGTCGACCTGCGGTTCCTGCACCCGGTCGTGGCCGCGCCGGGACGGCGGTTCCACCGCTTCGTCACCACCGGCTTCCTCCCGCAGCGCTTCCGCGACGAGATGCGGCTGCCGTGGACCGACGCCGACCAGCGGCGGTTCGACGCGCTGCTCGGCGTGGTCGGGCGGGTCGTGCGGGTGCTGCCCACGCCGGTGCGGCGGTTCCCGTACAACCTCTGCCTGTGGGACCTGCGCCGCCGGCTGCGCACCGGGCGTCCGCTGGTCTGAGCGGCCCCGGCTACAGTGTCGGGTCGGCAAAGCCACCCGAGGGGATTCCATGACGGCGATCGAGGCTGACGTCCAGGCCGAAGAGACCGCGCCCGCCCGGCCCACCCGCCGCGCGCCGCTGTTCGTGGTCTCGCTGGTCCTGCTCGCGGTGTTCCTCGTGGGCGCCTGGGCGGCCTGGTTCTTCACGATCGACGACGCGTTCATCAGCTTCCGCTACTCGGCGAACCTCGCCGAGGGGCACGGGCCGGTGTGGAACGTCGACGGCCCGCGCGTCGAAGGCTTCACGAACTTCGCCTGGGTGGTCTGGTCGGGGCTGGGCGCGTGGCTCGGACTGGCCCTGCCGCTGTTCACCAAGCTGACGTCGCTGGTCCTCGGCCTGGGCACGCTGTACCTGCTGATCCGCGAGGGCCACCGCCGTGCCGGGCTCACCGGCGTCCTGGTCGGCGCGGGCGCGTACGTCGTCTTCCTGCCGACCTATTTCCACCTCACCGCCGGCCTCGAGACGGCCGCGTTCGCCGCCGTGCTGCTGCGGATCGTCGTGCTCGGCCTGCGGGTGCTCGCGAACGAGCGGGTGCGGACGTGGGAACCGCCGGTGCTGCTGCTCCTGCTCGGCATGCTGCGGCCGGAGGGTGTGCTGGCTGCGCTGCCGGTCGTCGCGCTGTGGTTCTGGAAGGAACGCGGCCGCGCGTCGGCGCGCTGGTGGACGCTCGCCGCGGCCGTCGCCGGCGCGGGCTACTTCGTCTGGCGCTGGCGGTTCTACGGCCAGCTGCTGCCGAACACCTTCTACGTCAAGTTCGGCCACCTCGACTCCGGCTGGCTGTGGACCAAGCACACGGCGGTGCTGCTGCTCCCGCTCCTGCTGCTGACGCTGTCGGTGGTCATCCGCAAGGCGACGCGCGCGATGGGCGTGCTGCTGGTGGTCACCGTCGCGGTCACCTACGTGACGTACGCGGTGTCCGGCCCGACCATGGACTACCTCGACCGCTTCGCCGACCACGCGATCCCCGTCCTCTGCCTGGGCGCCGGGATCGCCGCCGGGACGCTCAAACCGCGTCTCGTGGGCGCGCTGCTCGGGCTGGTGGCGGTCGGCTGGTCGGCCGTCGGCGGTGCGACCGCGCCCGACCTCGGCGTGATCGCGAACTACGGCCCGGACCTGCAGCGCGCGCACATCGCGATCGGCAAGGGACTGGCCGAGGCCGACGTCCCGCCGGCCGCCCGCAGCCTCGCGGTCACCGACGCGGGCGCGATCCCGTACTACAGCGGCTGGAACTCGATCGACTACATCGGGCTCAACGACGCGGCGATCGCCCGCGGCGCCGACCCGACCGAGGTCGTCATGAAGGCGCGGCCGACGGTGATCGTCGTGACCGCGAACGGCCCGGACCCGTCCGGCATGCGCTACGGCTTCGACTTCGCGAAGGCGACCGCGGGCTACGAGAAGGTGTCCACGGTCGAGATGCGCGCCGGGTACTGGCAGAACGTCTACGCGCTGCCGCAGTACGCGGCGACGATCGGCCAGCACGTCCAGGAGCGCGCCGACGCGGCACGCAAGGCCAACGACTACGACCGCGCCGAGGACACCGTGGACCGCTGGCTCGACCGGCTCCGCTCGCAGCTGCCGTTCTGAGGTTGACCGCTTCGCGCGCGAGGCGCGAAGGTGGGCCGATGAGCGGCGAAGAGGTGCGGCACGGCGTCAAGCTGAGCAGTCTCGACCAGGAGGTCTTCCCGGACGCCGGGGTGACCAAGCGGGAGCTGCTCGACTACCTCGAAGCCGTGTCCGAGCGGATGCTGCCCGAACTGCGCGACCGGCTGCTCACCGTGCTGCGGGTGCTGCGCGGCCAGGGCCCGTTCATGCAGAAGAACCTGCCGAAGTACACCCCGGACTGGGTCGAGCGGGTGTCGGTGTGGGCCGAAACGTCCAAGCGGGACGTCTCCTACGCGCTGTGCAACGACCTCCGCACGCTGATCTGGTTCGGCAACCAGCGGGCGATCGAGTACCACACGTCGCTCTACCGCGGCGGCCCCGAGCACGGCCCGACGCACCTGATCCTCGACCTCGACCCGCCCGAGGACGGCCCGTTCTCGCTGGCCGTCGGCGCCGCGAAGCTGGTGCGTGAGGCCCTGCGGAACGACGGCCTGGACGGCGCCGTGAAGACGAGCGGCTCGAAGGGCGTGCACGTCTTCGTGCCGCTCGCACCCGGCCAGTCGACCGAGGACATCGCGGCGGCCACGCGGGCGGTCGCGGCGCGGGCCGAGCGGATCGACCCGGCGCTCGGCACCACGGAGTTCGTGCGGGAACGCCGCGAAGGCAAGGTGTTCCTGGATTCGACGCGGGCGGGTGGCGCGACGGTCATTTCGGTCTACAGCCCCCGCCACCGGCCCGGGGCGCCGGTGTCGTTCCCGGTCGCGTGGGCCGACCTCGACGGCGTCAAGCCCGCCGACTTCACGGTGCACACGGCCCCGGAGCTGCTCGCGGCCGGTGATCCGTGGACGGCGGAGATGCCGGAGCCGTTCGTGCTGCCCGAGGACCTGGTGGCGGAGGGACACACGATCCCGATCGCCCGGGTGGTCGCGATGCACGAAGGCAAGCGCCGCGCCCGGGCCGCCCGCGAGTCGGGCTGAGCGACCCGGCCCAAGCGCCCCAAGGCCACATTGGTTGCGTCTGACGCACCCAAGGCGGCCTTCGGTGCGTCAGACGCACCGAAGGCCACATTGGGGGCATCGCCGGGTTAAGCCGCCTGGTTGCCGCGCCAGGCCGGGGTGTGGAAGGGGCGGGGGAACTGGACGATCCGGGTCGGCTCGGCCACCCGGTGCCGGGCCAGCCACGCGACGTCGCGGCCGAACGACCACACCAGCGACCCCAGCGCGACCGCGACCAGGGCAAACGTCACCGCCATCGGCAGCAGCCCGGACACCGCGACCACCAGCACCACGCCCTGCACCGCGGCCACCGTCTTGCGCGCCATGCTCGGGTACAGCGGCGCGGTCAGCCACGGCATCGTCCACGAAGCCGCGACGAACACGTACCGCATCAGGCCGATCGCCAGCACCCACAGCCCGAGCGTGCGGGACACCTGGACGCACAGCAGGAGGATCAGGAACGCGTCGACCTCCATGTCGAACCGCGCGCCGAACTCCGACGTCGTGCCGGTGCGGCGGGCCACCTGGCCGTCGAGGCCGTCCAGCAGGAGGGCCACGCCGGTCAGCCCGACCAGCCACGCGACGGACAGGCCGCCGTCGGCGATCAGTTCCGCGGCGCACCCGACGAGCGTCGCGCGGGCGAACGTGATCCAGTCGGCCGCGCTGAACGCGGCGCGGCCGGCGCGGCGCAGGCCCCACTCGGTCAGCAGCACGAGGGCGATCCCGAAGGTGAGCCCGGTGGCCCAGGCGAGGGGGGACAGGCCCGCGACGACCCCCGCGGCGAGCACCCACGCCGGCACCACCGCGCGCAGGAGAAGGTCCTGTTTGATCATCGTCGACTCCGCGAATTGCTCATAGGGTGGCGACACCAGCCTCCGGTCGCCCGCTGAGGAGAAACACGTGGAACAGGCTTTCTGGGTTCAACGGCCCGGTGTCGGGGAGTTGCGGGAGGAGCGGCTGCCCGAGCCGGGATCGGACGAGGTGCTCGTCCGCACGCTCTGCTCCGGCGTCAGCCGCGGCACCGAAACGCTCGTCTTCCGCGGCGGGGTCCCGGCGAGCCAGCACGACGTCATGCGCGCGCCCTTCCAGGACGGCGGCTTCCCCGGCCCGGTCAAGTACGGGTACCTCAACGTCGGCGTCGTCGAACGCGGCCCGGCCGACCTCGAGGGCCGGATCGTCTTCTGCCTCTACCCGCACCAGACCGCGTACGTCGTCCCCGCGAGCGCGGTGACGCCGGTGCCCGACAACGTCCCGCCCGGCCGCGCGATCCTGGCCGGCACCGTCGAGACCGCGGTGAACGCCGTGTGGGACGCCCGGCCGCGGCTCGGCGACCGGATCGCCGTCATCGGCGCCGGGATGGTCGGCGCCAGCGTCGCGAAGCTCCTGAGCGGCTTCCCGGCGACGCGGGTGCAGCTCGTCGACGTCGACCCGTCACGCGCCGACGTCGCCGAAGCGCTCGGTGTCGACTTCTCGACCCCGGAGCGTGCCCACGGCGACTGCGACCTCGTCGTGCACGCCAGCGCGAGCGAAGCCGGGCTCACCCGCGCGCTGGAACTGCTCGCGCCGGAAGGCGAAGTCGTGGAAATGTCGTGGTACGGCGACCGCCGGGTGAGCGTCCCGCTCGGCGAGCACTTCCATTCGCGGCGCCTGGCGATCCGCGCCAGCCAGGTCGGGACGGTCGCGCGGCCGGACCGCGGCTACGCCCAGCGGATGGCCGTGGCGCTGGAGCTGCTGGCCGATCCGGCGTTCGAAGCACTGGTCAGCGGCGAGTGCGCGTTTGAAGATCTGCCGTCCGTGCTACCCCGGCTGGCCGGGAATGAACTTTCCGCGCTCTGCCTCCGTGTCATGTATCAGCCGCAGTGACCACGTCCACCCGAACGCATCGGAGGTCTTGGTGTTCAGCATCACCGTCCGTGACCACATGATGGTCGCCCACAGCTTCCGCGGGGAAGTCTTCGGTCCCGCGCAACGCCTGCACGGCGCGACCTTCGTGGTGGATGCGACCTTCCGCCGCGCCGAGCTCGACGAGGACAACATCGTCGTCGACATCGGCAAGGCCACGGAAGAGCTCAAGGCGGTGCTGAGCGACCTGAACTACCGCAACCTCGACGACGAGCCGGAGTTCAAGGGCGTCAACACCTCCACCGAGTTCCTCGCGAAGGTCGTCGCCGACCGCCTCGCCGACGCCGTGCACGCCGGACGCCTCGGCGAAGGCGCGCGCGGCCTCGAAGGCATCGCCGTCTCGCTCAAGGAGTCGCACGTCGCCTGGGCGAGTTACGAGCGTGCGCTGTGACCGCGGTGTATGTGGTCCTCCCCGGGGACGTCGACGACGCGTCCGTCCCGAGCGGGGGCAACACCTACGACCGCCGGCTGTGCGACCGGCTGACCGCCGCCGGGCTCGACGTGCACGAGATCGCCGTCGCCGGTTCCTGGCCGCGGCCGGACACCGAGGCCCGCGCGGTCCTCGGCCACCTGCTCGCCGCGCTGCCCACCGGGTCCGCCGTGCTGCTCGACGGCCTGGTCGCGTGCGGCGTGCCCGAGGTTGTCGTCCCGCAGGCCCGGCGCCTGTCCCTCTCGGTGCTGGTGCACCTGCCGCTGGCCGACGAGACGGGGCTGCCGCCCGCGCTCGCCGCCGAGCTCGACGCGCTGGAGCGCGAGACGCTCCGGGCCGCGAGCTCGGTCGTGGCGACCAGCGAGTGGGCCGCGCGCCGGCTGACCGTCCACCACGGGCTGGCCCCGCACCGCGTGCACGCCGTGCCGCCTGGCGTCGACCCGGCACCGCCCGCCATCGGCACCGACGGGGTGTCCCGGCTGGTCTGCGTGGCCAACGTGACCCCGCGCAAGGGCCAGGGCGTGCTCGCCCAAGCGCTCGAAACCGTCGCCGACCTGCGCTGGACCTGCGAATGCGTCGGCGGGATCCGGCGCGAGACCAAGTACGTCGAGCGGTTGCGCGAGCACCGGCTCGGCGACCGCTTCACCCTCACCGGACCCCGCACCGGCGCGGCGCTCGAGGCGACCTACCACACCGCCGACCTGCTCGTGCTGCCTTCGCGCGCCGAGACGTACGGCATGGTCGTCACCGAAGCCCTCGCCCGCGGCGTGCCGGTGCTGGCCACCGCCGTCGACGCGCTGCCCGACACGCTCGGTGTCGCGCCCGACGGCTCGGTGCCCGGGATGCTCGTCCCCGGTGACGACGTCGAGGCGCTCGGGGCCGCGTTGCGCCGCTGGCTCACCGAGCCCGAGCTGCGGACGCGGCTGCGTGCCGCGGCGAAGCTGCGCCGCGAGACCCTGACCGGCTGGGACGACACCGCCCGCCGGATCGCCGACATCGTGCAGCGGCAGGAGGCGGCGGCATGACCGCGTTCGCGCCGGACTGGCTCTACCTGCGGGAACCCGCCGACGCCGCGGCCCGCGCCCCCGAACTCGTCGACACGCTGCGCGACAGCCTCGCCGGCGGCGAAGAGATCGTCATCCGCGACCTCGGCTGCGGCACCGGCTCGCTCGGCCGCTGGCTGGCCGGCCGGCTGCCCGGCGCCCAGCGCTGGATCCTGCACGACAACGACACCGCCCTGCTCGACCGCGCCCGCACCGGCTTGCCCGCCACCGCGCTCGACGGCAGCCCGATCGCCGTGGAGGCCGAGCGGCGGGACGTCACCGCGCTGCGCGCCGCCGACCTCGCCGGGACGTCGCTGGTCACCGCGTCCGCGCTGCTCGACCTGCTGACCAGGGACGAGGTCACGGCGCTGGCCACGGCCGTCGTCGAAGCGGGCTGCGCGGCGCTGCTGATGCTGTCGGTCACCGGCAAGGTGGAGCTCTCGCCCGCCGACCCGCTCGACCCGGCCATCTCGGCCGCGTTCAACGCCCACCAGCGGCGGCTGACCGGCGGCCGCCGGCTGCTCGGCCCGACCGCGGTGGACGTCGCCGCGACCGCGTTCGGCAGGCTCGGCGCCACGGTCGTCCGCGCGGAGAGCGCGTGGCGGCTCGGGCCGGACCAGGCGGAACTGCAGCGGCAGTGGCTCGAAGGCTGGGTCGGCGCCGCCGTCGAGCAGCTGCCCGAGCTGTGCCCGGTCACCGACGTCTACCTGCAGCGACGGCTCGAAATGGCCGCGGCCGGGGAGCTGCACGCGGTGGTCCACCACGGCGACCTGCTGGTCCTGCCGCCGAGCCTGGAGGCGGCGGCGTGAAGCGCGCACTGGCCTGGCTCCGGATCCTCGGCGCGGCAGGCATCCTCGCGGTGCTCGTCTGGCAGCTCGGCAGCGCCGCCTTCCTCGACGGCCTCGGCCGGATCAGCACGCCCGGCGTGCTCGCCGCGCTCGGCATCGGCTTCGCGACGACGCTGTTCAGCGCGGGGCGCTGGCAGATCGTCGCCACCCGGCTCGGCCTGCGGCTTTCGCTGCGCACCGCGGTCGCCGACTACTACCGCGCGCTGTTCCTCAACGGCGTGCTGCCCGCGGGCGTCCTCGGCGACGTCCACCGCGCGGTGCAGCACGGCCGCGACGCCGGCGACGTGCCGCGCGGCGTGCGCGCCGTCGTCCTGGAGCGGACCGCGGGCCAGCTCGTGCTGATCGCGTCCGCCGTGGGCGTCGTGCTCTTCGTCCCGGCCGCCGTGCCCGAGGCGTTCCGCGAGGTCGTGACGGTCACCGGTGTGGTCGTCGTGCTGGCCGCCGTCGCCGGGATCGTCGCCGGCCGGCTGTTCGGCGGGCGCTGGATCCACAGCCCGTCGAAGGTCCGGCGCGGCTTCGCCGTCACCCTGGCCGACCTGCGGCTCGGCCTGTTCACCCGCGAGACCTGGCCCGGCGTGGGCTTCCTGTCGGCCGCGACGCTGGCCGGGCACCTGGCGCTGTTCGTCGTCGCCGCCCGCGTCGCCGGGGTGGCCGCACCGGTCGGGCAGCTCGTGCCGCTGATGATCCTCGCGCTGCTCGCGATGGGTCTCCCGCTCAACATCGGCGGCTTCGGCCCGCGCGAGGGCGTCTGCGCCCTGCTCTTCGGCGCGGCCGGGCTCGGGGCCGCCCAAGGTGTCACCGTCGCTGTCGTCTACGGCGTGCTCACGCTCTTCGCGAGCCTGCCCGGCGCCGGCGTCCTGCTCGTCCGGAGCGTCGCCGGGGTGCGCCGGACGGCACTTTCACGTGAAAGTGCCGCACGACCAGCCCCGCACTTTCACGTGAAAGTGCGGGGTTAGAGAGGTGGAGAAGATGACAGCAAGCGACGTCATCGGGGACGTGCCGCACCGCCCTGTGGTGGAGCGGGTGGTCGACACCCGGCTGCCGACCCGGTACGGGACCTTCCGCGCGGTCGGCTACCTGGACGACACGGGTACCGAGCAGGTCGCGCTGGTGCACGGCGAGATCAGTGAGCTGGGGACGCTGACCCGCGTGCACAGCGAATGCCTGACCGGCGACGTCTTCGCCTCGATGCACTGCGAGTGCGGCGACCAGCTGGCGGCGGCGCTGGACCGGATCGTCGAGGAGGGCTCCGGCGTGCTGGTCTACGTCCAGGGCCACGAGGGCCGCGGCATCGGCCTGCTCGCGAAGCTGAAGGCGATGCGGCTGCAGGACGAAGGCCTCGACACGGTCGACGCGAACGTGGCGCTCGGCCTCCCGATCGACGCCCGCGACTACCACGCGGCGGCGGGCATCCTGCAGGACCTGGGCGTCCGGTCGGTGCGGCTGCTGTCGAACAACCCGGAGAAGGTCGAACAGCTGACGCGCTACGGAATCCGGATCAGCGAGCGGGTCCCGCTGCTGGTTCCGCCGAACCCGGAGAACCTGCGGTACCTCCGCACGAAGGCCGAGCGGATGGCTCACCTGCTCCCGCACCTGGACCAGGCTTTCTCAGGCGCCTAACGCGTCGAGCACGCCGGCGAACCGCTGGACCAGGGTGTCCAGCAGGACGTGCCCCTTGGCCGCGCTGGCCAGCGACGGACGGCCGACCACGCCCGACTCCGTGTACGCCCGCAGGCCCCGCGTCAGCAGGTGCTCCCGGTCGGTGAGGTGGTCGGCCGCCTCGTAGCCGGGCCGGACCAGGTGCGGGTGCGCGTGCAGCAGGAGCGACGTCTCCAGTTCGCCCGCGTGCATGTCGTCGTCCAGCGACGTCCGCAGGCCGGCCGCGGTGTGCGCCGCCTGCCAGTCCGCGACGCCGGGGAACAGCGCCATCGTGCCGCCCGCCTCCTGGACCACATTGGACAGTACGTAGTTGCCGCCGTGCCCGTTGACCAGCACGAGCCGGCCGACCCCGGACGCCGCGAGCGACTCGGCGACGTCGGTGACCACGGCGTGCAGCGTGCGGGCCGAGATGCTCACCGTGCCGGCCCACCCCGCGTGTTCGTGCGAGCACGAGATCGTGATCGGCGGCAGGTGGAGCACCGGGTACGCCTCGGCAACGGCCTTCGCGAGGGTCGCCGCGATCACCGCGTCGGTGGCCAGGGGGAGGTGCGCGCCGTGCTGCTCGAAGCTGCCCACCGGCAGCACCGCGACCGATGCCCGCCGCGCCTGCTCGTCGGCGGTGGTCGCGAGCGGGAACAGATCGGTCATGAGCGCGGCCCTTCTCTATGTTGGGTGGCATGACCGAGCATGCCGCACTGCTGGCCGTCGCGCGCGAAGCCGTGGCGAAGGCGACCGGGATCGTCCGGTCGCGCCCGACCTTTTCCGTTTCCGCGAAAGGCGATCGCGACCTGGTGACCGACGTCGACACCGCCGTCGAGGACGCGCTGCGGGAGTTCCTCGCCGCGGAAACCCCCGAAATCGGCTTCCTCGGCGAGGAGCGCGGCCGCAGCGGCGCGGACGGCGGGCGCTGGTGGGCCCTCGACCCGATCGACGGCACCGCGAACTTCGCCCGCGGGATTCCGCTCTGCGGGATTTCCCTGGCGCTGGTGGACGGCGAGCACAGCACGGTCGCCGCGATCGCCCTGCCGTACCTCGGAGTCACCTACACCGCCGCGCGCGGCGAAGGTGCTTTCGCGAACGGAGAGCGGGTCGGTGCGTCGCGCGCGACCGAGCTGTCCGACGCGATGATCGCGATGGGTGACTTCGCGATCGGCGAACTCGCCGAAGAGAAGAACCGCGCGCGGCTGTCGTTGCTGACCGACCTCGGCGCGCGGGCGCAGAAGATCCGGATGCTGGGCACCGCGGCGATCGACCTCTCCTGGGTCGCGGACGGAAAGCTCGACGCCGCACTGATCCTGTCCAACAACCCGTGGGACACCATGGCGGGTGTGCTGCTCGTGCGCGAGGCAGGCGGTGCCGTCGTCGACCGTGACGGCAGCGAGCACACGGTCGGTTCCGCGGCGACGATCGCCGTCGGCGCCGGGCTGCGCAAGGAGATCGTGGACGCACTTGATCGAGCGTTCGGGGTTGTTCGTTAGTATTCGGGGTATCCGGGTGGGCGGCGCCACAACGCGCGATTGCACTGCCCGCCCAAGGTTTTCGGTTAGGTTGGTACCGGTCGGCCGCCGCGGCTGGCATGCTGACCGGATCTCTCGGCCACTTCGGAGAATGGTGGATGCTCGTGGAAAGTCGCCGGATCCGCGATCGGTACCGGCTGCTCGAGCCGATCGGCGGCGGCGCGATGGGCACGGTGTGGCGAGCCCAGGACGAAAAGCTCGACCGCACCGTGGCGATCAAGGAACTCCTGCTGCCCCACGACCACGACGAGCACCGCACGGAAGAAGCGAAGAACCGCGCGATGCGCGAGGCGCGGATCGCCGCCCGGCTGCAGCATTCCCACGCGATCACCGTGTTCGCCGTCCTCGAAGAGGAGGACCGGCCGTGGTTGATCATGGAATACCTGCCGTCGAAGAGTTTCGCCGTCCTGGTCCGCGAGGAGCCGGCGACGGTGGACGACGCCATCCGCGTCGGCGCGCAGATCAGTTCCGCGCTGGCGGGCGCGCACCGCGTCGGAGTCGTGCACCGCGACGTGAAGCCGGCCAACATCCTGGTCGCCGAGGACGGAACGGCGAAGATCACCGACTTCGGCATCTCCCGCGCGATCGGTGACGTCAAGCTGACGGCCACCGGCGAGATCGCCGGCACGCCCGCGTACCTCGCGCCCGAAGTGGCCCGGGGTGAGGACGCGAGCTTCGCCGCCGACGTCTTCTCCCTCGGCGCGACGCTGTACGCGGCGGTCGAAGGGAAGCCGCCGTACGGCACGGCGGACAACCCGATCGCCTTGCTCTACAAGGCGTCCAGCGGCGAGATCGAGCCGCCGGAGAAGTCGGGCCGGCTGACGCCGCTGCTGCTGCGGATGCTCGCTTCCGACCCGGCCGAACGGCCGTCGATGGACGAGGTCGAGCGGGAGCTGGTCGCGCTGCTGCCGGACGCGGAGCCCGGCGAGTCGGTGCTCGCGGCGACGGTCCCCGAGACCGAACCGCCCGCGCTGCCGCCGGTGCCCGCCGCGGTCACCGTGCCCGCGGGCGAGGTCGCCGCGGTGTCCCCGGGCGCGCGCAGGGGCATGATCGCCGTCGGGGCGGGCGCGGCGCTGCTGTGCGTCGCGGTCGTGGTGGCGATCCTGCTGGTCGTGCGCCAGAAGCCGCCGGCCGACAACGCGGCACCGCAAGCGTCGGTACCGCCGCCCACCTCGGCTTCGGGCACCCCGTCGGCGGCCCCGCCCCCGGCGCCGACGTCCACGTCGGAAACACCCACCACGACGGCCCCGCCCACCTCGACGCCGGTGTCGAGCGTGGCTTCGACGAAGACCGCGGCCGAAGCCCTCAGCGCCTACTACGCGTTGCTCCCGAACAACACAGCGGAGGCGTGGAACCTGCTCACGGAACGCTTCAAGGCGTCGCGCAAGCAGACGCTGGCGACCTACCAGAGTTTCTGGCGCCAGTACAAGTCGGTGACGGCGGACAGCGTGCGGGAGATCAGCCCCGGCCGGGTCACCGCGCGCGTCCTCTACGACGGCGGCAAGCCGGAGACCGACACGTTCACCTTGGTCCAGGAAGGCGGCGTCTGGAAGATCGACGCCCAGAGCTGAACCTTCCCGGCTCCGGCCGCGTGTGACGGATGAGGCGTCCGTCGATCCACGCTGGAGGTTGAGCGATGAGGCCTGCCGACCCGATGGTGTTCATCCTCCCGGCCGCCCCACCGGGTTCCGACACGTACGACAAGCGCATGTGCCAGAACCTGCCCGCCGTCGGGCAGCCGGTGCTCGAACTGCCGATCGCCGGCCACTGGCCGGAGCCCGACGCGACGTCGAGACGCCGGCTCGCGCGGTCGCTGGCCGCGTTGCCCGACCGGACGGTGGTGCTGCTCGACGGCATGATCGCCTCGGGCGTCCCGGAGATCGTCGTCCCGCACGCGCGGCGGCTGCGGCTGGCCGTGCTGGTGCACCAGGCACTGGCCGACGAGCCCGGCCTCGACCCGGCGCACGCCGCGGAGCTCGACGCGTGCGAGCGCGAGACGCTGCGGATGGCCGGGATGGTCGTCGCGACCAGCCCGTGGCTCGCCCGGCTGCTGATCGACCGCCACGACCTGGACCCCGGCCGCGTCTACGTCGCGAAGCCCGGCACCGACGCGGCCCCGCTCGCGGCGGGCGCCGACGGCGTGTCCCGGCTGCTCTGCGTCGGCGACGTGACCCGCCGCAACGGCCAGGACGTGCTGGTCCAGGCCCTCGGCGAAGTCGACCACCTCGCGCTGTCGTGCGTCTTCACCGGCTCGCTGGAGGTAGACCCGGCATACGTCGACGAGCTGCGCTGGTCGATCGAGCGCCTCGGCCTCGGCGGCCGGATCACCCTGGCCGGCGACGCGGTCGACCTCGGCGCCGCCTACAACGCGGCGGACCTCCTGGTCATCCCGTCCCGCGCGGCGACGTCCGGAATGTCCGTCGCGCAGGCGCTGGCCCGCGGCATCCCCGTGCTGGCGACCGAGGTCGGCGGCGTGTACGACGCACTCGGCGTCGACGCGGACGGCGAGGTCCCGGGCCTGCTGGTGGAGCCGGACGACCCGTTCTCGCTCGCGGACGCGCTGCACCGCTGGTACGCCGACCCGGAACTGCGCCGCTCCCTGCGCACGGCGGCGCTGGGCCGCGGCAGTGCGTTGGAAGAGTGGGACGTCGCCGCGCGGCGGTTGACGCACGTGCTCTCGCGGCTGGCGTCGGAGCCCCGCATCGTCGCCTGAGGCTTGCCGGGGCGGGCGGCCCTCCGCCAACCTGACGCGATGTCGTCCCTTGATTCCGAACGCGGCTTCCTCGAAGTCGCCGGGCGCGAGCCGGACCGCCCGCTGCGCGACCAGCTCCTGGGCTTCCGCGACCTCGTGTCGGCGGACATGGACTGGGCCGACAGCCGCAAACGCCGCTTCCGGCGGCGCGCATCGGTCATCCGCGTGGCCGCGCTCCTGCTCACCGCGGTGTCGACGGTGGTGCTCGGCATCCAGGAGATCCCGGCGCGCGCGTCGATCGCCCTGCCGATGGTGGCGCTGGTGACGGTGCTCGGCGGCCTCGAGACGTTCTTCAACTGGCGGTCGCGGTGGGTGCTGATGGAGGAGACCCGCTACAACCTCAACCGGATCCGCGACGAGATGGACTACTACCTGGTCGGCACGCCGACGGCGGAGCTGAGCCGCGCGCGGCTGCAGGAGTTCTTCGACCGGCACCAGGTGACTTGGGCCGATGCGAGCCGGCAGTGGGTGGAGTTCCGGCGCCTCGACCGGCCACCGCAGTCACCTGAGATCCGGGGGTGAGGCGGGACCTCAGCCCTCACCGTCTTCGCCCAGCGCGATCTTGCCGGTGCGGCGATACCGGGTCGCCGGGTTCCGCACGTTCTCTTCCGTCGCTTCCACGAGACCTTCGCCGCGGAGGATGCGAAGCCACCGCGCCACGGTCTGGTCGGTGAGCCCGGTGGCCGCGGCCAGCTCGAGCCGCGATCGCTCTCCTCGGCTCAGTGCGCTCAAGATCTCCTGACGGCGGTCTGCCCGCCGAGCACCCGAAGCAGGGCCCGCGCCGGACGACCGCAGTAGCGCGGGGGCGAGCCGATAGCGCGCCCAGCGCCGGTTCCCGGTCTGCACCACCAGCTCGCGAGCGATCAGATCGCGCAGCTCCTGGGTTGCCACGCGGGAGTCGACTCGGGTCTCCGCCCGGTAGGTCTGGTTGTCGAGGTGGCCGCCGTCCCGGAGGATCGCGAGGCCGACGCACTGGCTCTCGGACAGACCGTGCTCACCCAGCGAGGTGAGCCACTCGACGGTCTCTTCCCCGAGTAGCGTGTGGTTCGGGAACGTGACGCTGAACGTGCTGACACGGTTCTTGAACTCGGGCAAGCTCATCCGCGCCGCGCGAAGGGCGTTGATCATCGTCCGGATCCCCGAGCCGCGATTCTCGCAGATGGCGTGCGTACCTCCCGGCAGCGGCACGTCTTCGAGGATGCGGAGGAGAGTGGCGTTCCTCGCCGACGAGATGCCCTCCTCGCCGAGCCGGTCTTCGGTCACCGGTCCGAAGAGCCCGCCGGGATTCCGGACGGTGAGCCGATCCGGGTACATCTCGACCTGTACCTGCGTACCCCGTGCTTCGGGCGAGAGGTCACGGTGGACGAGCGCGTTTACGATGGCTTCGCGCAACGCCGCCTCGGGGTACTGCCAGACGTCCGCGCGGCCGGCTCCGCGCACGACCGAACGCCGGGTCATGTTCTTTCGCACGGCGAGGAGCGCGTCGCGGACGATCACCGGGATCGGCCCCTCGGCCACGACGTTGTCGACGAAGCGCTCGCCGGTCGCGGTGTCGGAGCCGTCGGCGGTCGGGTAGTGGACGAAGGTCAGCATCAGCTGCGGGAAGTGCTCCTGCGGGTAGCTGCCGAGCGCGAGCAGACCACCCACGCCGGCAACGACGGCGCCGTCGTCTGCCACGACCAAAGCCTTGGCTCGCTTGAGCGCGGGGACGTCGTCGAGTTCGCCGAACGCGTAGGGGCGGCGGGTGCGCAGCCTGGTCAGGAACGCTGTCACCAGAGTCGCATCGAGGTCGGCGAGGCCAGTGCCGGGAACGGGGGCCTCGTCTTCACGCGGCTGGCCCCGGTTCGCCAAAAGGAGCTGGACCTCGTAGCTGGTGAGCTTGCGGTCCCCGTCACCGACCCGGACGAAGCTCCCTTGGCTCATTCCCGCGCCACGGCTGAAGCACGGTTTGAGATGCGGAGGCAATTCCGGAACCTCGGCGACCAGGACGCTCGTGCCTTCGAAGTCGTGGATGCCGATGTGGGGCCGCACCGGCGGTTCGACGTCGGCCGCGCACATGGCGGCGAGGTCCGACGACATCTTCGCCGGGTCGGCCAGCCCCGTCGCCGTGAAGCCCGAACGCTCGTCCAGGCCGAGGATCAGCGTGCCGCCGCGGGTGTTCGCGAACGCCACGACGGTGTCGCGCGCCGAGCGCGGCAGCCCACCCGCCGCTCGTTTGACCTCGACGTCGGACACGTCGCTGCCGAGCAGCCGAAGGTTCTCGACGATCTCGGCGAGCTCTTCATCCTGCACCTGTGCTCCATCGCTTCGGCGACATGCTAGTTGGCATGTTAGTTGACATGCTAGTTAACATGCTACGCCGGGTGATGAATGAGTACAGAAAGTGGTCGTGAGTGGTGAGCCGGGCCGGAACCCGGCTCACCACCCACCACCGATCACGCCAGGGTGAGCGCGTAAATCTCCACCCTCGGGTCGTTCGGCAGGCTCACCGACTGCACGGTCTTCCCGCCATCCAACCCGGCCGAAATCCCGAACAACCGCACCGGCGGCCCGTCGACACCGCTGCCCGCCTTGATCCGGTGCGGCATCTCGAGCACGACCGGCGAACCCGACCCCGCCCAGTCCCCGAAGGTCACCGCCAGGTCGGCGCTCGTCCCGTCGGTGTAGTGCGCGGTCAGCGTCGTCGACACCGGCCCGTTGTGCGACGCCCCGACCAGCTTCAACGCGCCGTGCTGCCCGGCAGGCAGCAACAGCGACTGCCCCCGGGCCTCCACGAAGTTGGGCGAAGTCCCCGAAGCGTCCGGAGCCGCGTAGGTGACGCCGTCCCACACCGCCGGGCCCGCCGCCGGCAGTAGGGAAGCGTCGTAGCTCCAGCCGCCGCCGTCGAAGTTGCCCTCCGTGGACGCCGCCACCGTGGCCGTGCCGTCGTGGTTGAGGTCACGGGAAAGGTCGACCGCGCACTGCGCGCCGGAAGACGCGCACACCGAAGGCGTCCGGACCTCGACCGTCGCCGAGCGCGAAACGCTGTTCGCGCCCAGCCCGGTCACCTTCACCTCCACCGGGTACGTCCCCGGCGCGGTCCCGGCCGGCACCGAAACCGTGATCGGCACCGTCTTCTGCACCGGGAGCCGGCCCGACCAGATCAGCTGCAACGGCTGGACCTGCGCCCGCCAGCCCGGTGCGGACACCGAAACCGTCACCGGTTGCAGCGCCGGGTTCTGCGCCAGCACGTCCAGGTCGAGGTGCACCTGCTGCGCCGCCCCCGCCGGGATCACCACGGACGTCTGCCGCAGCGACGCGTCGACGTGCCGCCGCGAGTCACCGGCCGCGGTGTTCACCGACGGCGGCGTCGCGCCCGGCGACGTTCCCCAAGCGGAAGGCCGCGACCCCAGCTTGTGCGAGAGCGTCCCGCCGTGGGCCAGCGCGGACCAGTCCAACGACGTCTGCCGGACGTCACGGCCATTCAGCGACACGCTCTGGATGTACCGGTTCGCGTCAGAAGCCCCCGGCGCCGACACCGTCAGCGTCCCGCCCTGCGACCGCCCGTACTGTCCGATCCGGACGGTCGCCGACTCGAACTGCGGGCTCGACACCGCGAGGAAGTTCGCGCCGCTCATCGTCGGGTACAGGCCGAGCGACGAGAAGACGTACCAGGCGGACATCGTGCCGAGGTCGTCGTTGCCGGTCATGCCGTCGGGGCCGGTGGTGAACAGCGTCATCGCCGCGCGGACGACGGTCGCCGTCTTCGCCGGCGCGCCGACCCAGTTGTACATGTAGGGCGCGAGCAGGTCGGGTTCGTTGTTCGGGTTGTAGGTCGCCTTGCCGTAGTAGTCGTATGGGCTCGCGATCCAGTCCTTCCGCGCGGTCCCCGCGGGGTCCTTCAGAAGGTTGCCGTACGCGAAGAAGGAGTCGAGCCGCTTCTCCGTCGACGTGCGCCCGCCCATCAGCGAGACGAGCCCGGCCGGGTCCTGCGGCACGAGCCACTGGTACTGGTAGGCGCCGCCTTCGTGGAACTGGTGGTCGGCGTCGACCGGGTTGTACGGCGTGAGGAACGTGCCCTCGGCGGTGCGCGGGCGGAACTGCTGGATCGAGGAGTCCCACAGATTGCGATACCACTGGCCGCGGTCGGTGAACAGCTTCGCGTCGGCGCTGTGCCCGAGCCCGCGGGCCATCAGTGCCAGCGCCGCGTCGGCCGCCGAGTACTCCATGGTCGCCGACGCCGGGTGCTCGCAGTCGTTGTCGCCGCCCTTGGCCGCGCAGTCCTTGCCCAGTTCCAGACCGCTGGGGATGTAACCGCGGTCGTTGTAGTAGTTCACGCCGGAGCGGCCGTTGTACGGCGAATCGGCGGGCGGCGTGCTCGTCGCGTTCTTCTTGAGCAGCGCGTACGCCTCTTCCTCGTGCCCGGCGAGCAGGCCCTTCGACCACGCCTCGACGAGGAACGGCGTCACCGGGTCGCCGGTCATGATGTTGGTTTCGCTCTCGGCCAGCGCCCAGCGCGGCAGCCACCCGCCGTCCCGTCCGATCGCGACGACCGACAGCGCGACGTCCCGCGCGACCTGCGGCTCGAGCATTTCGAGCAGCTGGTTCTGCGGCCGGTAGGTGTCCCACAGCGAGAAGTTCTGGTACGGCGTGTAACCGCTCGCGGCGTGCACCTTGCCGTCGAAACCGGTGTACGCGCCATCGGTGTCGCCGGCCAGGTTCGGGTGCAGCTGCGCGTGGTAGAGCGCGGTGTAGAACGCCGTCTGCCGGTCGGCCGTCCCGCCGGCGATCTTGATCGCGCCGAGCCGGTCGGCCCACTGCTGGTGCAGCGCGGCCCGCGTCGCGTCGAAGTCGTAGCTGTCCGACGTCTCCGCGGCGAGGTTCTTCCGCGCGCCGTCGAGCCCGGTGTAGGACAGGCCGACCTTGAGCACGACGTCGTGGTCGGTGCTCGCGTCGAAGCTGGCCCAGGCGCCGTTGCCGCCGGTGCCCGCGGCGTCGCGGCTGCCCGGCGTGCGCGTCGCATCGCGCCAGGTGCCGAACGAGCTGAACGGCCGGTCGAAGGTGGCGGTGAAGTAGACGGTGTGCTCGTCGTGCCCGGCGCAGAACCCGCCCGCGCGGACCCGGCCTTCGAGCGTCCGGTCACCGACGACGTGGATTTCGGAGTCCTTGACGGACTGGTTGGCCTGGCCGGTGTTGAACAGGACGTTCGCCTGGCCAGTCGAGGGGAAGGTGTAGCGCTGCCAGCCGGTGCGCGCGGTCGCCGTCAGCTCGGCGTTCACGCCGTACTTCTTCAGGCCGACGCGGTAGTAGCCGGGCTCGGCGTGCTCGTCGTCGTGGCTGTACTCGGACTTGTAGGCGTTCTTGTCGACGGTGTCGACGGCGCCGGTGGTCGGCATGATCGGCAGCTCGCCCATCACGCCGCAGCCGACGCCGGACAGGTGCGTCTGGCTGAAGCCGTAGATCGCGTTCTGCAGGTAGTCGTAGCCGCCCTGACCACCGGTGTCCGGGCTGACCTGCACCATGCCGAAGGGCGCGCTCGCGCCGGGGAACGTGTTGCCGAAGTTCTGCGTGCCGACGAACGGGTTGACCAGGCCGACCGGATCGGCGGCGGCCGGGGCGGCCTGCGCCACGGCGGGGGCCAGGCCGGCGACCACCACCCCCGCGGCCACCGCGGCGGCCAGCCGTCTGCTCTGCGACCACATGGGCGCACCTCCAGGAGATGACAACGTTGTCAAACGTCGACCGGCGGTCAGGCCCGCGGTCGGTGAGCAACCTTGCCACCTGGATGCGGCTTTTGGAAGACCACAACCGGCCGCTTCGCGTACCTGTCCCTTGTGGACAAAGCCCGATCAGTCCAGCAGCCGCTGTTCCTTGGCGACCGCGACCGCGCCGCTCCGGGTGTCGACTTCGAGCTTGGCGTAGATCCGGCTCAGGTGCGTCTTGACCGTCGCCTCGCTGATGAACAGCGCGCGGGCGATCTCGCGGTTGCCGAGTCCCTCGGCCAGGCGGCGCAGGATGTCCAGTTCCCGCGCGGTCAACGTGGGCCGCGGGGCGCGCAGCCGCGCCATCATCCGGTCGGCGACCGGCGGGGACACCGCCGTCCGCCCGGCCGCGGCCGCTTCGATCGCCGTGTAGAGCTCGGTGGCGGACCCGGCTTTCAGCAGGTAGCCGGTGGCCCCGGCGGCGATCGCGCGGCTGATGTCCGCGTCGGTGTCGTACGTCGTCAGCACGAGGATCCGGGGCGCGCCGGGGGTGCTCCGGATCCGGCGGGTGGCCTCGATCCCGTCGATGCCGGTGCCGAGCTGGATGTCCATCAGGACGACGTCGGGGTGCACGGCGGCGGCGGTCGCGACGGCCTCCTCCCCGCTCGCCGTCTCGGCGACGACCTCGATGCCGTCCGCGCCCGCCAGCAGGGCACGCAGGCCGGCGCGGACGACGGTGTGGTCGTCGCAGATCAGGACGCGGATGGTCACTGCGTTGCCTCCACCGGGATCGCGGCCGAAACCACCGTGCCCTGGCCGGGCTCGGACTCCACGGTCAGCTTGCCACCGAGCTGCTGCGCCCGGACCCGCATGGCGGGCAGCCCGTGTCCCCGGTCGGCTTCGGGTGCCCGCTCGGCGAACCCCCGCCCGTCGTCGGCGACGTCCAGCACGACCTGGTCGTCGAGGTAGGTGAGGGTGAGCACGACGCTGGCCGCCTCGGCGTGCTCGCGCGCGTTCGCCAGCGCGCCCTGGGCGATCCGGACCACAGTGGACTGGACGCGCTCGGGCAGCTCCCGCTCGTCGCCGTCGATGCGGACCGCCACCGGCAGCCCGGCCCGGCCGGCGACCGCGCGCAACGCCTCTTCGAGCGTGGCGCCGGCGAGGTCGGCGGGCGCGAGGTCCTGCACGAGCCGCCGCGCTTCCGAGAGGTTGCCCGCGCCGACGCGCTGCGCGGCACGCAGGTGCTCGCGGGCCAGCTCGGGCCGGTCCCACGCCTGGTCGGCGGCCTGCAGCAGCATCGCCTGGCTGGACAGGCCCTGCGCGAGGGCGTCGTGGAGCTCCCGGGACACGCGGTGGCGTTCGGCGAGCACGCCGGCGCGGCGCTCGGATTCGCGCAGCCGCTCGGCCTGCCGCCGCATGAAGGTGATCACCGCGGCGGTGACCGCGGCGATGGCGATCGGCACGATGGTCAGGTTCGGGTCGAAGTCGTCGGCCAGCCGGTTCTGCGACACGACGACCAGCGCGGTGATCACGCCGACGAGGGCGAGCGCCTGCCCGGTCGGCAGCGTCCGCAGGCCGGTGACCAGCAAGGGGATCGCCGACCAGGCGAAGCTGGGGGCGAGCACCACCAGCACGATCCAGAGCGCCAGGACGACGGTCAGCCAGACGAGGTGCTGCCGGAGGAGCAAGCCGGCGCCGTACGCGACGACCAGCGCCGCGGTGAACCCGATCACCCACGGTTCCAGGGGAGTGCCTTCGTGGCGGGTCAGGAACCGCACCGCCGAGGCGAGCACCAGCAGGAGGAACGCCGAGTGCATGACGGCGGCGAGCCACCGCGTGTCGGCTTCTGCCATGCCTTCCATGGTGGTTCCTCCCGTCTCCAGCACCAGCGTCGGCCGGCCCGAATGCTCGCGCATCAGCCGATCGGATGACCCCGGTGTCGGCCGGGCCGCCGACGAGAAACCCCTGGTCGCGGGCTGAAGCTGGAGTCATCGAACCCCGACCCGAGGAGCAGACCATGATCTCGACCCGCACCCGCATCGCCGCCGCCGTCGCCGGCCTCGCCGCGGTCGGCGCCACCACCGTCGGCGCCGTCTCGGCCACCGCGGCCCCGGCCGGCGGAAAGGACGTCGTCCAGACCTCGCACCTGTCGATCGCGGCCGCTTCGAAGGCCGCCCAGGCCGCGCTGGACGCCGCCACCAAGGCCGGCCAGCACGTGTCGGTCGCCGTGGTGGACCGCGACGGCAACACCGTCCTGACCCTGCGCGGCGACGGCGCGGGTCCGCAGTCCTACAGCTCGGCGCAGCAGAAGGCGTTCACGGCGGTCTCGTGGAACGCGAAGACGTCCGAACTGGCCGGCCGTCTCCAGCAGGCCCCGACCCTGAAGGACATCGACGGCACGCTGTTCCTGGCCGGCGCCGTCCCGGTGACCGCCGGCAGCACCCCGATCGCCGCGGTCGGCGTCGCCGGTGCGCCCTCCGGCGCGCAGGACGAGACGTTCGCCCAGGCCGGCGTGGACGCGCTCGGCAAGTGACTAGCGTGGCTCCCATGTGGATCCGAGATGTCCGGCCCTGGGGCGGCGAACGCAGTGACGTCGAGCTGAACGGCGACCGGATCGCGGCGGTCCGCCCGCACGATCCGGCGCCGGTCCCCGGCGCGGTCGAAGGCCGGGGCCGCCTGCTGTTCCCGGCGTTCAGCGACGTCCACGTGCACCTCGACTCGACGCGCATCGGGCTGCCGTTCCGGCCGCACACCGGCGGTCCCGGCGTCTGGGCGATGATGACGAACGACCGGGAGAACTGGCGCTCGGCGGAGGTCCCGCTGCCCGAGCGGGTGGCGGGCACGCTGGAGCGGATGATCGCCAACGGCACCACTCGGGTCCGCAGCTACGCGCAGGTGGACGTCGACTGCGGGCTGGAAAAGCTCGACGCCGTGCTCGCCGCTCGCGAGAAGTTCGCGGACCAGGCCGAAGTGCACGTCATGGCGTTCGCGCAGGCGGGCATCCTGCGGGAGCCGGGCACGCTCGACGTCCTCGACGCGGCCATGCGGTCCGGCGCGACGGTGATCGGCGGCATCGATCCGTGCACTGTGGACCGTGATCCCAAGGGACACCTGGACGCGGTCTTCGGCCTGGCCGAGAAGCACCAGGCGGAGATCGACATCCACCTCCACGAGCCCGGCCACCTCGGCCTGTTCTCGACGGACCTGGTGCTCGACCGCGTCCGGGCGCTCGACATGCGGGGCAAGGTCACGATGTCCCACGCCTACGACCTCGGCTCGATCTCCGAATCGGTCAGCCGCCGGGTGATCGACGACTTCGCCGAGCTGGACATCGCGATGACGACGGTGGCGCCGTCCGCCGCCGGGCAACTGTCCCTTTTGGACCTCGTGGCCGCCGGCGTGCGGATCGGGCTCGGCGAGGACGGCCAGCGCGATTACTGGAGCCCGTACGGCAACTGCGATCTGCTGGACCGGACCTGGCAGCTGGCGTTCACCCGCGGGTTCCGCCGCGACGCGGACATCGAGCTGGCGCTGGCGGTCGCCACGATGGGCGGCGCGTCGATCATGAGCCACGACGTCCCCCGCCTCGCCGGCGTCGACGACCGGCCGGGCCTGGCCGCCGGCGACCGCGCGGACCTGGTGCTGGTCGACGGGGAAACTCCGACCAGCGCGGTGATGGACCGCGGCCGCGACCGGACCGTGCTGCACGACGGCGTCGTGGTGGCCGACGGGCTCGAGGTGCTCAAGCCCTGAGGCGGCCGGCGGTGGCGAGCAACGCGGCGACGTTCGGCTTGTGCTCGTCCCGCTTGCGCCAGGTCATGGTGACGGCGGTCGTCTCCCCGGCGAGGGGAACGGCGACCGCGCCACCGTGGCCGGCCAGCGCGGGCACGAGCCCGCACCCCATCCCGGCGGCCACGCACCGCCCGAGCGCGGCGAGGCTGCCGACTTCGGTTTCGACGACCGGCCCGTCGAGCCGGTCCAGCATTTCCCGGAAGCCGCACCCCTTCGGCGTGGCGAGGAACCCGACCCCGCGCAGATCGCCGGGCCGGATCTCTTCCTTGTCCGCCAACGGGTGTCCGGGTGGGACGAGGACGACGAGCGGTTCTTCCCCGAGGGTTTCACTCGCGAACGCGGGGTCGGCCGGCGGGCTGCCGAAGGTGAAGCAAACGTCCACTTCGGACTGCCGCACCGACTGGTACAGCTCGCCGCGGCCGCCTTCGGTCAGCGTCAGCTTCACCCGAGGCCACTTGTTCCGGTATTCGCTGAAGATTTGCGGGATCCAGTGCGCGCACAGGGTTTCCAGCGCGCCGACGGTCAGCTCGCCTTCGGGCTCGCCCCGGTTTTCCTCGACCGCGGCCCTGGCTTCCTCGGCGAGGGACAGCATCCGGTCGGCGTAGCCGATCAGGCGTTCCCCGGCGGCCGTGAGCCGCAGCTGCCGCCCGCGGTCGAACAGCTTCGACCCGAGTTCCGCTTCCAGCGCCTGGATTTGTTCGGTGACGCTGGACTGCGCGTAGTGCAGTTCCCCGGCGGCGCGGGTGAAGTTGAGCGTCCGCGCGACCACGCGGAAGGTGCGCAGGTGGCGCAGTTCCATGGCATCCCCCATCGGAGTTCCCGATACCCGCCATCGTAACTCCCTGCTTCCGCCGATGTCACGGAGCGTCCAGGCTTCGTGGTGTGCCAAGACTCCTCACCGGCCTTTCGCTGGGCTACTTCCTGGTCATGCTGGACACGACGATCGTGACGGTGGCGCTCCCGTCACTGTCGCCCTCGCTCGCGGACCAGCAATGGATTTCGAACGGCTACACGCTGACGTTCGCGGCGTTCCTCTTGACCGCGGGCGCGTGGTCCGACCGCTTCGGCGCCCGCCGGGTGTTCTTTACCGGCTTGGTCGCCTTCGCAGTGCTGTCGGGGTTGTCCGCGCTGGCGTCTCCCGGATTCCTGATCGCCCTCCGTGCCCTTCTGGGCGTGGCCGGAGCCCTGCTGGTGCCGTCGTCGCTGTCGTTGATCGCGACGGCCTACCCGGTGTCGGCCGCGCGCGCCAAGGCGATGGGGGTGTGGGCGGCGGTGAGCGGCACGGGCCTGGTCGCGGGTCCGCTGCTGGGCGGCGTGCTGACGGAGGCGTTCGGCTGGCGCGCGATCTTCGTGGTGAACGTCCCGGTGGCGCTGCTCGCGCTGGCGCTGTCCCGCTCCGCGCCGTCGACGCCGCCCAAGCCGCGACGGCTGGACGTGGTCAGCCAGGTGTCCGCCGTGGTCGCTTTGTCGACATTGACGTATGCTCTGGTGGAAGCCGTTCTCTGGCCGTTGATCTTTTTCGCCGTGGCAGCGCTGGTGTTCGTCCGGGCCCAGCGCCGCCCGGACGCGATGCTCCCGCGACGGCTCGTTTCCTGGGGCCTGCTGGCGGGCGCGATCGTCAACTTCGGCCTGTCGGGTGTCCTGTTCGTCCTGTCGCTGTACTTCCAGCAAACCCGCGGCTACGCCCCTTCGGCGACGGGCTTGGCGTTCCTCCCGTTGACCATCCCGACGGCGTTCAACCCGATCTTCACCGGCCGCCTGGTCGCCCGCGTCGGACCGCGCATCCCCGCGGTCTCGGGCTTTTCCTTGATGGCACTGGGAACGCTGCTCGAGGCGTGCTCGCCGACGCTTTCCGTGCTGGCATTGGCGTCACTGGGCTTCGGCGTCTCGCTGGCCATCCCGTCCCTGCTGACCGCGGTGGTCGGTTCGGCTCCGCCGGAACTGGCGGGAATCGCGGGCGGCGCGCTGAACGCGTCCCGCCAGACCGGCGCGGTGCTGGGGGTCGCCGTCCTCGGAGTGCTGGCGTCCGGGGCATCGACGGCGTTCGCGCTGGTCACCGCCGCGGTGCTCCTGTTCGCCGGCGGGGTTTCCTGTTTCCTGTTCCTGCGTGAAACAGGAAACCCCTAGTTCGGAAAAGCCGTTTGACGAATCCTGGTTGCAGGGCCGGAAATTCCTCCGGAATCCCCTGAAACAACCATTCCCGAGGAGGGATTCGTCATGTCCTTGCCCAGAAAGCTGGCCAGAATCGGTGGCCCCGTGCTCGCGCTCTGCATCATCGCGGCGGCGCCGCTGATCGGCTCGACCACGGCGTTCGCGGACGGCGACGGCAGCACGCCGCCGCCGGTCACGACCACCACGCCGCCCCCGGCCGGTACCGACGGCAACCCCTGGCACGGCTGACGCGAACCGGGCTGGCCGAGCAGGGGGCGGCCGGCCCGGAAAGCGTTCACCGCGAAGCGCAGGCGCATTCCCAAGCCGCGCGTTCGGTGCGCAATTCCCCGGCCTCCGGCAAATCGAGTTCGGTGAACGCTTCGACGGCGGCGTCCCAATGCTCGACGGCGTCGCCGTGCGCGCCCATCGCGTGCAGCGTTTCCGCGACCCGCTGGTGCGCGCGGGCCTGGTAGGTGCGGTTCCCGTCGCCGGTGGCCAGGTCTAACGCGGCCCGGCCGGCGATGAGCGCGTCCCCGTGCGCACCCCGGGCGAGCGCGGTCGCGCCGCGGTCGAGGTAGAGCTGTGTGCGCAGGTCGGCGTCCGGCACGTTGGCCGCCACCTCTTTGGCTTTGTCGTGGTAGCGCACGGCTTCGGGGAACCGCCCCTGCTTGCGGTGCACGTTGCCGATGTTGTTCAGCGCGTAGGCCTCGACGCAGTGGTCGCCGACTTCGGCGGCGTGGGCGTGCGCTTCGGTGTAGCTGCCCAGCGCCTCGGCGAGCCGGCCGAGGTTCTCCTGCGCCGAACCGAGGTTGTTGAGCGCGTGCGCCACGCCTTGGACGTGCCCGATTTCCCGCAGGATCCGCGCCGCGGCGCCGTGCTGGCCCAGCGCGACTTCGAGGTTGCCGTGCAGTTCGTTGAGGTAGCCGAGCATGCTCAGCGCGTGGGCTTCGCCCCGCCGGTCTTCGGTCTGCTCGTACTTCGCCAGCGCGGCTTCGAGGTGCGCGATCGCCTGCTCGTGCTTGCCCAGCTCCATGGTGGGGATCGCGAGCGCGCACAGCGTCGCCGCTTCACCCCGCTCATCACCGAGCCGGTGCCACTTCGGCAGCGCCTGGGCGGCGAGTTCCAGCGCCTCGGCGAGCCGTCCGCGCCGGTCGTTCGCGGTCGCCAGCCGGAGCAGCACGTGAGCCTGGCCGTAGTCGTTGCCCGGGTCGGCCGACACGGTCCGCCACGCGAGCTCGAGCGTGCCGATCCAGTCCTCGAACTGGTTGGTGGTGTTGAAGTAGCGCCACAGCAGCACGGCGAGGCGCCAGGTGTGCTCGGGTAGGTCGTGCCGGGCGGCGTAGCGGATCGCGGCCACGAGGTTGTCCCGCTCCGCGGCGATCCACCGCAGGCCGGCGGCTTCGTCGGCGAAGGCCGGCGCGACCGGGCAGGACCGGTCCGACGCCGGCAGCTGGGCCCGGTCGAACGGGTACGCGGCACCGACCGCGGCCGCGAGCGTGACCAGGTAGAAGTCGAGCAGCCGCACCAGGGCCTGCCGGGGCGCCGGTTCGACGGCGGCGTACTCCTTGAGCGGGTCCAGCATCTGGTACCGCTCGGGCGCCGCCTCCTCCAGCAGGCTGACTTCGTGCAGGTCGTCGAGCAGCAGCCGGGCTTCGGCGACGTCGCACCCGGCCAGCGCGGCGCCGCCGACGACGTCGACGTCTGGCCCCGGCAGACCGCCGAGCAGCCGGAACAGGGCGCGCTGCGGCTCACCGAGCTGCTGGTAGGACACCCGGACGGCGGCGATGCCGTCGTCCTCGCCCCACGGGCCGCCCTGTTCGAGCAGGTCGAGCAGGTGCTCCAGCGGCCACCGGTCGTGCCGCCGGAACAGCGCCGCGGCCACCCGGATCGGCATCGGCAGGAACCCGCACCGCTTGACGATCGAGGCGACCTCGGCCGCCCGCCCGCGCACCCGCGGCGCGTCGGTCAGCGCGGTGAACAGCTCGGCGGCCTCTTCCGGCGGCAGCGGGGAGAGCCGGACCGGTTCGCCGGTGTCGCCCATCCGCCGGCTGGTGACGATGGCGAGGCAGCCGCCGTCTTCGGGCAGCAGCGGGCGGATCTGCTCCGCCGACGCGGCGTTGTCCAGCACGACCAGCGTGCGCGTGCCCCACAGCGTGGTCTGGTAGAGCGTGACCTTCCGGCCGACGGTGGCCGGGATCTGCTCGGTCGGCACGCCCAGTTCGAGCAGCAGCTCGGTGAGCGCGTCGCCGACGCTGGTCTCGGGCACGCCGGGGGTGAACCCGTTGAGCCGGGCCAGGAGCTGGCCGTCGGGGAAGCGGTCACGCAGCCGGTGCGCGGCTTCGACAGCGAGGCCCGTCTTGCCGACGCCGGGCGCCCCGCTCACCCAGACCGCGCGCTTGCCGGAAGCGGCCGCGGTCTCGATCTTGGCGAGCTCGCCGGCCCGTCCGGTGAACGCCCCGGGCCGCGACGGCAGTGAGCTGGGCGGATCACCGTGTTCGGCGCGCGCGGCGAGGTTGCGCAGCACGGGCCCGGGTTCGATGCGCAGCCCGGCGAGCGCGTCACGGGTGCTCTTGAAGACGCGCAACGCACCGACCTGGTCACCCCCGGCGAGCAGGGCGCGCATGAGCAGCCCGGCGTGCTTCTGGCTCGCCGGATCGGCCCGCACGACGGGCCGCAGCCGATCGCGCGCCGAGCGGTGGTCACCGATGCCCAGCTCCAGCTCGGCGAGATCGCCCACGGCGTCGGAGAGGCTCTCCTCCGGGAAGCCGACCTCCGGCCCGCCGACGCGGTCGATGTCGATGTCCTCGAGAAACCGCCCCCGCCACAGCCCGACGGCCTCCCGCAGCAGCTCGATCTTCCGGCGCGGGTCGTCGGTCCGCCCGGTCTCGGCCCGCAACCAGTCGAACTTGAGCGTGTCGAGCTGGTCGTTCTGCAGTCGCAGGAGGTAGCCGGTCGGGGTGGTCTCGATGCTCACGCCGACGTCGCGCAACCGCTTGACGTAGCTGCGCACCAGGGTCGGTTTGGTTTCCCGGCCGGTCCAGACGATCTCGGCGAGGCGGGCGCTCGACACCGGCTTGTTCGCGTTCAGGAGCAGCACGACGAGGACGAACCGCTGCTGCTGGTCACCCAGCGGCACCGGCACGCCGTCGTGCCACGCCTCGAGCGGGCCGAGCATCCGGAACTCCACGCGGCCTCCCCGCTGTCAGCTTGCTGTCCTCTTTTGACATCGCGAAAACGGCCGTCAAGGTTTCGGAAATCCGCATTTCTTCCACGTTCGATACACGCGCGCTTGCCAAGCTCCGCCCGGTCGAATCAGGGGTGAAGGAGAAACGGGTATGGGGTCCGACGTGTTGCCGTGTTACGTGGCGTGCGACATCTCGCTGTCGATGGCCGACCACATCGACGAACTGAACGCCGGCCTGCGCGAGTTCCGCGGCGCGGTCCACGCGTCACTGCTCGACCGGGTGCTCTGCAGCGTGATCGGCTTCGGTGCCGAGCCGGTCCTGGTCCAGCGCCTGTTGCCGATGGACGAACTGGCCGACCTGCCCGCACCGGGGGTGTCCGCGGGCACGGACTTCGGCCCGGTGTTCACGTTCCTGCGCGCGTCGATCGAGTCCGACGCGCGTGTCCTGGCGGCCCACCGCCTGCAGGTCCACCGCCCGCTGGTCTTCTTCCTGTCCGACGGCCAGCCGACGGACCCGGTGACCTGGCCGTCGGCCTTCTCTTCGCTCGTCGATCTTTCGTGGGCCGAGCGCCCCCGGATGGTGGCGTTCGGCGTGGGCGACGCGGACGAAGAGGCATTGGGCCGAATCGGCACGTTCCGTTGCTACCTGAGCCGTGACGGCATCCGCCTGGGCACGGCCCTGATCGCCTCGGTGATGCACGTTCTGTCCACTTCCCGTCCACCGGGCGATCGCACGCTGTCCTGAAGGGGGTGACGGCCCATGGAGACGCACTGAAGGAGAACGATGGTGGAGCGCGCGGAGCTGGTCCAGGAGCTGAAGACCCTGCGCAAGGGCCGCGGCCTGGCAGGCCGGGTGGAGGATCGCGTCGGCCCATCTCTGCGAACGGCCTGCGCGGTGTCGGCCGACGACGGGATGGTGGCGATCCGGGAGAAGGTCTCGGGTCGGCTGTCGTCGCTGGCTTCGCACCTTCCGGAGGACCTCCGGGTAGCGGCGCTGGCGGCCTTCGCGATCTCGTCGGAGGCCCGCCAGCCGCTGTACCAGGACCGGGTCCGCTGGGCGGCTTCCCTCCTGGACCGAGACCCGCGGACGGTCCGCCGGCGGGTGGACGAGGCGATCGAGGTACTGGCGGAGCTGGCTTCGTCTTCGCCTTCTCCGGAGGCGTCCCCCGACAGCTGGCACACGGCTTCACTGGCGGTGTCACTGGTACTGGACCAGGGCGCGCCGTTGGTCCTCGAGCAACGCCGAATCGTGGCCGACCGCGACGGCCTGCGATCGCTGGACCTGGCGGTCTCCCTCCCAGCTGGCCGCTCTGCCTTGTCGACGACGGTCCTGTACGGCGGCAGGCTGGTGGACCGAGGCATGGAGGCCACCGACCGCTGGGGCTTCGCCTTGGACTTGCCCCGTCCGCTATCCCGCGGCGAGTCCTGGGAGTCGGCCCTGTTGTTCCGGCTGCCATCGGCGTCGGCGTTGCACCCGCACATGGTGTGCGTGCCCCGGCAGCCGTGCGAGTCGTTCGACCTGCGGGTCCGGTTCGAGGGACAGCCGGAGGTCCGGGTGCTGGAGGGTGCGTTCCAGAGGGACGTGTCGGACCCGGGGTACCGCGGGCGCCCGCACGCGGTCGACCCGTCGGGGGAGATCCATCTGCGGTTCCAGCGCCTCACCCCAGGCCTGGCGTACGGAGCGCGGTGGACGGATCAGCCGTGAATTGCCTTGGCCCCATAGTTTCAGTGATGCCTCTTGGATGGTCGCTCGCCGACCCATTGCCCCTCATGGGCAAGGAGCGTGGCCCGGTCCATGAGCATGGACCCGGTGCATTCGAACGAGCGGCGAACCCTGTTCAGGATCGCGAAGCCGTGCGTGTCGATATCACCCCAGTAGACGAGGTTCTTGCCGCCCAGTCACTGGAGGGGCTGGAGCCGGGAGAAGTCCATCAGTTCTCGAACAGTAGTTCACTTGCGACCGGCGAGCACGGGCGAACCAGTCGGCGAAGGCCTGACTATTCTGCCATCTCGTGACACGACGTTTGCCGAAGTGCCCGAAGGAACTGGTCGGCCGGTGGCGGCTCGTGGTTGTGAGCGGCTGGGACCGTGAAGCGGTCGACCTGGACGGACCCGGTTTCATCGAGTTCGCCGCCGACGGGACCGGTCAGATCAGGTTCGTTGCCGTCACCGGGTGGCTGGACTGCCGCGCGATCGAACGGGGCGGTTCACCCGGCGTCGAGTTCACCTGGGAAGGTGCCGACGAGGGCGACCAGGTCAGCGGACGAGGCTGGGCGGTCCTGATCGACGACACGATCGAGGGGCACCTGTTCTTCCACTTGGGAGACGACTCGAGTTTCCGGGCGAAGCCGTTCACCGGCGCCGACGAACGGGGTGAGCTGTGAGCGAATACCAGTACTACGAGTTCCTGGCGATCGATCGGCCACTGGACGACGGCGAACAGGCCGCGGTCCGGTCCCTGTCCACGCGGGCGGATATCAGCGCCACGAGCTTCGTGAACGAATACCACTGGGGCGACTTCAAGGGTGACCCGCGCTATCTGATGGAGCGCTACTACGACGCGCACCTGTATGCCGCCAACTGGGGCACCCACCGCTTGATGTTCCGCCTGCCGTGTGGCTTGCTCGATCCGGATATCGTCCAGGACTACTGCGTCGGCGACGGGGCGAGCGCCTGGGTGACGGGCGAGTTCATCGTGCTCGACTTCACGAGTGAAGACGACGACGGCGAATTCGACTACGACTTCGAGAGCTTGCTGTCGGCGATCGTCGGAGTCCGGGCCGAACTCGCCGCAGGCGACCTCCGACCGCTCTACCTCGCCTGGCTGGCGGCTTACGGCGCTTGGGAGCGCGATGAGGACGCTTTCGACCGTGAAGCCGACAACGATCTCGAACCGCCGGTTCCGCCCGGGTTGGGCACACTTACCGCGGCGCAGCGAGCGCTCGCTGACTTTCTCCGCCTCGACGACGACCTCCTCGCCGTCGCGTCCGAGGCTTCTCCTCCGCTCGACACTGACAATCCCGATGACCTGGCTGCCTGGGTGATTGACCTGCCCACCGCCGAAAAGGAGAGGCTCCTCGTCCGGGGCATGCTGGGGGAAGGCGTGCGGGTGCGGATGGAGCTGTTGCACCGCTACCGCGGTGATACCGCTCCGGCCATCTCCAGGTCAGCCCGCCGGACTGTGGCCAACTTGCTCGACGCCACGGCGGGGCGCCGGAACGGTCGCGATCGTCGCCGGGCGCGCTAGCGTGCTGAAGACGACGTTCCCCGTGATCGACACCCGCGGACTCGCCGACCAGGCCGCCGTTGTCACCCTGCTCACCGATCTGCAGGCGCCCGTCGAACGCACCGGCACGCGCAGGCCCGCACCCTCGATTTCAGATCTGGAAGGAGAAGAGCGCCATCCCGCGAAGGGGCAGTCCCATTCTTTTACCGCGCAATGGGAACGCGCGTTTCTTCGGCGGGTGAGTCGTGCAACTGCGTGACGCGGCGGTCGACACCGGAGAAACCGCGTGCAGCCGTTGGTGCCCCCGGCAGGATTCGAACCTGCGACACCCGCTTTAGGAGAGCAGGCAACAGCGTTGACTATGGCATCTACCTGCAACTTTGTCCTCACGGTTCTCCGTGACGTCCTCCTGAACATCACCAGGCAGCAGCGTTTCGGGTCATGAAATGGGTCATGAGATCCCGGCCTGTTGCCCGGGCGTGTCGCGGCTTTGAGGGTTACACGCCGGCGGGCGCCATGCGCGCTGGTCGCTCACCCCCGACGGTGGCGTGGATCACGCCTGAGGTCTCGCAGGCGGAGCCGGCGTGGTGAAGCTGGCCGTGTCGACGACGCTGTTGCTGGTCACGGCAGCTTGCTCGATGTCGTCGATTGCGCGCGCCGGGACGATGATGCGGTTCCGGACTCTGATGGCGGGGAACTCGCCGGCCTGAATTGCTCGGTAGAGGGTCATGGCTGACAGGTTCAGCATCGCTGCGGCCTCGCCGACGCGGTAGAACCGTGGCCGGTCGAGTTCGCGAACTATTCGATGATTCACGGCATTAGCTTTCTGGGGTGGGAGACTGAGAAACCTCATCGCTGGTGGTGTCGGCGGCCAGACTTGGCCGCCGACACGACCAGTGGGTTCATGCTGCGGCGGAATGGCGAGTGAGGGACTCTGTCAGTCGTCGGCCGCGGCGAACCTGGCTGCAGGTGAGCCGGCCGATCAGCTGCAGCTGCCGTTCAGGAATGTCGCGGCATAGGACGACGAGCTGGCGCGACATGTCGCACGGCGTGCCGCGCCAGCTCAATGCCGGTGCCGTCTGCATATCCTCAGCGCGCGAGCGAACCGAGGAGAAGTTCGCCGACCAAAGCAACCGTATCTGGCGTGGTGTCGGAGCCATTGGGTGTTGTCCTGACGAGGCGCGAGCTCCGCTCGGCGGCCGTCCGAAACCACCGTTCGACGTGCAGCGCTGCGTCCTGTTTCAGTACGACGTCGGCGGCGGCGAGCTGAGCGCGGACGACCGGTCCGGTTTCGTCGTCGAGGGTGAGCCGAACGATGTCGAGCAGGTCTGTTGCTTCCTTGACACGTGCCCGGTTAGGCAGCGCCTGCAGCTTTGTCGCTACAAGCGGTCCTGGCTCGGCGACCTGGACCGTGTGTTCGCTTGTAGTGCCGCCACCGACAGCGCGAATATGCAGGGGTGTCGCCGAACGTAGGGCCCAGTCGTGACTGAGCAGGTAGAGCCGGTCGGTCGGATCCTCGGGGAGATCGTCGAGCTGCTCCTCGCTGACTTCGAGCACGTCCACCCGAACATCGCCGGTCGGCGTGGCGACCATCGCACCTGCCCCATCGACCGCGGTGGCGCCGGTGGCGAGCAGGACATCAAGCTGGCCCGGTTCGCCGCCGAGCCGCCGGTTGACCGTGTCGACGTCACTGGTCACCCGATGCGCGGCCGAACCGAGACGCGACAGGACGGCGAGGCCACCGACCACGGTGATCCTTCGAGCGAGCCGCCGCTCGATCTCCGGAAGCGCCTGAACCAGGGACGCCGTGACCGGACCGAACAGCTCCACTTCACAGGGCTGATCACCAGACACGCGTTACCTCTTGCGGTGGGTCCCAACCTTCGAGGATCTCCCGGCCGCGGCCGGGATCGGAGGCCAGATCGAGAGCCACGAACAGTGGATGTGCCAGCGGCCACGGAGGCCCATCCGGCGATGCCGGGAATCTCAGTGAGCACACCTGGGGTACTGGCGCGATCCGGATGGTCGCACCGCGGGCAGTGTCGGATGTCGGTACTCCGAGGAGGGCTTCGGCCCGGTGGGCCGTCGTCGTGTCGGGGACGTAGAAGTCCGGTGGATAGGCAGCCCGAACTCCGACGGGAGCGCCGTAAGCGGCAGCCGCCATCGTTTCCGTCAGAGCCCAGCCGACGCCGGTTGGCGGCTCATCCCAGCCAGTGCGCAACGCGCCTGCAATCGTGGGGTCGTCGAGGAGCGCCACACGCGCCACCGTCGTCTCTGCTGGTCGCCAGGCGCTCGCCGTCTCCCAGAACAGCTCCGGAGTCACCGGAAGGCTCTCGGAGTCGATGAGCTGAGCTTCTCGCAGCGAGTTCATCACGGCGGAGACCGAACTGGGAGATCGGTGGAGTTCCCGGGCGAGTTGGCGAACGGAACCTGGATGTTCCGGTTTGAGGAGCAGAGCGGAGGCAACTTCAAGTGCGACCTTGCCAGCGAACAGGTCGACCGGGCGAGGAGCGTCGGGTGCGGCAGGGACTGCGGTATCGACAAGTACACCCGGGCCGGAAAGATGCAGGTGACCTCGAAGATCGAGCCAGCTCCAGCCCTGCTTTCCGAGCTCTTCGCGGGCGGCTGCCACGATCCGATCAGCGACGAGCAAGTGAACTGGGGCCGCTTGAGGACTCGTGCCGGAATGTCGACGAAGCTGGTTCGCCAGTGACTCCGGCGTCACCGTCGAGGCAACTTCGACGTCGATGTCCAAACGCACCCCATTGATCTCGACCGTGAGGCCGGCAGCCAGGTCCTCTGCCGAAGGTGCAGCCGTAAGGTCAACAGCCTGAAGCGCAGCGATCACGGCATCGATGGCCCGGCGCCAATCAGGAGGCATGTCCCCAATCGTCTCAGGTGTTCGGTGTTCGGTCAAGCGAGAACACCGAACAGCGATGTGCTGAGGCACCAAGAGTATGCAATTGATTACGTAAGTGACTGCGCGGTATGCAGCCCAGTTCGGGCAAGCCGTCCACGCGTAGTAGTAACATGCCGCCCTTGACCTGCGTCGATGTAGCTATGGGCACGCGCAGAGTTGCGATACGCAATGATGTCCGTGTGAAGCGCCGGCAGCTGCAGACTGTGCCCCGCTTGCTCGGGCGGCGTGCACGCCGCGCGCTGGGCGTCCGTCATCCAGCATCGAGCGAGCCTCGTAAGGAGCCTTGTGAGCACCCTCGGTAGTTTCATCTGGTCGATCGCCGACCAGCTTCGGGGTCCCTACCGCCCCAATCAGTACGGCAACGTGATCCTTCCTCTAACGATCCTGCGTCGCCTCGACTGCATCCTCGCGCCGAACCGCGAGACGGTGCGCGAACTGGCGGCGAAGTATGACAACCCGAACCGGCTCAGGATCGAGGTCAAGAAGTCGACTGGTCGGCCGTTCTACAACACCTCGAACTACTCCTTCGCCAACCTGCTGGCTGACGCCGACGGGTTGGCGGACAACCTGGCCGACTACATCGACCGGTTCTCATCCGATGTCGACGTGTTCGAGTACTTCGACTTCAAGAAGGAGATCCTCGCCCTGGACAAGGCGGGGCTCCTGCGGGAGGTCATCACGTCCTTCAAGCGCGTCGACCTGCATCCGGACGTCGTCTCCAACGCCGACATGGGCGATGCGTTCGAGTACATCATCCGCAAGTTCAACGAGGCCGCGAACGAGACTTCGGGTGACCACTACACGCCACGGGACGCGATCCGGCTGCTGGTCGACCTGCTCTTCGCCGAGAAGGACGTCGATCTGAGCGAGGCTGGCATCGTCCGCACGCTGTACGACCCCACCGCGGGTACCGGCGGCATGCTCGCCCTGGCAGAGGAGCACCTGCTCGCCCAGAACCCCGACGCGAAGCTGAGCCTGTACGGCCAGGAGTACAACCCCCAGTCGTACGCCATCTGCAAGTCCGACCTGCTGGCTAAGGGCCACGACGCGACCAACATCGCCTTCGGCAACACACTGACGGACGACGCCTTCAAGGGGCGCCAGTTCGACTTCTGTATGTCCAACCCACCGTACGGCGTCGACTGGAAGCAGTACGCCAAGGCGGTCACCAAAGAGCGCGACGAAGCCGGCCCCTACGGCCGGTTCGCCCCCGGCCTGCCGTCGACCTCGGACGGGCAGATGCTTTTCCTGCTCCACCTGGCCCACAAGATGCGCGCCCCCGAGGACGGCGGCGGCCGGGCCGGCATCGTGATGAACGGGTCGCCGCTCTTCAACGGCGCCGCCGAGTCCGGCCCTTCCAAAATCCGCAAGTGGCTGCTGGAGAACGACCTGGTCGATGTCATCGTCGCGCTGCCGCCCAACATGTTCTTCAACACCGGCATCGCCACCTATATCTGGATCCTCGACAACACCAAACACCCCGACCGCAAAGACTTGGTTCAGCTCATCGACGGCACCGCGTTCTGGACCAAAATGCGCAAGAGCCTCGGCTCTAAGAATCGTGAGCTCAGCGAGGATGACCGCACAAAGGTCGTGCGTCTGTACGCCGACTTCGCCGACGCCGACCCCGACTACTCCAAGGTGCTGCGCAACGACGAGTTTGGTTACTGGACCATCACTGTCGAGCGCCCCCTCCTCGACGAGAACGGTAACCCCGTCGTCGACCGCAAAGGCAAGCCCAAGTCGGACGCCAAGAAGCGTGACACCGAGAACGTCCCGTTCAGTTACGGCGGCTCGATCGCTGGTGCGGCTGGTAAGGCAGAGGTGATCCAGGCGTACTTCGACGCCGAGGTGACACCGCATGTCTCTGACGCCTGGATCGACTGGGCCAAGGTCAAGACCGGCTACGAAATCCCCTTCACCCGCCACTTCCACAAGTACGTCCCGCCGCGTCCGCTGGCCGAGATCGACGCCGACCTGGAGAAGCAGGTCACCAAGATCCTCGACCTGCTCCATGAGGTGGAGGGATGACCAAAACGGTGCCACTCAGGCGACTCGTTGACGTCATCGATTGCGCTCACGTCACTGCGGAGTTCGTCGACGACGACCGCCGATTCCCGGTCGCGAGTATCCGAGAGTGTCAAGGTCCGTATGTGGACCTGTCTGACTGCAACTACACGACTCAGGAGTTCTTTGATCACCTGCGAGCGGGAGACCGCGCGCCGCGGGTCGGCGACTTGCTTTTCATTCGCAATGTGTCGGTGGGCCTTGTATCAGCGGTAGGACCAGGTGTCCCTGAGTTCGCTATCGGCCAGGAGACGGTCCTTCTTCGCAGGACTTCGGACGTCGACCCGACATTCCTCCGATACGCACTGGTAGGAGCGGAAGCGGTCCACGCAATCGAGTCGGCGATGATTGGCAGTACGTTTCGCCGCATCAACGTGTCGGCGATTCGCGCTCTCCCCGTGATACTGCCGTCACCCGAAAAGCAGCGTGCCATCGCTGGCTACCTCGATCGTGAGACCGCGCGTATCGACACGCTCATCGAGGAGCAGCAGCGCTTGATCGAGCTGCTTCGCGAGCGGCGCAACGCTGTCGTCGATCGGGTGCTTTCGTGTGGCCTAGATGCCGAGCTGGTTCAGACGGGAGACCCTTGGCTGCCTGTTTTGCCTGTCGGATGGCTGGCTGTCGCGACCAAGCGATTGCTATCCTTCGGTCCCTCGAATGGCGTATCGCCCGAGGGTAGCTCAGTCGGCGATCTGCGAACGTTGTCGTTGGGTGCGGTCCGGGACGGACGAGTCAGTATGGGACCCAACGTAACGAAGTTCGTTGACCGCACCTCGGTGCCAAGGTTGAACGACCTTCGGCTGCGAGCCGGTGACGTCCTGCTCGTTCGAGGAAACGGAAATGTAAATCTTGTTGGCCGCGCGGGTCTGGTCGGATCAGAGTTCAATAACAAGGAGTACATCTATCCTGACCTGTTAATCCGCCTTCGGGTCGGTGCCTCGATGCTTCCCGAGTTCTTCGTATGGGCGTTCAACTCCGCAGCGACTCGTGCGCAGATCGGGACTCGGGCTCGAACCGCTGTCGGCACGTACAAGGTGGCGGCCAGCGATGTCCGGGCGATCGTCTTACCGCTGCCGCCCCTCAGTGAGCAGGCACGCATCGTCGCCTGTCTTGACGAGCAGACTGCGAAGATCGACTCGCTTATCGCTGAGACCGAGCGGTTCATTGAGCTTTCGAAGGAGCGCAGGTCAGCGCTAATCACGGCGGCGGTGACGGGGCAGATCGACGTGCGGGAGAGGGCGTGATGGCGGACCACCATGAGGGTGTCTTCGAGACCGAGATCTGCGAGTTCTTGGCCGGCCACGGGTGGCTTTATTCGGCCGATGACACCGGGTATGACCGGGAGCGGGCGCTCTTTCCCGAGGACCTGTTCGCCTGGCTAGAGGGAACACAGAAGGCGGCGTACGAGAAGGCTCTGAAGGCTGCCGGGTCGCAGGCGAAGTTCCTTGACGTGCTGACCACTGCGCTGGACAAGCCTCTCGAACATGGTGGCGGGGCGCTGAACATCCTGCGCAACGGCGTGCAGTACATCGGTGGCGGCCGACTGAAGATGGCGCAGTTCCGCCCCGAGAGCAGTCTCAACGCGACCACCAACGAGCAGTACACCGCGATGCGGGTGCGAGTCATGCGGCAGGTGCACTTCTCCACTGCTGACCAGCGCAGCATCGACCTTGTCTTCTTCGTCAACGGACTCCCGGTCGCCACCGTCGAGTTGAAGACCGACTTCACCCAGTCTCTCGATGAGGCGATCAACCAGTACCGCAAGAACCGGAACCCGCTGACCAATGGCCGGCCGGAGCCGCTGCTGTCGTTCGGGCACCGGGCGCTGGTGCACTTCGCGGTCTCGAACGATTTGGCCGCGATGACCACCAAGTTGGAGGGTGAGAAGACGCATTTCCTGCCGTTCAACACGGGTCACGACAGTGGTGCGGGGAACCCGCCCGGCAGGGGTGGGCGGTCGGCGACGGCGTACCTGTGGGAGCGGGTCTGGGAGAAGCACGCCTGGCTCAACATCATCGGCAAGCTGATGATTGTAGAGAGCAAGGAGGAGTGGGACGTTGCCACCGGCATCTCGATGCGACGGACAAGCATGCTCTTCCCGCGGTTCCACCAGTGGGAAGCCGTGACGAATATCGTGGCCGCGGTGCGCGAGGAGGGAGTGGGATACCGCTACCTAATCGAGCACTCGGCCGGGTCGGGGAAGACGAACACCATCGCCTGGACCGCGCACCGGCTGGCGCGCCTGCATGTGGACGACGAGAAGGTCTTCGACTCGGTGATCGTGGTCGTGGACCGCACCGTGCTCGACGGGCAGCTTCAGGAGGCGATCCGGCAGATCGACGGGTCGGGGAAGATCGTGGTCACAATCAGCCCGGAGGATGTCCGCAAAGCGGGGGCGAAGTCGAAGTCCGGGCTGCTGGCGACCGCGTTGAAGAACGGTGAGCTGATCATCGCGGTGACAGTGCAGACATTTCCGTTCGCGCTCGACGAGATCCGGGTCGACAAGGGACTGAAAGGGAAGCGGTTTGCGGTGATCGCAGACGAGGCGCACTCCTCGCAGTCCGGGCAGATCTCGTCCAAGCTCAAGGCGGTGCTGACCGCTGAGGAGGTCAAGGAGATCCAGGAGGGCGGACCCGTCGATGTAGAGTCGATCTTGGCCTCGGAGATGACTGAGCGGGCCCAGTCGGAGAACATTTCCTACTTCGCGTTCACCGCGACGCCGAAGAACAAGACGCTGGAGCTTTTCGGCCGCAAGGGCCCGAACGGCAAGCCGGTCGAGTTCCACCTGTACTCCATGCGGCAGGCGATCGAGGAGGGCTACATCCTCGACGTGCTCAGGGGCTACCAGTCCTACGACACCGCGCTGAAGATTGCCGGTCAAGCCGAGAGTGGCGACGGTGACGTGGTGGTGGACGAGGCCGCTGCACGTAAGGGCCTGATGCGGTGGGTGAAGCTGCACCCGACCAACATCAGCCAAAAAGTGCAGATCATCGTCGAGCATTTCCACGTCAACGTCGCCCACCTGCTGGAGGGTAAGGCGAAGGCGATGGTCGTGACCGACTCTCGTAGGGCCGTAGTGAAGTACAAAAAGGCGATCGACGCCTACATCGCCAAGCGGGCCGCCAAGGACGCCTCGTACAACTACCGCACCCTGGTGGCGTTCTCCAGCTCGGTGACGATGGCCGAGGACGAGGAATGGATTTCGGATTGGGGGCCACAGCCGAGCAAGGACGACGAGTTCACCGAAGCGAACCTGAACCCCGGCGCCGGCTCTGACCTGGCTGCCGCCTTCAAGGGCACGACGTACAAGATCATGCTGGTCGCCAACAAGTACCAGACAGGGTTCGACCAGCCGCTGCTCTCGGCGATGTACGTCGACAAAAAGCTCCCCGGGCTCACTGCGGTGCAGACGCTGTCCAGGCTCAACCGCACGCATCGCACTGCAGGCGGAGAGCAGAAGCGCAAAACGTTCGTCATAGACTTCGTCAACAAGCCCGAGGACATCAGAGCTGCGTTCGAGCCGTACTTCACCAACGCCACTCTGGAGACCGAGACCGACCCGTACGTCGTCGTCCATCTTGTCAATAAGCTTGCCCAGGCTGGGATCTACACACCTGAGCAGGTGCGAGAGGTCGCCGAACTGTGGGTCACCCGCAAGGGCAACAACGCGCTCTCGGCGGCGATTAGTCCAGCTAAGAACGAGTTCGCTCGCCGCTACGCCGCTGCGATCGAGTCCGACGACAAGGTCACTCTCAACACCCTTGATCTGTTCCGCAAGGACGTCTCCACCCTCGTCCGGCTCTACGACTTCATGAGTCAGATCGTTGACTACGGTGACCCGTACATGGAGATGTTGTCGATCTTTCTGAGGCTCCTGGAGAAGGTCATCGCAGACTCATCCTGGGCCGCGGAGGTCGACCTGTCCGATGTTGTGTTGGTCGGCGTCAAACACAGCAAGGGGACCGCGGTCGACATCTCGCTGACCGGCGACGGTGAGCTGAAGGGGATCAGAGCCGCGGGCACCGGCAACCGAAAGGAGCCGAAGTATGTCGCACTCCAGGTCGTCATCGACAAGATGAATGACCTCTTCGGCGCCGAGTCGTTCACCGGGTCGCAGGTCCGAGAGTTCGTGCAGGGTTTGGTGCAGCGGCTGCTCGCCTACCCGGACCTGATCAACCAAACTAAGGTGAATTCGAAGAAGCAGTTCATAGAGTCGCAGGACTTCCAGGCGGCGGTCATTGAGGCGGTAGTCGAGAACCAGGAGGCCCACAACACCATGGCCGACTACTTCTTCAGCGACGGGCCTGCCATCAGCGCTGTCATCGTGGCCCTCGCGGACGCCTTCTACGAGGCCGCGATCGATCACCGGACGGACGTGTGAGCCGCTCGGGCCCAGAACGGGACCGTGCGATAAGGGGCGGGAGCGACGACGACTGCAACACCACCATCGCTGGCGAGCGAGGTTCGCCGGCTCTTCGCCGAGGGAAGGCGTTGATCTGCTCGGCGGCGACGGCGGCAGCGCAGGCAGCTGGTTCCAGCTACGGGCATGCCATGTGGTCCTGATGGCCATGCTGGGTTTCCGGGTCGTAACTCGGTACCGGATTTGATCTCGCAATCTGCGGTGCCACATGTCACTCGAACAGCGGATGGGTGACGAGCCGTCGATGTGTTATGTCTTGACGTTGACGAAATTGATCGAGGGGTTGTAGATGCCGGACGCGCCGATTCAGGGATTCTCGAAGACTGTCCACCAGCTGTTTTCCGGCGCGAGTTTCCGGGTTGACAACTATCAACGTGAGTTCACGTGGGAGCGTAAAGACGTTGCTACGCTGATACTCGATCTGTATAAGAGCTTCTCGTCTTCGCGCAAGACCGGTGACGGCCGGAAGGAGACCGCGACTTATAAGCCGTACTTCCTTGGCCCCTACGTCTACGTTGAAGCGGATGACAACACCGTCCTGGTGGACGGCCAGCAGCGGATGACCTCGCTACACCTGCTACTCATTCACCTGTACCGGCTTCTTGACGAAGCCGAGGAGCGGGTCGATGCCACAAAGGTCGCGAACCTAATCTGGACTGTCAACTACGGTGAGACAACGTTCACCGTCAACGCGTCCGAGCGCAGGGAACTGCTCGAAGCGCTGGTTCATGGGCGTGACTACGACCTGCCTGTCAATCCGAGCCCGTCTGTTCGCAATCTTGCGCAACGTGCGCGGGACCTCGTGGAAGACTTTCCGGAAGATCTCCGTGGGGAGAGCTTGCTCCCGTTCACCGACTGGTTCCTCAACCGGGTCTGCCTGGTCGGCATCAAGGCAGAGAGTGAGCGGCATGGGTGGGAAATCTTCGTCACGATGAATGATCGAGGCGTTCGGCTGGCGCCGATTGACCTGCTCAAAGGCCATCTCATCGAGATGGCTCGCTTGGACGCCACTGACCTTAACACGCAATGGCGCGAGATGCTCAGCAATCTGTCTACGCTGGGGGCTCGGGTACCCGGTGAGTTCCTGAGTACACTGCTGCTCGCCAAGTATGCCGATGTTAACGATCGTTCCGAGCGCGACGAAGTTGATAACGCGGCACACGAATGGGTTCGGGTCAATTCTGGTAGGATGGGCCTACATGCAGCTGAGGATTACCGAACTTTCTTGAAGATTACCGTTGCCAAACTATCGCAGCGTTATCAGTCGCTTGTCTGGGCGACGATGAATTTCACGTCCGAACTGCGACCTGTTTACTACAATGCCGTCACTGGAATGGAAAAACAGCTCCTGCTCATTGTTGCCGCAGTCAGGGTGGAAGACAGCGAGTCGATCTTCTGGGAAAAGGCGAATTTGGTTGCGTCTTTCTTGGACCTGACGTACATCAGAAAATTGGTAAACGGCTCCGTTAGTAAGCCGGCCGACCTCGACGAAGATGTTTACGAGTTGGTGTCGCTGGCTCGAAAAACGCAGTCTGTGGGCGAGTTGCGCACGCTGCTTTCGAGACGAATCGCAGAACTTGACGACGAGTTCTCTGGCATGGCGAAGTTTGGGTTGCAGCCGGACAATTCGCGGCAAGTAAGGTATCTCCTCGCCAGAATAACGGCCTTCGTGGAATCGGAATGCGATGGCAGTAATGACTTCCCTGCATATGTAGACCGTGGGTGCCCATATGAAATCGAACACATTTGGGCTAATAAGTTTGATCGTCATCAGGTAGAAGTAAAGACGCCGCAGGCGTTCAAGGCGACGCGAAATAGGTTGGGCGGCTTGCTATTGCTGCCAAAGTCCGACAATGCCAGTTACAATGCGGATAGCTACACTGATAAGTTGCCTTATTATTTTCGTCAAAACATGCTGGTCAAGTCGCTGAGTAAGCATAGTTATTCGAAGTTTCCCGCCTATCGCAAGTTCCTCGATAAGTATAATCTTAAGAAATTCATGAAACACTATGACGAGTTTACGAAAGAATCTATAGAGGAACGACAGATCCTCTATGTAAAGTTATGTGAAATTATTTGGCGGCCGGAGATGTTGGGTTTCACGGTGCCGAAGACGGTCAGTCCTCAACGGCGAGTAGCTCGGCGTACTCGTGCCCGGTATGATGTGACGATCGCGGAACTGCTTGCAGCTCGATTGCTTAGGCCGGGCGACAAGCTTGTCGGGCGCAACAAAGGTAACGACTACACGGCAACGATCGAACGGGATGGCAGGATAAGCGTTCCCTCGGGAGAGTTGTTCCCCAGTCCGTCTCGTGCCGCGATGTTCGTTATGGATCGCCAGTCGTGCAATGGGTGGACGTTCTGGCGTCTTAATCGTGATGGGCAAAGCACGCTGCATGACCTTCGTGCGAAGCTCCTTGCTTCGGGGAGCCTGGAACGGTCGGCTCAGCTGCCGATCGGCTGAGCTCGCCGTGGCGATAGGCCGGCCGGGGGGTGTCCCTATGACGCTGCTATGTGGCGTCAAGGGCTGCTGGCGTGGTCGTGTGGTGTTGCTGGAGAGTCCGGAACAGCTGACGCGCGATAATCCGCTCGCGGCAGCGTTGATCTCTCGCAGGGTCTTGTCTTCCGCCAGCCGGCGGGTGATGTAGGCGCGAGTCGCGGGGTCGATCCGGCTGCGAGTGAGCACGATGGTGTGGCGCGCTCGGTTGGGCTGGCGATCGCCACCTCGGTTGAGGCGCTGGCGGTTGGTCAGGCCCGAGGAGGCGGGAATCGGTGCGGCGCCGGCGAGGCTGGCGAAGGCCGCTTCGGAGCGGAGCCTGCCGTGGTGGGACCAGCTGATCAGGATTTGAGCGGCGCTCAGAGCGCCGACGCCGGGCAGGTGCGCCAGCTCGGGGTGAACGTCGTCGACCAAGCGCGCGATGTCGCGTTCGAGCTCGTTCGCCTCGGTCTTGAGTGCTTGGATGCGGTGGGCGGTGGAGCGCATCGCCCGGATGGTGGTGCGGTGCTCGAGGTCCTGGGCGGGACGGTCGCGCAGTTTTGCGCAGTAGCTGATCTGGGCGTCGCTGCTCTGGCCTCGCAGTTCCGCGCGGAGGTTCTCGGGAGCGGAGACAATCAGTGCTTTGAGATGGTTGATCGCCGCGGTGCGGGCGGAGACCGCGCCGGCTCGTGTGCTCACCAAGACGCGCAGGGCTTCGCGCTGGCCCCGGCTGCGAGGCTCGATCAGGCGGTCGCTGCTGAGGATTTCCCTGGCGGCTCGAACCGCATCGAGGGCGTCGTTCTTGCGTCCGCCGCGCCGCGGTGGGCGCTTGGGTCGGCAGACTTCGACGACCTGTTCGCCCTGTTCGCTGAGGAAGGCGGCGAGTCCGGCACCATAGCTGCTGGTTCCTTCGACGGCCCAGCATCGCTGGCCGGGCACCTGCGCTCGCGCGAAGTCCAGCAGCTGCCGGTAGCCCTCGGCGCTGGCTGGGGCGTCGGCATGTCCCAGCGTGGCGCCGACTGCGGTGACCGCGGCTGCGGCGAGGGTGTCGCGGTGGGTGTCGACGCCGATGACGCCTTCGAGTGACTCGAGCAGCATGTTCACGCGGTACCTTCCAGCCGACGACGTTGGTCTGTGGGCGTCGGCCGTGGTGGGCACCCAGGCGAAACTGTGACGAGTCACGCCGTGCGGGCGGACGGGCTGCTTATCAAGCCACTGGGTGGGCCAGGCCGGCCCGGACGGCGTGGGAGACGTGTCATAGGCAAGGCACGTTCGAGAACGGCCAGGTTGTCAACGAGTCATCCCGCACCGCCGGACTATCCTGACAGCGACCACCAGGCCGCCCGCGCAGTCTCACAGTGGTTGTCAAGCCGCAGAGGGGACGGGAGCTGGTTCGGGGTGTCGGTAGTGGGTCCCGTTGCGCAGCATCGCGTAGAGCACGTCGCAGCGACGGCGGGCCAGGCAGATCAGCGCGGCGTTGTGCTTCTTTCCCTCGGCCCGTTTGCGGTCGTAGTAAGCCCGGCTGACCGGATCGGACAGCGCGGCGAACGCGGCGAGGAAGAACGCGCGTTTGAGCTGGCGGTTGCCGGTCCGGGCGGGATGCTCGCCCTTGATGCTGGTGCCGGAGCTGCGGGTGACCGGTGCGATCCCGGCGTAGGCCGCGAGATGCCCGGAAGAGGCGAAGTTGGAGGCGTCGCCGACCTCGAGCAGGATGCGGGCGGCGGTCCTGACACCGATGCCGGGCATCGAGGTCAGGACCCCGGCAAGAGGGTGCGCATCAAGTATCCCCTCAACCTGCTCGGCAACCTGCTTGCGTTGCTGCAGAACGGTTTTCAGGCTGTCAGCCAGCCTTGGGAGCACGGTGTCCGCGGCGGTGCCCGGGACGGTGACGGTCTGCTCGCCGAGCGCGGTCATGATCGCCTCAACCAGCCGCTCGCCCATGCGCGGCGCGTGGACCTTCGCGATCGCGGTGAGCTTGCGGCGCCCGGCCTGGGCGATGCCAGCCGGGCCGCCGCAGCGGGACAGGATCTCCAGCACCGCCGGGTGGCTGATCCGCGGTCCGATGGCGTGTTCCAGGGCAGGGTGGATGCCGGTGAGCAGGCCGCGGATGCGGTTGCTGATCCGGGTGGCTTCGCCGGCCAGGTCGTCGTCGAACCCGACCAGTACCTCCAGTTCGGCCAGTGCCTCGTCACCGACGTCGACCGGGCGCAGGGTGTGGGGCAGGGAGCGGGCGGCGTCGGCGATGACGAACGCGTCCCGGGCGTCGGTTTTCGCGCGGCCGGGGTAGAGGTCGGCGATGCGGCGCATGGCCAGGCCGGGCAGGTAGGCGACCTGGTGCCCGGCGGCGCGGGCGACCGCGACCGGCAGCGCCCCGATCGTGGCCGGTTGGTCGACCACGACCAGCAGGGTGCCGTGCGCGGCGAGCTTGTCGAACAGGGCTCTCAGTTTCGGTTCGGTGTTGGGCAGCGGCCCGTCGTGCAGTCGCTTCCCATCGAGGTCGAGACCGACCGCGTGGTGGGCGTCTTTGCCGACGTCCAGGCCGAGGAACACGCTGAAACTGCTGCTCATTCACCATGTCGTTTCGTTCGTCGGATGTGGTCACCGGTCGGGCATCGAGCGCCGGCACCCACGTTACGACGAGACCTACCCAGTGGTGGCCGTGTCCCTATCAGCGGTCGGTCGATGCCACCAGGCCCGGTGACACCACCCCCCGGATCATGGGTTCGACTGGGGGCGTTAGTCATGCCGGGCCTGGTGACCGCAGCTCCTTGATCAGGAACTACGAAAAAGGTAACGGGGGCGACGACCTTGCTGCGCTCCGTGTGTTCGACTGTCTGCGGTGTCGTGACCGGCGCGCGCCCGTCCGTCAAGTGCCCCCGGCAGGATTCGAACCTGCGACACCCGCTTTAGGAGAGCGGTGCTCTATCCCCTGAGCTACGAGGGCTTGCGTACCTTGGGCAGCCTACCCGACATGCGGTAAGAGGTCAGCAAGGCCCGTAGGCGGGCGAACGCCAGCCGTGGTGAGACGCGTGGCCAGTCGAGCCGCCGCCCCGCAGCTCCCGGTATGGCTTCCGTCACTACCTTGTCGGTAAGCGACGAGATGGGATCCGGAGTGCGAACCTACTACGACCAGGACGACTACGAAGGCTACGAAGCCGGGCAGGACCTCCTGGTCCGGCGCTTCGCTGCCTGGGCAGAAGCGCAGGGCCGGGAGATCGACCCCTACGCCGTGATCTCCGCGCTCCAGTTCCGGCACACCTCGATCGACGGGCGGCTTGCCTACTGGACCGGCGAGCTGGTCAGGGACTTCCTGCTGACGTACGTGCCGCGCACGCTCTCGGCCACCGCTGACGACGCCGTTCTCGTGCCCGAAACGCTGCAGCTCTTCCTCCGCTACCTGCACGAGGCCGGGCTGGAAGATCCCATGAGCGAGCCACCGGCGGCGCTTGAGGGGGCAGTTGCCAAGGCGGCCGCCGAGTTTCCGGCCGCGATGGCCGATGAACGCAACTTCGGTGTCGGCAAGTACTGGGTCATGACCGCCCTCCGGAACGGTGTCGACGCTGAGGACTCGGACGCTTTGAACGCCTTCCTCGCCGAGGTGCGCGAAGGGAAGCACGCCTACGACGCCGAACTCCTCGCGGAAATCGCCGCCCGGCACGCGAGCGAGCAGACCGGGCGGGCGCTTCCCCAACTGCCGGTCTCGCTGCCGCCGGACTCGGAGCTCAAAGCCGCAGCGGAGCGCTCTTCGCTGGTGATCAAGCTCCGGAAGTTCGTCGAGTGGGTGGGTGACGGGCGGGCGCTGACCGGGACCGGCGACCTCAAGCTCGCCGACGCCCGTGAGCTCGTGTCGCTGCTGGACACCGGCGACGACTTCGAACGGGACCTCGGCGGCGAGGTCCAGACCGTGCGCAGCAGCGCCGACCTGCCCAACCTCGTCATCCTGTTCGAACTGGCCAAACGCGCGCGGCTCGTGCGGGTGATCAAGGGCAAGCTGGTGCGCGTGGCGAAGGCGGCGCCGCTGGTCAAGGACGCGCTCGCCTTGTGGACAGCCGCGTTCGACGCGGTCCCCGAACCGGGCCTGCTGGTCAAGGACAGCGGTTGGGCCCCGGGCTACGCCTTGTTGCTCGACGAGAACCTCGACATCGTGCTGCCGGACGTGTTCAACACGATCTACGGCATGCCGGAGCCGATTCCCGTGGTCCGGCTTGCCGAAACCGTATGGCTGGCCTGTACCGAGGGCTACTACCTCGATCTCGAACCGTCGATGGAGCCGCTCTGGCGGGACGGGCTCGCGAGGGAATTTCGCCGGCTGCTGACGAAGCTGGCCGAGTTCGGCGCTGTCGAGCTGACCGAGGGACCGCCAGACCCGATGTTCAGCATGGATCTGGTGCCGGAGAACCCCGAGCTCCCGCCGGACATCCAGGACCGCTTGAGGGTTGCGCTCGAGGCACCGTCGGTCGAACTGGTCACTCTCACACCACTGGCCACCCGCGCCGTCCGAGCCCAGCTGCTGCGGGAAGGCCGGTTCGCGCCCCTGGTGGGTGAACTCGCCGCCGCAACTCCCGCGGCAATGCTTGGCGTGGTCGCGGAGCACTACAGCGAAGACGAGGCCGCGGCGGAGATCACCGGGTGGCTTGCCGCGCACGGTGGTCGGGATGCGGGACTGCCGTTGCTGCTGGACGCGGTCCGCGAGTGTCCGTTCCGCACGCGGGCGTCCGTCATGCTCGAGATTCTCACCGGCTCCCTTCCGGACGGTGACGCGGTGCTGCACGACCTGCGCACCGATCCAGCCTTGGGGCCGATCGCGACACAACTGCTGGTGGAGCGTGGTGAGCTGGCTCTCGAAGGCCTCGCTGAACGCGAGGCCCTGCTCGGTATGGCCGAGCAGTTCCTCGTCCTCCTGGAGACGGCCGGACCGGAAGCGACGGCTGCGACGCTGATCGAGGTGCCCGACGGCGAACGCGCGCACCTGGCGGAAGCGATCCTCGGTTCGGGCCACTCGGATCACGTGGGGCTCGCCGAACTGGCCGAGGTGTTCGAGCAGGTTCGGCCGGTCCGCACCGTGCATCCGCTGGGTGGTTTAACGCGGTCGCGCGGTACCAACGGAAAGAGCAAGAAGCGCCGCAGGTGAGCCGGGCTTTCCGGTGGGCCCGAACGATCCCGGTAGCGTGCCCGGCATGGGCACGAAGAGCGAGCGGCGGGCAGCTCGGGAGAAGGTCGCCGCCTACCACGAGGCGCGGCTCGCCGAGTTGGTCGAGAGGGTCGGAGAGGCTGTTGATCGACACCGGGCCATCGATTGGTGGCAACGAGACGAGGCACGTCGTCGGTGATCCCGGCGGGCGGCCCGACCTACGTCGTCACCCAGGTGAGTGGTTCTCCTGGCGCCCGAGCCAAGCTGGTATACCTCGCCGGACGGCCAACCGCACCTGACCTGGACGGACCAGTCGGTCACCTGGTCGTGTCTGGTTTCGAACTGCTGAACAACAGTAGGTAACCTTCGTTAACGGGACGCGGGGAGCCGCCTCCTACTGGCTGTTGCGGAGGGCTTCGTTGATCAAGCTCATGTTCGCCGACGACGAGGAACTGGTGCGCTCGGGGTTGCGCGCGATGATGTCCGGGGCCCAGGACATCGAGATCGTGGGCGAAGCCTCCGATGGCAGATCCGCGGTCGAGGTCGCGCGGCGGTACCACCCGGACGTTGCCCTGCTCGACATCAAGATGCGCGCTCCTGACGACGGGATCCGGGCCTTGAGGGCCATCCTCGCGCTGCCCGATCCCCCTACCGTGGCCATGCTGACCACTTTCGACATCGACGAGTACGTCAGCCTCGCGCTGAGGCTCGGGGCCAACGGCTTCCTCCTGAAGGACATCGACCCCGCCGCGTTGCTGCGTGCCGTCCGGGATCTGAGCCGGGGTGGGGCTGTCCTGGATCCCGGGGTGGCCGCGCGGATGGTTCAGTCCCATCGGGACGAACAACGCGCTGCTCAGCCGGCTCGGAAGCTGCTCGCCTCGCTGTCCGAACGCGAGCGTGAGGTCGTCGCGCTTATCGGGCAAGGGCTTTCCAACGCCGAGATCGGGGGACGGCTCCACCTCTCCGAAGCCACCGTCAAGGGGTATGTCTCCGCCGTGCTCTCGAAGATCGGGGCCGCGAACCGGGTGCAGGCCGCGCTGCTGGCCTACCGCGGTGGGCTGCTCGACCAGTAGATGCTGCTCACGGCGCTTGAGTTCGTCGGGCTCGTCGCCTTCGCCGCGTCCGGGGCGCTCGCCGCCGTGCGGGCGCGGCTCGACGTCTTCGGGGTCGTCGTGGTCGGGCTCACCACCGCGCTCGGGGGTGGGGTCATCCGGGACGTGCTGCTCGGCATCCACCCGCCGACGACGTTGCGGAACTGGCCCTACCTCGCCGTCTGCGCCGGGACCGCGCTCGTCGTCTTCGCCTTCCACCCGCAGGTCGCGCGGTTGCGGCGGGGCGTCCTCCTGGCCGACGCGCTCGGGCTCGGGGTCTTCGCCACCGCCGGGACGACCATCGCGATCGACGCCGGCGCGACCGTGTACGCCGCGTGCCTGATCGGGATGACCACCGGGATCGGCGGGGGTGCCGTTCGCGATCTGCTGCTCCGGGAAATACCGCTCGTCCTGCGGAAGGAGATCTACGCCGTGGCCGCGCTGGCCGGGTCGGTGCTCGTCGCCGTCGGTCACGCTCTGCGACTGCCGGCCGGACCGGTCACCGTCGTTTCGGCCGCTGCCGTGGTCGCCGTGCGGATGATCGCGCTTTGGCGGCACTGGAACGCGCCGGTCGCGCGAGCTCCGGAGTGAGGAAATCTCTTTGTTAGTTCTGTGTGTGTTCTTAGGCGGGTCTCAGCACGCTGAGTAAAACTATCGCCATGCGCATCCTTGTGGTGGACGACGACCGCGCCGTCCGTGAGTCGCTTCGGCGGTCCCTGGAGTTCAACGGCTACCAGGTCGAGCTGGCCAGCGACGGTGCGCAGGCGCTGGAGGCGATCATCGCCGACCGGCCGGACGCGATGGTCCTCGACGTCATGATGCCGCGGCTGGACGGGCTCGAGGTGGCCCGTCGGCTCCGCAGCACCGGCGACGACCTGCCGATCCTCGTGCTGACCGCGCGCGACACCGTCTCCGACCGGGTGTCCGGCTTGGACGCCGGCGCCGACGACTACCTGCCGAAGCCGTTCGCGCTGGAAGAGCTGCTGGCCCGGCTGCGGGCGCTGCTGCGCCGCGCGTCGCCGGACGCCCAGGCCGGGCAGGCCTCGGAGATGCTGTCCTTCGCGGACCTGACCCTCGACCCCGGCACCCGGGAGGTGCGCCGCGGCGGCCGCGAGATCAGCCTGACGCGGACCGAGTTCGCCCTGCTGGAACTGTTCCTTTCCTACCCGAAGCACGTCCTCACGCGTGGCCGGATCCTGGAGGAAGTATGGGGTTACGACTTCCCGACGTCGGGCAACGCGCTGGAGGTCTACGTCGGCTACTTGCGCCGCAAGACGGAAGCCGAGGGGGAGCCGAGGCTGATCCACACGGTGCGGGGGGTGGGGTACGTCCTGAGGGAAACCCCGCCGTGACCGAGCCCGGCGATCCCCGGGGCACGCGCTGGGGGACGCGCCGGTTCTCCCTGCGCGGCCGGGTGACGCTGCTGGCCGCCGCCTGTGTCGCCGGTGCCGTCGCGCTGGTGTCGATCGGCGCGTACATGGTCGTCCGCAGCAACCTCTACCAGCAGCTCGACGACAGCCTGATGGCCCGCGCGCAGGCCGCCGCCGACTCGCCGCAGGTGCAGACCGAGCTGCGGCAGGTCCCCGGTGCGTTCCTCGCGAGCGCCGACCTGCAGATCGGGCAGCTCAGCGCCGCGCCCGACGTCGCGCACGCCGTGATGACGTACCCGCTGTCGAGCTCGGCGCCGCCGTTCGGCCAGGACGAGCTGGCCGTCGCGAACGGCGACTCGCCCCAATCGATGCGGACGGACTTCCGCACCGACAGCCGGGTGGTCGCGCTGCCGACCGGGCACGGCGAGGCCATCGTGCTCGCCCAGTCGATGGGGCCGACCAAGCGCACGCTGAACGAGCTCGCGCTCGTGCTGTTCCTCATCGGCGGCGCCGGCATCCTGGTCGCGGCCGCGGCGGGCACCGCGGTCGCGCGGACGGGCCTGCGCCCGGTCGAGCGGCTGACGTCGGCCGCCGAGCGCGTCGCCAAGACCGGCGACCTGCGGCCGATCCCGGTCAGCGGGGACGACGAGCTCGCGCGCCTCACCACGAGCTTCAACACCATGCTCGGCACGGTGGCGGACTCGCAGGAGCGCCAGCGCCAGCTGGTCGCGGACGCCGGCCACGAGCTGCGAACGCCGCTGACGTCGCTGCGCACCAACCTCGAGCTGCTGCTCGCCGCCAGCAAGCCGGGCGCGCCGCCGCTTCCGGACGCCGACCGGATCGACATCGTCGCCGACATCAGCGGCCAGCTCGACGAGCTGACGCAGCTCATCGGCGACCTCGTCGAGCTCGCGCGCCAGGACGAGCCGCGTGAGCGCTTCGAGCGCGTCGAGCTGCTGGACGTCGTCGAGCGCGCGCTCGACCGGGCGCGGCGGCGCGCGGGCGAGATCAACTTCGACGTCTCGCTGCAGCCGTGGGTGCTCACCGGTGACAACAGCTCGATCGAGCGCGCGGTGCTGAACCTGCTCGACAACGCGGTGAAGTTCTCGCCGCCGGAGTCGACGGTCTGGGTGCGGCTGTACCCGCTCGGCGACGGCACGGCGGTCGTCGAGGTGGCCGACGCCGGACCGGGCATCGCCGAAGAGGACCTGCCCAAGGTGTTCGACCGCTTCTACCGCTCGTCGGAGGCGCGGACGCTGCCCGGCTCGGGCCTCGGGCTGGCGATCGTGAAGCACGCGGCGGAGCGCCACGGCGGCGCGGTGTACGCGTCGCAGGCTCCGGAAGGCGGCGCGTTGATGACGATTCGGCTGCCGGGGGCGCCCGGCTGACCAGCGGCTCCGAAGTTCACCCGAGGCTCATCACCAGATCCTGTGTTGAATCGTGTAGGATTTTGTGTGGTTGAGGCCGGACGGGACGGAGTTGAGCGGTGCTGGCGCGTCAGCGACAGGCGGTGATCCTGGAAGAGGCACGCCGGACCGGCGCGGTCCGGGTCAGTGACCTCGTGACCAGGCTGGGTGTGTCCGACATGACGGTCCGCCGCGACCTCGACGTGCTCGCCGGGCGCGGGCTGGTCGAGAAGGTCTACGGCGGCGCCACCTCGATCGTCGGCAAGAGCACCGACGAACCCGGGTTCGAGGCCAAGTCCGTGCGCCAGCGCGCGCAGAAGGAAGCCATCGCCGAGCTCGCCGCGACACTCGTCCGGCCCGGCACCGCGATCGGCATCTCCGCCGGCACCACCACGTGGACGCTGGCGCGGGCGCTCGACGCCATCCCCGGGCTCACCATCGTGACCAACTCGATCCAGGTCGCCGACGTGCTCCGCGGCTCGACGCAGCCCGATCGCACGGTCGTGCTGACCGGCGGGGTGCGCACGCCGTCGGACGCGCTGGTCGGGCCGGTCGCCGTGCACAGCCTGCGGTCGCTGCACCTCGACGTCGTCTTCCTCGGCGTGCACGGGATGGCGGACGGGCCGGGGTTCACGACGCCGAACCTCACCGAGAGCGAGACCGACCGCGCGCTGGTCGAGGCCGGGCGCAAGCTGGTCGTGCTCGCCGACCACACCAAGTGGGGCACCGTCGGGATCTCGACGATCGCGGACCTGGACGAGGCCGACGTCGTCGTCACCGATGACGGGATCCCGGACGAGGCCAAGGAAAGGCTCGCCGAACGGGCGGGAGAACTCATGATCGCCGAAACGGCGGAGACGGACGAGGCCCAAGAAGCGTGAAGCGCACCGTACGACACCTGGCCGACGGCCGGGAGATCATCTACTTCGACCAGCCCGGCGCGCCCGACCGCGTCGCCGAGGACACCCGTGACCTGCCGCCGGTTTCGGCCGCGTCGGAGATCCGGCGTGACCCGCTAACCGGGGAATGGGTGGCGATGGCCGCGCACCGGCAGACGCGGACCTACAAGCCGCCGGCCGACCTGTGCCCGCTGTGCCCGTCGAAGCCGGGCAAGCCGAGCGAGATCCCCGAAAGCGACTACGACGTCGTCGTCTTCGAGAACCGCTTCCCGTCCTTCGCCGAAGACGTCGTCGGCGAACCGTCCACTGTGGATGGTCTCGGGCTGGTGCCGGTGGCGCCCGGCCGCGGGCGCTGCGAGGTCGTCTGCTTCACCAGCGACCACGACGGTTCTTTCGCGCAGCTGAGCCCGAAGCAGGTGCGGGCCGTGGTGGACGCCTGGGCCGACCGCACGACCGCGTTGTCGGAAGTGCCTGGTGTCGAACAGGTCTTCCCGTTCGAGAACCGCGGCGAGGAAATCGGCGTCACGCTTTCGCACCCGCACGGGCAGATCTACGGCTACCCGTTCGTCACGCCGAAAACCGCGCGCATGATCGACGTCGCCCGCGCCTACCAGGCTGAGCACGGGCGCCCGGTGCTCGGCGACGTGCTGGCCGCCGAGCAGAAGTCCGGGGCGCGCGTGGTGGCCTCCGGCGAGCACTGGACGGCGTACGTGCCGCCGGCCGCGCGCTGGCCGGTCGAGGTGCACGTGGTGCCGCACCGGCAGGTCGCGGACATCCCCGAGCTGACCGACGCCGAGCGCGACGACTTCGCCGACGTCTACCTGGACGTGCTGCGCCGCTGCGACGCGCTGTACGACCGGCCGTTGCCCTACATCGCGGCGTGGCACCAGGCGCCGGTGCGCCAGGACCGCGAGCTCGGCTGGCTCCACCTGGAACTTTTCTCCGTGCTGCGCGCGAAGGACAAATTGAAGTACCTGGCGGGGTCCGAATCGGGCATGGCGGTCTGGATCAACGACGCCACGCCCGAGCAGATCGCGGAACGGCTCCGCGCGGCGGGCTGATCCCGGCATACTCATCTCCGATGCACAGGTTCGGCTCAGGAACCTCTCAGGACCGTCCCGCAAGGTGATGACATGACCGAGAACGACCCCACCACGCACGACCCCGCGGCGCCGCGGCAGCCCGAGACCGGCCAGCAGGCTGCTCAAGGCGGTTGGGCGGGGAATCCGTACGGTGAGCAGGCCAAGCCCGAGTCCGGCGGTGCGCCGCAGTACTCCGAGCCGTCCTACCACGCGGTGACCGGGGCCGATCCGTCCTACGGAGCGCAGCACACGAACCCCTGGTCCGCCCAGGGCGCGCAGCCGCCGTCCGGCCAGACCCAGCAGAGCGTCTACCCGCCGGCGAACCCGTACGGGCCGCCCGGGACCGCTGCTTACGGCACGCCCGCCCCGCCGCAGCCGAAGCGGTCCGGCGGGAAGCTGCTCGCCGGTGTCGCGCTGGTCGCGCTGCTGGTCGGCGGCATCGCGGGCGGTGCGGTCGGGTACCTCACCGGCGGCTCGTCCGGCCCAGGCAGCAACGCGCTCGACGCGCCGAAGCCGGCCCAGCAGACGGGCAACGCGCCCGCCGGCTCGGTCGAGGCCGTGGCGCAGAAGCTGTCGCCGAGCGTCGTCGAGCTGCAGGTCAGCGGGCAGCAGGGGGCCGGCGAGGGCTCCGGGTTCGTCATCAGCACCGACGGCTACATCCTGACCAACAACCACGTCGTCGAGGTCGCCGCGAACGGCGGCCAGATCCAGGCCGTGTTCCAGGACGGCCGGAAGGCGGCCGCCAAGGTCGTCGGCCGCGACCCGACGACCGACATCGCGGTCGTCAAGGTCAACGGCGTGAGCAACCTGACGCCGGTGGAGCTCGGCCGCTCCGACGACCTGCGGGTCGGCCAGTCGGTCGTCGCCATCGGCTCGCCGTTCGAGCTGGCCGGCACGGTCACCTCGGGCATCGTCAGCTCGCTGCACCGGCCGGTGCGCGCGGGCGGCAGCAGCGGCGACCAGACGACGGTGATGGACGCCGTCCAGACCGACGCGGCGATCAACCCCGGCAACTCGGGTGGCCCGCTGGCGAACATGGCCGGCCAGGTCATCGGGATCAACTCCGCGATCTACAGCCCGCAGTCCGGCCAGGGCGGCCAGGGCCAGGGCGCGTCCGAGGGCGGGAACGTCGGTATCGGCTTCGCGATCCCGATCGACCAGGCCCGCCGCACCGCGGACACGATCATCAAGACCGGCCAGGCGATCCAGACGTACATCGGCGCCCAGGTCAAGGACGCCCCGCAGGGCGGCGCCCAGCTCGGCGCGATCACCGCGGGCAGTCCGGCGGAGAAGGCCGGCCTCAAGGAGGGCGACGTCGTCACGAAGATCGACGACCGCACGATCGACTCGGCCGACACGCTGGTCGCGGCGGTGCGCACCCGCGCCCCGGACGAGAAGGCGACCTTCACCCTGGCCGGCGGCCGCACGGTCGAGGTCACGCTCGGCGGGCAGCCCGTCCAGCCCAACTGATCCGTTCCAGACGCTCGGCCGCCTGGGTGCGGCCGAGACCAGCTTCGGCTCGACTCCCGAATCCGGGGCCGGACCCACAAGGCCACGCGCGACCCAGGCATCCGATGCCGGTCGCGCGTGGCCGCATTTATGGGGGCGGTCACTTGCCGGGAGGGGCAGGCGGCGTGCCGGGACGGTCGGCCGGAGTGTGGGGAGGCGCGGCCGGGCTTGGAGATGGTTCCGGCGTGGCGGCCTTGGCTGGGAGTGCAGCACGTGATCTCGTGCGGGCGATGCGGACCGTCAAGCCGGTCACGATGACCACGAGCCAGACCGCGGCCACCGTGAGGGCCAGGCCCAGCCCTGGGGCGCCGTCGTGGAGGCCGGGCATCGGTGGGGTGCCGTAGGGGCGCCAGAGCAGGGGGAACGCCACGATCGCCAGCACGCCGGTGATCACCGTGCCCGCCACCACCGGGGCTTTCCACGGGCTCGGCACGATCCGGCTCAGCACGATGCCGAGCACCGCGGTCAGGGGCGCGATCACGCCGTCGTTGACGACCGGGCCGCCGACTATCCAGGTGGCCGTCGCGATCACGTCCGGATGCACGGGAAGCGCGTACTCGGCGAACAGCACCACACCCCACGCCAACGCCGCAAGGCCCGGCAGAGCGAGGAGTGCACGGGCGGTTTTCACAGCGCCTCCAGCTTCGTGACCCACTTCGTCTGCAGCACGCCGGGGCGGTTCGGGGCGATGATGCGGCACGGGAAGCCGTGGTCGATGTCGAGGACTTCGCCGTTCAGTTCCAGGGCCAGCAGGGTCAGCTCGTCCGACGTGTGCTCGCCGGGGAGGGTGCTGACGCCGTAGAGCCCGGAACGCTCCATTGAGGACACTCGGATCGCGGTGCCGGGTGGTGCGCCGGTGGCTTTCAGGAGGGTGGGCAGGGAGATGCCGCGCCAGGTGGCCGATTGGCTCCAGCCCTCCACGCACGCGATCGGGAGTTCCGCCGTCGTCTGGGGTAGCGCGCGCAGCTCGTCCAGGGAGAATTTCGTTGTGCCTTGCGGGGTTACCACCGAGAGGCGCCAGGACGGGGACCACGTGATGCCCGCGGCCGCCGCAGTGCGGTTCACCGGGAGGTTCTGGGTGCCCTTGCTCGTCTTCCAGGACAAGCCGGAAACGCCGCGCAGCAACGGGACCGTCGCGCCCGCCGTGGCGACGACCGCGGTGCCGGTCGCCAGGCCGGTGGTGAGGAGGAAACCCCGCCGGGAGAGGCCTGCGGGCGGTGGCTCGTCCTCGGGGGCGGTCCGGCTCAGTGCACGGCGGATGATCGGCAGCTTCACCGCCACGTGCACCAGGATCGAACCGATCGCCAGCCACGCGACCGCGTAGTGCACCTGCGGGAAGTAGAAGCCCCACGGGTAGTTCTGCGCCACGTTCAGCAGGCCGGTGCTCAGCTCGAAGAACGCGGCGCCCGAGAGCACCAGGATCGACAAGCGCTCCAGGGCGTGCGGCAGTGAACGGACGAGCGGCCTGCCGAACAGCTTCGGGTAGACGCTCCACAGTTTCGCCAGCAGCAACGGGATCGACGCCACGCCGGAGATCACGTGCAGGCCCTGGGTGACGCGGTAGAGTCCGACCGGGCGGCTGGGCCACCAGAACCACCCCGGCGGGTGCTGGATCAGGTGGCTGAGCAGGCCCGTCACGAAGCACGTCGTGAACGTGATCGCGAGCGCCAGGCCGATCTTCGACGTCACGCGCTCGTCGTGAGCCGGCGCCTGGAACTGTTCTTCCTTCGGGATCGGCAGTTTCACCGGTGCTCCAATCGCGCGAACCAGCGGTGGCCGTGGCGAGTGGTCCAGTCGACGCGCAGGCCGGCGCGTACGGCCACTTCGGCGATCGCGTCGACGCCGACCCAGGCCCAGGTGAACCACGCGACGTCGGCGTGGCCCGGGCGCAGCCGGACGCGCTCGTGGCGCAGGCCGTGGCCGGGTGGCTCCACTTCGACGAGGACGTCGCCGTCCGGTGCGATCAGCCGCGCCGTGCGCCGCAGCAGCGTCGCCGGGTCGCCGCCGATGCCGATGTTGCCGTCGGCGAGCAGGGCGTGCCGCCAGCGGCCTTCGCCCGGCAGCCGGTCGAACACGTTGCGGTGCAACGCGTTTCCGCCGCGGCGGCGGGTCAGGCCGACCGCCGTGCGGGAGCTGTCCACGCCCAGTGCGACGACTCCGCGGCCGGCCAGTGCCGCGGTGAGCCGGCCCGGACCGCAGCCGATGTCGATGGTCGGGCCGGAGCAGGCGTCGAGCAGGACGTCGTCGCCTGCGGAGGGCTCGGTCCAGCGTTCGACCGGAAGCTCGATCCGCTCGCCGCTCGCCAGCTCGAGCCAGCAGCGGTGGCCGAGCAGGCCGAGGTCGAACTCGTGGCCGGCGAGAGTCGTCATGACGCGACCACCTGCCCGCCGACGGCCGCGACGGCGCGGGCGAACCGGCCGTCCGGACACGCCGCCGCGACTTCGAGGGCGTCCGCCATGGTGTCCACATCGGACAGCCGGGCGGCCGTCGCCGGTCGCAGCCCGCACCCGCCGAGCGCGCGCAGCGTGCGCTCGCCGGTGTCGTCCCGGGACATCGGGACGCTCGCGAGAACTCGCGCGTGCCGCGGCTCGGCCAGGCCCAGCGCCCACCAGCCACCGTCCGCGGCCGGGCCGAGCACCGAGTCGTGCCCGCCGTGCCGCACCGGCGCGGCGGCCGCGGCGAGGGACTCCGGGGTGACCTGCGGGGTGTCCATGCCGATCTGCAGGACGGGCAAGCCCGCGTGCACCGCGGCGGCGTCGGCGTGGGCGTTGGCCAGCCGGGCGCCGAAGTCCCGGCCCCGCTGCGGGACGACGGTCGTGCGCCGCAGTGCTCGGCTGATCTCGGAGGCCCTGGCCGCGGCGCTGAGGTCGCCGGTCAGCGCGACGACGGGTGCGGCGCCGGGCACCGCGCACACCGCGTCGAGCGTGTCGAGCAGCGCCGCCGCGGCGATCTCCGCCGATTGCGCGGGCGTTGCCGGCGGGCAGAGCCGGGTCTTGGCGAGGCCCGGCACCGGCGCCTTGGCCACGACCAGCAGGACGAACGACGACGTCATCGGGCCAGCACCCGCCCGAAGTCGCGGGCCGCGCGCAGCGTGCCCCGCACCGAACCGGACACCTTCGACTTGGTGCCCTTGGCGCGCTCGCCGTAGCGGACGTCGAACTCGCGGACCCGCCAGCCGGCGCGCTGGGCCTTGATCAGCAGTTCGAGCGGGTAGCCGAACGCCCGGTCGGTGACGCCGAGGCCGAGCAGGGCCCGCCGGTCCGCGGCGCGCAGGGGCGCGATGTCGCGCACCGGCAGCCCCCGGGTGCGCAACAGCAGCGCCAGCACGACGTTGCCCGCCCTCGCGTGCCAGGGCCACACGCCGGGGCCGGTCGGCACCCGGCGCCCGACGGCGAGGTCGGCACCGTCCTCGACCGCGGTCACCAGCCGCGGCAGGTCGGCGAGCTCGAGGGACCCGTCGGCGTCGGCGAAGCACACGATGTCCGCGGTGGCGGCTTCCAGGCCGGCGTGCACGGCCGCGCCGTAGCCGCGACGCGGTTCGTGGACGACCTTCGCGCCGAGCGAGGCCGCCACTTCGGGCGAGCCGTCGGCGGAACCGTTGTCGACCACGATCGCGCGGTAGCCCGGGGGCAAGCCGGCCAGTACGCCGGGCAGCGCGCCGGCTTCGTCGAGGCAAGGGAGGACGACGTCCACTCCTGAGTCAGTCACGGCGCCGACCGTAAGTCCGGGATGGACCGGGGAAAACCCTTGTGAGTCTTACTGAATCATGACGAGTGACGAGGTTCTTACCGGGTCGTTACGGCCGCTCCGGCCGGGGCGCGGGACGCCGCCCGGGGACTTATGGTGGACAGCGATGAGCGAGCCGAAATCGGCAGCCCGGCTCGCGAAGCCGCCTGCCCGCGAACTCGAAACCCCGGTCACCGGGCGCAGCGCCGACCTCCTCGCCGTCGCGGCGGCGGTGGTGCTCGTCGCCGCGGCCACCGCGGTCGGCTTGTACTACAACCGGCCGGGTTCCGGCGTGGTCATCTTCGTTTCCTCGCCGCCGCTGTTCGCCGACTGGCTGCCGCACGTCGGCCCGGGCTCGGTGTTCGCCGTGCTCGTCGCCGTCGCGGTCGTGCTGCACGGCCCGGCGCTGGCCGCCCGCCTGCCGTGGCGCCGCGCACTCGCCGCCGGCTACCTGGCCTCGCTGGCCTGGATCTTCTCGCTGACCATGGTCGACGGCTGGTCGCGCGGGTTCGCCGGGCACCTCACCATTCCGCAGGAATACCTCCACGAAGTCCCCGGAATCACCGACATCCCGCGGATGCTGCGCGAGTTCTCCTCCCGCATCCTCGACTTCCAGCCGAATTCGTGGACGACGCACGTCTCCGGGCACCCGCCGGGCGCGACGCTCGTCTTCGTCTGGCTGGACCGGCTCGGCCTGCACGGCGGCGCGTGGGCGGCCACGGCCGTCGTGCTCGCCGGGAGCCTGGTCGCGGTCGCCGTGCCCGCCACGGTCGCGCTGCTCGGCCGGGCCGAGGCCGCCCGGACGGTGCTGCCGTTCGCCGTCCTCACCCCCGGCGCGGTGTGGATCGGGGTGTCCGCGGACGGCTTGTTCGCCGGGGTGACCGCCACCGGGCTGGCGCTGCTCGCGTTGTCCGCGCGCGGGTTCACCGACGGGCGCCGGTACGCCGTCCCGGCCGGTGTGGCCGCCGGGTTCCTGCTCGGCTTCGGCATCTTCCTCTCCTACGGCCTGGTGCTGCTCGGCCTGCTCGCGGTGGCCGTGGCCGTCCTCGGCCGGCAATGGCGGGCGGCCGCACTGGCGATCGTCGCGGCGCTGGTGGTCGTCGGCCTATTCGCCTGGGCGGGCTTCTGGTGGCTCGACGGCTACCACCTGGTCGTCGAGCGCTACTACCAGGGCGTCGCGCTGGTCCGGCCCTATTCGTACTGGGTGTGGGCGGACCTGGCGGCGGTGACCGTCGCCCTCGGCCCCGCGGTGGTGGCCGCCCTCCGCCGGGGCGTCGCCGGAGCGGGACGCGGCCTGCTGTCCGATCCGGTGCTGCTCCTCGGCGCCGCCGCGCTGCTCACCATCCTCTTCGCCGACGTCTCGGGCCTGTCGAAAGCCGAGACCGAACGGATCTGGCTACCGTTCGGGGTGTGGTTGCTGCCGCTGACGGCGTTGCTGCCGCGGCCCGGACGCCGGTGGTGGCTGGCCGCGCAGGCGGCGACGGCGCTGGCGGTCAACCACCTGCTGCTGACCGGCTGGTGAGGGAGACGTGATGAACGATCAGGCCGGGCGCGTGCTCGTGGTCGACGACGACGAGACGGTCCGCGACGTCGTCCGCCGCTACCTGGAGGTGGCCGGGTTCACCGTCGACCAGGCCGGCGACGGCGCGGACGGGCTGGCCAAGTTCGCCGCCCACGAGCCCGACCTCGTCGTCCTCGACGTCATGATGCCGGGCATCAACGGCCTCGAGGTGTGCAAGCGGCTGCGCCAGGTCAGCCAGGTGCCGATCGTCATGCTCACCGCGCTCGGCGAGGAGGAGAACCGGATCGCCGGGCTCCAGCTCGGCGCCGACGACTACGTGACGAAACCGTTCAGCCCCAAGGAACTCGCGCTCCGCGTCGCCTCCGTGCTGCGCCGCGCGCGGATGCCGCGCCCGCAACCGGCCGCGGCGGTGCTGGCGGACGGCGACCTCCGCCTGCAGATGAACGCGCGCACCGCGACGCTCGGCGGCCGCGAACTGCCGCTCACCACGCGGGAGTTCGACCTGCTCGCGTTCTTCCTCGCCCATCCCGGCGTCGCCTTCTCGCGCGCGGACCTGCTCGAGAAGGTGTGGGGCTGGGACTTCGGCGACCAGTCCACGGTGACCGTCCACGTGCGACGGTTGCGCGAAAAGATCGAGCGCGACCCGGCCAAGCCGGCCCGGGTGGCGACCGTGTGGGGTGTCGGCTACCGCTACGACCGGGAGCAGCCGTGATCGAACCCGGTGAGTCCTTCGACGAGATCGTCACCCACCTCTGGCACATCCTGCCGGTCGCGCTGCTCTTCGCGCTCCCGGTGGCCGCACTGGGCGGAGTGGTGCTCTACGTGCTGCGCCGCGGCTCCCTGGCCACCACGCTGACCGTGCTGGTGCTGATCCCGGTGGTCGCCACGCTGGTCGGCGTGCTCGGGATCAGCGGGTTCATGTTCACCCCGGCGCTGACCACGATGCTGCTGGTCTGCCTGCTCGTCGGCCTGATCACCGTGCCCGCGGCGATCGTCTTCGGCCGGGCCATCGCGCGCCGCAGCGTGTGGGAGCGGGAGGCGCGCGAACGCGAACGCGCGGCCGAGGCGTCCCGCCGCGAGCTGGTCGCCTGGATCAGCCACGACCTGCGCAGCCCGCTGGCCGGCATCCAGGCGATGGCCGAGGCGCTGGCCGACGGCGTGGTGTCCGAACGCGACGAGGTCGCCGACTACGCCCAGCGGATCACCGGCGAGACCACCCGCCTGTCCGCGATGGTCGGCGACCTGTTCGAGCTCTCGCGGATCACGGCCGGCGCTCTGGAACTCACCATGTCCGCGGTGCCGTTGCAGGACGTCGTCAGCGACGCGGTCGCCGCACAGGCCCCGGTGGCCGAGCGCAAGCGCGTGCGGGTGCTCGCCAACGCGTCGACCTGGCCGGTGGTGTCCGGGAGCGACCCGGAACTGGCCCGGATCGTGCGGAACCTGGTCTCCAACGCCATCCGGCACACCCCGCCCGACGGGACGGTCGCGGTGCAGATCGGCGTCGACGGCGACGAAGCCCTGCTCGCCGTCGACGACTCGTGCGGCGGTATCCCGGACGACGAGATCACCCGCGTTTTCGACGTCGCCTTCCGCGGGACGCAGGCGAGGACACCGGAACGCGGCGGGACGACCAGTGGTGGTGGGCTGGGGCTGGCCATCGCCAAGGGGCTGGTCGAGGCGCACCGCGGGAAGATCGGCGTCCACAACCACGGGCCGGGGTGCCGGTTCGAGGTGCGGCTGCCGCTGGCAATGCCCTAGGGCCTGTATCGAAGTCGTTTCGGGCAGGTTGAGCTGGAGTCGGCGCCGTTGAGCGTGTCGGTGGCCGGGAATGGGTGAGGTCTCCGGTAGATGGTTCGTCGACCAAGAAGAACCTGAACACCGGAGACCTCGTGGACACCCTAGCGGTGGCGGGGCGGTTCGACCTGACCGACGCTCAGTGGGCAGCGCTGGAGCCGTTGCTGCCCGAGCCGAAGCGGCCCGGGCGACCGTCGATGTGGACCAAGCGGCAGCTGATCGACGCGATCCGGTGGCGGGTGCGTGCCGGTGCGCCGTGGCGGGACATCCCCGCTGGGTATGGCTCGTGGGCTGCGGCGTATGGGCTGTTTCGGCGGTGGCAGCGTGATGGCACCTGGAGGCGGATATTGACCGCATTGCAGGCGTTGGCCGAGGCGGCGGGGCGGATCGTCTGGGACGTGAGCGTGGACTCCACGATCACTCGGGCGCATCAGCATGCCGCAGGTGCGCGTAAAAGGGGGATCTGCAAGCTGAGTCGCCGGGCGGGGTGACCGCCGAGCCGGACGATCATGCGTTGGGCCGGTCCCGCGGTGGGTGGACCACGAAGCTGCATCTGGGCTGTGAGCAGGGGCAGAAGCCGTTGTCGATCGTGCTGACCGCCGGGCAGCGTGGTGACAGCCCGCAGTTCATTCCCGTCCTGCGTGGTATCCGGGTGCCCCGGCTGACCGGTGGCGGGCGCCCACGCACACGGCCGGACCGGGTGCTGGCGGACAAGGCCTACACCTCCAAGGCCAATCGGGCTCACCTGCGCAAACGTGGGATCAAGGCGACAATTCCGAGCAAAGCTGATCAAGACGCGCACCGCAAGGCCAAGGGGTCGAAGGGCGGCCGGCCACCGGCCTTCGACCCCGAAACCTACAAGCAGCGTCACGCCGTGGAGTGCGGCATCAACCGCCTCAAACGCCACCGCGCCGTGGCCACCCGATACGACAAACTCGCCGTCCGCTACGAAGCCACCATCCACATCGCAGCTATCGACGAATGGCTCTGACCGACTTCGATACAGGCCCTAGAGGCCGTAGGTCCGGTGCATCGTGCGCAGGGTCCGGACCACCGCGGCCCTGAGTTCGGCCGGGGCGAGCACTTCGGCTTCGGCGCCGAGCTTGAGGATTTCCGGCACGGCGGCCTCGACCGACTCGATGGGGATCTCGACCTCGGTCCAACCCCCGCCCCGGCGACCGGGGCGAGCCGGAGCTGAGAACCCTGGTCGAGGGCCGGGACGCCGTGGTGCTCGGCGAAATCCGTCAGACGGTTCGGGACACCGGCCGCGCTTACACAGCTCGCTGCGCGCTCCACCTGACCGCCGGTACCACGTCTACGAGGACAGCCTTTCCGTCGCGGAGGCGCTCGCCGGCTAAGCCCGGACCGGGTCGCGCAGCTCCGCCGTGGCGAAGTCCGCCATGCCCTTTTCGAAGCCGATTTCCGCCGTGAAGCCCAGCAGTTCGCGGGCGCGGGCGGGGTCGGCCACCACGTGGCGGACGTCGGCTGCGCGGGCGCCGCCGACCACCTGGGGCGCCGGGCCGCCGCACGCCCTGGCCAGCTCGACCGCCAGCTCGCCCACCGTGTGCGGGGTGCCGGAGCAGACGTTCACCGGGGTGAGGTCGCCCGCCGGGCCTGCTATCCTGAGGGCCAGGACGTTCGCCCTGGCGACGTCGTGGACGTGGACGAAGTCCCGCTGCTGGCGGCCGTCCTCCAGCACACGCGGGGCTTCGCCGCGCACCAGCGACGAACGGAACAGCGACGCCACCCCGGCGTACGGGGTGTTCTGCGGCATCCGCGGGCCGTAGACGTTGTGGTAGCGCATCGCCCACACGCTGCCGCCCGTCTGCCGGGCCCACGCGCCGGCCAGGTGTTCCTGTGCGAGCTTCGTCGCCGCGTACGTGCTGCGCGGGTTCAGCGGTGCGTCCTCGGGCACCAGCTGCCACGCCAGCTCGGCCCCGCAGGACGGGCAGCGCGGCTCGAAGCGACCGGCGTCCACATCGGACTCGCGGCGCGGCGACGGCGGCACCACGCCGTGCTCCGGGCAGGCGTACCGGCCTTCGCCGTAGACGACCATCGACGACGCCAGCACCAGCTTCCGCACGCCCGCCTCGTGCATCGCGGCCAGCAGCACCGCCGTGCCGTAGTCGTTGTTCAGGGCGTACGAAGGCGCGTCCGACGGGTCGACGCCGTGCCCGACCACCGCCGCCTGGTGGCAGACCGCGTCGGCGCCGTCCAGCAGCTCCGCGACGATCTCGGTGTCGGTGACGTCGCCGCGCAGGAACCGGTGCCGTCCGGTGTACGGCGGCGGGGTGCGGGAGCCGTGCGCCGTCGGGAGCAGGTTGTCGAGCACCACGACCTCGTCACCGCCGTCGGCGAGGAGGTCGGCGATGTGTGATCCGATGAACCCGGCTCCGCCGGTGACCAGTACGCGCACACCGGTCACGCTAGGGGGCCGCACGCGGGCTTGCCGAGGGCCGCGCGGTCACGTCACCGGATCGTCAGAACTCACCCGGCACCTCCCGCCGCCGGGCGGCCGAAACCGACTACGGTGGGCGCCATGGAACGGAGTGCACAACGGCTGGGCCGGGCCCTCGTGGTCATCGTGGACGATCGCGTGGCGCACGGCGAGCACGAGGACACCAGCGGCCCGCTCGTCACGGAGCTGCTCGAAGAAGCGGGCTTCATCGTCGACGGTGTGGTGGTCGTCGACGCCGAGACCACTGGTATCCGCAACGCGCTCAACACGGCCGTGATCGGCGGTGCCGACCTGGTGATCACCGTCGGCGGCACCGGCGTGCTGCCGCGCGACCGGACGCCCGACGCCACCGCCGGCGTGCTCGACCGCCCGATCCCGGGGATCAGCGAGGCGATCCGCGCGTCCGGCTTGGCGGCCGGAGCCGTGGACGCCGGGATCTCGCGGGGGCTGGCGGGCGTGTCCGGCAGCACGCTGGTGGTCAACCTCGCCGGGTCGCGGTCGGCGGTGCGCGACGGGATGGCGACGCTGACCTCGCTCGTGCCGCACGTGATCGACGAGCTTTCGGGCCTCGAAGAGGTCTGATCCCCCGTTGACCGGGCCGGGGATGGGCGAGATCGAGGCCTGGTTCGACGGTGTCCTCGCCGCGCGGATCAGCCGCGACGCGGCTGACCGCTGGGCCATGAAGTGGCTCAGCGACGACTTCGGCGGCCAGGTCGATCTCGACGAAGATCAGCTCTGGGCGCTCGATCTGCTCGGCGGCATCGACCTCACCCACGGGCCGGAAGCGGACTTCCTGCACAGCGAGGAACAGATCCGCGGGTGGCGGGACGAGGTGCGGGCACGCCGCTCGGCGTTCGCTCTGGAGTTGTCAAAGAACGAGGCGTGGGACACTGGGGTCATGCCGGGCGAACAGCGGAAACCCCAGACCAGCAGCGAGCGGCGCCGCCGGGTCGACGAGATCTTCGGGGACGTCCTGCCCGAGACGACCTCCGACGAGCGCGACCCCGAGCGGCGCACCGGTCTCCCGGACGACTGGTACCGGGAGAACCGGCCACCGCACCACGATCGCTGAGCCGGCTCAGTCGCGGCCGTTGTCGCGCTGGGCCTGCGCACGCAGCAGGTCGCGGATCTCGATGAGCAGCTCGACGTCGGTGGGCTCGGCCGGGCCCGGCTCCTGGCCGCGCTTGCGCCGCTCCTGCACGTGCTTCACCGGCAGCACGATCACGAAGTAGACGACCGCCGCGACCAGGACGAAGTTGATCGCCGCGTTGATCACGTTGCCGAAGTCCAGGAACGTGGCGGGGTTGTTGTCGAAGATCTGGTACCCGAGGCCCTTGGCGGCGTCCGTACCGCCGATCGTGCTGATCAGCGGCTTGACGAGGCCGTTGGTGAACGCCGTGACGATCGCCGTGAACGCCGAGCCGATGACCACCGCGACGGCGAGGTCGACGACGTTGCCGCGCATCAGGAAGTCTTTGAAACCCTTGAACACTTGCTCTCCTCGAGAACGGGCTGGTGGGGGCTAGCGGAGAGTAACCGTTACCGGACGCTCCAGTGAAATCGCCGCCACCCTCGTCGCGATCGCCTCCGGCAGCCGCAACAGGACCAGCGGGCCCTTCGCCGCGGACGGCTCCTGGTGCCCGACCGCCACGACCGTGGCCCCGCCGGCCAGCACGGAAGCGGGTACGCCCGCCTCGGGCGCCGCGACGACGTCCACGCGGCTGCCCGGCGTCAGGAGCTCGGCGACGGCCGCGTCGGCCAGCCGGACCGGCACGGTCGCCGTCCCCGGATCACCCGGGGCGGGGATGGAGGCCAGCCGGACGTCGGTCAACGGCTCGCCGGCACGGACGGCACCGGCCAGCGAGCGACCGTCGACGAGATCGAGCGAATTCAGCACGCCCGAGGGACGAGCGTCGTCGGGGAGGTCGGCCAGCCGGACGTCGGCGGCCCGCAAGGCCGCGCCGGCGGGCAGGTCGTGCGCCGCGACGACGGTCGGATTCGTCGGCGCGCCTCGCGCGGAACCGGGATGGGTGAACAGCAGCGCGCCGGCCAGCAGCAGGCAGGCGGCGAGCCAGCGGCGGAGTAGCCGCGTCCGCCGGCCTCGCAGCCGGGACAAGTCGGGTGGGTGGAACCTCGCCAGTACGTCCACGGTGCCCCCTCGGTCGGATCGGGTGCGGCGGCTTGCCGCACGAGATCGACGTTAGGGAAGCCGGACGGGCCGCCGGAAGGGCCACGTCCGGCACCTGTGGACAACCGGGGTGTTGTGGATAACTCCGTGGCTCAGGAGGCCGCGGCGGTGGTTTTCGTCGTACTCGAGGAGGAGGATGCCGAGCTCGTGTCGGACTTCGACTCCGTCTTGGTCTCGGACTTCGGCGGCGTCGCGGCGGTGCTCGCCGTCTTCGAGTCGCGCGAGTCCGTGCGGTAGAACCCGCTGCCCTTGAAGACGACGCCGACCGAGCTGAAGACCTTGCGCAGCGTGCCGGAGCACTGCGGGCAGACGGTCAGGCTGGGGTCCGAGAACGACTGCACGGCTTCGAACCGGTGGTCGCATTCTTTGCAGGCGTACTGGTACGTAGGCACTGACGGCTCCTTTGCTGGCACTCATCCGACCAGAGTGCTAACCCAATTGTGCTTGAAAGCATTCCCCGAAAGCAATTCCAGGTTGCTCACACCGGCAGCTCGACCACGCCTCGACCCGGCGTCAAGGCCGCGCTCATGCGCACGTCGTGAGGTTCCCCCGGCAGCCGTTCGACCAGCTCTTCGTCCCGGACGACGGCCAGCAGCGCCGCACCGGGCGCCGCGAACACCAGCGAGCGATCGTAGTGACCGGCGCCCCGGCCGAGCCGGACGCCCCGGCGGTCGACGGCCAGCGCGGGCACCAAGATCAGCTCCGCTGCCCCCACGGCGTCGATACCCAGGCGTTTTCCGCCCGGTTCGCGGATCCCGCGGAACCGGCTGGGCACCAGATCGGCCTCGCCGGTGTACTCGGCCCACTCGAGCGGCCCCGGGTCCGGCTCGATGACCGGCAGCAGCACCCGCGCGCCCGCGGCCGCCAGCGCGTCGACGAGCGCCGTGGTGCCCGGTTCGGTGCCGAACGGGAGGTACGCGCACACCGTGGCGGATGTGACCTTCGACACCGCGTTGACCAGGGCCGATGCCTCGGCGGCGTGCGATTCGGCGGTTTGGTCCGCCCGCGCGCGCGTCAGCCGGTCACGCCACTCCGCCTTGCTCAGGTGCTCATTGCCCAGCGCGTGCATGACCTCACGTTAGGCTTTGCGCCCATGACGGGCGCCGCAACCACCCAGACGTTCAGAACCGCCATCGTGCCGGCCGCCGGCCTCGGGACACGGTTCCTCCCGGCGACGAAGGCCGTGCCCAAGGAACTGCTGCCGGTGGTGGATACGCCGGGCATCGAGCTGGTGGCGGCCGAGGCCGCCGCCGCCGGAGCGGAACGCCTGGTCATCGTCACTTCGCCGGGCAAGGAAGCCGTCGTCAAGTACTTCGAGACGCAGCCCGAGCTGGAGGAGAACCTCAAGACCAAGGGTAAGGACGAGCTGCTCGAGAAGGTCCGCCGCGGGCCCGCGCTGCTCGCCGTCGAGACCGCGATCCAGGAGCAGGCCCTCGGGCTCGGCCACGCCGTCGCGCAGGCCGAGCCGAACCTGAAGCCCGACGACGAGGCCGTCGCCGTGCTGCTCCCGGACGACCTCGTGCTGCCGACCGGCGTGCTCGAGCGGATGAGCGCGGTCCGCGCCGAACACGGCGGCAGCGTGCTCTGCGCGTTCGACATCCCGAAGGCCGAGATCTCGCCGTACGGCGTGTTCGACGTCAGCGACACCGACGACGACGACGTCAAGCGCGTGCACGGGATGGTCGAGAAGCCGAAGCCGGAGGACGCGCCGTCGACGTACGCCGCGGCCGGGCGCTACCTGCTCGACCGGGCGATCTTCGACGCGCTGAAGCGGATCACGCCGGGCAGCGGCGGCGAGCTGCAGCTGACCGACGCGGTCGCGCTGCTGATCACCGAAGGGCACCCGGTGCACGTCGTCGTCCACCGCGGCGGACGCCACGACCTGGGGAATCCGGGTGGTTTCCTGCGCGCCGCGGTCGATTTCGCGCTTGAAACGCCCGAGTACGGTCCATCTTTACGGGCGTGGCTGACGGAACGGATCGGGACAGATCGCCCATGACGGAATCCCTCGACGCGGCACGGCCCGAAGTGGCCGAGGAGGAGGCCGAGTTCCGCTCGGTCGACGCGCAGATCTCCATGACGCTGGACGCCGCCGTCCGGCCCCGGCCGGTGCGGGTGGCGATCTCCGAGGCCCAGGGCCTGCTCTGCGCCGAGGAGGTCGTCGCCGAGCACGCGCTGCCCGGGTTCGACCAGGCCGCGATCGACGGGTACGCGGTGCGCAGCGTCGACGTGCGCACCGCCGGGCAGGAGCCGGTGCAGCTGCCGGTCGTCGGGGAGATCGCGGCGGGCTCGCGCCAGCCGCGGCGGCTCCAGCCCGGCCAGGCCGTGCGCGTCGACACCGGCGCACCGTTGCCGACGCTCGCCGACGCCGTCGTCCCGCTGGCCTACACCGACGGGCACCAGGCCAAGGTCACGGTGCACCGCTCGGTGCCCTCCGCCGGGTACGTCCGGCGGGCGGGCGAGGACGTCCAGATCGGCGACGTCGCGGTGCGCAACGGCGACACCATCGGCTCGGCGCAGGTCGGCCTGCTCGCCGCGGTCGGCCGCGCGAAGGTGCTGGTCTACCCGCGGCCGCGCGTCTCGATCGTGTCGGTCGGCGACGAGCTGGTCGACATCGACCGGACGCCGTCGGTCGGGCAGGTCTACGACGTCAACTCCTACGCGCTGGCCGCGGCCGCGCGGGACGCGGGCGCCGAGGTCAGCCGGGTCGGCATCGTGTCGAGCGAGCCGAAGCGGCTGCGGGAGATCGTCGAGGGACGGCTCCTGATGTCGGAGATCGTGGTCGTCGCGGGCGGTGCCGGGGGCGCCACCGGCGACGAGGTCCACGCCGCGCTGTCCGACCTCGGCCGGATCGATCTGACCCGCGTCGCGATGCACCCCGGCTCGGTCCAAGGGTTCGGCAGGCTCGGCCCCGATTCGGTGCCGACGTTCCTGCTGCCGGGCAACCCGATGAGCGCGCTGGTGGTGTTCGAGGTGCTCGTGCGGCCGCTGATCCGGGCGGCGCGCGGGACCCGCAACCCGCACCGGCGGATCGTCGGCGCGCGGCTGCTGTCGCCGATCACGTCGACCGAGGGGCGGCGCGGGTTCCTGCGCGGCCAGCTGCTGCGCGACGAGGCCAACGGCGAGTACCTGGTCCAGCCCCTCGGTCAGTCCGGGGCGCACCTGCTCGCGTCGCTGGCCGAAGCGAACTGCCTGATCAACGTGCCGGAGGAGCTGACGGAGGTCGCCGCCGGCGAGCAGGTCCAGGTCACCTTCCTGGCGCAACGGGCCTGATGAACTCCGTGTCCGGCGTGTCCTACCCGGTCGAGAGCAGGCACCCGGGCTGGCCGGCGCGGCTCGGCCCGCTGCGGGTGCCCGCCGGCGTGGTCGCGATCCGGCCGGTCCGGCTGCGCGACGCGGGCGAGTGGAGCCGGATCCGGCTCCGGGACCGGGCGCACCTCGAGATGTGGGAGCCGACCGGCGTCGGCCCGTGGCCGGAACGCAACGCCTTCTGGTCATGGCCGTCGCAGTGGGCGGCGCTGCGTTCGCTCGCTCGGCGTGGCCAGTGCCTGCCGTTCACGATCACCCTCGACGGGCGACTCGCCGGTCAGATCACTGTGGGTAACGTCATCCGGGCGTCGCTGCGGTCCGCCTGGATCGGCTACTGGGTGTCGTCCGAAGTGGTCCGCGGCGGGGTCGCGACGGCCGCCGTCGCCCTCGTCACCGACCACGCCTTCGGCCCGGGCGGCCTGCACCGGCTGGAGGCCACCGTGCGGCCGGAAAACACCGCCAGCCTGCGGGTTCTCACCAAGGCGGGCTACCGGCAGGAGGGGCTGTTCGAGCGCTACCTCGACGTCGCCGGTGCCTGGCGGGACCACTACTGCTTCGCCGTCACGCGCGAGGAGACCGGGCCTGGGCTGGTGTCCCGGCTGGTCGCGGCGGGCCGCGCCGACCACGCCTGACCGTGATTACCCACCTGGGTCAGTAGCCGCGTTACCACATGCTGTGAGATTCACCTAATCCGGTGAGGCATTTCCGTGATCGAACCCGGCGAGCCTCCGCCCGATCTGTTACTCCTGTGACTAGCGTGATTTCAGGTGAAGGATCGGGGGAGGTGACGGGAGATGCCCAGCTCCGTGATCATCGTCGCGCTCGCCGCGGCATGGCTCGTCGTTCTCGTGCCCATGGTCGCGCGCAAGCGGCAGCAGGTCGCGAGGACGACCGACTCCGCGTTGGCGGCCAGGGTCGTGCGCAGTGGTGGTGGACGCAACGAAGACCGGGAGGAATTCGCCATGTCCGACAGTCCCGAGAAGACCCGGCCCTCGGTCGAGGACGACCTCGCGGAACTGGAAGCGGACCTCGAACTCGAGGACGACTTCGAGGATCCGGAGCCCGACCCCGAACCGCTCCCGCAGCCGAAGCGCGCCTCGCGGGCGGAACGCGACCGGCCGGGCTACCGCCCCGGCCGAGGCGGCTTCGACCCCGAAGCGGCCGAGATCGCGGCCCGCGCGAAGTACGGCTTCCGGCAGCGGGTCGTCGTCATCCTGCTCGTGATCGCGGTCGCGACGGCCGCGGTGGCCGGCTTCCTCGTCCCGCTGGTCTGGTGGGGCCACGCCATCGTCGACGTCGCGCTCGTCGGGTACCTCGTGTACCTGCGCCGCCAGGTCCGCATCGAGGAGGAGATCCGGCAGCGCCGGCTCGCGCGGTTCAACAGCACGCGTGCGCCTCGTCGTGCTCCTTCGATTTCGGTGGAGGAGTCCGCTCCGGTCGAAGCGGAGGAGGACCACGCCGAGGACGTGGAGGTGGTCGAGCCGGTTCGGCGTGAGGTCGTCGAGCGTCGCCCGTCGCCGACTTCCCGGATCCGGCGCAGTGCGGTGGTCGTGGATCTCGATGACGAGGACCCGGCGTTCGAGGAGCTGGACGAGCCCGGGACCGGGCCTTATCGGCGTGCGGTGGGAGAGTGACCCCCCTGCGTGGGGTGCTCGTGGGGCACTGCTAAGCTCTACGAGCACAACCAAGGGGCTGTAGCGCAGTTGGTAGCGCGTCTCGTTCGCATCGAGAAGGTCAGGGGTTCGATTCCCCTCAGCTCCACTTCTTTCGTGAGAGAGCCCTGTTTGCCGAAAACGCAAACAGGGCTCTCTTCGTAGTGTCTTTTGGGGGTCGAATCCCCAAACCCCCGCCAAAGGGCTCCGCCCCCTGGACCCCCGGCCGTGGTCACCTTGTTCGAGTAAGCGTCAGCTCGGGTCGCGGTACTGGTGCAGCAGCTTCGTGAAGTTGCGGAGCTTCCTGATCGTGTCTTCGGCGACCGGGTCCGGGTGGAAGTGCATCACCTTGTTGCGGATCAGGCGGATCTTCTCCAAACGGGACGTGAAGGTCTGGCGGTCCAAGGGCCAGCCCAGCTTCTGCCAGATCTCCTTGTTCTCCAGGATGCGCTGGTAGTCGCCGAACGCCAGGTCGTCGAAGGACTTGATCGGTCTGCTGCAGTGCGGCTGGACGGCGGGGAGGTCCAGGCAGCGGCCCAGGATCCAGCGCAGCGTCTGGTCCAGCTCGCCCAGCAGGAAGTACGGCGTGGCCATTTCGCCGTAGCGGTGGGCGACGTCCGCGGTCGTGACGATGCCCTTGACCTCTTTGCTCTCGTTCAGCACCAGCACGAACTCGTGCTGCTGCAACGTCGGGAGGACTTCGAAGAGGTCGCGGTCGTAGGCGACCGATTCCGCGCCGACGATCGCGTCGGCGACCGTTGCCGTCGGTTTCTGGTGCAGGGCTTGGGCTATCGAGCGCCAGGTGACCGCGCCGCGGGCGTTGCGGGGGCCGCTGAGGACCGCCAGCTGGGAAAAGTCGTTGAGGAGCATCTTCGTGATCGCCTCGGCCAGCTCGCTGTTCGGGCCGACGGATGCCACGCCGTCCAGGGGCGTCAGGTTTCCCACCGTCAGGCGGACGTTGAGGTCGTCGCCGCCCTCTTCGTCCTCGGTGATCGGGGTGTCCTCGACCTCGTCGGGCGGGGTGGTCAGCGACACCATCGTGTCGAGGGTGACCGCGCGGAAGCTCGGGGACGTCACCAGCCCGTGGTTGGCCAGGTCCGCTTCGATCCGGCTGACCTGGTCGCCGCGGTCCCTCGCGCCCCAGAGGGCCAGGAGGTCGCGGACGGAGATGCGCTCGGGATCGTGCTGGTCGGCGCGGGCGCGGGCCTGGCGCAGGCGTTCGTGGACGCGCTGGCGGTCCGTGTCCTCGGAGCGGCGGTGAGCCGCGGAAATCGCGCGGTCGAGGAACTCCTGGCGGACCGTGTCCAAAAGGCGGTCTTCGTCGACCAGCACCCACGCGCGCCAGCCGTCGACCGCGCGCATGCCGGCCGCCACCATGGCCGCTCGTGAAGGGGACCGGAATTCCTCGCCGGTGGGCTCCAGGCGGATGCGGCCCTGGTCCGTCACCGTCGCTTCGAACGTGGCGCCGATGCGCTTGCGGCTGAACCTGAGCTTCGCGCCCGCCTGGATCAGGCCCGCCTCCAGCAGGTCCGAGACCATCACGCGGCGGCCGCCGATCAAGTGCATCGAACGGCCGTCTGCCGTCACCACTTCCGCAGGCCGGCGAACTTGCGCCGGGCGCCGATGGCCTGCTTGAGGACTCTCTTCTCGAGCTCCTTCGGCTGGAGGCGGTCGACGCGCGTCAGCTGCAGCTCGGTCGCGACGGCCAGCAACCCCTCGCGGTCGAGGTGCTGTGCCCGGAGGTACGCGGCGCCTTCTTCCTCGGTCTCCGTTTCCCGCAGGTGCGACGCGATGGCTGCCGCGTCGGAGTCCGGGTTCGTGGTGCTGACCGGGGGCGGTGCCTCGGGGCGGATGTCCGCCACCGGTTCGCTCACGGCGGGGCCGCCCAGGAGAGCCACGAGCCCGCCGCGCGTCAGTTTGCTGTACCCGCGCAACCGGCGTTTCTTGGCCAGCGCCCTGAGTTCGGTCACGGTCATGCTGGACAGCGAAGCCGGCTGTGGTTCCGGTGGCTGTTGCGCGCCGGTGATGGCCAGGTGCGCCTCGCCGCTGGCGATCGCCTCCAGCGTGGCCTCGTCCTGCTGGGCCAGGAATTCGAACATCCGCGCCTGCAACGCGGCCAGCTGCTTCAGGTCGTTCACCGGCGGCCGCCGGGCAGGGAGAGCGCGCCGAGGACCTCGTCGGCCAGGTGGTCGAATTCGCGGATGACTTCGTCCCGGCCGGCCACGCGCAGCATCGCCGGTACGCCGCTTTCGCCGGCGTCACCGAAGTGGCGGGGGCTGTTGCGGATCTTGCTGTTCAGCACCGGAACCCGGGAATTCAGGCGCACTTCCTCGATGTAGGCGTGCTGGGCGAGCGTCACCTGCTGCGAGTAGATCTGCACCATCGTGAAGACCACGCCGAGGATGGCGGGGTCGATCGGGCGGTGCCCTTGGGTGCCGCCGCGGTGGTTGACGAAGTCGTTGAACTGCGTGACCAGCTCGGCGCAGTTGCCCACGAGGTAGTCCAGGCCCAGCGTGGACAGGTAGTCCGCCTTCGCGGGCACGAGAACCTGTTCGCTGGCAACGATCGCGGTCTTGGTGACGATGCCGAAGTTCGGGGCGCAGTCGATGAGAACCAGGTCGTAGTCGGCGAAGTGGTCGTCGCGGAGCGCGCGCCGGAGGCAGTCGTGCAGGTCGAGGAACTTCCGCTTCGACGTCTCGATGGTGGTCGCCCCGCCCAGCCGGGCCGCGAGTTCCAGGTCGATGTCGATCAGACCCAGGTGCGACGAGATCAGGTCGAGGCGCCCGCCGGTGCCGTCGAGGACCTTGTTGACCCGCTCCGGGGTGACGACGAGGCCGGCCAGGGGCGTGTCCCGGCCCGGCACCTCGTCTTCGTACCACTGCTTGATCGTGCGGTTGTTGTCCTTGAGCTGGTGGTGCCAGTCGTCGATCGAGAAGAACGAGAACGTGAGGTTGGTCTGCGGGTCGAGGTCGAGGAGGAGGACGCGCAGGCCCCGGCTGGCGGCCACCGCGCCGAGGTTCGCGGTCAGGGTCGTCTTTCCTACGCCGCCCTTGTAGTTCATGACCGCCACTACCCGCATGCGCACTCCCCGGTGGTGTAGTCCTGAGCGCTGTTTGTAGTACAGCGCGGCCGGACCGACGACCCGCGGGAACCAACTGTCCCGGAACTGTCCAGGATCTGGCTGCTATGCAAGCGTCTTAAGCCAGTCCGAGACCACCGAGAAGTACGTCGGGGCGTTGGGGGCGTAGTTGATCGCGTGGCCGTAGCCGTCGAGGATGTACGTCTGCAGGGGGCCGGCGAAGAACGGGGCTTCCGACACGCGCAACGCTTCCGGGGAAGAGCAGTCGCTGCCCAGGGTTCCGCAGAAGTGCGGGTCGTTGCCCAGCACCAGCAGGACCGGGACGGTGATCTGCTGGGACGCCGGGGTGACCACCGTCGTCAACGTCAGGCTGTCCACCGCTTCCGTCGTCGCGAAGACGTCCTTTGTGGACTCGTCGTACGCGATCGCGGCCTCGTCGAGGGGGCCCGGGGTGTGGAACGCCGTGTAGCGGGTGCCGGGGCTCGTGGTCAGGTAGCCCGCGTCGCGGTCCGGGACGGCCGGGTCCAAGGGGGCCGGGATCATGTTGGCGAGGACCGGGATCACCGTGATCAGGTTCATCCGGTGGGTCATGCCCGTCACCAGCACGCCGTCGACGTCGTGGTAGCGGCCGGCCTCGATCATGGCCATGGCCGCGCCGATCGAGTGGCCGCCGATGATCACCCTGGGGAAGCCGGCGCGGATCGACTGGATCACCTGGTGGGCCGCCGTCGCCTGGGTCGAGGCGCTCAGCAGGGTGCTCAACGGCTTCGAGCTCGCTCCCGTTCCCAGGCGGTCCAAGGCAAGGGTCGCGATGCCCGCGTTGTTCATCGCCAGGCGGAACGAGCGGGTCTCCGGGGTGTAGCCGATGTCCCAATAGGACGCGTTGTACGTCCCGCCGGGGATCAGGACCACCACCGTGCGCGCGTTCGGCGGGGCGCACAGGCGGCCGTGCATCGTCTCGGGGAGCAGGGACAGCGTCACCGGGAAGTTCCGGTCCTCGCACGTCGCCGTGGCCGCCCGCGCGGGGGTCGGGAGCAGGGTCAGCAACAGGAAAACGGCAGCACAAACACGTAGGCGGAGCACGGGGAGTACGACCTCCAGCTAGTGACGGGGGACAGCCGTCATCGGCAGGCTGTCCGGGTAGGCGGCCGAGGTGAACTTCACGCGTACCGGGTGGCCCGGGAGCGGGACCAGCCGCCAGCGCGCGGCCACCGTGGCCACCGTGATGACGATTTCGTTCTGGGCGAAGCGGTTTCCGATGCACTGCCGGTTGCCCGCCCCGAACGGGATGAACGCGCCCTTCGGCAGTTCGGCGGCGCGTTCCGGGCTCCAGCGGCCGGGATCGAACCGGGCCGGATCGGGGAACGACGCGGGGTCGTGGTGCAGTGCGTGGGGACTGACGATCACCTCGGCGCCTTCCGGGAGGCGGACGCCGCCGAGGTCGACCTCCTCGAGGGTGCGGCGCATCAGCATCCACAGCGGGTACAGGCGCAGCACTTCGTCGACGACCTGGCGGACGTAGGCCAGCTGCCCGAGGTTTTCGGCCGTGACCGGGCGGCCGCCCAGCACCTCGTCGACCTCGGCGTGCACCCGTGCCTCCACCTCGGGGTGCCTGCCGAGCTCGTGGAACGTCCAGGACAGCGCCAGCGCGGTCGTTTCGATGCCCGCGGTGAGCAGCGTCAGCACCTCGTCCCGCGCCTGCTCGTCGGTCATGCCGGCCAGCAGCAACGTCGAGAGCAGGTCGCCGTGGTCGGTGCCGTCCGCCCGCCAGTCGCGGATCACCGCCAGCACGATTTCCCGCATCCGCGTGATCGCTTCGTCGAACCGCCGGTTCCCGGGCACCGGCAGCTTTTCGACGAACTTCGGCGACAACGCGCGAATCATTCCCTGCTGGATGATCAGGTAAATGGATCTCCGCGCTTCGGCGATCGCCTCTTTTCCCAGTTCCGTGGAGAACAGCGCCTCGCCGACGATCGTCACCGCGAGGCGCTGCATGTCCTCGTCGACCGGGCGAACCTCGCCCGCTTGCCAGGAATCGCCCATATCGGCCGCCGCGCGCCGCATGATCTCCGCGTAAGCGATCAAGCGGTCGCGGTGGAACGCCGGTTGCATCAGCCGCCGCTGGCGCCGGTGGAAGTCGCCGTTCGAAAGCACCAAGCCATTTCCGACGAACGGCCGAAACTTGTCGAACATGGCGCCCTTGCGGAACTTCGGACCCGCCGTGACCAGCACTTCTTGTGCCAGCCGCGGGCTCGTGACGAAGTAGGTGGGGGCCGGGCCGAGGTAGAGTTTCACGATCTCGCCGTGCTCGTGCAATGAACTGGTGAATGCGAAGCGTTGCCTCAGCAGTGCCGGAGTGTGCCCGAGAAAAGGCCACCGGCCCGGTGCGACCGGGGCGGTCATGTGGACTCCTCGTTGCGCCATTGTGTGGATTTCCCAAGGAGACGGCCTACGGTAGGCGCGTCCGGGCGAACGGTACAGTGCCCGATCGGGTGGCGTGGGCTCACGCATATGGCCCAGTGGACGAATCCGGGGGAATCGCTAAGCTCTTTCCGGTCCGACAGACTGAGAAGGTGTTCTTCGTGACGCGATCACCGGAATGGATACCACCGGGTGTCGATATCTCCGTGCCGAGCATGGCCCGCACCTACGACTTCATGCTGGGCGGCGGGCACCACTTCGCCGTCGATCGCGCGGTGGGCGAGCAGATCGAACGCGCGATGCCCGGCTTGCGCGACGCGGCGCGCGTGAACCGCGCGTTCCTCGGGCGCGCGGTGCGGTTCATGACGGCTCAGGGGATCCGGCAGTTCCTCGACATCGGCTCGGGAATCCCGACGGTGGCGAACGTGCACGAAGTCGCCCAGGCGCAGGACCCGGACTGCCGCGTGGTGTACGTCGACCGCGACCCGGTGGCGGTCGCGCACAGCGAATTGATGCTCGCGGGCAACGATCGTGCAGCGATCGTACACGCCGACATGCGGGACCCGGAGAAAATTTTCGATGCACCTCAGGTGCGCGCTTTGCTCGATTTCGAAAAACCCGTCGGGTTGCTGATGCTCTTGATGCTGCATTGGGTGCCCGACGAATCCGGGCCGCTCGAACTCGTCGGGCGGTACGGGTCGGCGCTCGCGCCCGGCAGTTTTCTCGCGATCACCCACGTCACCGGCGATCACCAAGGCGAAAACCTCGGCGAGGCGACCGAGGCGATCAAGGAAAGCCGGAGCCCCGATCAAGTGAACCTGCGGACGCACGCCCAGGTGACCGAGCTCTTCACGGGTTTCGAAATCGTCGAACCGGGATTGGTCGGCTGCGGGGAATGGCGGCCGGCCGGGCCGGCGGACATCTCCGCCGCCGCGGAGATGAACATGCTGGTCTACGCCGGAATCGGCCGGAAGAACTGATCGGACGCGCCGGATGTCGATGCCCGACCCCCATGCGAACCGCCCCGCGGTTCCCGACCCGGAACGCGCGCGGAACCTGCTCGCCCGCAAGTGGGCCTACCTCCTCAGCGGCACGACCGTGGTTTCACTGAGCCGGGAGGAGCTCGACGCCGAGTTGCGCGGCATGCTCGTCACGTTGTGCGGTTCGCTACGGGCCACCTCCGCGGACACCACGCCCGCCGAGCGGATCGGCGGGCGGCTGGTCGGGCTCGGCTACGTCGGCGAGCCCGGGCTGCGGTGCACGCTCGACGTCCTCGCGAAGGGCCTGCCCGCGCTGCCCGAACTCCAGGCGGTCGAGCGCTTGGCCGAGCGCGTCGCGCTGACGCTGGGCGCGCTCTCGTGCGGGTTCCTGCTCGCGCACGAGCGCAGCGTCCTCGACCAGCAGGAGATCATGCACCTCTCGCTGCTCAAGGCGGTGCGGGACGCCCAGTGGCACCTCAAGGAAAGCGAGGCGCGCTTCGAAGAGGTGGTGACGTCGTCCGCGAGCGGCATCGCGCTGGTCGCCCTCGACGGCCGGATCGTGCGGGCCAACACGGCGCTGGCCGAGATGCTCGGGCACCAGTCCGGCGAGCTGACCGGGACGGTGCTGTACGAAGTCGTCCACCCCGAGACGGTCGGCGTCCTGCGCGAGGCGATGGCGGCGCTGCTCGACGGCGGCAAGGAGCGGGTCCGGCAGTCGCAACGGCTGCTGCGCCAGGACGGCGACGTCGCGCGCATCTCGCTCACCGCGTCCCTGCTGCGCGACGCCGAGGACCGGCCGGGGCACTTCGTCGTCGTGGTCGAGGACGGCACCGAACTGATGCTGCTGCAAGGGGAACTGAGCCGCCAGGCCCTCCACGACGTCCTCACCGGGCTGCCGAACCGGCAGTACTTCGGCACCCACCTGGAGACGGCGCTGCGGCGCGCGGACCCGGTGTACGGCGTGACGTTGTTCCACGTCGACCTCGACGCCTTCGGGATGGTCTGCAACAGCCTCGGCCGCCGGATCGGCGAGCAGCTGCTGATCCACTTCGCGCAGCGGTTGAAGGCGGTCATGGCCGGAGAAAAGGCGATGATCGCGCGGTTCCACAGCGATGAGTTCGGCATCCTGGTCGAGAACACGGCGACGACGCCGGACATCGGCACCATCGTGCGCGCCATCAACGACGAGCTCGCCGAGCCGTTCTTCGTCGACGGGCACGGGCTCGCGCTGTCGGCCAGCGCGGGTGTGGTGCACCGGCCGTCGAAGGGCATCGACCCGGTGGAGCTGTTACGCGCGGCGGACCAGACGCTGCGGCGGGCCAAGGAACGACGGCGCGGCCAGTGGAAGATGTTCGACCGGGAGGCCGACGCCGAAGACCGGCGGACGCAGGCGCTGGCCGTCGGCATGGCCGGGGCGTGGGAGCACGGCGAGATCAGCGTCCGGTACCGGCCGATGACACGGCTGGCCGACGGCGAGGTGGCCGGCGTCGAAGCCCGCCTGCACTGGGACCGCCCGGACGAACCGGCGCCGGCTCACGAACAGTGCGCGGAGCTCGCCGAGTCGACCGGGCTGGTGCTGCCGCTCGGTGACTGGCTGCTGCGCGCGGCGGGCCGGCAAGGCGAGTGGTGGCGGCAGCGGGCGGGGTTCGGCCTCCCGGTGGTCGCCGGCCTGACCGGGCACCAGGTGTCGGACGACGCGCTGGGCACGCGCGTGACGCGGCTGCTGGCCGACACCGGCCTGCCGCCGGAGCAGCTGATGCTCGGCGTGCCGGTCGGCGCGCTGCCGGTGTCCGGGGTCATCGAGAACGTCACCGTGCTGGCCGACCTCGGCGTCCACGTGATGCTCGACGACTTCGGGCTGGGCCCCGACGACCTGCGGGCCGTCCAGGACCTGCCGGTCGACATCGTGCGCGTCGACCGGCGCCTCGCCGAGTGGCAGGCGTGGTCGGACTCGACGTTCCTCGGCGCGCTGGTGCCGCTGGTCCGGCAGGTCGGCGCGACGCTCGTCGTCGACGGCATCCACACCGAGGACCAGGCGAGCTGGTGGCGCACGGCGGGTGCCGAGCTGGCCACGGGCGACTACTTCGGGGTCGCCGAACCGGCCGCCGAGTTCGCCGGGCAGTTCGCCGGCACCTGAGGACGCCACCGGGTGAGGGCGACGGCGAACAGGACGATCGCCATGCCGCCGACGACCCGCGGTGTCAGCGGTTCGCCGAGGAAGAGCGTGCCGAGGCTGACCGACACCACCGGGAGGAGGTAGCCGACTGTGGCGGCCGCCGTCGGGCCTTCGTCCGCGATCACGCGGTAGTTGAGGTAGAACGTGATCCCGGTGCCGAAGACGCCGAGGACGGTCACCGCGGCGAGCGCCGTGAGGTTCACCTGCGGCGCGGTCCCGGCCACCGGCAGGGCGAGCGCCGTCAACGCGGTCGCGGTCGTCAGCTGGGCGGCCGACAGCGCGAGCGGGGCGCCGTTCGGTGGCAGTTTCCGTGCCATGTAAGCGAACGCGATCGCGTAGCTGAGGCTGGCCGCGAGCAGCGCGAGGGCGCCGGTGCTCAGCAGGCCCGCCTGCTCCCACGGCGCGAAGATCACCACGATGCCGGCGAAGCCGAGGGCCAGCCCGAGCAGGCGCGCCGGGTTGAGACGCCGTTCGGTGCCGAGTGCGACCCCGATCAGGAGCGACCACAACGGGGTCGTGGCGTTCATGACCCCCGCGACGCCGGAGTCCACCGTGCGCTCGCCGATGCCGAACAGCGCGAACGGCAGCGCGTTGCAGAAGAACGCGGCGACGATCAGCCGTCCCCACGTGCCGCGGTCGCGCGGAAGCCGCTGGCGGGCCGCGAAGGCCAGCACCAGCAGCGTCAGCGCGCCGAGCGCGCAGCGGATCAGCGTGAGGTGGACCGGGCTCAGGCCGGTCAACGCCAGCTTGATCCACAGGAACCCCGAGCCCCACAGGAGAGCCAGTACCGCGATGCGCACCCAACCAGTCACGTGCTCCACGGTGCCGAAGTGGACCCGTCAGGACAAGTGAAAAGTCCTGGACTGATCGTTAAGGGAAACTACAGTGTCGGGCCTCCACAGGCGCTCGCCGAAGAGGGCCAGCGCCGCGGGCAGCAGGATGCCGCGGACGACCGTCGCGTCGAGCAGGATCGCGAACGCCATGCCGAGGCCGAGCATCTTGTACTCGATCGCGGCCAGGCTGAGGAAGATGCCGAACACCCCCGTCATGATCAGCGCCGCGCTCGTCACGACCCCCGAACTGCTCGCCGTGCCCTCGACGATCGCCTCCCGCGCCGGGCTGCCCGCCCGCCGCCGCTCGCGGATCCGGCTCAGGATGAAGACGTGGTAGTCGGTGCTCAGCCCGAACAGCAGCACGAACAGGAACACCGGCAGCCAGCCGAGCACCCCGCCGTAGGGCGTGAAACCCAGTAGTGGCGCGAGAAAACCGTCCTGGAACACCAGGGTGAGCACGCCGTAGGCCGCGCCGGTCGAGAGCAGGTTGAGCAGGATCGACACCGCCGGCACGGCCACCGAGCGGAACACCGCGAGCAGCAACACGAAGGCGAGCAGCATGATGAACCCGAAGACGTACGGCGCCCGCGCCAGCACTTGCGCGGTGAAGTCGTGGGCTTCGGCCGTCCGGCCCGCGATCGCGTAACCGACGCCGTCCACGCGCCCGACCGTCCGCGGCAGCAGGGTTTCGCGCAACGCGGTGAGCGTGCGGTCCGCCGCTTCGCCGTTTCCGCTGCCGCCGAGCGGGATCCGGACGACGAGCGCCTGGTCCACCGGGACGACCACCGCCGGTTTCGGCGTCGCCGCCGTGAGTTCGGCGATCGCGCGGCCCACCGCGGGCGTGTCGACCGGCCCGCCGCCCTCGGCCCAGAGCACGACGTGCGCGGGCATCGTAATGCCGGGAAACGCTTCCTGGACGCGCACCGCGGCGTCGATCACCGGGATGCTGCGCGGCAGGCTTTCGGTCGGGGCCGGATCCTGCAGCCGGATCCCGAACGCGGGCAACGCGAGCAGCACCAGCAGCGCGGCCGCGAGCCCGCTCCAGAGCGCGGGCCGCCGGGTGACGACGCCGGCCACCGCGGCCCAGAAGCGCGAGCGCGTCCGGCGCTTGCCCAGCCACGGGACCCTGACCCGGTCGATTCCGGTGCCGAGCAGGGAAAGCGTCGCGGGCAGCACCGTCACCGCGGCCAGGACGGCCAGCCCGACGACCAGGATCGTGCTCACCGTCAGGCCGCGCAGGTTGTCGAGGCCGGTGAACAGCAGGCCGGTCACGCACAGCACGACGGTCAGCCCGGACACGACGATCACGTGCCCGGACGTCCGCGCGGCGATCCGGATCGACTCCTCGACGCCGTGCGCGCGTTCCTCCCGGGCCCGGCGCAGGAAGAACAGGGAATAGTCGACACCGACGGCCATGCCGATGAGGAGCGTCATCGCGGAAGTCGCGCTGTTGACCGGGATCCAGTTGTCCACAACGGACAGGATGCCGAACGCGGCGACCACGGTGGTCCCGGCGAGCAGCACCGGCACCGCGGCCGCGACCAGCGAGCCGAACACGACCAGCAGGATCAGCGCGGTGAGCGGGAGCGAACGGGCTTCCGAGCGCCCGATGTCCTCCTTGATGCTCCGGTCGACCGCGCCGGACACGCTGAGGTCGCCGGCCTGGGCGAGCCGGGCGTCCGGGTGGCGGGCGGCGACCGTCCCGACGGCCGCGGTCGCCGTCGCGAGGTGCGCGCGGATTTCCGTGCCGGTGCCGGTGATCCGGAAGCTGACGAGGCCGGACCGGCCGTCGGCGGAGACCCGGTCCGGGTCGTCGAGCGGGGAGCGGACGTCCGCGACCGCGCCGGACGCCGTCAACGTGGTCACCAGGTCGGTCACGACGGCGGTCGCCTCGCGCGGGACCAGGACGTTCTCCCAGAACGGTTCGCGGGTGGCCTGGCGGTCGAGGACGGCCTGGCCGGTCCCGGCGTCGCCGGCCGGGCTCGACCGCGCGTCGGTGCCGGGCAGGAACGTGCCGGCGGCCCAGGCGAAGGCGACGAGCGCCAGCCAGCCGAGGATCGCGGCGGCGCGGTGGCGCGCCGACCAGTCCGCGACGCGTTCCACCAGCGGAGCCGAGGTGCTTGCGGGCAGCATGAACTAAGGTCCTTCCGTGAAGGAGTGATCCGATGAGAGCTCGCCCTCGGGCGAGTGGGTGCTTCTTCTTCCTGGGCCGCCGAGTTGCCGCTCGGCGGTCCAGGGCCTCAGGTCAGTCGACCTCCTTGAGCACGTGTTCGATGGACCGCAGCCGGTCCTGGACGTCCCGCAGCTGCCGTTCGGTCTCTTCCTGCGTCCGGACGGCTTTCTCGGCCAGCGACCGGTATTCGTGCTCCCGGGCCAGCTTCGCCTTGGCGCGCCAGGTCGAGGCCAGCTGCACGATCGCGATCGACAGCACCACGGTGATCAGGACGAAGACCCCGGTCACGCCGATGATCTCCTGCCACTGGTGCCAGTTCATGTCCGTCCCTCCTCGCCGTCCCCGCGGACGGACTCCGGTGTGGTCAGCGTCGGCACGGCGGCCGCGATCGCCTCCGGCGTCAGGACGACGGAAAACGGCGTCAGCTCGTAGAACCGCAGCGTTTTGCCGTCTTCCCCGACTTCGGAGCTGGCGGTGACGAGACCGGCGGCTTCGAGCTTGCGCAGGTGCACCTGCAGCAGCGCGCGGCTGATCCGCAGCTCCCGCGCCAGCTTGCTGACGTAGGTGCGTTCGGCCAGCAGGGCGGCGACGATCCGCAGCCGGTGCGGGTTGCCGAGGGCCCCCAGCTGCCGCAGCAGGTCGTCGCCCGTCGTCCACATGCCAACAAAAGTTAGCAGGTGGCCGGGCGCGGTGCCATCGGGGTGATCCCCGAGATCACATCGGGTGTTCCAGCCACACGTTCGGCTCGACGTAGGTCGCCGTGTCGTGGGCGATCGACGCGTGGACCGGGGCGATGCCGCCGGGGATGAAGTTCTCGCCGTCCTGGAGCTTCACGCCCGTCCACTCGCGCCAGTCGGCCAGCGAGCCGGCCAGCGTCACGGCGAACGGGCAGACCTTCACCACGCGGGCGCCCAGGCGTTCGTGGGTGCGCAGCCAGCGGTCGGCGAGCAGGCCGTCCGGGCGGCGGCGGGCCGCGTACTCCGGCATCGGGGCCGCCGGTTCGGCTTCCTTGCCGATCGGGCGCACCGACACGATCAGCTTGCGCAGCCCCGTTTCCGCCGCGCGGGCCTTGAGCGCCTTCAGCATCGGTGCCGACAGGCCGGTGCCGCGCAGGTGCGGCGCGATCACGACTTCCAGCGCGCACAACGCGTTCGGCTCACGGCCGTCCATCACGTCCTGGGCCGCCCACTCGATCGCCTGGTCCCAGCCGTGGTCGGGCAGCTCGGTGCGGCCGGGGGCCGGGTAGGCGAGCGGGACCGACAGGGCGCGGGCGATCGGCGTGCCGTCGTCGGCCAGCGCGATCAGGAAGTACCGCGGCCAGTGGCGCAGGAACCGTTCGCCGGTGATCATCCGGCCGCCGGCGCCCTGGTAGATGAACTGGCCGCCGACGTCGCCGAGAGCCAGGGCGGCGTCGAGGAGATCGGGGCGCTCGGCAAGATCGACAACGCGCATGCGCCCAGTCAAACGGAAAGATCACCGGCGGCGATAGCGGCAACCGGGCGACTCAGCGCAAGGCCTTCTGGCGGCGGGTCAGCGCCGAGGGGTCGAGGTTCGCCTTCGTGCCGGCGTCGTGGCCGTCGAGGTAGCCGCTGCCCGACAGCCGCCGGGGCGCGGCCGAGCGCAGGTCGCCGTACTCCGAGTCGAACGCGTGCTGCACCAGCTGCGCGCGATCGCGGACGACCAGTTCCGCCGACCGCTCGCCGGGTGCCGCCGTGCGGACGGCTTCCGATTCGGCGTGCGTGAGCCGCTCGTGGACCGCGCGCGCGAAGCCGTGCAGCCACGTGCGTCGGTAGGCGGCCAGCGATTCGCCGGGGAAGAAGCCGTCCGGCCGGACGCGGGTCAGCTGGGTGCTCGCCTGCAGCAGCAGGCTGGTGAACAGCAGCTCCACGCGGCCGAGGTCGGAGTGGAAGCCGAACACCGTGACGCTGTCGACCTTCTGGCCGTAGCGGTGCAGCAGCGTCCGGCAGCGCAGCGGGTACGCGACCGACGTCAGCAGGCTCGCCTTGTCCCGGCTGTACGGGTCGTTCATCGGGATCTTGAGCGTGCCGATCTCGTCGGTGGTCGCGCCGGACTCGGCGAGCATCGCCTGGTCGATCCCGTACCGCGCGACGAGCTCGGCGGCCTTCCGGTTGTACGCCTCGGCCTCCGCCTCGGTGACCGCCGGGTCCTCGGCCTTGGCCAGCAGCTTGCGGATGCGCTCGAGCTGCGGGTCTGACTCGGTCATGGAGGCAGGGTATTCGATCAGGTGTTCGGACGCGTGCACCGGGTCACAGCGTGTCGCGGACCTGGACACTGAATGGATGGTGACGATCGAACGCTTCGACCCGCTGTCGACCGCCGAGGCCGGATTCGCCGCTTACCACGCTGTGTTCGCGGCGAGCCGGGAAACCGACCGGCCCGGCGAACCCGTGTTGCCGCTCGGCGAGCTGGCCGGACGGCTGACGAGGCCGCTGCCCGGGATGGGGGACGCGGCGCAGTGGGTGGCGTACCGCGGCGACGAGCTCGTCGCGTTCGCCGAGGTGCACTTCCTCGAAGCCGAAAACAACGGAATCGCACTGACCGACGTCGTCGTGCACCCGGCCGTGCGGCGTTCGGGGATCGGTACCGCGTTGCTGCACGCGGTGCTGCCGGAATTGCGAGCGCGGGACTGCCGGAGCGTCGAAGGCTGGCAGGTCGTCGCGGGGTCCGCCGGAGAGCTGTGGGCCGAGGCGCTCGGCTTCCGGCCGGTGCGGACGATCGTGCGGCAGGCTTTGGTCGTCGCGGAAGCCGATCAGACGCGCTGGGAAGTGCCCGTCCCGGTCGGCTACCGGGTGGTGCGGTGGGCGGGCGCGGCCCCGGACGACTTGCTCGGTTCCTACGCCGGCGCACGGGCGGCGATCCACGACGCTCCGCTCGGGGACTCGGGCTACCGGTGGCCGGAGTGGACGCCCGCGCGGGTGCGCGCGACCGAAGCCGAAGCTCGGTCGCAGGGCCTCGAACAGCGGATCGTCGCCGCGGTTCACGAAGGGACCGGGGAAGTCGTCGGGTTCACCGAAGTGTGCGTGCACCCGCGCCGGGCGGACTGGGGCTACCAGCGGGACACCGCGGTGCTCGCCGGACACCGCGGGCACGGGCTGGGGCGCTGCGTCAAGGCGCACATGATCCGGTGGCTGCTCGCCGAGCGGCCCGGGCTCCGGCGGATCAGCACGACGACAGGGGCGGAGAACGTGCACATGCTCCGGGTCAACCGCGAACTCGGCCTCAGCTCGCTGCCGGCCGTGATCGCCGTTCAGCAGGACCTCGACGCGCTCCTCAGCCCAGGTAGGCGTCGAGCGTGACGGCCAGCGCGGCCTCCGGGGACGGCGCGAAGCTCGCCCCCGCCAGGCCGCCCCACAGCCACAGCTGGGCGAGGCCGTGCAACGCGGCCCACAGCGACGCCGCCACCAGCCGCAGGTCGGCGCCCGACCGCGCGACCGGCGTCGGCACCGCCGCCACCAGCACGGCGAAGGTGTCGAACACCGCGCTCGCCGCCGCCGAAAGCGCCGGGTCGTCCGCGTCGACCAGGTCGCGGCGGAACATCAGCTCGAACATCGCCGGGTTGGCCAGCGCGAAGTCGAGGTAGCTGTGGCAGGCGGCGGTGAGCCGCTCCCGCGGCGACGTGCCGGGCAGCGTTTCCCGGCGGGCGAGCAGGTCGGCGTACCCGCGGGTCGCGACGGCGGACAGCAGCTCGGCGCGGCCGGAGAAGTGCCGCAGCGGCGCGCCGTGCGAGACGCCGGCCGCCTTCGCGATTCCGCGCAGCGTCACCGCTTCGACGCCTTCGCCGGTCAGGAGCGCGGTCGCGGTGTCGATCAGGCGTTGCCGGGTGCCCACGCTTCGTCCCGGGTCATGGGGAGCAGGTCCGGGCGCTTCGGCAGGAAGCCGTCGCCCGGCTGGCGGCCGATCAGCCGGTTGCGCGTGCGCGTCACGGCGACCGGCAGCACCTCGCGCAGCAGCCACTGCAGGTCGGCGCGCCAGCTCCCGGCCGCCGCGACGCCCGGCAGCGGCGCCAGCCAGCCGGGATCGTGGTCGAGCCCGAGCCGGCCGAGGACGTACGCGGCGAGCCGGCGGTGCCCGTGCTCGGACAGGTGGAGCCGGTCGGCGCCGAAGTAGCGGGAATCGGTGACGGCCTGGTCGGGCCACAGGTCGATGAGCAGCGCCCCGTAGCTGACGGCGGCTTCGCGGATGGCCTCGTTGAGCGCCACGATCCGCGGCCGCATCCGCTGCCCGAGCGGCATCCGGCTCGAGATGTCGCTGAGGGTGAACGTGACGACGGTGGGCGAGATCTCGGTGCACGCCCGGATGGCGGCGTCGACGCGGCGAGCGACGGTGCGCGCGTCCCAGCCCCGGCTCATGACGTCGTTCCCGCCGCCGAAGAGGGCGATCAGGTCTGGTTCGAGGCGGGTCGCGGCCGGGACCTGCTCGGGCACGATCTGGTCGAGCCGTCGACCGCGGACGGCGAGGTTGGCGTACCGGAAGCCGGGTTCGCCCTCCGCGAGCCGGGCGGCGACGAAGTCGGCCCAGCCTCGGTAGTGGTCCTGGCCGGGGTACGGGTCGTCGAGACCTTCGGCGCAGCTGTCGCCGAGGACGACGAAACGCTGGTAGCTCATCCCGATCTCCGTAACCCGTGGTTCACCTTGTGGACACTGTCTATCAAACTTTTGTAGACGGTGTCTACTTCCGGTGCCAGCGGGCTCGCCGACGTCTTGAATGACTCATTCAGGTCTCCGGACGTCCTGAATGACTCATTCAAGACACCGCGGGCACACCCGGCGGGCTGGCGCGGAGCGAGTCACCCGAGCCAGGGGCGGAGCTTCTCCGGGTTCCGCATTGCCCAGATCCGCGTGATCCGCCCATCGGCGACGTCGAACGCGTACACGGCCGCGAGGTCGCCGTCCCGGGTGAGCAGCAGGCCGGGCAGGCCGTTGACCGTGCGCTCGACCAGCGTCAGCGGTCCGGCGGTCAGCGCGGCGACGTACCGGGCGACCTCCGCCCCGCCTTCGATCGGGTGCAACGCCGCGCGCACCACGCCGCCGCCGTCGGCGGTGAGGGTTGCGCCGGGGTCGAGGAGGCCGATCAGGGCTTCGATGTCGCCCGCTTCCCACGCCTGCTTGAAGTCGCGGATCACGTCCGCGTGCCCGGTGGCCGGGGCCGCGGGGCGGGCGGCGCGGACGCGGCGGCGGGCCGACGACGCCAGTTCGCGGCACGCCGCCGGGGTGCGTCCGGTGATCTCCGCGACCTCCGCGAACGCGTACCCGAACACGTCGTGCAGCACGAGCGCGACCCGCTGCGCCGGGGTCATCGCTTCGAGCGTCACGAGGAAGGCCATGGTGACCGACTCGTCGAGGGTGATCCGGTCGGCGACCGAGTCGGGCTGGTCGGGCACCGGCTCGGGCAGCCACTCGCCCACGTACTGCTCGCGCCGGGCCCGCGCCGAGCCGAGGACGTCCAGGCAGATGCGGTCCGCGACCGTCGTCAGCCACGCGCCCGGCGAAGAGATCGCCGCCCGCTGGGCCGGCGTGAGCGCGTACCAGCGCGCGTAGGTCTCCTGCACCGCGTCCTCCGCCTCGGCCAGCGAGCCGAGCAGCCGGTAGGCGAGGTTGAGCAGGTGCCGGCGTTCGCCGACGACCGGTTCCGGTGGTGTCGTCATGCCTCCTCCGACGAGACAGCCTCCCCGAACGTCAGGCCTGACATCCCGCCGGGCTGCTTCGTCGTACTCCTCGAACCCGACCGAACAGGGGAGAACGATGATCGAGATCGGAATCGTGCTGGGCAGCACCCGCAACGGCCGCGTGGGGGACCAGGTGGCCCGGTGGGTCCACGAGCGGGCGAGCCGGCGCGCCGGCGCCCGGTTCACGCTGATCGACCTGCGCGACCACCCGCTGCCCCACCTCGAGGAGCCACCCGGGTTTTCGGGGCAGTACCAGGACGAACGCACGCGAGCTTGGGCCGCGACCGTCGCCGCGTGCGACGGGTTCGTGTTCGTCACGCCGGAGTACAACCACTCCGTGCCCGGCGTGCTCAAGAACGCCATGGACCACGTGCACGTCGAGTGGAACACCAAGGCCGCCGGCTTCGTCTCCTACGGCGGCGTCGGCGGCGCCCGCTCGGTCGAGCAGCTGCGGCTGGTCTGCGGCGCCCTGCAGCTGGCGGACGTGGCCCCGCAGGTCACGCTGCCGCTGGCGACCGAGTTCGCAGACCGGGCCACCTTCGCGCCCGGCGAGTACCAGCTCGCCGCGCTGGACGCGGTGCTCGACCACGTCGTCGCCTGGAGCACCGCGCTCGCGCCGCTGCGGCACGGGGACGCCGAAGCCGCGATCCGCGGCCGGATCGACGCGATCGTCGAGGGGCTCCGCACCAAGGACGTCGACGCGCTTCGACGGAGCTACGCCCCGGACGTCGTGTCCTTCGACGTCGAGCCGCCGCTGCAGCACGTCGGCGTCGACGCGAAGCTGAAGAACTGGGCGAAGGTGTTCACGATCTTCGAAAAGGTGGACTACGAGCTGCGCGACCTGACCGTCACGGTGAGCGGCGACCTCGCCGTCGGGCACGGTTTCGGCCGGGTCAGCGGGACGCTGAAGAACGGCGTCGTGACCGACGGCATGTGGGTCCGGGCCACGTTCGTCTTCCGGGACACCGGCGACGGCTGGGTGATCGTGCACGACCAGGCGTCCGTGCCGTTCGACGTGGCGACCGGGCAGGGCCGGGCCGACCTGGAACCCTGACGGCTCAGGCGAGCCGGGCGCGGTGGGCCGTCACGGCGGCCCGCCGCGGATCGGCCGCGGGGAGCGTCTTCAGCAGCGCGTCGAGCACCGCGAAGTCGTCCACCCCGCACGCGGTTTCCCAGAACGACCACAGCACGCCCGGGTCGCCGCTGTTCAGCGCCACCTGGCGGACCTGCGCGGTGAGCGTCTCACGCTCCTCGCGGATCGCCGGCGCCTCCGAGTCCGGCAGCAGCGGGCCGCGGAAGGCACGCAGGACGTCGGCGGGCGAGCCGGTGCGCAACGCCGTTCGGGCGCGGGTGAAGTCCGCGTCGACGTCCGCCGCCAGCCGGTACGGGCGCGTCTGCACCACCGCCGCGCCCAGCTGGGAGCGCAGGCGGTGGATCTCCGCGCGGACCGTCACCGGGTTGCCCGACTCGCCGTAGAGCTGCAGCGCCAGCCGTTCCGCCGAGAGGCCGTTCGGGTGCAGCGTCAGCAGGGTCAGGATCTCCGCGTGCCGCAACGTGAGCGGGACTTCGCGACCGTCCACAGTGGTCGAGAACGCGCCGTCCGCGAGGTACTCCAGCGACAGCCGCGGACGCGGCCCGCCGCCACCGGGCGACGACAGCCGCAGCAGGTAGCCCTCGGCCAGCGGCTCCACCGTGGCGATGCGGCCGTCGGGCAGGTTCACCGTGCCGCCGCCGCGCCGGACGTCCACTGTGGACGGCAGCAGGCACGCCTGCGCGGCGAGCACCCGGCCACCTGCCGAAAGCAGCGCGCCGGGGCGGCCGCGCAACGCGTCCAGGTGCGGCATGTTCGCCCGCCGCAGCTGCTCGTCGCGGACCGCGAGCTGGGCCCGCAGCTGGCCTTCCGCGAGCTGCGCCGTCGCCGTGACCAGCGAAAGCATCGCCGGGTGCACGGTGCGCAGCGGCCCGCTGACGTCGATCGAGCCGAGCAGCACGCCGGTCTCGGGGTCGCGCACCGGCGCCGCCGCGCACGTCCACGCGTGGTAGCGGCGGACCAGGTGCTCGGCCGAGTAGATCTGGACCGGGTCGCCGGTCGCCAGCGCCGTGCCCATGGCGTTCGTGCCGATCGCGGCTTCGCTCCAACGGGTGCCTTCGGTGAGGCCCACGCGGTCGCCGCGCAGCAGCTGGCCCGCCGCGCCCTCGCGCCACAGGATCAGGCCGTCCGCGTCGGTCACGATCATCACGTGCTCGGCGTCGTCGGCGATGCTCACCAGCATCTGCCGCAGCACCGGCAGCACGGGTGCCAGCGGGTGGGCTTCGCGGAGCGCGGCGAGGTCGCCGGTGTCGTAGACGAACGGCGCCTCGCCCTGGTCCGGGTCGACCCGGGCGGCGAGCGAGCGGTTCCAGGAGTCGGAGACGACGGAGCGTGGCGGCCGCGGCCCGGGAACGCCCTGGAGCACCGCCTCGCGGACGTGCTCCAGTAGCCGCGCGTACGACTCGGGGTCGCGCAGCAGCTCCGGTTCGGGCGCCTCTGCCACATGCTCCAGCGTAGAGACCCAGCTCACAGCGTTGCAACGCGCGTGCAACGTTGCCGCACCTACCTTCGGCGGCCACCAGGTCAACCGTCACTCCGAGCAACGAGGCAGGGAAGATGGTCCAGTACGCCGCACCGAACACCGAAGGCAGCGTCGTCAGCTACGAATCGCGCTACGACCACTACATCGGCGGCGAGTACGTGCCCCCGGCCGGCGGCCAGTACTTCGAGAACCCGACCCCCGTCACCGGCAAGACCTTCTGCGAGATCGCCCGCGGCAACGCCGAGGACGTCGAGAAGGCGCTCGACGCCGCCCACGGCGCCGCGCCGGCGTGGGGCCGGACCTCGCCCGAGGAACGCGCCAACATCCTGCTGAAGATCGCCGACCGGATGGAACAGAACCTCGAAGCGATCGCGGTCGCCGAGGCCTGGGAGAACGGCAAGGCCGTCCGCGAGACCCTCGCCGCCGACATCCCGCTGGCCATCGACCACTTCCGCTACTTCGCCGGCGCCCTGCGCGCCCAGGAAGGCGGCATCTCGCAGGTCGACGAGAACACCGTCGCCTACCACTTCCACGAGCCGCTCGGCGTGGTCGCGCAGATCATCCCGTGGAACTTCCCGATCCTGATGGCGGTCTGGAAGCTCGCCCCGGCGCTGGCCGCGGGCAACGCGATCGTGCTCAAGCCGGCCGAGCAGACGCCGGCGTCGATCCACCTGCTGTTCTCGATCATCGGCGACCTGATCCCGCCGGGCGTGGTCAACATCGTCAACGGCTTCGGCGTCGAGGCGGGCAAGCCGCTGGCCTCCAGCAACCGCGTCCGCAAGGTCGCCTTCACCGGCGAGACCACCACCGGGCGGCTGATCCTGCAGTACGCCAGCGAGAACATCATCCCGGTGACCGTCGAGCTGGGCGGCAAGAGCCCGAACATCTTCTTCGACGACGTCGCCGCGCGGAACGACGACTTCTACAACAAGGCGCAGGAAGGCTTCGCGCTCTTCGCCCTCAACCAGGGCGAGGTCTGCACCTGCCCGTCGCGGGCGCTGATCCAGTCGGGCATCTACGACCGGTTCCTCGGCGACGGCGTCGAGCGCGTCCGCAAGATCAAGCAGGGCCACCCGCTCGACACCGAGACGATGATCGGCGCGCAGGCGTCCAACGACCAGCTCGAGAAGATCCTGTCCTACATCGACATCGGCAAGCAGGAAGGCGCCGAGATCCTCACCGGCGGCGCGCGGTCCGACCTCGGCGGCGAGCTGTCCGGCGGCTACTACGTCGAGCCGACCGTGTTCGCCGGCGACAACAAGATGAGGATCTTCCAGGAGGAGATCTTCGGGCCGGTGGTGTCCGTGGCGAAGTTCGACGACTACGACGACGCCATCAAGATCGCCAACGACACCCTCTACGGCCTCGGCGCCGGTGTCTGGTCGCGCGACGGCAACACCGCCTACCGCGCCGGCCGCGACATCCAGGCGGGCCGCGTCTGGGTGAACAACTACCACGCCTACCCGGCGCACGCGGCCTTCGGCGGCTACAAGGCGTCCGGTATCGGCCGCGAGAACCACAAGATGATGCTCGACCACTACCAGCAGACGAAGAACATGCTCGTCTCCTACTCCGACCAGGCGCTCGGATTCTTCTGATGACCCACCGCGTAGACCTGACACCGGCCGCCGCGGAGCTGCTGCGGCGGTTGGTGTCGCTCCACGGGCCGGTGATGTTCCACCAGTCCGGCGGGTGCTGCGACGGCAGCGCCCCGATGTGCTACCCGGCCGGGGAGTTCCGCACCGGCGCGTCCGACGTGCTGCTCGGCTCGCTCGAAGTCGAGGGCATCGAGGACGTGCCGGTGTGGATGTCCGGGCCTCAGTTCGAGTACTGGAAGCACACGCACCTGACGATCGACGTCGTGCCCGGGCGCGGGAGCGGGTTTTCCTTGGAGGCGCCCGAAGGCGTGCGTTTCCTGATCCGCTCCCGGCTGCTCACCGACGAGGAGTCGGCGGCGCTGAACTGAAGGCGTCGAACAACGCCGTGGCGAGCACCAGTCCTTCCCGGGCGACCGGGGCGAGCAGGTGCTCGTCCGGCGCGTGCTGCAGGCAACCCGGGTAGGAGTGCGGCAGCCACAGTGTCGCCAGCCCGAGGACGTCGGTGAAGACGTGGTTGGGCAGGCCGCCGCCGAAGTTGGGCAGCAGGGCGACGGGCTTCCCGGCGACCGCGTCCAAAGTGGACTTCGCCCAGCTCACCCACGGGTTGTCGACCGGCGTGCGGCTGGCGAGGAAGGTGGCGTCGGCCTTGACGTCGATCATCGGGAACCCCTGCGCGGCAAGGTGTTTCCGGATGGCGGGCGCGACGCCGTCGACGTCGGTGCCGGCGACGTACCGCAGCTGCAGGACCGCTCGCGCCCGGCCGGGGATCGCGTTGACCGGGCGGCCGGGGTCACCCGCGCCGAGCGCGAGCACCTCCAGGGTGTTCCAGCCGTAGAGTCGCTCGGCGGGGCTCAGGGTTTGATCGCCCCAGCCCTCGTCCGCGTCGACGACCACGTCGGCCAGCGCGGCGCGCACGGTGTCCGGCAGTTCCGGCGGCAGCAGTTCCGGAACCTGGATGCGGCCGTGGCCGTCGACCAGGCTCGCGATCGCGGCGGCGAGCGTCGTCGCCGGGTTGCGCAGGATCCCGCCCCAGTTGCCGGAGTGGTAGGCGTCCGGGCGCAGGTCGGCGTCCAAGGTGATCCGGACGCCGCCGCGGGCGCCGAGGAACAACGTCGGGGTCGCCGCGTCGAGGCGGGGGCCGTCGGAGGCGATCAGGACGTCGGCTCGGAGGAGGTCCTTCTCCTGGGCCGCGAACTCCGTGAGGCCGGGGGAGCCGATCTCTTCGCCGGTCTCGAAGAGGAACTTGAGGTTAAAGCCCAGTTTTCCGCGTTCGGCCAGCACCAGGCGCAACGCCGTGAGGTTGATCAGGTGCTGGCCCTTGTTGTCGGCGGTGCCGCGGCCGTACCAGCGGTCGCCGTCCGCGGTGAGCGTCCACGGGTCGAGCCCGTCGCGCCACTGCCCGGCTTCCCCGACGACGTCGGCGTGGCCGTAGCACAGCAGCGTCGGCAGGTCTTCTCCTTCCGTGCGGACCCCGACCAGGAACGGGCCGCCCGCCGGGTCGGGGTTGGCGTGCTGGGTGACTTCGCAGCCGAGACCGGTCAGCGCCGGGGTCAGGACTTCGTCGAGGTAGGCCTGGACGGCGGCGCGGCCTTCGGGTGCGTCGCTCACCGTCGGGTAGGCGACCAGCCGGGCCAGTTCGGTGAAGAGAGCGCCGGAGTCGACGTGGGCGCGGGCCTTGCCGAGCAGATCCATGACCGCCAGCCTAAAGGCGGTAAACTATACGAACGGTCGTGCTATCTTCGGAGCATGAACGTCGACGGCGTGTACGTGGGGGAACCGAGCGTCCTGGGGTATCGGCGGGAGCGCCCGGTGCTGAGCGCGATCACGAAGGCGCGGGTCACGGCGCCGGAGCTGACCTTGACCGAGCTGAACCTCGACGGCGACCGGCAGGCCGACCTGACCGTGCACGGCGGGGTCGACAAAGCGGTCTACGTCTACCCGGCCGAGCACTACCCGGCTTGGCGCGAGGACGGCTTCGAGGCTTCGGTGGGCGACTTCGGGGAGAACGTCTCGCTGTCCGGCGTCACCGAGGACGACGTCCGGATCGGGGACGTCTGGGCCTGGGGCGACGCGCTCGTGCAGGTGTCGCAGCCGCGGCAGCCGTGTTTCAAGCTGGCCATGAAGACCGGCCGCAAGGACGTCACGCCGCTGATGATCGACTCCGGGCGCAGCGGCTGGTACCTGCGCGTGCTGCGGCCCGGCACGGTGCCGACAGCCGGCCCGATCGAGCTGGCCGAGCGCGCGGACGGGCCGACGATCACCGAGGTGTACCTGATCTCCTTCGCCAACTACGGGCAGCTGCCGCCGGACAAGGTCGAAGCGGCGCTGGACCTCGCGGACCGCGTGCTGGCGGCGCCGGCGCTTTCGGAGTCCTACCGCGGCGGCGTCCAGTCCACTGTGGACCGCTGGCGGGCGCGGCGTGCCGGTTGACGGCCGCCTCGCCCGCGGCGACGCGACCCGCCGCCTGGTGCTGCGCCGGGCGGTGGACGTCGCGTCGGTCGACGGCCTGGAGGGGCTGTCTCTCGGCCGCCTCGCCACCGAGCTGGAGCTGAGCAAGAGCGGCGTGTTCGCGCTGTTCGGCTCGAAGGAGGAGCTGCAGCTCGCGACGATCGAAGCGGCTCTCGATATCTTCGCGGCGCACGTCGTGACGCCGTCCCGCGAGGTCGCGCCGGGGCTGCCGCGGCTGCGGGCGATCTGCGAGAACTGGCTGGAGTACTCGGAAAAGCGCGTGTTCCCGGGCGGCTGTTTCTTCTTCAACGTCGGCGCGGAGTTCGACGCGCGTCCCGGCCGGGTCCACGACGCGGTGGCTTCGGCGAGCGGCTCGTTCGCCACGTTCATCCGCGAGACGGCTTGCGAGGCCGTCGCCTTGGGCCACCTCGACGCGGACCCGGAAGTCCTGGCGTTCGAGCTGCACGCACTGGGCCGCGCGGCCAACGCCGACGCGGTCCTCAACGGCGGCACCCACGCCTACCACTTGGCCCGCCGCGCCATCGAGTCCCGCCTCGCCTCCGCCGAAAAGCCGTGAAGGCCTCCTTACCGGCATTTATGCCCGTCAAGGAGGCCTTCACGGCTTTTGGCTACTTCCAGTCGACCTGCGGGGAGCGGTAGAAGTTGATGCCCTGGGCGGTCCAGCGCGGGGACTGCTTCGCCAGGCGTGCCCGGTAGGCGTTCCAATCGTGGGTGGCGCGAGGGGACCAGCCGATCTCCGCGATGCCCGGCAGTCGCGGGAACGCCATGTACTCGATGTCGGCGCTGGTGCGGATCGTCTCGGTCCACAGCGGCGCTTCGACGCCCGCGACCTGGCTCTCGCCGACACCGGTCACCAGCGAGGCGGGATCCCAGTTGTAGCCGTCGCGCACCTCGATCAGCGCGGCCCAGTCCTGGCCCAGCGGCGTCGACGCGTTGTACTTCATGTCCAGGTACGCGTAGTTCGCCGGTGACATCAGGATCTTGCTGCCCCGGGCGGCCGCGGCCGCGACGCTCGGGTTGTCGCCGCCGAAGTCCCAGTACTGCGGGACGGCCGACGCGGGCGGGTCCGACTTCGCGATCTCGTGCCAGCCGGTGACCTTCTTGCCGTATTTGGCGACGATCGGCTGGACCTTCTTCTCGAACGCGATGTAGTCCGCGGGCGGCGTGGAGTGCGCCTCGTCGCCGCCGATGTGCAGGTACGGCCCGGGGGTGATGGCCGCCAGCTCGCGGACGACGTCCTCGACGAACTTGTAGGTGATCGGCGAAGAGATGCACAGCGAGCTGTAGCCGACCTCGGTGTCCGTGCGCACCGGAACGGCCTTGCCGTCGCAGTTCAGCTCCGCGTACGTCGACTGGGCGGCGTTCGTGTGGCCCGGCATGTCGATCTCCGGAATCACTGTGATGTGCCGCGAAGCCGCGTACGCGACGATTTCCTGGTACTGCGCCTGGGTGTAGTAGCCGCCCGGGTCGCCGTCGACGGCCGTCTTGCCGCCGACCGTCGCCAGCTTCGGCCAGCTCTTGATCTCGATGCGCCAGCCCTGGTCGTCCGCGAGGTGCAGGTGCAGGGTGTTGACCTTGTACTGCGCGATCTGGTCGACGTACCGCTTGACCTGGTCCGGCTTGAAGAAGTGCCGGGCGACGTCGAGCATCGCGCCGCGCTCGGCGAAGCGCGGGTAGTCGAGGATCGTGCCGCCGGCGACCGTCCACGTCCGGTGCTGCACGCGCTTCGCCTCGATCGCCGACGGCAGCAGCTGCCGCAGCGACTGGACGCCTTCGAAGAGCCCGTCGGCGGTGTTGGCGCGCAAGCTGACGCCCTCGCGCGACACCTTCAGCTCGTAACCCTCGGTGCCGATCCGCGCGTCGTGGCCCAGCGCCAGCGAGATCGCGGGGCGGCCGGCGGCGTGCGGCACGACCGGCAGCGGGTAGCCGGTGGCCGGGCGGAGCAGGCCGCGCAGGTAGTCCGCGACCTGGCCGGCGCCGCGATCGGCCGCGATGACCGTGAACGGCGTCAGCTTGAAGCCGCCCCGCGGGTCGGCCTTCGCCGAGACGGGTGCCGGGACGACGTCGGTCACGCCGCGTTCCGGGGCGGCCGGCGCGGCCACCGCGGCAGCGGGCACGCCGACGGCCGTGAGACTCACGATCGCCGCGGTCAAGACGGCTCGGGACAAGCGCATCAGGGCACCTCCGGTCGGGGACTCCTCCCAAAGGTACAGACCAGCACCCGCATTTGGAACAGTTCTTAACGAAGGGCTTCCCGGATGGCGTCCAGGACGGCGGGGTCCTCGATCGTGGAGGGTACGGCCTCGTCGCGCCCGTCGGCGATCGCGCGCATGGTCTTGCGCAGGATCTTGCCCGACCGCGTCTTCGGCAGCGCGTCCACAATGGACACATCGCGGAACGCGGCGACCGGGCCGATGTCCCGGCGCACCAGGGCCACCAGCTCGTCCCGTAGCTGCTCCGGGGCGATGTCCGCGCCCGCCTTCAGCACCACGAACCCGCGCGGCAGCTGGCCCTTGAGCTGGTCGGCGACGCCGATCACGGCGCACTCGGCGACCGCCGGGTGCGAAGCGAGCACCGCCTCCATCGACCCGGTCGACAGCCGGTGCCCGGCGACGTTGATGACGTCGTCGGTGCGGCCCATGACGAACAGGTAGCCGTCCTCGTCGACGTAGCCGGAGTCGCCGGTCAGGTAGTACCCCTCGTAGCGGGAGAGGTAGGCCTCGCGGTAGCGCTCGTCGTCGCCCCACAGCGTCGGCAGCGACCCCGGCGGCAGCGGCAGCCGCACCGTGATGGCGCCTTCGCGGCCGGGCGGCAGCTCTTCGCCCGCCTGGTCGAGGATCCGGACGTCCCAGCCGGGGACCGGCTTGGTCGCGGACCCGGGCTTGACGTCCATCGGCTCCAGGCCGCGCGGGTTCGCGGCGATCGGCCAGCCGGTCTCGGTCTGCCACCAGTGGTCGATCACCGGCACGCCGAGCTTCTCGTGTGCCCAGTGCAGGGTCTCCGGGTCGAGCCGCTCGCCGGCCATGAACAGCGTCTTGAACGCCTTCAGGTCGTACCTCTCCAGCTCGCGGGCGTCCGGGTCGACCTTCTTGACCGCCCGCAGCGCCGTCGGCGCGGTGAACAGCGCTCCGACGCCGTGCTCGGCGATGACCCGCCAGAACGCGCCCGCGTCCGGCGTGCCGACCGGCTTGCCCTCGTACATCACCGTCGTCGCCCCGACCAGCAGCGGCGCGTAGACGATGTAGGAGTGCCCGACGACCCAGCCGACGTCGGAGGCCGTCCACCAGACGTCGCCGGCGTGGACGTCGTAGACCGCCGCCATCGAGTAGGCGAGCGCGACCGCGTGGCCGCCGGTGTCGCGCACGACGCCCTTCGGCTTCCCGGTCGTCCCGGACGTGTAGAGGATGTAGAGCGGGTCGGTGGCCGCGACCGGCACCGGATCGGCCGGGTCGGCGCTCGCGGCCAGCTCGCGCCAGTCCCGCTCGCGCCCGGTCAGCGTGGCCGGCGCCTGCTCGCGCTGCAGCATGACGACGTGGTCCGGCTGGTGCTCGGTCATCCCGAGCGCCGCGGTGATGATCGGCTGGTACTCGACCACCCGCGTCGGCTCGATGCCGCAGGACGCCGCCAGGATCACGTTGGGTTTGGCGTCCTCGATTCGCGCGGCCAGCTCCTTCGGTGCGAACCCGCCGAAGACCACCGAGTGCACCGCGCCGATCCGCGCGCAGGCCAGCATCGCGATCGCCGCCTCCGGCACCATCGGCAGGTAGACGAGCACGCGGTCACCCTTCGTGACCCCCAGCGAGCGCAGCGCACCGGCGAAGCGCGCGACCGTGTCCCGCAGTTCTTCGTAGGTGTAGGTGCGTTGCCGTCCGGTCACGGGAGAGTCCCAGATCAGTGCCGCCTGGCCCCCGCGCCCGGCCTCGACGTGCCGGTCCAGCGCGTTGTAGGAGGTGTTCAGCTCGGCGTCCGGGAACCACCGGAAGAAGGGCGGGTTCGAGCCGTCCAGGGCCCGTTCCGGTGCCTTCGTCCAGCTGATCGCACCGGCCGCGGCCAGCCAGAACGCTTCCGGGTCCCGCAGGCTCCGCCGGTAGGCCTCGGAGTACGCGCCCATTCCCGCTCCTTCGCGTCGAACGTCCCGCCGGCCCCCATCATGGCGCGGGATCGGCGGGCTCGCCGGATTCCAGGCACGCTGAAGACCCGGCAACCTCACGGCGGCCGGCTGCGTCCTAAGCTGGACGGCGGGGAAACGCCGCATAGCGGTACGAAGAGAACACGGACAGTGAGGGGAGCCCGGCGGTGAACGGACTCGCGAGCGCGTTGCTCTCGCTAGCCCATTCCTTGTTCGGCCCGGGCTTCTGCCCCGGCGACTGGGTCTGGGCCACGAGTGCGGCGGGCGCGCTCGTCGCACTGCTCCCGCCGATCGGCGCGCTGGCGGTGTCGATCATCCGCAAGGGCACCGGCAACCGCTACGACGCCACGACGTTGTCGGTGTTCGGCGCGATCGGCCTGGTGACCTCGCTGATCCTGCCGTGGCTGCTGTCCAACGGCGTTTCCAGCGTGTTCCGGGCCGAGCGGGCGGGCACGAAGTCGGGGCTGCCCCGCACGGAGGCCGCGACGCTGGCGAGCGGCTCCTGCTGGGTGGACACGCAGAAGGAGTACCTGGGCGGCGGCCCGAACGTCTACGAGGTGCTGTTCTACAAGAACAACGCGGCCCTGCCGACCTTCGTGTACGTGGCCGCGTTCATCCTGCTGCCGGCCGGCTCGCTGCTGTTCGTCATCCTGCAGGGCCGCACCGCCTTCCGCCGCGGCCCGAAGTGGCCGTCCCGGTTCATCTGGATCCCGTTCGCCGCGATGCTCGCGTTCAGCGTCGGCATGGAGGCCAACACCGCGCTGCACTTCTGGCTCGGCTTCCTGCCGTTCAGCGTGCTGGGCCTGATCCCGGTCGCGATGGTCGGGCCGCCGCCGTGGTCGGTGATCAACCGGCCGGACGCGCCGCCGCGCCGCGAACCCGAGCCGTACCGGCCGCCGCCGCCCTCCGCGTCCCAGATGCAGCCCCGCCCGACCCCGCCTCCGCCGCCCCCACCGGTCAACAAGCCGTACCCGAAGACGGCGCTGGCGTCGGCACCCGAACCCCCGCCGATGGCCGGCGCGCTGGCCGCGGCCCCCGGGCCGATCCCGCCGCCGCCCGGCTCCCGCAACGCCGGCGGCAGCCGCTACCGGCGGGTCAAGCAGCTCGGCGCGGGCGGCTTCGGCACGGTCTGGCAGGCCGTCGACACCCAGCTGAACCGCACGGTCGCGCTGAAGATCGCGCACGCGCCGGACCGCGACACGGCCGAGCGCATGCAGCGTGAGGCCCGCGCCCTCGCCGTGGTCAGCCACCCGAACTGTGTCAAGGTGTACGACCTGGCCGAGGAGCCGGACGGGCTCGCGCTGGTCATGGAGTACCTCGAAGGCCGCCCGCTGGCCGAGCTGGTCGACGGCCAGGGCCCGCTGGACGACGTCGCGGCCGGCCGCCTGTGGGCGACGATGGCGGGCGCGCTCGCCGCGGCGCACGAGAAGGGCGTCCTGCACCGCGACATCAAGCCGTCGAACGTCGTGCTGGACCCGAGCGGCCTGGCCCACCTGATCGACTTCGGCATCGCCCGCAGCCAGGGCGATTCGAAGATGACGGCCACCGGGATGATGATCGGCACGCCCGACTTCGTCGCCCCGGAGCAGGCCATGGGCGCGACGGCCTCCCCGGCGTCCGACGCGTGGCAGCTGGCGGCGACGATCAGCTACGCGCTGTCCGGCCAGCCCCCGCGCGGCACGCGCGAGACCCCGATGGCGGCCCTGATGGCGGCGGCCCGCGCCGAACCGGTGTCCCGGCTGCCCCAGCGCAGCGCGCACGCCCGCCTGCTGGCGGCGTCGCTGGACCCCGAGCCGCGCCGCCGCCCGACGTTGAACTCGGTGCGCCGCGAGGTCGAGGGCTGGCTGTCCCGCGCGGGCAAGTCCGCGGACGGCCCGGTGACCCGGGTGGTGCCGCGGCAGCCGGGTGGCCAGGTGCCCCGCCGCTAGCGGGGCTTCACCGCTTCGAAGATCACGAGCTGCTTCGGCTCCAGCCGGACGTCGACCTGCTCGAAGCCCGCCTTTTCGAGGCGGGCCGGGAACGTCGCCGCGTCGACGACGTTCATCGTGTCGCCGAGGTGCAGCAGGCGGAACCGCAGGTTGAGCTGACCGTCGCTGCCGCAGTACGTCCCGCCCGGGCGCAGGACCCGGGCGGCTTCGGCGAAGATCGCGTCCTGCAGCTCGGCGGTCGGCACGTGGTGCAGCATCGTGAAGCAGACGACCGCGGAGAAGCGGCCGTCCTCGAACGGCATTTCGGCGCCGCTGCCTTCGACGACCTCGGCGCGGCCGCCGAACTTCGCCCGCAGCAGCTCGGTCGACGCGGGGTCGATCTCGAGCACGGTGAGCTTCGGGACGGCGCCGAGCAGCACCTTCGTCGTGGCGCCGAAGCCGGGACCGATCTCGAGCACGTCGTCGCCCAGATCGCGCTGTGCCAGCCACGGCGTCAGGCGCTCCTCGACGGTCGCGGCCCACTTCTCCGAGCTGCAGATCTTCCGGTGGATCAGGTTCATCGGCATGCGCCCGACGCTATTTCGGCGCGCCGGTGGCCGGAAGCCGATACCGTGTCACGTCATGTCGCCAACCGGCCAAGCCATGCTGCTCGGCGAGTTCGACCTGCCCGCCGGCACCTGGTTCCCCTGGCACGAACACCCCGCGCACCAGCTGGTCTGGTCCGCGCGCGGGGTCGTCGCGGTCAAGTCCGGGGACGCGGGCTGGGTGCTGCCGCCGACGCGCGCGCTGTGGATGCCGGCGGGCGTCCGGCACCGCACGGGTGCGCTCGGCCGGGCGGCGCTGCGCGGCATCTACGCCGACCCGGCGCTGTCGCCGGTGTCGTGGCCGTCGCCGCGGATGGTCGTCGTCCGGCCGCTGCTGCGCGAGCTCCTGGAGTACCTGACCGGCGAAGGCGTCGCGCCGGACGCGCGGGTGCGGGCCGAGGCGGTGGCGTTCGACCTGCTGGAGCCGCTCGACGTGGTGCCGATCGCGGTGCCCGCGCTCACCGACCCACGCGCTCGCGACGTCGAGCGCGCCCTGCTGGCGAACCCGGCGGACCCCCGCACGCTCGCGGAGTTCGGCCGGGCGGTCGGCGCGTCGGAACGGACGCTGGCGCGGGTGTTCGCCCACGAAGGCCGGATGCCGTTCGGCACGTGGCGCACGCAGGTGCGGCTGCGTGCGTCGCTGCCGCTGCTGGCCCAGGGCACCCCGCTGGAGACGGTCGCGTACCGCGTGGGCTACAGCTCGGCGAGCGCGTTCGTCGCGGCTTTCCGGCGGGCCGTCGGGGTCACGCCGGGCGCCTACTTCGCGGGGTGACTACCGCCAGGAGGGCAGCCAGCGCTCGGCTTCCCACTGGCCGTTCGTGATCGCGATGCCGTTCAGGATCGGCCACAGCCAGGCGAAGTTGGCCACCACCAGCCCGACGTACAGCGACACGACGAGCAGGCCGGTCCCGCGTCTCTCGAACCCGCGCCGCGCGCTGCCCAGGATCTGGCCGAGGCACAACGTCAAGCCCAGCACCAGGAACGCGGCCAGCGGCGTCGCGTAGAAGAAGTACATCTGGCGGTCGATGTTGGTGTACCAGAAGACGTACCCGCCGAGGTAGCCGACCAGCACGGCGGCGTAGCGCCAGTCAGCGCGGAAGATCGAGCGCCAGGCCGCCCAGCCGAGCATCGGGATCGCCGCCCACCACATCGCGGGCGTGCCGATCAGCATCGTCGCGCTGATGCAGCGGGCTTCGCCGCAGCCGGTGACCTCGCCGTTGTAGCTGTAGAGCATCGGGCGCAGGCCCATCGGCCACGTCCACGGCTTCGACTCCCACGGGTGCGGGTTGTCCTTGGGCGTGACCAGCGTTTCGTGGAAGTGCAGGACGTTCCCGGTGTAGTCGGCGAGCGAGCGCAGCGCCGGCGGGACCCAGGCGAAGAAGCCCGGCGCGATGTCCTTGATCTCCGTGTAGTGCCGGTCGGTGGCCGTTTCGCTGGCGAACCACGCCCAGTACGCGGCGAAGTACATGAGGAACGGGATGACCAGGATCGCCCACAGCGCGGGCAGCACGTCCCGGCGGATCGTGCCCAGCCAGGGCCGCTCGACGCCGGCCGCACGCCGCGCCGCGACGTCGAAGAAGACGGTCAGCAGACCGAACGCGACGATGTAGTACAGCGCCGACCACTTGACGCCGAAGGTCAGCCCGATCATCAGGCCGGTCCCGAACCGCCACCAGCGGAACCCGAGCTTCGGGCCCCAGACTGATTCGTTGACCCAGCCTTCGCGGACGGCGGTCGCGAGCCGCTCGCGCACCTGGTCGCGGTCGGCGAGCACGCAGGCGAACGCGGCGAGCACGAACAGCGCGATGAAGATGTCCAGCATGCCCATGCGCGACTGCAGGTGGAGCACGCCGTCGCTGATGACGAGGATGCCGGCGATGGCGCCGAGCAGCGTCGAGCGCGTGAGCCGCCGGGCGATGCGGACGGTCAGCAGCACGATCAGCGTGCCGGCCAGCGCGGGCATGATCCGCCAGCCCCAGCCGTTGTAGCCGAACAGCCACTCGCCGATCGCGATGAGCTGCTTGGCCAGCGGCGGGTGGACGACCAGCTCGTAGCCGTAGTTGTCCTCGTAACCGCCGTTGCGCAGCACCTGCCAGGCCTGCGGCACGTAGTGCTTCTCGTCGAAGACCGGGCTGCCCTTGTCGGTCGGCACGCCGAGGTTCTGCAGCCGGACGATCCCGCCGATCACGGTCAGCACGAGGGTGACGACCCAGCCGCGCAGCCGGTCGGTCGGCATGCCGCGGCCGAGCAGGGTCACTTCGCGGTCGGTCGGCGGCCGGAGCGCCTCGACCGGGTCCGGCCGGACGCTTTCGTCGTCGGGACGGGTCAGCACGGCGGTCACGGGGGCGATCCTACGGGCGCGGCGGGGCGTGCGTCGTCGGGATCCGCTGATCAGCCTAGGCTGGCCGGGTGAGTCCCTCCCTGCTTCCCGGCCGGCTCGTCTTGGCCGCGACCCCGCTCGGCGACGTCCGCGACGCCTCGCCCCGCCTGGCGGAAGCACTGGCGGAAGCCGACGTCATCGCGGCGGAGGACACGCGACGGCTGCGGTCGCTGGCGTCCGCGCTGGAGGTGACCCCGCGCGGCCGCGTGGTGAGCTTCTACGAGGACGTCGAGACGGCGCGCCTGCCCAAGTTGCTCGAATCGTTACGCGCGGGCGAGACGGTCGTGCTGGTGACCGACGCCGGTATGCCCAGTGTGTCCGATCCGGGCTTCCGCCTGGTGGCGGCTTGTGTGGCTTCGGAGATTCCGGTGACGTGCTTGCCGGGGCCGTCCGCGGTGACCACGGCGCTCGCTTTGTCCGGTTTGCCGTGCGATCGGTTCTGCTTCGAGGGTTTCGCACCGCGGAAGCCGGGCGAGCGGACGCGCTGGCTGACGTCGTTGGTGTCCGAGCCGCGGACGGTGGTGTTCTTCGAGTCCCCGCACCGGTTGGCGTCCCTGCTTTCCGACGCGGCTTCGGTGCTGGGGGCGTCTCGTCAGGCCGCGGTGTGCCGCGAGTTGACGAAGACGTACGAAGAGGTGAAGCGGGGGTCTCTTCCGGACTTGGCCGCGTGGGCCGCGGAGGGGGTGCGAGGGGAGATCACGGTGGTCCTCGCGGGTGCCGCACCGCGGTCGGTTTCGGTGGCGGACCTGGTGTCGGAGGTGGCGGACCGGGTGGCATCGGGGGAGCGCCTGAAGTCCGCGGCGGCGGAGGTCGCGGAGGCCGCCGGGGTGTCCAAAAAGGAGCTTTACGACGCCGTGCTGGCGGCCCGGAAGGCCGAGTGACGCCGGAGCTGCGAGCCGCGCTGAGGGAGCTTCGGCGGGTGCGTGCCGAGAAGCCCGGTGAAGAACTCGGCACCGCGGCCTTCGCGGCTTGGCGGGTGTCGATCGCGGAGGCGCTCGAAGCGCTGGCTCCGTTGCTGCTCTTCAGCGAAGACCGGGAGCAGGCCGCGGCTGAAGCGCGCGCGGCCCGGGCCGAGGCGGCCGAACTCAGGTGAGTAGGGCCGTGACCGCGGCGTGCGCCTTCGCCGCGTCCGGGGCGTCTCCGGTGATCACGTCCGTGTACACGAACGACTCGCCGATCCGCACCAGCAGGTAAGCCAGGTCCGGCACCGGCAGCGGGGGCACCAGCCGTCCCGCCGAGACCTCACCCTCCAAAAGCGACTGCAGCTCCGCCGTCGTCCGCTGCTGGCAAACGCTTGCGCGCGTCGTCAACAGCCGCAACGCGCGCTCCGGCTCCCGGCGCAGGAAGTCCCGGAACGGCGGGGACTCGTTCGCGAACCGGACATATCCGCTCACGAAGTCCGCCACCCCCGCCGCGCCGCGGCCCACGCACGACGGCCACAAGCGGGCGATCGAAGCCGACGACAGCGACCACAGGATCTCGCCCAGCAGCCGGTCGCGGGAGCCCACCCGGCGGTGCAGGGTGGCGCGGCTGATGGACAGCGCCTCCGCCAGTTCGCCCATGTCGACCCGCCTGCCGGACAGGAACCACTCGCGCGCCCGCTCGAACTCCTGAGACATATGCCAGAATGTCTCACAGCCACCACGGGAAGGGAAACGCAGATGCGCGCAGTGCAGGTGACCGAGTTCGGCGGACCCGAGGTGCTCACCCCCGTCGAGCTGCCCGATCCCGTGGCCGGCCCCGGTGAGGTGCTCATCGACGTCGAGCGCATCGGCGTCAACTACGCCGACACCCACCAGGCCGAGAACTCCTACCTCGCGCCGTCGAAGCTGCCGCTCGTCCCCGGTGGTGAGGTGGTGGGAACCAGCGGGGGCAAGCGGGTCGTCGCCCTGCTCAACGGTGGCGGCGGGTACGCCGAGAAGGCCGTCGCGCCCGAGGCGACCACCTTCCCCGTGCCCGACGGCATCGACGACCTCACCGCGCTGTCCATGCTGGTCCAGGGCACCACCGCCTGGGTTCTGCTCCGCAAGAACGCCCACCTCGAGCCAGGCGACTCGGTCGTCGTGCACGCGGCCGCGGGCGGGGTCGGGACCGTCGCCGTGCAGCTCGCCAAGGCCTGGGGTGCCGGGCGCGTCATCGCCACCGCCAGCAGCGACGAGAAGCGCGCCCTCGCGCTCGAACTCGGGGCCGACGTCGCCGTCGACTCGCGTGCCGAAGACATGACCCAGACCCTCGTCGAGGCGAACGACGGCCGCCGGGTGGACGTCGTGCTCGACATGGTCGGCGGGACGACCACCGACCAGAGCATCGCCGCGCTCGCGCCGTTCGGCCGGCTCGCCTTCTACGGCATGGCCGGGCGGGAGAGCCCCAAGCCCGTCGAGATGCGCAACCTCCTGGGCCACAGCACCACCATCAGCGGCATGTGGCTGCCGCACGTCTTCCGCCTGCCGGGCAACGTCTTCGGGACGGCGCTGACCGAGCTCTTCGACCTGGTCCTCGCGGGCAAGCTCAAGGCGATTCCGGGCGGCGAGTACGCGCTGTCGGACGCCCGCGGCGCGCACGAGGCCCTGCGCTCCCGCAAGACCGTGGGCAAGCTACTGCTCGACCCCGGCAAGTAGGCGTTCCAGGGGTGCCGCCTTGTGGAGGCACTCCTGCCACTCCGCCTCCGGGTCCGAATCCGCCGTGATGCCGCCGCCGACGCCCAGCGCGATCCGGCCGGCGGCGATCTCGAACGTCCGGATCGCCACGTTCAGCTCCAGCCCCGCCGCCGGGGACAGCAGCCCGATCGCTCCCGTGTAGACCCCGCGTCCGCAGGGTTCCAGCGACGCGATCAGGTCCAGCGCGCGGATCTTCGGCGCGCCCGTCACCGAACCCGGCGGGAACGTCGCCGCCAAAAGAGAAGCGTCCGAAACGGACGGTCGCAGCACTCCCGTCACCGTCGAGTCCAGGTGCCACACCCCCGGCGCCGGCCGGACTTTCAGCAGCGAGGGCACCGTCACCGACCCCACCTCGCACACCCGGCCGAGGTCGTTGCGCACCAGGTCCGTGATCATCACGTTCTCCGCGACATCCTTTGTGGACTGGCGCAGCAGCAACGCGTTACCGTCGTCGGCGGGCCCGCGGCGGGGGAGCGTTCCCTTGATCGGCGTCGAGCGCACCGAACGCCCGTGCCGCGCCAGGAACAGCTCCGGCGAGAACGACACCACCGAGCCCCACGAGCCCGAGACGAACGCCGCCCGGCGCGGATCCAAAGAGGACACCCCGGCCGCGAACAAGGCGGCGGACGACCCCGAAAACGACCCCGTGAACCGGCTGCAGATGTTGGCCTGGAACAGCTCCCCGGCTTCGATCGCGTGCACGCACGCCTTGACCGCGTCCCGGTGCTCCGACGGCAGCGGACGCCGCAACGGCCCGGCCGTCCACGACAATGAAGGCGGCGAAGCGGCCAGCAGCGACTCCAATGTGGACACCGAGGGGCCGCCGTCGTCCAGGGACTCCAGGTAGCAGGTGCCCGATGCGGACCACCGCAGTACGTGGTCCGCCCAGCCCCACGCGGTCGGCGGAAGCGAGCCGGAGGCGTCGTAGGCCAGGTACCCGAACCACCCGCCGCCGATCACGCCGGGCGGGGCGTCGACCTCCGGGCAGGAGGGGAAATCGCCGGGCGAAACCGCGAGCGAAGGCGCGAGAACCGCCTGGGACGAGAACCAGTCGCCCGACAGCATCGCGGGCGGCGGCAGCCCGCGGGAAGCGTTGTGGTGAGCAAGTACCGAAAAAGCGCGCGCGGGCGTGACGTCCGTCCGGAGTGGCCTGCTCGTCACGCGCATGGCGACATACCACCACACGTCAGAGCAGCAGGTCACCCAATGTGAACGGGTACACGACGGCGTTCTGCTCCACCGGCCCGTCGACGCCCCGCACGTCCGGGCCGTACGCGTGCTGGTGCACGCCGAGCCGCGAGTGGAACCAGCCCGGCCGGCCGGGGATGCCGTTGTGCCGGATCAGCCACAGCACGACCTCGCTGTCGGCCCAGCGGTCCGGGTGCAGCCGGTGCGCCCAACAGTCGTGGTCGGCGTAGACGAGCACCCGCTCGATGCGCGCCGCGTGCCGGACGTGCTTGATCCACGACTTGATGAACCGGTCGTCCACGTTCGGCGCCGCCACCTCCAGGACCGGCGCCAGCGACCCGGGCGCGAACGCGCCGAGCCGGCTTGCCGTCCGCACGAAGAACTCGGCCTGGTCGTGCGCCCCGCCGGGGCGGGCGTAGTGCCGGCCGCCGACGTGCAGGCCAGCCTCCTGTGCGCCGGCCAGGCTCTGCTCGGCGGCCAGGTTGGTCCAGTTGACGTTCTCGCTGATCGTCACCGAGACGAACTTCGTGTCCGCCGCGCGGACGGCGTGCCAGTCGATCACCCGCTCCCGGTGGGACAGCGAGATCCCGCGTTCGCTCTCCGGTTCCGTCACAGTCCGCCCCCGGCACGTCGGTGGAGAGCACACCATACGTCGCCGGAGGCGGACCCGCAGTGACACACGCCCGGTTGATCAGGCGTTTTCCTTCTGGAAGGTGCGGGTGCCCCACCACACCGACACCACGGCCATCACGAGCACCACGACGCTGCCGGTGAACAACGCGTCCATCGTGAAGTCGCCCTTGAAGGTGTTCCGCTCGACGTCCACGACGTGGCGGAAGGGGTTGATCTGGGAAACCGTGTAGAGCCACTTCGGCGCGACGCCTGCCGTGATCGGCAGCAGGATCCCGGAAAGCAGCAGCAGCGGGACGAGCACGGCGTTGAGCAGGGCGGGGAACGTCTCCTCGCTCTTCAACGTCAGCGCCAGCGCGTACGAGCACGACGCCAGCGACACCGCCAGCAGGAACACGATCACCAGGCTCAGCAGCACGCCGCCGACCGGGGCGTCGAGGTCGAACGCCAGGTACGCCAGCGCGATGATCAGCAGCGACTGGACGACGGCCTGCAGCGCGTTGGCCAGCACCTTGCCCAGCAGCAGCGCGGCGCGGCTGACCGGGGTCACCCGGAACCGCTCGACGACGCCGGAGCGGTAGTCGGCCAGCAGCCCGAACCCGACGAACGAGCTGCCGAACAGCGCCAGCTGGGCGATCAGCGCCGGGGTGAGCAGCATCCAGCCGTCCACTTCGGACAGGCCCTGGGCCCGCACCGCCTTCACCATCAGCGGCCCGAACAGGAACAGGTACAGCAGCGGCTGCATGATCCCGATCACGACCCAGGTCGGGTTGCGCAGCGCCGCCTTCATGTCGCGGCGGAAGATCAGCCAGGTGTCACGCAGCACGGGTGCCCTCCTCCGCTTCGCGCAGCGAGCGCCCGGTCAGGGTCAGGAAAACGTCGTCGAGCGTGGGCCGGTGCACCTGGACCGACCGCATCGGGATGCTCTTCGTGTCCAGCGCGCGCAGCAGCTCGGGCAGCGCGACGTCGCCGCGCGGCACCCGGAACCGGACGACCCCGCCGTCGGCGGACAGCTCGTGCGCGCCTGAGAGCCGCCCAGCGATTTCGGCGGCGTCGGCGCCCTGCTCCGGGTCGACGCCGACTTCGACGCGGTCGCCGTTGACCCGGGCCTTGAGCGCGTCCGGCGTGCCCTCGGCGACGATCCGGCCATCGTCGATGACGATCAGCCGGTCCGACAGCGCGTCGGCCTCGTCGAGGTAGTGGGTCGTGAGGAAGACGGTGACGCCCTGCTCGGCGCGCAGCCGGCGGATGTGGTCCCACAGGTTGGCGCGGCTCTGCGGGTCGAGCCCGGTCGACGGCTCGTCGAGGAAGATGAGCCCGGGCGAGTGGATCAGCCCGAGCGCGATGTCGAGCCGCCGCCGCTGGCCGCCCGACAGCGTCTTGGTCAGCCGCTGGTCCAGCCCGGTCAGGTCCAGCTGCTCGGCGAGCTCGGCCCCGCGCGCGACGGCGTCGGCCTTGCTCATCCGGTAGAGCCGCCCCTGCAGTTCCAGCTCGTCGGTGACCTTCGTCTCCGGCGAGCTGCCGCCGCCCTGTGCGACGTAGCCGATGCGCTCGCGCACGCCGAGCGGGTCGGCCAGCAGGTCGCGGCCGCCGACGGTCGCGGTGCCCGCGGACGGTTTCAGCAGCGTGGTCAGCATGCGCAGCGTGGTCGTCTTCCCGGCGCCGTTCGGCCCGAGGAACCCGACCAGCTCGCCCGCTTCGACGTCGAGGTCGACGCCCTTCACCGCGTGTACTTCGCCCCCAGTGCGGCCCTTGCGGCGGAAGCGCCGCTCGAGACCGCGTGCCGTGATCATGAGATCCCCTCTCGAAGGTAGTCAAGCTTGACTAGCTGAGGCGCACACTGTGCCCAAGGATGCTGCGCTAGTCAAACTTGATTACTCGGCCGGTGGTTCGCCGAAGGCGCGGCCCGGGTCGTCGGCCATCACGTATTCGCCGGCCTCGAGCCGCTCGATCAGCTTCCGGAGCCAGTCCAGGCTCGCCGCCGAGATCTGGGCCCAGAGGCCGAACAGCTCGGCGATGTGCGCGGGCTGCCCCCACTCGGAGCCCTCTTCGATGAGCAGGCCCGCCCGCCGTACCTCGGCTTCGAGGTGGACGAGCCGCTGGTTCAGCATGCCGATCACCCGCTTGCGGGGCAGCGCCGTCATCAGCGAGATCGCGGCGGACAGCTCGGGGTGCCCGACCTCGGGATCGGACAGCGCGGTGCCCAGCAGCAGGTGGAACTCCCGGTCGCCGTCCTCGGTGACCCGGTAGGCGATCCGGTCCGGACCGCCCTCGCCCGGCTCGACGTCGACCTGCTCCAGCAGGCGTTCGGCGGTCATCTTCTTCAGCGCGTGGTAGATCGAGCCGGGCTGGACGTTGGCCCACTTGTCCGCCGACCAGGTCAGCAGCTCGCGCCGCACCTGGTAGCCGTGCGCGCGGCCGTACATGCGCACCACCCCGAGCACGAGCAACCGTGTCGCCGACAACCGGGCCTCCCTCTCGTCAAAGCGCGTGACGCCCTCCGTAGGCTAATAAGGTATGAGCACCCCTGTGTTGACCGCGGTGGCCTGGCCCTACGCCAACGGCCCCCGCCACATCGGCCACGTGTCCGGATTCGGCGTCCCGTCCGACGTCTTCTCCCGCTACCAGCGAATGGCCGGCAACCGGGTGCTCATGGTCTCCGGCACCGACGAACACGGCACCCCGATCACCGTCCAGGCGGACAAGGAGAACTCGACCCCGCAGCAGACGGCGGACAAGTACACCCGCCAGATCGGCACCGACCTGCAGGGCCTCGGCCTCTCCTACGACCTGTTCACCCGGACCACGACCGGCAACCACGCCGAGGTGACGCAGCAGATCTTCCTGGCGCTGCACCGCAACGGCTACGTCGTGCCGAAGACCACGCGCGGGGCGATCAGCCCGTCCACCGGCCGCACGCTGCCCGACCGCTACGTCGAGGGCACCTGCCCGATCTGCGGGTACGACGGCGCGCGCGGCGACCAGTGCGACAACTGCGGCAACCAGCTCGACGCCGCGGAGCTGATCAACCCGAAGTCGCGGATCAACGGCGAGACGCCGAAGTTCGTCGAGACCGAGCACTACTTCCTCGACCTGCCGGCGTTCACCAAGACCCTCGGCGACTGGCTGGGCACCAAGACCGACTGGCGCCCGAACGTCCTCAACTTCACCAAGAACCTGATCGACGACATGCGGCCCCGGCCGATCACCCGCGACCTCGACTGGGGCGTCAAGATCCCCCTCGACGGCTGGCGCGACCAGCCGCTGAAGCGGTTCTACGTCTGGTTCGACGCGGTGATCGGGTACTTCTCGGCCAGCGTCGAGTGGGCGCGGCGCTCCGGCAACCCGGACGCGTGGCAGGAGTGGTGGAACAACGCCGACGCCCGGTCGTACTACTTCATGGGCAAGGACAACATCACCTTCCACGCCCAGATCTGGCCGGCGCTGCTGTTCGGGCACAACGGCGAGGGCGACAAGGGCGGCGAGCCCGGCAAGTACGGCAGGCTGCACCTGCCGGACGAGATCGTCTCCAGCGAGTTCCTCACCATGAGCGGCTCGAAGTTCTCGACCTCGCGCGGGCGCGTCATCTACGTCGAAGACTTCCTGCGCGACTTCGGCCCGGACACGCTGCGGTACTTCATCACCGTCGCCGGCCCGGAGACCCAGGACACCGACTTCACCTGGGACGAGTTCGTCCGCCGGACCAACTTCGAGCTGGCCAACGAGTGGGGCAACCTGGTCAACCGGTCCATCTCGATGGCGCACAAGAACGTCGGCGCCATCCCGCGCCCGGAGGCCCCGACGGCGGCCGACGAGGAGCTGAAGGCGCTTTCCCGCAAGGCGTTCGACACCGCGGGCGCGCACCTGGCCCGGTCCCGGTTCAAGCTGGCGGCGAGCGAGGCGATGAAGGTCGTCACCGCGGCGAACAAGTACATCTCCGACCAGGAGCCGTGGAAGCTCAAGGACGACCCGACGCGGCGCGACACCGTGCTGCACACCGCGCTGCAGGTCGTCTCCGACGCCAACACGCTGCTGACGCCGTTCCTGCCGCACTCGGCGCAGAAGGTGCACGAGGCCCTCGGCGGCACCGGCGTCTGGGCCGCCCAGCCGGAGCTCAAGGAGGTCGACGACCTCGACATCGCCGGCCGGGTCAACCCGATCCTGACCGGTGACTACGCGGGCGAGCAGGCGAAGTGGGAGTCGAAGCCGATCGAGGTCGGCAAGCCCCTGGCCAAGCCGTCGCCGCTGTTCACCAAGCTCGACCCGGCGCTCGGCGAGACCGGTCCGGAGTGGGCGCCGATCATCAAGGAGTAAGAAGTACGCATGGGTGAAGAGAAGCGCGAGCTGCCGCCGGTCCCGGACCGGCTCCCGGTGTCGGTGGTGGACGCGCACACCCATCTCGACGCGTGCGGCGCGGTCACCGCGGCCGATGTCACGGCCATGGTCGACCGCGCCGAGCGCGCCGGCGTCGCCCGCGTCGTCACGGTCGCGGACGACCTCGCCTCGGCCCGCTGGGCCACCGAGGCCGCCACTTGGGACCGCCGCGTCTGGGCCGCCGTGGCCATCCACCCGACGCGGACCAAGGAGTTCGGCGACGCCGAGAAGTCCGAAGTGGAGCGCCTGGCCGCCCAGGACCGCGTGGTCGCCGTCGGCGAGACCGGCCTCGACTACTACTGGGACTACTCGCCGCACGACGCCCAGCAGGAGGCGTTCCGCTGGCACATCGACCTCGCCAAGCGGCTGGACAAGCCGCTGATGATCCACGACCGCGAGGCCCACGACGACGTGCTGCGCATCCTGGCCGAAGAGAATGCGCCGAATGCCGTAATCTTCCATTGTTTTTCCGGGGACGCGGAAATGGCCCGCAAGTGCGTCGACGCGGGGTATGTCCTTTCCTTCGCCGGCACGGTGACGTTCAAGAACGCGAAGGGCCTCCACGAGGCGGCCCGGCTGTGCCCGGCGGACCAGTACCTCGTCGAGACCGACGCGCCGTTTCTGACCCCCCACCCGTTCCGTGGACGGCCGAACGAGCCGTTCGGCGCCGCTTACACCGTCCGTCACCTCGCGGCGCTCAGGGGCGAAGCTGTCCACGAAGTCGCCGAATCGGTCCGGACCACCGCCGAGCGGGTCTACCGACTCCCCAGTGTCACAACGGGTTGAACGCATTGCGACATCAGGGTTCCTTGATCGTCCACCTGATGGAGTGACGGGGATCACGACACTCCGGGGGGTGTTTGCGCAACCCGGCGGGACCCGTTACTGTCCCGTGATCGTGCCGGTCGGGCCTGCGCTCAGCAGCTTCCGATCGTCACGCCCAGTCGTAGAGACGGCGCCCCCGACCGTCGTCTCGTGAAAGGGAACGATCCCCGGTGACAGGTAGCAGACAGGCTGGAGCGCGCTCCGCCGTCCTCGAGCGCAGTTATTTCGAGGACACCGCGTACGGTCAGCTCGACTTCTCCGACGACCCGAACATCACGCAGCAGGACATCCTCGCCGCGCTCGGCCCCGACGCCGACGCGATGATGGCCGAGATCGACGTCGACGTCGACGAACTGATCCGGCTCATCAACGCTGAGACGACGTACCTGCCCCCGATCGTCATCCCGGACGCCGTCGAGGCGGACCGCACGGCGTCGCCGCAGGCCAAGCGCGCCGCACTGGACGAGGGCCTGCGCGAGACCACCAAGGTCTGGAAGCGCCGCTTCCTCAAGGGCGCCGTCCTCAGCGTCATGATCAGCATCGCCGGCGGCGGCGCGGCCGCGCTGGCGATGAACAAGAGCGTCACCGTCGACGTCGACGGCCAGCAGCAGACCATCCACTCCTTCGGCGACACCGTCGGCGAAGTGCTGGAGGACGCGGGCCTGTCCGTCGGCGAGCACGACTCGCTCTCGCCCTCCCCGCAGGCGGAGGTCGGCGACGGCGGCGTCATCAAGCTCGAGCGCGGCCGCCAGCTGAAGATGATCGTCGACGGCGCGGAGCACACCTCCTGGGTGCGCGCGACCCACCTCGGCGACGCGCTGAGCCAGCTCGGCATGACCGGCGTCGACAAGCCCGGCACGTGGATGTCGATGCCGAAGGACGGCGAGCTGCCCCTGCAGGGCGCCACCGTCGAGATCAAGACCCTCAAGAACATCACCCTGTACGACGGCGCCAACGCGCCGAAGCAGGTGAAGACGACCGCGGTCACGACGAAGGAGTTCCTGGGCGAGTACAAGCTCACCCTGGGCCCTGAGGACCAGGCCGAAGGCGGTCTGGACGTCAAGCTGACCGACGGCGCCGAGGTGCACATCAGCCGCACCGGCGTCTCGACGGTCGTCCAGAAGGAGTCCATCGACCCGCCCGAGCAGAAGGTCGACGACCCGAACCTCGCCAAGGGCAAGACCTCGGTCGAGGACCCGGGCACGCCGGGCGAGAAGATGGTGACCTACAAGGTCACGCAGAAGAACGGCAAAGAGGTCGCTCGCGAGAGCATCTCCGAGCAGGTCATCACCCAGCCGAAGCCGAAGATCATCCACGTCGGCACCAAGGAAGCCCCGACCCCGGCCATCGGCGACGGCTCCGCGTGGGACCGCATCGCGCAGTGCGAGTCGGGCGGCAACTGGGCCATCAACACCGGCAACGGCTACTACGGCGGCCTCCAGTTCGACAAGCGCACGTGGGACGCCTACGGCGGCGACGCGTACGCGAACCTGCCGAGCCAGGCGTCGCGTGAGCAGCAGATCGCGATCGCGGAGAAGGTCCGCGACGCGCGTGGCGGCTACAGCGCCTGGCCGGTCTGCGGCAAGAAGGCCTGACAGCGCTTTCGGAACGGCCCCCGCCCCTCGTGGGCGGGGGCCTTTTCGCGTGCGGGAAAAAGCACTCGGCAAGATCCGCCGCCGCCCTCCACGGGCGGCCGGAACACCCTCGGTAAGCTCAACCGGTGGTTGAACTGTTGGGACCCGCCGAAATCCGCGGGCTGGCGGCCGAGCTGGACGTGCGGCCGACCAAGAAGCTCGGGCAGAACTTCGTGCACGATCCCAACACCGTCCGCCGGATCGTCGAGCTCGCGCACGTCGGGCCGGACGACGTCGTGCTCGAGGTCGGGCCCGGGCTCGGGTCGCTGACGCTGGGCCTGCTCGCCACCGGGGCGCGGGTCGTCGCCGTCGAGATCGATCCGAAGCTCGCCGCGCGGCTGCCCGAGACCGTCGCCGAGCGGGGGGCCGACGCCGCCGAGCGGCTGACCGTCGTCGGGGCCGACGCGCTGCGCGTCGCGAACGACGACCTGCCGGGCGCGCCGACCGCGCTCGTCGCCAACCTGCCGTACAACGTCGCCGTGCCGGTCGTGCTGCACCTGCTCGCCGAGGTGCCGTCGCTGCGGTCCGGGCTCGTCATGGTGCAGACCGAGGTCGCCGACCGGATGGCGGCCGGGCCGGGCAGCCGGATCTACGGCGTCCCGAGCGTCAAGCTCGCTTGGTACGGTCCCGCACGGAAAGTCGCCGCGGTGCCACGGTCGGTGTTCTGGCCGGTGCCCAACGTGGACTCCGCGCTCGTCGCGTTCGAACGCGGCGACCAGCCGGCGTCCGAAGACCGGGACAGTCTCTTCACCCTGGTGGACGCCGCTTTCTCCCAACGCAGGAAAACGCTTCGCGCCGCGCTCGCGGGCTGGGCGGGCTCGGCCGAGCGGGCCGGCGAGCTCTTGACGGCCGCCGGAATCGACCCGAAGACCCGCGGCGAGCAGCTCGACGTGCACGACTTCGCCCGGATCGCCGCCCGCGCGCAGGTCCACGGCTGAATCCACCACAGTGGAGACGGTGAAAATTGCACGTTTTCGCCGTCACCTCGTGACTGCGACACCTCCAGTCGTGTGATGTGGGCCAACGGGCTTGCTTTCGCTCCGTGGGATCGGCTTAACTCAGTACGTCCATCCCGAGCGACCGAGAGACCTGGCTCGCCGAAGTCGCAGCAACCACCCTCCACAGGGCAGGTGCTACCGCCAGGACCGATGGAGGCCGTTTTCGATGAAGAGGGTAGCTCGCCCCCTGCTGCTGACCAGGCGCCGCGTTGTCGACGAAGGCCGCCGCTCCGTCTCCGCATGTCGCCGCTCGCGCTGAGCTTCGTCTGAGCCGTCCCACCCTTCTCAACGCACCGTCCACTGCGGACGGACACTCGCTTGCGGCCGGGCGCGCCCTCGTGCGCTGCGCCCTGTTTTTCTGGAGCTGTCGTGATCACCGTCGAAAACCTGTCCAAATCCTTTGCCACCAACGGAAATTCCGTCGTCGCCCTGCGTGACGTGAGCGTCGACGTCCAGGCCGGCTCGCTGTTCGGCGTCGTCGGCCCGGCCGGTTCCGGCAAGTCCGTCCTGGCCCGTTGCATCGCGCTGCAGGAGCGCCCCGACCGCGGGGTCGTCCGCCTCGACGGCCTCAACACCGGCACGCTCGACGGCCGCCGCCTCCGCGAAATCCGCCGTCAGCTCGGCGTCGTCTCGTCGAAGCCGGAGCTGATCGCCGAGCGCACCATCGCCGGCAACATCGCTTCCCCGCTGGAGCAGCTCGGTGTCGAGGGCCCGCAGCGCCGCAGCCGGGTCGGCTCGCTGCTCGACCTGGTCGGCCTGACGCCGCGCGCCGCGCAGCGTCCCGGTGAGCTCACCGCGGGTCAGCTCCGCCGCGTCGCGGTCGCCAAGGCGCTCGCCGCCGCGCCCGCCGTGCTGCTCGCCGACGACCCGACCGCCGGGATCGACCCGGAGGAGGCCGGCTCGGTGCTCACCGTGCTCGACCGCGCCCGCTCCGAGCTGGGCGTCACCGTCGTCGTCACCACGCCGGACGCGGGCGTCGTCCGCCGGCTCTGCGACGACGTCGCGGTGCTGGAAGACGGCACCGTCGTCGAGCGCGGCACCGTGCTCGACCTGATCTCGAACCCGGGCAGCCGCACCGCGCAGGCGCTGCTGCCGACCATCGAAACCCCGCGATCGCAGAACGCGCGCTACGACCGCTCGGTCGACGTCGTGCTGGTCGGCTTCGCGTCGGTGGGCGCGCTGCTGCCCGAGGCCGCCGGCCGCTTCGACGTCGAGTTCGCCACCATCGGCGGCGGCCTGACCCGGATCGGCGACACCCCGGTCGGCCGCTTCCGCCTCGGCGTCCGCGGCGAGCGCGCCGACGCGGCGCTGGCGTGGGTCGCCGAGCGCGGCGGCCACGTCACCCAGACCGCCCGCGGCCCCCAGGCCGTCGTCGCCGCCTGACCCGAACATCCGTGAAGGCCTCCTTGCCGGGCATAAAAGCCGGTAAGGAGGCCTTCACGGCTTTTACCGGGTGCCGCGCGGGAGGACCAGCAGCGCGGTGAGGGCGGCCGCGGCGACGAGGGCCGCCGCCCAGGCCGACGCCGTCGTGTAGCCGTGGACGATCGCCGACGGCGTCGTGAGGCCCGCCGAGGCCGCGGTGGCGATCGTGTTCAGGGCCGCGGTGCCGAGCGAAGCGCCCACCTGCTGTGACGTCGTCACGAACGCCGAGGCCGCGCCCGCGTCCCGCGCGCCGATGTCGCGGGTGGCGACGTTCAGCACCACCGGCATGCACAGCCCGGCCCCGACGCCGAGCAGCAGCTGCATCGGCAGGACGACCCCGGCGTAGGACGCGTCCGGCGTCAGCCGCGTGGCCGCCAGGAGCCCGCAGGCCAGCACGAACAACCCGCCCGCCAGCAGCGGCCGCGGGCCGACGCGCGGGAGCAGCCGTCCCGAAAGCTGCGTCGACGTCAGCATGTTCGCCCCCAGCGTCGGCAGGAACGCCAGCGCCGCGGCGAGCGCGCCGTAGCCCATCACGACCTGCAGCTGGTAGGTCAGGAACAGGAACATCCCGAACGCGCCGAACGACGCCGCCCCGACCGTCAGGTAGGCGACGGCGCGAGCGCGGTCGCGCACCACCGCGAGCGGCAGCAGCGGGTGCGGGTGCCGGGCCTGCCGGACCACGAACCAGCCGAGCAGGAGCGCCGACAGGGCCAGAAAACCGAGTACTGGCAGGGAAAATCCTTGAGTGGCCACTTCGGACAGTGCGTGCACCAGCAGCACGACGCCGCCACAGCTGAGCGCCGCACTGGTCCAGTCCAGCCGGGTGCCGCGGTGCGCGGCCGTCGGCGGCACGGCGAACCAGGCGCCCAGCCCGGCGAGCACGGCGACCGGCACGTTGACGTAGAGGCTCCAGCGCCAGTCGAGGAACTGCGTCAGCGCGCCGCCGACGGTGAGTCCCAGCGCGGAGCCGGACATCGTGATGGCGCTGAAGATCCCGAACGCCTTCCCGCGTTCGCGCGGGTCGGTGAAGGTGAGGGTCAGCAGCGACATCGTCGACGGCGCGAGGAGCGCGGCGAACACGCCCTGCGCGGCCCGCGCCCCGATCAGCCAGCCGCCCGAAGGGGCCGCGCCGCCGACCGCGGACGCCACGGCGAACCCGGCGATGCCCACGAGCAGGGTGGTGCGGCGGCCGAACCGGTCGGCCAGCCGCCCGCCGAGCAGCAGCAGGCCGCCGAACGCCAGCGTGTACGCCGAAATCGCCCACTGGCGGCCGGTGTCGGACAGACCCAGCGCGCGCTGGGCCGAGGGCAGGGCGATGTTCACGACGGTCGTGTCGAGCACGACCATCAGCTGGGCCAGGCCCAGTGCGGCGAGCGCGAGCCAACGGCCCGCGACGCGCGGTGGCGCGGTTGTGGTCATGGTCAACCCCCGGGGTAAGCTGCGGATGCATTGCTTGTCGGCCGACAAGCAATGCCAAGCTAAGTGATTACTAGTCGGCCGTCAAGTAAGTTGAGGAGCGGAGCATGGCCGGGCGGCGCACCGACACGCGCGAACGCATCCAGCGCGTCGCGCTCGAACTGTTCGCCGAGCAGGGGTACGAGGGCAGCTCGCTGCGGGAGATCGCCGAGCGGCTCGAGGTGACGAAAGCCGCGCTGTACTACCACTTCCGCACGAAGGAGGACATCGTCACGAGCCTCCTGGAGGACTGGGGAGCGGCGCTCGACGACCTCCTCGGGCGCGAGACCCGGCCCGACCGGCTGCTCACCGAGTACGCCGGGCTGGTCGAGCACCGGTTCGGCCCGGTCATCGGCCTGGTGCAGCGCAACGCGACCGCGTTGAAGGCCATCGCCGCGGGCGCCGGGCTCGCGGACCGGATGCTCCGCCTCCACGAGCTGCTCTGCGGCGGGTCCGACGCCCCCGAGGCGAGCCTGCGCGCGCGGCTCGCGCTGGTCGCCGTGCAGCTCACCAGCGTCGAAGGCGGCCCGGAAACCCCGCCCGAGGTCGCGCTCGCCGTCGGGCTCGACATCCTTTCTCCTGGTCGGAACACGGACACGTAGGCTGGTCGGGTGCTCGCCGTAGTTCCGCCCCCAGTCACCGTCCGGGTCCCGGCCAAGGTCAACCTGCACCTTTCGGTCGACGACCTGCGCGAAGACGGTTACCACGAGCTGGTGACCGTGTTCCAGGCGCTGTCGCTGACCGACGAAGTGACCGTCGCGGTCACCGACGAGCCTGGCATCGAGGTCTACGGCGAGGGCGAACGCACCGTCCCGACCGGCCCGGAAAACCTGGCCTGGCGAGCGGTCGAAGCGCTGTCCGCGCACGTCGGGCGCACCGGCGAGCCGAAGGTCCGGGTGGTGCTGCGCAAGGGCATCCCGGTCGCCGGCGGCATGGCGGGCGGCAGCGCCGACGCGGCGGCGACCCTGGTCGGGCTCGCCTCGCTGTGGAACCTCGACGTCACGCGCGACGAGCTGGCCGACATCGCGGCGGGACTGGGCAGCGACGTCCCGTTCGCGCTCTACGGCGGCACCGCGCTGGGCACCGGCCGCGGCGAGCAGCTCGTCCCGGTGCTGTCGCGGCACACCTTCCACTGGGTGCTGGCGTTCGACTCCGAAGGGCTGTCGACGCCGAAGGTGTTCAAGGAGCTGGACCGGCTGCGCGCGGCGGGCAACCCGCCGCGGATCGGTTCGCACACCCCGGTCGTCGAAGCGCTGGCCTCGGGCGACCCGCGCCAGCTGGCGCTCCTGCTGGGCAACGACCTCCAGGCGGCGGCGGTTTCGCTGCGGCCCGAGCTGCGCCGCACGCTCCGGGCCGGCGTCAACGCGGGCGCGCTCGCGGGCACGGTCTCCGGCTCCGGCCCGACGTGTGCGTTCCTCTGCGAAGACGCGCAGTCGGCGGTGGAGGTCGCCGCGGAGCTCTCGGGCGCGGGCGTCTGCCGCACGGTCCGCGTGGCCCACGGCCCGGTCCCCGGCGCCCGCGTGGTCGGCGGCGACGACGCACCCCGCCCGGCGCCGCCGCGGGTGCACGCGTGAAGCACGCGGAATTCGCGTTCCCCGGCCCGCTGCGCGACAAGCTGGTCGCGGCGATCCTGGCCGGGGAAAAGACGACGACCTCCGCACTGCTGGTGGAATACGAGCGGGCGGGCGAGGCGTTGCCTTCCGTGGGCGAGCGCGAACTCGTGCTCGACTCCGCCGGCGCCGGGGTCGCGGTCATCGAGACCGCCGAGGTGCGCGTTCTCCCACTGTCCGAAGTGGACCTCCAGCACGCGATCGGCGAAGGCGAGGGCTTCACGAGCGTCGCCGAGTGGCGTGCCGGGCACGAGGAGTTCTGGCAGAGCGCCGAAATGCGCGCCGCCATGGAGGATCCGGAATTCACCGTGGACGACACGACGCAGGTCGTGGCGACGCGGTTCGTCATCGTAGAGAGGATCGGCTGAGCGGATGGCCAACCTGGTCAACCTGGAGTCGGTGAGCAAGTCCTACGGGATCCGCCCGCTCCTGGACGGCGTGTCGCTCGGAGTCGCGGCCGGGCAGCGCATCGGCGTCGTCGGGCTCAACGGCGGTGGCAAGACCACGCTCCTGGAAGTCCTTTCCGGACTCGCCGAGCCGGATTCCGGGCGGGTGAGCCACGTCGGCGGCCTGCGGATGGCGGTCGTCACCCAGCGCACGGAGCTGCCGGACGGCAGCACGGTCGCCGACGTCGTCCTCGAACGCTACGGCGCCGAGCACGAGTGGGCCGCCGACGCGCGCGTCCGGTCCATTGTGGACGGCCTGGGGATCACCGCGATCGGGCTGGACAAGCCGACCGCGAACCTCTCCGGTGGCGAGCGGCGCCGGGTTTCCCTGGCCGCCGCGCTGACCGGGGAGCTCGACCTCGTCGTGCTCGACGAGCCGACCAACCACCTGGACGTCGAAGGTGTCCGCTGGCTGGCCGACCACCTGCTCGCGCGCCGGATCGCGGTCGTGGTCGTCACGCACGACCGGTGGTTCCTCGACACCGTCGCGACCCTGACGTGGGAGGTCGCGAACGGCCGCGTCGAGCAGTACGAAGGCGGTTACGCGGACTGGATCTTCGCCCGCGCCGAGCGCGCGCGGCTCGCGGCGACGGCGGAGGAGAAGCGGCAGAACCTGGCCCGCAAGGAGCTGGCGTGGCTGCGCCGCGGCCCGCAGGCGCGCTCGTCGAAGCCGCGCTACCGCGTCGAAGCGGCCGAGGCGCTGATCGCCGACGTCCCGCCGCCGCGCGATTCCGTGGAACTGCAGGCGTTCGCCAAGCGGCGCCTCGGCAAGACGGTGCTGGAGCTGGAAGACACGACGTACGCGGTGGGCGACCGGACGCTGCTCGACCACGTCACCTGGCGCATCGGCCCGGGCGACCGGATCGGCCTGGTCGGGGTGAACGGCTCGGGCAAGACGTCGCTGCTGAAGCTGCTCGGCGGCGACGTCGAGGCGTCGACCGGCCGCCGGATCGAGGGCAAGACGGTCGCGCTCGCGCACCTGCGCCAGGAGCTCGACGACCTGCCCGGCGACCTGCGCGTGCTGCAGGCGATCGAGCAGGTGGCCGGCCGCGTGGTGTTCGGCAAGCAGGAGATGACGGCGTCGCAGCTGGGCGAGAAGCTCGGCTTCCCCCAGGCCCGCCAGTGGACCCCGGTCGGCGACCTGTCCGGTGGCGAGCGGCGCCGGCTGCAGCTGTGCCGCCTGCTCATGGCCGAGCCGAACGTGCTGCTCCTCGACGAGCCGACGAACGACCTGGACATCGATACGCTGCAGCAGCTGGAGGACCTCCTCGACGGCTGGCCGGGCACGATGGTCGTCGTCTCGCACGACCGCTACCTGGTGGAACGCGTCTGCGACACGATCGTCGCCCTCTTCGGCGACGGCCGCATCACCCACCTGCCGGGCGGCATCGAGGAGTACCTGAACCGCCGCTCGGCCGACAAGGAGGTCACGGGCCCGGCCCCGTCCGCGGCGAAGGTGGAGGCGAAGAAGTCCGCGGCGGACCTGCGTGCGGCGCAGAAGGAACTCGGCCGGCTGGAGCGCAAGCTCGACCAGCTGCACGCGAAGGAGGAGAAGCTCCACGCCTCCCTGCTGGCGGCGGCGACGGACCCGGCGAAGCTGATGGAGCTGAACGCCGAGCTGAAGGGCGTGCAGGGCGAGATCGAGGACGTCGAGGGCCGCTGGCTCGAGACGTCCGAACTGCTCGAATGACCCGGCTGCTCGGCCCCTCGACGTGGCAAGTCGGCTCGATCAGCCCCGCGCCGACGATGACCGGCTCGTCAACCGCTCGCCGTGCCATCGCGTCGGCCGGGGTTCGAAGATCCCCGGGGGCAACGTCGAAGGGCCGCTGTGCACCTTCTTCACCGACCGCGACCACAACGTCCGGTCTTCTCGTCGTCGTCCGGTTGCGGGGGCAGCGCCAAGTCGACAGCTGGCTGCGGGGCCCGGTTTCCGCGTTGGCGGGCGGATGTTGACGCCGAGACAGTAATGTTCCCGCCATGAGCAGGTTCGTGGACACGCTGGTCGCCACCGCGACGGGGCGGGGACAGCAGCGGGGCATGGTCACGGGGGAGCCGAAGGAGCCGGTCCGGCGGACCTGGGCCGAGGTGCACCAGGAAGCGCGGCGGATCGCCGGCGGGCTGGTGGCCGGCGGGTTCGAACGCGGGGGTGCCGTCGCGGTGCTGGCCGCGGCGCCGGTGCTGATCGCGCCGACCGTGCAGGCCGTGTGGCTGGCCGGGGGCAGCGTCACCATGCTGCACCAGCCGACGCCGCGCACCGATCTGGCCGAGTGGGCCGAGGACACCGTGCGGGTGCTCGGCATGATCGGGTCGAACCTGGTGCTGCTGGGCGAGCCGTTCGACCAGCTGGCGCCGGTGCTGGCGGAGAAGGGCATCGGCTACCGGCTGATCAGCGAGCTGACCGGCGCCGAGCCGCTCGAAGACGTCGTCGTCACCGACGAGGGCGAAACCGCGCTGCTGCAGCTGACCAGCGGCTCCACCGCCGACCCGAAGGCCGTGCGGATCACCTACGGCAACCTGTACTCCAACGTCAAGGCCATGGTCGACCGCGCGGAGTTCGACTTCGACGTCGACGTGATGGTGTCCTGGCTGCCGACCTTCCACGACATGGGCATGGTCGGCTTCCTGACCGTGCCGATGACCTTCGGCGTCGAGCTCGTCAAGATCACGCCGGTCGAGTTCCTTTCCGGGCCGTTGATCTGGCCCCGGCTGATCACCAAGTACCACGGCACGACCACCGCGGCGCCGAACTTCGCCTACGCGATCGTCGGGCGCCGGATGGCCCGCGTCGAGGACGACGACGAGTTCGACCTCTCGAAGCTGCGCATCGCCCTCAACGGTGCCGAGCCCATCGACGAGACCGCCGTCCAGACGTTCGTCGACGCCGGTGCCCGGTTCAAAATGCCGGCGGAATGCGTCTTCCCGGCCTACGGCATGGCCGAGGCGACCTTGGCCGTCTCGTTCGCGCCGCTGTTCACCGGGCTGACCCTCGACGTCGTCGAAGCGGACGCGCTCGAAGCCGACAACCGCGCGGTGCCGGTCCCCGAGGGCGACCCGCGGCGCGGCACCGACGACGTCCGGTCGTTCGCGCTGCTCGGCCGTCCGCTGGACGGGCTCGAGGCGGAGATCGTGAACGAGGCCGGGCAGCGCGTCGGCGACCGCGAAGTCGGCGAGATCCGGCTGCGCGGCGAGGCCGTGACGCCCGGCTACCTGACGATGGACGGCCCGCTGGCCACGCAGGACGAGAACGGCTGGCTCAACACCGGCGACCTCGGCTACCTGGTCGACGGCCAGATCGTCATCTGCGGCCGCCGCAAGGACGTCATCATCATGGGCGGCCGCAACCTCTACCCGACGGACATCGAGCGCGCGGCGACCTCGGTCGAGGGCGTGCGGGCCGGCAACGCGGTGGCGGTCCGGCTCGACGCGGGCAGCCGCCGCGAGCGGTTCGCGGTGGTCGTCGAGTCGAAGCTGGCGGGCGACGCCGAGGCGGAGAAGGACCTGATGAAGCAGGTCTCGGCCCGGGTCCGCGACGCGGTCGACATGCGCCCGTACGCGGTGGTGGTGCTCCCGGCGGGCAGCCTGCCGAAGACGCCGTCGGGCAAGGTCAAGCGCGCGGCCACGGCGACCCAGTTCGCGGACAAGATCAAGAAGAACGCCGACGCCTGACGCGTCGCTTTCACGTGAAAGCTCCCACCTGGGGGCGGAGCTTTCACGTGAAAGCTCCGCTCTAGCGTTGCTGGAGGCGTTCGGCTCGCAGGGTCGGCGGGGTGGCGCGGTCGGCGGTGGCTTCGGCGGGGGTGCGGGCGCCCGGCAGGTCCGGGGCGTGGCCGGTGCGGGCGGCGAGCTGGTCCTCCACCGAGTCGAGGAACTCGTCGACTTCGCGTTCGTCGTAGCCGCGCTTGCCGATCAGCGGCTTCGAGAACATCACGTGGTGCACTTCGGCGGCGGTCAGGTCGTCCTCCTCGGCGAACGTCTTGGCGATCCGCCGGACGAACTCGTCGACCTCGTGCTTCGCGTAGCCACGGCGGCCGATCGGGGCGTTACCGAAGGTGACCTCGGCGAGGTCTTCGGCGGTGAACGACATGCAACTCTCCGATTCCGGGGTTGGGCGGTGCGAACTGCCGTACACCGTCCTAGTCCGCGAACAGGCTCCCCCGGAAGGGGTGGACCTCGAAGCTCACCCCGACGGGCGGACGCCGTCCGCCTGTGAGTGAGCCGGGACTACGCAGCGCTGTGTGGCCGGTTTCACACCGCTCAGGTGCGGCCGAACCACTTCCGCGGGCCCTGCGGACGCTGCTCCTCGACCACCGGCCGCGGGTTGCGCAGCTCCACCAGAGCCGCCTCGGCCTCGTCCAGGAACAGGTCGACCTGGGCCTGGTCGTAGCTGCGCATGCCGACCGGCATGATCGTGAACTCGACGTAGTGGATGTCGTCCGCGGTCAGGATGTTGCGGCCGGACAGCGCCTCGGCGATCAGGTCGAGGAACGCGTCGACCTCGTCCTCGTTGTAGCCGCGACGGCCGAACCGGGGTTTGCCGAAAGCGATCGCCCGGACTTCGTCAGGGGTCATGGCTTCACCATCCCACCCATGTCAGCCCGCGTGGAAGGCGTTTTGCGCGGCCGCCAGGCCGGTGCCGACGAGTGCCTCGGTCGCGTCCGCGCACCGGTCCACCTCGAACGGGAGCTCCTTGCGCTCGACCGTCGAGAAGTCCTTCAGCACGAAGTCCGCCGGGTCCTGGCGGCCGGGCGGGCGGCCGATGCCGAAGCGCACGCGGTAGTAGTCACGGGTGCCCATCGACTTCGTGATCGAGCGGAGTCCATTGTGGCCGTTGTCGCCGCCGCCGAACTTCAGCTTCAGCGCGCCGAAATCGACGTCCAGCTCGTCGTGCACCACCACGACACCGGTCGGCGGCACCTTGTAGAACCGCGCCGCGCCGACCACCGGGCCGCCGGAGAGGTTCATGTACGAGCGCGGCTTCACCAGCACGACGCGGCGGCCGGCCAGCCGGCCTTCGAGGACTTCGCCGCCGGTCTTGTGCGTCTTGAACTTGCCCCCGATGCGGGCGGCCAGCTCGTCCAGCACCATGAAACCGACATTGTGCCGGTTTCCGGCGTACTGGGGCCCTGGATTGCCAAGGCCGGCGAGCAGAATCAGCTCGCCGGCCCCGGGTACGTCTTCGGTCACGCGGAAACGGTAACAGTGGAGCGAAGCTCCTCCGTTGAGGGTGGTGGCGGGGAGGAAGGCGGAGCTATTCGGCGGCTTCGGCCGACTCTTCGCCCGCTTCGTCGGCCTCGTCGCCGGCCTCTTCACGCTGCGGCTCGTTGACGGCCACGACCAGCGACTCGGGGTCGGTGACCAGGGTGGCGCCGGCGGGCAGCTCGACCTGGCCCGCGAGGACCTGGGAGCCGATCTCGAGGCCCTCGATCGAGACCTCGAACTGCTCGGGGATGTGCAGCGCCTCGACCTCGACCTGCAGGGTGTCGACGTCCTGGTTGACCAGGCCGCCGGGGCCGGGGTTGCCGGTGACGACGACGGGGACGTCGACGACGATCTTCTCGCCGCGCTTCACGACCAGCAGGTCGACGTGCTCGATGTAGTTCTTGAGCGGGTGCACGACGATGGTCTTCGTCAGCGCGAGCTCGTCGGAGCCCTCGATGGCGAGGGTGATGACGGCGTTCGAGCCGTTCTCGCGCACGACGCGGGCGAACTCGATGGCCGGCAGCGCGAAGTGCCGCGGGTCCGAGCCGTGGCCGTACAGCACGGCGGGGATCTTGCCGGCGCGACGCGTGCGACGCGCGGCGCCCTTGCCGAACTCGGTGCGCGGCTCGACGGACAGACGTACCTCGGACACGGTGTGGCACTCCTTCAAATCACGAACATGGTGCGGGAGACAGCATGCTGCGGCGGGGATGCTTGCGTTGTTCTGTTCAGGCGGTTGCGTTCGGCGGCGAGTTTCGGGCGTGCACGACAGCCGGGGCTACTCGAGCCGCCGCGTCGATCACGCCGGGCACCCCAGAAGGGCCCCGCCTCGCCGAGACAACCTCAAGAGTGTAAACCAACCTCATCACGGTGGGTTGCGGCGGGGGCACCGGCCAGGCTAGAACCCTCCTGAACCCCGGTGCGTGACGACACAAATCCGGTGGCGCGACTTCACCGGCCGAGGTGCACTCGGGCGCAACGCTAGAGCGAGGGGCGGCAATGCGGGCTGGACGGGGCATGGCGGCGGCGGTGCTGCTGCTGGGCGGACTGCTGGCCGGCTGCCAGGTGGCGGTCCCCGGCAGCGCCGGCGTCTCCGCGGCCGACCGGCAGACGGCGGAGCACCGCGCCGAGCAGCGCACCGCGGTCGACGCCGCGCTGACCGCGCTGGGCCAGGCGCCCGCGCTCGCGCTCAAGGCCACGGTCAAGGGCGCCGAGCAGCAGTTCCGGGTCACCCGCGGCGGCACCGCCGTCGGCGGCGTGCCGCTCGAAGGCGGGGTCGTGCAGGTCGCGGCCGTCGGCGGCGAGTTCTACCTCCAGGCCGACGCCGACTACTGGAAGGCGCACGCGATCGACGAGGGCACGCAGTTCGGCACGAGCTGGGTGCGCTCGCTCGGCTCCGAGCTGCCGCTGGACCCGGCGGCCCGGTTCGCCCCGGCCGCGCTCGCCGACGGCCTGCGCAAGGCGCTGCCCGGCCTGGACCGGCTGGGTGAGCCGGTCAAGGCGAAGCTCGCGGACGGCACCGAGGTCTACCAGCTCGGCGCCGCGCCGAGCGTGTTGCGCGTGACCACGGCCAAGCCGAACCGCGTCGTCAGCTTCGCGCCGGCGCTGCTCGACCCGCAGGCCGGGCCGAAGTACGGCGCCGAGTTCCAGGTCGCCGCGCTCGCCGGGGACGCGCTGAAGACGTTCCACGCCGACCTCGACGCCACCGTCGGCGCGCTCGGCTCGCCGTTCGAGGGCCTGGTCCAGGCCAGCGCCGTGGTCACCAACGACAAGCTCGACTGCAAGGACTTCGTCGGCTCCTGCACGACGACGGTCGACGTCTCCACCAGTGTGGTCGGCTCGCCGGCCTCGGGTGGGAAGAGCGTCGTGCACATCAACCTCTCGGTCGAGGTGAGCGCCGATTCGCTCGGCGCGCAGACGTGCACGACCGCGGCCGACGCCGAGCCGTACGCGACGGTCAAGATGTCCTGCACGGTCAAGTTCAAGCTGCCCAACAAGACGGCCAGCTACCAGGTCCTGTCGAAGCCGAACGCGACCGCGGAGGTCCGTGCGGCGCTCGACGCCAACGCCGTGAAGCAGAAGGTGGCCGCGGAGTTCGCCGGCCTGGGCGGCTGAGCTGGACACCTACCCGGGGGTGCGTTGCTCCCGTTGAAGTAGGTGATCTTCCGTTCTTACGATCGGCCTCGAAGGCCGAATTCGAACGAGGAGATCCCATGGCCAAGCTGGTGGTTTTCGGAGCGACGGGGTACGCGGGCGGCAAGATCAGCGCGGAGGCGCTGCGCCGCGGGCACGAGGTCGTCGGCGTCGCGCGCAACGAGGGCTCGGTGCCCGAGGGCGTCGAGGCGCGGCAGGGCTCGCTGCACGACGAGGAGTTCGTCGCGCAGCTCGCCAAGGAGGCGGACGTGCTCGTGGTCGCGACGCCGGCCCGCGCGATCGACGGCAAGAAGCTGATCGACGCGGTGCCCGGGCTGGTCCGCGCCGCGCGCGAGAACGGCGCCCGGCTGTCGTTCGTGGGCGGGGCGTCGAGCCTGCTCGTCGCCGAGGGCGGCCCGCGCCTGTTCGACACCCCGGAGTTCCCGGACGAGTACAAGGAAGAGGCGGGCAACCACGCCGAGGTGCTGTACCTGCTGCGCGAGCAGCCGGAAGACCTCGACTGGTTCTACGTCAGCCCCGCCGCCGAGTTCGGCGCCTGGGTGCCGGGCGAGCGCACCGGGAAGTTCCGCCTCGGCGGCGACGTCCTGGTGACCGACGAGAACGGCAAGTCCTTCATCGGCGGCGACGACTACGCGATCGCGTACGTCGACGAGATCGAGCAGCCGAAGCACCGCCGCGCGCGCTTCACGGTCGCTTACTGAGTTCCTCGATCACCGGGGCGAACGTTTCGAGCGCCGTCTCGAACACGCTGATGTAGGTGAAGCCGTAGCGTTCGCGCCGCTCCACCAGCTGCCCGGCGATCTCCTCGACCGTGCCCAGCAACAGCTGCGGCGCGTCGAGGAGTTCGCCGGCGTCGGCGACGGCACTGCGCTCCGTTTTTTCGTGCCACGCCTCGGCGGCCGCGCGCCGGTCGCCGGTGATTTCGACGTGCTGGACCAGCATGTTGTACTCGACTTCGCGGTTCGCTTTCCGGCGGAAGTAGGCAACCCGTTCGTCGAGCGCTTCGGCGTTGTCGAGCTTGAAGGTGCCCGGCGGTTTCCCGGGCTGCTGCCGGAGCCCGGCGAACCCGACGACGTCCGCGTGTTCCGCGGCCAGGCCGAGCACGCCGTCGCTGTTGCCCGCGATGAGCAGGCGGGGCATCGGAATACCCTCGGCTTCGAAGTGCTTCCGCAGGTGGCCGATGCTTTCGCCGAGGTAGTCGATCCGTTCGGAAGCCTTGTGCCACGGCAGCCCGGCGGCGTCGAATTCGGCTTTCATGTGCCCGGACCCGAGCCCGAGGTCGAGCCTGCCGTCGAGCAGCGCGGCCGTCGAAGACGCTTCCCGCGCGAAGAGCGCGTGGTTGTAGAACGGCACGTTGGAAACGAGGGTCCCGAGCCGCGGCCGTTCGGTGACGGCCCCGGCCATCGCGAGCACCGGAAACGGCGCCAGCCGCCCGTTCCCGAGGTGGTCGGGCACGGTGATGACGTCGTAGCCGAGTTCTTCGGCTCGACGGCACCGCTCGATCCACGTTTTCCGGTCGCTGATTCCGCGGAGGCTCACCCCGAATTTGAATTTCCCCATGAATGGCACGTTAGCGGCGGGCGGGTGGGGAGGGGACCGCCTTTCGCTAGGGGCGAATACTCCTGGTGGTGCCGTGAACGACGCATTCAGGACGCGGGCGCTGTGAATGGGTCGTTCACGTATTTTGCCTGATGCCGGGCCCGAAACGTCCGGAAAGCCGCCGGGGTGGGCCTGCGAGGTCCTGAATGAGTCATTCAGGACTTCCGAAGACCTGAATGACTCATTCAAGACGTCGGGGCGGGCCCGCTGCCGGACCACAGGCAGCGGAAAGCCCGCCCACCCCGAAGGGTGAGCGGGCTTCCGGTCGAAATCCTCAGGCGTTGCCGTCGAACAGCGAAGTCACCGAGCCGTCCTCGAAGACCTGCTGGATGGCCTCCGCCAGCATCGGGGCGATCGACAGCACCGTCAGCCCGGGGAACCGCTTCTCCTCCGGGATCGGCAGCGAGTTCGTCACGATGACCTCGCGCGCCTTGCACTGCGAAAGCCGCTCGGTCGCCGGGTCGGACAGGATGCCGTGGGTCGTCGCGATGACGACGTCCGCCGCGCCCTCGTCGATCAGGGCCTCGGTGGCCTTCACGATCGTGCCGCCGGTGTCGATCATGTCGTCGATCAGGACGCAGAGCTTGCCCTCGACCTTGCCGACCACGCGGTTGGCCACGGCCTGGTTGGGCTTGTCCGGGTCGCGCGTCTTGTGGATGAACGCGATCGGCCGGTCGCCCAGCTGCTGCGCCCACTTCTCCGCCAGCCGCACGCGGCCCGAGTCCGGCGAGACGACCGTGATGTCGGCGTCGCCGTAGGTGGCCTTGATGTGGTCGGCCAGCACGGTCTGGGCCATCAGGTGGTCGACCGGGCCGTCGAAGAAGCCCTGGATCTGCGCGGTGTGCAGGTCGACGGTCATGATCCGGTCGGCCCCCGCGGTCTTGAACAGGTCCGCGATCAGCCGCGCCGAGATGGGCTCGCGGCCCTTGTGCTTCTTGTCCTGGCGCGCGTACGGGTAGAACGGCATCACCACGGTGATCCGCTTCGCGCTCGCCCGCTTGAGCGCGTCCACCATGATCAGCTGCTCCATCACGTACTCGTTGATGGGCGTGGTGTGCGCCTGGATGACGAAGGCGTCGGTGCCGCGGACGGACTCCTCGAACCGGACGAACAGCTCGCCGTTGGCGAACGTGTGCGCCGTCTGCGGGGTGATCGTCACGTTGAGGTGCTTGGCCACCTCTTCGGCGAGCTCCTGGTGCGCGCGTCCGGAGAAGAGCATCAGATTCTTCTTCGGCGTGCCTTGCTTCGGACTCATGCTGGCGACTCCCCGTCGGTTCCTGCTGCTGACTCGGCGTCGAGGGCGGCCTGGGCCGCCTCCGCCGCGGGTGTACCCGGCCGGCGCCGGATCGCCCAGCCTTCGATGTTGCGCTGCGGCGGCGCCGACACCGCGAGTGTGCCCGGCGGGACGTCCTCGCGGATCACGGCACCCGCACCACTGTAAGCGCCGTCACCGACCTGCACCGGAGCGACGAACGTGTTGTCGGCGCCCAACCGGACATACGACCCGATAACGGTGCGGTGCTTGTTGACGCCGTCGTAGTTCACGAACACGCTGGAGCAGCCGATGTTGCTGTGCTCACCGATCGTGGCGTCGCCGACGTAGGTCAGGTGCGGCACCTTCGTGCCGGCGCCGATGTCGGCGGACTTCGTCTCGACGAACGCGCCGAGCTTGCCCTTTTCGCCCAGCTTCGTGCCGGGCCGCAGGTAGGTGAACGGGCCGACGTTGACGCCGTCGCCGAGTTCGGAGTCCGAGCCGTGCACGCGCACCACCGAGGCGCGGGCGCCGATGGTCATGTTCGTCAGCGTGCTGTCCGGCCCGACCGTCGTGCCTTCGCCGACCGACGTCGTGCCCTTGAGCTGCACGCCGGGCTCGATGACGACGTCACGCGAGAGGGTGACGCCGGCGTCGATCCAGGTCGTGGCCGGGTCGACGACCGTGACGCCCTCGCGCTGCCAGCGCCGCACGATCCGGCGGTTGAGCTCGGCGCCGAGCACCGACAGCTGGACGCGGTCGTTGACGCCCTCGGTCAGCCACGGGTCGTCGACGACCAGCGCGCCGACGTGCAGGCCGTCGCCGTTCGCGATGCCCAGGACGTCGGTGAGGTAGAGCTCGCCCTGCGCGTTGTCGGTCGAGAGGCGCGAGAGGCCGTCGCGCAGCACGGCGGCGTCGAAGGCGTAGACCCCGGAGTTGATCTCGGTGATCTCCGCCTGCTCCGGGGTGGCGTCCTTGTGCTCGACGATCCCGGTGACCTTGCCCGTCGCGTCGCGCACCATGCGGCCGTAGCCGGTCGGGTCGTCGACCACGGCGGTGAGCACGGTGACGGCGTTCTTCGCCTCGGTGTGCTCCTCGAGCAGGGCGCGCAGGGTCTCGGTGTCGAGCAGCGGGACGTCGCCGTAGCTGACGAGCACGGTGCCGGTCAGGTCGGCGGGCAGGGTCGCGAGCGCGCAGGACACGGCGTGGCCGGTGCCCTTCTGCTGGTCCTGCACCGCGGTGCCGACCGCGCGGCCGAGGGTGCCGGCGACCTGGGCGAGGTGCTCGCCGACGGCTTCGCGGCCGTGGCCGACGACGACCACGAGGTGCTCGGGGTCCAGTCCGGCGGCGGCCCGGACGGCGTGCTCGACCAGGGGGCGCCCGGCGATCGGGTGCAGCACCTTGGGCGTCGAGGAACGCATGCGGGTGCCCTCACCCGCGGCGAGGATCAACGTGCTCAGCGGGCCGGTCAACGGCGCTCCCAACGGTTACCAATAAGTGGCTTCTGTCGGGCACCGATCCTAACTGTGGTCCTCGGCGTCCCACGCGGGGTCGGTCGGAGGGGCCTCGCTCGCCCACGCGGCGGCCGGATCGGCGGCCATCGAGTTCGCCGACGCCACCTGGTTGCCGCCGCCGCGTTTCGCCTGGTACATGGCCGCGTCGGCGCGCGCGAGGACCTGCTCGCCGCGCTCCTGCGGCCGCAGCGAAACGAGCCCGATCGACAGCGTGACGCCGTGCGAAAGGTGGTGCGGCAGGCCTGCGACGGACTTCACGGCGCGGCCGAGCGCCATCTTCGCCGCGGACGCCGGCGTGCCCGGCAGCAGCACGATGAACTCGTCGCCGCCGTAGCGCGCGACCAGGTCGTCCCCGCGCAGGGCGTCACGGAGTGTGCTTGCGACGACACGCAGCACGTTGTCGCCTTCGGCGTGCGACTGCTTGTCGTTGACGCCCTTGAAGCCGTCGAGGTCGACCAGCGCGACGGCGAGCGGCTGCGCGTCGGCCGACGAGGCGAGCTGGCGCAGCTTCTCGTCCAGCGCCCGCCGGTTCGGCAGGCCGGTGAGCGGGTCCTGCAGCGCCTGCTGGGTGATGGCGCCGTGCTCGGCGGAGAGCCGTTCGTGCTCGCGGCGGGCGTTCAGCGTGGCGATCTGCGACTCGCGCAAGCTCCACATTTCGGACTCGAGGCGGGTCGCGTAGTCGATCAGCGACTGGCTGGCACCGGACGCGTAGTCCGGGCTCGTGTCGAGCCGGGCCAGCTCGCGCGCGATGTTCAGCCGCATCGACGGCTGCGAGGTGTCGTCGCCGAGGAACTCGCGGGCCGAGCGCAGCACGTCGAGGGCCTCTTCGCGGCGGCCGCCCTTGTCCAGGCAGCGGGCCAGCGCGATCGCGACGATCTCGCGTTCGCCCGGGTAGCCGGTGCCCTCGTGCAGCGCCCGGAGCCGGTCGATCTGGTCGGTGGTCGGGTTGTGCAGCGCCTGCGCGGCGGCGAGGACGCCGACCTGGTCGACGGCCGGGACGTTCGCCCGCCGCGGGAACAGCGACTCGGTGAACGGGCCTTCCGCGGCGACCGCCATCGACGCGGCCGTGCGGAACTTCTCGGCGCTCTCGTCGTACTCGTCGATCCGCTCCAGCCGCAGGCCCCAGCCCAGCAGCATCTTGACGCGGTTCATCAGCTGCAGCGTGATCTCGTGCGGGCTCGCGCTCTCGCGGATTGCGCTCGCGGCGCGGCCGATGACCTCTTCGGCGGCTTCGTAGACGCCGAGCTGGTTCAGCACGATCCAGCAGTCGTTCAGCGTCGACCACAGCATCCGGTTCCAGGCGCGGATGCCGACCTGCCGGCTCGGGATCGCGGAGTCGTCGAGGATGGCCAGCGCGCGGGCGATCTCGGTGAGCGCGGGGTCCTCCTGCGCGGCGATCACCAGCCGGCGCCCGCGCAGCGCGTGCGCGTCGGCCCGCAGCAGCGCGAGGCCGTGGCGCCGGGTGTGCGCGAGCATCTCGTCGAGCCGCGGCTCGGCCTCGGCGGCCAGGCCCTTCGTGATCAGCCGCGCGACGGCGGAGGCGCGCAGCAGCTGCGCGACCATGGTCGGCTCGCCGCGGCGCTGGGTCTCGTCGAGCAGCTCGTCCATCAGTTCGACGATCTGGAGCTGCTGCGTGTACTCCTGCCGCTGGACCGCGGCGATCAGCTCCCGCGCGCGCCCGACGAGCCAGGCGTCGGACATTTCGGCCAGGGCGGGACGCCTGGCCGCCACCGGGTCGGTCGCCTCGTCGGTCAGCGCCAACCTCCCGGTGTCGTGGGGTTTCGGGTCCTTCTGCTGCTCCGCCGCCAGGATTCGAACCTGAACTGTCAGAACCAAAATCTGAAGTGCTGCCGATTACACTACGGCGGATCGATCCTGGTCAGGATAGCGACGATCGGGTGTCGTCCGCGCGGGGGATGCGTTAGCGGCCCGTCCGCCGGGTACCCGGCTTCGAACAACCGGTGTGAGGTTCAGGCACTCCCCAGCCGCCGAAACCTCCTGTACCGTAACTTACGGCATCGTAGGTTAGGGCACCCTACGTCTTAGGGTCGCCCGCGTAGGGAGAAGTGAAGCGTATGACGGCCACGCTCGACCGTTCTCAGCCCACCGGGGAGCCTTCGGCCCCCAAGGGCCCCAAACCCGTCACCGAAGGCACGCGCGGCATCGGCGTGCAGCTGTCGGTCTACTTCGGCGTGATCGCGCCGCTGGTGGCACTGCTGGTCGCGGTGCCCTTCGCCTGGGGCTGGGGACTGAGCTGGGTCGACGTCGCCATCTTCGTCGTCTTCTACGCGATCAGCGGGCTCGGCATCACGGTGTCGTACCACCGCTACTTCACGCACGGCTCGTTCAAGGCCAAGCAGTGGCTGCGCGTGCTCATGGCCATCGCGGGCAGCATCGCCCTGCAGGGCCCGGTGATCACCTGGGTCGCCGACCACCGCCGCCACCACGCGTTCTCCGACCGCGACGGCGACCCGCACTCGCCGTGGGCGTTCGGCACCTCGCCGTGGGCCATCGCCAAGGGCTTCTGGCACGCGCACATGGGCTGGCTGTTCGAGCGCGACCAGACCAACGCCGAGCGCTTCGCGCCGGACCTGGTCAAGGACCCGGCGATCAAGAAGGTCGACGACCTGTTCTGGCTGTGGTCGCTGGTCAGCCTGCTGCTGCCGGCGCTGCTGGGCGGGCTCATCTCGTGGTCGCTCTGGGGCGCGGTCACCGCGTTCTTCTGGGCGGGCCTGGTGCGCATCTGCGTGCTGCACCACGTGACCTGGTCGGTCAACTCGATCTGCCACATGATCGGCGAGCGCCCGTTCGCCGCCCGCGACAAGTCGGCGAACTTCTGGCCCCTGGCCATTTTCTCGTTCGGCGAGTCGTGGCACAACCTGCACCACGCCGACCCGACGTCCGCGCGCCACGGCGTCAAGCGCGGCCAGATCGACATCTCCGCGCGGCTGATCTGGATCTTCGAGAAGTTCGGCTGGGTGCACGACGTCCGCTGGCCGACCCCGCAGCGCCTGGCCCGTATCGCGACGGAAAAGAGCTAGTCAACTAGGCTGCGACGGTGGCGGGGAGACGACGTTCGAAGCGAGAGCAGCAGGTCACCGGGGCGCGTCCGGCCGCCCCGGTGACGCGGGTGCGGATGACCGGCAGCGAACGGCGCCGTCAGCTGCTGAACGTGGCCAGGGCCCTGTTCGCCGAAAAGGGCTTCGACGGCACGTCGATCGAGGAGATAGCCCACCGCGCCAACGTGTCGAAACCGGTGGTGTACGAGCACTTCGGCGGCAAAGAGGGCATCTACGCGGTGGTTGTGGACCGCGAAACCCAGCTGTTGCTGGACCGCATGGTCTCCACCCTGCACGGCGGCCACCCCCGCGTGATGCTCGAACAGGCGGCGACGGCGTTGCTGTCGTACGTCGAGGATTCCCACGACGGCTTCCGCATCCTGGTGCGGGATTCTCCGGTGGCGAGTTCGACGGGCACGTTTTCCACGGTGCTGAACGACATTGCGAGCCAGGTCGAGCACATCCTGGCCCAGCAGTTCGCGGCTCGGGGGTATGACGAGAAGCTGGCGGCGTTGTACGCGCAGGCTTTGGTGGGGATGGTCGCGCTGACCGGGCAGTGGTGGCTGGACGCGCGGAAGCCGAAGCGTGATGAGGTCGCGGCTCATCTGGTGAACCTGGCTTGGAACGGGCTGTCGCACCTGGAGCACAAGCCGAAGCTGCGGCTGGGGTGACGGTTTCGGTCGCCGGGCCGGGCGTGACGCTGACCCTCGCGGACCTGGACCGGTCCGAAGGCGACCTGATCTACTTCACGGCCCGGGCGGAAGGCGACGGCCTTTCCGCCACGGTGAGCGTCGAAACCCTCTACGGCGACAGCCTCGAGACCTTCGCGGCCGGCCTCGACCGCGATTTCGGCGGCTGGGCCGGCGCCCGGACCTGGACGTCGTTCCGCGGCGACCTCGAACTGCGCGCGACGCACGCCGGACGCGTGGTCGAGCTGGTGTGGACGCTCCGCCGTCCGGGGTGCTGGGAGTGCACGGTCCGGACGCTCGTCACGCCGGGCGAGGAACTCCGGCGGTTCAGCGCGGACGTGGCGGACTTCCTCGTCAGCTGAGCTGCCCGGTCTCGTGCAGGTGGTCGAAGATGAGCTTGTCCACCGCCGAAACCCGGTCGCGGTCCGCGTACGTCAGCCAGGCGATCTCTTCGATCTCGCTGCTGGCGGCCGGCGTGCCGGTGTACTCCGCCGTGTAGCAGGTCATCCGGACCAGGGTGCCCGCGTGGCCGTGCGCCTCCGCCTCGAACACCCCCGCCGGGGCGATCGTCGACGGCGTGATCGCGACGTCGAGTTCCTCGTGGATCTCGCGGATGAGCGTCTCGGCGTCCGACTCGCCCGGCTCGCGCTTGCCGCCCGGGAGGTAGTACACGTCCTTGCCGCGCGAGCGGGTGCTGAGGATGCGGCCGCCGACCGGGTGCAGCCAGGCGATCTTGTCGATCACCGCAGCTCGCCGGTGCGGCGCAGGTGGTCGAAGATCAGCTGGGCGACCAGGGAAACCCGCGGCCGGTCCGCGTGGGCGAGCCAGGCGATCTCCTCGATCTCGCTGCTCGCCTTGAGCGTTCCCTGGTAGTCCGCGGTGTAGGCCGCCGTGCGGACCAGGGTGCCCGCGGCTTTGCCGTGTGCCTGGCCTTCGAACGTGCCCGCTGGCGCGATCGTCGACGGGGTGATCTCGACGTCCAGTTCTTCGCGGATCTCGCGGACCAGCGTTTCGGTGTCCGATTCGCCGGGCTCGCGTTTGCCGCCCGGCAGGTAGAACTTGTCCTTGCCCCGCGAACGCGCGGCCAGGACCCGGCCGTCCACGACGTGCAGCCACGCGACCTTGTCGATCACGCCAGCACCTCCTCGGTCGTCATGACCGTGCCGAGCCGCAGGAAGATCTTCGTCATCGCGTTCTCGTGCGAGATGTCGGAAAGCGCTGTCATCGCGTCGGAGACCGCCACCGTGTCGTAGCCGTGGTCGGACGCCGCGCGCAGGGTCGATTCGACGCCGAACTCCGTCGCGATGCCGCCGAAGTACACCGTGCGGACGCCCTTGCCGCGCAGGTACTCGTCCAGGTCGGTGCCGGCGAAGCCGCCGATCGTGTACTTCGTGACGATCTTGTCGTCCTGCGCGTCGAAGACCAGTTCGTTGCCCGGCGGGTTGTCCGGCCGCGACACCCGCACGATCACCACCGGCGCGCCCGCCTCGCGGAAGGCGTCCCGTAGGCGCAGGGCGTTCCGCACTACCTCTTCGCCGCGGTACGGCGTGGTCGGCAACGCGACGATCCGCTCCTGCAGGTCGACGAGCACGAGCGCGGACGTGGCCGGATCGATCTTGGTCATGCCCCGATCCTAGGCACTAGGGTCGGGAGCATGGGGAACAACAGGGAAGTCGTGGTGACCGGTGGCGGCACGGGTATCGGCTACGCGGTCGCGGCCGCGTTCGCCGGTGATCGCGTCACGATCACCGGTCGTCGCGAACAGGTGCTCACCGAGGCCGCGGCGCTGCTGGGCGCGCGGCCCGTCGTGTTCGATGCCGCCGATCCCGCGGCCGTCGAAGCCGCACTCGCGGAGTTGCCGGAGCGGGTCGACGTGCTCGTCAACAACGCCGGCGGCAACACGGACTTCCTCGACGCGGAAGGGGAAGGGCTCGCCGGCTTCGCGGCCGCGTTCGAACGGAACCTGCGGTCCAATGTGGTCAGTGCGGCACTGGTGACGCACGCGCTGCGCGAGCGTTTCGCTGACAGCGCCCGGATCGTGACGATCGGCTCGATCGCCGCCCACACCGGCGCCGGCTCCTACGGGGCGGCGAAGGCCGCGGTCGAGGGCTGGAACGTGAGCGTGGCCAGGGAGTTCGGTCCGCGCGGGATCACCGCGAACGTCGTCGCGCCCGGCCTGATCGGGGACACCGAGTTCTTTCACGGGCAGCTCAGCGACGGCCGTCGCGAGTGGCTGATCGGCAACACGATGAACAAGCGACCGGGCACGCCGGAAGACGTGGCCGCGGTGGTCGCGTTTCTGGCGAGCCCCGCCGCCGGGCACGTCACGGGCCAAGTGGTGCACGTCAACGGCGGGGCTCACCTGGGTAACTAGTGGCTGGAGGCCGGTCCCCGATCGCCAGGTCGGCGATGGCGCCCGGGGACCGGCGCGGTGCTGCCGCGGGAACGCTTTCTTCGGACCGCGTCCAACACGCGTCGGGGGCGGGCGAAAACTCTTGGTGAGAACCATGTTCCGCGATCGAACCCCCGGACGACAGTGTCCCGGGCACCGGCTCGGTGTGTTTTTTTCATGGTCACGCCGCCGTGACCGACGGGTCAGGCGGGCGTGACCTTCAGCAGCTTGTCGTCGGTGCCGTCGGACGTCGTCACGTACAGGGCGCCGTCCGGGCCGCTGCGGACCGCGCGGAGGCGGCCGAACTTGTCGTCGAACTCCGGGGGGAGCGTGACGTCGAGGACCTTGCCCGCCGGGTCCAAGTGGTACAGCAGGAGCTTCTGGCCCTTCAGCGCCACCACGACCAGCGCGCCGTCGTTCGGGCCCCACTGGGCGCCGGTCAGGAAGGCGTCGCCGCTGATCGCCTCGGTGATCTTGCCGGACGTCCACAGTGGACTCACCGCGTCCGGGAACCGCTTGAGGTCGGTCATCGGGACGCTCTCGTCGTAGCTCGAGTCGGTGCCGCCCTTCGACGGGTCCCAGCCGTAGTTGGCGCCCGGCTTGAGGAGGTTGACCTCGTCGTCGAACGTCGGCCCGTGCTCGGCGGTGATCACCTGGCCGTTGCCCGGGCGGATCGCCACGCCCTGGACGTTGCGGTGGCCGTAGGTGTAGATCAGCCGCTCGTGCGGGTCCGACGAGGTGATGAACGGGTTGTCCGGCAGCGGGCTCCCGGTCTTCGCGTCCAGCCTCAGCACCTTGCCGCCGAGGGAGTGGCGGTCCTGCGAGATCGACGCGCGCGCGGTGTCGCCGGTGCCGACCAGCAGCGCACCGTCCGGGGCGAACGTCGGGCGGCAGCCGGAGTGGCGGCCGCTCGGGTTCACCGGGAGCCCGGTCAGCAGGTTCTTCACCTTGGTCGCGCTCGCGCCGTCCTCGGCCAGCTTCCACGTGACCAGCCGGATGTCGACGGCCTTGCCGTCTTCCTGGTGGTCCTGGCAGGTGATGAACTCGCGGCTGGTGGCGAAGTCGGGACTGACGACCATGCCGAGCAGCCCGCCTTCGCCCTTGACCAGGACGTCGGAGAAGTCGGCGCGGACTTCGGCCGCTTTCCCGTCGCGGACCAGCGCGAGCTTGCCGGGCCGCTGCGGCACGAGGATGCCGCCGTCGGGCAGGAACCCGATGTCCCAGCCGTGTTCGAGCCCGGCCGTCACCGTCTCGACCTTGAACTTCCCGCTCGAGGCCGACGGCGTCGCCGCGGGCGGGACGCTCTGGACCGGCTGGCTCGCCGCCCCCGAACAGCCCGCGACCAGCAGGGACACGACACCGATGAGACCCAGCACACGCCGCATAGGGCTCATCCTGCCATCAACCGGTGAAATCACCGTTCGCCGCGGCGCGGGTCAGGAAGCCCAGGTCGCCCACGCCCGGGAGGTGGTGCTCAGTGCCACGGCCGGGAGTTTCGCCGTGGGTCCGGCGACAGGGCTCCGGTGCGGCGGCTCGCCCGGCGGCGGGTTCGCCGACGTCTTGAATGACTCATTCAGGTCTTGGGAGGTCCTGAATGACTCATTCAAGACACCGCGGGCCCACCCGACACGACTTGCCGAGGCCGGGCCGATGTACGGCGAATGCTCAGGCACCCGGGCGGACCAGTCCGGACTCGTAGGCGAACACCACCGCGTGCACCCGGTCGCGCAGCCGCAGCTTGGCCAGGATCCGCCCGACGTGCGTTTTCACCGTCGTCTCGCCGATGTACAGCTTCGCCGCGATCTCGCCGTTCGAGAGGCCGCGCGCGACGAGCCCCAGCACGTCCTTCTCCCGCTCGGTCAACGCGCCGAGCCGGGCGGTGTCCACCGGGTCGCGTTCGTCGGCGAGGTACCGGTCGAGCAGCCGCCGCGTGACCGACGGCGAGACCATCGAGTCGCCGCGCAGTACCCCGCGGATCGCCACGAGCATCTCTTCGGACGGCGCGTCCTTCACCAGGAACCCGCTGGCCCCGCCGCGCAACGCCGCGTACGCGTACTCGTCGAGGTCGAAGGTCGTGATGATCAGGACGCGCACGTCCGGCAGCTCGGCGCAGATCCGCGCGGTCGCCGCCACGCCGTCGAGGACCGGCATCCGGACGTCCATCAGCACCAGGTCGGGCCGCAGCTCCCGGGCCAGGGCGACGGCCTCCTCGCCGTTAGCCGCTTCGCCCGCGACTTCGAGGTCGTCCTGGCTTTCGACGATCATCCGCAGGCCGACGCGGACCAGCTGCTGGTCGTCGCAGAGCAGGATCCGGGTGGTCACGACCCGACCACCAGGCTCGCGCGCACGCGGTAGCCGCCGTCGGGCAGCGGCCCGGTGGTCAGTTCGCCGTGGTACATCTCGACGCGCTGGCGCATCCCGGCCAGCCCGTGCCCGGACGAGGGCAGGGCGGGGGCCGGCGACGCGCGGCCGCCCGTGTTCGTCACCTCGATCCGGACGCGGGGTGGTTCGAAGGCGACGCGGACCCGTCCGGTCGCGTCGGCCGGCGCGTGCTTGATCATGTTGGTCAGTGCCTCCTGGACGATCCGGTACGCCTGCAGCGCGGCGCTCGCGGGCAGCTCACCCGGGTCTCCGGTGACGTCGAGCGCGACGTCGCGCCCGGACTGCCCGACGAGGTCACGCAATTCGCCGAGCGTCGGCTGCGGGTTGCGCGCCGCCTGGCCGGCGTGCAGGACTTCGAGGAGCCGCCGCAGTTCGGCCAGTGCGCCGCGGCCCGTGTGGACGATCGTGTCGAGCGTGCGGTCGACGGCTTCGGGATCGCGGTGCCGGGCGAGCTTCGCGCCCTCGGCGTTCAGCACGATCACGCTCATGCTGTGCGCGACGACGTCGTGCAGCTCGCGCGCGATCCGCGTGCGCTCCTCCGCGACCGCGGCGCGCGACTGGGCTTCGCCGAGCTTCTCCTCCTCCGCGGTCAGCTGTTCCTTGGCGCGGAAGAACTCCCCGAGGGCCCACGCGGCGATGTGCAGCGGCCAGATGCCGACGATGGTGATGGTCGGGTTGTCGGTGTAGGTGCCCCAGAGGAAGCCCCACTGCCAGCCGAGCGTGAAGACCGCGACGGCGATCACCGCCGCGAACCGCCGGTCGCCCAGCTTCACCAGGTTGAACAGCACGACCGCCATGGCCAGTTCGGTGCGGCCGCGGTCGTACGCCCAGATCTCGTTGAGGTACACGCACGCGGCCCCGGCGATGATCAGCACCGCGGCCGTGCGCGGGAACCGCCGCCGCACGACCACCGGCAGCACGAAGACCATCGAGAGCGCGCGAACCGCCCAGGGGGTGTCCCCGGCCCAGTTCGGCGCGAGGAACAGGAACACCGCGTACAGCGGGAGATCCACTGTCCACCGGTGTCCGCGCACCCACTTCACGAGTCGTTCCACGCCACCGAACGTAACGCGGCGACCCGGCCCGCGTCGTCATCACTTCGGTCCGACCGCATCCTCCCGAAGGAGGACACGACCGGTCGATCCGACGGATTCGCGGCCACCCCCGCCGTTCCTACCGTCTGGCTCATGTCGATCACCAGTGAATTCCTCCGCCACCCGCTGCTGACGGGCGCGATCGCACCCAGCTCGCCGCGGCTGGCCGAACCGATGACGGCGGGCCTCGGCCTGGAACGCGCGACGCGGGTCGCCGAACTCGGCCCGGGCACCGGCGTCTTCACCGAAGCGGTCCTCGCACTGCTTCCTCCCGAAGCGCGCCTGACCGCCGTCGAGATCAACCCGCGTTTCGCCGACGCCCTGCGCAAGCGCTTTCCGCAGGTCGACGTCGTCACCGGCACCGCGGAACACCTCGACCAAGCCGGCCTCGACGTCGTCGTCTCCGGGTTGCCGTGGACGGCCATGACGGCGGCCCGCCAGCAGCGCATCCTCGACGCGGTCGTCGCGGCACTCGCCCCGACCGGCCGGTTCACGACGTTCGCGTACGCCCATGCGGCCTGGACACCGCCCGCGCGCCGCTTCGCCGCTTCACTGCGAAGCCGTTTCGCGGTCGTGGAGCGCACTCCGGTCGTCTGGGGCAACTTGCCGCCCGCGTTCGTCTACCGCGCGGCGCTCCCGGTCGCGGTGGGGAGGGCCCGGCGTGGACAGCCTGCTGCGGCCGCTGCTTGACGCGCCCCCGGCGGTCGTCTACCTGGTCTGCGCGCTGGTGATCGCGGCGGAAACCGCGCTGCTGCCGGGCATCGTGCTGCCGACGCTGTCGACGTTGCTGCTGATGGGGTTCCTCGCCGAGCGCGGCACGCTCGACTTCGGGCTCGCGTTGACGGTGGCGGTCGCGTCGGCCGTCCTCGGCGACCAGCTCGCCTACCTCGAAGGACGGCGCTGGGGGCCGCGGCTCGCGCGCCGCGTCGGCCGCGAGCGGTGGGACCGCGCCGAGTCGGTGATCTCGCGCTACGGCGTCCCGGCGGTGATCGCGGGCCGCTGCCTGGTGGGGTTGCGGACGCTGGTGCCGCGCGTCGCGGGCTCGGCGGCCATGCCGTACCGCCGGTTCGCGGCGGGCAGCGTGGCGGCGGCGGTGCTGTGGGCGGGCGCGGAACTGCTGGTGGGTCACACGACGGCGCTGGTGCTCTGAAGCCGTTCCGCGGTTTCGGCGTCCGCGGGCAGGAACGTCTCCAGCTTCAGCTCCGACACCGTCACGTCCGCCGCCGTCGCGAACGTGGTGATCGCCGTGATCAGCCGCAGCTCGCCGACCGAGCTGGCCAGCCGCACCGGCACCGCGAACCCGAGGTGCTCCGGGCCCGGCGGGGCCGGCGGCGGCAGGTACCCCTCCAGCTCCGCGAGCTGGGCGGCCAGCCGGTCGTCCGGGATGCGGGCCAGGTCGTTGCGGAGGCGTTCGAGGATGTGCCGCGCCCAGTCGTCGAGGTTGCGCACGCGCGGCGCCATCCCGCGCGGGTGCAGCGCGAGCCGCAGCGTGTCGACCGGCTCTTCGAGCAGCTCCGGCGCAACGCCTTCGGTGAGCAGCGCGAAGGCGTCGTTCTTCGCGACCAGCACGCCGTAGCGGTCGACGACGATCGCGGGGTAGGGCCGGTGGCCGTCGAGCAACCGCCGCAGCCCGTCGAGGACCGGCCGGATCGCCGGGTCGTCGAGCCGGGTCTCGGGGTACGACGGCGCGAAACCCGCGGCGTGCAGCAGGCCGTTGCGCTCGCGCAGCGGCAGTTCGAGCGACTCGGCGACGCGCAGCACCATGCCGCGGCCGGGGAGTGAGCGCCCGCTCTCCATGAAGCTCACGTGCCGCTGCGTCGTCCCGGCCCGCAACGCCAGGTCGAGCTGGCTGAGGTGCCGTCGCGTGCGCCAGTCCTTGAGCGCCGTTCCGAAGTTCACGCCTCCATCCTGCTCGGCCGCGCCATTCCCCGCGGGGAATTGAGCTCATACCCCGGTTTCGCGACGCTTCGGCCATGACGAAATACGGCTTGGTCGTCCCGACCTACCAGCCCATCCTCGACGCCGGGCGGACCGCGCCCGAACTGGTCGGCGTGGCCGTCGAAGCGGAACGCCTCGGACTCGACTCGGTGTGGGTCGGCGACACCCTCGCGCGCGCTCCGCTGGACGCGTTCACCATGCTGAGCGCCTTCGCCGCCCGCACCTCCCGGGTGACCTTGGGGACGTCCGCGCTGCTCCCGGCGTTGCGGGACCCGGTGCTCTCGGCGAACCAGCTGCTGTCCCTCGACCTGCTCAGCGAAGGTCGCCTCACGGTGGCGGTCGGCGCGGGGTTCGCGGGGCGCAGCGAACCGGAGTTCGCGTTCGTGGGGGTGCCGTGGGAGCGGCGGCGGGCCCGCCTGGACGACATCGTGGGCCTGTGGCGGGCGGCGTGGCGCGGCGAATCGTCGTTCCACGGCGAGGTGCTGCACTACGACTCGCTTCCCGCGTTCCCCTTGCCGGCGCGGGACGGCGGCCCGCCGGTCTGGCTGGCCGCGTACACGCCGGGCGCGCTGGAGCGCGTCGGACGGCTGTACGACGGCTGGCTCCCGTACCCGCCGGACCCGGCGGACTACGGGACCGGGCTGGCCCGGATCCGCGCGGTCGCCACCCGGCCGGTGACGCCCGCGTTGTTCGCGACGGTCCTGGTCGAGGACGACCCAGTCCGCGGGCGCGCGCTGCTGGAGGAGTACTGCCAGCGCAACTACGGGATGCCCGCCGACTTCGTCCAGGGCATCCAGATGCAGGTCACCGGGAACGCCGCGGAGGTCGCTTCGCGGCTGCGGGAGTACGAAGGCGCGGAGCACTTCCTGCTGCGCATCGCGAGCACCGACCCGAAGGTGTTCGACGAGCAGCTGACCCGGGTCGCGGAGGTGGTGGAACTGCTGCGCGACCAGCCGTGATCGGAAACCTGTCGGGGGTGGCACGTAGGCTGGGATCGTGACCGAAGCTCCACTGTCCGGACTCCTCACCGCCATCCTTCCCGACCCGGCCCTGCGCGGCGTGGTCGAGCGCGCCGGCGCGCCGCTGCTCGAGCTGCAGGGCCCGATCGCCGCCCGGCAGCTCGTCGCCGCCGCCCTCGCGGCGGACGACGGGGCGGGCAAACCCGTGCTCGCCGTCACCGCCACCGGCCGCGAGGCCGACGAGCTGACCGCCTCGCTCAGCGCCCTGCTCGGGGCGCGGAAAGTAGCCGACTTCCCGAGCTGGGAGACGCTCCCGCACGAGCGGCTCTCGCCCCGCGCGGACACCGTCGGCCGCCGCCTGGAGGTGCTGCACCGCCTCAAGACCGAGGACGATTCGCTGCGGGTCGTCGTCGCGACCGTCCGCAGCCTGATCCAGCCGATGGCGCCCGGCCTCGGCTCGCTCGAGCCGATCGACCTCGTCGTCGGCGAGGAGGAGCCGTTCGAGCAGCTGCTCGAACGGCTCGTCGAGCTGGCGTACACCCGCGTCGACATGGTCGAGAAGCGCGGCGAGTTCGCCGTCCGCGGCGGCATCCTCGACCTGTTCGGGCCGACCGCGCAGCACCCCGTGCGCGTCGAGTTCTGGGGTGACGAGGTCAGCGAGATCCGCGCGTTCGCCGTCTCCGACCAGCGGTCGCTGCCCGGCGAGATCCCGCGCGTCACCGCGCCGCCGTGCCGCGAGCTGCTGCTGACACAGCCGGTCAAGGAAAAGGCCGCGGAGCTGGCGAAGACGTACGAAGCGGACGCGCACCTGGCCGAAATGCTCACCAAGCTGGCCGACGGCATCCCGGTCGAGGGCATGGAGGCGCTCATCCCGGTGCTCTGCGAAGGCGAGCTGGAGCTGCTCACCGACGCGATGCCGGTCGGCACGCACGTGCTGCTCACCGACCCGGAGAAGATCCGCGCCCGCGCCGCCGACCTCGTGCGCACCGGCCAGGAGTTCCTCGAAGCGTCCTGGACGACGGCCGCGGCGGGCGGGCAGGCGCCGATCGACCTCGGCGCGTCCGCCTACCGCGGGCTCGACGAGATCGCGTCGCACGCGCAGGACACCAAGCGCGCCTGGTGGACGCTCACCCAGCTGACCAGCGAAGACCCCGACGTGTACCGCGTTTCCGTGGAAGCCGCGCCGGCGTACCGCGGCGAGCTGGACCGCGCGACGACGGACTTGCGCGCGCACATCGCGTCGGGCGGCACCGCGGTGCTCGTCGTCGCCGGCCACGGCACCGCGGCTCGCGCGGTCGAGCAGTTCTCGGCCGCCGACGTCCCGGCCGCGCTGGCGGGCGAAGGCCTGGAGAGCGCGCCGGCGCCGGGCGTCGTCACGGTCACCTGCGGCGGCCTGACCGACGGCTTCATCTCGCCGGAGCGCGCGCTGGTCGTGCTCACCGAGGCGGACCTGACCGGCCGCGGCTCCGGCGCCGGAACGTCCACAAAGGACCTCACGACCAAGATGCCGTCCCGGCGGCGCAACGCCGTCGACCCGCTGGCGCTGAAGGCCGGCGACTACGTCGTGCACGAGCAGCACGGCATCGGCCGGTTCGTCGAGATGGTGCAGCGGACGGTCGCCGGCGCCACCCGCGAGTACCTGCTGCTGGAGTACGGCTCGTCCAAGCGCGGGCACCCGGGCGACCGGCTGTTCGTACCGACCGACCAGCTCGACGAGGTGTCCAAGTACGTCGGGGGCGAACTGCCGACGCTGAACAAGCTCGGCGGTTCCGACTGGAAGAACACCAAGGCCAGGGCCAAGAAGGCGGTCAAGGAGATCGCCGCCGAGCTGGTGCAGCTGTACGCCGCGCGGCAGGCCGCCCCGGGGCACGCGTTCGGCCCGGACACGCCGTGGCAGGGCGAGCTGGAGGACGCCTTCCCGTTCACCGAGACCAACGACCAGCTCGCCGCGATCGACGAGGTCAAGGCCGACATGGAACGCGGCGTCCCGATGGACCGCGTGATCTGCGGCGACGTCGGCTACGGCAAGACGGAGATCGCCGTCCGCGCCGCGTTCAAGGCGGTCCAGGACGGCAAGCAGGTCGCGGTCCTCGTCCCGACGACGCTGCTCGCCCAGCAGCACCTGAACACCTTCCAGGAGCGGATGCGCTCGTTCCCGGTGACGATCAAGGGCCTGTCCCGGTTCACGAACAAGACCGAATCGGACCTCATCCTGGAGCAGCTCGCCGCCGGCGAGGTCGACATCGTGATCGGCACGCACCGCCTGCTGCAGACCGGCATCCGCTACAAGGACCTCGGTCTCGTGATCGTCGACGAGGAGCAGCGCTTCGGCGTCGAGCACAAGGAGCACATCAAGGCGCTGCGCACGCACGTCGACGTGCTCACCATGTCGGCGACCCCGATCCCGCGCACCCTGGAGATGTCGCTGGCCGGCATCCGCGAGATGTCCACGATCCTCACCCCGCCCGAGGACCGGCACCCGATCCTGACCTACGTCGGCGCGTACGACGACAAGCAGGTCGGCGCGGCCATCCGGCGCGAACTGCTGCGAGACGGCCAGGTCTTCTACGTCCACAACCGCGTCTCCTCGATCGAGAAGGCGGCGCGGCACATCCGGGAACTGGTGCCGGAGGCGCGCGTCGTCACCGCGCACGGCCAGATGAACGAGGACAAGCTCGAGAAGATCATCCAGGGCTTCTGGGAGAACGAATACGACGTCCTGGTGTGCACCACGATCGTCGAGACCGGGCTGGACATCTCGAACGCGAACACGCTGCTGGTCGAGCGCGGTGACCTGCTGGGGCTGGCCCAGCTGCACCAGCTTCGCGGCCGGGTCGGCCGCGGCCGCGACCGCGGGTACGCGTACTTCCTGTACCCGCCGGAGGCCCCGCTGACGGAGACGGCGCACGACCGCCTGGCGACGATCGCCCAGAACACCGAACTCGGTGCGGGCATGGCGGTCGCGATGAAGGACCTCGAGATCCGCGGCGCGGGCAACATCCTCGGCGCGGAGCAGTCCGGGCACATCGCGGGGGTCGGGTTCGACCTGTACGTGCGGTTGGTCGGCGAAGCGGTCGACGCGTTCCGCAGGCACGCGGGCGCGGAGCCGGCGGAGGACGAGGAGATGGCCGACGTCCGCGTCGACCTCCCGATCGACGCCCACCTCCCGCACGACTACGTCCCGGGCGAGCGGCTGCGGCTGGAGGCGTACCGCAAGATCGCGGCGGCGCCGGACACCGCGGGCCTCGACGCGGTGCGCGAGGAGCTGATCGACCGCTACGGCCAGCCGCCGGCCGCGGTGAACCGGTTGCTGGCGGTGGCGAAGTTCCGGCACACGTGCCGCGAGGCGGGCGTGACGGAGGTGGCGGTCCAGGGCAACACCATCCGGTTCGCGCCGTTGCCGCTGGCCGACTCGCAGCTGGTGCGCCTGAAGCGGCTGTACCCGAAGGCGGTGTTCAAGGCGGTGACGAACACGGTATCGGTGCCGAAGCCGACCGAGGGCCCGGCGGGCGGCCGGATCGGCGCGCCGACGCTGCGGGACGAGGAACTGCTGGACTGGTGCACGAAGCTGCTGGTGCAGCTGACGAAGAAGCCTGCCGCGGTTTAGCGGACGTTCGTGAAGGCCACCTTGCGCTTCCACAAGGTGGCCTTCACGGAACTCGGGGTCAGCCGACTTCGATGAACATCGGCGGCAGCGCCTCCGCCAGCCCCATCCGCACCTGCTCTTCCGGCACCGGAACCGCGCCGGCGCCGGACATCGGCAGCGGCCGGGGTTTCCGCGGCATCCGCGAGCCCGAACCCCCGCCCCGTCCGGGGTACACCAGCAACCCCCGCGCCGGATCCGGGACGGCGTCCAGTGCCGCCGTCACGACCGGCAGCCCCCGGAACGCGTCCCGCCGTTCCTCGCTCCCGAACTCGATTTCGAGCACCACACCCCACCGGTGCTCGTGCCACACCCACTGCTCGGCGCCGTTCGTCAGCGCCGCTTCGGTGAGTGCGTCACCGTAGGCGAGCCGCCACTTCGTGGCCGTGTGCTCACCGTCGAAGACTTCGATGGTCAGCCAATGGTCCATAAGTCGACATTACGGCTGCCGACACCCCAAGGGTGTTGCGGTTCGGCACCGATGGTGTGAGAGGGTATGCGTTGTGATGCGGATCATGGGGCGCCCTCGCGCGCTGGTCGCGGTCGTTGCCGGTGCTCTTCTGCTCGCCGGGTGCGGTGCGGGCCCCAGCCAGGTCGGCAGCGCCGTCATCGTCGGCGACCGGTCGGTTTCGCTCGACTCGGTCCAGTCGATGATCGACCAGGCGGTCCGCGACCACCCGTACGCGAAGAAGCTCGCCGGTGAGCACAAGCTCGACCTGCTGGGCCGCGAGATCGTCCGGCAGACCGTCCTCCACGAGCTGACCCTGCGCGCCACCAAGCAGGAGAACCTCGTCGCGGACCAGGCGAAGATCGCCGGGCTGGCCGCGCAGGTGACCCCGGAGCCGGTCACCGACACCGGGCAGGGCGACCAGGTCGCCGTCACGCAGATCGTCTCGAAGCTGCGTGACCGCAACGAGGTCGCGAGCGACGTCGTCTTCGAGCAGCAGCTCGCCCAGAAGACGCTGCCGAAGCTGTCGGTCGGCGCGGACTACGTCGGCATCACCGCGACCGCGGACAACGACCAGGCGGCCCGCACCCGCGCGTTCGACCTCGCGAAGGAATTCGCCGCCGACCCGAACAAGGTGCAGGCCACCGTCCAGCAGGCGCAGCAGGACGCCCAGCAGGCGCAGCAGGCCCAGCAGACCGGGATGCCGGCCCCGCCGAGCGTCTACTCCGCCGGCCAGACCGCCGAACTCTTCGGTGCCGCGCAGTACCCCGGCCTCGCGCAGACCGCGCTGTTCGGCTCCGAAAAGAACAGCGTCGTCGTCTTCCAGGCGCAGAAGCCGCAGAGCCCGGACTGGTTCGTCTTCGTCATCCGCGCCCGTGGCACCGACCGGGCCGTGCCGGCCGACCAGGAGGCGCAGAAGCCGACGGACGCGCAGCTGACGTCGATCGGCACCCGGCTGCTGCAGCCGTACCTCGGGCAGAGCGGCCTGCGCGTCAACCCGCGTTACGGCGTGTGGGATGTTGTGGGCATGAACCTCGTGCCGAACTCCGACGCCACCCAGGGCATCGTGCTGCCCGTGCGCGGTGCCGCATCCGCGCAGCAGTGACCGCAGGCGTCGTTGTAGTCGTCCGCGGGACGACGCTGCCCGGTGCGGCACTGAAGATCCTCCGCGAGTCCACGGCGGTCTACGCGGCCACCGACGTCGACCCGGCCGCGTTCGGGGTCCCGGCCGTCACCGAGGCGCCTTCGCTGAAGGATGTCGTGCTGCTCGCCGGGTCCCGGGACGAGCCCGCCGCGTCGCTGCTCATCGCGACCGGCGCGGTCGTCATCGAGACGCCGGTGCCGCCGCTGGTGCGGGCCGCGGACGTGATGGACCGGCTCCGTTCGCCGGGCGGCTGCCCGTGGGACGCGGTGCAGACGCACGAATCGCTGCGGCAGTACCTGGTCGAGGAAACCTACGAACTGCTCGACGCCATCGAAGACGGCGATCGTGAAGCGCTGCGCGAGGAACTCGGCGACGTCCTCCTGCAGGTGCTGTTCCACGCGCGTGTCGCGACCGAGGACCCGGCCGACCCGTTCGGCATCGACGACGTCGCCGCCGCGCTGGTCGAGAAGCTGGTCGGGCGGCACCCGCACGTGTTCGCCGACGCGGACAAGGTGCACACGGTCGAGCACCAGAACGTGAAGTGGGAAGAGCTGAAGCAGCGCGAGAAGCAACGTCAGTCCATTGTGGACGGCGTGGCGCTCGGCCAGCCCGCCGTGGCGCTGGCGGGCAAGCTGGGGCAGCGGTCCGGGCGGGCGGGCATCCCGCTCGACCTCTTCCCCGAAGGTTCGGGAACCGCGGCCCAGCTGTTCCGCATCGCGGCCACGGCGCGCCGCGCGGGCGTCGACCCCGAAGACGAGCTGCGCGCGCTGGCGAAGCAGTTCGCGCGGGACGTCCGGGCCGCCGAGCAGGCCGCCCGCGACGCCGGCCTGGAGCCGACGACCCTCGAAGCCGACGGCTGGCGGAAGTTCTGGCCCACCCGTTCGGTGTGACGCAGCACACAGTCGGGTGAGAACCGTTTCCGATCACCCGGCGTCTTGCCTGGTGTGAGACACCTGCCACTGGACAGTGCGGACGAGGAGCACCTCGTCCGGCGCGCGGCCAAGGGTGACCGCGCGGCGTTCGAGGAGCTCTACCGCCGCACGTCGCCCTGGCTCGCCGTGCGCCTGCGCCGCCGGTGCGCGGACGACCAGATCGTCGCCGAGGTCATGCAGGAGACCTACCTGGCGGTCTGGCGCGCGGCGGGTTCGTTCGCGGGGGCCGTCGCGGGCGGGAGCGCGGTCGGGTGGGTGTGGACGATCGCGGCGCGCCGGCTGGTCGACGCGTTCCGCCGCCGGGCGCACCACGCGCAGCCACCGCCGGAGATCGCGCTGGACTGCGCGCCGGTTGCGGCGGCCGAAGACGAGGCGCTGTCGGTGGCGCTGGGCGACGAGATCGGCGACGCGCTGCGCGACCTCGCGCCCGAACTGCGGGCGGTCCTGCAGGCGATGGTGCTCGACGGGCTGACCGTCCGCGAGACCGCCGTCCTGCTGGGGCTGCCGGAAGGAACCGTCAAGACCCGCGCTCGCCGGGCACGGATCGCGATGCGGGAGGCACTGTCATGAACCACGCGCCGGACCGGCTCATCGCCGTGTACGTGACGGGCGGCGACCTCCCGGGTGACCAGCTGTGGGGCCTGGAGGCCCACCTCGAGAACTGCCGGGTGTGCCGGGCGAAGGTCGCCGAGGTCGCGCCCGTCCAGCCGGTGGTCGACGTCGTCTGGAACCGGCTCGCGGCGGAGGTCGGGCCGGTCGCGCCGCGCGTCCGGCGGAGGTTTCGGTGGCTCGACACCTGGGTCACGCCGGCGATGGCGCCGTGGCTGGCGATGATCGTGGCGGTCACCCTGGTCGCGGTGCTGCTCGACGGGGTCTGGCACGCGGTGCTCGACATGACGGCGGTGCAGCTGTTCGCCCCGGTCCTGCCGGTGCTCGGGGTCGCGGCGTCGTGGGCGCGAGGGCTCGACCCGGCCTACGAGGTCGTCGCCGCGACGCCACGGGCGGGGCTCTACCTGGTCGCCCGGCGGACGGTGGCGGTGCTCGCCGTCGTGCTGCCGGTGCTCGGCTTCGCCGGGTGGCTGACCGGCACCGGGCCGGCGCTCTGGCTGCTGCCGAGCCTGGCGTTCACCACCGGCACGCTCGCGCTCGGCGGGGTGCTCGGGGTCAGCCGGGCGGCGTACGCGCTCATCGCGGTGTGGGTGGCGATCGTCGTGCTGCCCGCGTTCGTCCAGCGGGGACAAGCGTTTGCGCTCACCACCGGCGCGCTGCCGGTGTGGGCGGGGATCTTCGCGCTGACCACGGTGGTCGTCGCCCTGCACAGGGCGGCGTACACCCGGCTCGGCGCGCACGACTAGGGAGGAAGAATGCGGGCAGTGGGGGCCGCCGAGGTCGCACCGGCGACCTACGCCTGGGAAATCCAGGCGCAGGGGCTGAGGGTGCGGGTGGGGCGGCGGAAGATGGCCGTGGACGGGCTGGACCTGTCCCTCGGCAAGGGGGTGCACGGCCTGCTCGGGCCCAACGGCGCGGGCAAGACGACCCTGATCAGGGCACTGGCGACGGTGCTCCGGCCGGCGGAAGGCAGCCTGACGCTGCTGGGCACGCAGGCGGGCGGCCACGCCGGCCAGCGCGCCCTGCGCCGCCGGATCGGTTACCTGCCGCAGAACTTCGGCTACTACAAGCGGTTCACGGTCCGGGAGTTCGTCGAGTACCTGGCGTGGCTCAAGGAGGTGTCCAAAGAGGACATCCCGGGCGCGGTCCAGCGCGCGATCGAGCGCGTCGGGCTGGCCGACCGCGCCGACGACCGCATGAAAACCCTGTCCGGCGGCATGGTGCGCCGGGTGGGGATCGCCCAGGCGATCGTCAACGACCCGGACATCCTCCTGCTCGACGAGCCGACGGCGGGCCTCGACCCGGCGCAGCGCGTGCGCTTCCGGGAACTGGTGCAGGAACTGGGCCGCGACTCGTGCGTGCTGATTTCGACGCACCTGGTCGAAGACGTCGCGACGGCGTGCACGGACGTGGTGCTGTTCGCGGAGGGGAAGCTGGTGTTCAAGGGAACGCCGGGCGAGCTGACCGAGGCGGGCACCCTGGAGCACGTCGGCGACAGCCCGATCGAGCGCGGCTATTCGGCACTGCTGAACCACGAACCGGGCAAGGGGGCGTGGTGATCCTCCGCACCGAACTCCGGCGCTCCATCGCGCCCTGGGCCGGGCTGGCGGTCGTCGTCGTCGCGCTCGGGTTTCTCTTCCTGCTCTCCGGGCCGTGGTGGAAAGCGCCCGCGTCGTGGACCGTGCACAGCACCACCACCGCGTTGTGGCTGCGGTTCCTGCTGGTCTTCCTCTGGCCCGTCGTCGTCGGTGCCGGGGCCATCCAAGGCATGCGCGACAGCCGCTCCGGGATGGGTGAGCTGCTCGCCACCACGTCCAGGCCCGGGTGGCAGCGGCTGGCGCGGCTGGCCGGTGCGGTCGGCGGGCTGAGCGTGGCCGGTTTCCTGGTCGTGTTCGCCGTGGGGGCCGTCGAAGTCCTCGCGCACGACGGGTTCTTCTCGCTCGGCTTCCTGCCGGTGCTGCTCGTCGGGTCGCTCGGCGTCCTCGCGGGCAGCTGGCTCGGGCTGGCGGTCGGGCGGCTGCTGCCGCACCCGCTGGCCGCGCCCGGGGCGGCCGTACTGGCGTTCGTCCTGACGGTCCTCTGCTGGATGTCGCTCGAGCGCGGGCTGGAGCCGGTGTTCCCCGCCCGGGTGGGGCCGCTGGCGCCGTCGCTCGCGGAGCCGCGCGGGGAGATGGTGACGACCACCGCGTCGCTCGACTTGGGGCAGAGCGCGTGGTTCCTCGGGCTGGCCGTGACCTCGTTCCTGCTGCTGTCCGTGCGTTCCGTGCGGGCGCGGCTGCTCAGCCTGCTGCCGCTGGTCGCCGGGGTCGCCGTGGCGTTGCCGCTGTTCCCGGCGGCGCCGGCCGACGCGCTCACCATCGACAGCGTCGCCGGCCGGAAGGTCTGCGACGGGCCGATCTGCGTGTCCGAACTGCACCGGGACCGGCTGGCCGCGTTGCAGGGCCCGGGTCGCGAAGCGCTCGCGATGCTGGCGAAACTGCCCGACCCGCCGGCCCGGATCGAAGAGCAGGTTCTGCCGCCGCCGATCAGCGAGCCGGCTCCGCGTGATCCGCACGTCGTCTACCTGGACTTCCAGCGCAACGACCTCTTGCGCACCGCGGGCGCGGACGACCTGCGGCTGGCCGTCCTGTCCGGGGCCGGGGTGCCCAGCTGCCTGCGGCCGAGCACCAGCACCATCCCGGACCAGGCCGCCCGGGCGATCGCGGCGGGATACTTCACCGGAAAGCTCGAACCGCTGCCGGAATACACCCGGAACTGGTTCAAGCGGGAATTGCCGTCGATCGAACAGGTGTGGGAGAAGTTCCGCGCCCTGCCACCCGAAGTGCAAGCCACCCGGATCGCCGCGCTGCGGCAATCGCTGCTGACCTGCCGGGGCGAAGCGCTCGACACGCTCGTTCCCGGAGCGCTCAGATGAGGTGGGCGGCGCTGTACGCCCGCTCGCGCCAGCTGCCGGCGGCGGCCGCGGCGCTGCTCGTCGCGACGTCCGGGGTGTGGTTGCTCGGGCGGGACTCCTGGAGCGTGATCCCGGCGGTCGTGACGCTGACGGCGGGCGTCGCGGTGGCGGCGATCGGCCTGAGCGGGCAGGACGCCGACCTCGACCGGGCGGCGGCGCTCCCGTGGCCGCTGCGGCGGTTCGCGCACCTCGCGCTGATCGGCGTGGCCGCCGGGGGGCTGCTGGCCGGCGTGCAGGAGCTGGGGCCGGTCGCGGTCGACCTGACGGTCGTCACCCGGGACGCGGCGGGGCTGGCCGGGCTGGCGGGACTGGCCGCCGCGGTCGCGGGCGGGCAGTTCGGCTGGACGCTGCCGCTGGCCTGGTGCGCGATCAGCCCGTTCGTCCCGCCGGCGGACACGACGGCTGCCCGCGTCACGGCGTGGCTGCTGCAACCTGCGGGAACACCGGCGGCCACCTGGACGGCGGTAGTGCTGGCGGTGGGGGGTGCGGTGGCATACACGGGCTGGGGAGGGCGCCGCTGAAGGCAGGCCGAAGGACCCCGGAAGAGTGAATGGAGAGAAAACCAACTCCCTCCATGTTAAACGTATATCGCTTTGGGGGGCTTGCCGCAAGACCCCGGTCATACCGCAAAATCGTCGCCCTGAGCCGGAAAACCCCGGCTCGGGGATCAAACGGGGGTTTTGCGAGTGCGTGTTTTGCTGTCTACGTACGGGTCGCGAGGGGACGTCGAACCGATGGGGGGGTTCGGGGCGGCGCTGCGGGCCCGGGGCGCGGAGGTGCGGGTGTGCGCCCCGCCCGACGAGGACTTCGCCCGGCGGCTGGCCGAGGCCGGGGTGGAGTTCGTGCCGTACGGGCCGTCGGCCAAGGCGCTGACCAAGGCGGCGCCCGCGCCGTCGTCCCTGCCCGAGCGGGCCGCGCAGCTGATCGCGGCCCAGTTCGACGTCGTGGCCGCGGCGGCCGAGGGGTGCGACGTGGTCGTGGCGACCGGCCTGCTGCCGACCATGGCCGGCGCGCTGTCGATCGCGGAAAAGCTGGGCATCCGCTCGGTGGTCGTGGCCTTCCAGAAGGTGGTCCTGCCCTCTCCGCACCACGCGCCGCTGGCGTACCCGGGCCAGCCGGCGCCGGCGGGGGTGACCGACAACCGGGTGCTGTGGGAGCACGACGCCGCGAACGTGAACGCGCTCTTCGGGGAGGCGCTCAACACCCACCGCGTCGCGAACGGGCTGCCGCCGGTCGGCGACGTCCGCGGGTACGTCTTCCGGAACCCGATCTGGCTGGCCACGGACCCGGTGCTCGACCCGTGGGAGGCGGTGCCCGGCCTCGACGTCGTGCAGACCGGCGCGTGGCTCGTGCCGGACGAGCGCCCGCTGCCGGCCGCGCTGGAGGAGTTCCTGGCGGCGGGTGAGCCGCCGGTGTACGTCGGCTTCGGGAGCATGCCGATGGCCGCGGCGGCGGACGTCGCCCAGGTCGCCGTCGAGGCGGTCCGGGCGCAGGGGCGTCGCGTCGTCGTCTCGCGCGGCTGGGCCGACCTGGACCTGCTCGACGACGGCGAAGACTGCTTCGCCGTCGGGGAGGTCAACCACCAGGAGCTGTTCGGCCGGGTCGCGGCCGTCGTGCACCACGGTGGCGCGGGCACGACGATGACCGCGACGCGGGCCGGCGCGGCCCAGGTCGTCGTGCCGCAGGCGACGGACCAGCCGTACTGGGCGGGCCGGGTGGCCGCGCTGGGTGCCGGGGTCGCCCACGACGGTCCGGTGCCGACCGTCGCTTCGCTGTCCGCCGCGCTCGCCACGGCGCTGGCACCGGCGACCCGGGCGCGGGCCGCCGCGGTCGCCGCCACGATCCGCGCCGACGGGGCCGAAGCGGCCGCGAGGCTGCTGCTCGGCAGCCGCGAAACCCAGCCCGCCTGAACCAGTACCGACGAACAAGGGGATTCGATGATCGACGTGATCGTGGCCGGTGGCGGCCCGACCGGCACGATGCTGGCCGCCGAACTGCGGCTGCACGGCGTGCGGGTGGTCGTGCTGGAGCGCGAGGCGGAGCCGGTCAAGGAGGTCCGCTCGCTCGGCCTGCACGTGCGCAGCATCGAGGTGATGGCCCAGCGCGGCCTGCTGGACCGTTTCCTCGCGGAGGGGAAGCAGTTCCAGATGGCCGGGTACTTCGCCGGCATCGACAAGCCGTGGCCGGAACGGCTGGACAGCGCGCACGCCTACGTCCTCGGCATCCCGCAGCCGGTCACCCAGCGGCTGCTGACCGAGCACGCGCTCGAGGCCGGCGCCGAGGTCCGCCGCGGTGCCGAGGTGACCGGGCTGAGCCAGGACGACGAGGGCGTCACGGTCGAGCTGGCCGGGGGTGAGCGGCTGCGGGCGCGCTACGTCGTCGGCTGCGACGGCGGGCGCAGCACCGTCCGGAAGCTGCTCGGCATCGGGTTCCCCGGTGAGCCGGCCAGCCACGAGACGCTGCTCGGCGAGATGGAGGTGACCGCGCCGGCCGAGGAGGTGACCGCCATCGTGACCGAGATCCGCAAGACGGAGAAGTTCTTCGGGCTCGGCCCGCTCGGGAAAACGGGGCGGTACCGGGTGCTCGTGCCCGCCGCGCAGGTGAGCGAAGACCGCTCGGTCCCGCCGACGCTGGAGGAGTTCAAGCAGCAGCTGCGCGCTTACGCGGGCACCGACTTCGGCGTGCATTCGCCGCTGTGGCTGTCCCGCTTCGGCGACGCGACGAGGCTCGCCGAGCGCTACCGGGACGGCCGGATCTTCCTGGCCGGCGACGCGGCGCACATCCACCCGCCGCTGGGCGGGCAGGGCCTCAACCTCGGGCTCCAGGACGCGCTGAACCTCGGCTGGAAGCTGGCCGCCGAGCTCGGCGGGTGGGCCCCGGCCGGGCTGCTCGACACCTACCAGGCCGAGCGGCACCCGGTGGCCGCCGACGTGCTGGACAACACCCGCGCCCAGGGCGAGCTGATGCGGCCGGACGCGGGGCCGCAGGCCGTGCGCCGGCTGCTGGCGAAGCTTATGGACTTCGAGGAGGTGAACCGGTACCTGATCGGGCGGATCGTCGGCATCGAGATCCGCTACGACTTCGGCGACGAGGACGACCTCGTCGGACGGCGGCTGCGCGACCTCACGCTGAAGCAGGGGCGGCTGTACGACCTCATGCACGGCGGCCGCGGCCTGCTGCTCGACCAGACGGGGAGCCTGTCGGTCGCCGGCTGGGCGGATCGGGTCGACCACGTCGTGGACGTCAGCGAAGAGCTGGACGTCCCGGCGGTGCTCGTGCGGCCGGACGGCCACGTGGCGTGGGCCGGCGAAGACCAGGAACAACTGCAGGACCGGCTGGCGCGGTGGTTCGGCGCGCCGGCCGAGGCGTGAGGGGACGCATGACGGAACACGAAACGGAACTGCGCGCCGAACGCGCGCACGTGGCCGGGCTGTACGCCCGCCTCGACGCCGAACGCGAGCGCGTGCGGGCCGAGTACCAGGCGGCGCTCGGCGGCAACGACCTCGGCGCGATGGAGCGGGACGTCCGGGTGCGGGCGCTGAGCCGGGAGGTGCGGCGGCTCGACGTCGTCGACAACGGGCTGTGCTTCGGGCGGCTCGACGCCGTTTCGGGGGAGCGCTCGTACATCGGCCGGATCGGGCTGTTCGACGAAGAGCGCGACCACGAGCCGGTGCTGCTCGACTGGCGGGCGCCGGCCTCGCGGCCGTTCTACACCGCGACCGGCGCGAACCCCGAAGGCATGCGCCGGCGGCGTCAGTTCCACACCCATCGGCGGGAAGTCGTCGATTTCACCGACGAGGACCTCGGCCGGCCCGGCGGGGACGCTTCGGGGGACGCGGCGCTGCTCGCGGCCGTCAACGCGCCTCGCGGCGAAGGCATGCGGGACATCGTCGCGACGATCCAGGCCGAGCAGGACGAGATCATCCGGCTCGACCACCCGGGCGTGCTGGTGATCGAAGGCGGGCCGGGCACCGGGAAGACGGTGGTGGCGCTGCACCGCGTCGCCTACCTGCTCTATACCCAGCGGGAGCGGATGGAACGCCACGGCGCGCTCGTGGTCGGGCCCAATCCGGCGTTCCTGAGCCACATCGGGCGCGTGCTGCCGTCGCTCGGGGAGACCGACGTCGTCTTCACGACGACCGGTGGCCTCGTGCCCGGCCTGCACGTCACCGCCGAGGACGCGCCGGAAGCCGCGCGGCTCAAGGGATCCCGCAAGATCCTGGACGTGCTCGCGGCCGCCATCGCCGACCGGCAGCGGCTGCCGGCCGAGCCGGTGGAGATCCAGCTGCGGGACGCCACCGTCCGGATCGACGCCGCGACCGCGGAGTGGGCCCGGCAGGAGGCGCGGGACAGCGGGCAGCCGCACAACGAAGCCCGCGCGGTGTTCGCCGACATCGTCACCTACGTGCTCACCGAACGGGCGATGAAGCGGATCGGCCAGGGCTGGCTGAGCCGCGACGACCGCGAGGAGTGGGAACGGTTCCGGGCCGAACTGGTCAAGGACCTCAACGCCGACGAGACGTTCACCCGCGCGCTCGACGAGCTGTGGCCGATCCTGACCCCGGAAACCCTGCTGGCGCAGCTGTATTCGGAGCCGGAACGGCTGCGCGCGGCGGGCGGCGACGCCGTGCTGGCGCGGGCCGAGGGCGACGCCTGGACGGTCTCGGACGTGCCGCTGCTCGACGAGCTCGTCGACCTGCTGGGCCGTGACCTCGCGGCAGAAAACGCAGTGGCCCGGGCGGCGGAGCGCGAGCGCAAGGCGAAGGCCGCCTACGCCGCCGATGTCCTGGACAACCTCATCGAGCGCGAAGACGTCGACGAGGACGTCGGCCTGATCGCCCGGGACCTGCTCTACGGCGAGGACCTGGCGGACCGGTTCGTCGAAACCGACACCCGGACGCTCGTCGAGCGCGCCTCGGCGGACCGGGACTGGACCTACCGGCACGTCGTGGTCGACGAGGCGCAGGAACTGTCCGAAATGGACTGGCGGGTGCTGATGCGGCGGTGCCCGGGCCGGTCCTTCACGGTGGTGGGCGACCTCGCCCAGCGCCGGTCCGCGGCCGGGGCGCGGTCGTGGGGCGCGATGCTCGACCCGTACGTGCCCGGCCGCTGGGTCTACCGCTCGCTGACGGTGAACTACCGCACGCCGGCGGAGATCATGAGCGTCGCCGCCGCGGTGCTGGCCGGGTTCGCGCCCGACGTGCGGCCGCCGGAATCGGTGCGCGCGTGCGGGGTCCAGCCGTGGGCGCGGCGGGTCACCGACGACGAACTCGTCGCGGCCGTCGCGGAGTTCACCGGTGTGGAAGCGGGGCGCGAAGGCACCAGCGTCGTGATCGGGCCGCCGGGGGTGCCCGGTGCCGTGCCGGCGTCCGAGACGAAGGGCCTGGAGTACGACGCCGTGCTGGTCGTGGACCCGGACCGGATCCTCGACGGCGGGCCCCGCGGCGCGGCCGAGCTCTACGTGGCGCTCACCCGCGCCACCCAGCGCCTCGGCGTCCTGCACCGGGGTCCGCTGCCGCGGGAGCTGGCCGGGCTCGCCGAAACCCCGGTGCCGGTGCCGTGACGCTCAGACGTTCCGGATGTTCGTCTCCAGCTCGAGGGGCTCGCGGTCCCAGTCCTCGACGCCGAAGGCGAGGATGCGCTCCGGGTGGATGCGGATCACGGCGTCGTCGAAGTGGTTGTCCGGCAGGTTGACGCCGGTCAGCGCTTCGGCGCGGCCGCGGATCTCCAGGCACCGCACGCGCCACGGGTTCGTCGAAGGGAGGTCGTCGACGACGAAGGCGACGTGGTCGTCGGTCGCGATGTTGCGGAACTTCTTGCTGTTCCGCAGGTTGTGCCCGGTGACGTCGATGGTCTTCTCGTCCGGGTTGTAGCGGAAGCCGACGGGGTTGGCCTGGAGCGTCCCGTCCGGCTGCCGGGTGGCGAGGCGGCCCAGCGGCTGGGCGGCGAGGTAGGCGAGTTCTGCGTCCGTGAACATGCCGCCAGTCTCGGACTTCAAGCTCCCTTGAAGTCAAGGACCAGCTCGGCGAACCGCGCGCCGATCCGGCGGTGGGCCGCGGGGGACGGGTGGAGGGCGTCCGGCAGCGGGAACTCGGCGAAGTCGGCTTCGCCGTACAGGGCGAGGCCGTCGAGGTAGCGCAGGTTCGCGTCCTCGGCCTGCCGCTGGGAGACGATCCGGGCCAGCTCCTCCCGGACGACTTCCAGCGTCAGCTTGCCCGCCGCCCGCTCGGCGGGGTCCCCGGTCGCCCGGAACCGGACCTCGCCGGCGGCCAGCGCCGCCTGGTCGAAGTCGCCCGGCCCCGGCGTCCGCTCGTGGATCGGGCAGTACAGCGGGGAGACGACGACCAGCGGCGTGTCCGGGTGGCCTTCGCGGATGGTGTCGAGGAAGCCGTGCACGGCCGGGCCGAACGCGCGCAGGCGCATCAGGTCGGCGTTGACGACGTTGATGCCGAGCTTGACGCTGATCAGGTCGGCGGGGGTGTCGCGCAGCGCGCGGGCGGTGAACGGGTCGAGCAGCGCGTTGCCGCCGAACCCGAGGTTGATCAGGTCGACGCCGGCCGCGGTGGCGGCCAGCGCGGCCCAGGTGCCGGCCGGGCTCGCGGCGTTCGAGCCCTGGCTGATCGAACTGCCGTGGTGCAGCCACACCCGGCGCTCGGGCAGTGCCTCGACGGGCGCGTCGGTGCGCAGGGCGAGCAGTTCGGTGATCTCGTGGTGCGGCAACCAGATCTCGACGTCCTTCGGGTGCGCGCCCAGCCCGCCGAACCGCACGGTGCCGGGCGGGCCGTCGCGGCGCTCGCCGGTCCCGGTGCGCGGGTCGACCGTGAGCGTGCTGCCGCCTTCGACGCTCCCTTGGGCGACGAGCTCGCCGTCGACCAGCAGGTCGTACACCCCGTCCGGCCGCGGCGGGGCCCCGGCGTACACCACCTTGGTGGGCCGGGTTTCCAGCTCGACGACGTCCGCGCGGGTCCGGAACCGCAGCCGCACGCCGGCGGGCTGCGCTTCGGCCATGGCGAGCCGCGGGTCGGTGTTCTGCGCGCGGGCCCGGGCAGGCAGCCGGTGCGGGGCGAGGCCCTGCCCGGTGGACTCGAGTTCGAGGGCACCGCGGACGAGTTCGGCGGTCAGCGGGGTGGTGATCATGCGGTGGGCCAATCGCGAAGGACGGTATCGAGCACCGTGAGGATCCGGTTCCAGGACTCTTGCGAGGACGGCGAGCTGTGGTCGAAGCCGCCTTGGGTCTCCAGGTCGACGTACCCGTGGAAGACGCTGCCCAGCAGGCGCACGGCGTGCGTCTCGTCCGGCCCGGTCACGGCGTAGCCGCGCAGGATCGCGCGCATCATCTCGGCGTGCCGGGGCCCGGCGCTCGCGGCGGCGGTCTCGGCGTCGAGCCGGAACCGCGCGGCGGCGTACCGGCCGGGGTGCTCCCGGGCGTAGTCGCGGTAGACGTCGGCGAAGGCCACGAGCGCGTCCTTGCCCGCCCGCCCCGCCAGTGCGGCGGCCGCGCGGTCGGCGAGCTCGTCCAGCGCGAGCAGCGCGATCTTCGTCCGCAGGTCGTGCGCGTTCTTGACGTGCGAATACAGGCTCGCGACCTTGACGCCGAAGCGCCGCGCGAGCTCCGACGGCGTCACGTTCTCGAAGCCGGCCTCGTCGGCCAGTTCGGCGCCTGCGCGCACGACGCGTTCCGTGGTCAGCCCGGCTCGAACCATGAACTCACTCCCTTTTGCCTAAAGAGAGTGTAGCTCAGCCTAAAGCCTTTAGGAAAAGAGGGCGTCCGCCCAGCTCGACTCGCGGGTCACGCCCGGCGGGACCGCGAAGTGCGCCGAGCCCGTGTGCTGGACGTACTCCATCATCGCGTCCTTCGACGACAGCGCCTGCTGCATCGGCACGTACTGCTTGCGGGTGTCCCGGTTGAACGCCAGGAAGAACAGCCCCGCCTCCAGGTGCCCGACGCCGTCGGAACCGTCGACGAAGTTGTAGCCGCGGCGCAGGATCCGGACGCCGTTCAAGGCCTGGTGCGAGGCCAGCCGGACGTGCGCGTCCTCCGGGATCACCTTCTCCCCGCCCTTGCCGCCGACGTCGAGGTCCAGCTCGTCGAACTCCGCGGTCTGGCCGAGCGGGGCGCCGGTGCCCTTGGTGCGGCCGATGATCTGCTGCTGGCCGTCGAGGGTTTCGCGGTCCCACGTCTCGATGTGCATCCGGATCCGGCGCGCCACCAGGTACGAGCCGCCGGCCATCCAGGCTTGGCCGTCGCCGGCCGAAGCCCACACCTGGTCGCGCAGGAAGTCCGTGTCCTCGGACTTGATGTTGTTCGTGCCGTCCTTGAAGCCGAACAGGTTCCGCGGCGTCGCCTGCGCCCGCGACGTCGACGAGCTGCGGCCGAAGCCGAGCTGCGACCAGCGGACCTCGGTGACGCCGAAGCCGAGGCGCACCAGGTTGCGGACCGCGTGCACCGCGACCTGCGGGTCGTCCGCGCAGGCCTGGATGCACAGGTCGCCGCCGCTGCGGGCCGGGTCGAGCTTGTCCTTCGGGAACAGCGGCAGGTCGATCAGCTGCGGCGGCCGCTTGCCCGCCAGGCCGAACCGGCCGTCGAACAGCGACGGCCCGAAGCCGATGGTCAGCGTCAGGTTCGACGCCGGCAGGTCGAGCGCTTCGCCGGTGTCGCCGGGCGGGGCGTACTGGCCGCCGTCGATCGCGCCGCCCGCCACGACCTCCTGGCCGGCGGTCATCCGGCGGGCGGCGTCGGTCCACGTCTTCAGCAGCTGCCGCAGCTTCTCGCGGTCCTTCGTGATGACGTCGAGGGCCGCGAAGTGCAGGTTCGCCTGCGTCGGCGTGACGATCCCCGCCTGGTGCTCGCCGTGGAAGTCGACGGTGTTCACCGACGCCTCGGCGTTGCCGCTCGTCGCCTTGTCGATCCCGATGCCGGCGGCGGCGCCCGCCCCGGCGAGCGCGACGCCCGCGCCCGCCATGCCGAACAGCTTTCGCCGCGAAACCCGCGTGCCCTCTGTCGACGTCACTTCGAGACGACCTCCGCAACCTTGCTCAGCGGCTCGCTCAGCGCGTCGACGGCCGAGGCGAACTCCTTGACCTGCTCCTGGGAGAGATCGGTGTAGAGCTTGAAGCCGTCACCGGCGCGCTGCTTGTCCAGCAGGCCCTGGACGTTCGCGAACTCCTTGTCCAAAGTGGACGTGAGGGCGGGGTCCTTCGCCTGCAGGATCGGCCGCAGGGACGTGATCGCGCCCTTCGACCCGTCCACGTTGGCCTGGAAGTCCCAGAGGTCGGTGTGCGAGAAGGCCTCCTCCTCGCCGGTGATCTTGCCGGTCGCGACCTCGTCGAGCAGGCCCTTCGCGCCGTTCGCGAGGTCCAAAGCGGACAGTTCCAGGGTCTTCGTCTTGGCGACCAGGTCCTTGACGTCGGTCACCAGCTTGTCCGCGATCTGGCCGCTGTCGGGCTGCAGGCCGGTCTTGAACAGGTCCTTCTCCAGCCGGTGGAACCCGGTGAACTGCTGGTTCGGCTCGAGGTCGGCCTCGCGGACGTCGATGGCCGGGTCCAGGTCGCCGAACTTCTCGGCCACCGGCTCGATCCGCTCGTAGTAGACGCGGGTGCGCGCGTACGCGGCCTTCGCCTCGTCGGTCTTGCCCGCCTTCACGAGTGCGGCGAACTTGCCGGTCTCCTCCTGCAGCGCGGCGGTGTTGTTCGCGATGTAGTCGTTGTAGCTCTTGGTGGCCTGGGCCTTCTGCGCGTCGGCGTTGTTCTGCTTGGCGACGCCGCCGGTGACGGTGAAGTCGCCGCGGATGCCCGCGCCGGCCATGCCCGGCTTGCACGCGGTCTGGTACTTGCCCGCGTCGGCGACCTCGACGATCAGCCGCCGGTTCAGGCCGGGCGCGATGTTCTCGACCTCGCCCATGATCCGGTCGCCCTCGGCGTAGAGGTAGAACTCGGTGACCTTGGTGCCCTTGTTGGTGATCTCGAAGGTCAGGTTGCCCGCACCCGCGGTGGTCGCGGACACCTCGCACGCGGTGTCGGACGCCGACACCTTGATCGGGCCGCCGTCCGCCGCGGCACCAGCGGTGTCGCTCTTGCTGTCGCAGGCCGACAGCGCCACCAGGGCGGCGGCGCCGGCCACGACGGCCAGCGGGGTGGTCTTGCGCACGGTCACTCCTTCGGGGCGGCCGCGACGGCGGGTGCCGGCGCGGTCTTCTTGCTGGGCTTGAGGAACAGGGGCAGCACGATGGCGACGTAGGCGACCCACGCGACGGCCTGCAGCACGGTCGTCTGCTGCGAGTAGTTGAAGATGCCCTTGAGCAGGGCGCCGTACCAGGACGTCTCGGGCAGCGTCGCCGAAGCGTCGAAGGCCAGGGTGCCGATGCCCGGCAGGAACGCGGCCTCCTGCAGGTCGTGCAGGCCGTAGCCGAGCACGCCCGCGGCGACGAACACGAGCAGCACGCCGGTGATCGTGAAGAACTTGCCCAGGTTGAACCGGACGGCGCCCTTGTAGAGCAGCCAGGCCAGCACGACGGCGGCCGCGATGCCGACCGCGAAGCCGATCAGCGGCTGCACGGTGTCCGACTGCGCGGCCTGCACGGTCGAGTAGAAGAACACGGCGGTCTCGAGCCCTTCGCGCCCGACCGCGAGGAACGACAGCAGCAGTACGGCCGCCGGGCCGACGTCGAGCGCGTCGTCCATCTTCCCGCGCAGCTCCGCGGCGATGCTCTTCGACGCCTTGCGCATCCAGAAGATCATCGCGGTGACGAACACGACGGCGACGATCGACAGGCTCCCGCCGAGCAGCTCCTGGTGCTCGAAGGACAGCTGGGCGGTCGTGAAGGTGAGGACGGCGCCGACGGCGACCGACAGCAGCACCGCGGCCCCGACGCCGGGCCACACCCAGCGCAGCGCGTGCCGCCGCTCGGTCTTCACGAGGAAGGCCACGAGGATGCTGACGACCAGCGCGGCCTCCAGGCCTTCCCGCAGCCCGATCAGCGCGCTCGAGAACAACACCGGTTCCGCCTCCCTGGGTTTGCTGGCTCCAAGTAGGTTTTTAGGTAAGGCTCACCTGTAAGTCCAGCGAGCCCAGGTCGGTTCGAAACGATGCAATCGGGCAAAAGGGACTCGGCTGCGAAGTTAGGTTAGGGTAACCGCAGGTCAGCGCCTTGCGCGTCGACTCGATAACGAATTCTGTGACGTCGGTGGCAGCAAGCCGGTTTTTACCCTCCGCTTGCCTGGTCAGACGGCCGGGGGTCCCCCTTGAGTGGCTCCGTAACCTGATCGGGTGGCCGAAACCGCTCAGCCGACCGTCACGCCTCCGTCGTCGCCCCCGGGCGGCCCGCCCAGGCGGTACGTCGGGCGGATCGCGCTCTCGCTGGGCCTCGTGGTCACCGGCGTGGTCCTGGTCGTCACCATCGGTGTGCAGAACCCGGACGCGCCCGCCGAGGCGCCGGCCGTCCAGCCGGCGCTGGCCATCCCGGAGCAGCGCCCGCAGCCCGGCGCCGAAGCGCCGCGGGCCGGGCTCGCCGCCCCGGTCGACCGGCCGCAGGTGTCGGACCAGGCCGAGCTGGACACGTGGGCGACGCGCGTCGCGGACAAGACGCACATCCCCGCGCGCGTGCTCGCCGCGTACGGCCGGGCGGAAATGTGGATGCAGCGCCAGAAGCCGACGTGCCACCTCTCGTGGGCGACCCTGGCGGGCATCGGCCGGGTCGAGACCGAGCGCGGGGACTTCGACCTCGCGGCGATCAGCGCGAGCGGCCGCCTGGTGAAACCCGTGGTCGGCCCGCCGCTGGACGGCTCGCCGGGCGTGCCGGCGGTGCACGACTCCGACGGCGGCAAGCTCGACGGCGACAAGTCGTGGGACCACGCGATCGGCCCCCTGCAGTTCCTGCCGTCGACGTGGAAGAAGTACCAGGAGCGGGCGAACGGCGACGGCGGCGCGCCGGACCCGCAGAACGTCGACGACGCGGCCTTCACGGCGGCCCGCTTCCTGTGTTCGGGCGGCGACGACCTCGGCACCCCGGCCGGCTGGTGGCGGGCGATCCTGTTTTACAACCAGGCGCTCGCCTACGGCCAGGACGTCTTCAGCGCGGCGGACGCCTACGCCGAAGCGAGTGTCGCGCCTTAGAGCTCGCGGTCGGCGAAGAACGGCGTGACGGCCATCAGCACCAGCAGCAGCACCCCGGCGTAAGCACCCAACGTGGTGAAGATCGACATTTTCGGTTCCTCCCTGTTCCGGTCTGGAACCAGCATCGCCGCCGGGAGGGGGTCCGCGGATCGGCCGACGGGCCCGCGCCGATCGGCCGAAAGTCTGATCACCGAGGGGCCGAACGGCCCTGGTGTCAAATCTCGCGCAGGGCGATGCGCGCCTTGACCTCGCTGGCCGCTTCGAGGTATTCGGGCACCGGGTTCATCGCCGACGCCATCCGGATCTGCGCCAGCGCCTCGACGAACCGGCCGAGGCGCTGCAGGGTCCGGCCCAGGACGAACCGTGCGTAGTGGTCGGTCGGATCCAGTTCCAGCACCCGGGTGAACGCCTGCTCGGCGCGCCGCAACTGAGCGGAGTGGAAGTACGCGCGCCCGGCCAGCAGGTGGACCGACGGCTTGTCCTCCTCGGCGTCCAGCAAGGGCTGAAGCACCTTCAGCGCGTCCAGCGGACGGCGGCGCGCGACCAGGTCTTCGGCCTGGCGGAAGGCGTGGAACCGCGACTCCTCGGGAGGCTGCGAAGCAGCTGCGGCGTCCGTCATGGTCACTCCCACGTTACCCCGGAGGAGGGGGTTGCACACGCCTCCGAAAGGGACGTGATGGACTGTGCCGCCATGAGCAGCGGGTACCGGGGCCTGGCGCCCTACCTCTACTACGCCGACGCCACCGCGGCGCTCGCCTGGCTGACCAGGGTCTTCGGGTTCACCGAGGAAGTCCGGTTCTGCGACGCGGCGGGCGAGGTCTTCCAGGCGACGCTCTGCGTCGGCGAAGCGAAGGTCCAGATCGCGGGCGTCGGGGCGGACTACTGGCAGGCCAAGGGCGTCGACGGGCCGGTCGGCCAGCTCAACATCGTCTACGTCGACGACGTCGACGAGCACTTCGCGCGGATCGAGGCCGCACTCGGGGACGAAGGCGAGCTGGACCCGCCGCAGGACCAGCCCTACGGCGCCCGGGTGTTCACCGTCGCCGATCTCGGCGGCAACAGCTGGACGTTCTGGCAGCAGACGTCCGAGACCGTCGAGCTGCCGCCGGGCTGGCAGGCCGTCCGCGCGGACGGCTGAGGACCACCCGCTACCGGCCGTGCCTCCAACGGGTGAACTGCGGCGACGGCTAGGCTGGGCGCGTCACCGCAGGCACGACGCACCGAGGAGCATGGCGTGGCTCTCATCGAGCAGGTAGGCGCGCGCGAGATTCTGGACTCGCGCGGCAACCCGACGGTCGAGGTGGAGGTGGCTCTCGACGACGGCACCCTGGCGCGGGCCGCGGTCCCGTCGGGTGCGTCGACCGGTGAGCACGAAGCGGTCGAGCTGCGGGACGGCGACACCGGCCGCTACAACGGCAAGGGCGTCGAGCGCGCGGTCGCCGCGGTGCTCGACGAGATCGGCCCGGAGATGGTCGGCATCGAGGCCGTCGACCAGCGGATCGTCGACCAGAAGCTGGTCGACCTCGACGGCACCCCGGCGAAGTCCCGCCTCGGCGCGAACGCCATCCTCGGCGTCTCGCTGGCCGTCGCGAAGGCCGCCGCCGAGTCGGCCGAGCTGGAGCTGTTCCGCTACCTGGGCGGGCCGAACGCGCACGTGCTGCCGGTCCCGATGCTGAACATCCTCAACGGCGGTTCGCACGCGGACAGCAACGTCGACGTCCAGGAGTTCATGATCGCGCCGATCGGCGCGGAGACCTTCCGCGAGGCCCTGCGCTGGGGCGCCGAGGTCTACCACTCGCTGAAGTCGGTCCTGAAGGGCCGCGGCCTGTCCACCGGCCTCGGCGACGAAGGCGGCTTCGCGCCGAACCTGGCGAACAACCGCGAGGCGCTCGACCTGATCCTGCAGGCCATCGAGAAGGCCGGCTACACGCCGGGCCGCGACGTGGCCCTCGCGCTGGACGTCGCCGCGACGGAGTTCTTCGCCGACGGCGCGTACACCTTCGAAGGCAGCAAGAAGAGCGCCGAGCAGATGTCGGCGTACTACGCCGAGCTGCTGCGCGACTACCCGCTCGTGTCCATCGAGGACCCGCTGAGCGAGGACGACTGGGACGGCTGGGTCACCCTGACCGCCGAGGTCGGCGAGAAGGTCCAGATCGTCGGCGACGACCTGTTCGTCACCAACCCGGACCGCCTCGAGGAGGGCATCACCCGCCGCGCCGCGAACGCGCTGCTGGTGAAGGTCAACCAGATCGGCACCCTGTCCGAGACGCTCGACGCGATCTCGCTGGCCACGTCGTTCGGCTACAAGTCGATGATGAGCCACCGCTCCGGCGAGACCGAGGACACCTTCATCGCGGACCTGGCGGTCGCCACCGGCGTCGGCCAGATCAAGACCGGTGCCCCGGCCCGCGGCGAGCGGATCGCCAAGTACAACCAGCTGCTGCGCATCGAGGAGACCCTCGGTGACGCCGCCCGGTACGCCGGCGAGCTGGCCTTCCCGCGGTTCAGCGCCGAGGGCTGATCGCCGATGGCGGACCGGGGGAGGACGACGCGCAACCGCCGAGGCGGCGGCGGAGCCACGCGGGCCGGCCGGCCCGCGCCGGCCCGCCGTCCCGAAGCGGCGCGGCGGCGCACCGGCGACGCCGACACGACGCGGGCCCGGCTGCGCCGGAGCCTGGCGGCGAAGCGCGCGTCGGGTGCGGCGAAGGTGCTCGGCATGTCCACCACCCGCCGCGCGGCGGTGGTGGCGATCGTGGTGTGCGCGCTGGCGTTCACCATCGCCGTGCCCCTGCGCACGTACCTCGCCCAGCGGACCGAGGTCCGCGAACAGCAGGCGCAGCAAGCACAGCTGCAGCAGGAGGTCGCTCAGCTCCAGGGCCGCAAGGCGGAGCTGAGCGACCCCGCGCAGGTCGAGGCCGAAGCCCGGCGGCGGCTGCGGTACGTCAAGCCGGGCGAGACGCCGTACATCGTCCAGCTGCCGGAGGACAAGGCGCCGGACGCGGCCCCGCCGGCCGGACAGCAGCAGGTCGCGGGCGGCTCCTGGTACGAGAACCTCTGGAACCAGGTCTCGGGCGGCTGAAGCCCACGCTCTAACCTGGACGGCGTGGACAACGCGCAGCAGCACCGGTTCGAGCCCGTCACCGAAGCCGACCGCGAGGTCATCGCGGAGCAGCTCGGGCGGCCGCCGCGGGCGTTGCGCGCCGTCGCCGCGCGGTGCCCGAGCGGGCACCCGTCGGTGGTGCAGACCAGCCCGCGGCTCGAGAACGGCACCCCGTTCCCGACGCTCTACTACTTGACCTGCCCGAAGCTGAATTCGATGATCGGCACCATCGAGGCGTCCGGGATCATGAAGGAGATGACGGATCGGCTCACCACCGATCCGGAGCTCGCCGCGCAGTACCAGCGCACCCACGAGACGTACCTCGCCGAGCGCGACGCCATCGAGCCGCTCGGCCACCAGGTCACCGCCGGCGGCATGCCCGGGCGCGTCAAGTGCCTGCACGTCCACGTGGCCCACACGCTGGCGGTCGGTCCCGGCGTCAACCCGTTCGGTGACGAGACCCTGGCCATGCTTAAGGCGAACGGGTGGCCCTCGGGTGACTGCGCCGCGTAACACTCGCGCCGCGTAAAGAGATAACTGGGCTGGGTGAGCGAAAACCCCGATCGGGCCTCTCGAAGGGGTGAAACCTCGCCTCGGGTACGGCAGGCTGTCACCCGAGACGGGATCGATCCGGCCAGGAGGGCTCTGAGTCATGCGCGTGCGGCGGCTGCCAGACGCAGTCGGGAGCTACACCCGAAGACTCGGGCTCCGCCACCGCACGGCGTACCCCCTGATCACCGGCATCTTCGCGGTGATCCCGGCGCTGCTCGCCGGCGGCGGCACCCTCGGCTGGCTCGGCGGGAGCGGTGACCACACCCGCGACGCCGCGCTCGGCCAGGGCTACGACCCCGGCCACGCCGCCATCCAGCAGATCGCCGTCGACGGCACCCTCCCGGGCGCGCCCACCCCGCTGCCCCTCCCGGCTTACGAACTCCCCGACGGCCCGCTCGGCATCCCGGCCACCGCGCTCGCCGCGTACCGCAACGCCGCCGACATCCTCGGCCGCGAGCAGGCCGCCTGCCACATCGACTGGGCTCTGATCGCCAGCATCGGCCGCATCGAGTCCAACCACGCCCGCGGCGGCTACGTCGACGCGAACGGCACCACGCGCGAGCCGATCCTCGGCCCGCAGCTCAACGGCCAGGGCGGGTTCGCCGCGATCCCGGACACCGACCAGGGCCTGCTCGACACCGACCCGGTGTGGGACCGCGCGGTCGGCCCGACGCAGTTCATCCCGGGAACGTGGAAGGGCTACGCGTCCGACGGCAACGGCGACGGCAAGTCCGACCCGAACAACATCTTCGACGCGGCGCTGGCCACCGGCCGCTACCTGTGCTCCGGCGGCTTCGACCTGGCGAAGCCGGACCAGCTGCGCGGCGCGATCTACCGGTACAACAACTCCGACACGTACGTGAACACGGTGATCCTCTGGGCCGACGCCTACCGCAACGGGATCATGCAGGTGCCGGACAGCACGGTGCCGATCGGCGCCCCGAACGCGGCGCTGGCCCCGGCCCCGCCGTCCGTCCCGCCGCCCCCGGTGCCGACCACGACGCCGACCAGCGCGCCGCCGCCGACGACGACGCCGACCGTGCCGACTTCGAAGCCGTCGATCCCGTGCGCCTCGCCGACGACGACGGTGACCACGACGACGGTCACCAGCATCACGACCGTGCCGTCGCCGACGAACCCGCCGTCGTCCGATGGCACGACGACCCCACCGCCGACTACGACCCCGACGCCGACCTGCGGGGCGACGGTCACCTCGGTCACCACGTCGACCACCCCGACGACCACGACCGTGGGGACGACGACACCCGCCGGTTAGGGTGATCGCATGCCTCGTGTTGCCGCGATCGACTGTGGGACCAACTCCATCCGCCTGCTCGTCGCCGAGCTGACGCCGCGCCACGACGGCACGGTCGACCTGCGCGACCTGCACCGCGAAATGCGGATCGTCCGGCTCGGCCAAGGCGTCGACGCCACCGGGCAGCTGGCGCCCGAAGCGCTCGAACGCACGCGGGCCGCGCTCGCCGACTACACGATCGCCGCGCGGCGCAAGGGCGCGGAGAAGGTGCGCATGGTCGCCACCTCCGCCACCCGGGACGCGAAGAACCGCGACGACTTCTTCCGCATGACCCGCGAGACCCTCGGCGTCGAGGCCGAGGTGATCAGCGGCGACGAGGAAGCCCGGCTCAGCTTCACCGGCGCCGTCGGGGAGCAGGACCCGGACGACGGCCCGTTCGTGGTGGTCGACGTCGGCGGCGGCTCGACCGAGCTGGTCCTCGGCACCTGGGACGGCAGGCAGGCCGAGGTGCTCGCCGCGAAGTCCGTCGACATCGGCTGCGTCCGGATCACCGAGCGCGCGCTCAAGAGCGACCCGCCGACCGCCGACGAGATCGCCGCCGCCCGCGACCTGGCGGGCAAGGTCCTGACCGACGCGTTCGACGTCGTCGACGTGGCCCGCGCACGCACGTGGGTGGGCGTCGCCGGCACGGTGACCACGCTGTCCGCGATCGCGCTCGGGCTGCCGGAGTACGACAGCGACCGGGTGCACCTGTCCAAGCTGAGCCCGGCGGACATCGACCGGCTCGCCTCGGAGCTGCTGCAGAGCGACCACGCCACCCGCGCGGCGAACCCGGTCATCCACCCGGGCCGCGTCGACGTCATCGGTGGCGGTGCGGTGGTGGTCCAGACCCTCGCCGAGCAGCTCGCGGCGCGGGGCGGGCCGACCGAGCTGGTGGTGAGCGAGCACGACATCCTCGACGGCATCGCCCTGTCGCTGGCCTGAGTACGTCGGGTCCCCGGGGCGTCCGGCTCGGCCGTGCCGCGCGAGTCCGGCGCTCGGCCCAAGGTGCAGTGAGGTCTTGAATGACTCATTCAGGTCTTCGGAGGTCTTGAATGAGTCATTCAAGACCTCCGGCGAGGCGATCGTGGTCCGGACCCGCGCTGCTCAGCGCGGCTGCGAGCCCCTCCCGGGTCCGTCCCCGACCGACCGTTCGGCCGTCCGGAAGGGCTTGCGCCACAAGGGAAACCCAGGGTGAGCGGGTGATGACCACCAGTCCGCGCTGGGCCGTCCGGACCATCCCGTTTGCTACCTTGGTTGTGCTCCAACCAGGTGGTCCTGACGGTCGTCACTGATTTGCAACACCGCAGTCCTGTGATCGGCTTCATCGCCCCCGATAGCGTGCGTCTCACCTTTCGGGCAGACGGAGATGGAGGGGATCATGCGTCGTTCGCGCAGGCTCTGGGGACCCACGGTGGTGATGACTTCGCTGGCGCTTGTGCTCGCCGCGTGCGGTGGCGGGTCGGGTAGTTCCGCGGGGGCCGGCGGGACGGATCCGGACGGCACGGTGAGCGTCTACGGCACCGAACCGCAGAACGCGCTGGTCCCGACCAACATCAACGACCTCGGCGGCACCAAGGCCATCCAGGTCATGTTCGCGACGCTGGTCGGCTTCAAGGGCGCGGACGCCAAGCCGTTCAACCTGATGGCCGACTCGATCACGACGACCGACTCCAAGGTCTACGACATCAAGATCAAACAGGGCTGGAAGTTCCACGACGGTACCGAGGTGAAGGCGCACAACTTCATCGACGCCTGGAACTACGGCGCCTACGCCCCGAACGGGCAGCTCAACACCGACTTCTTCTCGAACATCCAGGGGTACAAGGACGTCCACCCCGAGGACGAGAACGCCAAGCCGGCCACGGACAAGATGTCGGGCCTGGTGCAGAAGAACGACTACGAGTTCCAGGTCACGCTGGACGCGCCGTTCTCGGTGTTCGACATCAAGGTCGGCTACCAGGCGTTCGCGCCGCTGCCCGACGCGTTCTTCAAGGACCCCAAGGGCTTCGAACAGCACCCCATCGGCAACGGCCCGATGAAGTTCGCCTCGCGGACGCCCAACCAGGACATCAAGCTCACCCGCTTCGACGACTACAAGGGTGACGACAAGGTCCACTTCAAGGACCTCGACATCAAGATCTACTCCAGCCAGGAGACCGCCTACCAGGACCTGCTGAGCGGGCGGCTCGACTTCATGGAGGCGCTGCCGCCGTCGGCGGTCGCGGGCGGCAAGTACAAGAACGACCTCGGCGACCGGCTCGTGACCGGCCACCTGCTCGGCATCAGCACCATCGCGGTGCCGTACTACGTGCCGGGTTACAACAACCTGGAGCTGCGCAAGGCGATCTCGATGGCGATCGACCGCGCGCAGATCACCAAGACCGTCATGAACGACACCTACGTGCCGGCCGACGGCTACATCTCGCAGGGCATCCCGGGCTACCGGCCGGGGGTCTGCCAGTTCTGCAAGTTCGACCCCGCGGCGGCCAAGGAGGCGTTCGCGAAGTCCGGCTTCAAGGGCAAGCTGACCATCGCGTCCAACGCGGACGGCGGCCGCAAGGAACCGCTGGTCGCGGCGTGCAACAGCATCAAGAACACCCTCGGTGTCGAGTGCGACTTCGTGCCCGCGACCGACTTCGGCCAGTGGCGCAGCATCGTGACCGGCCACAAGCTGACCGGCATGGGCCGCTCGGACTGGTCGGCGGACTACCCGTCCATCGAGGACTTCCTCAACCCGATCTACAAGACCGGCGGCTCCTCGAACGACTCGACGTACTCGAACCCGCAGGTCGACGCGATGCTCGCGCAGGCGGACGCCACCGCCGACAAGGACGCGGCGGTCAAGCTCTACCAGCAGGCCGAGGACCTGATCGCCAAGGACCTGCCCTCGATCCCGGTGTGGGACGAGAAGGGCGTCGCGGCGAAGTCGAAGAACCTCAAGTCCGCGGCCCTGGACTTCCGGCGCATGCCGGACTACCCGTCCATCGAGGTCCTGAAGAAGTAGTGACGCGCTGAGAAGCCGCACCCACCACCACGGCGTCGTGGGCGGGCCGATCCCGCCCACGACGCCCGGCGCGCACTAGGAACTCGTCATGATCCGCTATGTCCTGCGACGGCTGCTCCAGCTGATCCCGGTGTTCTTCGGCACCACGTTCCTGATCTACGTCCTCGTCTGGGCCGTGCCCGGCGACCCGTTCTCCGGCAAGTGCGGCCAGACCGCCTGCCCGCCGGCCTACATCGCCCAGATGACCGAGAAGTTCAACCTGAACGACAACATCTTCGTCCAGTACTTCAAGTACCTCGGGAGCCTGTTCACCGGCGACTGGGGCGAAACCTTCAACGGCACCTCGGTCGGCGAGCTGATCGGCACCTCGTACCCGATCACGCTGCGCCTCGCGGTCATCGCGGTGGTCATCGAGGCGGTCATCGGCCTCACCGCGGGCGTGCTGACCGGCTTGCGGGGCAAGGGTTTCCTCGACAACCTGGTCCTCGTCTCGACCACGTTCCTGATCTCGCTGCCGGTGTTCGTGACGGCGATCGTGCTGCAGCTCGCCCTGGGCAGCAACGGGCTCGGCCTGATCGAAGCGAGCGTCTCCGACAACCCGAGCGTCGGCGAGCTGATCGTGCCGGGCATCGCGCTCGGCAGCCTGTCCATGGCCTACGTGGCCCGGCTGTCGAGAACGAGCATCGCCGAAAACCGCCGCGCCGACTACGTGCGGACGGCGATCGCCAAGGGCCAGCCGCAAAGCCGCGTCGTCGGCGTCCACCTGCTCCGCAACTCGGTGATCCCGGTGCTCACGTTCCTCGGCACCGACCTCGGCGCCCTGATGGGCGGCGCGATCGTCACCGAAGGCGTGTTCAACATCAACGGACTGGGCGGGCTCATCTTCCGCGGCATCCAGAACCGGGAGAGCGCGACCGTCGTCGGCGTCGTCGTCCTGCTGGTGCTGGTCTACCTGCTGATGAGCCTGATCGTCGACCTGCTCTACGCCGTTCTCGACCCGAGGATCCGCTATGACTGACCCGAACCTGGTGGGCGGCGGCGGGGCCGACGCGGCCGAGCTGTCCCGCGTCGACGACTCCGCCACCGGCCCGCGCAAACCCCGCAGCCTGTGGAGCGACGCGTGGCGCCAGCTGCGGCGCAAGCCGGCGTTCGTCGTGTCCGCGGTGATCATCGCCCTGATCGTGCTGATCGCGATCGCGCCCGGCCTGTTCAGCTCGCGCGACGCGGGCTTCAGCGATCTCACGCACGCCAACGAAGGCCCGTCCGGGGACGCCTGGTTCGGCTACGACAACCAGGGTTACGACGTCTACGCGCGCACGATCTACGGCACCCGCGCGTCGCTGCTGGTCGGGGTGTTCTCGACGGTGCTGACCGTCCTCATCGGATCGATCGTCGGCATCCTGGCCGGCTACTACGGCCGGCTCGTCGACAGCCTCCTGTCCCGCTTCGGCGACATCTTCGCCGGCCTGCCGTTCGTGCTCGGCGCGATCGTCATCCTGACGACGTTCAACGCGCCCGGCAGCAACCCCGCCGCGGTCACGATCATCGTGCAGGTGGTCTGCTCGATCGCGGTGCTGAGCTGGCCGGTGGCCATGCGCATCATGCGCTCGGCGACGCTGGTGGCCAAGCAGCTCGACTACGTCAAGGCCGCGCGCGGCCTCGGCGCCAGCACCCCGCGGATCATCTTCCGGCACCTGCTGCCGAACACGATCGCGCCGGTGCTGGTGTACGCGACCATCGCGCTCGGCGCGTTCATCGGTGCCGAAGCGACGCTGGCCTACCTCGGCATCGGGGTGCGGCCGCCGGTGATCTCGTGGGGCGTGATGATCAGCGACTCGCGGGACTACTTCCGCGTCGACCCGCACATGCTGCTGTTCCCCGGCGCCTTCGTGACCCTGACCGTGCTGGCCTTCGTGATGCTGGGCGACGGCATCCGCGACGCGCTCGATCCGAAGTCGAGGTAGATCCCCTTGTCCGACAACGAACTCCTGCTCGAAGTCGATGATCTGCACGTCGAGTTCCGGACCTCCGACGGCGTGGCGAACGTCCTCAACGGCGTCGGCTACTCCGTGCACGCCGGGGAAACCCTGGCCGTGCTCGGGGAATCCGGCTCCGGGAAGAGCGTCACGGCGCAGACGGTGATGGGCATCCTCGACATGCCACCCGGCGTGATCACCGGCGGCGCCGTGCGCTGGCGCGGCGAAGACCTGCTGACGGCGTCCGAGGAGCGGCGCCGCGAAGTCCGCGGCAGCGAGATCGCGATGATCTTCCAGGACGCGCTTTCGGCGCTGAACCCGGTGTTCACCGTGGGCTTCCAGATCGAGGAACAGCTGCGCGTCCGGCTCGGGATGTCCAAAAAGGACGCGCGGAAGCGGGCGATCGAGCTGCTCGACACCGTCCGCATCCCCGCCGCCGAGCGCCGGATCAAGGACTACCCGCACCAGTTCTCCGGCGGCATGCGCCAGCGCGCGATGATCGCGATGTCGCTCGCGCTCGACCCCGACCTGCTCATCGCCGACGAGCCGACCACCGCGCTCGACGTCACCGTGCAGGCCCAGATCATGGACCTGCTGGCCGAGATCCAGGCCGAGCGCAAGATGGGGCTGGTGCTGATCACCCACGACCTCGGCGTCGTCGCGGAGGTCGCCGACCGGATCGCGGTGATGTACGCGGGCCGGATCGTCGAGCAGGCCGACGTCGTCGAGCTGTTCCGCGCCCCGGCCCACCCGTACACCGCCGCGCTGATGGACTCGCTGCCGCGGCTGGACCTCAAAGGACAGACGCTGGAGACCATCAAGGGCCTGCCGCCGAGCCTGCTCGACATCCCGCCCGGCTGCGCGTTCCACCCGCGGTGCAAGCGCGCCGAAGCCCGCTGTGCCGAAGAAGTGCCGCCACCGCTGGGGATCGGCTTCGGCCGGACCAGCGCGTGCCACTTCGCCGAAGAGGTGGTGAACTCCCGTGCCTGATCCCATCCTGTCGGTCTCCGACCTGAAGAAGCACTTCCCCGTCCGCACCGGCATCCTGTTCAAGCGCACGATCGGCCAGGTGAAGGCGGTCGACGGCGTTTCGTTCGACCTGCAGCCCGGGGAAACCCTCGGCGTCGTCGGCGAATCCGGCTGCGGGAAGTCGACCCTGGCCCAGGTGCTGATGCGCCTGGAGGAGCCGACCTCCGGCTCCGCGAAGTTCGAGGGCCGCGACATCTTCTCGATGCGCGGGGCCGAGCTGCGCAAGCTGCGGCGCGAGATCCAGATCGTGCTGCAGGACCCGTACACCTCGCTCAACCCGCGGATGACGGTCGGCGACATCGTCGGCGAGCCCTTCGAAATCCACTCCGAGGTCGCACCCAAGGGGTCGCGCGCGGCGAAGGTGCGTGAACTGCTGGAGGTGGTCGGGCTCAACCCCGAGCACCTCAACCGCTACCCGCACCAGTTCTCCGGCGGGCAGCGCCAGCGCATCGGCATCGCGCGGGCGCTGGCCCTGCGGCCCAAGGTGATCATCTGCGACGAGCCGGTGTCCGCCTTGGACGTTTCGATCCAGGCGCAGGTGATGAACCTGCTCGGCGACCTGCAGAGCGAGTTCGGGCTGTCGTACGTGTTCATCGCGCACGACCTGTCGGTGGTGCGGCACCTGTCGAACCGGGTCGCGGTGATGTACCTCGGCAAGATCGTCGAGGTCGGCACCGACGAGGAGATCTACGAACGACCGTCCCACCCGTACACCCAGGCGCTGCTGTCGGCGGTCCCGGTGGCGGACCCGGCCGTGCGCGGCCGCCGCCAGGTGATCCGGCTGACCGGCGACGTCCCGAGTCCCCTGGATCCCCCGTCCGGGTGCCGGTTCCGCACCCGGTGCTGGAAAGCGCAGGAGAAGTGCGCGGAGGAGGTGCCCGCGCTGGAGCCCAGGACGGACGGGCACTTGTCAGCTTGTCACTTCGCCGAGCAGAAGTCGGTTGTTCCATAACGTACGTTTGGCCGTTGTTTGCGCAATGTCCGATCTATACGGTGCAGGAACCGCTTTCCCGAGGAGGAGAATCGTGAAGAGACCCAGGCTTCTCGCCGCGGCCATGGCCGTCCCGCTGTTCGGGGCGATCTCGGCCGTCGCGGTGCCGGCGGCTTCGGCCCAGCCCGCGCTGGCCGGCCCGGCGACCGAGTTCACCGTGCTCGCCAAGGACGTCCAGAGCATCGCGACCGCGCAGCAGGCGATCCGGGCCGCGGGAGGCACGGTCCTGGAGACCAACTCCGCGGTCGGCCTGATCAAGGCCAGTGCCCCGGCCACCGGGTTCACCGAGCGCGTGTCCTCGAACCGCGCGGTGTTCGGTGCCGCCAAGGCGCAGGTCATCGGCTCGGTGCCGAAGAACGGCAAGAAGACCAAGAGCGACAACGTCGAGAAGGAAGGCCGCGGCGCCGCGGCCCAGAAGGCCGCCGCGAACAAGGCCGTCGGGATGGACCCGCTGGACGACCAGCTCTGGGGCCTCAAGTCCGTCCGCTCGGACCTTTCGCGCACCAAGCAGGCGGGCAGCAAGCAGGTCAAGGTCGGCGTCATCGACACCGGCATCGACGGCACGCACCCGGACATCGCGCCGAACTTCGACGAGGCCGACTCCCGCAACTTCACCCGCGACATCCCGACCGACGTCAACGGCGTCGAGGTCGACGGCCCGTGCGAGTTCCGCGGCTGCGTCGACCCGGTCAACCACGACGACGGCGGCCACGGCACGCACGTCGCCGGCACCATCGCCGCCGCGGCCAACGGCTTCGGCGTCTCCGGTGTCGCTCCGAACGTGACGCTGGTGAACATCCGCGCCGGCCAGGACTCGGGCTACTTCTTCCTGCAGCCGACCGTCGACGCGCTGACCTACGCCGGCGACGCCGGCATCGACGTGGTCAACATGTCGTTCTACACGGACCCGTGGCTGTACAACTGTGCCGCGAACCCGGCCGACTCGGCCGCCGAGCAGGCCGAGCAGCGCACGATCATCGAGGCGACGCAGCGGGCGCTGAACTACGCGCACCGCAAGGGCGTCACGATGGTGGTCGCGCTGGGCAACCAGCACACCGACCTCGGCGCGCCGCAGCCGGACACCACCAGCCCGGACTACCCGGCGAACACCACGCACCCGCGGCAGATCGACAACGCGAGCTGCCTCAACCTGCCGGTCGAGGGCAACCACACCATCGGCGTCAGCTCGTTCGGCCCGTCGCAGAAGAAGGCGGACTACTCGAACTACGGCACCGAGCAGATCTCGGTCTCCGCGCCGGGCGGCTTCTTCCGCGACGGTTTCGGCACCCCGTGGTACCGCACGGTCGAGAACGAAATCCTCTCGACGTACCCGAAGAACGTCGGGGTCGCCGAGGGCAACATCGACGCGGACGGCAACATCACCGAAGCCGGCCTCGCCGCGGGCATCAAGAAGGCGACGGCGGCCGACGGCCGGGTCGGCTACTACCAGTGGCTGCAGGGCACGTCGATGGCGACCCCGCACGCGACCGGCGTCGCGGCGCTGATCGTCTCGCAGTACGGCAAGAAATCGCACGGCGACTTCGGCCTGGACCCGGACAAGGTCCAGCGGGTCCTCGAGGGCACGGCGGCGCAGATCGCCTGCCCGGTGCCGCGGACGGTGGACTACCTCAAGGAAGGCCGCGACGCGACGTTCACGGCCACCTGTGAAGGTGACCCGTCGTTCAACGGCTTCTACGGCCACGGCGCCGTCGACGCCTACGCGGCGGTGACCCGCGGGTCGCAGTACCTGAAGTAACGAAACTCGAACTGGAACGCCCCGGACAGGCAACCTGTCCGGGGCGTTCCGCGTGTAAAGCGGGACTTGGGGGAGGTTTCGGTGAATACGCATGGACCGGTGCGGCCCGGCGAACCGACGTACCGGGAAGTCGTCGCCACCGGCGCGTGGCTGGCCCGCCACGGCGCACTGACGCGGGTGCCGACCCGGCTGATCGCGGTCCGGGTCGGTGCCCGGTCGCGCGAGCTGGCGCCGATCTTGATCCTGACCGCGGTGCTCTACTTCTGCCTGACGGTCGTGAAGCTGGCCTCCGGCGACCACGTCCTGTTCCACGTGTACCGGGAGCTGCTGATCGCCGCGGTGTTCGCGGTCTGGCTGCTCGTCCGCGGGCAGGGGGTGTGGAACCGCGACGCCCTCGCCGGGCACCCGAACCCGCCGGGCGACCGCCCACGCGCGGCAGCGGGACTGCTCGGCGGCTGGTACTTCGCGTCGCTGGCGTGGACGTTCGCCGGCGGCGCGGCGCTCTACGCGGCGCTCGCCGTGACGAGACCGGAGGACCGCACCGGCGCGTTGCTGTCACTCGCGATCCTCGCCGTGGGGCTCGTGCCGGCCGCGCGCGTGCTCTTCCGTGCGTTCTTCGCCCGCGTGATCGCCGAGGACGAGCCATCGGCGGCGGTCGACGGGGTGGTGCGGGCCCAGGACGCGCACGTGTTCGCACTGCCCGCGCTGTTCGCGGTGCTCGCCGCGGGCAACGCGTGGACGTCGTGGGTGGTGGTCCAGGGCGGGCACGCGGTCATCGCGGTGGGGACGCAGCTGACCGCCTGGCTGCTGTTCGGTCGCCGTCCCCTCCCGCCGGGTGCGTACGGCCTGCCGTTCGAGGTCGGTGGGGGTGCTGGTGGAGGTGCGTGACGTGGGGCGCGCCCGGTAAACCGATTCGGCTTCCCGGACGTGCAAGACGGGACAGGGGGAGGTCCGATGGTGGAAGTGGCGTGGACGACGCTCGCCGAGAGACAGGCCGCGCGGACGTGGCTGGCTCGCCACGGCGTGGAGGTGGCCGAGCCGACGCCGCTGCTCGCCGTGCGTGCCGGGGCCCGGGTGCGGGCCACGCGGTCCTACCCCGCCTACAGCGTGCTCTCCGTCGTGATCTGGTTCGTCGCCGTCTTACCGCCGGTCCCGGTGCTCGCCCGCTTCCTGGCGTTCGCCGCGTTCACCGCGGCTTTCCCACTGCTGCAGTGGCGCCGGGTCCGCGCGGCCGATCGCGCCGCCGCCCGCCTGGTCGCCGCGGGCGCCCGGCCGTCGTTCCGGGTGGCGGCGGGGCAGGTGGGCCGGTGGTACCTGGCCTCGGTGGTGACGACGTTCGGTGGCGGCGCTGTGCTGTGCGCGACGCTCGCCGCCAACCCGGTGAGCTGGGCCGCCGCGCTGGTGGTCGGCGGCGCGGGCGTGGCGCTGGTCCTCGGCCGGGTCCTGCGCGCCCCGGTGATCGCCGAGGACGCGGCTTCACGTGCCGTCGACGCGGCTTTGCGGACCTACGACTCCCGGGAGTTCGCGGCGCCGTTCGTATTCACGTTCCTCGCTTGGCTCGACCTGGCCACCGACTGGCCGTCGCCCCCGACGCGGATCGTGCCGGTGGCCGCGTACGTCGTCCTGGTGCTGGTGGTCCACATCCGCGCCGCGCACGAGGTCCGGGGCCGGCGCCTGCCGCCCGGCCACTACGGAACGGAGATCCGGTGAGTGGCGTGACGGAAGCGGAGCGGGCGGCGGCGGGGCGCTGGCTGGCCAAGCACGGCGTCGAGGTGCCGACGATGACCGACCTGCTGGCGTCGCGCCTGGGTTTCCGCGCCGGCGCGCGCCCGCCCGGGTGGTGGCGGTGGTTCGCCGTGGCGCTCCTGGGGTTCGTGGCGGCGACCATCGGGTTCACGAGCCTGGGGTCGCTGCCCGGTGTCCGCGGCGGGGAACTGACGGGCAGCTCGTACGTCTTCTTCCTCATCATCGCCCAGCACCTCGGCTACTGGCTGCCGGCGCGGGTCCGCGACCGCCAGGCGCTGGCGCGGTACGGGACGCTCGGCGGCCCGCCGCGTACCGAGGTGTTCGGCTGGTTCCTCGCGGTGCCGGTGGTCACCTTCGGCGGCGGCGCCGCGCTCGCCGTGACGATCTTCGCCACGACCCCGTTCCGCACGTACGCGGGGAGCTGGCTCCTGCTGCTGGTCGTGGGCGCGGCGGTCACGGCCGCGATGGTGACCGACGTCCAGCGGCGTCCCGTCATCGCGGAGGACGCGACGTCCCGGGCCGTGGACACCGCCCTGCGGCCGCACGACCTGCTGACGGCGCTGCCCGCGGTCTACGCCGTTCCGGTGCTGGTGGATCCGCTGGTCGGCGACGCGCAGCCGCCGCAGTGGCGGCCGTGGCTCTTCGGCTACGTCGCTCTCGCGGTGGCGATGCAGGTCGTCGTGGGCGTCGCGCAGCGGCGGCGGGTGCGGGCCGCGCTCGGCGAAATCGGCGGCCGGTAAACCTTTCCGCCGCTTCGGGCGTGTACGCGGGACAAGGGGGAGGTTTCCGTGGGTGGAGAGGTACCGAGACCCATCGACGCGGCGATGGCCGTGCAGTGGCTGGCCCGGCACGGGGTCGTCGTGGGGACGCCGGTCCCGCTGCTGTCCCTGCGCCTCGGCGTGCGGGAACGGCTGCGCACCAAGCACCCCGGCGTGGGCTTGGCGGTGGGGTTGGTCATCGCCTTCGTCAACACCTTCGGCATGGAGTTCGCGCACGAGGCGTTCGGGGACCTGGCGGTCGGCAGCGGCTTCATCCTCGGCGCACTGGTCGTCCTGGCGCAGGTCTGGCGCTGGGTCACGGTCCGCGAATCCGACCGGCCGGCGGCCGCGCTGGTGCGCCCGGCCGCGCGGCCGGCCCTGAGCTGGACCCTCGGTCTCCTCGGCGGCTGGTACCTGGCATCGGTGGTGGTCGCCTACGCCGGCGGGCTGGTGCTCTTCCTCGCGCTGGCGTCGTCGGCCGCGCCGTTCTGGCTGGGGCTGCTGGCGCTCGGTGCCGTCCAGTCCGGGTTCGTCTGGTGGTCCGTGCTGCGGGAGCCGGTCGTCGCGGTCGATCCCGCGTCGTTCATGGTCGACGCGGTGCTGCGGGTGGAGGACGCGCACTCCTACGCGGCGCCGGCCGTCCTGCCGTACCTGGCCTGCGGTGACCTCCTCTTCGCGGTGCCGGTTCCGCCGTCGTCCCGGCCCGCTGTCGTCGCGTACGCGGTGCTCGCGGTCGGGACGCAGGTGGTGGGCTGGGTCCTGCACCGCCGCCGGTCCCGTGTCCTGCGGCCGAACCTGGAGGTGGTTCCCCGATGAGGTCCGAACCGAGCCGCGCCGAGTTCGTCCGCGCCGCGGTGTGGCTGGGCAGGCACGGCGTCCGCGTGGGGGTGCCGACGCCCCTGCTCGCGACGCGCCTCGGCGGCCGCACGGGCGGGAACGCGCTGCCGCTGCTGATCCGGCTGGCGGTGTTCCTCCTGCTGGCGGCCGCCGCCGCGGTCGGCTACCAGTGCCTGCAGTACCTGCCCGGCGTCCGCGGCGTGGAGATGACCGAGAGCAAGGTCCTTTACTTCCTGCTTGCCGGCAATCAGCTGGCCTTCTGGTCCATGATCCGCGCGGGGGACCGGCGAGCCGCGCGCCGCCTGGGCGCCCGGCGGCTCGACCGGCCGCGCCCGTCGTGGCGGGAAGTGCCGGGCGGCTGGTTCCTCGCGTCGACGGCGGTCACCTTCGCCGGGGGAGCCGCGCTCGCGATCACGATGTTCCTGGCGACCCCGTACCGGACCTACGCCTGGAGCTGGCTCGGCGTGCTCGCGCTGGGCGGAGTCGTCTTCGGCGTGATCGCGACCGGGATCGTGCGGCGGCCGGTGCTCGCGGAGGACGAGCCGTCCGCCGCCGTCGACGCGGTGGTGCGGATCGAGGACCTCTACCTGGTGATGCCTGCGTACTACGCGTTGCCGGTGCTCTTCGACCTGCTCACCACCAACCGGCAACCGCCCGGCTTCGGGCCCTGGCTGATCGGCTACGCGGGGCTCGCGCTGGCCCTGCAGCTCGTGGGCAGCCTGCGCCACCGGCGGCGCCGCCCGGTACTCCCGCCGGGCGACTACGGCGTCCCGCTGCCGGCCCAGCCCGGGGTGGCCCGGTGATCGCGGTGACAGCCGCCGAGCGGGCGGCGGTCAAGTGGCTGGCGGTGCGCGGTATCCGCGTTTCCGAAGCGACCCAGCTGCTGACCTACCGGCTGAGCGTCCGCCGCGGCAAGAGCGAGCCCGGTGCATTCACCTACGTGTTCGTCACCAACGCGGTGCTCGTCATCGGCGTTTTCGGGTACCAGGTGGTGCCCTGGCTGGACCGCGCCGACCTGCCCGACGCCGGGGTCCCGTGGTTCGTCTGGACGTCGCTGGTCCTGACGAACTGGCTGCAGATCCGCGCCGGCGACCGGCGGGCGGTCGCCTGGCTGGGCGACGAGCGGCTGATCCGGCCCCGCCCGCCGTGGCGGGAGGTGGTGAACGGCTGGTACGCGGCCTCGCTGGCGGTCACGTTCGGCGGCGGCGCCGTCCTCGCGGTCACGATGGTGGCCGGCGGCTCGGTCTGGGCCCGCTTCTGGCTCGGCGCGATCGTCCTCGGTGCGGCGGTCGAGGCCGTCGTCCTGACGAGCATCGTCCGCCGCCCGGTCATCGCGGAGGACGAGGGTTCGCTCGCGGTCGACACCGTCACGCGGCTCCAGGACGTCCACTGCACCGTGCCGTCGTTGTTCGCCGTCCCGGTGCTCGTGGACCTCGGGTACCCCGACCTGCCGGGCAAGGCGTGGCTCGCCGGTTACGTCGCGCTGGCGGTGACCACGCACGTCATCGGGTACTTCGCCCAGCGGCGGCGGGTTCCCCCGCTGCCGCCGGGCGCCCGCTACGGGCCGGGACTCAGCGGTTCGACGCCTTCTTGACGAACTTCGCCAGGTCCTTCGACTGCTGCACCCGGCTCGGCTCGTGGATGTACATCATGTGCCCGGCCGGGTAGTACGCCGTGTCGATGTTGTCGCGCAGTTCCTCCGGGATCCGCAGGTGGGCCAGCACGTGCTCGGCCGCGAAGTACGCCGTCGCGCCGTCGTAGTGGCCGAACGCGACGTGGACCTTCAGGTGCGGGTTCGCGCGCATCGCCGAGCTCAGCGAATCGACCACCGACACCGAGCGGCCCTCGAACTCCTTGTACGACCAGGCCTTGAACGTGTCCTCGTGGATGATCTCGTACGGCAGGTCGTTCTCGTACCCGAGCTCCGCCCGCACGTAGTGGTTGAACGCCGCCGCGTAGGCGCCGACCACGCGGGAGATCGACGGGTCGTCGCTCATGTGCTCGCGGCCGCCGTCCGGCTCCCACGTCGTGAACCGGCCGTCCATCCGGCCGACCGTCAGGCCGCGGTCGCGCAGCAGCTCGGTGAAGAACCGGACGTGCTCGATCCGCAGGTTCACCCGGTCCACGTAGGACTCGGTGAGCCCGGTCAGCGACGCCAGCGTGGCCACCGCCTCGGCCCGGTCCTGCGTGGACAGCCGCGCGCCGCGGGAGAGCGCCCACGGCAGGTCCTTGGCCGCGAAGTCCTCGGCGTCGGCGAGGACGTCGTCGAGCGGGCGGTCGCCGTGCAGGCCGTGGTAGTGCGCGATCGCCGCGTACGTCGGCACGTACAGCGAGTACGGCAGGTCGTTGCCCTCGGTGAACTGCAGCGTGCCCAGGTCGAGCACCGACGAGATGAGCAGCAGGCCGTTCACGTAGAGCCCGTGCCGGTCCTGCAGGTGCGCGGCCAGCCCGGCGGCGCGCAGCGTGCCGTACGACTCGCCGGCCAGGAACTTCGGCGACAGCCAGCGCTGGTGCCGTGACACCCACAGCCGGATGAGCTCGCCGATCGACTCGATGTCGCCCTGGTAGCCGTGGAAGTCCTTGGTCTCCTCGCCGCCCGCGACCCGCGAGTAGCCGGTCGACACCGGGTCGATGAACACCAGGTCGCTGTGCGCCAGCAGCGTCTCGGGGTTGTCGGCCAGCCCGTACGGCGGCGGCACCAGGTCGTCGACGTCGCCGGAGAGCACCCGGCGCGGGCCCAGCAGGCCCAGGTGCAGCCAGATGCTCGACGAGCCGGGGCCGCCGTTGAAGGCGAACGTCACCGGCCGCGTGCCCGGGTCGGCGTCGTCGAGGGTGTAGGAGGTGACGAACACCTCCGCCTTCGCCTTGAAGCCCTCCGACTTGCCGTCCTTGACGACCTCCTTGCGGAGCACGACCCGGCCCGCTTTCGCCGTGTACGCGAGCTTCTTCCGCTTCACGGTGAGCGTGTGCTGGGTCGTGACGATGTCATCGGTCGGCTCGGCCGGGATCTCCGTGGTTTCCGGCGCCTTCTTCTCGGGAGCCTCTTCGGGGGTCGTGTCCGCCATGGCCCCAACTTAGTTGTGGCAGGGTGACTTGGTGCACACCGGGGACTGGCCGTCGACGGCCGAGGAGGCCCTCGCCGTCCAGGAAGCGTTGCGCGGCCGGGTCGAGCTCACCGGCGACCTGCCGGAGCTGCCGCCGACGGTGACCGGCCTCGACGTCGCCTACGACGAGGACGACGGCATCGCCGCGGCGGTCGTCACCCTGGAGACCGCCGGCCTCACCGTGGTCGAGGAACGCACGCACCGCGCGAAGGCCGTCTTCCCGTACGAGCCGGGCCTGTTCGCCTTCCGCGAGCTGCCACCGCTGCTGGCCGCCCTCGACGCGCTGGAGCACGAGCCGGACGTCCTGGTCTGCGACGGCCACGGCCTCGCCCACCCGCGGCGCTTCGGCTTGGCCTGCCACCTCGGCGTGCTGACCGGGCGGCCCGCGTTCGGCGTCGGCAAGACGCGGTTCGTCGGCACCCACCCCGAGCCCCCGGCGACCCGGGGCTCGTCGGTGCCCCTGGTCGACGCCGGCGAGGAGGTCGGCGCGGTGCTGCGGACCCAGGACGGCGTCAAACCGGTGTACGTCTCGGCCGGGCACCGGATCGACCTGGCGCACGCCTGCCGGCTGACCCTGGCGCTGACCCCGCGCTACCGCCTGCCCGAGACGACCCGCCGCGCCGACCGGCTGTCCCGGGCGGCGCTGCGATGAGGTCCCTGGCCGAGCTGGACGCCGCCGTGGCCGGGTGCCGGGCCTGCCCCCGGCTGGTGACCTGGCGCGAAGGCGTCGCGGGCACGAAAGCGGCCTTCCGCGGTGAGGAGTACTGGGCGCGCCCGGTGCCGGGCTTCGGCCCGCCCGACGCGTCGCTCGCGGTGGTCGGGCTGGCGCCGTCGGCGCACGGCGCGAACCGCACCGGCCGCATGTTCACCGGCGACCCTTCGGGTGACTTCCTCTTCCGGGTGCTGCACGAGGTCGGGCTCGCGTCGCAGCCGACGTCCGAGCGCATCGGGGACGGCCTCGAGCTGTACGGCACGCGGCTCGTCTCGCCGGTGCGCTGCGCCCCGCCGGAGAACAAGCCGACGCCGGCCGAGCGGGACACGTGCCGTCCGTGGCTCGCGGAGGAGCTGACGCTGTTACGTCCGACACTGCGCTCGATCGTGGTGCTCGGCGCGTTCGGCTGGCAGGCACTACTGCCCGTGCTCGCCGCGGCCGGCTGGCCGGTGCCGCAGCCGCGGCCGGCGTTCGCGCACGGCGCGGTCCTGGAGCTGGGCGACCTGCGTGTTTTCGGCTGTTATCACGTGTCGCCGCGCAATGTCCAGACACGGCGCGTGACCCACGCCATGGTGGCGGACGTCTTCCGCGCCGCGACCTCGGTGACAGGCCACGACTGAATCGTTACGGAAACCGCAGCGACGCTGGTCACAGCCGGATGGGGCCCCCGAGCGAGGTCGCGGCGAAGGTGTCACCATGAGGACATGGCTGCTGCGAAGTCGAAGTCGGAACCGACTCGGATCCTCGTCCTCGGTGGTGGGTACGTCGGGCTCTACACGGCCTACGGCCTCCAGAAGATGCTCCGGGCCAACGAGGCCTCCGTGACCGTCGTTGACCCGCAGCCCCACATGACCTACGCGCCGTTCCTCCCGGAGGCCGCGGCCGGCGCGATCGAGCCCCGGCACGTGGTCGTGCCGCTGCGGCGGGTGCTGAAGCGCTGCCACGTGCTGACCGCGCGCGTCACCAAGATCGAGAACGACAAGAAGTCGGTCACGGTCGAGGCCGCCGACGGCCACATCGAGCAGCTCGGCTACGACGTCCTCGTCGTCGCCCTCGGCGCCGTCGCGCGCATCCTGCCGATCCCCGGCCTGGTCGAAGAGGGCATCGCCTTCAAGACCATCGGCGAGGCGATCTACCTGCGCAACCACATCATGACCAAGCTCGACGAGGCCGCCAGCACGCTGGACCCCGAGCTGCGCAAGCGCCTGCTGACCTTCACCGTCGTCGGCGGCGGGTTCGCCGGCATCGAGGCGCTGGCCGAGCTCGAGGACATGACCCGCTTCGCGGTGGAGAACTACTACCCGAACATCCAGCCGTCCGACGTCCGCTGGGTGCTCGTCGAGGCCGCCGGGCGCATCCTGCCCGAGGTCCGCGAGACGCTCGGGGTGTACACGGTCGAGCAGCTGGAGAAGCGCGGCATCGAGGTCTACCTGTCGACTGCGGCGAAGTCGTTCGAAAACGGCCACGTCGTGCTTTCGGACGGCACGGAGTTCGACACCGACACGATCATCTGGACCGCCGGCGTGAAGGCCAACCCGGTGCTGGCCAACTCGGACCTCCCGCTCGACAAGCGCGGCCGCCTCGAGGCGACGGCCGCGATGCAGGTCGTCGGCCACCCGGACGTCTGGACCGCGGGCGACAACGCGGCGATCCCGGACCTCTCGCGCACCGAGGAAGACCCGACGGCGACGTGCCCGCCGAACGCGCAGCACGCGGTCCGCCAGGCGACCCTGCTGGCGAAGAACATCATCAAGGTGATCCGCGGCGGCAAGCCGAAGGACTACTACCACAAGAACCTCGGCGCGGTCGCCAGCCTCGGCCTGCACAAGGGCGTGGCCGACGCGCTGAACCTGAAGATCAAGGGCTTCCCGGCGTGGCTCTTCCACCGCGCGTACCACCTCAAGGCGATGCCGACGTGGAACCGTAAGATCCGCATCCTGTTCGACTGGATCCTCGGCGGGTTGTTCCGGCGTGAGGTCATTTCACTGGGGCAGATCAACAACCCGAAGGACGAGTTCGCCCGGGTTTCGAAGTCCTGACGGTTTCGCTTTCGAAGGCCTCCTGCTTTGGTGCGGGAGGCCTTCGGCGTTTTCAGGGGTCGCCGACAGCCCGGACATCACCTTGCGTCGCGTGCACCTCGGTCTGGCCGACGGGCTCGGCCGAGGCGTAGCCGACGATCCCGCCACCCAGCACCGCGCCGATCGTAAAGGCCAACGCCACCATCCGGATCGCGCGCCCGGCTTCACAGTGGATCTCCATGCCGCCACTTCCCGTCAATCTGACGATTACTGTCCCCATGACGGTAACCCCGCCTGTCAGTTAACGTCAAGCTGACGATTAAGGACGACTCCGCAACATCGCCGGGTGCAGCACGGTCGCCGGCCCGCGCCGGTACAACGCCGCCGGCCGGCCCGGCTGCCGCGAAACGCGTTCCCCGGTCGGGATCAGGAACCCCTCGACGCCCGTGATCTTGCGGTGGAAGTTGCGCGGGTCGAGCTGCTCGCCCCAGACGATTTCGTACACCTCGCGCAGGTCCGTCATCGTGAACTCCGGCGCACAGAACGCCGCCGCCAGCGTCGTGTACTCCAGCTTGGCGCGGGCGCGCTCCACCGCGTCGGCGATGATCTTCTTGTGGTCGAAGGCGACCTGCGTCCGGGGCCGCAGGACCTTCTCGACCGGCATGAGCACGGCGTCGCGCGCGTCGCCGCCCGCGACGGGGGCCGGGAGCTGGGGCGAGAACGCGACGTAGCAAACGGTGATCACGCGCTGCCGGGGGTCTCGCCCGGGTGTGCCGTACGTGCGCAGCTGCTCCAGGTGTAACGCTTTCGCGTCGAGACCCGTTTCTTCGGACAGCTCACGAGTGGCGGCGTGGTCGAGGTCCTCGGACGTGGAGGCGAGGAAACCGCCGGGGAGCGCGAGCATTCCCTCGTACGGGGGGATTCCCCGCTTGATCAGCATGATCTGCAGGGAACCGTCGTGGATCGTCAAGACGGCGAGGTCGACGGCGAGCGCGACCTCGGGGATCTTCCACTCCTCGGGCTCAGGCATGTTCGACAGCCGGGGAAGCCACCGCGACGGAACTGTCCATAGTGCACAGTGTAGCGGGCGGTCAATATTCGTCTCGTTGACGAGAACGGTCCGTCAGGTCTACCTTGCACCCTGCAAATCGCAACGAGGGAGGAAACGCCATGGTGGAACGCGGGGAAGTGGTGATCGCGTGATCGTCGTCCTGACCGCGCTGGAGGTCGAGCGGTCCGCCGTGCTCGACCGGATGACCGGCGCCACGGTCCGCGCGCACCGGGCCGGCACGCTGTTCCACGTCGGGCAGCTCGGCCGGCGCCGGGTGGCCCTCGGGCTGGTGGGAGCGGGCAACGCCCCGGCGGCCGCCATCGCCGAGCGCGCCGTGGCGGAGTTCTCGCCGGCCGCGATGGTGTTCGTCGGCGTCGCGGGCGGGCTCCGCGACTGGACCCGGCTCGGTGACGTCGTCGTGGCGACCAAGGTCTACGCCTACCACGGCGGCCGCAGCACCGACGGCGGCATGCGGAGCAGCCCGCAGGCGTGGACGCCGGCCCACCGGCTGCTGGAGCTGGCCCGGTCGGTGGGGCGCGCCGGCGAATGGTGCGCCGCGGTGCCGGCGGGCGGCCGTCCCGGCGTCCACTTCGAGCCCGTCGCCTCCGGCGAGGTCGTGCTCGACTCGCGGACGTCCGAGGTCGCGCGGTGGCTGCACGAGCATTACACCGACGCCGTCGCGGTCGAAATGGAGAGCGCCGGCTTCGCGCTCGCCGGCCACCTCAACGACGACCTCCCGGCGATCAGCGTCCGCGGCGTCAGCGACCACGCGGGCGGCGCCAAGGCGGTCACCGACGGGGCCGGGTGGCAGCCGGTCGCGGCCGGCAACGCGGCCGCCTTCGCCGAAGCGCTCATCGCCGAGATCGACGACGAGGACGCGGAAAGCACCGGCGGCCCGGCGGAAGAGCCGCGCGGGTTCAGCAACCTCAACCTCGCCACCGGTGACTCACGGGTGGGGCAGCAGATCGGCGCCGTGTACGGCAACTTGACCGTCGGGCCGCAGCGAGGAGACCGGAAATGACGTTCCCCCAAGGGTTCCCGGGAGTGCGCAACACCAACGAGGCGAGCGGCCAGGCGCACGTCGAGCAGCAGGTGGGCGCGATCTTCGGGGGCACCTTCCACCGCAACGAGACGACCTACCACATCCACGAGTCGGACCCGCCGGAGCGGAAGTTCGAGGTGGCCCTCAACCACCTGCGGGGCGGCACGGCCCGGATGGCGGAGTCGATCTTTGAGGACCTCCTGCACCACGGCGACGCGTCGACCCGCCTCGCCTACCACTACGCCCTTTCGGTGCTGAGCGACCGCTCGCTCAACGAGATCGGCGACGACGTCTACCAGCGGTTCCGGACCGCGGACGTCACCGCTCGGCGGTTCCCGCACGACAGCTGGCGCGCCGCGCTCGACGTCGTGTGGGAGCTGATCTCCTGCGTGTGGCGGCAGGAGATCGGCGAGACGCTCGCTTCGGCGGACCTCGCGAAAGCGCTCTCGAACTTCCGCGAGCTGCCCCGGGACCGGCAGGGCGAGATCACCCGGCACCTCGCCATGGTCCTCGGCGGCGCGCTGCAGGACAGCCTCGACGCCGAGGACGCGCAGCGCGTCCGTGAGGAACGACTGCAGCCCGACCGCGCGGGCCGGGCGTGGAAGTTCTTCGAGCCGGACCCCGCGGCGCCGCGGTACTTCACCACCCAGGCGCCGGCGGTTTCGGCGTCGGAATGGGCGAAGCCGGTGCTCGGCGGCCTCGGTCTGCTGCTCGGCCTGATCACCTTCCTCGGCAGCTTCGGCACCGGACGGCCCGGGATCGCCATCCCCGCGTTGCTGCTCTTCGCGGGCGGCGTCGCGGCCGCGTTCTGGGGTGGCGCGGAACGGGAACTGGCCTCGCGCCGGCTCGTGCAGCGCGATCGCGAACACGGGATCCCGCTGCAGTACCAAGCCGCCGTCTCGCCGGGTCACTGGGTGCGGACGGACTTCGTCGAGCAGATCCACAAGCTGGTCGAGGCCCGGTTCTGGGACGCGCGCCCGCACGTCGAGGGCAGCTGGCTGAACGACACCAGGGGGCTCTGCGAGTACTACAAGTGGCGCTTCGTGGCCCTGTTCGGGAACGCGCAGGTCGAGGCCAACGCCGTCGACTGGCTCATCCGGTGGCACGCGAAGCGGGCGGCGGCGCAGTGGCGCGCGGGGACGTTGTTCGCCTACCGGCAGGAGCTGCGGCCATCGGGCACGGCGGTCGCCGTCCACCGGATCGGGCTCGCCGTGGTGATCTTCGCCGCGCTCTTGATGCTGGCCGGCCAGAGCGGGTTCGCCGTGGCGGCGGTCTTCCTGGCGGTGGGCGGGTTCTTGGCGTTGACCGGCGTCACCAAGATCGTGGCGGACCGGCGGCACCGCGCCGAGGAAGAGCTGCGCGGCCGAGAGCTGCTCGCGGAAGAGGAGCGGGGTTACGCGGACTGGCTCGAGGTCCTGCGCGACCGGCCGGACGACGCGGAAATGGCGCGCTGGCTCGACCTGGACAAGACCTTCCTGAAGACCGAAGCGCTGCGCCGACACGGGCTGAGCAACCGGGACCTGGTCACGCACGTGGTGCTGACCGAAGGGGCGGCGAACGCGCTGCGGGCGCGGGTCATCCACGGCCCGATGCGGTACTCGCGGTACGTCGTGCTGATCTTTTTGCTGTCCGAAAGCGGCGTGCGCGAAATCGAGGTCGAACTCGATTTCCTCACCGGGAACGTGCACAACGAGCAGCGGACGTCGTTCCAGTACACCTCGCTCGCCGCCGCGCGGGTGGCCGAAGTGGGCATCCGGTACGCCGACGGGTGGCGCTACCAGATCCTCAGCGGCGACCAGGCGACGCTGATGCAGTCGGAATCCCTGCGCCGGCGCGCGTTGCGGCTCAGCCTGATCAGCGGTGAGCAGATTTCGGTGGTGGCGGAGAGCTTCGACGGCCTGACCGACACCAGCCTCGAGAGCCAGACGGCGCTCCAGCGCCTCGCGCTCGAGGTGTCCGGGATCGCCGGCGCCTTGCACGTCCTGGAGGCGGTGTCCGCGGAGGGGCGGGACTGGATCAGCCGCGAGCAGGAGCGGCGGCGCCGCCGCTCGGAGGACTGGCGCCGCGAGCGCGGTCCGGGGCTCCTCGACGGCGGCGTCATCGGGGTGTGAGGGGGGATCCGTTGTTCCGGCATTCTGCGCCGGAACAACGGATTTCGGCGTATTGCCGGAAAAAGGCGATTGTGTGCCGGTGAGCGACATGGTCTGGACAACTGGGCGGCGGAGCGGGTAAACCCTTTCTTCACAACGCGGAATAAGTCCGCGCCGGCTCCCTCCCCTCACGGTCCCCTGGAGCTCCCATGTCCTTTTCCCGTACCAGAGCGGCTTTCGGCGCGGTGGCGCTGAGCGCCGCGGTCGTCACGATCCCGTCCACTGCGGCCGCGGCAAGCCCGGCCTTCCCGGCCCACTACGCGGCGCCGTACCTCCAGATCAGCGACGCCGACGCCGGCCAGATGGCCGCCGACCAGAGCGCCACCGGCACGAAGTTCTTCACGCTGGCGTTCCTGACCCCGCAGTCCGGCTGCACCCCGGTCTGGGAGGCGAACGGCACCGGCGTCGGCTCGTTCAAGTCCCAGATCAGCACCCTCCAGGCGGCGGGCGGCAACGTCATCCCGTCCTTCGGCGGCGCGGAGGGCGGCGAACTGGCCCAGACCTGCACGAACACGGCCAGCCTGACCGCGGCGTACGCCAACGTCGTCAACACCTACGGCACGCCCCGCCTGGACTTCGACATCGAAGGCGGCGTCCTGGACGACACGACGTCCAACCAGCGCCGCAATGCGGCACTGGCGGCCCTGCAGCAGCAGAACCCGGCGGTCCAGGTCGACTACACGCTCGCGGTCGACCCGACGGGCCTGCCGTCTAAGGAGCTGGACCTGCTGCGCGACGCGAAGAGCAAGGGCGTGAAGGTCAGCGTCGTCAACCTGATGGTGATGGACTTCTACGACGGCCAGCCGGTCCTGTCCGACGCCCTGTCGGCTGCCCGCGCGTCGGCGTCCCAGCTGGCTAGCCTGTACGGAATCTCGACCGCGGCGGCGTACGCGATGATGGGCCTGACCCCGATCGCCGGCCGCAACGACGACGGCGCCCAGTTCAGCCAGTCCGACGCCCAGCAGCTGGAGAGCTTCGCGGCGTCGAACGGAGTGGCGGAACTGTCGTTCTGGGAGCTCCAGGACTACGACCGAGCGACGGGCTACGCGTACTCGCGCATCTTCAACGCGATCACCGGCGGCACGACCACGCCACCCCCGTCTTCGGCCGGAACGATCACGGGCTACGGCGGCAAGTGCGTGGACGTCGCGGGAGCTTCTTCGGCCAATGGAACGACGGTCGACCTGTACACGTGCAACGGGACGAACGCGCAGCAGTGGACCTCGACGTCGGGCACCCTCCGCGCGTTGGGCAAGTGCCTGGACGTCGCCTCGGCGGGCACGGCGAACGGGACCCGGGTGCAGCTGTACGACTGCAACGGGACGGGCGCCCAGCAGTGGAGTCGGTCGGGCACGCAGCTGGTGAACCCGGCGTCGGGCAAGTGCCTCGACGCGACGGGGCCCAGCTCAGCGGACGGAACACCGCTGCAGATCTGGACGTGCACGGGCGCGGCGAACCAGTCGTGGACGGTGAACTGAGCGCGTGACCTAGAGTGTGTGGTGCCCCCGTAGCCCAATCGGCAGAGGCAGTCGACTTAAAATCGATCGAGTGCGGGTTCGAGTCCCGTCGGGGGCACCAAGTCCTTATCTTTCACACCCGGACCGATGAAAGCGACATCACCCATGGTGATGCCACTTTCACGTTGGGTGCCCGTTTTCTGGTTGGTGACAAGCGCGGCGAAGGGCTCCGTCAAGGTGGCTCGCTCCACCGAGCCGTCCTCGCCGATGTAGAGCTTCTCGAAGAACCCGCGGTTGATCTGCCGCTTTACGTGGTCCGGCGCGGTCAAGTAGGCCTGCTCGCAGTGGCTGGCGGCTATGATCGCTCGCCGGAGGATGTCTTCCACTTCAGTGGTGGCAACCTTGGCCGTCTTGATCTCGGTCTCAGCCTCGGCCAGCTCCTGTGTCAGACGCTTCATCTCGGAGCCAAGGACGTCTTGCGGGATGGCCCCGGCGTAGTGCGCCTGGAGCAGCTTCTGGCGCTCGTTGGTGACGCGAGCCTTGCGAGCAGTGGCTCGCTCTAAGCTGAGGCTCGCTTCAGCTTGCTGGGCGGCCAGCTCTTGTCGGACGGCCTCGCGAATCTGGTCCGCATGCTCTGGCGTCACCTTGAACTGGCGGTAGTAAGTGGCGACGCCGTCCTCAATGCGTTCAAGTCGCACGGCAGGCCGACGGCAGTTATTGGTCTTTGTCTTCTTCTTGACGCACATGAAGTAGTCGTAAGTCCCGCCGCTCTTGCCGCGGTTACGAGAGAAGACGAGGCGGCCCTCGCAGTCTGAGCAGTAGATAGTGGAGCGCAGGTAGTGGTTGTGTGTGCGGTCCTTCTCTCCGGTGTGGTTATGTGCCGTTAGGATGGCTTGGTTAGCTAGCCACGTCTCCGGATCAATGAGCGCCTCGTGTTTGCCTTCATAGTGAATGCCTTGGTAGCTCACGACGCCGATGTAGTACGGGTTGCTGAGAATTTTGTACATCGTTGTAATGGAGACGGGCTTAGAAGGAAGCTTCGGCGTGGGCCTGCTCGTCAGTCCCTTGGTTCGAGCGGCCAGCGTCAAGTCGAGGGCGCTCCACTGGCCTGTTGAGTATTCTTCCAAACACCAGCGGATGATAGGTGCGCGCTCCTGGTCAAGCTCGACCCATGAGAATTCGATCCCGTCGCGCATTTCGCGTCGGTTGCGGTAGCCGAGCGGAGCGCGGAACGGCGTCCCGCCCTCTTGTGCCTTACGCACAAGCCCCTTCATGACCTCCTGGGCCAGGTTGCCCGAGTAGAACTGGGCGATCTCGGCCATGAGGCCGTACAACAGCCGGCCGCTCGGAGTATCGTCGATATTCTCAGTGCAGGAGATGAGTTTGACGCCGTGCTTGCGCAGCATGAGGTTGATCGCTATGTCGTCCTCACGGTTGCGCGCCAATCGGTCGATCTTGTGGACGATGACGTAGTCCGGCCGGATGGTCTTGATGTCCTTGAGTAGCTTCTGTAACTGCTCGCGGTCGGCCGACCGAGCCGACTCGCCCGCATCCACGTACTCCGCGTGTACGGTGACGCCCAACTGTTGCGCCTTGGCGTAGCAAGCCTCGCGCTGGGCGGGAATGGAGTAGCCCTCTGCGCCGCCGCCGGTACGGGCCTGCTCCTTGGTGCTGACTCGCAGGTAGGCGAAGGCGATGCCGGTTTCGCGCTTGAGCGCGGGTGGTATCTGCCCCGACCGGGTGCGTCCGGCTTTACGTGCGGCGTCCAGCGCGGGCGAATTGGTGGTCTGCTCGGTCATGGTGACCTCCTCTCGTCAGTAACTGCTCTCTTAGTTCTCGTGTTCTTGATTTGCCGGATCGTCAGGAGTGGTGTCCGTCAGCTGCACTGACCCGATATAGCTAATGAGCTGTTTGGTGTGCTCATCTGCCTCGTAGTGCGGCGCGGATGCGATCTCCAGTCGCGAGCCGGATTTGGCGATCGTCCAGGCGATGCTGGCGTAGCGCGCGACCTTGCGGGCGATGCGGTCATGGTCGAAGGTGATGACATAATTCGGCTTCATCGTGGCCAGGTCGCCGAGCAGCTTGGACAAGCTGGGTTGGTCGGTGGGCTCAGCGGTACCGCCGTGGTCGACGTATTCGCCGAGGACTTGCAGGTTTAGCTCATTGGCTCGCTGTTGGCAGGCCACGCGCTGTCGGGCAAGTCCATGCAGCACGTCGCTCACGCGAACGCCGCCGCTGCGTAGATAGAAGACGGCCGTCTGAGATGACTGATTCTGACTCATAACGCCCTCCTTTCGGCTTCATGATGGATTTAACGGTTTCTCTGTAATCATTTTCTCAGCGTTTCCGATAAGTGCCAAGATAGGTATTCCTGTCCTTATTGAGGGTGTCCTTTTGGGAGGGGTGGTGCGGAATGACAGCTTGTGGCTGTCATTCCGCACCGGTCGACACATGCGAGGGCGCTTACTCGCTCTCGCCGGTCGCGCCCTTGCGGCGGGACGTCGGCTTCGGGGGTTCGGGCTTGTCCGGCGCTTCGCCAAACAGACCCTCAATGGCTCCGCGCCGGGCGGCCGCTTCACGCTCGATCTCCTCGAGTGCGGCGGCGGCTCGGGCGGCGAAGTCCGGCTCCTGCCGCTTCGTGGCGACGTACTGCTCGACGGCTCGCAGGACAGCATCGGCTAGCGAAATCCGGTCGAGCTGGGCGATGAGCGAGAACTGCGCGTGCAGCGCGTCGGGCAACTTGATCCCGAGCGTCTTCACGCCGGGTCGGGGTTCGGACATAACGGTGCCTTTCTTCTCGGCGTTGGTGGGACCGTTCACACGCGGCAGGCAGGTGTCTGCCGGGCGATGGCTTGAGCGGCCCCACGCCGCCGGGAAACCCGGGGCGAAACGGGTCATGCGGCGGGAGCCGCCTTGGCTCGGTGGTCGGCGAGGCGAGCTTGCGCCAGCGCGGCGTACGCCTCGTTGAGTTCGATGCCGACCCAATCCCGGCCGTAGGTTTCGGCGGCCACAGCCACGGTTCCCGCGCCCATGAACGGGTCGAGCACCCGTCCGGATCGGAACCTCCGGTGTGGACAGTTCGGGGTCAGCGGTCCGGTAGCCAGCTGCCGCCCGCCCGTGTTCTGCATGGTTCGTCGCCACGGCAGGTCACAGACGGCGCAAATGCGTTCAGGACAGGTGGTCAGCAGCGGACGGCGGACAAGCGCCAGCGGGAACGTAGCGAAGTGGGCACCCCGATAGCTGCCCGTAGGAATGATCCAGACGTCGCCGGGGCTCTTGCCGAGTGGGTGACTGGCCAGACCCGTGGTCTTCATCTGGGCGAGCCCGTGGTTGAGGTCTACTCGGGGGCTGCTGCCACCGTTCAGGGACGGCACGGCCTCGCGGCTCAGGTAGGTGCGAGCCGTGCTACGCCTGGGGCCGGCGGGCGCCGTCCGTGCGGGCTCCCGCACCGGGTCGAGGTCGAAGAAGTAGCGCGGCTGACGAGTCAACAGAAACAGCAGCTCGTGACTGGCGGTGAAACGATCTCGCACGCTGGACGGAGTCGGGTTGGGCTTGGCCCAGATGATCTGGTTGCGCAGCAGCCAGCCGGAGGCGGTCAGGCGCAGGGCCACCCGCTGCGGCCCCAGCAACAGGCTCTTCTTGGCCGCGCCTTCACGTTCGTGACGACTAAAGCCGTCGCCGAGATTGAGCCACAGGCTGCCGTGAGGCACGAGCACGCGGGCCAGCTCGGTGCAGACCGCGGCGATGGCTTCGGCCCAGGCGTCCACTGTGGGCTCGGCCCCGATCTGCCCAGGGTGCCCGTAGTCGCGCAGCGCCCAGTACGGCGGGGAGGTGATGACGCAGTCCACGGACGCGTCCGGCAGCTCGGCCAAGCGTTGGCGGACATCGCCGATGAGGATGCGGCGGACGAACTGGTCGGGAGTCAAGGTCATAGGGCACCTCCTTCGTCGTTGGGGATGGCAGTCAGGTGGGATACGGCTTCATCGGTCAGGCAGACCGCGAACAGGTCGTGGGCTTCGGCGGGCAGGCGGCGGATGACGCTCTGGATGGCGTCGCGCCGGGCTGGGGTCGGCACCGTCCACCAGGTGCGAGGAAACACCCCGCGGGCGGCCTGCTCGGTGCCGCTGCGCCAGTAGGCGACGTAGACGGTGAGCTTGCGCTGGATCGTCGGCAGGCTCTCGGTCGCCATATCGACTTCCACGAAGTTCGTCAGTTCGTAGCCGTCCCGCTCGACGCACACGTAGGCGTCCGGTTTCAAGCTGACGACCTCGCCACCCGACCCTGGGAAGCGTCGCCAGCACAAGGGTTCGGCGGCGAAGGCGACCTGAGCGTCCGGGTGCTGGTGGCCGAACTCGGTCAGCTGCACGCGCAGTTCCGTGACCGCCAGCGCGTGATAGGCGAAGGCGGGCTTGGTCTCCACCACCCGCCGGTGCCGCTGCGGGTTCGGATTGCCTACGTCAAGCACGGCTAGGCCGAGGCCCGTCAGGCCGTAGACGTAGCCCTGGCTGCCGCTGCGCACGCCGCCGATGCGCCGCCGCAGCCGGACAACGAGCCCGAGGCGGTGAAATCGGGCGAGTGCGGCGCGGGCTTTGCGCGCCTGCGTCTCGGCCTGGCCGTCCGGGAAGTGCTGGCGCAGCACCTGGCCACCTGTCATGAGCCTGAGCACCTGGAGGTCGCGCAGGACCGCCAGGTCCCGGGGGGGTGAGCCGGGCCGCCAGCCGTCCGGCTCGTCCGCGGCCACTCATCTGACACCTCGGGGAGTGGCTATGTGTCGGTGGCGGTAGTCGCGGATTCCCGCACGTCGGGGCGATTTCGACACCAGCGGACCGGTAGGGCGAGCGGTAGGGCTGATGAAGCTGTCGCGCGCGTTCACTGGTTGGTCCTCCGGACCCCGACGGGCCCGTCGGGCGGCGCTTCTCCGGCCCAGCGGTTCAGCAGCGCGGCGTCGATGGCGGCCGGGTCGGCCCCGTAGCGCTCAGCGCTGGCGCGCCGTAGCTCGACTGGGTCACGCAGGGCGTCTGGTAGCGGCGGGGTGACGACCTCGAACGCGGCCTGCGCGTTCCCGTTCACCGTCGTCTTGACGGCTGCCCGGTGGGCACCGAGCTGCATCAGGTCCTCCGGCGTGACCGGCTCACCGAGCAGGCGGGCCAGAGGCTGGGCGTCTTCCTCGGCCGGCCGGAAGACGACTTGCGTACCGAGGTTGGCGAGAGCGGCACTCCGCAGCGCGGGAGATAGCTGGCCCAGGTTCTGGTGGGCTGCTACGAAGTTGACCCCTGCACCTCGGGCGCGAGCCAGGGCGTCGCCGAAGTCGAGTCCGGCGGTGAACGTGTGCCACTCGTCCACCATGATCGTGACGGGGCGGCGGAAGGCGGCGGGGCGGGTGGTCTGGCGCTGGACGAGGTGCCACGCCTGTTGGAGCAACAGGCTGCCGAGCAAGCTGGTGGCTTCCGGGCCGAGGAGGCCGGCGTTCAAGCTGACGAGCAACACGGTTGGGCGGTCGAAGACCTGAGCCAGATCGAATTTCGGCGTCGGCTGGCCAAGGAGGTGCCGGATCGCCGGTCTCGCGGTCCAAGCCGTGAGCTTGTTGCGTACCGGCATGACGACTTGCGCTCGCTGTTCTTCGGAAAGCGCGTCGAACCAGTTCAACCATGGCGAGATGGTCAGCGGGTCGCCGACCTTGGCGGCCACCGCCCGGCGGTACTGTGGACTGCTCAAGATCGGCCCGACATCGCACAGGGTGCCGTCATCCAGGCGCGCGGCCATGACGAGCGCGTGGAGGAGAACGTCAGCCGACCGGGGCCCGATGGCCGAGCCGAAGACCTCGCGCAGTAGGCCGAGGACGGCGTCAGCTCGGCGCTCGGCGTCGTGGCGCGGTCCGCTCAAGGGGTTCAGGCCAATGACCGGCCCATCCGTGCCGGGCTCCAGGATGACCACGTTGCCGTGATCGCCGAGGCGAGCCGCGATGGCGGTCACGAGATCGCTTTTGGGCTCCAGGACGACAATGGAGCCACCGGCCTGCGCCTCACGAAGTGCCCAGTGAGCCAGTAGCGTGGACTTCCCCCGCCCGATTGGCCCGATGACGTGGCTACCGGTGACGTAACTGCGCCGAGGAAGCCAGACGCCTTGTCCGCGCGAGGCTGGGTGCGTACTTACTCCAACCGGGCGGTCCGCGGTGGCCGGCCGAGGTGGAGTGGCCCGCAGCAGGCTCGCCGGGGCCGGAGCGAACCGTCCGGCGCCGCCCGGCACGTCGAGCCCACCGAGGCACCAGCCCATCATGACGGCCAGCTCGGCGGCGTTTGCGATGCCTGACCAGGAGCGCATCCGACCCATGACCTGATGCAGCTGAGTGGCTGTCTTGCTGGACTGCGGACTGGCGTACAGGCGACTGTGCGAGCCGCTGACGAGCGACAGAGCGGACACCGCTGGGCGCAGCAGCTCGCCTGCGCGACGGGGATCGCCTGCCACAGCGCCAATCCGACCCCGGACGCCGAAGAGGGGCTCGGCCAGCTTCTGCTTCCAGGCGCGCTGGTCGTCGCTGGACGGTTCGCGGCGAGCGGCGAACCCCAGCAGTTCGAGCGGCGACTCCGTCACCGGCACTTGCGTCCTGGTCTGGGATGGGCCGACCACCCACTGGATCACGACGGATTCCCCGGTGCGTAGTTGACGCTGTGCCTGGAACAGCCCAGCCGTCACGGCGCGGGCGGTCGTCACGCGCAGCGGGTAGATCAGGCTGGTGAGGCGAAGCTCCCGCCCGGTCACCGGGGCCGGCCGCACCGGCTGACGAGACTCCGTCAAGGTCAGCTGCGGCAGTTGGGCGGCCAGCTCCCCGGGCAGAGTGCGGGCAAGCTGAGGCTCTACGCCGACCAGCCACTGCACGCGATCGGCATGGAGCCAGACCTCGAAGACGACAAGCGGTTGTAGCCGCCGCAGGCCATGATGGGGGCGGGCTGCCAGCACGCGCACCATCTGCGTCAGATCGTCGAAAGCGGCGTCCCGCGGCGGCACGGCTTCAAACCAGGTCAGCTCAATCATGGCGGGCCTCCTTCTGGGCACCGCCGGCGGCGGGTGGGCTGGTTCGACGATTAGTCGCCAGCTCGTGACGAGCCAGCGCGATGCAAGCGCGCGAAAGCACGCGCAGCGCCGGGTGGGCGCGTTCTTGCGCCGTAACGTGTACCTCTCTGTTTGCATAGTGTTGAGACATGGAAAACCCTCCTTCCGGGACACGCCCGGAACGAGGATTCGTGTGCTTGCATACCGAACAGAAACCAGCCTTGACGCTAAAAGTGTCAGGCGTTTCAATAAGGAAGCACAGTGGTACCCGTTCGCGGGCTATTGTGTGATTCACCTGAGATGCGTTGTCCGTTCCGGCGTTGACTGTCGAGAAGATGTTCACGCATCTTCTTTCCATAGTCGGGACGGCTTCGCATTCAGGACTTTCAATTATTCCCTAACTATATTTCGTAAAGCAATTAGCTTTTCCACATCTAAAAAACCGACCGGTGGGCTTATCTTCTAGAGAAACGCCACAGGAAAGTTGACGAAAAAATCTGTAGGGTAGCTCTCAATAGGTCGACAGAACGCTGTCTTGAGACTTTGACAGAGTTGACATCGACTGGCTTTTGCGTATCTCGATGCTGCGCCTGAGTTCCTTGAAGAACTCGACGTTCATGGCAAGCTCAGCATTCTCCTGATGCTTGCCGACGATTGTCTTGCGGGAGTTTCGAGGCATAGTTGTCCTCCTTCGCGAATAGGAGATTTGTGCGGCGCCCGTCTGGAAGCGCGACGTTCTCTAGTGCTTCACTGCTGAGATGAGCACCGCGACCGCCAAGGTGAACAGCAGCAGCGGCACGAGCATGGCGGCTACCGGCTCAAACACGATGATGCCGATGCCGACGAGCGTGAAAAGGGCGAGCAGCCGCACTGGCTGCCGCTCGCCTCGACGGCGCGTCATCGTCGCCTACTCGCGACGACCCAGCCCAGTCCGGCCAGGATGAGAACGGCCGCGATGGGCCCGAGCGCCGGGCTCAAGATGCTGATGAGCGTGGCCCACCCCTGATCCAGCGCGTTCATCAGCACCGGCGGTAGAACCGGACGCAAGATGAGCTCGGTCAGGCGCATGACGACGCCGACGAGCAGAAGTCCGGCCAGGACACCGAGGCATCGGCCGATGACGGTCACGAGGACGGGCCGCATTACCGGCCTCTGGCCTGACGCTGGCGGTCGGCGGCGTCGAGCAGGGCTTTGGTCTGTCGCCAGTGCTCGACAGACAGCCGCAGGCTTTCGCGGAACATCCGTCGGTCAGCCGCCGCGATCGACCGGTAGATGTACCAGCGCCGCCGGAGCCTGTCCCAGGCGTCCCATGCGAGCATCCAGCCGATGAACAGCAGGACCAGTACGAACACGACGCCGAGGCCGGCCGCGACGTACAGCCAGGTCATCACAGCGTGCCCATCTTGCGCACCGTCGACCGAGCCACGTGCACGTAGTCGTCCACGAAGCCGGACAGGTGGTCCGCGATCACCGGGTCACTGGCGGCCAGGCGAGCTTCAAGGGCCGACAGCAGCGAGGCGCGCGTCATTGCCTCGGCGACGACGTACGCCACCGCTTGAACGTGGGCGGCACCCACCAGGCCATTGATCTGCGGCTGATCGACCTCGGTCTGTACGGCCCGCGTCAGTCGTCGCCGTGGCGGCGTCAGTGGGACCAGCTCCACGGCTTGCTTGGCCGGAACGAGTTCAGACATCTCGCTTCTCCTCTCGATATAGAGAAGCCCGGCGCACCTCACGCCAGGCTCGTGGCGTGTTAGTACGGCCGGTTGGTGATCAGCGACTGGTAGGACTCCTCGATGGCGGCGAGCTGGTCCATCACGTCTGGGTGGAACTCGGCCGCCAGCGCGATTTGCCGCGCGATTGCGCGCACCGGCTGCTCGACGACCTTCAGAACCCACAGACTCCAGGTCGTGCGATCGCGCGGCACTGTCATGCCCCCCGCCAGCCAGTCGGCGGCGGCAGGCCAGTCGTCCAGCTCCCAGTCGAGGTCGAACGTGCCGTGGTCGTACAACTTGAACACGTCGGCCCAGGCCCGGTCGAGCTCTGTCACGTGTTCGCGTGCGGACTCTCCGTACACCTGCAAGAGACGGGTGCCGATAAGGCTTACCTCCTCACGTAGCACCGCGAGGTTCCTGGCCCGGTACTCCCGGTAAGCGATCTTGGTCATCGGTGCTCCTCACTTGAACCCGCGTCCGGCGGGACGGCCCGAGCGGCCGCATCTTCTGGTCTAAAGGAGTCATTCCGGACGGGACTAAGCACCGGATTCCGCATTACCGCAGGTCAGGACCTCGACAGTCCATCTAGATAACAAGTCGGCAACGAGTGGTACGACGCATGTGAGAGGATGGACGATCCCATAGATCGATCGGAGGTGACGCCTAGCGCGAAACGACATCAACCACCAATCAAGTGTTGAAAACGAGAGTCAGTAGCGCTTGATCTGCTCCCGCAACGATTCCGCTAGTACGGAGGGAGGTGCATCAAATGATTTGTAGTTCTATCGTCGTTGTTGGTCCTTATTCGCAGCGGCAGACTCGTGAGCATCCGGTCACAAAAAGAAGCGGCTAACGGGTGCGTGAAAGAAACACCTGAGTGGGTTACGGCACAAGTGGCCAACCTATTTGACAAGGAAGGAATGGGTGTAAATCAGCTTCGTGGCAGTGAAGCACGCGAACTTGTGCAGTTGATTTGCCCAGCAGGTCGGTTCCCAGGAAAGTCGAAACAGCAGTTAGCCGACGAGTTAGGCGAAGAGCTTCTTCGCCTGTTGCCGGAAGTGGCGACGGTGCTTGTGGCTCACATCATGACGCGGTACAGAAAGAAAGCTCGCCGAGAGCTTCGTGGCGATATTCACGCGGCAGCGAAAGAAGCGTTGCTGATTTTGTTTGGCCTCCGTGGCAGCGCATCTGCTAACTTATCGTCCGCAGATCGCCGAGATAAGGCGACCGGGCGACTGCGACGAGCTGGTATCCACATGGAGCCCGAGACGTTCAGCAAGAACTATCAAGACGCCTGCATTGAGGCTCTGGGCAATTGCCTCTACGAGCTAATTAAATAGAACGCCTAGAGGTAGCCCCGCGACGCCAATCGGCATCGCGGGTTTTTTTGTGCCGTTGACTATTGACCGTAACGATAAAACCTGTATTAATAGTTGGGTTGCGAGCCAATGCTCAGACTCTTTGGTTTCGGCGGATGCACACTGCAAGTCAGCCCTGATTTGCGGTGACCATCGTCCGACGCTTGGGAGCACCTTGGGGTACATAGACGATCACAGGCCACCTGAAGGCTGGTCGACCGATACGCCCGAATGGTTTGAGGAGCAGGCCACCGCCTTGCTGGCCAAACTACTGGAGCACGGCGCTCAGGTGGATTGCATCCTCCGGGATGCGCCTGAGTTTGTCGACATCTTTGTGGCTCCGGAGTCGCATCCGAACTTGAGTCAGCCGGAGCGGGCGCTAATCTTGGAGCGAAAGCTGCTGGCTGCCATGCGTCGCTGCGCCTACCGGTCCCGCAGATACCGCGGGATGGATTCAGTACTCTTTGGCCTTTCTGGCCCAAGTCACGTGCGCCGCGCTCCATTGAAGGAGCGTAAGGCGGCAGCCGCTCGGCATTGTGGCATCAAACCGGAAAGCTTTAGCAGACGCCATATAACCGCTTGTGTCCAGTCCATTGCCGTAAACTTCGAGCAAATTGAGCGTCCCAGCGACTACGAGCTGTCTGATCCGAAACTCCGCAAAAGAAGAGAGCTTGAGCAAGCTAGAATCTATAAGGGCTTCGAGCGGCCTGTGTAGGTCAGCTTCGCGTCTGGCTTAACTACTATTCGCCCAGCCGGTACCGGTTGGGCTTTTTCTATACTTTCTCGTGAGGTGCGAATCGTCTCCACATTAAATGAGGCTCCTGCAGACCCAGCCGGTCCGCAAGAGCCTCATTGCTGCCTCTTCCGCTACAACGGCAGCGACCACCGCGTGTCCGAGGCCGGAAGGGCCACGACCTGTTCGCCGCCGGGTCTGATCAAGATGGTGAAGTCCTCCGGACGCGGCTGCCCGAGCCGGAGCCACTGCTCGTGCGCGGCCTCCAGTTCGTCCCACAGCTGCCGGTCACCGCCTTGCGTGACCTGGCGGTCAGCGGCGGGATCACCGGGGGTGACCTCAACGCGAGCCCATGCTCCGGTGCCGGGGTCCGTGACGCAGAAGTAGATGGGACCGTCCGTGACCTTGACGTGCCCGGACTCGGTTCCGGGCATCGCCAGCTGGGCGAAGAACGCGAACACCCGCCCGCGCTCACGCAGCGCCCCCGGAGCCAGCCGGGTCGTACGGGATTTGCCGGCCTCGTGAACAGCGCGGCTGGACAGCTCGGGCAGGAGGCGGAAGGGCTGGTCAGGGCTTCGCAGCGGCATGAAGTTCAACTTCGTGGGTAAGAACTGGCCGCGGGCGGACTGGTCGGAACCCACGGTCAGCCGGGCGAGGTTGCCAGCGAAAGCGCCGCGGATGTCCGTGAGGATGGTCCCGCCGGGCCGGGTCTGGGCGAGCCAGGCCGGAGGCACCTTCCGCAGCGACGCCGTAGCAATGATCCGGTCGTACGGCGCGCGCTCCGGGTAGCCGCCGTACCCGTCCGCCACTGCGAGCCTCGGGGCCAAGCCGAGAGCGTCCAGCCGCTCGCGGGCTTGGTCCACGTACGCCGGGTTGACGTCAACGGAAGTCACCGACTCAGACCCCAGCCGGTGCGACAGCAAGGCGGCGGTCCACCCGGTGCCGGTCCCGATCTCTAGTACCGAGTCGCCCTCGGTGGCCCCGCTCTGCTCCAGCATGGTGGCAACAACGGTCGGGGCGGAACACGAGCTGACGAGCACGCCCTGCTCGTCAAAGTCGGTCAGCAGGGCCTCATCGTGGTAGACCGCGCGCAGCCAGTCCTCTTGCCGCTCGGGGTCGGCGGCATAGTGGGACTGGCCGCCCAGGTTGTCCGGCAGGGTGAAGCGCGGTACGAACAGGTGCCGCGGGGTCTCCTCGAAGGCCGCGCGCCACGCGGGCGTGGTCAGCACTCCCTTGTCGGCGAGTTGCCGGATCAATGCCTGGTTGAGTTCGTCGGCCAGCTGCTGCAGGCGGTGGTCGAGGTCGGTCACAGGGCTTCTCCTGTCAGGTGCGCGGCCAAGGCCGCGGCGATGGGAAGCCCGGTCGCTTCCTCGATCCAACCCCATTGGCCGCCCGGCTTCAGGTCGACGAAGTGGTGCTGGCCATCTGCGGTCACGACGAAGTCGGCCGCGGCAAAGACCAGGCCGAGCCGGTCCAGTAGGGCCAGCAGGGCGGCTTCGACCTCGCCCGGCAGGTCTACCGGCTCGTAGCGCAACCCGGCGTAGTTCGTCCGCCAGTCGATGGCACCTCCCTCCGGCGACAAGATGTTGGCGGCGAACACCCGCCGGCCGACCACGGTTGCCCGCACGTCGCCGACTTTCGGCACCCGCGTTTGGAACTGGTGCGCCGTCAGGGCTACGCGTGGGTCGGCCAGGTCCGAGGTCGCCACTTCGGTCGTGGGGATGAACGCCACCCGGTTGCCATCCGCAACGGTGGCGGAGGCCAGGGCTTTGTACACCGCTAGCCCGAGAAAGGTGCTGTGCTCGGCGGCGTCCTCCGGGATGTTGGTGATCACGGTTCGCGGCACGGACAGCCCGCACGCGGCAGCGGCCTGGAGCTGCAGGGGCTTGTACTCAGCGTCAGCCGCCCGAGACGGGTGGTTGACCCAGGCGCACGGCAGGCTGAGGAGAAGCCCGCCGATGCCTCGACGGGCTTCCCGACCCGCGAACCGCTGCTCCGCATCGGTCATCGCCGCCGAGAACCTGAACATGGTCGGTCGGCGGACGTAGACGCTGCGGATGTCGCCCAGTTCAACGGCACGATCCACGCTGCGAATCTCACCGTGCCACGTGCCGTCGAACTGCGCACTCACTTGGAGCGAGAGCGGAAAGTCGGCAGTGTCGACGCGCAGCACCGAGGCGCCCCGGTTGGCCAGCTCCTTGACCACCAGGTCGGCCGTCGTGTCGGTGGCTTCGGTCAGCACCAGCACGGTGCTGGCAGCAGGTTGCGGGTTCATTAGCTTTAGCCTGTCTCTCCGCACGGCCGTTAGTCGTCGGTGACGTCGAAGGCCACGTCCTCGTCTTCCCCAGAGCCGTCGCTCGTCACCTCAGTGACGGCCTGAGTAGGGTCCTTCTTCGCGTTGGGGGTGCTGATGCGGTTGGGCGCGGTCCGCAGCGTGAGGCCGAAGGGCGTCACGGCAGTGTCCGAAATAGGCTCGGCCGTGGGCGTCCACCCCAACGGCGGCCCGAGCACAAACCGCTTGTCGGCGTCGGTGAGGGGCAGCTCAACTGTAGTCATCTGTCCTCTTTCTGTTGTGATTCAACAAAACCCCGGCCTGTCGGTTCAAGCCGGAGGGCCTTAGGAGTCCGGATCGCCAGGCGGCCAACTTGGCGGTGGAGGTGGCCGGTCCGGCAGGTTGCGCAGACCTTGAAGCACCCGGGCGGCAAGATCGGCGGGCGGCGACGAGAGCGGGCGGCGCGGGTACGGCGTGGGCTTGCCGACGTAAGGCCGGGTTCGTTTCGGCAGTACCGGTGGTAGTTCCACGGTGGGCTCGTCGGCCGGGGCCGGCTGAATCCGGGGCAAGACTTCTGTGGGGGCGCTGGCGAAGTCGGCTGCGGCCTGCTCTCGCGCCAGGCGCTCTCGGATGCCGTCCACCGTCCGGTTCGGCTGAGCCCGGACGCGCCGGTTGTGCCAGGCGTCCGAGATGAGCACCACCAGCACCCAGACCACCGGCACCGCCATGACGACGAGCACCGCCAGCGCCCCGCCGTTCACGGACCTGGGGACTCGGACAGGTCGGGTGGGCCCGCGGTGGCCGGCGGGACGGGCAGCTTGCCTGCGTAGAGGCCGAGCACTTCGGCCAGTGCCACGAGCAGCCGGGCGACTTCCTGCAGGTCGGGACCGCTGAGCGCTTCGGCCTCCAGCTGCGCGGCAACCCGCAGCAGCTCACGGCCAGTGGTCCGGACCCGATCAGCCAGTGTGACTGGGCCGTTCGGCTCCTGCTCGTCGGCGTGAGCAATCAAGAGGCTGGCTAGGCCCACAAGCAGCCCGGCGAATTCACGCTGTTTTTCAGCGGCCATCGCTTCGGTCAGAAGTTCGGTGGAGATACGCGGCATGTGCTTGTTGACGGCGGCGAGCGCGCGAACGAGATCGCCGGTCTCGCGTTTCACGTCACCGCCTCCGCCAGCTCGTCTGAGAGCACTTGCAGCTGGGCGCCGGTTCGCCGGATGGCGGCTTGCTTCACCAGCGCGGCTCCGATGTGGAGTGAGAGGTCACCCGGCTCGACCAGCAGCACGGCCGCTCGGGGGTAGACCGGCAGCGCGTCCACCAGGCCGGTGAAGCCGGGCTCGATGACTTCGTCCGGTCCGCTGGCAGCGTCCACGAACATCGCGCCGAAGATCCAGCCCTCGGTGTAGCACCAAAGCTCGAGGAGTGCGGCGCACGCCTGAGTGGCTTGCCGGTCATTCCCAGGCGCGGTCACGTAGCCATAGGCCACGAGGGGGTTTACGGCCGGCGCCGCTGTGAAGGGCCTTGTGAGCAGTGCATCCGCCATCGCGTCGAGGCGGGGTGGCATGTCGGGGTGCACTAGAACCCCTCCCGCAGCCGATACGCCTGCAGTGCCGACGGGCACGGCCAAGCCTCCTCGCACCACAAGCAGCCGCTTACGCCCGGCTCGTGGATGAGCAGCGTCAGCGTGATGAGCGAGTACAGCTGGGCCGGTTCCGGCAGTCGGGCTTCGGTGACAGGAGCCAGTGCCTGGCCGCGCTGCCAGCACCGAGGTACCAGCGTCAGCGGTCGCCTCCGGTGGTGGTGGGTTACGCGAGCCGCCATGTCGTCCCTGCTTCCTTGTGGGGTCTGGGAGCACCCCGGCGACCAGGACCCGTGTCGGAACGGGCATGGAGGACATGACCCGTGGACGGTTCAACCGATCGCCGGGGTGCCGAAATGACCATGGAGCGGCCGCCCCTGGTCCACCAGGGCGCAAAATCGACACGTTTCTTGCATCCGGCCGTCTGACCTGCGGTAATGTGACGATCTCGCACTGTCACCGAGGGGAGACGATCATGGGTGGCCGACGCATCGGGCTGGCACGGGCCCGCAAAGCGGCGGGCTACACCCAGGAGTCACTGGCCTACACGCTCGACGTCGATCCCGCCACGGTGAACCGGTGGGAGCGCGGAGCCACGGAGCCGCTCGTGTACAAGCGGCCGAAGCTGGCCAAGCTGCTGCACGTCACTCGTGAGCAACTGGAAGTCCTGCTGGCGGAGGGCACCGAGGCAAGTCCCACGCAGCCGGCGATTGCCGCTGAGCGCGGTGATCAGGAGCCGGACGAACGGGACGAGACGAGGAGGATGCCGCGCGGCGGCTTGCTTCTCCCGGTTAGGGTGAATGGACGGCCCGTACTGGTGCCGCTGGATGGGGCTACCGTCGCCGTCAGCGAGCTAGGGTCGCTTCTGCCGCCTGCTCTCGTCGTCGGTGACGAGGCCAACCTTCCAGCGGTTCAAGCCGCGGAATGGGACGCCATGAGTCCACTCAACCGCCGTTCGCTGCTCAAGCACGGCTTAGCAGCGACGGCTTTTCCCGCCCTCGGCCTTGACGAACTCGGGCGCGTCGCTGAGGCCATGGCCGACGCGCGTCGCTACTTCGACGGCCCGGTGCTCGACTACTTCACCCGCCAGCTGGCCGCCTGCAAGGCCGACGACGGCACGCTCGGCCCGGCAAAGACCTTGCCGCTCGTCCTCGGCGTGGTGGGCGCAATCGAGGAGCACGCCCGCGACGTCAAGCCGAGCATTCGGCGCGACCTGCTCAGGCTTGGAGCCGAAAGTGCCGAGTTCGCGGGCTGGCTCTACCGCGACGTGCGCGATTTCGGCCGAACGCTGTACTGGTACGACCGGGCCATGGAGTGGGCACAGGAAGCCGGTGACACCGCCATGCAGGGCTACGTCCTGCTCAAGAAGGCCCAACTGGCCTTTGACCAGCGCGAACCGCAGCGGATGCAGACGCTGGCGCAAGCGGTGCAGCACGGGCCGTGGTCCCTGCCGAACCGGGTCCAAGCCGAGTCGGTGCAGCAGGAAGCGCGGGCCGAAGTCATGCTTGGGGCGACCGCCGACGCCGTGGCGCCGAAGATCGACCGAGCTCGTCAGCTGCTGGGCGCTCGCGACGACGGGGCGTCGACGTTGGGAACGCACTACAACGACACGTTGCTGACCATGCAGACCGCGATCTGCTACACCGAGGCCGGGGCACCGCGGCGGGCGGTGGAGCTGTACGACGAATCGTTGATGGAAGACCGGTTCTCGCCGCGTGACTACGGGTTCTTTCTGTCGTTGCGGGCCGGTTCACTGGCGCTGGCTGGTGAGCCGGACGAGGCCGCCCGGACCGGCGTCGAGTCGGCCGCTCGGGCCGACAGCACCAGCTCCCGGCGCACGAAACAGGAGCTGATCCGCGTGCTCGAATACCTCCGACCCTGGACGAACCGGCCAGCCGTGACGCAGCTGCGCGAGGCCGTCACAGCCTAAGGTTGACATCGCTTACTCCAAACGGGTTAAAGGTTGAAGCTGGCGTAACCACGGCTTGCTGTTTGCCGACCTGGACTGCATATCGGGCTTCGTCCGAGAGGAGGCGACCATTCGGCGACGTGGCGCCCAGGCTTGTCGCCTACAGAAACAAAGCCTTCAAGCCGACGTAGGCTAAGTAGCGTCGACGCATCTGTTGGTTCTTGTAGAAGATGCGCATATGACTCCAGTCTTTCGCTTTGCGGTGGATTCCGTCATAAGCCTGACGGACCTCGACGGCGGGTATCTCCATATGCCGAGCTACTTCGTCGAGAGACATTACCGAGTCGCCCGCTGCGTCGTAGCGCAGCATCAGGACCTTCCTCTCAAGCGGCGAAAGGAGGTGAAAGTAGGACTCTGATGTAAAGATAAGCGCCCGCGCTTTTGCCATGAACCATTCCAACTCTATGCAACCAGTATAGCTACATTGAGTAGATTGGGGAAATAATGTCCGAAGACCCCGGCGACTCGAACGATATTGAAACTGAGTGGGAGGCGCAGCACCTGGATCAAGACCACGCCCACCTGTCGGCATCCGCCGACGACGAGGGCCACATCGATTGGGACCGAGCCACGACGCAGTACCACGGCGACGACAAGCCGGAGACCTCGTCCATCTTCGATCTCCCCGACGACAAAGGCTGACAGGCGTGCTGGCTGCTGAAATGCAGCCGTTCGTTCTTCGCTACCCCGCGGTCGGAGCGCCAGGGCTCGCCCTCGGTTATACGCGGGGGCGGGCTCTGGCTGTCACTAGTCGTTCACTGCCATCGAGCTACAGAAACAGCACTACACCGCAGATGGCGTCAGCCAGTCGCGGACGGCGGCGATGACCTCGGCCTGCCAGGACTGGCTCTGCGGGTCGGCGTACGTCGGGTCGTCGTGAACGGCGATGCCGTGCTGCGCACCCTCGAGCTCAAGTAGCCGGTGCGGGGCCGTCAGCCGGCGATCTGCGTCCCGGGACGACTCCACCGGGATGAAGGTGTCCCTGGTGCCGTGCACGATGAGCGTGGGCGCCTGGATGTCGGCCAGCGCACCGCGGGCATCCAGCCAGAACACCTCATTGAGCAGGGCCCGGCTGAGCTTGAAGCTCGGAGAGTGCGGCAAGAATCCCTGCTCGGCCAGGTCGCGGGCGGCTTCGTCGGTCAGGTAGTCGTCCTGCCAGAAGTCCTTCTGATCCACGAACCGCTGCTTGTAGTCAAGCAGCGGGTTGAACAGCACCAGCCGCTCGATGTCGGTCGGGCGCCGGGCTGCGTAGTAGGCGGCCAGACCGCCGGAGAAGCTAGCCGCCACCAGCGACGCCGACGTAAGGCTGGTCTCCTGGCAGAGGTGGGCCCGAGCTGCCCGGACGGCGTTGAGAACCCCAGCGAGCGACAAGTCCTCCTGACGGCCTTCGCTCTCGCCGTGACCAGGGAGATCGAAGCGGAGCGAGGCTACGCCGCCCTCGGCCAGGCCGGCGGCCAGCCGGGTGAAGAAGCCCGCCTCGTGGCGCGTGACGCCGCCACCGTGCACGAACACCGCGGCGCGGTGCGGCTGGTCGCCTGGCTGAACCAGCGTTCCGACCAGGTTGAGGCCGTCTGGAGTGCGGACGGTTGTCTCGATGTTACGTGCGGTCATGCTCCAAGCCTACTTTGGCGGCGACATCCTGACCGCAGAGCAGGCCAACGGGATCCGACCGGCGGCCGACGAAGTGAGTCGCTTCGCGTTCCTGGAGGTCACTACCGCAAAGCAGAGCTTGCAGCCATCCGCGGCCTGGCGGGTGAAGTATCGCTCATGCCAACTCAGTGGGATCAACGCGGCGGGCTTGACTGAGGTAGCCAAACGGTCGGTTAACGTGCGCAAAAGCGACTTCGACAGCGCTCTCGGCAGCGTAGCCTTCGCAGTGCGCTGCGTGATCAGAGACGGCCTGGCAGAAAAGGTAACGTTGATGTTAGTCTCAGCGACTTCAACAGTGAAGCATATTATAAAGGCAGTCCAGGAGAGGAGTCCGGCGTAGATGTTCACACGTTTGCGTGATAACGTGTGACTTTAACGCGCAGCGAGGTCTTGCTGCAGATAGACTCCGCAACCTGTAGGACCTGTGCACAGTTGAATACTTAGAGTAATATATATGCGAAAGGGATTCATTAAATGAAGAAGTATGGTGACGAGGGCGGCAACTAGCTGTTGCTCCTGATGCAGTAGTCTAGGCGAAAGCCGGGACTACTGCATTTTTATGTACATGCCAACTGTTTTGTTTTCGGGTACATTTTTTGCAATGAGGTTAATCTTGCGTTGCCCAACAGTGTTCGTGCCTGGTGTGAGGGTCATGTCGTTGTCTCCGGTTCGGAAGCCGAGTGGCTCGTAGTGCGCCACTGTGTCTGGCGGCAAAACGACGGTGTAGTCTATCTGGCCGACAATGTTAGCAAAGCAGAGCGAGAATTTCTCGGTCTCTTTATCGCGTACCAGTGGGCGGCACTTGGCTGGCCAATGTATCTCGGCAACTATCATGAATTCTTCGCCGACTTTGATGGGCGATGGAAAGTGCACCAGTGTCTCTAGTGCATTCTCGTCTCGCCATGCGGTAGTTACATGGTATGGGATACCACCTTCGTCGCCCCTGATCGGCGTTCTTGCCTTCACTTGAATCTTGCGACGCTGACGTACAGTCTGGTCTTTTCCTGGACTGGTGCGAAATCGATAAAATCCGAGATCTTGCCCAGTGGCCTTGCCTGAAATGGTCCAATATTCTTTGCAGTCTCCATTGCTGTCGATAGTTAGGACTTTCTGTACACGCTCCACTGACCAGAATGATGCAGCACGAGCGCTGATTTCTGCCGTGTATCGTGTGATCATCTCATGATCGCGCTTGCTCTTAACTCGCTGCCTGGTTTGTCCGAACGAAAGGTAAAGAATCGTCAAGATTAGCCACGCCGCACCGACTCCCAGCAGGTACATCGTGAGAACAGTGACCTTGAAGAAGGGGCTCAGGATGCCCACAAAGGAGATCAGTGTGAAGACGACGCGCAGCAAACGCGGCCACGACAACTCGCGAAGATAGTCGGCGATATGCTGCCGTGCCTTGCGGGTCATACTCGGGACCCCTTCCGTTTCCTCCGCATTTTGCGATGAACGTGCCAGGAGGTGTAGCTGTTTTCTGCCTAGAGTGAGTCGGGGTGCACTGACCGAGTGTTACAGGTCGGTTAGCTGGCCAGGTCAATCTGGCTCGCCGATGCTCATAGGTGTTCGCGGCCAGGCGAGGTGGACTGACTTTCCACGAGGTTGACCGCCGCAGGTACAGAGTAGATCTCAGGTCTGTCGATAGGCCGGCTGGGACTCATCTAAGCAAGTCACAACTGCGTGACGTTCAGTAACAGTCTGATGATCGTCGACGACTGGTGTGGTGGTCGGACACCTTGCCCGACCACCAGCGCATCACTCGCGCAGGAGGCACTGTCATGTCCATTGCGAACGCTTTCGCCACAACCACGACCTCTGCTCAAGTTACGAGCGGCAACCTCGGGAATGCTGCCCCGGCCGGCACGAAGAGCGTCAGTGACTTCGTTACCGTGCAGTCGTTGACCAACTTTGCTGCTATGACGGGTGGTATCGCAGCGGCTTGGGGCGGGGCGCAGAGTCTTTGGGCTCCACTACGAGGTCTATGGTTCCCCTTCGTACTGTGCGTCCTGTTCGGCACGGTGTCACTGGTGGCTTCTCGGCCTGGAGCGGCAGTCATGGGGACTGATGGTCAAGAGGTGTCTGACCAGCCGTCGTCATTTGTGCGATGGTTGCAACCGTCATTCATCGCATTGGTCAATACCTTCGTTCTGTATGGAGCCATCTTGGGCACAGGTCTCGCAATCAAGGCAAGCTGAGGGTCTGAGTGGGGCGGTGAAGTGCGCCGGAGCCGGCGAGATTGAAGCGATGCTACGTCACCCTCGGCCGAAGCCCGCCTCATGACGCGTGACACCACCGTGCATGAGTACAGCGGCGCGACGGCCCTCGCTGTTTGGCTGGACCAGTGTTCCGCCAGTTTAGGCCGTCGGGCGTGCGGACTGTGGTCTCGGTGCTACGTGCGGGGCATGGGGTTTAGAGCCTTCCCCGGCGGCAGCCTCGCGTCCGGGCCAACTGTCTGTGAGGCTGTCTTACCACTGAGTCATGCCTATGCCGGGGGAACTCTGGGGAGGTGGAACCGGCGAGACGAGATCGTCGCTCGGCTGCGGGCTTTGGCGGGGAGGCCAGCGTGTCCGAAATAGCATAAGCCCCCATCTCGGTCCGAGATGGGGGCGTGTGAGCCGGAAGCTCTGAGTAAGCAACTACATGTAACCGACTGTGGAGCCTGTTCGCGCGAGTACCGGTTAAGGCGAGTCTTGCTGGTGAATCAACGCTTGCACTATGGCGGTACTGGTTTGTTGCTGCGAATCGAACATCACTACCGCTGTAGTGATTGCATTAATTTATCACATTTCTATATCGCTGTCAACCTATGGTCTCAACCAATCGCTGTCAGGCTTGGCAACGAGCCTGGCGTTACTGTAGGCCCAATTCATTTCCAACGGGGTGTATCCTCGGTAACTGTAGTCACCATCGATCTCGACGGGCAGCGCAAAATCTACTCTGGCGGCCGTGTCAAGACAGATTGGCAGCAGCAACTGCAGGCGTCCCGGCTCATTGCCAGGCCAGTAAAATTGAGGAATCGCGGCACGATAACTCTGCTTGACCCTGAACTCAGCGTGCTTGAGCGCGGTCTCGAACGCCCGGTGTCGCCGTTCGACCGTGTCCGGGTCGTCACCCTGGAAGTGAGGAGGAAAGCGGCTGACTCGGTCAATGAGAGCGTGGTCCTGCAATATCAGTCGCCGTGACGTGTCGTACACGAGGTGCTCGGGCTTATCGAAGTACGTTGCGCGCTCTGGTAGCGTCGCGAAGTGGTTGAGTCGGCGATCAGCGTCGGTGACAAACTCAATAAAGTGCCAAGGGCCGTGTTGGGTGTTGCGCGCCTGATCCAGCAGGCCGAAAATCTCTCGATAGCGTTCAGTTACAAGTCCAGTATTAAAGCTGGCCCACTTCTGATCGGCGCTCACGCTAATCCGGTCTTGCTCGCGCAGCCGTCTAAACGTGTAGTCGATGTAGCGTCCTAAAACAGGGAATGCCTCAGGTCGATCCGCGATCTCGGGTACCGGATGATCCCATGACTCAGGCCTGGCTAGCGTCTCGGCGAGATACTTTAAGTGGCGATACCGGACTAGCATCGGCCAAGTGCAGAACCCCTGGAAGCTGCTCAGCGGTTTGGTGTACGGGGTCTCGTTGGCAGGCTTCGGACGGTCTGGCGCAATCATGTTATCGTTCATGTCTCCTCCGGTAGCGGTCAAGTGTGGTTGTCGAGATAGCTACTAATGCGTTACTGCCGGAGGGGAACAGTGCCCGATTGGAGACGCGACCGTTAGTTCAAAGTTATCGTCGACTATTGAGACTTGATGTGGCTCGTTTCCGGGCGGCTGGGTAGGCGGTGTGGATGACCCAGCTCACCGTTTGGCTGCTCGGGTCACTCGTACGGTCACAGCCCGGAAGTCTTCTACGGCCCTCTCCAAGCCTTGGCTTGCTCGCTTCCATCCGCGCGACGACGTCGTGGGCGCCTTCATGAGGTCAGTGAGCGCGTCGAGTAGCCCATGAGCCGCTCGGCGCAGGTCCTCGTTGCCAGCCAGAGATACGCGAGTCAGGACAAGTGACGCGCGTTCCATTGGCCCAGCTACGGCGCTCCAGGCGAAGTCGTTTGCGCTCCGGCGGAGGTCAACTGCCCGCGTTAGCGCGGCGGCCCGTTGCTGTATTGCGTTGTCGCCTCGGGCGAAGAGGTCGCTCATGATGCTGACTCCGGACGCAACGGCCGGCAGGCCACCCGAGCGCACCTTGACGGCTTCAAGGGCCATCCTGACGCCGTAAACTGCGGCCATCGCCTCGGCTGCCAGCATGGCCAGCCGTTCGCGTTCGTCCCGCCTGCGCTGGCGCCACGGCTGGAACAGGGCGACGAAGACGGCTGCAACGGTAGCTCCGGCACCGAAAATCTGGCCGATGGCCGACCACCAAGCTGCTTCCGTCGCGGAGTCGCCGAAGAGGTGCGTGAGCATGTGCTCGTGATACACCACTCATCGTCCATGACCTCAAGACGCGCGAGCCGATCATTCGGCAACTAGCTCCGCTGTCGGTAAGAAACTGACGACTGCTGCAGCCTGATCACTCGAAAGTTTAACGGAGCCACGTAACACCGGGTCGCTACGCTGTTCATGATCTCCTGATGAGCCTACATTCGCCCCGGAAGTTCGCTATCGGGTGACGGTGGCGATTTCGCGTAACGGCATGCGGCCTTCGAGCGACCATGTCAACATCAACTTCGATATCTGTGGGATATAAAGGCGAGGAGGATGCTCGCAGCCATCGAGTGACGATCTGGGTAGCTTACGCCCAGGGCTGACACCGCGAAGTAGTCGCCGTATACTGAGGGAACCCATGCTTACCAAGATTGTCATTAAGAACTACCGAAGCTTTCGAGACTTCACGCTTGAGTTTGACCCTAAGATGAACATCTTGGTGGGCGACAACGATGCGGGCAAGTCAACCATCCTTGAGGCGATCGGGCTTGCCCTGACGGGTCGTGTTCGTGGTCGGCCGTTACTGCAGGAGTTGTCGCCGTATATGTTCCATATGGGCGCCGCCGCCGAATACATTAAGGGGGTTCAGGAGGGGCGCCCGGTTCAGCCGCCCGAGATTATTATTGACCTCTTTCTGGATGCTGACTCAGCGCCGCCTGAAATTCAGGGAACGAATAACCTTTGTAAGACTAACGCGCCCGGTGTTCGCATTCGTGCTCACCTCAACGAGGACTATGAAGATGAGTATCGCGAGTTTGTGAAAAACCCCGATCAGGTCAAGCTGATCCCGACCGAGTACTACCGAGTTGACTGGCTGGCTTTTTCGGGCAACGGCGTCACGTTCCGGAGCGTCCCAGCGACAGCTTCACTTATTGACGCCGCCAGCATCCAGCTGCAGAGTGGCGTTGACTACTACTTCAACGGCATCCTCAACTCCCATCTTGCGCCGGCTGATCGCGTTGGACTTGCTCGGACCTATCGCGGCTTGCGCGAAGAGTTTTCTGAGAGTGCTGCTATTCAGGATATCAACAAAAAGCTCCGTGGTGATCCCGCTGATGTTAGCGAACGCACGCTTACCTTAGGTATCGATGTCTCGCAGCGAACGAGCTGGGAAAGCAGTATCGTGCCACATCTGGACAATCTGCCCGTGCAGTACGTCGGTAAGGGTGAGCAGAGCACGCTAAAGATCCTTCTTGCTCTGAACAAGAAGGTTGATGACGCTCATGTCGTCCTCGTTGAAGAACCCGAAAATCACTTGTCTTTTCCAAACCTGGGCAAACTTGTTAAGAGGATCAAAGATAAGTGCAGCGGCAAGCAAGTATTCGTTACCACTCACAGCTCGTATGTACTCAATAAGCTTGGGCTTGAAAGTCTGGTACTCCTGTCGCTGACGCAGGGGATTCGTCTCAATGCGCTGTCGCGCAGTACGCAAGACTACTTCCGCAAGCTGTCGGGCTACGACACACTTCGCGTCGTTCTGGCACGCAGAAGCATCCTGGTTGAGGGGCCTTCGGACGAGCTTGTAGTTCAGCGGGCGTACCTTGATGTGCATGGGTGCCTGCCGGTGGATGGTGGCGTAGATATCATCAACGTGCGCGGGCTGTCGTTCAAACGCTTCCTGGATATCGCCGCTTTGCTGCCGCAGAATCAAGTTGATGTCGTAACCGATAACGATGGTAAAGAAGCTGCCGAGGTTAAAGCTGGATACGTCGCTTACGATCAGTACGGGAATATCGGCGTCCATGTCGGCGAAAACGCGGCATACAAGACGCTGGAGCCGCAGTTGCTCTTGGCTAATGATCGAGCGACGCTAAACGGCGTCCTTGGGCAGGACTTCGACACCGACGACGAGCTGTTGAAGTACATGAAGAACAATAAGACAACGTGCGCCCTCGCCATCTTCTCAAGCTCGACCACCATCAACATGCCGGGATACATTAAGAATGCCGTCGCATAACAATCGGGCCGTCATTGCGGCGGCGGGATCGCGGAAGACTCAGCATGTCATCGATAGTGCGCTGAGCAACAGTGCTGAACGCGTGCTGGTAACTACGTATACCAACGAGAACCTACTCCAGTTGAGGAGTCGGATGGCGGCCGTCAGGGGTTCTATCCCGTCAAATATTACCTTGACGGGATGGTTTACGTTGCTGCTAAACGAGTGCGCTCGGCCGTATCAGAGTAGTGTTTTGGGTGAGGTTGGGTTGATTCGAGGTCTCGACTTTACCGGACAACGGCCTATCTATGTAGGTCAAAACACGCCAAGACAGTACTATCTTGATAGTCGCCGAGACGCTTACAGGGATGAGTTATCCGCGCTCGCCGTTAAGGCTAACGAGGCGTCCGGCGGAGCGGTCGTGCGTCGCCTGTCGGAGATGTTCGATCATATCTACATCGACGAAGTTCAAGACTTGGCTGGCTACGATCTCGACTTACTTGATCTGCTAATGCGGTCGCCGATTGCTGTCACCATGGTTGGCGACCCGCGACAGGCGACGTTTTCGACTAATAACAACCGGAAGAACAAGAAGCATAAAGGGAGCGGGATTGCTAGCTGGCTTAACGAGCGTGTCAATCTTTGCGAAATCGAACCGCGGGCGGTGAGCTACCGTTGCAACCAGGAAATCTGCGATTTTGCTGACGGGCTTTATCCTGAAATGCCCGCCACGACTTCAATGAATAGCGAAACTACCGGCCACGACGGCGTGCTTGCTATTAAGCCATCGGATGTATCGGAGTATGTTGCTGAGCATGACCCTGTGGTACTCCGATATGATAAGAGGGCAGACACTGCAGGCTTGAATGCGATCAACATCGGCGTATCAAAGGGTAGCACCTATGATCGAGTTCTGATTTTTCCAACTGGCCCAATGAAGAAGTACTACCAGTCTCGCAACCCATTGGACGCCGGGGCTCGGGAAAAACTTTATGTGGCGGTGACGCGGGCGAAGTACAGTGTTGCGTTTGTGATTCCTTAGTTCGAGCGTGGAATTTCTACGCATTGCCTCGGTGGGGGAACCGACCTCTCGGTCGCAATTCGATCCCATCGGCAAGCAAGTACTCTCGCACCGTGCTCGCGACGACGTGATACCGCTTTGCAATCCTGTCGAGCGTCCAGCCGTTCGCGTACAGTCCGACGGCCTCATGTACCTGCGCCGGCGTCAGCTTCGAGCACCTCGTCGTAATGCCCAGTCCCTGGAGCCGCTTCAAGATCGTCGTGCGGTGCACGCCGAGTTCATTGGCGATCTGCTGCATGCTGGCTCCGGCCTCGTGCCGAGCGATCATCTGACCCACTTCTTCGGGGGTGAGTTGACGTTGCGTCTGATACGGCCGAGACACGGGCCCGACGTCCGGGAGGGTATCTGGCCAGGTGGCGGCCATCTCTAGGAGGCGTCGGGCTGGTGGGGAAGGGTTTGCAAAGGCCTCGAAGACCTGCACGTACGCAAGCCGCACGTTTTGTCGGCTGTGCCGGCCGGCCCGCCGTGCGCGTCATCGGTCAGCCTGTCGGCGGGCAGGTAAGTGGCCGGGCCGGGCAGTGCGTCCGGCAGTTCCAGGTTCTCCGGTGCAGGCCGGTGGCTCGCAGGGCTTGAACGGGTCGTCCGGGTGGCGACCACTTGGTCCACGACGTTCCCGCGCACCTTCCCGACCGACTGCCGGCCGGGCGACTCACCGCGACCGGCGACGCGTGCTGCCGGCGAACGTTCCACTATGGACTGATTGCCCACCTTCTCGGATGCCGGAACGGCCCCTCTCGCGGACGATGACCGGTGAGCGGTAGCCGAGTCGAGGGGTCCGAGGTCGATGAGTGGTGTGGTGTTCGGTGCCCGGAAGTCCCGGCGAGGGGTGTCCGGGCTGCTGGTCGTGGTGCTCCTGGCGCTCGGTGTGCTCGCGCCCGGCACGGCGCCTCGCGCGTCGGCCGCCGAGGCGCGGAGCTGCGGGTTCGCCACGGCGGGCACCGGTACCTACGCCCGGACGCTGTGCTGGTTCGACCTGTCCGGCTACAGCGCGGCGGAGGCCACGTCGCCGGCGGGCCAGCGGTTGGTGTTCGCGCTGCCCGGCGGCTACCGGCTCTCGGCCACCCTCACCGTGTCCGGCGGCCCGGTCGCGCCGAGCGCGCTACCCACCTACTCGGCCGCTTACCTGGGCAACTCCGGCCACTACACCGGGGTGCCGGGCCGGCCGGCGCTGTACCAGACCGCCAGTGGCACGACGACCGTTGCCGCGCTGACCGACATCGTCGCCACCGACGCGAGCGGCGCGGTGGTGAAGGGCTACGGCCTGGTGGGCGCGGACGTCGAATCGACGGACGTCGGCGAGTCGATCGAGTGGACCTCGTCCGCTCCGATCGAGTCGCTGACCGCGGACGGTTCCGGGCCGGGCATCGGCAACGCGTGCGGGGGTGGCTACACCGGCATCGGCACCCGGACCGTGCACTGTGCCGGCCGGGTGAACGCCAAGAAGACCGGCACCGCGATCGTCGCCGCGGAGGATCCGGCCACCTTCACCCAGCGCATGGTGGGCGGCGGACGGCAGGCGGTCGGGTTCGGGGTGCTGGTCTCGAGCCTCCAGATGGCCAAGAAGGTGGTGCGGGGATTCGCCGGTGACTCGTTCGCCGTCTCGGTC